>NZ_MEIK01000030.1 GCF_002777855.1 Snodgrassella alvi
GTAGTATCCATGTTCAGAATACTAAAGATGCCGGTTCAATCACCGGTAATATCAATAATGGTGGTTCCGGTAGCATTACTTTAGATAATGAAGGTAATTCCAGCAGTAATCAGATTAACAATACCGATACCGGTTTGATTACTATCAATAATAAAGACACTGGTGTAATTGATAGTGCGATTAGTAACTCTTCCACCGGTGCTATTAAGATTGTTAATGATAATGTTCTGGGCGGCACCATTACGAATACTGGTGATGCGAACACTACTGCTGCTAATAATATTGATATTACCAATAACAAAAATCTTACTGGTACGGTTATTAATAATGGCAAAGGTAGTATCCATGTTCAGAATACTAAAGATGCCGGTTCAATCACCGGTAATATCAATAATGGTGGTTCCGGTAGCATTACTTTAGATAATGAAGGTAATTCCAGCAGTAATCAGATTAACAATAACGGTACCGGTTCGATTACTATCAATAATAAAGAAACTGGTGTAATTGATAGTGCGATTAGTAACTCTTCCACCGGTGCTATTAAGATTGTTAATAAATTCTGCGGATAATGTTCTGGGCGGCACCATTACGAATACTGGTGATGCGAACACTACTGCTGCTAATAATATTGATATTACCAATAACAAAAATCTTACTGGTACGGTTATTAATAATGGCAAAGGTAGTATCCATGTTCAGAATACTAAAGATGCCGGTTCAATCACCGGTAATATCAATAATGGTGGTTCCGGTAGCATTACTTTAGATAATGAAGGTAATTCCAGCAGTAATCAGATTAACAATAACGGTACCGGTTCGATTACTATCAATAATAAAGAAACTGGTGTAATTGATAGTGCGATTAGTAACTCTTCCACCGGTGCTATTAAGATTGTTAATGATAATGTTCTGGGCGGCACCATTACGAATACTGGTGATGCGAACACTACTGCTGCTAATAATATTGATATTACCAATAACAAAAATCTTACTGGTACGGTTATTAATAATGGCAAAGGTAGTATCCATGTTCAGAATACTAAAGATGCCGGTTCAATCACCGGTAATATCAATAATGGTGGTTCCGGTAGCATTACTTTAGATAATGAAGGTAATTCCAGCAGTAATCAGATTAACAATAACGGTACCGGTTCGATTACTATCAATAATAAAGAAACTGGTGAGCTTGGTAGTGCGATTAGTAACTCTTCCACCGGTGCTATTAAGATTGTTAATAACAATATCTTAAGCGGATCCATTACGAATACTGGGGCTAAAGGGCTTTCTGATACTAATAATATTAATATTATTAATAACAGAAAAATTACCGGTAATATCACTAACCAAGGAACGGGTAGTATTGAGGTTACCAATAGTACTGATGGTGAGCTAGATGGTGATATCTCTAATGAAAGTTCCGGAATGATTTCTCTGATAAACAACGGAAATATTGATAACAAAGCTACAGGAGTCAGCAGCAGTACCGGAAAAATTAACAATTTGAATAACGGCACTTTAAAGATTACCAATAACAATACTATGAGCAGAGCATTTGATAATAATGGTACCGGTACGCTTATAGTAGAAAATAATGGTCAAATGAATGGAAATAAGATTACTAACAATGATGAAGGTACTATAGAAATTCATAATAATCTGAAGGGTCATCTTGATAGCGAAATTACGAATAACAAAAAAGGTAATATCCAAATTACAAACGATGATGTTTTGGGTGGTTTAATAGCTAATTTGGGTGAACGCAAAGGATCAGATGAAAATAATATTGAGATTATCAATAGAAAGACACTTACAAGTACTATCCGTAACGATGCTTCAGGGGCAATCAAAATCACCAATGAAAGCTTAGGTAATCTCAGCAGTAATATTATTAATAACCGCTCTGGTAAGATCAGTTTTATCAACCAGGGGGTAAGCTCTCCTGCACAGATTACCAACTCTGGAACTGGTGAAGTTTCGGTCATCAATAACCATATACTTCGAACAGATGTAACTAATGATGTAGCTAGTTCCGGTTTGATAACATTTAGTAACACAGCTGATTTTGAGGGTAATCTTGTCAATGCCAATTCTGGATCAATTATAGGCGTAAACACTGGAAACTTTACCGGTACCACCAGTAATTCAGGTTTCGCCAAAAACGGAAAAATTGATCTTGATAATCAGGGTATTTGGACAAATACCGGCAATTCTGTGCTAACCAATCTGACAAACAGCAAAGGAACGATTAAATTTCCAGAGATTCCTTCAGTAAATGCTGCTGATAAAGATAAATACCATAGCATAACAGTAAAAGGTGACTATACGGGTGGTGGTCAGATGTACGTTAATACGTTCTGGAATAAGGATGGCACCACTTACAGTGACCGTGTAGACATTGCTGGAAATGTAATCGGGAATAAACCGACAACTGTACATACAGCCAATAAAAATGGAATCTATGGTGATGTAACGCAGAAAGAAATACCTATCCATTCTGCTGTCGTTGTACACGTAGACGGACAAACAACAGGAAGTGACTTTACAGGTAAAGCTCCAACTACAAATGCCGGTGAAGCACAGCTTGAAAAAATCAACACCACTCGTGCGGATGGCTCAGCAGGAACAGATTATGCATGGACTTTAAAAGCTAAGGGCAAAACTGGTCCAGACAAACCCAATCCACCTGAAGTACCCATTTATGCAGAACCGGTATCAGGCTATGTACAAATGCCTACAGCAGATATGGAACTAGGCTTTACCACGATCGGTACATTGCATGAACGTCGTAGTGAAAATCAGACTTACAATATCAACGGTACCAATAATACGGCTCTAGGTGAAGACCAACAGCAAACATGGGCCAGAGTAGTTGTAAAACATCTGGATAAAGATGGTAAGAAACGTTTGGATACTGCCGGAAATCAGTCTGTTCTTCAAATTGGTCACGATTTTATATTGGATGAAAACGATAAAAATGGTACACGCCGACATGTAGGTGGCTATGTAGCTTATGGTCATAATGAAAATGACTTCCGAGATCAATATCGCTCAGAAAACGGTAGAGTTGTAGATGACCACTACAATGGTAAAGGCCGTACGGATGCAGTAAGTGTTGGTGGCTATGGTACATTCTACGGTATTAATGGTGGCTATGTAGATCTTGTAGGCCAGGTAACTTATCTACGTAATAAATATAGTGCACGCTCTAATGAATCCGAGCATCAAAATGGCTGGGGTGCAGCATTATCCGCTGAAACTGGAAAATCTTTCATTGTTTACGGTAACAACTGGTTTATCGAACCACAGGCTCAGTTGGTTTATCAGTATTTGTCTCTGGATGATTTTAATGACCGTATTCGCCATGTTGATCAGCACGACCCATCTGCATTGCGCGGTCGTGTAGGTATGCGCTTTGGCTATAACGGTGATGTAACGGATAATTTACCACCTTCATCATTCTATGGCGTTGCGAATATCTGGCATGATTTTGTTAATCCAAAATCTGTTGATATTGGCCGCGATAGCTTGAAAGAAGAATATGCTAAAACCTGGGGAGAGCTCGGTTTGGGTATTCAACTGCCAATTACCAAACAGAGTGATTTTTACGGAGATGTACGTTACGAGAAAAACTTTGGTAGCGACAAACGTAAAGGTTTAAAGGGCACAATGGGTTATAAATATACTTGGTTATAAACCTGTAATTGCAAAATTGACAGTATGATGCAATAAGAGGTTCGCAACAGGACAAAACTGCAAAAGGTTTTGTCCTGTTTTTTAATTTCAGAAAAAAATTTTGGCAGAATAGCTTGACCTTACCTACACGTAAAGGTTTAAGCTATTTATTTTTATAGAGGAATTATCATGAACAGACGTGATTTTCTCAAATATTCCACATTATTAGGAGCAGCAGCCGGCCTGCCATGGCCGGCTTTTGCCAAGGGAAATGCAGCCTTACCGAAGCTGATAATCCCGCCTTTGCTGGACACTGCCAAACAGACTAAAATTCAACTTACTGTACAGCAAGGTAAAAGCCAGTTTGGCAAAAATCTGATTACCACATGGGGGTACAATGGTGCTTTACTCGGGCCTGTAATTCGCTTGTACCGAGACAAACCTGTGCAGATTACAGTACATAACCGTCTTAACGAAGCCACTACAGTACACTGGCATGGTATGGAAATATCAGGTATCGCTGATGGTGGGCCACAAGCAAGCATTGAAGCCGGACAAACACGGCAAATCAACCTTACTTCAATACAACAGGCTGCAACCTGCTGGTATCATCCGCATCCGCATATGCATTCTGGAAAACAAGTAGCCATGGGGCTGGCCGGTATGCTTTTGCTAGAAGATGCCAACAGCACCAGCTTGCCATTACCTAAAAACTGGGGAATAGATGATATTCCGCTGATAATTCAGGATAAAAAATTTGATGAGAATGGGCAGATTGATTATGAGCTTAATGTACTCAGTGCTGCTGTGGGCTGGTTTGGCGATACTCTGCTGTGTAATGGGCAGCTGTATCCTCAACATTATGCGCCACGTGGCTGGCTACGACTGCGTCTGCTCAACGGCTGTAACGCCAGAAGCCTGAATCTGGCATGCAGTGATCACCGGCCGATGTATGTTATTGCCAGTGATGGAGGCTTTCTGCCTGAACCGGTAGCAGTGCAGAATCTGTACATGTTGCCGGCTGAACGTTTTGAAGTACTAATTGATACAAGCAATGGACAGGCATTTGACCTACTGACATTGCCAGTTAAGCAAATGGGAATGAATCTAGCTCCTTTTGATCATCCCTACCCAATTATCCAAATGGCCACCGTATCTACTCGGAACAACGCCACTTTGCCGGAACAGCTTAACAATAAGCTACCTGCCATCCCCTCTGTAGATATTCTAACTAATAGACAATTTAAATTGTCTATGGATTCACAGCTGGACACTCTTGGCATGAAGGCTTTACAGCAACTTTCCGGCGACTCATCCATGCATCACATGCCAACAAACCACGGACAGATGGCTGTGATGCATCATAATATGCAGGCAAACATGACTGATTTAGATTTGATGCATGCAAATCGGATTAACGGCCAGACTTTTGATATCCACAAACCAGCCTTTAAAGCTAATAAAGGACAGTATGAATGCTGGGAAATATCCGGTGTAGGCGATATGATGCTACACCCCTTCCATATACACGGTACTCAATTCAGAATCTTAAGTGAAAACGGTAAAATTCCGCCAGCTCATCGTGCAGGGTGGAAAGATATAGTCAGTGTAGAAGGTGCTGTAAGCAAAGTATTGGTCAAATTCAACCACCCTGCTCCATCTAGTTTCCCCTACATGGCACATTGTCATATACTCGAACATGAGGATACTGGCATGATGCTAAGTTTTACGGTATGAAGCAAATAATAAGTTCAAAAAATGGAACAATTTGTACTAGAGTAGAAACGAAAGAACACAGCTGATAAATATTATTATCATATCTTCGCTACTCAGTTGCACATACGAGAATAGATTTATTACTGTTGCGATTTTTTCAAACAAGGTTTGTTGAATACTCTCGGATAGCTGCAGGCAATCCGAAACAATCTTTATTTGGCTAGAATAGAAATATCCCTCAAAACAGCAAATTTTGAGGGATAAATAATAAAAAACAGTTATTGTGGTACACTGGTGCGAATTAGATAATCAAAAGCACTTAAGGCTGCTTTTGCCCCTTCACCGGCAGCAATAATAATTTGTTTATAAGGTACATTAGTACAATCACCGGCAGCAAAGACACCGGGTACACTCGTTTTACCATAGCGGTCAATCGCAATTTCATGCATTGGTTCAGTTAACTCAACGGTACCCTGCAAAAAGCTGGTATTGGGCAGCAGACCAATCTGAACAAAAATACCCTCTAAAGCTAGATGATGAGCAGTATTAGTAGTTCTGTCCTGATAATTCAAACCATTAACCTTACCTTCAGCACCAGTAACTTCAGTTGTCTGGGCATTTAAGATAACTTTTACATTGGGCAAACTGTTTAGTTTATGCTGCAAAACTTCATCTGCACGCATTTTATCGGAAAATTCGAGCAAATTGACGCTCTTCACCACACCAGCCAGATCAATGGCAGCTTCTACTCCAGAATTACCACCGCCTATTACAGCTACATCTTTACCCTTAAATAACGGGCCATCGCAATGCGGACAATAGGTAACACCTTTAGTTCGGTACTCCTGTTCACCCGGTACATTCATCGAACGCCAGTGAGCACCTGTAGAAAGAATTACTGTACGAGATTTCAGCACAGCACCACTTTCGGTATGTACTTCAATCAGGCCACCTTCAGTTTTAGCCGGTACCAGTGCACTGACTTTTTGCAGATTCATAATATCGACATCATAACTGCGTACATGGCTTTCCAGATCACGAGCAAACCGTGGACCATCTGTTGTCAATACCGAAATATAATTTTCAATCTCAAGCGTATCCAGTACCTGCCCACCAAAACGTTCTGCCACTATTCCTGTACGGATACCCTTACGTGCAGCATATACTCCAGCTGCTGCACCCGCTGGTCCGCCACCAACAATCAACACATCAAAGGGTGCCTTGGCATTCAATTCATCTACAACATCACTGGCGGCATTGCTATCCAGTTTAGCTACTATTTCAGCAAGCTCCATCCGCCCCTGACCAAAGGATTCACCATTCAGAAAAACTGCCGGCACACCCATAATCTGTTTGGCTTCAATTTCATCCTGAAACAGAGCTCCGTCAATTGCTGTATGCGTGATATTCGGATTAAGAATAGTCATCAGATTCAGCGCCTGAATTACATCCGGACAATTATGACATGTAATTGAATAATAGGTTTCAAAATGATAGTTGCCTTGCAGATTTTTAATCTGCTGCTGTAAAGATTCTGCTTCTTTAGAAGGATGTCCGCCTACCTGTAATAAGGCCAGCACCAGCGAACTAAACTCATGCCCCATCGGGTTACCGGCGAATATCAGTCCGGTATGTGTACCCGGATTGGTAATTTCAAAACTGGGCTTACGTTCAGACTCACCATCAGTGCGTAAGGAAACTTTATCACTAAGTGCTTCTACCTCTTGTAACAGTGCCAGCATGTCGCGAGCACCTGCACTTTCATCCAGAGTTGCTATGATTTCAACCGGTCTGGTTACATATTCTAAATAAGCTTTTAATTGGCTTTTCAGGGTGTCGTCTAACATATTACTGCTCCATTACATTAAAAATAACAATCGATATTCTATTTTTGATAGCCTGTATATTTATTTTACTAAAAAGCCCAGATACCGCAGCCGGTATCCGGACTGAATGGCTGCTAATTAACAGCAGATAAGATGTGTGTGTTTAAGTGCTTAAATTTTACCAACCAGTTCCAAAGAAGGAGCCAGTGTTTTATCGCCTTCTTTCCATTTAGCTGGACATACTTCACCCGGATGAGATGCTACATACTGGGCAGCTTTAACTTTACGTACCAAATCAGATGCTTCACGTCCGATACCTTCAGCAGTTACTTCCACACTCTGAATGATACCTTGAGGGTCTACCAAGAAAGTAGCACGGTCAGCAGAACCTTGACCTTCGCGCATTACACCAAAATTAGTAGCCAGCGTACCATTACGGTCGCCCAGCATAAAATATTTGATTTTTGCAATGGTATCAGAAGTATCATGCCAAGCTTTATGAGTGAAATGTGTATCGGTAGATACAGAGTAAACTTCCACACCCATTTTTTGCAATTCATCATAATGATCAGCTAGATCACCTAATTCAGTCGGGCAAACAAAAGTAAAGTCAGCTGGGTAGAAAAAGAAAACAGACCATTTACCTTTCACATCAGCATCACTGATATCAACAAATTTACCGTTATGAAAAGCTGTGGTATTAAAAGGTTTAATTTCGGTATTTACATTAGCAACCATAAGTATCTCCTTAAAAAAGGTTGAATTAATTAATGAACGTATAGTACACAAAATTCTTTAATAAATATAATCAAATGATTTTATGTAAGCGATAGTTTTTTTTATTTATAAAAATCAAATATTTGATTTTTTAACACCTGATAATTTTTAAAAAGCATTGAGAAAATCATTATTTAATCCATTCTACTAAGCAGATAATGAAAACTGAAACTAAGATGACTTTTGAAATCATTGTTTCTCTGAGTATTTCATTCACAATTAAAACCAGACTATAATAATTAAATCAAGCCTATATATTTGATTACATATTGAAATCTAAGTTTTGATTTCTATTATTACGGGACAAATTTGACTGTACATCCTAACCAGTAATATGCAGGGGCTGAAACCTATGAAAAGTCATATTCTGCAATTAGCCTTATTCCTAGTAGTTTTAATATGGTCTGGCTATCAGCCACATGACTATCCCACTTGGGGGCTAGAAGTATTTCCGGCTTTGATAGGTGTTGCAATACTTATATGTACCTATTCCCGTTTCCGCTTCAGTAAATTGATGTACTGGGTCGTACTGATTCATGCATTAATTTTATTGATCGGGGGCCATTACACCTATGCACAAGAACCAGTATTTAATTACCTGCGCAGCTTGCTTGGCTGGTCACGAAATAATTACGATAAATTAGGCCATTTTTTTCAGGGTTTCTCGCCAGCCATTATCGCCAGCGAATTACTCTGGGGCTTGCACATCGTACGCCAACGTAGTTGGGTAATCTTTCTAAGTGGCTGTGTATGTATGGCTATCAGTGCCATTTATGAGCTATTCGAATGGATGGTAGCAGAAATCAGTAATCAGGAAGCTGTCGCTTTTCTGGGTACACAAGGCGATGTATGGGATACTCAGAAAGATATGCTATGGTGTCTAATCGGCGCCAGCAGCATGCTGATTTATCTCTACTTCAGTAAACGTCATTTACAGCCAGAGAACGAAGAAAAAACCTTCCACTCCATGTATCCAACTAAATAATGTTTATTTATCCTAAAATAGTTTAGGCTCTATTTTGTTCAGATAAGAGTACAGAAACAATATCTACTAATCAAAAAAAGTCAAATATTAACTGATGCACTTTTTTCCAGCTTGATTTTGATTTCTTTGATATCTTCTTCAAAAATCATAATCACACCCAGATAAGCCATACCAAACATCATCGCTGTGATAAATGAACTGGCTATAGCCATAACATTCATCCACACCAAACCCAAAGCAAAAACGATAAAGCATAAAGCAAAAATTGCATTGAAATAAAATTTTACCCGTTTAAATTTTTGTTCTTTATGCGTCAGCTGTTCACTTAAATCCTTACCAACTGCAGCAGATTCAGTAGTTTGGTTCATAAGTTCAAACTCCAGTACATGTAAAGCAGAGGAAATCAATTGTAAAATTTAATTACTTAATGGTACTTATTCTAACCTATATTACTTTTACAATGAAGTATCATTCATTTAAATATGATTTTAAAAACAGGCAATAATATATATTTTACTTCCTCATACTGATGATTAAAAATTGTAATAAAAACAGCCTACAAAAATACTAGTTGCTTGAAATAAAAATGTTTAGTATTAACTGATTTAATTATGATTGTAAAAAAATTTATTAAAAATAAATTTATCTGCGATTGCCTGGATATTTTTGAGTAATTGAAGTGTAATACTTGTTGTAAAAAAACATTGGAATATAAAAATCAAAAAAGGCTGAAATTAATCCATTTCAGCCTTTTGCATCTGATAGCCTCAAAAATTATTAAATAAATTCATTTATTTGACAATTTTTAGCCCTTTTTTCCCGCCAGACTGATTAGTTTCAGCAGCCGGATTTTTTTCGGAGCTATTTTCCGTATCAAAAGTCTCTTCGGATGTAGAAATCGAAGCTTTTTCATCAGTAAGCGGCTCTAATTCGAAACCCATTCCCTCACCAGTTTCCCGAGCAAACAGACTAATAACATGTCCAACTGGAATCCAGATATCATGTGATATACCGTTGAAACGAGCTGCAAAGCTTACCCACTCATTATCAATATTCAGATTATGCGCTGCCACAGCACCAATATTGAGCACAATCTCATTATCTCGAACATACTGAAGAGGGACTTGGGTTTTATCATTTACCCATGCAACAATGTGCGGTGTATAACCACTGTCCAGCGCCCACTCATACAGAGCGCGTAGAATGTAAGGTTTAGTACTCAGTTTGCTCATTGTGTTCTCCCTTTATCAAGAATGCTTAACGACGCATGGCCTTTTCTGCCGGTGTTAATGCATCAATGAAGGCTTCGCGTTGGAAAATACGTTCTGCATATTTCAGCAAAGGTGCTGCCGATTTTGGCAACTTAATGTCATAGTGATCCAAGCGCCATAACAACGGCGCCAGTGCCACATCAATCATGGAAAAATCATCACCAATAATGTATTTATTCTTGCTAAATGCCGGTGCCAGCATAGTTAGCCCCTGTGTAATGGCTTCGCGGGCTTTATTCATTTCTTTATTACTGGATTCTGGATTTTCCAATACCAGTACATGGCTGAACAGTTCCTTTTCTAGCCGATACAAAACCAGACGGCCCCGGCCACGCATAACCGGATCTGCCGGCATCAGCTGCGGATGAGGAAAGCGTTCATCAATGTATTCATTAATAATATTGGATTCATACAGAATCAGGTCACGCTCCACTAGCACGGGTACCTGATTATAAGGGTTCATCACAGCCAAATCTTCAGGCTTATTGTAAACGTCTACATCTTTTATTTCAAAATCCATGCCCTTTTCATACAGGACAAAGCTGCAACGCTGACTAAACGGGCAGGTAATACCCGCATATAATGTCATCATGATTAATTTCCCAGAATTACCGTATAATATCAATACAGTGTGGTGTCAAAAAAATTATCTAATTATAGACAAATGACTCTATTTTTACCAGAAAAATAGCTTAAGTTTATGTTTATTAAAAATTTTTCTAAAAAAACTTACTTCTGTACAACCATAGCAACTATGCAGGATTGGGTTCATCAAAAAACTGTTGGTGGATGTTAAACTGTGCTGCCAAAGCCTGCGCCAGAGCCTGAATACCATAGCGTTCAGTTGCATGATGCCCGGCAGCGATAAACACAACACCGTACTCCTGTGCCAAATGGTATTGTGGTTCGGATACTTCACCTGTGATAAAAGCATCTACTCCTGTATCAATGGCCTGCTGAAAAAAACTTTGACCCCCACCAGTGCACCAGCCCAGTTTACGAATCTGCTGTTGTGGCTTGGTACTTAACAGCAACGGTTTTCGACCAAGATTTTGTGCCAGCTGCTCAGCAAGCTCTACCGGAGTTTGTGGATGAGTCAGAGTGCCGAATTGCAGCAGGTTCTGTTCCCCACCACATCCGTCAAGCTGCCAACCCAAACGTAACCCCAACTGCACGTTATTACCCCATCGTTGGTGTGCATCCAGTGGCAAATGATAGCCAGCAAGATTAATATCATGGCATAACAGCGTCTGAATGCGACGCTTTTTCCAGCCGGTAATAACCGCATTTTCGTTTTTCCAAAACATACCATGATGTACCAGTAGCATATCTGCTTGCTGAGCAACAGCAAAATCAATCGCTGCCTGACTGGCAGTGACTGCACAGACGATCCTATTCACCTCATTCTTGCCCTCTATCTGCAGTCCATTGGGGCAAAAATCACGAAACTGGTTTATATCAAGCTGCGTAGCACACCAGTCTAAAATCTCATTTCTATTGGCCATGAATTACCTTATATCAATATGAATACGACTTTTTCTTAATTATATATACTAGATTAAACAATTGATTGAATTAAAACCTAATAGCGCTGGCTATATTGTTCATTTTATAAATTGTACAAACAAATTTCATGTATTAATTCTAAAATCATGTTTCGAATAACACTTAAATAAATTTCAATACATTGATCTATAAATACAATTTAAAAAATTCTAGTTTAAAAGGAAATGTAATGGGGTGCATAAATTTTATTTACTTAATAAGCTAAATAATAGCAGTAGCAAAGTGCAAAAAAAAATACTACTGGATAAACTTACTATGACAGATACCACAACAATTACTATCTACACCTTTTAAACAGTTACAAAAAACTTGCTCTTATTTTGCCTCAATGTTTTTAAGGAAAAACTACTGATTTTAATTTTTGAGTTTTTTATAAAACAAACATATTAGGAAAGTTTGGATTAAACTAGTATGTAAATACATCTAAAAGCGTATTTATAATTAAAAAAAAACACACTGAACACTGTAATCATTTCCTGCTGCAAATCTGGTAAAACAGTTGACCTGACAATAGTGTATAAGTCTACCGGTAATTTCGAAAATTCAAACTTGCATGTACAAGCCAATCTTATACATCATGCAGCATTGACAAAAGCATACATAAAAGCTTATTTCAATTAATACATACAAAGCTTTTTCTAGCATTTAAATGCTTTATATATTATGAAAGCTAATTTATTAATTGAACACAAAATAAATCAATATAAATTGGATATGTATAACTTATATTTAAAAAGCCATTAACTGTTATAAATACAGCTAATGGCCTTATTCTGTATAAAAAATTATCTGAAATTATGATTTATTTAACACGTTGATGCAGATTCTGAATACTGTACACTTGGGTATGAGACAACTGGCTGACACCTTCGCTCATGGCCAGTGCGCCTGCAATAGTAGTGTACAGAGGCACGCGCATATTGAGTGCACTGCGGCGGATCGAGTGGCTGTCTTGGATGGATTGCATATCACTGCTAACAGTGTTTACTACCAGTGCAATTTCGCCATTTTTGATGGCATCGACTATATGCGGTCTGCCTTCAGTAACTTTATTAACTACCTGTACATTAATCCCATGCTGTGCCAGAAAAGCTGCAGTACCGCGCGTGGCACAAAGACCATAGCCGAGTGACTGAAAATTAGTGGCTACCTGCACCACAGAGGGCTTGTCTTCATCCCGTACAGCTAGGAAAACTTTGCCGATGGCCGGCATACGTTCACCAGCACCAAGCTGTGCTTTTAGATAAGCTTCGGCAAAAGTTTCACCTACGCCCATCACTTCACCAGTTGAACGCATTTCTGGCCCCAGAATGGTATCGACACCGGGGAATTTAATGAATGGGAACACAGCTTCTTTAACTGCATAGAATTCTGGAATAATTTCCTGCGTGAAGCACTGCTCTGCAAGTGATATGCCTGCCATAACCCGTGCACCGATTTTAGCCAGTGGTACGCTGGTAGCTTTGGATACAAAGGGTACGGTACGTGAAGCACGCGGGTTGACTTCTAGAACGTAGACAACATCATCCTGTACCGCAAATTGCACGTTCATCAGCCCAACAACTTTTAATTCTTTAGCCATAGCTGCTGTTTGGCGACGAATTTCATCCTGAATGGCAGGCGACAAAGAATATGGCGGAATGGAGCAGGCAGAATCACCACTATGTACCCCAGCCTGTTCTACGTGCTGCATAATGCCGCCAATTACCACCTGCTGCCCATCGCAGACACAATCTACGTCTACTTCGATGGCATGACTGAGGAAATAATCGAGTAATACCGGACTGTCGTTGGATACCTGCACAGCTTCGCGCATATAGGTTTGTAGTTCGGTAGCTGAATGTACCACCTGCATGGCACGGCCACCAAGTACGTAAGAAGGACGTACTACCAACGGATAGCCAACTTCTTCTGCTAGCTGTAATGCTTCGCCTTCGGTACGTGCGGTACGGTTTTCCGGCTGACGCAATTTCAAAGTATACAAAATCTTTTGGAAACGTTCTCTGTCTTCCGCTGCATCAATGGCATCTGCCGAAGTTCCGATGATGTTTACACCATTGGCTACTAGTTCATTCGCCAGTTTAAGGGGCGTTTGACCACCATAATGTACAATCAGGCCGTCTGGTTGCTCAGTATGGCAAATTTCGAGTACATCTTCGAGTGTGAGTGGTTCGAAATACAGACGATCGGAAGTATCGTAATCTGTAGACACAGTTTCAGGATTACAGTTAACCATGATGGTTTCAAAACCAGACTCACGCAAAGCCAAAGCAGCATGCACACAGCAATAATCAAATTCGATACCCTGTCCAATCCGATTTGGTCCACCACCCAGAATCATGATTTTTTTTCGCTGACTCGGCTCAGCCTCACACTCTTCTTCATAAGTGGAATACAGATAGGCAGTGTCGGTAGCAAATTCAGCTGCACAGGTATCAACACGTTTGTATACTGGATGGAGCTTCAGCTGATGCCGATGCTGTCGCACGCTAGTTTCATCAGAACCCAGCAACTGAGCCAGACGTTTATCTGAAAAACCTTTGCGCTTCAGCCTACGCAAGCTGGCGTAATCAATGTTATCAAGCTTCTGGCCAGATAATTGCTGCTCTTCTGTAATTAAATCAGCAATTTGAGCCAGAAACCATGGATCAATAGCGCATATCTGCTGGATTTCGGTAAGAGAAAAACCGGCTCGGAAGGCGTCGGCGACATACAGAATACGTTCTGGGCCAGGATTAGCCAATTCACGCTGAATCACCGCCCTATCACTACTGCGGCTGGTAAAACCGCTCAAACCTACTTCTAGACCGCGTAAAGCTTTATGTATAGATTCCTGAAAAGTACGGCCGATGGCCATAACTTCACCTACTGATTTCATCTGAGTAGTCAGACGATCATCTGCTGTTGGAAATTTTTCAAAAGCAAAACGCGGCACTTTGGTCACAACATAATCAATTGCTGGCTCAAAAGAAGCTGGAGTCCGGCCGCCGGTAATGTCGTTCTGTAATTCATGCAGGGTATAGCCAACAGCCAATTTAGCAGCAATTTTGGCAATTGGGAAACCTGTGGCTTTAGAAGCGAGCGCTGATGAACGGCTAACACGCGGATTCATTTCAATCACTATCATCTCGCCATTATTCGGATTAATGGCAAACTGAACGTTAGACCCCCCTGTATCGACCCCTATTTCGCGTAATACAGCCAACGATGCATCACGCATAAGCTGGTATTCTTTATCGGTAAGAGTCTGTGCCGGCGCTACAGTAATAGAGTCTCCGGTATGGACTCCGCATGGATCAAAGTTTTCAATCGAGCAAATGATGATGCAATTGTCGGCACGGTCGCGCACGACTTCCATCTCATACTCTTTCCACCCCAGTACGGACTGTTCGACCAACAGTTCATGTGTAGGTGAAGCATCGAAACCGCGTTCACAGATGCTGATAAATTCATCTTTGTTATAAGCGATACCGCCGCCGCTGCCACCCATAGTGAAAGATGGCCTAATGAGTGCCGGAAATCCCACTTGTGTTTGTGCTTCTAGTGCCTGCTCCATACTGTGGCAGATAAAGGATTTCGGTGTATTCAAACCGATTTTATTCATAGCCTCTTTGAAACGGCCACGGTCTTCTGCTTTATCGATCGCATCCTCTGAAGCACCAATCAATTCTACCTGATATTGTTTCAGGATACCTTGGTGCGCTAAGTCTAGCGCACAGTTGAGTGCTGTTTGCCCACCCATGGTTGGCAAGATGGCATCCGGACGTTCTTTTTCGATAATTTTTGCGACCGTTTGCCACATAATGGGCTCTATATAAGTAACATCGGCCATGTCCGGATCGGTCATGATAGTGGCAGGATTGGAGTTCACAAGGATGACTTTATAGCCTTCTTCGCGTAATGCTTTGCATGCTTGTGCACCGGAATAGTCAAACTCACATGCCTGACCGATTACAATGGGGCCGGCACCAATAATAAGAATAGATTTTAGGTCTGTGCGCTTGGGCATATTGATACCTTTATCAATGATTATCTGTTTAATTTAGCAGTACGGCAGCATTTTTTACTGATAGAGTGCTTCAGTCTATGCTGGCCATCCATAATTTCAGTGCAAACGCCATAAATAACAGTCCGATGCTGGCTACTGCACCCGCAGCAAGTCGCTGATAATGACGAAACCATTTAACCAATGACAATCCGCTGAAAATAAGCATGCTCAGATAAGTCATACTGCATAACTGCAGAATGATTGCCAGCAGCAGAAAGCTGATTGCAGGATAAGCGTAATGCGGATCAACAAACTGGACAAAGAAAGCCAAAAAAAACAGTATGGCTTTCGGATTTAACAAGCTCAACAACAGTGCATGCTGAAATACATAGCGTGCTGATGGCGAGGGTTCCGTACTGGTTGATTCATACAATGATTCTCTGAAAGCCGTGGCAGCCTGCCGACGGTGGTGCCATTGTCTGAGTGCAGAACGTAATAGCTGACACCCCAAATAAAACAAATACACACCACCAACCAGCTTCAGCAACATAAACAAGACAGGAATGGTTTTAATGATGGACGCTGCACCGGTAGCTGAAAGCAGCATAAGCACGCTGTCGCCTAAAAATATACCGGCGACGGCACAATATGCTGTTCTCACGCCATATTTTCCAGCCATGGCCAAACAATACATTGAATTAGGACCAGGAAGCAAAATGATGGCAACAGCACCAACTATGTACGTTCCCAGCTCAGTAATACCAAACACGGGTGTTCCTGTCTATTTATGCTAATTATCAATATTGTAGTGAATAAAATTAAATTATTTGCTCTGTCTGGCTGTCTGCATTTGTTCGATAAAACGGTCGAATAAGTAGGAAACATCATGCGGTCCGGGGCTTGCTTCAGGATGCCCCTGAAAAGAAAACGCCGGCTGGTTAATCAGGCTGATGCCCTGTAGGGAACCATCAAACAATGATTTATGGGTAATGCGAACATTGTCCGGTAAGGTAGCAGCATCTACTTCGAAGCCATGGTTCTGGCTAGTAATCACTACACGCCCTGTATCCATATCTTGTACAGGATGGTTGGCACCATGATGACCAAAAGGCATTTTACGCGTCTGAGCACCCAGTGCCAGGCCAAGTAGCTGATGTCCCAAACAAATACCAAATAGCGGCAGTTTATGAACCAATATCTCTTGCACCGCATTGATCGCATAATCACAGGGCTCTGGGTCGCCGGGGCCATTAGAGAGAAATACGCCATCCGGATTCAGCGCCAGCACCTCTGCTGCCGGTGTGGTTGCAGGTACAACAGTTAATCGGCAGCCACGTTCACTCAACATGCGCAGGATATTAGTTTTAACCCCAAAATCATAAGCAACCACATGAAACTTAGCTGCCGGCGGCTGTGTAAAACCCTGTCCAAGCTGCCATTCTCCCTGTGTAAATTCATACTGAGTAGTGCAGCTTACTTGTTGTGCTAAATCTTTACCTGCCATGCTGCCGAAAGTTCGTGCTAGCTCCAGTGCTTGGTCAATGCTGGTATCATTACCAGTTATAATACAGCCGGCTTGAGTACCTTTATCACGCAGCAAACGAGTAAGACGACGTGTATCAATATCTGCAATTGCCACAGTGTTATGACGTATTAAATAATCAGCCAAACTTTCTTCAGCACGGAAATTACTGTGCAGAAGAGGTAAATCACGAACAATCAAACCAGCAGCATAAATTTGTTTGCTTTCTGTATCTTCACTGTTCACACCGGTATTACCAATATGCGGATAAGTGAGCGTTACCATCTGCTGAGTATAAGACGGGTCAGTGAGAATTTCCTGATAGCCAGTCATGCTGGTGTTGAAGACAACTTCACCAACTGCCTGCCCTGCTGCACCAATGCTGACACCATGAAATACGGAACCATCAGCCAACACCAAAATTGCGTTTGTAGTCATGGATGAGTCCTTTGGTTTAATCAGACTGTTGCCATAGCGACAGTCAGTTTTTATGGGTAATGAATTGTGCTTTCCTTTACCATTTGCAGGCAAAAAAAAACACGCCACTTCACGCAAAAATACGTGAGCTACGTGCTTGAATATGACAGCAGAATCTGCTTCTTACACTGCCATGAAAGCAATGCATTTTAGCTAATCCTTCCTGCTTTGGCAATGCAGGTATCAATAATAAAAGAGAAAATATTTATTAAGTTGCCGGACAGCCCGAAAGCTGTCCTTTACACGAGTATCAAATCTTACAACAATTTGTCAGCGAACATGGTAATTCGGTGCTTCTTTGGTAATCTGTACATCATGTACATGCGATTCGCTCATACCAGCGGCGGTAATTTCCACAAATTCCGCTTTCTCATGCATATCATGGATGGTTTTACATCCTAGATAACCCATGCTTGAACGTAATCCACCTACCAATTGATGGATAATCTGGCTGATAGGCCCTTTATAAGGAACTCGCCCTTCTATACCTTCCGGCACATATTTGTCAGCACTGGATACATTATCTTGAAAATAGCGGTCAGAAGAACCCTGACTCATAGCACCCATTGAACCCATACCGCGGTAAGATTTATAAGAGCGTCCTTGATACAGCTCTATCTCACCAGGGGCTTCTTCAGTACCGGCAAACATACCACCAAGCATCACAGACGATGCTCCAGCAGCTAGAGCTTTGGCCAAATCACCAGAAAAACGGATACCACCATCTGCAATTAGCGGCACTCCCGTTCCGGCCAGCGCAGTGGCCACATTATGAATAGCTGTCAATTGCGGCACACCCACACCGGCTACAATGCGTGTGGTACAGATAGAACCGGGGCCAATACCTACTTTTACCGCATCCGCTCCTGCTGCCACGAGATCGCGGGCAGCGGCAGCGGTGGCAATATTACCACCGATAACATCTACTTCTGGATAATGCTCTTTTACCCAGCGTACACGCTCAATCACGCCTTGGCTGTGGCCATGGGCAGTATCCACCACCAGTACATCAACACCGGCCTGTACCAGAGCTGCTACGCGCTCTTCTGTATCATGACCTACGCCTACAGCCGCACCGACACGCAAACGGCCTTCACTGTCTTTATTAGCATTAGGAAAAGCAGTATTTTTCAGAATATCTTTAACAGTAATCAGACCTTTTAATTCCCAGTCAGCATTAACCACCAGTACACGTTCGATTTTATGCGTGTGCATTAATTCACGTGCATCATTGATGCTGGTGGTTTCACTGACTGTAACCAGACGCTCACGCGGTGTCATGATGCTGGCTACTTTTTGTTGTAGATTGCGTTCAAAGCGCAAATCACGGTTGGTGACCAGTCCGACTACTTTACCGTTTTCCAATACCGGTAAACTAGATACTTTATATTTACGACCAGGGCCGATTAAATCCCCTATCAACGTGTCTGGACTGATAGTAACAGGGTCTTTAACCACGCCACTTTCATAACGTTTTACATTAGCAACAGCGCGTGCCTGCCGTTCCGGGCTCATGTTTTTATGAATAATGCCAATTCCGCCTTCCTGTGCCATAGAAATAGCCAGTTTAGCTTCTGTTACCGTATCCATTGCCGCAGAAACAAGTGGCAGATTCAGGCTAATATGACGGGTAAGAGGGGTTTTAAGTATAACGTCGCGCGGCAGTACTTCAGAATGAGCAGGTACGAGTAGCACGTCGTCAAAAGTGTAAGCTTTTTCGACTATACGCATTTTAGGGCTTCTTTATTTGAAGAAAGAGGAAGATTCAGATGGAAGAACTGGCGTGCAATTTTAACAAATCCGCGACATACTGGCAAAATATACTTTTACACATTCTGTACAATCTGGTGTATTGGTAATCAAAAAGTTTTTTTATCGTATAATAGTCAAAACATATATTTTCAAACGCGAAGGAAAAGTAAACATGCGTCACAAAATACTGAAAATGTCTCTGGCAGTAGTACTGATGGGCAGCACGATAATGGCAGGTGCGGTAGAAGTTTACACCTGGCGCGATAAGAAAGGTGTGAATGAATATTCAGACGCACCAGTACAACTGACTCCGGCCAAAACCCAGCGTTTTAATGTACGCACACAAGTTGCCACCCCACTGGCTGCACCGCAGCCCAGCGCTCAGGCTGGTTCAGACACCTTAACTGAACAACAAGCACAACTGAATCGCAAAATTGAAGAACAAAATAAAAAAACCGATGAACAGAATAAGAAAATTGAAGCACAAAATAAGAAAAATCGTGAATCTGCCTGTAAAACAGCACAGATGAATCGGAAAATGGCCGACAGCCTACGTACCAACAACCGCGACGCGCTGATACAGCGATATGATGAAGATGTGCGTCTGAATTGTAATTAATTTTTTACTCTTGACTATTTCACTCATCATCCATAAGTTGTGTATGCAGCTTATGGACTTTTTTTATGGCTGCACAGTTGCTAACCTGAATGAATCACCACCATGACCGAAATTGCTGACACTTCATCTAGTTCTGAAGACAAAAATAAATTCGATATAGCCCTGTTTCTAAAAAACCTGCCATTGGTGCCGGGGGTATATCGCATGTTGGATATTCATGACAAAGTATTATATGTTGGCAAAGCAGTAAATTTGAAACGCCGCGTGAGCAGTTATTTTCAAAAAACCGACCTGTCCCCGCGCATTCAGCTCATGGTAAAACAGGTAGCACGAATAGAGGTCACGGCTACTCATTCGGAAACCGAAGCATTGATACTGGAAAACAATTTTATTAAAGCTTTGTCTCCCAAATACAATATCTTATTCCGCGATGATAAAAGCTACCCCTACCTGATGCTTACCGGTCACCGTTTTCCGCAAATGGCTTATTATCGCGGTAATCTGAAAAAACCAAACCAATACTTTGGTCCCTATCCAAATGGCTACGCGGTCAGAAACAGTATCCAAACTTTACAAAAGGTTTTCCGGCTGCGTACCTGTGAAGATAGCGTATTTGAACATCGTGACCGTGCTTGTCTTCTATATCAAATCAAACGATGTTCCGGCCCTTGTGTCGGCCATATCAGTGTAGAAGACTACCAGAGTAGCGTTAAAGCTGCTGTTAGCTTTTTACAAGGCAAGACCCGAGAATTAACAGCCACACTGCATGAAAAAATGCAGCAGGCTGCTCAGCAACTGGATTTTGAAACAGCGGCGCAAGTACGAGATCAAATTCAAGCATTAGGGCTGATGCAATCCCAGCAATTTATTGACAGCAAGCAAGCTAATCAGAATGATATTGATATACTTGCCCTATCTGAAGAAAACGATATTGTTTGTATCCATTGGGTAAGTATTCGCGGTGGCCGTCATGTTGGGGATAAAAATTTTTTCCCAGATACACGCTTTCGTGTCACTGAAAAGCTCAATCATTACGGTGAAGCCTTTGTAGCTCAACATTATTTAGGTAAAAACAAACCAGATATAATAATCAGTAACTTTCAATTACCTAAAAGTTTATGTGATGCACTGAATGCAGAAAACAGCCGGCAAATTCAGTTTATACATAATACTGTCGGAGAAAGGCGTGTTTGGTTGCAGATGGCGGAACGTAATGCACAGATGGCCATTGAACAATATCGGTTGCAACAGCATAGCCAACAACACCGTATTGAAGCCCTAGCACAATTACTGGATATGGATGCAGAAAGTCTGAATCGCATTGAATGTTTTGATATCAGCCATACACAGGGGGAAGCTACAATTGCATCTTGTGTAGTATATGAGGATGAGGCTATGCAGCCAGCTAAATACCGCCGCTATAATATTACTACAGCAAAAGCCGGTGATGATTATGCAGCTATGCGAGAAGTATTAACCCGTCGCTATGGACGGCTTGCTGATAATGATGACAGCATTGGCGCTTGGCCAGATTTGGTACTGATTGATGGCGGTAAAGGTCAGGTACATATGGCTCTAGATGTGTGGCAGGAACTGGGTATTCATATTCCGATTGTAGGTATCGCCAAAGGTCCAGAACGCAAAGCCGGTCTCGAAGAACTTATCATTCCACATCAACAGCGCAATATACGTGTAGAACCACATAATCCAGCACTGCATTTATTGCAGACAGTACGTGACGAGTCACATCGTTTTGCCATCACAGGCCATCGCCAAAAACGAGCCAAAGCCAGAGTTACTTCTTCACTAAACAATATTCCCGGTATCGGCAGCAAACGCAGACAAGCCCTTTTAACAAGGTTTGGTGGGTTGCGTGGCGTAGTAGCTGCAAGCGTGCATGACTTAAGCCAAACAGAAGGAATCAGTCAGGCACTGGCTGAAAAAATTTATGCTGCCCTACATTAATACAAGCATATAACTTAGTATAGATTTAAATTACATAAATAATTAAGTACTTTTAATTAATAGCCTAATATAGAAATATTGCAAAACACAGAAACCGTTACTGATCAGCAATTTAAATTTATTATTTTTTTCGTTAACCATATTGCTTGGTTAGATATGAATAAATTGGTTTCTGTGTCTTTCTGAACCATGGGATTGATTACTTATTTATCTTTATTTATTGCTGATATACAGTTGAGAATTTTTGCAAATTAGGCAATTTTCAAAATTATAATAATGCATATAAATCCTGAATCAATACCAGCATTTATCCTAAAATATTATCTAATAAATGCTTTTAATCAATCAAAATGATTACTAGCTTAAACAAAAAATCACTTCGTTGTATGGAAGTGATTTGTGTGAACTAAATGTATAGATTCAAAAGAAAAAATATTTTAAATACCCACTTTGCCTTCTTCATCTCTTTTCTTAAATACTTCTTTAGCTACATTAACTGCATTTAGTACTCTAGGAAAACCCACATATGGTAAAGCTTGAATGAAAGTTTCAATGATTTCTTCTCGAGTCAGGCCCACATTCAAAGAACTATTGATATGAAAGTGTAATTGCGGTACTGTATCGCCTTGCGTAAGCAAGCTAGTGATAGTAATCATTTCTCTTTGTTTTAAATCCAGAACCCCACGTTCATAGATATCACCAAAAGCAAATTCAATGATATATTTACCTACATCTTCATACAGACCTGCTAATGAATCAATCACAGCCTGACCACCGATTTCATCCACTTTTGCCAGATTTTTTAAACCTGTTTCAAAACGATTTAATTCAGCCATTTTGTTTCCCTTTTAAGTTTTGATTACAGATTTAGGATAAATGCTGGAGTTCACTCCACGTCAACACCATTTTTTTAGTAATTTGAAAATTTCAAAATATAATAACGATTACATAAAGTAATTAAAATATAGATAACTAATATGCAATATTCAATTGGTCAATTTTCAAAATTGTGTGGTCTATCCATTGATACACTTCGCTTTTACGAAAAACAAGGATTAATATTTTCAACTAGAGATCAAAATAATCGCCGTGTATATACGGAAAAAGATATTAATTGGGTAAAGTTTATCCTTAGACTGAAAAAAACTGATATGAGTATAAAAAAAATGCAGGAATATGCTAGGTTGCGCTATCAGGGAAATAAAACCATACCACAAAGACTAGTTCTCCTCTTTGAGCAATTGGATTCTTTACATCTAGAGCAGGATAAACTCAATGAAAACATTAAATTTATTGAACATAAAATTAAAAGTTATCTCGAGTTGACCAAATAAAACTAAAGACTGTAAATTCTGAATTTTAAAAAGGTTAATAATGTAGTAAAAAAACTGCTACTAAAAATGGAAATTAACAAACACGATAACATCTCAACTAAGGAGGATACTTTTTATTAAAAATGATACTGTATATCCAGAATGGCACATAATAAATATACATATATCATAAAGTACCGAGCCATTATTTTGGTTGACTGACTGGAAATGTTAAAAGCTTATACAAATAGTCGGATGCGGATTGCTGGCCGTAATGGTCAGGTACATATGCCACTGGATGAGGGACAGAAACTCAGTATTTGAATACTAATTGTCAGCATTTTTATAAAGTACCCAAAAGTAAAACCATTTTGCCACGATACTCACACATTAACAGTGCAATATCCTCGATGAATCGCGCTATTCGACTCTACATGTATATTACAGACAATGCATAACAATCTTATCAAATATTCGCCATTGCCTAAACGAGCTAAAGCCAAGTTGCTACATTTTGGCGGTCTGTTTAGAGTATGTATCCATTGCACAAGATTGAAGTTAGACTGAGATAACAACAAGCATTAGCTGATAACTTTATATAGCTTTACATTAAAACATACTTGTAAATATAATTACTTTTTCTAGTTATATTCGTAATAGATAATTATGCCCAAAAATATATTAACCTTTTTTAACAAAGGAAAACTAGCTAAACAATTACTGATTTCACTTGCTAGTTATACTGTTTTTATTATTGGTATTTTGGGATGGTATTTTTTCGATACTTGTGATCAGGCCGGTTCTTGTGCGTTTATTGCTGTATGCGCACTAATATGCTTTTTTGTTTACCTCATTATTATTAATGTCAGTATTTTCAAAGCTATTTTTTTTCATTCAGAAATGAATCCATCGCCCTCTTTAAAAACATTATCGGTGGGTCTGATTCTGTCTGTCATCCTGCTTTTCTCGTCTTGGTATGGTGGAAAATATCTAATAATCTGGTCAGGCTTTGAAATCAGCCCAGATTCAGTAGCAATATTAGTTTTTACAGCTATCCTTTTCTTTTTCTTATGCACTAGTATCAGTTCTTTTATGCTATTTCTAGCCAAACTTGCTAATAATATTTATCTGCACATTACACATAAATGTCTGCCTCACTAAACTAAAACATACAGCCTTCCTAATTTTATTTGTTACCAACAACCCTATAGTTAATCAACAATAAACATACTATATAAATCCTATAATAGATTGAATTAAGACAATATACTGAATATAAACCTTTAATGCATAATATTAAAAATTTAATGCTAAATAATTTGAAATTATAATATTTTATATTAGATATTGCTTAATATAATTTTAGTTATATAATGTATTACCTTTTCTTGAAAACATAACTTCAGACTTGTTTGAATCTAGAGAAGGGAAAAAAATTACAAAGGAGAAAATAGAATGTATTCTATTGATTACAATAGTTACCGCTCTGTTGGCGGTTTTAACCAGCGCGTGCGCTTTCTAGTATTACACTATACGGCAGAAAATTTTGCAGATTCTGTAAAATCTTTGAGTGGCTCAGCTACCAGTATTCATTATTTAATACCTGATGATACTGAACTCAGCTATCAAGCAGCGGGCTTTAATGAAATGCGGATTTTTAATCTAGTCTCAGAAACAGACCGTGCATGGCATGCAGGAGTTAGTAGCTGGCAAGGGCGTAATAATCTTAACGATACATCAATTGGGATCGAAATAGTTAATTTAGCTACTGATAATAACGGCATTTTTACTTTTCCACCTTATAAGCTGAATCAGTTTAAAGCGATCAAAGAGCTTTGTTTGAACATTCTGCAGCGTTATCCGGATATCAGTCCAACTAATGTTGTTGGTCACTCTGATATTGCACCTCAACGTAAAAGCGACCCCGGGGCAGCTTTCCCATGGAAAGAACTGTATGAAGCCGGTATCGGTGCATGGTACGAGACCAAAACAAAATTACATTTCGAAACTCGGTTCAGAAAACAAGGTATTCCAGACAATTCAGAAGTGTTAAAACAGTTAAGCCGCTATGGCTATGATATTACCGGAGCAGATACCAATGCAGAACAGTTCAGTAAGTTAATCCGGGCTTTCCAGCTTCACTTTCGTCCCAAAAAATATGACGGAAAACTAGACTTTGAAACAGCAGCTATTTTATATGCACTGGTAAATAAATATTTACCTGCACAATAAACTATTGCCGTATAGAAAAAGACGTTAAAAGCAATTATTTTTCTTCCACGAACCGCTAAATATGGTTCGTGGTTTTTTTCAATAATCCTGCAACTTTTCTAAATTCTAATCCCTACTTTACAAGCGTGTTACCGATAATACGCCTTTGACATCACTTAAATTACTCAACACGCGCGGTAAATCATTTACCTGATGTACTTCAACAGTAAAACGCAACTGAGCTTCAAGATCACGTGAAAGGGTTTGTACAGCGGTAACATTAAGACGGTTCCGTGCCAGTGTTTCTGAAATATCACGCAATAGCCCACTGCGATCACGTGCACGAATTTCAATATCGATAGCAAAGACCTGATTAGCTGAATCATTGGCCCAAGAAGCAGGTAATACCTTATCAGGTGAAATTTGCGCCAGATACTGAAATGAAGAGCAGTTACTGCGATGAATGGAGATACCCCGTTCACGAGTAACGAAACCGATAATGTCATCTCCAAAGGCTGGTTTGCAGCATTTGGCGAGCGTGGTATAGAGCCCAGCCTCACCATCCACCAGCACACCACCAAAATTGTTTTTAATTTTACTGCGTTTGACCAGATGATTTTCTGTAACCGGTGTTTCCGGTTTTTCCATCATGGTATCAACCGCTTTCTGAATCATGCGGCCGGATACCTCTCCATGCCCCATAGCCAGATATAAATCATCTACACTGCTAAATCCAAGCGCTTCCGCCAATTTATGCGTGTTGGGCTGTACCTGTAGTTTAACCAGCTGCTTTTCCAGTGCTGTACGACCGGATTCGCGTATCGATTCTCCATTCTGCTGACGGATAAACGCCCTGATTTTGCTGATAGCTTTATTGCTCTTCACCCATCCGTCATGCAACCAGTTTACAGAGGGCTTACCTTCACGTGCAGTGATGATTTCCACGCGTTGGCCATTTTCAAGCGGTGTGGATAAAGGCACAATCTGTCCGTCTACTTTTGCGCCCCGGCAGCGGTTACCGATGTCGGTATGCAAAGCATAGGCAAAATCAATCGGGGTAGCACCGGCAGGTAAAGAAAATACTTTGCCATGCGGCGACAGCACATAAATGGTATCGTTAAAGAGTTCTGTTTGAAATGCACGAGACAAGTCTTCACGATCGTTGCCGTTTTCGGCTAAATTTTCACGCCAATCGAGTAGCTGACGCAGCCAGGCAATTTTGTGCTCGTAAGCCTCATTGCCTTTACCACCCTCTTTATAGCGCCAGTGTGCAGCCACGCCGAATTCGGCATAGCGATGCATATCAAAAGTACGTATCTGGATTTCCACCCCTTTGTCTTCCGGCCCCACCACAACAGTATGCAGGCTCTGATAATCATTGGGTTTGGGATGGGCAATATAATCATCAAACTCGCCCGGAATCGGCTGCCACAGGCTGTGTACGATACCCAGCGTTGCATAACAGTCGGCTACAGTATCGACTAGAATACGCACAGCACGAATATCATACAATCCGTCAAAACTTAGTTTCTTCTTTACCATTTTGCGGTAAATAGAATAGATATGTTTCGGCCGGCCCGCTACTTCAAAATGCATATTCAGGCGACTAAGCTGTTGTCTAAGGGTATCTACAAAGTGCTCAATATAATCCAGCCGCTCAGTGCGCTTTTCATCTAGCAAACGTGCAATTTTTTTGTATTCGTCTGGATTCTGATAACGGAAGCTTAAATCTTCAAGCTGCCATTTCAGTTGCCATACACCAAGCCGATTGGCCAGTGGGGCAAATACGGTCATGGTCTCCTTGGCCACAGCCTTTTTCAACGCTTCATCGGTTACCTTGCTCAGATAATTCATGGTCTGCGCACGCATTGCCAGCTTAATCAGCACCACGCGAATATCAGATACCATTGCAAGCAGCATCTGGCGCATGGCTTCTGCCTGCTGCTGGCGCTCTTCCGTTGTAGCCAGCGGGCTGATACTGACAAAATAGGTTAGCTTCTGCACCTGATACAAACCTGCCACCAGTTGCATTACACTCTCACCACACTGCTCTTTTACGATGGTTTTCCAGTCAGTCACGTAGTTGGGCAGACAACTTAGTAAAGTAGCGGCCACTGCATCGGCCATTAAATCCATATCCGCTACGCTTTTGGCGGCTATCATCAGATTACTGCACAAGTTTTCACCACAAAAGGTAACTGCATTCTGCGGATAACCACTATCCATCAAAGCCTGAGCATGCCGTAGCATTGTCGCCATAGCTGGAGGCAAAGTGGCAATATATTCATCCAGCCAAACACATGGCGCATGGGCGGGTGTGGCGAGAATAGTATCAGGCGTGCTAACCATGTTATCAACCTGTTGATTTGTGTAAATTATGCTGGCAATTGTACCAAAAGCCACAAGTTTCTGCTTCAGTATGGGCTGTAGAAAAACTCGAATAGTGCTATTATGCGCACCTTTCGCATACACTATATGCAGATAACCTCGCTCGTCCTGCGTTTATAGCTTTCGCATATAGTCTTTATTTTTAAAGGATTTATAATGCAGACTCACCCTGAAGTCATAGGTGTTGAAGCGCTGGCTGCAAAAATTCGCAAAATTCCAAACTGGCCGCAGGAAGGAATTTTATTTCATGACATTACACCGGTATTGCAAAGTCCGCAGTATTTCCGCCTACTGGTTGATTTAATGGTCTATCGTTATATGGATCAGAAAATTGACGTAGTAGCCGGTCTGGATGCACGAGGATTTATTATCGGTGCAGCATTAGCTTACCAGCTTAATGTTGGGTTTGTTCCCATCAGAAAAAAAGGCAAATTACCTTTCACAACGATTGCTGAAAGTTATGAACTGGAATACGGCCATGCTACTATTGAAATGCATACAGATGCTGTAAAACCCGGTACTCGAGTACTGCTGGTTGATGATCTGGTAGCTACCGGCGGCACCATGACGGCAGGTGCCAAACTCATTCGCAAACTAGGTGCAGAAGTTGTTGAGGCTGCAGCCATAATCGAATTCACTGATTTACCTGGTGGAAAAAGAATTCGCAATGAAGGTGTTCCACTATTTACCTTGTATCAGAATTCAGGTTCTGTGGAGCAATAAATTTTTAAGCCAGTTTTACTGAGATGCAAAAAAGCAGAGATAAATATCTCTGCTTTTTTATTGGTATATGATCAATCAGTTAATCTCAAGTACAGGCATGGTTTTTACTAACTCATCCACTGCTTTAACCTGAGCCAAAAATGGTTCCAGCATGTCTAGCGGCAAGGCACTCGGACCATCACAACGCGCTTTATCTGGATCAGGATGAGCTTCAAGAAATAATCCAGCCAGCCGCGTGGCCATACCGGCCAGAGCCAAATCCAGCACTTGGCTGCGACGACCACCAGAAGCGGCTGCATCTGCCTGCCGTTGCTGCAACGCATGGGTAACATCAAATATAATCGGCAAATCGTCACAGACTTTTTTCATCACCCCAAAGCCCAGCATATCTACCACCAGATTGTCATAGCCGAAGTTGCTGCCTCGTTCACACAGAATCAGCTGCTGATTGCCCGCTTCGTAGAATTTATCAACAATATTCTTCATCTGGTGCGGACTCAAAAACTGCGGCTTTTTGATATTCACCACCTTACCCGTCTGCGCCAGTGCCACCACCAAATCAGTCTGGCGAGCAAGAAATGCCGGCAACTGCAAAACATCTGCCACTTCTGCTACCGGTGCAGCTTGATACGGTTCATGTACATCCGTAATTACTGGAACACCAAATTCTTGTTTTACCGCGGTAAAAATTTTCATACCTTCATCCAAACCCACACCACGGTAGGAATGAATCGAAGAACGATTGGCTTTATCAAATGATGCCTTGAACACCAGAGGAATGCCCAGTTTCCGAGTTACCTCAACATAATGCGCACAAGTACGCAAAGTCAAATCCAGATTTTCCAGTACATTCAGGCCACCAAACAGCACCAGTGGCAAATCATTGGCTACTGAAATATTACCAACATGAACAATCTTGGTCACAATCAATCCTCACTCAGGTTCCGGTACGTGGACATCAGTGCCCAGACCAGCATAAACCCGCATTCTACAAAATAGTTTGCTCAGCGTACAAATCTCATTAACCGCGATAATCGTTAACTTGATTCAAACTTACCATACAAAAATAATGTTAATTTTACGTTTTCATAACATCGCCACCGTTTTCAGTATAGGTTTGACTACTATTTTCGCGCTACAATAGCTAAAATAACAGGCCAGTAATCACCCGACATACCTTTTATCTTTAGAAAACGCCGCACTAAACATAACCCTACAGGATTAATCTTGATATATATCTCGCAGAAACGCCTGCACGGGCTGCTACAGAGTATATTGCTCACCACCCTTACCTCAATGGTATGGGCGGCCAGTCTGCCAGCAGACAGCGATGATATAGAAGACGACATTCCACCACCGAAAACCGGCTTACTGCACCGATTACTGCATCCGCACCAGTATCGCGAAGAACACAAGCATCAACCGCCGAAAACTCCGCGGGTACCTGTCACTATTGATGTCAATAATTCTGCGCTGCAAAAATTAATTACAGACCATCTGCCACTGATTACTCAGCAATTGATCGAAGACCTTGATGATGAGCAGCTTGGATTTTTGGCGGAGGAAGCACCTCAGCAAACGCAGACCATGCTTGAAACAGAGGGATATTTCAATGCAAAAGTCAATCTCGAAAAACAAAGAGATGGCTATCTGATACATATCGACCCTGGCCCCCGTACTCAAATTGAAAATGTCAATATTTCGTTGAGCGGCAACGTTACAGCAGATGACGACCTGACCAATTACTACAAAAGCGCCGTTGACAACTGGGTACTACCAGTTGGTGACCCTTTTACTCAGAGCAACTGGTCAGCCAGCAAATCTTCGGTACTCTCCGCCATCGTGCGTAAAAAATATCCATTGGCCACCATCAGTGCCAGCCGCGCCACTATTGACCCGCAAAAAAATTTGGCTGACCTTTCACTTACTGTAGACAGCAAACAGCCTATCTATTTCGGCGATATACAGGTAAGCGGCAACGAGCGCTATCCTGTGTCTATTGTTACCGGAATGGCCGGTTTCGGCCCCGGATCACCTTATGATCTGGACAAACTGCTTGATTATCAACAAGCGTTGGAACAAGACAGCCATTATGGCAATGCCGTGGTCAGTGCCGATTTTGACCACATGGTAAATGACCGCGTACCTGTACTGGTAAAAGTAAGCGAAATGCGTCGTCAGAAACTGACCTTTGGTTTACGTTACGACACCAAAAATGGTCCCGGATTCCGCGGTGGCTATGACCATTACAATGTGTTCCATAAAGGCTTTGTCGGCTCCACCTTGCTAGATACCGACCGCTACGAAACCACCTTTGGTTTTGGCCTGAGCCAGCCGCGCAACAGCCGTGGCCATTACTGGACCAGTAATCTCAACTATACTTATTCTACCGTACAGCATCTGGAAAGCCGTGCCCTGTCTAGCGGTATCTGGAAAGTACGAGACCGCAATGGCATAGACTCCCGTATTGGCATTGAATATATTACTGAAAGCAGCAAAATTGAAGATGGCCCCGAGCTTGGTCATAGCTATGCCACTATGCTGACCGCTTCTTGGAAGCGTCAGAATATTCAGACCCAGCTAAGGCCAGCCAATGGCTATTATCTGGAAGGGAAAATCGGTACTACACTGGGAAAACTATTGGCATCCGCTTCCATGCAGCGGGTAACGGCCAGCGGTGGCTATTACTACACACCGGAAAACAAAAAATACGGCACATGGGTGTTACGCAGTCAAATTGGCTATGTGCATACCGGTGATGCTGTCAATGTCCCTTCCATTCTCATGTTTCGTGCCGGTGGTGCCGGTAGCGTTAGAGGCTATGAGCTCGATAGCATTGGTATCAAAAGCTCACATAGTTCCGTATTACCTAACCGTACACTGGCCGTAGCCAGCGTGGAATACCAAATTCCGGTGTACAAAGATTTTGCTCTGGCTCTATTTCACGATGCCGGTTCAGTGTCCAAAAATTTCAGCGACATGCAATGGCGTCATGGCTCTGGTTTAGGCGTACGCTGGTTTAGCCCCGTTGCCCCTTTTGCCTTCGACATCGCCTACGGCCATCATGATAAAAAATGGCGCTGGTCTATCAGTTTGGGAACAAAATTCTAATGGCTGAAACCATACTTCACTCAGGCGAAACTTCAGCCATACCCGAAACCACTCCACAGCCACCGCGCAATCCACGTTGGAAAAGCTGGCTAAAAGCCAGCCTATTCACCCTGCTTGGCCTCATAATCATCATCATCGCCTTAGTGTGCTGGCTGGTCGGCACCGAATCCGGTCTTCGCTTCAGCGTTCATACCGTACCTAAATGGTTTGGTGTACACATCAGCACCCAAAAACTGAACGGCACAATTTGGCAAGGCTTTGCCGGTTCAGACATCCATGTCAGCCATCGCGATTTTGATTTAACCATTGATAAACTCCAGCTAAACTGGAACAACCGCGAATTATGGCAACGACGATTTCACGTGCGGCTGTTAGATGTTGGCAAAATCAACTACACCGACCACAGCGTCCCCACCCCGAAACCAGTTCCCACACTACCCAATAGCATCAATCTGCCTTTACAAATTCAAATTGATAGCATCCAGCTTGGCAACTTCACTCTCGGCAAAAAACAGACTCCGGTTTTGCTCAATAGTCAGGCCAGCTATACATATGATTACCGCAAGCATCAGCTTGTCCTCAACCAACTGAATACTCCATGGCAGAACCTTCAAGGCAATATTGCCATTGCTACTCAAACACCGTTTGCACTGAACGGACAACTAAATGGCAACGGCACGCTGGATAAAACCGCTGTAGAAAGTGCCGCCTTGATTAAAGGCAGCCTACAACAGCCCGACCTATTTGCCCGTCTGGATGGCGGAGATATCCATTTTCGCACTCATGCCATTCTCAGACCTTACGCCTTACAACTCAATCGTAAAATAGTCAGCTTCAACCTACAAAGCCGCCATATCAATCCTGCTGCCTTTAGCAGCAGCCTTCCTTTTGCTGATCTTAATCTCAACTTAGACCTAACTCCCGTTAAAAACAGCCAGAACCAACTGGCCGGCCACATCAAACTGGGTAACGAACAGCCACGTGCCTATAATGATGCTAAAAGCTCCGGTTTACCTATCCGCAGTATTGAAGGCGATATCAACATCGACAGCAATGGCAAGCTTCAGTTACCAGCCCTGACCACACGCCTGCTTCGGCAAGGGCAAATCATCACCCGCGGCAGCATAGACAGCGCTGCTAAACAGCTGGACATCAATAGCCAGTTGTTACGAATCTATGCAGATGACGCTTTGACTACACCATTGCCTGGTTCGCTCAATGGACACATCCGCGTATCTGGCAGCTTCAACGGCTTAAATACCCAATGGCTGCTGTCCAGCGAAAAAGGCAGCAGCGATGGTTCCATTCAAATCATTACCGATGAACAAAAACATCAACAGACCTTGATACTCGACAAACTGAACCTCACCCCGAATAAAGGTGGTAGCTTTAGTGCCAAAGGCAGCCTAGCACTGTATCAAAATCAAGCCCTGCAACTGGCTATAAACAGCAATAATTTCAACCCGTCCAAAGTCAACTCCAGCTTTCCTGCCGGCAGCATCAACGGCCATATCAACGTCAGCGGTCAGCTGGCACAGCAACCGGCCATTCAAGCAGACATGCTGTGGCACAACAGCATACTCTCTGGAGCAGCACTTTCCGGCAAAGCCATAATCCGCTATCGCAACCAGCATCTGGAGCAAGCCAACATCAATCTCAACGCTGGCCACAACCGTATACTCACCAATGGCAGCTTCGGCAAAACCGGCGATAAACTCAATCTTGATATCAACGCTCCTGATATCGGTCTTTTTGGATTCGGCCTCAAAGGCCTACTCAACACCAAAGGCTTTATTGCAGGTGAACCGAAAAAAATTACCGCCAACCTTAGCGGTGCAGCCCGCAACCTACAAATCGCAAAACTGCTTAACATCAGCCAGCTGGATTTCAAAATTATTGGTTCTCCCGATATTACCCAGCCATTACAGCTAAACATGGCTGCAGACCACATATACATAGCCGGTAGCAACGGAAGCAAACCAACTACAATCAACAACACCGACATCAAAATTAACGGCCGCGGCAACCAGCATCAGCTACAAGGCAACAGCAGTCTGTCACTCGATGGCAAATCCTATCATCTAAGCATTAATGCCCATGGCGGAATGGATAAAAATTATCAGTGGCGAGGCCGTGTCAACGCACTAGATATCAACGGTGCCCTCAATCTCAAACTGCTCAGCCCCATTCAACTTGAAGCCGGAGCTCAACGCGTCAATATGCAGAACGCACGTTGGGCGGCACTGGGTGGCAGCCTCAGCCTCAGCAACCTCAATTGGGACAAAAACAAAGGACTGATTACCCGCGGCACTGCCAGCAATCTCGCTTTGCGCGAGTTGCACAGCATCGTTGAATTGCCCGTCGAACAAAACCTGATAATCGGTGGCGACTGGAATTTCAGCTATAGCCGCAACATGCAGGGCTATCTGAAACTGTATCAGCAGGGCGGCGACATCATTCTACCGCAGCACCAGCAGAAACTGGGTCTGCAAAATGTCCGACTCGATACCCGTTTCCAGAATGGTCACATCGATAACCACCTCAGCGGCCTCACCCGCTATGGCACCACCGATGCCCTACTCATCATTACCCCTGCCGCCAACGGACAAATTAGTAATGCGCCCATCAGCGGCCATATTAAAATAGACAGTCCTGATCTCAGTAGCGTACGCAATCTACTGCCCATTGGCATGCAACTCAATGGTAGCATGCACACCAACGCAACCATCAGTGGCCATCTGAACGAACCATTACTAAACGGCACACTCATCGGCAACAACCTTTATTATCGTGATCAGTCTAATGGCACAATTCTCGAAAATGGCAGTCTTAGAAGTCATTTTCAGGGTCGTCGCTGGCTTATAGACAGCCTCACCTTCGCCCGCCGCGACGGTACTATCAAACTTAATGGTGTCGTTGACATGACCAAACTTACTCCAGATATTAACGTCACCGCCCATTTTGACCACTACAACATCTTTGACCAGATAAACCGCCGTCTTACCCTCAGCGGCAATACGCAGCTGCTGTATACCATCGCCCATGGCATCGTCCTGAATGGCAAACTCAAAGTAGACAAAGGTTTATTCGGCATGCAGAAATCCGGCATGCCACAACTTGATGACGACGTAGTTGTTCTAGGCCGTGAAAAAACCACCGAGCAGCAGCGCGCCACACCCATTCGTCTTAATCTGGATTTAGATATGAACAATGCCTTCAGATTCAGCGGCGAAGGATTAGATGTTTTACTAGGTGGTCAGCTCAACGCCAGCGCCAATCCCGGTAGCACCATCCAGATTGTCGGCACTGTGAATGTTGTGCGCGGACAGTACAAAGCCTACGGACAAGATCTGGTCATTCAGCATGGCAGCACCATTTCCTTCGTCGGTCCGATGGACAACCCCAACCTGAAAATCCGTGCCAAACGCCGATATTCTCAGGTAGGAGCAGGAGTTGAAGCACTGGGTCGCCTCGACAGCCCACGTATCAACCTTATCGCCAACGAAGCCATGAGCGAAAAAGACAAACTGTCATGGCTGATACTCAACCGTCCCAGCAGCGGCAGCGCCGGCGATGAAGCAGCCATTGCCGCAGCTGCCAGCGCATGGCTGGCTGGCGGTCTCAACGATAAACTTGGCCTGCTGGATGAAATTGGCCTAACCAGCCAGCAAACCCGCAATAGCCAAACGGGCGAAATGAATCCGGCCGAACAAGCCATTACCATTGGCAAACATCTTTCCAACAACCTATATATTAGTTATCTTTACGGAATAGAAAGTGCTACACAAACAGTTAGCATTACCTATCAGATCAGCCGAGCTCTGCAAAGCATCATACGTGTAGGAACAGGATCTGCAGGTGGCGAAATCCGATATACACGACGTTTTGATTAATTATTAACTTAAATTAAAGTTAAATTTATGCCGAAAATTAAACTGCTTACTTAGCATCGAATTGCGTTATCCATCAAAAATTATAGTATATTAATATAACTCTTAAAGTTTATTTCAAGGGCACATTATTAATTATGTTAAAGAGACTAGATTTACATAATCAAGATAAAAATTTTTGGATTGGGACCTTAATAAGCGCTATGTTGAGTATAGTAGCCATATATTATGCTACTTATTATTACAGAGTTTATATACATGGTATAGAAACCTCAGCCACTGTAGAAACCGTTTATAAATATCAAAAAAAGGGGACAGATTATTATGAATTAACAGCCAAATATCTCGATAAAAACAATAATGTTGTTATTAGCAAAGATATTAAAACCTGGATTAATGTACACGAAGGAGAGAAAATCAAAATTCTTTATAATAGATATTCTCCTGAAATTGCAGATATAAAAGACAACGATCTAACTAAAACAAATTTATGGTTTTATTTTGCTAGCGCTATTTTCATTAGTTGCTGCACTGCATCTGTATACAGGCAAAACAAACAAAATCATAATTAGTTTCTACAAACATTCAAATATAAACATTAAGCCTCAGTAAACACAAGAATAAAAGAACTATAATCCCATATCACTAAAATATTAAATTTTAAAAGCTAATCTATAGCAAGAGCAAAATTAAATAAAATATCCTATTGATATAAAATTATCTCAAATATTTACAAAAATCACCATGGCTTATAATTACGTATTTATATACTAGTTAAATATTCTGTCTAAGCCAAACCTACTAGCCAAACAGAATATTTATGAACTAATCATAGCCCGATAGTCAAAAAGCCGCCTACTTTAAAATTGATTTAAACCGGTTATCTAGCGCCAGCCGCCCGCCACCAGCCATAAAGAGAAACAAAAAAATAAAACAATATAATACTGCCTGCTCCCCATTATTTAACTGAGGAGTAAGTAAAGTATGCAAACCAGCAGCCCGCGTATGAAAAAACAAATAAGCTACCGCCATCTGCCCACACAGAACAAAAGCAGCTGGCCGCACAAACAAACCCAATAGCAACAAAACACTGCCCGTTAATTCCAGAACACCGGCCGCTCCCATCAGCGAAAACAGTGGCACAGACCCACGACCGTCAGTCATGGATAACGGCCACTGCCAAAATTTTGCTGTAGCATGCTGAATATATAAAAAAGCCGTAACCAGACGCAACACAGTCAAAGCATAACCATTAAAATCAGTATCCATTGTTTTCGTATTAATCATGGCCACTCCATTACTCATTTATTGAAAAGATAACGACAGTGTATTGAATTTACCATTGAGAAACGATATCATTTTTATAGAATAATTATTTCCTGTAAAGAAACCAAATGGACACCTTACAAAGCATGTGGGTATTTCGCTATGTCGTCGAACTTGGCAGCTTTACCAAAGCGGCTGAATTCATGGATATTTCCACAGCCATGGCGAGTAAGCACTTACATCATCTTGAAAAAAGCATCCAGGCCAAACTGCTCAACCGCACCAGCCGCCGCATCAGCCTCACTGAAGCCGGTCAAGAATACTATCATCGTTGTGTAGAAGCACTAGATACCCTTTCCGAAGCAAAACACATCGCACAGGCTGGTACCATCAAACCTCAGGGACTACTTAAAATCACCGCTCCCAACTGGTGTGCCTCTCGTCATTTCGGAGAACTGCTAGCAGAATATCGGCGCCAATATCCCGAAGTCAGCTTATCTATTAATCTAGACAGCCGCCGCGCCGATTTAGTAGCCGAAGGAATAGACCTTGCACTGCGAGTAACCAATAATCCTGAACCTAATCTCATCGTCAAACCCATCACCAAAATCGATTTTCTATGGGTTGCCAGCCCGCAATACCTGAAAAAATATGGTACGCCACATACCATGGCCGACCTCAAACAGCACTATGGGCTACTTCCCCAATACGTACATCTCGACCTACCCCTGATACCGGCTTGTACAAGCAACAGTGCCCTGCTCATCCATCAAATGGCACTCAATCATATGGGACTGGCCTATTTACCAGAGTGGATGGTTAAAGAAGACATCGAAAATCAGCGCCTTCAAACCATTGATCACATTGCCTGCCCTGAAAGCCACACCCTGTATGCCGCCTACATGAATCGCGAATTTCTCAGTGCCAAAGTACGCAGCTTTATCGATTTTCTGGCACAGAAATTTGCACATGAAAAAAACCACTAACATTTACATACAAAGGGGAAACAATATGATTAAAAACGACCAAGCCATCAGCTTTCTACAGCAGCTTTTTCAGTACACCGTCCAAGAAGCCAGCCCAATAAATAAAATGAAAGCATGGTTACCAGCACAAAAACCTACGGGCAAAGTAATAGTAGTCGGTGCCGGCAAAGCTGCCGCCGCCATGGCTGCCGAGTGGGAAAGAATCTGGCCAGAAAACTATCCACTCCTATCCGGAGTGGTTGTAACCCGTTATGGACATAGTGTACCTACCAAACACATTCGAGTACTGGAAGCCAGCCATCCTCTACCGGATTCCGCTGGGCAGGCAGCTGCCGAAGCATTACTGCAAGCTGTAAGAGGACTAAACGCTAAAGATCAGGTCTATTATTTAGTATCAGGTGGTGCTTCCGCGTTGACCACATTACCGATTGCCGGTATCTCACTGAAAGACAAACAAAACATTAACCACCAACTGCTTACTCACGGCGTTCCTATCGAAGCCATGAATACCCTGCGCAAACATCTGTCACGCATAAAGGGCGGGCGCCTTGCAGAAGCAGCCGCTCCAGCTCACATCACCACACTGGCTATTTCCGATGTGGTTGGCGACGACATCAGCACCATCGGCTCGGGTGCCGCCGTAGCCGATCCCACCACAGTTGCCGATATAAAACAAATCGTCACCCAATATCAGCTCGAACTGCCGCCAAGCGTAGCCACCTATCTCAATTCACCCACAGCAGAAACCCCCAAAAAGCTGGACAACAGTAGCGCTCATATCATCATCACCCCGCATCAGGCATTTAGCGCAGCACAAAAACAGGCACAGAATCAGGGTATCGACGTACTCTATCTGGGCGACCGCATAGGCGGTGAAGCACGCGAAGTAGCTCAGGTAATGGCCGGCATTGCCCAGTATCATCGCCAGCAGCCACATAGAAAACCGCTGTTAATTCTCAGTGGCGGAGAAACCACTGTAACCCTCAAACATCAAGGACGCGGCGGACGCAACAGCGAATTCCTGCTTGCACTGGCTATTGCACTGAATGGCGCCTCCGGTATCTACGCATTGGCCGCTGATACCGATGGAATTGATGGCAGCGAGGACAACGCCGGCGCATGGCTCACTCCTGAGAGTCTGCACGATGCGCGAAAAATCGGCCTCAATCCCAATGAATTGTTGCAACAGCACCGAGCTTATGATTTTTTTGCCGCCACCAAACAATTACTGATTACCACCCCTACCCGCACCAACATCAACGACTTCCGCGCCATACTCATACTCTAAAAAATAAATTCAGACAAAATTTAGCCCGCTTCAGCATCGATTTAATAATAATTAATTAATAATCAATCTAGCAATACAAAAAGTTAATTATTATAAATCAGTTATTTATATAAAAAATTACTCGCTACAATGAATTATCGGTATATGCCGAATTTTTCTGGAGTAAATGATGCAAACCAATAAAGAAATTGTCACAGCGTTTCACCAACAGGTGTTCGTAAATGGTGATTTATCCAACATAAATAAATTTGTCAAAGAAGACTACATTCAGCACAACCCAGAAGTAGCAAATGGCCGTGAAGGCTTCGTCAAATTTCTACACACCCTGTTGCAGCAAAAACTGCAATATGACACCAAAAACATCAGCGCCGATGGCGATATGGTATATGTATTTTATAAAACCACTGATGAACAAGGTCATCAAAGCAAAACCTGTGATATTTACCGACTGGAAAACGGCCAGATAGCCGAACACTGGGACGTAATAGAAGAAAATATCGAAAAAATAAAATCGGTCAACGGCAACAGTGTTTTTTAATTATTAACACCTGCCGCTAATCCATCAGGCCATACTGTATGAAATAGTATGGCCTAAAAAGTTTGATAAATACTACAGGCAAAAACCAAATACCTGTGTTTACACTAAATTCTCCAGACCCTACCAATCTAATTTTTTTTCTGAATTCACTTTTATGCACTCTGCATCGCCAAATGGATGGCAAACTTAGCCAGCGATTTTTCCAATAGCAACTAAATAAAAGAGCGAGTTATTCACTCGCTCTTATTTACACCGATAGTTAGAACCATTGCCCGAAACGGCGAATATACCAGCGCTTCACCGTCTGCGTCACTACACAGTAACAGCCCAGAGTCAACACCAGCCATGGGAAATATTGCCATGGCAATGGCGTCAAACCAATCCAGCCACTAATTGGTGAAAAGGGGATATAAATACCTATAGCCATAATCAGCACTGTCATCAATAATACCGGTAAAGCAGCGGTACTTTGCACAAACGGTATTTTACGTGTACGCAACATATGCACCACCAGCGTCTGTGAGAGCAGACCTTCCACAAACCAGCCAGAATGAAACAAATTTTGCACTTCCGGTGCATTGGCATGAAACACAAACCACATCAACGCAAACGTACTGATATCAAAAATAGAGGAAATTGGACCAATAAACAGCATAAAACGGCTGATATTAGAAACATCCCATTTGCGCGGTTTCCGTAAAAATTCCTCATCCATTTTGTCCCATGGCAGGGAAAGCTGAGAAAAATCATACAGCAGATTCTGTATTAACAATTGAATCGCCAGCATCGGCAGAAACGGTAAGAAAGCACTGGCAAACAATACTGAAAATACATTACCGAAATTGGAGCTCGCCGTCATATTCAGGTATTTAATAATATTGCCGAAGGTCTCGCGCCCTTTAATAACCCCTTCTTCCAGCACCATCAAACTTTTTTCCAGCAGAATAATATCCGCAGATTCCTTAGCAATATCAGTAGCCGTATCCACAGATATACCCACATCGGCATCACGCAAAGCCGGCGCATCATTAATACCATCGCCCAGAAAACCAACCGTATGTCCATTTTCCTGCAACAAACGAATAATACGCGACTTCTGCAACGGCGTTAGCTTAGCAAACACAGTATGCCGTTCCAGCAGCGGTTTCAGAGCCTCATCGCTCAAAGCTTCTATTTCATTACCCAGTAGTGGCTGGCCAGCTTCAATACCCACCTCATGACAGATTTTGCGCGTCACAATAGCATTGTCACCTGTCAGCACTTTCACCGCTACGCCATTTTCACTTAAAGCAGCAATCGCCTGTGCCGCACTGTCTTTTGGTGGATCAAGAAACGTCAAAAAACCGTATAAAGTTAGTTCAGTTTCATCTGCCACCGCATACTGTGCCTTCTGCTCCCCTTCTGGAATATACTTTTTACCAATAGCCAGTACGCGAAAACCTTCCTTATTGTAGCTTTCAGCCAATGCCAGCAACTGCTCACGTCGTGCAGCATTCAATGTCAGATGTTTGCCCTGTTCATACACACAGCTGGAAATAGACAACATCTCTTCCACTGCACCCTTGCAAATCAGCACATGACGCTGCTTATCATCACGTAGCACAACAGACAGACGCCGGCGTACAAAATCAAACGGCAACTCATCAATCTTACGATAACCACCATCGTTAATCACTGCACTGTTTTCCGGTTCCTGCGCAAAGCGCACAATGGCCTTATCCATCAGATTTTTCATACCACTCTGATAGGAGCTGTTTAACCATGCCAACTGCAATACTTCATTATCATTATTACCGTTAATATCAGTGTAATGTTCGAGGATGATTTTATCTTGAGTCAATGTACCGGTTTTATCAGTACATAATACGTCCATAGAGCCAAAATTCTGAATGGCACTCAGACGCTTCACCACCACTTTACGCCGTGCCATTGCCATCGCACCCTTGGCCAGATTGGCGCTGACAATCATTGGTAACATTTCCGGTGTCAGCCCCACAGCCACAGCCAGAGCAAACAAAGCAGCATCACCCCAGTCACCTTTGGTAAAACCATTAATCAACAGCACCACCGGTACAAGAATCAGCATAAAACGAATCAGCAAATGGCTGACACTGTTTACACCGCGGTCAAAAGCAGTCTGGCTGCGTGTACCCACAATCGATTTAGCCAGTGAGCCAAAATAAGTATCACTGCCCGTAGCAACCACCACAGCTTTAGCGTTACCACTGACAATATTGGTTCCCATAAAGCAGATATTTTCTGCATCCAGCGGATTAGCAGAGACAGGCTTATCGGCTGCCACCGTGCCATGCATATTCACCGTATCGGATTTTTCTACCGGAATAGATTCACCCGTCAGCACAGCTTGACTAATAAACAAATCGCGAGACTCAATTAAGCGCACATCGGCAGGTACCATATCACCAGCAGAAAGCAAGATAATATCCCCTGGCACCACTTCCTTAATCGGTACTTCTAGCTGCTCAGTACTGATATCACGGTGGCTACGACGCAATACCGTGGCAGTAGTACTGATCATGGATTTCAGCGCCTGCGCAGCCTTATTAGAACGATATTCTTGCCAAAAGCTCAGCAAACCACTCAGCAGCACCATCACCACAATAATAAAAAGGCCACTTAAACTGGTTTCTTCACCATGACGCAAAGGAATCAGATAATCAGTAAAAAAGCTTACACCAGCCAGCGCCAGCAAGACGAAGATAAAAGGATTTTTAAATGCCAGCAACAATTGCACAAACGCAGACGGAGCTTTATCGTGCACCACATCATTGCGACCAAAATTGGCCAGCCGTTCCTTAACGTCATGCTCGGTCAAACCACTCAGACTGGTCTGTAAATTAGACAGCGTACCATCAAGACTGTTGCGCGACTCCAGCACAGCCTTAATATCCACTGGTTGAGAAATGATTTTTTTTAATTTTTTCATAAACAGTACCTCACCGGCCATGCAGTTTCCCGGTCGGTAGATACTGTAGACTAACCCGGAAACCTCAACGGCCTAGTTGCAGTTGTGGTATCAATAAAATAAACGGTCGACTCGAATCTTCTTCCATTGTTTTATTCCCGGTTAAATAATCAGAAACTCAATGCATCGCATTAAGCTCAGCAAATACTAAAACATCTATCTCTTAAGTATTATGCCTTTTGCGTACAATTACTCAAAAGAAAGAAATATTTCAGCAAGATAGCGTTTATACGGATTTGCAATGATAGCGTCAACAAAATTTACGCTATTCAAAACAAAAAACAATATTATTCACACTACACAAAATTCATTACAGTATATTCACCCAAATCAAACATACATAAAAATAAGTATGCCCGCCCATTATTACAGAGAAAACCCAAAACCATCAGATTAAAACAGACTGTTTTGCACCGCATTCAAATAGCTATGCAATGGTTTAGGAATACCATAAATAGCCAGATTTTCTGGTGCCACCCACTCACCTGCTATCCTTGCCGATACCGGCGCTTGCTCACCAGCCACAGCTGTGAACGGCAGAATCATCAACTGCCGGTGCGTCAGACGATGTTTAATTTCTGTGCCTTCAGTCAAATCTTCCGCCTGTATACCGAAATCACAGGCAAGTGCATACAAATCATCCAGACTCTCGCTACAGGGTACACACCATAAACCACCCCAGATCCCTTTAGCCGGCCGCTTAGTTAAAAACACCGCTCCAGCACGATTACGCAATACTAGCCAGTAAAGCGCCACATCCTTAACTGCTACTGCCGCTTTCCTACGTGGCAACTCAGCCGTGCGGCCTTGCAGATGGGCCAGACAAATATCATTCATCGGACAAACAGCACATACCGGCTTCAATCGTTTACATACCGTAGCACCTAAATCCATCAACCCCTGAGTATAAGCCGGCATATCTGCAGCATTCCGTGGCAGCAGAGCTTCAGCCTTTGTCCACAGTTTTGCCTCAAAAGCTTTATTGGCCGGATCACCATCCAACGCAAACAAACGGCACAACACCCGCTTCACATTGCCATCTAAAATAGTTTCCCGTGCATTAAAACAGAACGCAGCAATTGCTGCTGCAGTACTGCGCCCCACTCCACAAAGCCTTTCCAACTCAATTCTTTCAGATGGAAACACACCACCAAACTCATTTACCACCTGTTGCGCAGCTTTGTGCAAATTACGGGCACGGCTGTAATAGCCAAGTCCCTGCCATAGACCCAGCACCGCATCTTCTTCCGCAGCTGCTAGTGCCTGCACATCGGGAAAAGTAGCCACAAACCGCGGGTAATAATCCAGCACCGTCGCCACCTGAGTCTGTTGCAACATAATTTCCGAGAGCCATACCCGATACGGCTCCCGCGTCTGCCACGGTAATCCATGCCGGCCATGTTGCCGCTGCCATTGCACCAACCGCGGAGCAAATTCAGACTTCAAAACTTCCTCATTCCACATACAGCCGAATCTTAAAATTTATCTATCAATTAATGAAATATCAATCTCACACCTTTTAGACCACCAATACTGGTAACCATAACCCCAAAACAAGCAGCCATATCTGAAAAAGTAAATTGATTACCTTCACCACCACAACATCACAAATAAAGAAAAAACAACATAAGAACAGCAAACCAACCATATACAAACACCATTCTTATTTATACATAATATCAAACATGATAAAATGTAATTAAACGTTAATTTAACAATGCATTTTACAGCTTTATTGTAAACAACAAACAAAGCATTGAACTCAAAAAACAAACATAGCAATACACATCTATATTTTCATCAAGGGGTTTAACGAATGGGCAATGCGTATTGGGCCGCCCGCGAAGGGGACATCCTATTACACACCTCCATGCTCGCAGACATCGTTGGTGCGGCTGTAGAAATAGCATGCTACGCAGCCATCACCGCCGCAGTAGGTTTTGCCATTTTTGGCACCATCACCACCGGCGGACTACTCCTAAGTGTCCTTGTCGGCGTACTCATGGCCATTTCAGGTGGTGATACCATCGTATCCAACCTCGCCAACTGGGTCAGTAGCCTTTTTCCGCCCTCCGAAGATGGCAAAATCAAAACCGGCTCGCCCAATACCCGCACCAACAGCAAAGCTTCCGCCCGCGCCGCAGGTGCCATAGATCAAAGCATTGAACTAAGTGACAGCAGCGAAGAACCGCAGCAGCCCGAAAACTTCGCCGATATAGCAGGTATACTTATCGCAGCCGGAGAAATCGCCCAAGAATTTATTCGGCCAACAGTCGCCTCACCCGATCCCAGAGCAGAACCCAGAGATGACGACAAAATACTTTGCCGCAAACATCCGCATCCGTTCGGCACAGATGAATATCTAGCAGAAGGCTCCAGCAAAGTCTACATCAACAGCCAGCCGGCCGTACGCAGCAACGACCGCAGCACCTGCGAAGCCAAAGTCACCGACGACCATGCCGGCGGCGTCAAAGTATCCAACAACGTACGCATCGGTGGCGAACCCATCGTCGTGCGTGAAATCAGAAGCGGCAAACATCCCGTTGCCCAGCTCATTGGTGTGATTTCAGCCTTAAGACGTCCCCGCAAAATCTGTTCCAAAATCAAATGTCTTGTCCTGGCCATCGCCAGTAATGCAGGCACCAGCTTAGCCTCTGCCAAACTAGCACAAGCGGTTACCCGCGGCCACCCCGTCCACCTCCCCACCGGCGCCAAACTCCTCTTTGACACCGAAGAGCTCGACTTCACCCTTCCCGCCCATCTGCCCC
>NZ_MEIK01000031.1 GCF_002777855.1 Snodgrassella alvi
TCACGCTAACGGGGTGATTACCGCTTATGCAGGAGGGTTCTAAACCTCTTTTTCAATCATGCCTAGTAAGAATCTAATTGTCAACTATTAATAACCAACAGCCTTTGGGCTGTTTTTTTATGCGTGAAAGGTTTTGATATGTACAAATTAAGTAAGCGTTCTTTAACTAATCTTCAGGGGGTAAATACTAACCTTGTAAATGTGGTTCAACGAGCCATTGAAATCGCCAAACAAGATTTCATGGTAACGGAGGGATTGCGCTCCCGTGAGCAATGTTGCATTAACTATGGCAAGGGTAGAACTGCCCAGCAATGTACACAGAAAGGTGTGCCGGCGAAATACGCACAACCCAACATTAGTAAAGTTACGTGGCTAAATAATCCTTTTGCGAGTAAGCATTCCCAAGGGCGCGCCGTAGATTTGGTACCTTATCCGGTAGACTGGAACGATTTGGCCAAATTCCGTTTAATCGCCGAAGCCATGAAGCAAGCCGCCAAGGAACTAAATGTCTCCATTAATTGGGGCGGGGATTGGCAGAAAACCAAAGATTATCCACATTTTGAGGTGTAGCCATGAAGAACGTTAATTACTTGGCCGCTGGCGCGTGGTTGCTGGCGGCCTTAATGTTTCTATTCATCATGCTTAGCTATGGCCACAAGCAATATGAGAACGGCTACCACAAAGGGAAAGACGAAACGCAAAGGCAATATCAAGAGGCTTTGGCCAAACAGCAGCAAGTGGCCCAGCAGGCCAGCCAAAATTACGAGAAACAAAAAGCAGAAAACGAGGTAAAACGAGATGAACGACAAGCGCAAGTTACAAAAATTGTTAGGGTGCCTGTGTACACTAATGTCTGTCTGGATGCTTCAGGGGTGCGCCTCGTCAACGAAGCCATTAGCAGCCGTTAATGTTCCGGCCAACCTTACCGAGCCATGCCCTGCATTAAGCCCGTTAAAGGGCTCAACAGGCGCCGACATTCTCCCGTGGGCAGTTGGGGTGGTAGAGAAGTACAATGACTGTGCGCGACGGCATAGCGCGCTAGTAAAAGCTGTCGGGGAGTAGCGCCTAAATTAAATAGCAATCGTGGTGCGCGGCGCCACGGTTGTAGAATATTAAATATAATTACATAAAATAAATTTGTGACAATTCTGTGACAGTAAAAGCTATTATTTTGCGAATATATAACTTGATATGTGTTTTTTAAAATCCTTTAAAAACTCCATAAAACGGGCGTTTGGGGCAATATGTGGCAGTAAGTAGTGTTATGTGACAAGTATGTAATATTGCATATTACTGGCACCACAATAATTCATTATATCAATTATTTTGTGACAAATCTGCGTCACTTATTCCAATTCCAACTTAAATTCCCTTAATTGTATTTCATTCTTTGAATTAAGCATTTTATATTTATCGCAACCATCAACGTGATGATAAATATACTGAATGTGTTCTAATCACATGCAAAGAAATCACAAATATTTCTTATTAAAACAAAAATTTGTGCTAATGGTAAGCTGGCTACTGAACCTAAAAGTTGTATTTGCATGCATCTGAAAAACTATTACTCATTTGGCTCAGTTTTTTCTAAAATGAAAAATATTTAAACCAATTATAATCTGTCGCAATAGTACTGGGTAACAGTTATGAAATTGGTTTATTTGTGCGAGCATAGCGTTGCGCCAGTACAGCGCAAATCATCAATTGTAGCTGGTGAAAAATCATCAATGGTAAGAGCATTATACCTACCATATTGGCTGGAAACAGAACATTGGCCATAGGTACGCCATTGGCCAAGCTTTTTTTGGAGCCGCAAAACACAATTGTAATTTCGTCGGCTCGTTTAAAACCTAGTAACCGTGCTACCAGTGTATTGATCGTAATCACCAGAAATAGAATCACTAGGCTCAGCATCACAATCATACCAATTGAACCCAGATTTACTTTGTGCCATAAGCCTTCAACTACTGCATCACTGAAAGCCACATACACCACCAGCAGAATGGAACTTCGGTCTGTACGGTTAATCCAGACTTTGTGCTGATGAATCCAATTGGCTAATAAAGGGCGTGCAAGGTGTCCGATTACAAAAGGTAGCATTAATTGCATCAAAATGGATTCTATCGCTGCTGCGGTATCAACGCTGTTGCCACTGGTTGGCATCATCAGTCCAACCAGAACAGGTGATAGAAAAACACCGAGGATACTTGAGGCAGAAGCACTACAAACAGCAGCAGCCACATTTCCGCCAGCAACGGAGGTAAAGGCAATTGCGGATTGCACAGTGGCGGGTAGGGCGCATAAATATAGAAAGCCAAGATAAAGTTCGGGAGAAAGCCAGTTTGGTACCAGTATTCTTAGACATAGACCAATTAGCGGAAACAGGATAAATGTGCTGCAAAAGACCAATAGATGCAACCGCCAATGTTTGATTCCTTCAGTAACAGCCTGTCGAGACAGCTTGGCACCATGCATAAAAAAAAGTAGTGCAATAGCGATGGTCGTTAGATAGCTAAAAAAAGTTTTGACGCTGCCCTGACACGGAAGAATAGTAGCAGTACCGACAACCAATAGCATAGCCAGTAAAAACGGGTCTATATAGAATTTTTTAAGCAAATTGTTCATGGCAGCTCAGCGTTTGCGTACGTAATTACAAAAGGCAATATTTTAACGAAAAGTCACTATCACATACAGCTGCTAGCTGAGTTAAAAAGCATTAATCCGATTCCATAATTGCTTTTAATTACCTTTAAGATAATCACCAAATGTTCAAGGCAACCAATTTAGAAAGAGATTTAAAACTTATGATAGACAACATAATTGATAAAATAAATAAATTATCAACAATGGTTTAATTTTGATATGGATGAACAAAAACGCCAGCCTGTATTTGACTGGCGCACTATATTATTGCTGAGATCAGAAAAAAGAATTCAGTCCGAGAAAAATCAAAACCGACAGAATTGCTGCAGAAGGAAGGGTAATAACCCAGGCAAGTGCTATCGGTTTCATCAGCTTCCAGTTGGCATTATGGTTAACCAGTCCAATTCCTAGTACGGCACCGACCAAAATATGTGTACTGGATACTGGTAAGCCCATCAGCGTAGCCAGCATTACAATGGCTGCTGAAGATAGTTCGGCGGTAAATCCTGAAGCCGGATGCATTTTAGCAAGATTGGTGCCCACAGTTTGAATTACTTCTTTGCCGATAAACCACAGGCCAACAATCAGGGCGACGCCAAAAGTAATCATCACAGGTGCTGGAATCATGGCATTGGCATCCATAGCAATATCACCAGTTCTAATTATGTCCATAATGGCTGCAAACGGGCCTACTGCATTGGATATATCATTGGCTCCATGGCTGAAAGCAAAACCAGCAGCTGTAAATACTTGCATCCAACTAAACATTAAAAAAGTGGATTTGCTTAAATCTTTACGCTTCAGTGTTTTGGCATAAATAAATGTTGCCATCCAGATCAGGGCACCAATCATGATGATTAGCAAAAAATTGGTTACTACGGACAAGCCCAGATGCAGATTGGTTAATCCCTTGAATAACAGCATTGCTGTAATCATCATGCCACCGCAGGCAGAAATCAGAGGCACCCAGCTATGTAGAGCTTTAAACGCATCTATACTGTTTTTACGGCTTTCTATATCAGCTAGCTTCTTATAATAATCCGATTCTAGTTCATCTACGCTGTAGTCTGGATCACTATAATTTTCCGCATCGCGTGCAATGGCAGAAGAAATTTTGATTTTTTCTGTCTCACTCAGTTGTTCAAACCATGCTTTGTGCTTTTCCTTATACGCTTTTTTTTCTTGTTTGATTTCTTTCAGAGCTATGTTCATGCGCTCATTGTAATCAAGTACATGCTTTTTAATTTGGCTGAAAAGAATGAATGACAATGCACCGCCAAGCACAGGAGAAATCACCCATGATAGACCGATTTCGCCCATTTTGTTCCACTGGATTAAATCTAGTGCACTGCTGTTACCGGTGACCAGATAGCCCAGACACAGTCCGGCACCAACCAGACCGCCAATCAGAGAGTGGGTAGTTGAAACCGGAAGTCCTTTTTTCGAAGCAATCAGTAACCAGATGGCTGCTGCCAGCAATGCAGCTAGCATTACATTTATACATTGTGACGGTGTCAAATGCATGGCACCAAGGTCTATAATACCGTGTCTGATGGTTTTAGTTACTTCGCCACCGGCAATGACGGCACCGGAAACTTCAAACACTGCAGCTATACCCAGAGCTTGTGGTATTGTAAGGGTACCGGCACCTACGCTGGTGCCAAAAGAATTGGCTACATCATTGCCACCGATATTGAAAGCCATAAAGGCACCAAAGAGGGTAGCTACAATGAATAATAGCGGTGCATGATGATTGGTATAGCCTAGTCCCCAGTAAATGAAATAGGCAATGGTGCCAAGTAGCAATGCAGCAAAAGCGTAATTGACCCGTGTAATCAAGGGCGAACGTGCAAAAGATGTGTCTGCGGCCATAATGTATTTTTAAGTGGAAAATTCAGAGCCGGCACGTAAACAAGCTATCCAACGTGTGCCATGCTACGTAAAAAAGTGCCATTATAAAGATTTTTGTTTCAAAAGGAGTAAATTATGTTCACGAACCCGTTTTTACCCATTGCCGCTCCGCTTAAATTTTATGCAGTCGTTCCTTCTGCAGACTGGGTAGCCCGAATGGTGGATGCAGGCGCTAATACCGTGCAGCTACGCAATAAAAGCCAGATTGGCTCGGCATTGTACCGTGAAATTGAACGCAGTGTGGCCTATGCAAAGGATTCACCTACACAATTATTTATCAACGATTTTTGGTGGGAGGCAGTAGATTGTGGTGCCTACGGTGTACATCTTGGACAGGAAGATTTGGAAAGTGCTGATTTGGTGATGATACAGAGTGCCGGTTTACGGTTAGGAGTGAGTACTCATTCTTCTGAAGAGCTTGCTCTTGCACTTTCAGTAAAGCCAAGTTATGTAGCCTGTGGGGCAATATTTCCTACCAAAACTAAGACCATGCCTACACAGCCTCAGGGATTAGATAAACTTAGACAATACGTGCTTCAGGCCGGAAGTACCCCGACGGTAGCCATCGGTGGTATCGATCTGAGTAATGCGCCTGATGTTCTGGCCACCGGTGTTAGTTCTTTGGCAGTAGTGCGAGCGGTAACAGATGCGGCTGAACCAGAAAAGGTGGTAAAAGCTTTTCAGGCTCTTTGGAAAGAATAAAGAGTGGTACAATTTTTGTCAGTCTTACCCAATTGAAGAGAAAGATTATTCTGAATAAATTTAATCTGAAGCAGCATGAATAGTAGTAATAACGTAATCAGCTATACTTGTGAAGCTCAATCATAAACCTGCTTATCCTTTGCCGGCGCTCTTATTATGTCAAAACCATTTCTTAGCGAACCTGAAACATCTACCACAGACACAGGTGTATTACTGCTGAATCTTGGTACGCCCGAAGCACCAACACCTCAGGCTGTACGTCCCTATTTGCGAGAGTTTTTATCAGATCAGCGTGTGGTTGAGTTGCCACGATTTTTATGGCAGCTGCTATTACGTGGCATCATCCTGCCTTTAAGGTCAAGGAAAAGTGCTCATGCTTATCAATCCATTTGGCAAGACAATGGTTCTCCGCTTCTGATTGGTACACGGTCCCTCACTCAAGCATTGTCTAAAGCTTTACCTGAAAGTGTGATTACCCGGTTTGCTATGACTTATGGTCAGCCAAGTGTGGTGGATGTGGTGCAGGAAATGAAGAAGCAAGGTGTAGCAAATCTGCTGGTAGTACCTTTGTATCCTCAATATGCAAGTTCAAGTAGTGGTGCGGCACTTGATCAGCTATGGCGAGCTTTACTTAAACAGCGCGTGCAGATGGCGGTACGAAGTATCACTAGTTTTTGTGCAGATACCAATTATATAAAGACCTTGGCAGCTCATATCCATACGCACTGGAAACAGCATGGACGCGGGGAATGTTTGTTGTTGAGTTTTCATGGTATTCCATTAGCTCAGCAACAGGCGGGTGATGTTTATGTTGAGCATTGCCGCACCACTACCCAGCATCTGGTTAGTGAGCTCGGATTGAAAGATAATGAATACCGACTGGCATTTCAGAGCCGGTTTGGTTACGCGCCATGGGTTGGTCCCAGTACTCAGGATTTATTCAACCAGCTACCACAGGCTGGAATAAAAAAACTTGATGTAGTATGTCCCGGATTTGTTACTGATTGTCTGGAAACACTAGAAGAGATTAATATTAGGGGTAAAGCTGATTTTCTGGCTCATGGGGGTGAACAATTTCATTATATTCCATGTATGAGCAGTGAAAATGAATGGGTAAAAATACTAATACCTTTAATCAATCAGAATCTGCAAGGCTGGCTGTAAGTTTCTGGTATCCAATAAAAAGCCATAGAATTTGATTCTATGGCTTTTTACTTATTTGTTTAAACTGCTTCGTTCTGCATCATAATTCGTGCGATCAAAGCCTTGTCTTTACCTTGCATTTGTGGAATTTTTACTTCGAAACCATTTCCAGCAGCCACTTCTATCGGATAACCTTTACGTGTCATTTGTTCTAGCCGAATAATTTGATTACCGCTGGGGTGAATAATTTCCAACTGATCACCTACACTGAATTTATTTTTCACCTCAATCGTTGCCCACCCATCAGCATCAATATCCGTTACCTTGCCAACATATTGGCTTTGCTTGGATAAAGAGTGTCCAGACAAATAATTTTGATATTCCTGAGTTTGATGACGTTCCAAAAATCCAGTGGTATATCCGCGATTTGCCAGTCCTTCAAGTTCGGCCAGCAGCGAGTAATCAAAAGGTTTTCCAGCAACTGCATCATCAATGGCACGCCGATATACTTGTGCGGCACGGGCTACATAATAAACCGATTTGGTGCGGCCTTCTACTTTCAGTGAATCCACACCGATCTCAGCTAATTTCGCAACTTGCTCCACTGCACGTAAATCTTTGGAATTCATGATATAGGTACCGTGCTCATCTTCCATAATCGGCATCATGTCACCGGGTCGATTAGCCTCTTCGATTAAATATACTTTATTAGCTAAGGGGTGGCGTTGCTGCTCATTCGGGCCCAACAGGCTCTCATCTGCCAGAGATTGAGCATGCTTGAAATCAAAATCGCGTAATAACTGGGCGTCACCGCTGTCACTATCCGACGTATTATGTACTTTATAATCCCAGCGGCAGGCATTAGTGCAGGTACCCTGATTGGGATCACGATGGTTAAAGTATCCAGATAGCAGACAGCGGCCGGAATAGGCGATGCATAAAGCACCGTGCACAAATACTTCTAGCTCAATATCTGGACATTGCTGCCGGATTTCAGCAATCTCATTGATACTTAGCTCACGTGATAAAATAATACGTTCAATACCGATGCTTTGCCAAAACTGTACACCCCAAGCATTAGTCGTATTGGCCTGTACGGACAGATGCACCGGTATTTCCGGCCATTTTTCGCGCACTTTCATAATCAGCCCAGGGTCGGCCATAATCAGTGCGTCTGGCTGCATGGCAATAATTGGTTCCATATCAGCCAGATACGTTTTCAGTTTGGCATTATGTGGCAGAATATTACTGGCCAGAAAAAATTTCTTGCCACGAGCGTGTGCTTCAGAAATTCCCTGCTCCAGTATTGGAAGATGGGCAAATTCATTATTGCGTGCACGTAGAGAATAGCGTGGCGTACCCGCATAGACTGCATCTGCGCCGTAATCAAACGCAGCACGCATCCGTTCCAGACCGCCAGCAGGTAATAATAATTCCGGTGCTTTCATGGGTGTGCAAACTTTCCTGATAGTTTTGAATGCTTTCAGGCAGCCGGCTGAAAAAAACCGGCTGCCTGAAAGTAAAATATCTATTTTTAAAGGAATTATCCGCTTTTTGGCGAATATGGTCAATTGTCATGCCATATCGGGCTATAATAATCAGCAAATCTATCTGATGTAACAACTACTCATGTCTGATAATCGTATCAATCATCAACCAGCTTTTTTGCTTTCATCACGTCCGTGGAGTGAAAGCAGTCTTCAAATAGAAATATTTTCACGAGACTATGGCAGAGTGGTGATGCTGGCTCGCAGTGCACGACGGCGCCAAAGTGAACTGCGCGGCGTGTTGGTACCATTTGTACCTTTGCAGATTTCTTGGTATGGCAATAATGAACTGAAAACTCTTCATCGTGCAGAATGGGTAGGTGGGTGGCCTCAGCCACAAAATCAAGCTTTGTTCAGTGCAATGTATGTGAATGAGTTAGTTTTGAAACTTACAGCACGCGAGGATTCCTTACCATCTGTCTATCATGCCATGTACGCCGTTTTGCAAAGTATCTGCGGTGGTGAGCATCTGGCAGCTTTACGTTATTTTGAGTGGAGCCTTCTGCATACTTTAGGTGTGGCTCCGGATATCTCGCAGGACAATCTAGAACAAGCAATTGTCTGTCATGAACGTTACTGGTTGCGTGCTGAGTACGCACCGGTATTATTGATGCAGGCACAGCAGCTATCTGCTCAAGAGAAAGGCATTGTGGTCCATGGACATACTCTTAATGCGCTAACCAACCAGTCTCTGGCATCACAGCCTGAATGGCATCAGGAAGCTCTTCGGCTGACTCGCATGCTACTTGATTTCCGTCTACCAGACGGTATCCTCAGTAGACAGATATTGAAACAGCTGCAGCAATTAACAGGTTAATAATCTTATTATTTAAGCATCTGATTGAATAAATTATTGCAGTTTATTGGACTAGTAACGGGCCTTTGAGAATTTGGAATGAATTGCTAGAATTTTAATAAGCAAAGAATTGGATTTTCTTTTTTAACATCTTTATTGATTCGAAAGCATATTATCTGAATTTTTATTTTGATACTGTGAGAATCTGATACTGATATTTACTCTATTTGTATAAAAAAATACAGCCCTTCTAGGCTGTATTTTTAATTTTGGTCGGAGTGAAAGGATTCGAACCTTCGACCCCTTGCACCCCATGCAAGTGCGCTACCAGACTGCGCCACACTCCGACTCTGTAAAGGAGGCGATTATAAAAGTAATCGTTTTACTTGGCAAGTACGCTATTCAGGTTGTCCATTATCTTCTCAATGTGCTGCCGTGTTTCTAGAGCATCAATGGCCGGATTACCTTCAGCATCCACCTGATTACGTGTAAATGGATCGATATAGGGAGTAAAGCTATCGCGCAATTGTCGAATTTTAATTACATCAGCACGGGTATAATGCTGGCCGCCATACCCAATCACTACGCCGTGAATCTGCTGCCATGCAGTAAACTGCTCCTTACTAATGTCAGCAAGCTGGCACAGCTCTTCTAGGGTAAAGTACCGCTGTGCTGGAATGGGTAACAGTTGCTTAGGCTTGTTTTCCATTATAGTGATCAACCATGCCTTTCAATTTTTGTGATGCATGGAATGTTACCACGCGTCTAGCAGAAATAGGGACTTCTTCGCCGGTTTTGGGATTACGGCCAGGGCGCTGCGGTTTATCGCGCAGCTGGAAGTTACCAAAACCAGAGATTTTGATTTGTTCGCCTTGTTCTAGGGTACTGCGAATTTCTTCAAAAAACAATTCTACTATTTCTTTGGCATCGTGTTTGCTCATGCCGGCTACTTTTTCTACCAAAATATCTGCAAGTTCAGCTTTTGTCAGCGTCATATTAAAGTTTCTTTCATTAAAGAGGGCGATATTATCCACAAATTGATTTGTGTTATCAAGTAAGTAAAATTTTAATCGTTTAGGATGTCTGGGTAAAATTCTAAACGCGTAATTTTGCGTCAATTGTACCTGCTGTATCTATGAGTTTTGTTATTACTGAGTCTACTTCTTCATCGGTCAGTGTTTGCTCAGGGCTTTGCAGAATAATTTTTACAGCCAGACTTTTCATGTTTTCAGGGACACCTTTACCTCGATAAACGTCAAAAATAGCGATTTCCTGTATGGAAGAATGTTTAACACTGGTCAGAGTGTTAAGTAACTGTTCAGCAGTTATTTGCTCTGGGAGGATAAAAGCCAGATCACGTCGTACGGGCTGAAATTTGGATACTGGTTGGTAAGTAATTCTGTCTTGCGATAATACAGCACTTAGATTTAGCTCAAATAGAATCGGTGATTGAGGTAAATCGTATTTTTGTGTCCAGCGTGGATGCAGTTCTCCGATAACACCGACTACTTTATCAGCAATGATGATTTCTGCCGTTCTGCCCGGATGCAGTGCCGGATGTTCTGCTGCGCGATATTCAACAGTATCAGCACTGATTAAACCGGCAATATCGTTTTTGACATCATAGAAATCCACATTACGTGTGGTTGCGGCCCATTGTTCTGGCAGGGCAGAACCATAAGCAAGACCAGCAATTTTTTTGGTCTGGACATATGCTTCATTCTGTTTGTGAAACACGCGTGCCACTTCGAATAATCTTACCCGGTTTTGTTTACGGTTTAGATTATTGTGCAGAATTTCTATCAAGCCACCAAACAAGGTAGAGCGCATGACACTTAGCTGACTGGCAATCGGGTTTTGCAGGCGAATCGGATTAGTATTGCCGGCTAAATCTTGTTCCCATGCTTCTTCTACAAAGGCGTAGCTGACAACTTCCTGATAGCCGTTATTGGCAAGCTGGTGGTAGACACTGAATAATGGTTTCTGTGTTTCCGGCAGGGCTACCATGTTCAGTTTGCCATTGGTATGGTTGTCTGGAATATTGTCATATCCGAAAACGCGGCCGATTTCTTCAATAAGATCTGCTTCAATTTCAATATCAAAGCGAAAGCTGGGTGATGTAACCGTGAAACCGTCTTCGCATATTTGTGGATTAAGGCCTAGATGTTGCAGAATAATTCCTATATTCTCTGCAGAAATATTTACTCCCAGTACTTTGGCTACTCTGTTGGTGCGTACTCGGACTTTTTTGGTGTCAGGCAGGTTTCCTGTTGCTTCAGTGATATTACCGATATCACCTCCGCAGATTTCTTGTATCAGGGCTGTGGCACGTTCGATGGCTTGTTGCTGTAAATTGAAATCCACACCTCGCTCAAAACGAAATGATGAGTCTGAACCAAAACCATACTGTCGAGCTTTGCCGGCAATGATGTCTGGAGTAAACCATGCACTTTCGATGACTACATTATGGGTATCGTTAGTAACTGAGCTTTCTATACCACCCATCAGCCCAGCAATGCTCAATACCTGTTTTTCATCAGCTACTACAAGTGTATTGCTGCAGAGGGTGACAGTTTTGTCATTAAGACAGGTAATGGTTTCACCATCATGAGCACGACGAATATTCAGCTTACCGGTAATTTTATCAGCATCAAACATGTGCATTGGCTGCCCAAGCTCTAGCATGACATAGTTGCCGATATCAACTAAAGCATTGATACTCCGCAATCCACTGCGTTCCAGTCGTTGTTTTAGCCATGCCGGTGTAGCTGATTGTGAATTAACGCCACGGATAACTCGGGTAAGAAAGCGGCCACAGTCTTGTGGTGCTTCGATGCTGGCTGGTTGGCTGGCTTCGATGTTTGCTTGGACAGGCACAATTTCAATCGGATGTAACTTAGACTGAGTTAATGCACCTACTTCACGTGCTATTCCTTTTATACTGAGGCAGTCTGCACGGTTAGGTGTGATTTTGAGGGTGAGCAGATGATCATCTAATTCCAGATAGTTGCGGATGTTTTCACCGATAGGTGCATCTGCAGGCAGAATCAGCAGACCATTAACTTCATCTGGCAGACCTAATTCTTTTGCTGAGCACAGCATTCCATTGGATACTTGACCGCGCATTTTGGTGGGTTTGATTTTAAAATCGCCTGGCAAAATGGCGCCTGGTAACGCGCAAGGTACTTTGATTCCTGGCTGTACATTGGGAGCACCACATACAATTTGTATCAGTTCGCCTGTGCCGGCATCTACTTGTGTGATATTGAGCCGGTCAGCATCAGGATGTTTAATGACTGATTTTACTTCAGCAATTACTACACCTGTGAAGGTGGGAGCAGCCAGTCTGGTTTCTTCTACTTCAAGTCCGGCCATGGTGAGTAAATGTGCCAGCTGGTCTGCTGACAGGTCTGGATTGACCCATGAATATAACCATTGTTGAGAAAATTGCATAATGCTTCCAGTATGTATTCTGTTGCAGTTTCATCCAAAAGTGTTGGGTTTGCTGGTCTGCAGTTGTTACAGGATTGTTTAATCTGTAATTTATGTAACTTCGCTTTTGGAATTCGTATTAGGTTAAGATGAATTATTCTAGTTTGTTATAGGGTGAATAATTTTTTAACCATAAAAATTCATCAGTCGTTCACTAGTGAGATGATTACGCTTTGATGTTAATCTTATATCAGTGGTAATGAATGTTGTTTTGTTTCGGCTATGCCTGAATTGGATAATTCAGGGATTGGCTTAAAACAAGTTCATTACTTTTAACAGACACTTTGTAGTTAATCCTGAAACTGTTTCAGAAAATTCAGGTCATTGTCGAAAAAAAGGCGCAAATCATTAATTCCGTAGCGCAGCATGGCAAATCTGTCCAGACCAATGCCAAAGGCAAAACCTGTATATTTTTCAGCATCTATATTGACGTTTTTTAATACATTTGGATGCACCATGCCGCAGCCGCCGACTTCGAGCCAACCTCGCTCACCCATGATATCAATTTCAGCTGATGGTTCGGTAAATGGGAAAAATGAAGGGCGGAAACGTACCTGTAAATCATCACGTTCAAAAAAGCGACGGATAAAATCGGTAAATACCGCTTTAAGGTCGGCCATGGTCACACCTTCCTCAATCCACAATCCTTCTGCCTGATGAAACATTGGTGAGTGGGTGGCATCTGAGTCTACCCGATATACGCGTCCTGGAGCAATAATGCGAATCGGCGGCTCTTTTTTGTCCAGCATGTAGCGTATCTGAATAGGAGATGTATGAGTACGTAGTACATTGCCATTTTCGACATAGAATGTGTCTTGCATGGCACGAGCAGGATGGTTTGGTGGAATATTCAATGCCTGAAAATTATGAAAATCATCTTCAATCTCAGGCCCATCGGCTACGGTGAACCCCATGCTGTGAAACAGTTCTACAATTCGCTGTAAGGTTAAGGTTACAGGATGTAAACCACCTATATTTTCGCCGCGACCGGGCAGAGTCACATCCAGTGCTTCGGCCGCCAGCTGTTGTTGCAGTTTGGTTTCGTTCAGTGCATCGCGTTGCTGGTTATAGGCAGACTGAAACTGATTTTTGCACTCATTTATGTGCGCACCGGTGGTTTTGCGTTCTTCCGGTGTCATTTTTCCTAGTGTTTTTAATAGGGCGTTGAGTTCACCTGTCTTGCCCAGATAACGGGCTTTTACCAATTCTAATGCAGGTAAATCAGTAGCTGATTGAACAGCAGCGATGCCTTCGGCAACGATGCGGTTGGCGTTTTCCATAACAAGATTCTTTACTTAAATATAAACCGAAGAGATGTGTAATGCTTTGTCTTGCTTTTAAAAATGCTGGAATTGTGAATAATACCGAATCTGAAGCGGACAAAACGAGGTATATAACACGCTATAATATATTTTTTGCTAAAAGCTTATTTTAACGCGAAATTCATGCGGTAAACAATGTTAAACCATCAGTTTAAATATAATTAAAAAGGTTGATAAAACAGGAATGAAAAAAAAGGAAACCGAAGTTTCCTTTTTTCCAGAATCTGCTTATCAGGCTAAAGCAGCTTTTGCCTGTGCAGCCAGCTGAGCAAACGCAGCTTGATCAAATACGGCCAGATCAGCCAGTACTTTGCGGTCGATAACAATAGCCGCCTTTTTCAGACCATTCATGAATTTGCTGTAAGACAAACCGTTCTGACGTGCAGCGGCATTGATACGTACAATCCATAACTGGCGGAATTGACGTTTGCGTTGACGACGGTCACGATAGGCGTACTGTCCGGCTTTCATTACTGCCTGTTTGGCAATACGATAGACGTTTTTACGACGGCCGCGGTAGCCTTTGGCTAACGCTAAAACTTTTTTATGACGTGCACGAGCGGTAACACCACGTTTTACGCGAGGCATAGTTCAAACTCCTTAAGCGTAGGGTAACATTTTGTGGATAGAAGCCATATCGCGTTCATTCACCAAAGAGGTGCCACGCAATTGGCGTTTGTTTTTAGTGGTTTTTTTCGTCAGGATGTGACGTTTGAACGCATGAGCGCGTTTTACACCACCGTTACCCAATACTTTAAAGCGTTTTTTTGCGCTAGATTTGGATTTCATTTTCGGCATGGGAAAACTCCATTGTTGTTTGATCAGGCGAGGGGTGGCTGTATACAGCACTTTGACCCGCACACCACGGTTTTTGCCGCTTGAATATTGCTTTGCGCACAGCGGCGATGCACAAGGATGAGAATTATAATATATCTGCGTCGTTAAGACAATATCGCTGTGGTATGCTTCTGCCGACACAGTCCTGTGGTAATTATTTAGGCTGCTTGAGTCAATATATGAAAAACCTCATTTCAGGTGAGTAAAATGAGGTTTTTATAAGACAGGCTGAGTTTAATAATTATTTCTTTTTCGGTGCGATTATCATCACCATTTGGCGACCTTCCATTTTTGGAAACTGCTCAACAGTGCCGATTTCAATCAAATCAGCTTGAATGCGTTTGAGTAGTTCTGCTCCTAAATGTTGATGAGCCATTTCACGTCCACGAAAGCGCAGCGTGACTTTTACTTTATCGCCATCTGTTAAAAAGCGAACAATATTGCGCATTTTAATCTGATAGTCACCTTCATCAGTACCAGGGCGGAATTTGATTTCTTTTACCTGCACCTGTTTTTGTTTTTTGCGCTGTTCGTCGCGTTTTTTGGATTGTTCGTATTTGTATTTACCAAAATCCATTAATTTGCAGACGGGTGGTTTGGCGGTAGGGGCAATTTCCACCAGATCCACATCGTTCTCTTCGGCCAATTTCATGGCCTGCTGAGTAGATACTACACCCAACTGTTCGCCAGTTGGACCAATCAAACGCACTTCTTTAATGGTGATTTCACCGTTGATGCGTGCTTCGCGTTCTTGAGCGATGGTCGTACTCCTTATTCACGTTTAATGAAGAGACAAGGCTTCTTGTTTCAGCTGGCTAATGAAAGTTTCAATATCCATCTGACCCAAATCTTCACCGCCGCGTTTGCGTACGGCAACCTTGTTGTCCTGTTTTTCTTTCTCGCCTATAACCAGTTGATAGGGAAGGCGTTGCGTACTGTTATCTCGGATTTTGTATCCAATTTTCTCATTACGCAAGTCTAAATGCACGCGGAAGCCTTCTGCGGTTAATCGCGTGGCAAGTTGTTGACAATATTCTGTCTGTGCTTCAGTGATATTCATAATCACCATTTGTACCGGTGCTAACCAAAGCGGAAATGCGCCGGCATGATGTTCAATCAGAATACCAATAAAACGTTCTAATGAACCTAAAATGGCTCGATGTAGCATTACTGGTCGGGCGCGGCCGTTTTCTTCGGTGACATATTCTGCACCTAGACGCTCCGGTAATACAAAATCCAGCTGGATAGTGCCACATTGCCACGAACGGCCTAATGCGTCTTTAATATGATATTCTACTTTCGGGCCGTAGAATGCGCCTTCACCGGGTAATTCTTCCCATGTAACGCCACAGGCAGTCAGAGCTTCGCGTAAACCCTGTTCCGCTTTGTCCCATATGGCATCAGAACCGGCACGTTTTTCAGGCCGCAGGGATAATTTAACCGATACATCATTGAATTCAAACTGGCGGTAAATGCGCATGACCAGTTCGTTGAATGCTTTGGCTTCACTGACTATCTGGTCTTCGGTACAGAAAATATGAGCGTCGTCTTGTGTGAAGCCACGTACGCGCATCAGTCCGTGCAGGGCGCCAGAAGGTTCATTTCGGTGACAGGAACCGAATTCGGCCAGACGCAAGGGAAGGTCGCGATAAGAGCGTAAACCCTGATTGAAAATTTGAATATGACCAGGACAATTCATGGGTTTTACTGCGTAAACACGTTTTTCCGATTCGGTAATAAACATGTTTTCTTTGTAATTATCCCAGTGACCGGATTTTTCCCAAAGGCTGCGATCCATAATCATTGGGGTTTTGATTTCCTGATAGCCAGCAGCTGCTAGTTCACGACGCAGGTGTTGTTCGATTATCTGCCATAATGACCAGCCCTTGGGATGCCAGAATACCATGCCCGGTGCTTCGTCCTGCAAATGGAATAAATCCATTTGTTTGGCCAGTTTGCGGTGGTCACGTTTTTCTGCTTCTTCTATACGTTGGATGTAGGCGTTCAAATCTTCCTTGGAAGCCCATGCGGTGCCGTAAATACGCTGTAACTGTTCGTTTTTAGCATCACCACGCCAATAGGCGCCTGAAAGTTTTGTGAGTTTGAAGTTTTTAAGAAAGCGGGTGTTGGGAACATGCGGACCGCGACACATATCTACATATTCCTGATGATAATATAGACCCATGGCTTTTTCATCAGGCATGTCTTCAATCAGGCGCAGTTTGTAATCTTCGTGTCGCTGAGTGAATACTCTGATAACTTCATCCCGTGGTGTAACTTTTTTGATTACGTCATAATTCTGTGCAATCAGTTCTTTCATGCGGGCTTCAATTGCTGCAATATCTTCGGGCGTAAAGGGACGTTCGTACCAGATGTCGTAATAAAACCCATCTTCGATTACTGGGCCGATAACCATTTTGGCATCAGGATAAAGCTGCTTTACAGCATGGCCAACCAGATGAGCACAGGAGTGACGAATAATATCGACACCTTCTTTGTCTTTGGCAGTAATGATGCTGACTTGAGCATCTTCTGTTACTTGATCACATGTATCTACCAATTTGCCATTAACTTTACCGGCAATGGCGGCTTTGGCTAAGCCTGTACCTATGGAAGCGGCAATGTCGGCAATGCTTAATGGCGCTTCAAACTGACGAACTGAGCCGTCTGGCAAGGTAATGTTTAACATGCATACTCCACAAACAACAGACCGGTCTCGTTTGTTACGAGTGAGAATATCAAATGGCCGCTTTTGTTTATATTTATAAATTAATGGGATAATTTAATGCGTCAGTTCTGATGAACTTTCGCTTTAGTTAAGGAATTTATTTTAACGATTTGGTTTTTGCTTGGCAATGCTTGCCCGGCGAAATGTGTAGGTTTGGGCTATAATGGGAAATTCTGTCATATTTTTTGATATTAAATAAGTTATATGCTGAAATTTACTTTACAGCGTACGGATGGTTTTGCGCGCCGTGGTACGCTTGAATTGAATCATGGTACGGTGGAGACGCCGGTTTTTATGCCGGTGGGAACTTATGGTTCAGTAAAGGCGATGTCGCCACGTACTCTAGAGGAAATTAAGGCGCAGATTATTCTGGGTAATACGTTTCATCTTTGGCTGCGACCGGGTTTGGATGTTATCCGTGATTTTGGTGGTCTGCATGATTTTATAGGATGGAAGCGGCCGATATTAACGGATTCAGGTGGTTTTCAGGTGTTTTCGCTAGCGCAAATGCGGAAGCTAACAGAAGAAGGGTGTACTTTCCGCAGTCCTATTAACGGCGACAAGCTGTTTTTATCACCTGAAATATCCATGCAGATTCAGACGGTGCTGAATTCTGATATTGTAATGCAGCTGGATGAATGCCCTGATGGAAATGTGGATGCAAGAGAAGCAGAAAAATCTTTGCAGATGAGTTTGCGTTGGGCGGAACGTAGTAAAAACGAATTTGAACGTCTGAATAATCCGAATGCTTTGTTTGGTATTGTGCAAGGCGGAATGTATGAAGACCTGCGTGAGCAGTCGCTTGCTGGTTTGGAAGAAATCGGTTTTCCTGGTCTCTCTGTAGGTGGTCTTTCGGTGGGAGAGCCAAAACCTGAGATGTATCGTATTTTACGTGCTATTGGACCTAAACTTCCGGCGAATAAACCACACTATCTGATGGGTGTGGGTACGCCAGAAGATTTAGTATATGGTGTGGCGTATGGTATTGATATGTTTGATTGTGTGATGCCAACACGAAATGCGCGTAATGGATGGCTGTTTACACGCTTTGGAGATGTGAAAATCCGTAATGCTATCTATCGCCATGACCAGCGCCCGCTGGATGAAAGCTGCGATTGTTACACTTGCCAGCATTTCAGTCGTGCTTATCTGCATCATTTGCAGCGTGTGGGTGAGATTCTGGGTGCTCAATTAAATACTATTCATAATTTACGCTATTATCAGATTCTGACTGCAGAAATGCGTCTGGCTATTGAAGCGGGTAAATTTAATGAATTTCAAATGCGTTTTCATGCTGATCGTGCCCGAGGTGTTTTGTAGGTTTGTGTCTGTTGGGAGTGATGCTGTTTTGTAAGTGTATATATTTTGTTGCTGATAGTTGAAGTTTGTCAGCAATGTTTTGTGTTTTTATAGAATATAGTGGAGAAAGTTGTATGGGTGAAAAAGCCTGGTCGGGCCGTTTTCATGAGCCGGTTAGTGAGCTGGTAAAGCAGTACACTGCATCGATTACTTTTGATCAGCGTCTTGCTCAATGTGATATTGAGGGTTCTCTGGCACATGCGCAGATGTTGCAGCAGGCTGGTGTGCTTAGTGCGGAAGATTTGAACGCAATTCAGCAGGGTATGCGGGAAATTCTACATGAAATTGCTGCCGGTAAAATCAACTGGTCAGTTGATTTGGAAGATGTTCATATGAATGTGGAACATCTGCTTACGCAGAAAGTCGGTGATGCCGGTAAACGTCTACATACCGGTCGAAGTCGCAATGATCAGGTAGCGACGGATATCCGTTTATGGCTGCGTGAGGAAATTGACCGTATTGTGTTGCTTATCAATGATTTGCAGTCTGCGCTGGTTGATTTGGCTGAAAAAAATGCAGAGGTGGTGATGCCTGGCTTTACGCATATGCAGGTGGCTCAGCCTGTTAGCTTTGGGCATCATATGCTGGCGTATGTGGAAATGCTGGGACGGGACTGCGAGCGAATGCAAGATTGCCGCCATCGAGTAAACCGGATGCCTCTGGGTGCGGCCGCGCTGGCAGGGACAACTTTTCCGATAAATCGGGAAGTGACAGCGCAATTACTGAGCTTTGAGGCTATATGTCAAAATTCTTTGGATGCGGTATCAGATCGGGATTTTGCTATTGAGTTTGCTGCAGCCGCATCGATTCTTATGATGCATCTTTCAAGGCTGAGTGAGGAACTGATATATTGGATGAGTCCGTGCTTCGGCTTCATTGATATTGCCGACCGTTTCTGTACAGGGTCGAGCATTATGCCGCAAAAGAAAAATCCGGATGTACCGGAACTTGTGCGCGGAAAAAGTGCGCGGGTGGTCGGACATTTGATGGGGCTGATTACCTTGATGAAATCGCAGCCATTGGCTTATAACAAGGACAATCAAGAAGACAAGGAACCTCTTTTTGATACGGTAGATACGTTGGTTGACACACTACGGATTTATGCCGATATGATGCGTGGTGTGAGTGTGAAGCCTAAAAATCTTCGAGCAGCGGTTTTACAGGGTTTTGCTACGGCAACTGATCTAGCTGATTATTTGGTGAAAAAGGGTTTACCATTTCGTGACAGTCATGAGGTGGTGGCACGTGCTGTACGTCTTGCTGAAGAACAGCAAAAAGAATTAAGCGAATTACCTCTGGATGTGCTGCAGTCTTTCTCTGGTTTGATTAAGGAAGATGTTTATCAGGTATTATCGCCGGAAGGCAGTTTGAATGCTCGTAATCATATAGGTGGTACGGCACCTGAGCAGGTTCGGGCACAGGTGGCTCGCTGGCGTAAGTGTTTACAGAGTAGTTAGTTCTGATTGTATGATCTGATAAGTCTTATTGAAAAAACAGGCAGATTTTTCTGTCTGTTTTTTTATATCCGGAAAAATATTCAAATATTTTTATGTCATGTTTTTTTATGGTTATGAGCAATTGTCGGTTTTTAATCTATTGTGATTGATAAGTGCCATTTTACGATGTATGCGAAAATCAGAAATAAGGTGACATGGTGTGTATTGATGTCATTGTTTAATGCAGTCAGAAGTTATAAGTAAATGATGTTTCAGGTAATTTGCTGTTTATTAGGTATTTATTAAATATAATTACAGATAGGTTTATTTGGAATTGATTATATGGTGATAAATCATATTTGATTTTAGCAATACATGAAATTGATGATTAGCTGGTATAGTTTGCGTATATCATTTACAATAATTAACGTACTTAAATTTTTTTGAATTTTTTTCAAGGGAAAACTATGCAATCACAAATGACTAAATTAATTTTGGCGCTTACTGTGGGCGGATTGTTATCTGCATGTGGGTCTAAGATAGAACAATCTCCTGATAAAATGGTTCGCGCTGGTATGCAGAGGATGATGAAAGAGGACAATCAGTACAATTTTTCGGGCACGCTTAAACTAGATGTACCAAATCAGGTTAATGAAGATATAGCTGATAAAAATTCTGATGTAATTGAACATAAAGCAAGTGATGCTTTTGACGTGGATTTAGATTCGAATTCGGATGAAGAAGCAGAAGTTGCAGATGAAAGAGATTACTATAAGAAGCAAATGAAGTCGTTAAATAAGGTACTAAATTTATTGAGTAAATCTTTTACCATTCCTTTTACCGGTGCAGTGGATATGCCGAAAGGACGTATAGAAGTTATTCCGGAATTGCGCTATGAAAACAAAAATGCTTTAGTTTCTTATAAATTTCCAACCTATATAGATTTTAATAATTTAGCATTGTACGTGGATGCCTCTGCCATAACTAATATCTCAGATATTATGAATGAGCAATCAAATCCTACTCGAGTAGTAGGTGACAGATATTTGCAATTAGCAGTGCCACAAGAAAGACTGGTGCATTTACCGGTTGAAGATTTGCTTAAAAGCCTACCTAAATCTGTAGATGATGGTTATGCTGCTATTGATGCAAATGCATTTACAAAGGTTGATGTAGATGAATTCGGTAAAAATCTGGATGCTAAATATCAGGTTAGGCTGAATTCAAACTATGCAATGAGCTTGAAGTATGATATAGCTATGCTGAAAAGCATTTCTGAAAGTTTGAAGCAGGCTGCTGCTAAAGCTGGATCAGATAGTAAATATCAACCTCAGGATTATGCGGTTTTACAAAATGTTGTTGATGGTTTAACGGCTATCTATGCTGGTTATGATAATGGGAGGTCTGGTGTACCAGCTGCTTATTTTATTCAGCAGTTGAGAAATAATTCTTCACCGATTATATATAATTTTTATTTGGATTCTAAGGGACGTATTACTGGGATGAGAACTGAAATGGAAATTCCTTTGGATAAAGTTAAAGAATTTAAGCAAGCAATTAAAATGGACTATCAGATCAAGTTTGACTATACCGGAAGTCCGAAATTTACGATGCAGCCTACGCCACAGAATTCTGTGAATATTGGATCTGGCTTAGGTTTATTTTAATATTATTTGGTGTTGGTATTGTTAGTTTGAATATAGTGTGGCCAGTATGCAATGCGTGCTGGCTATTTTATGGATGAAGCATTATGTGTCCGTTTGGGCTCAGCATGAAAAAAGTTGAAGTAACTAGGTTAAATAAAAGATTTTGAAAGTTAGCTTCTAATCACTTTTTGATGTCATTATGATGTATTAAATAAACTGATTCCGGCTCTTTCAGATTAGGCAACTAGTCGACTGGTTGGTAAGATATTTATATAAAATAAAATTTTCACTTGAATATAAATTGTTTTAGCCACGTGGGTGGTGCTCATGTACCAGTTGTTTCAGGCGTTCATTGGCAACGTGAGTATAGATTTGGGTGGTCCCTATGTCTGCATGTCCCAGCAGAAGCTGGACGACGCGCAAATCGGCTCCGTGATTAACCAGATGTGTGGCAAAGGCATGGCGTAATCCATGCGGACTAAGATGATGAATACCGGCAGCGCTTGCATATTTGGTTACAATCATCCAAGCAAGCTGGCGGCTGATGGCGGTTTTTTTCTGGCTGACAAATACGGCATCACATGCTTTTCCTTTAAGTAAGGCAGGTCTGGCATGTGTAAAGTAGTTTTGTAACCAGTCTGTGGCTTCTTCGCCAAGAGGTACCATGCGTTGCTTGTTGCCTTTACCGATGGTGCTAAGTAAGCCGTTTTGTAAATCAATTTCGTTTATGTGCAGGTTGACAGCTTCGCTGACACGTAATCCGGTGGCGTACATTAGTTCGAGTAAAGCTTTATCGCGCAAACCATGTATAGAATCAGTATCTGGAGCTGCTAGCAAGGCATCTATCTGGCTTTCAGATATAATATCGGGCAGATGCTGCCCTTTTTTCGGCATCTGAAGTTGCTCTGTGGGTAAATCCTGCCGCCGATTGTATTCTTGCATCCAACTAAACAGTCGTTTGCATGCTGACAAGGCGCGCGCTTGTGATGATGGCTTTTCTGTATCTACAAATAGAGCAGTGGCCAGTGATAACGTGTCTACGTTGAACCAGTTCAGTTGCTGTGCATGTAAGCGTCGGGCTATTTTGCTTAGATCGCGTCGGTAGCTTTCGAGAGTGTTAAAAGCCAGTTGTTCACTCAGCCATAAATGCTCTAGTAATGATTCAATTGGTTCGAGCAATTCTGCTGGTAAGGCTTGGGTTAGCATGTGGCATTTTCATGGGTAAGTAGCCAGCGTTTGATACCCAGTTCGAAACTATCGTTGCTCAGACTGAATCCACCTAGACCAGTAGCTGAAATTACTCGGTGACAGGGAATGATAATAGGTAAAGGATTTTTACCACAAGCTTGCCCCACAGCTCTGGGGGCGCTGCCCAATTGGCGCGCTATGTCGCCGTAGGTGACTACCTGCCCATATGGTATGGAGGCGATAACCTGCCAGACACGCTGCTGAAATTCAGTACCTGCGGATGAGGGTGGGAGGTTGAAATTGTGCAGGGTGCCGGCAAAATAAGCGTCAAGCTGTTGTGCCCAGAAACCGGTTAATTCGGGCATTTTTTCTGTTGTGTCTTTTTGCCAGCGTATGCCTTGTATGTTATTCAGCGGGTAACAATCTACAATTAGCGGGCAGCAAGGGGCATTGTAGAGGTAACTAGACATGATTTTGTAGGGTGTCTAAAACGATCTGAGCATGGCCGGCAGCTTTGACTTTGCGCCATTCCTGCACAATATTGCCATTTTTATCTAGAATGAAGGTGCTTCTTTCTATGCCGAATACTTTTTTGCCATACATGTTTTTTTCTTTGAGTACGTCAAACTGTCGGCATACATTTTCTTCGCAATCTGATAACAAGGTGACGTTGAGTTGATATTTGCAAATGAAGTTGTGATGACTTTTTTCTGTATCGCGGGATATGCCCACTACGCTGTAGCCAAGTTGTTTAAATTGAGGTAGTAAGGCGCTGAATTCCTGTGCCTCGGTTGTACAGCCGGGGGTGTTGTCTTTGGGATAAAAATAGACAACGGCGGGTAGGTGTTCGGCAATGTTGAAGCTGTTGTCTTCAGCGTCCGGCAGAGTGAAAAGCATTGATTCTGACATATTATATTTTCCTTTGTATGGATTTTTATGTTGTTAATTTAGTCACGGATAAAAGCGGTAATCAGTGGCTTATCGCCAATCAGGCGGCTGCAATGTCCGTGAATATTTGTATCAAATGAGACGCCTGTTGGTAGGGTATCTGCCGAATAGAAATATTCACCAGGTCCAAAGCGGCGGGTTGTACCATCACGCAAGCCGATTTCCATGATGCCCTGTAGTACAAATAGCCATTGCGGTTTGCTGGTACAGTGAAAGTCGCTGGCAAAGCCAACTGGGCTTTGGCGTAATTGTAGACCTTCCGCATTCATCCATGTGGATAAGCGGCTTTTTTCATTGCCTTCGCTTAATTCGATTTTTTCTTCTTTAAAACGTGCAAAGCCGTCTTTGTCGGTAAAGAGAATAATTTTGTTTAGTGTGGTCATGTTTATTTGTTGAATAATGGCTAAAAAATCAGTGCAGGGTATTGTACCACTGCACTGATGGAAAAATTAATCAGTCAGGCTGGTTTATCAGCCTATTACGCCAAGGCTGTCGTCTTTGGATGGGGTTTGGTTGTGTTTTGGTATCAGCCACAGGGTTGCTATGATGTCTAACAGATAGATGGACGCTAGTAAGCACAAGGCGGCATAGAAAGACCATTCTTTTACAAAAAAACCAATAACAAGTGGTCCAAAACCGCCAACTCCGCGACCAAGGTTGAAGAGGACGTTCTGAGCTGTAGCGCGCACATGCGGTGGGAAATTATCGGATATGAGGGCACCATAACCACCAATCATGCCATTAACAAATAGTCCCATGATGGCCCCACAGATTAGCAGGGCGGTAGGATCCTGTAATTGGGCATACTGCGCCACCATAATAAAGGCACCTATTTGGTAAATCAGAAAAATTTTCCAGCGTGCAAAATGGTCGGCGAGAAATCCAAATAGCCAGATGCCGATAATCATTCCGATTACGGTGACTGCTGTCCAATTACCGGATGCAGTGAGGCTGAAGCCCAGTTTGTTGGCCAGATAGCTGGGCATCCATATCATTAAACCGTAGTAGCCGAAATTTTGTACTGCACAGAGAATGAAGATGCCAAGGCTGGTTTTGGCCGTCTGACGGTCTTTGATCAGTAAACACAGGCGATTTGAAAAAGACAGCTCACCTTTGACTTTGTGTTCACGGGTAAATTGCTCTGGTTCGCTGGTATCGTGACGGATGAAGTAAGAGGCCACAGCAGGAAACAATCCGACTAAGAACATACCGCGCCAGCCAATAATGCTGAGCAAAAATGGGGTAATGAATGCGGCAGCCAGTACGCCGAGCTGCCAGCCTATGCCGACAAATGCTGATGCACGATTGCGCTTTGCTGCTGGCCAGACTTCTGCAATCATGGCCATGCCGATACCGAATTCCCCGCCTAGGCCCATGCCAGCTAGTGCTCGGTATATCAGCAGATCATAGTAGCCTTGTGCAATGGCGCATAGGCCAGTGAATACGGCAAACATAAGAATGGTCAGTGAGAGCATGCGCACACGGCCGAATCGGTCGCTTAGGTGACCAAATACAATGCCGCCAACAACTGAGCCAATTAGGGTCCATGTGACGAGAGAACCGGCCTGAGAAGCGTTGAGTCCAAGATCTGTGCTAATGGCGCTGAGCATAAAACCCAGTATCAATAGGTCGAAACCATCCATGGCGTAGCCACTAATGGCGGCGACCATGGCTTTTGCGGGGGTTAATTTTTTTCTAGGTTGATTCATAGGGGCTTAATGTCGGGAATCTAAAATGTTAATAATAGGTTTTACTGTGGTTGCAAGCTGTGTAAATTCGCCGGTCTGTGCCAGCGTTGGTGTATTTGGATAATATTCACGGTCAAAAGCTGTATCGCCACCATGTGGCAGTTTTTGTCCTTGTTGCAACGCTACGAAGTTAAATAACTGAGTGTCTGCCAAATGAGAGGGTATGACGTTCTGCAGGGCGGAAAACATGGATTCAATCCGTCCGGGAAATGTTTTATCCCACTGTTGCAGCATATCTTTAATTACCTGTCTTTGCAGATTGGGCTGAGAGCCACAAAGATTGCAAGGAATAATGGGGAAATTCTGGGTTTGTGCAAAGCGAATGAGGTCTTTTTCTTTAACATAAGCCAGAGGACGGATAATGATGTGCTCGCCATTATCTGATAACAGTTTGGGAGGCATGGCTTTAAGCTTGCCACCATAGAACATATTTAGAAACAGGGTTTCCAAAATGTCGTCGCGATGGTGTCCTAAAGCGATTTTGGTACAGCCATTTTCTTTTGCTACTCGGTACAGAATGCCGCGCCGTAATCGGCTGCACAGCCCGCAAGTAGTTTTACCTTCATTGATCACGCGTTTGACAACACTATATGTATCTTCTTCAATGATTTTAAACGGGACATTCAGACTGCTCAGATAATTCGGCAAAATATGTTCTGGAAAGCCTGGTTGCTTCTGATCCAGATTAACGGCCAGAATCTCAAACCGTACAGGAGCGGATTTCTGTAATCGCAGCAGGATATCCAGCAATGCATAGCTGTCCTTGCCACCAGAGAGGCAAACCATGATTTTGTCGCCGTCTGCAATCATCTGAAAATCATTGATAGCAGCACCAACCTGATGACGGAGCCGTTTGATCAGCTTGTTGTTTTCGTATTCGTGTTTTGGTGTATGGGACATGGATGCAGCAATAATTTAAACAAATAGCTGCCATTGTACAATAATTAGAGGCCGACTGATGTGACTCGGCCGGCCGTTTGTGAACTTTACAAGAATTAAATAGATGTTTTAACTTCTTTGGGATGGTTCTTTATCAAGCTCAAATACTTGATGTAGCACGCGCGTAGCCAGCTCCAGATATTTTTCATCAATTAACACGGATACTTTGATTTCAGAAGTAGAAATCATTTGGATATTGATGTTTTCTTTAGCTAATGTGCGGAACATGGTGGAGGCAATGCCTACATGTGAACGCATGCCCATGCCAACTATGGAAACTTTGCATACGGTATCATCGCCGCAAACTTCGCGGGCCCCGATAGTTTTCTGCACTTCATGCAGAATATCCAATGTATTTTGATAATCGCTACGTGGTACGGTGAAAGAGAAATCTGTGGTGCCTGCAGAACCTACATTCTGGATAATCATGTCTACTTCAATATTGGCATCGGCTACGGCACCGAGTATCTGAGAAGCCATTCCCGGTGTATCCGGCACACCACGCACATTAATTCGTGCCTGATTTTTATCAAAAGCAATACCGGATACTGCCGCATGTTCCATCATATCTTGATCCTCTTCAAACGTTATTAAAGTACCTTTGCCACTGTTTTCCAAACTGCTTAAGACGCGCAGCCGTACTTTGTATTTGCCGGCAAATTCTACCGAACGGATTTGCAAAACCTTGCTCCCCAAACTAGCCAGTTCTAGCATTTCTTCAAATGAAATGGTTTCTAGACGCCGTGCTTCTGGTACGACCCGCGGGTCGGTTGTGTAGACGCCGTCTACATCGGTATATATCTGGCATTCGTCTGCTTTCAATGCTGCGGCCAGAGCCACAGCTGAGGTATCAGAACCGCCTCTGCCTAGCGTAGTGATGTCGTTGTTGGCGTTTACACCCTGAAAGCCTGCTATGATGACAACCTTACCTGCATTCAGATCGCTACGAATGCGAATTTCGTCAATTGCATCGATTCTGGCTTTGGTGTGAGCGCAATCGGTTTTTACCGCTACCTGCCAGCCGGTATAGCTTTTGGCATCTACTCCAATGCTGTGTAAAGCCATGGCTAGAAGGCCGATCGTAACTTGCTCTCCGGTTGAAAGTACAACATCCATTTCGCGTGGATTGGGTTTTTCCTGTATTTCATGAGCCAGTGCAACTAAACGATTGGTTTCGCCACTCATTGCGGAAACCACTACGACAACATCATCACCATTGGCTTTGGCCTGTGCTACCCGACGCGCTACGTTTTTAATGCGTTCTACTGAACCTACTGAGGTACCGCCGTATTTCTGTACGATTAACGCCATAATACTGCTTGCTTTCTGAGTTGTTTTATTGTCAAAAAAGGAGAGACTGTGTAAACACTATCTGCTTATTTATCCAGTCAGGGCGTTCTTTGTAGCATTTTTATCATGTAAAAACAAGCCGCTGAATCAGTATTTTGTCAGATTCAAGCGGCTTGTTTTAAATTATCTTTAAATTTAGATAATAGTTAGTTGTATTTGTTTGAATTAATTGGCTTTTAATGCTTGCTGCTGAGCAGCAAGAATAGAACGGATGCCTTTTTGTGCCAGACTGATTAACTGATTCAACTGCTGGATACTAAATGTGGCACCCTCTGCGGTACCCTGAATTTCCACTAATTGTTCTGATGCAGTCATAACAATGTTGATGTCAGCATCGCAGTTTGAATCTTCTGGATAATCCAGGTCAAGTAACAATGTGTTGTTAAACATGCCAACAGAAATAGCGGCAACTGCTTCACGGATTGGTTTTTCATTGATGATACCTTGGGTAAGCAATTTGTTTACAGCCAGAGACATCGCGACGAAAGCACCACTTATGCTAGCGGTCCGGGTACCTCCATCAGCCTGAATTACATCACAATCAATCAGTATTTGGCGGCTTCCCAATTTTTCCATGTCCATCACGGCGCGTAGAGAACGGCCAATCAGGCGCTGGATTTCTTGTGTTCGACCCGTCTGTTTACCAGCTACAGCTTCGCGACGCATGCGGCCGTTGGCAGAGGCGGGCAGCATGCCATATTCTGCAGTTACCCAGCCACGTCCGCTTTCTTTCAAAAAAGGAGGTACATTTTCATCGATGGTGGCTGTGCAGATAACTTTGGTATTGCCGCAGCTGATAAGTACGGAACCGTCAGCATGGGGCAAAAAATGCGGAACAATAGCCAGTTGACGCGGTTCATCGTTTGCACGTTTGGTGCGGTGAGGTACTGTATTGGTTTTCATGCTGGCAGGACAGGAAAGAGTGATAAAGTAAATATTATATTACTTGTATGCTGTTCATCATACTAATTAGGTCTTTTAAGAATTAAGCGGATTTCGTTATACTTGATTTAATTGCCAGTTTGAATAATACAAGGCAGGAAAAAACGGTTTAAGGAAAATAATATGTTATACAGTATGACTGGCTATGCAAACGGTTCAGGACAATTTGGTAGTCGCCAAATCAACATTGAGCTTAGGGCTGTAAATCATCGTTATCTAGACATTCAGTTTAAAGTACCAGAGGAATTACGTCCTTTTGAAGGACAGATGCGTGAATTAATCAGCGCGGAAGTGGCTCGTGGGAAACTGGAATGCCGCATACAGATTCAGACATTACCTAATCAGAATACAGAAAGCCTGCCTATCAATCATCAATTGGTAGAGCAGCTGGCTGCATTTAATCATCAGTTGCGTCGCCAGCATAAGGATTTAGGTAAGTTAACAGTGGCGGATATTCTGCATTTTCCGGGTGTGCTTATGGCCACTTCAGAGGATGAGGATGTTTTATTAAATGGCGTGCGGACATTACTCAAACAAGTGTTAACCGATTTTAAAGCAGCTCGAGCTCGAGAAGGAGAGAAACTGCAACAGCATCTGTTGAACAGGCTAAATGATATGAGCGATATTGTGGCCGCAATACAGCAACTGTTTCCTCAATTATTACAGGATTATATGAATAAGTCCGAAACACGCTTACGCGAAGCTGTGGCACAGGTAGATGCAGAACGTCTGAAACAGGAATTTGTACTGTTTATGCAAAAGGCTGATGTGGATGAAGAGCTAAATCGGCTAAATACACATATCGCTGAAACAAGACGTCTTCTGCAGGAGCATAATGGTAGTGTAGGTAAGCGTCTAGACTTTCTGATGCAGGAACTAAACCGTGAAGCGAACACGCTGGGCAGTAAAGCCATTGCCATTGAATGTACTCAGGCTTCAGTAGGGTTGAAAGTACTGATCGAGCAAATGCGTGAACAGGTACAGAATGTAGAATAATTGCTATAGCATTATAAAATTAAAACCAGAAATATTTGTATTCATATACATGCATTTCTGGTTTTATGTTATTAAGTTTTTGTTTGAAGATGCTGTTAGAAAGACAAATTAACCATTCGATTAGCAGCCTCAATGCATTCTTCTACACTGGAAACCAATGCAATGCGGACATAACCGGCACCAGCGTTGCCATAAGGAGTATTGCGTGCAAGATAGCGACCCGGTAATACTCTGATTGCTGCTTTTTGCCATAATTTTTGAGTAAAGGCTAAATCATCGCAGTCGGGTACTGATAGCCACAAATAAAAAGAGGCATCAGGTTTGTGGATAGCGAATTTGCGCTGTAAAATTGGTAAGACTTTATCGAATTTTTCTCGGTACAGTTGTCTGTTTTCGATTACATGCTGTTCATCATTCCATGCAGCGATACTGGCGTACTGTACTGGTAGGCTCATGGCACTACCATGATAGGTACGGTATAGTAAAAAGCTGGACAAGAGTTTGCTGTCGCCAGCTACAAAGCCCGAACGCAATCCTGGTGCATTAGAGCGTTTGGATAGGCTGGTGAACATAATTAAATTATTAAATGTTCGTCCCGATAGTGTTGCAGCCTGCAAAGCTCCTAAGGGCTTATTGTTATCATCAAAGTAAATTTCTGAATAACATTCATCTGAAGCAATAACAAAGCCATATTTGTCTTGTAGTGCAAATAATTTCTGCCATTCTTCTAGATTCATGACGGCACCGCTTGGATTGCCTGGTGAACAAACGAATACCAACTGCACTTTCGACCATGTGTTGCTATCAATTTCCTCCCATTGGGGCATGAAGTGCGGTGCCCGACAATTGACATATTCTACTCGTGCGCCAGCCAGTAAAGCAGCTCCTTCATATATCTGATAAAACGGATTAGGGCTAATTACGACAGGTTTATACTCGCTGCTTGTATCTATAATGGTTTGGGTGAAAGCAAATAATGCCTCTCTACTACCTAAAACTGGCAGCACTTCACTTTCAGCATTGACACTTAAACCATCATATCGGCGGTTTAGCCACTGGGCGCAGGCTTCTTTTAATTCAGGTATCCCCGCCGTAAGGGGATATACAGCAAGTCCGTCCAGATGTTGCTGCAATGCGTCCGTAAGCACTGCAGGTGTGGGATGCTTTGGTTCGCCAATATGTAAGGATATAGGTTGTAGATTGGCTGGCGGTTCTAATCCATCCGTTAATTTACGCAGGCGGGCAAAAGGATAGGGTTGTAATAATTCTAGTTTTGAATTCATAGTGGTATATGCATCAAATTTTCTATACTTTGATACTACCACCAATCTGTTTACCGCAGCAGTAAGTTGTAATTTTTATTACTGCGCTTATATCAGTTGCTGGCAGACTTAAGCGTACTAAGTGTGTATAAAACTAATGAATAAATAAAAAGCCACATATTAAGTGGCTTAATGAACAAAATGAACACTCAGGCAGATTTTTGTTCAGCCTGTATATGTCCGGTTAATAAATAGTCAATGGTTTCTTTAACAGTACGCATAGCATTGCCAAAAGGTAAAGGATCTTTACCGCGGAAAAACAAACCTTTGTCAGTTTCACCGCGCCAAGCTGCAGCCAACTTCAGGTCAATACAGAATTGTCCGACTTTTTCCAGTCCATCACGTAGACCACATACAGATAAACAATTAATACCTTGTGTACAGCGTCGTGGATCTGCTTTGGCATTGGCCTGCAAAACACTTTCTCGTTTCAAGTAGCTGTCTAGAAACTTGGTTTTGACACCGCGCGCTGGTAAACCGGCGACAGACATGAACTCAACTATTTGTTCACCTTCAGCACCAGCCAGTGTTTTTTTGAAATTGATATGTGCATCACCTTCCTGCGTAACGGCAAAGGCTGTACCTATTTGTACTGCGGCGGCACCCCATTCTTTCAGGGCAGTGGAAATTTTCTGAAAGTTGGCCATTCCACCAGCGATGATTAAAGGAATTTTTTCCCGCTCTAAATCCAGTTTTTTAAATAATTCAAATGTTTCGGTTAAAACTCGTTTGAATTCAAAGCGTTCATCATTGACTCCAGCTACTGTAGCAGCTCCAAGATGACCGGCTGCATGTGCTGGGTGCTCAATTACAATTGCATCCGGAAGCCGGTTTTTTTTCATCCAGCGTTTGAGGACAATAGCGATACCACGGGATTCGGACAAAATCGGCAAAAGAGCAACGTCAGGAAAATTTTCGGTCATATCAGGTAAATCTAATGGCAAGCCTGCACCCATTACGATTGCATGAGCACCGGATTCACAGGCTTGTTGTACCATTGCCTGATGGTCTTTTACCGCTTTCATGACATTTACGGCAATCATGCCACGTCCTTCTGACTGTGCCAAGGCAGCTTTAATTTCTCGGTCTAGAGCAATCCGGTTGAGGGTATCGTATTTTTCCTGAGTGGGATTTTCTTTAGATTGTTCCAGTAAATCGGGATGAAGATGACGCAAATCTACACTTGCAATGGTACCAACACCATTTTCACGTGCTACGGCACTGGCCAGTTTGGACGCGGAAATACCTACGCCCATCCCTCCCTGTACTATCGGAATGAGATGATGATTGCGAATAATGAGTGGTGCAAAGTCCTGCATGCTGCTTCCTGTCTCTTAATGCCCGATGAGTGTCATTACTACTAAAGTGTTATAATTGCGGCTGAAAAAGCGGACAGGCGTCTGTTTCTCAGCTGGTTTTTACTAATTAGTGTATCTACTCTATTCTTGCACAAAGCCACTGTCAAGAAAATAAAAGCCGGCAAGGGCGTTTAAATCAGGCTTTGTAAGCTCTTTTGTGGGTTTTGTACGACAAGGTTAGGTATTGTAATGATAATCAGTTAAGCCTTTTTGCTTAGAGAAATTATTACCAACTCATGTTATATTCCCGTAGTGGGGATGAATCAGTTAATCACACAGGGTATCAATGAATGATGGCATGTAATGCACAGCGGCGTGCCGTTTTAGGCGCGCTGATTCTGTTTCTTTCGGCCTGTGGTACCGGAAAACGTAAAAGAGTTCAGATTGCCGGTCAGCACCATCTAGCTCCTATCCGGATTACTAAAATCAGCCACAGGGCAGGCAGTCAGGAATTAATGCTGCAAAGCCTGAGTCTGATAGGCACCCCGTACCGATATGGTGGTAGTACCCGTGATAATGGTTTTGATTGTAGTGGTATGGTGCAATATGTTTACCAGCAAGCTTTGCAAGTAAGGCTACCCCGTACTGCTCGAGATATAGCCGCTGTTTCTGCTCCAATTCGTACGCGCGATCTGGAGGTCGGGGATTTGGTTTTTTTCAATACTTCGGGTCAGACGTATTCTCATATGGGGTTGTATATCGGTAACGGTGAATTTATTCATGCTCCTTCCAGTAACGGTGTGATTCGTACGGCCAGACTGGATCAACCCTATTTCAGCCAGCGTTTTACAGGTGCACGAACGCTGTTTGCCCGTTAATCAAAAAAAGAATGAACTTTCTTTTTGAAACTGAGTAAATAAAATAAACAGGACAACAACATGAGTGAGCAAGATTTAGTATTGGTACTTAATTGCGGCAGTTCTTCCGTGAAAGCTGCAGTAATGGATGTGGCCGAAAAAGAAGTTTTAATGAGCTGTCTGGCTGAAAAAGTAGGCAATACTGATGCTTTCATTACTTTTAAAATAAATGGTGAAAAACACAAACATGCTTTGACAGGTAGTCATGACCATGTAGCTGCTGTTATGGCTTTGCTGGAACAGCTGAAAGATTTAGGACTATACGATCGCGTAAAAGCGATTGGTCACCGTGTGGTTCATGGTGGCGAACGTTTTACTCAGTCTACAGTGATTACTCCTGAAGTAATGCGAGATATAGAAGCCTGTATTGTGTTGGCTCCATTACACAATCCGGCTCATATTCTGGGTATTCAGGCTGCTCAGCAGGCATTTCCAGACTTACCACAGGTAGCGGTGTTTGATACGGCATTTCATCAGACTATGCCTCCACATGCCTATCACTATGCTATTCCATCTACCCTATATACTCGTTATGGTGTGCGCCGTTATGGTGCTCATGGTACCAGCTATCGCTATGTGGCACAGGAAACCGCTGCTTTTTTAAAGCGTGATATCAATGAAATGAGTATGGTTATTGCTCATCTAGGCAATGGTGCATCCATTACAGCTGTGAAAAACGGCCGTTCACAGGATACCAGCATGGGTCTGACTCCGCTTGAAGGGCTCGTAATGGGTACCCGTTGTGGTGACATTGATCCAAGTATTTTTTCATTCTTAGCTGCTAATGCCAAAATGAGCATCGAACAGATTACTGAAATGCTGAATAAGGAAAGCGGATTGCTCGGTCTATCTAATCTGTCCAATGACTGCCGCATGCTGGAAGAAGCAGCCGCTAATGGACATAAAGGGGCAGAGCTGGCTTTGGATGTTTTTGCTTACCGCTTAGCTAAATATGTAGGCGGCATGATGGTTGCTTGTGGCAGTCTTGATGCGCTGGTCTTTACCGGAGGTATTGGTGAAAACTCTACCATGATGCGTGAAAAAGTAGTGAATTATCTGAATGTGTTCGGTCTTATTCTGGATCATGATGCCAATATGGAAGCTTGCTTTGGTACGCCAGGTGTAATCAGCACAGCAGATAGTAAAGCATCCGTGATGGTGATTCCAACCAATGAAGAGCTGATGATTGCTCAGGATACTGCTCGTCTAACTGGTATGCACCTATAATAATTTATATTTGTTTGGGATGGATACACATCTCAGGATGTAAAGTAAAACTGGCTTTGTATTTTTACTTAGCCGGTTTTATTTTTAAATTATATGTTTGCTTATTCAAAGTAATTTTTTCGGAAAAATAAAAAGGAATCCCTTGGAGGATTCCTTTTATTGAATAATAAATCGGTTTTAAAGATTTAGATTTAATTTCCCCAGTATGATGAAATGATTGCCTGCTGATTGAATAGCATCTTTTGTTCATCTATTGATTGGATGTTTTGCGAATCAGAACTAAAGGATGACATGGCATTCACTAATTGCTGAATTTGTGAGGCAAATATTTCTTTACCATCAGCCGTGGTGATGCTGTATTGGCGACAGTAATCAGTAAGATACCAGTTTTTAACCGTCACCTGATCTGTAGTGCCTAGATGGCTGATAATTAAATCATTGCCGTTATGACTAAACCACAATTCATTACTTTTATAGTCTTTGAAAGCCAGAATATCACCTTGTTGGGAATTTGCAGCCATATCGCTGACTACATCTTGTCCGTGGCCGGCATTGAAAATATACATATCTCTTTCAAAATTGCCACCATAGAGATAATCATTACCAGCACCTCCATTTAGTATATCGTAGCCTTCTTCACCAAAGAGTGAATCATTTCCGCCACCTCCTAGAAGGATATCATTGCCACTACCACCATTGATATTGTCATCACCTTCTTCTCCATAAAGAGTGTCATTACCTTCATTCCCATAGAGAATATCGTTGCCTTTACCTCCGTAAATAACATCATTGCCTTTTCGGCCATTGATGATGTCGTTGCTGTCCCATCCATTGAGCACATCATCAGCATCTGTACCTTCAATTATGAATGTCATTTTAGCAATATCATCGACGGTGAATGTTTTATCTTCGAAAATAAAGTTGAATGCACGGGTATAGGGGCTTTCGCGGTCGAAATAATTAGCCAGAGTAACAGAATCATTACTTCCATAAGCCTTAATAATTAAATTATTTCCTGTGCGGCTAAATATAGCATTCGAAGATAATGCTTTTTCGAATTTTATGTCGTTAAACTGGCATTCTTCTGTAGATTGGCTTTTGTCATATATCGTATCCTGTCCATGGCCTGCCTGAAAGATATACAGGTCTTTGCCTTCTTCACCTGAAAGAATGTCATTGCCAGTACCGCCAATTAGTACATCATAACCATTTCCACCTATCAGGATATCGTCACCGCTACCGCCTACAAGAATATCGTCACCATTACCGCCATCAAGGTAATCATCTCCATCACCACCATTCAGAATATCGTTACCATCTTCTCCATAGAGTTTGTCATTACCGGTATCACCATTCAGTATGTCGTTACCACTTCCTCCATAAAGGATATCATTTCCCGCTTTACCGTTGATGATGTCGTTACCTTCCCACCCATGTAATACATCATCACCGTCGGTACCGTTTGTTGAGATGTTTATATTATTGATGATATCTGCTGGCAAAGTTATGTCGGCAAAAACAAAATTGTAAGCACGATAGCCGGTATTACTTTGGTTAAAAAAGTTGCTCAAAGTAACAGAATCATTGCCACCATAAGCTTTAATGATAAGATCATTGCCTGAGCGGCTAAAAATCACATTTTGAATATAGGCATTTTCAAATACAACATCGTTGTATTGCTCTTTATCCGTACTTGAACCTAAATCATTGATAATATCCTGACCATGGCCGGCCTGAAAAATATATCGGTCTTTTTCCCAGTCTCCACCACTTAGAATGTCGTTTCCTGCTCCACCATCCAAAATGTCATAACCATGTCCTCCTATTAAGGTATCATTGCCATTTCCACCTATAAGTATGTCGTTACCATTGCCACCATCAAGATAATCGTCACCGGCTCCACCGCTTAAATAGTCGTTACCATTTTCTCCATAGAGTTTATCGTTTCCATCGTCTCCATTAAGAATATCGTTGCCATTACCGCCATAAATAATATCATTTCCCAATCCGCCGTTAATGATATCGTTGCTGTCCCAGCCCTTAAGTATATCGTCTCCACTGGTGCCATCGATTGTGAATGTCATAGCAGCAATATCATTGATACTTAATGTTTTATCAGAAAAGAAAAAATTAAACGAGCGGCTGTATTGATTATCTGAATTAAAGAAATCTGTGAGGGTAACGGAATCCTTAGCACCATATGCTTTAATAATCAGATTATTACCTGAGCGGCTGAATTTGGCATCAGCAAAACAAGCATTTTCGAAAATAACATCGTTAAACTGGGTTTTATCAGTGTCTGTACTATTATCCTGAATGGTATCTTGTCCATGACCGGACTGGAAAATATAGAAATCCTTACCATTTCCTCCATCCAGAAAATCATTACCGCTGCCACCATTAAGTACGTCTTGACCGTTACCACCATACAGATGATCATTTCCATCGCCACCATTAAGAGTGTCGTTATCTTCTTCGCCATACAGCCAGTCATCACCGGCATCTCCATAGAGTATATCGTCACCCTTTCCGCCGTAAATCGTGTCATTTCCCAGCCAGCCACTGATGATGTCTTTACTGTCCCAGCCTGTAATGATGTCATCAATCCAAGTACCGTTTATCACAAAAGTCATTTGTGCAATGTCTTCAACAGTAAGTGTTTTGTCTTCGAATATAAAATTAAAGGCACGCTTTTGCGGACTATCGGGGCAGAAATAATCGGTTAAAGTCACTGAATCATTGCCACCATAAGCTTCAATAATTAAATTATTTCCAGAGCGGCTGAATAGGGCATTTTTTACGTAAGCTTTTTCAAATTTAACATCATTAATACTGCTTACATCTGTTTGGCTGCTTTTATCGTTAATTACATCCCGCCCATGGCCGGCTTGAAAAATATAGAGGTCTTTACCATCTCCTCCAGCCAGTATATCGTTACCTGTACCGCCGATTAGAACATTGTAGCCATCATCACTTCCTATCAGGATATCGTTACCATTTCCACCAACCAGCATGTTGTCTCCATGCTCACCTTCCAGATAGTCGTCACCATCACCACCATTGAGGATATCGTTGCCATAGCCACCGTATAGATGATCATTTCCGGAGTCTCCGTTGAGGGTATCGTTGCCGCTGCCTCCATAGATGGTGTCGTTACCAGCTCCACCATTGATAATGTCGTTGCTTTCCCATCCATAAAGTACATCATCATTATTGGTGCCGTTAAGCATAAAAGTCATGGCGGCTATGTCATTCCTGCTTAAAGTTTTGTCTGTAAAGACAAAGTTGAATGCGCGGCTGTAAGCGTTATTGGGGTTGAAGTAATCAGGCAATATTACATAATCTGCCGGTCCGTAAGCTTTGATGATTAAATCGTTACCAGAACGGCTGAATGTGGCATTGCTTGCACAGGCTCGAGTAAAAATTAGATCATTGTATTGGGCTTTGTCATATTCGTTGCCTTTGTCTCTTACGATGCTTTGTCCGTGACCTGGCTGAAAAAAATAGCGATCTTTAGTCCAGTCGTTCCCAGTTTGGATATTATTAACAGTTTTATTCATTCTTATGCTCATTTTGTAGGTTGAAAGAAGTGATAAAGAGAAATTTAATAAAAGTGATGCCAATTTTAATTTCAATATTTAAGTTAAATTTCTTTGAATTGTTTACTTATATTAACCAAAAAATTATGTAAAGTTTTTTTATGGCAATCTTGATAATTTCTGCAAACAATAATTTTTCATAAGCTTTATATTCTGTCTCTGTAGTAAATGATAAATTAATGAATATATCCCATAAATTAACATAGTTAACATAAGTTCTGCAAATGAGATTTTTCAATAGTTCAATGATTTTATTATCCAAATATTTTTTTCTGGATAGAATATTTATGAAATTTTTGTTATAAAAAAACAAATATAAAATATTGTTTATAACTTAATATTTAAAAGGCTAATCAAGGGTTTAGGCAGATTGGTTCCCCAATGAATACATCTAGTCATGTGTTTATCCTTTGGCTTTTATAATGTGAGTATTTTTGGTAGAAGTGTGCATGGACTGGTTTATCCGAAGATAAGCTTATGAACGCATAGGGCAGGTCACCGCAAAAAAATAACAAAGATATTTAAATCAATAGTGAAAGATTTGAAGGATTTTGTTTTTTATATAAAAACAGGCCTCACAATAATTGTGATGCCTGTTTATTGCATATCTTCTCTTCTTTGAATTTCTCTAATTGAAATAAGCTATCTTAGTAAGAGATTCCTCTTCGAAATCAACATCGGCAAATTGAATAGTATCGGCAGTACCTTGAATATCATTAATGATATCTTGGCCATGAACTTTGGCAAAAACATAAGTATCGTTACCATAGTCACCTTCCATATAATCATTGCATGTACCACCGATTAAAGCATCATTACTCCATTGACGTAAAGCTATCTTTTCCTTTACCTCTGTTGATAAGATTATTTCCATATTTATACGGTAATGATATTATCATTATCATCACCATTCTGGATAAATGTAATTTTATTAATGATATCCTGAGGATTAAGCGTTACATCTTCAAAAATAAATTTGAATGAACGATATTGGTCAGGATTAGTGACGAAATAATTAGGCAGGGTAAGTGAATCTTCTTTACCATAGGCTTTGATGATTAAATCATCACCGGAACGACTGAAATAATCGACAGAGAAATTGGCACCTTTGAACACAATTTCATTGAGGTCATTGATATAATAATAATTTCCTGTATCTTTAATGATATCGTGCCCATGGCCGGCTTCGAATTCGTAACGGTCTTTTTCATAGTTGCCACCGCTAAGCGTGTCATTGCCGGTACCGCCAATAAGGATATCGTAGCCGGCACCGCCATTTAGGATGTCGTCGCCAGCGCCACCGTAAAGGATATCATTGCCTGCATCGCCGCTAAGCGTATCATTACCCTCTTCACCGTAGAGGATATCATTGCCATCTTTACCGTAAAGGGTATCATTTCCTTTACCACCGCGGATAATATCATTAGTTTGCCATCCGGTAATGATATTATCATTATCATCACCATTCTGGGTAAATGTAATTTTATTAATAATATCCTGAGGGTTAAGCGTTACATCTTCAAAAATAAATTTGAAAGAACGATATTCGTCAGGACCATTGTTAAAGTATTTAGGCAGGGTAAGTGAATCGTCCTCACCATAGGCTTTGATGATTAAATCATCACCGGAACGACTGAAATAATCGACAGAGAAATTGGCACCTTTGAACACAATTTCATTGAGGTCATTGATATAATAATAATTTCCTGTATCTTTAATGATATCGTGCCCATGGCCGGCTTCGAATTCGTAACGGTCTTTTTCATAGTTGCCACCGCTAAGCGTG
>NZ_MEIK01000032.1 GCF_002777855.1 Snodgrassella alvi
GGTGAGGATGTCGGGCAGGATGGTGTTGTGGCCACGTCGGGTCTGTTTGTGTTGCAGGCGGCTGTTGCGGTCGTATCTGAATTCGGTGTTCAGTTGTCCCTGGCTACGCAGGACTTCGCGATGTAGGCGGTCGCGTTCGATGTCGGTGATGGTGGTGCCGTCTAGGTTGATTTGGTGCAGATGGCCGGAACCGTAATAGAGGTTGTTGAGGGTACGACCATCGGGCAAGGTGGTGGCGATGCGGTTGCCCAGTTGGTCGTACTGATGGCTAAGGGTGCCTTGTGCGGTGGTTTCGCTCAGCAGGTTGCCGATGATGTCGTAGCGAAAGGTGATGATGTCTGCAGCAGCTTCTGCCGGTAAGCCGGCTTTTTTGTAGCCGACTTTGATGAGGTTGTCGGCGGGGTCGTACTGGTAGGCGGTGTTGCCGTCGGGGGTGTGTTTGCCGATGAGTCGGCCGATGGCGTCGCGTGTGAAGCGGTGGGTGATTTCGGCGGGACTGCCGGCAGCAAAGTGAACGGCGCTGACGTTATCCAGCTGATCGTAGGTCAGCTTTTGTTTACGTCCGTCCAGATCGGTCTGTTCGGTTAGGCGGTCGCCGGCGTCGTAGGTAAATTGGTAATGCTCGCCGTTTTCGTTGGTTAATGTAGTCAGGCGGCTATAGGTGTCGTAGTGAAAGTGGATGCTGCGTCCGGCGCTATCGGTGCGTCGGTGCACCAGTCCGCGCGGGTCCCGATGGTAGCGGGTGGTGTGGCCGGCGGGGTCGGTATAGGTCAGTAATTGTCCTGCTGCATTGACGCTGAAGTGTTCTTGGCGGCCATCGGGCAAGGTGGCGCTGATAAGGTCGCCGGCGGCGTTGTATTGGTAGCGGCTGCTGTTGCCGATGGCGTTGGTGATGTCGGTCAGGTTGCCATGGCGGTCGTAGCCAAGCTGGGTCAGGGAGCCGGAGCAGTCGGTGTGTTGGATAAGCTGGCCGTTCGGGTTCCAGCGCAGGTATTTGTGGCCACCTCTGGCATCGATGATTCTGGTTATTTGGCCGTGCTGGTCGTATTGGTAGTGGGTGCGTTGTTTTAAGGGGTCGATGACGGTCAGCAGGTTGCCGCGTTCATCATAGTAGTAGCGCCAGGTGCTGCCGTCGGGGTCGACGCTGATGGTAGGTAAGGCCCAGTGGGGTAACCACTGGGTCTGGGTGGTGCGTCCCAGTGGGTCGGTTTCGGCGGTTTCGCGTCCTTGTTCGTCATAGCTGTAGTGCCATTGTCCACCTTGGGTGTCGGTGACGCTGATGAGTTGTTGGTTGTCGTTCCATTCAAATGCGGTGGTGTGACCAAGGGGGTCGATGTAGCGGGTGATTTGGTAGACTTCGTTCCAGTAATGCTGGCTGATGCGTCCCAGGCTGTCTTTGACGGTGGTGAGGCGTTGCTCAATATCGTAGTGAAAGTGATAGTCTTCCTGTCGCTGGCCATCTGCTTCGGTCCAGTGATGGGTGACGCGCCAGGCGGTTTCGGCGGCATCGGCAAAGTGAGCCCACTGGTAGTGGCAGTGCAGGCCGGTGGGCAGGCGGTGGTAGATGAGGCGTCGGCCGGTGTCGTAGGCGAAGGTGCGGGTGTGCCGCTGTTCGGCATCGATGACGTGTTGCAGGTCGCCCTGTGCGGTGTATTGGTATTGTGCCAGTACTCGGCTGTGACCATTGGCCAGTTGTTGTTTGATGGTGGTGACGCGTTGTGGGTGCTGGGGATGCTGATAGTGCAGGGAGAGGCAGGTGCTGCGGTCGTTGTCGGTGATTTCGATGATGCGGCTGTGGCTGTCGCGGTAAAGAAGGAGGCGGTTGTCGTTGCGATCCTGAAGTGCGGTGAGGTAGAGGCGGTGGGGTTGGTTGGGGTCGGGCTCGAACAGGCGGTAGAGGCCGTCGTCGTCTTCGATAACCCAGCGGTTGTGCTGGCCACGGCGGATGGTGAGGTTTTCGTTGATGCCGCGCATGCCTTCGCCGGGTTGCAGGGGGTCGATTTCGAGGCGGCGCCCTTGTTCGTTGATATAGATGGCGGCACAGGAGCCATCGGGCTGGGGGGAGATTTCGATTTCGACTTCGAAGCTGACGCTCCATCCGGCGCCGAACATGTTGTGGGAGCGGGTGTCGACGCTGCTGTAGAAGCGTTGCCATTGGAGGGGCAGATGGGCGGGAAGGGTGAAGTCGAGCTCTTCGGTGTCGAAGAGGAGTTTGGCGCCGGTGGGAAGGTGGACGGGATTATGGGTTGTAACTGCTTGAATCGCTTTCGATGTCAAATAACTACTAGCTGCACCAATAAGAAAGTCTGTGGCAAAACAGCCGATTTTGGTACAGATTTTGCCGGGACGCATCAAAGCCATGGCTACAGATATCATCAGGCCAACCGGATGTTTGCCGCTTCTGATTTCACGCACGACGATGGGTTTGCCACCGATGCGTACGTTGTTGGATACTTTGACGCCACCGGCATGATCGTCGGTGACTTTGGCTTCGCAGGTGCTGCGGTCGTTGCTGCGTACAGCCGGCTGGCTGTTGATGTAGACTTTGCGGGAACCTTCAGCGAGATATTCATCTGTGCCGAACGGATGCGGATGTTTGCGGCAAAGTATTTTGTCGTCATCTCTGGGTTCTGCTCTGGGATCGGGTGAGGCTACCGTTGGCCTTACCATTTCTTTGACAGTATGCCATAGTCCGCCTAAGAAGCCAGCCGCAACATCTACAAAACTTTTAGGTTGTTGTGGTTTGTCACTGTTTGAAGTTTGCTGTGGTTCCGGTTTGATTATCCCTGCTGCTCTAGCGGAAGGTTTTGTATTGGTGCGGGTATTGGGCGATCCTGTTTTAATTTTGCCATCTTCAGATGGTGGAAATAAACCGCTAACCGAGTCTGCTAACTCTGAAATTTTGTTGCTACCTCCTGATACACCCATTACGACACCAACTACAACACCTAAAGCAAAGCCAGCAAGTCCGCCAGTGGCTAATGTTCCGAATACAGCAAGACTAGCTGCAGCTGTAATAGCAGCATAACAGGCCATTTCAACAGCTGCACCTGCTATATCTGCCAGTAATGAAGTATGCAGAAGTATATCTCCCTCTCGGGCAGCCCAATATGCCTGTCCCATGGTTGCTCCTCTCTCAAGTTATTATTTTTTAAATTCAAAATTTTGTTTAATTAATTCCCAATGGGCTAATTCCGCTTCGCCCAAATTGGTATTTTTTACATAACTCATCGCAAACATAGTTCGAGTACCGGGAATAAGACACACCAGCTGATACTGGAAAACTTTTTCTGCACCCTTAATAAACTGGTTACTTAACTCATATGCTTCAATATTCTGATTTTTTCCGAAACTGATTTTGTTTTTCTGATGAAATTTCAATCCTTTTACAGAGCTTTCAAGTCGTTTTAACTGGTCATCCAGACTGGATTCGAGTGTTTCTTCTTCTCCAAGTTCGCTGCGACTCAAAACCAATGATGTGCCTAAATTTTTGAATTTGATGATATTTAATGAAACATCTTTAATGTCAGGGTCTGGAATCTGAAATTCGGTATCATTTGTTTGGTATTGCATTAAGTTGCCCTTTATGTTTTTTTTTATGCCGGTGGTGAAAATATCTGATTTACTGCACTATCAATATTGCCTTTATCTCCATCAGAACCTGGTTGAGCCGCAGCACTTCCCCCATCCATATTCAAATCCAGTAGTTTACCAAGTGTATTAATCTGGCCACTTTGTGCTGCCGTGATATTGAAATTTTCACAGGTGATATTAAATTGCCCATCGGCATGGAGCTCAAGTACAGTTTTTCCGCATGACAAGCGTATGGTAGTACCTGCAGCAAGTACAAAATCATTACTGACACTAGTCGATTTGTTTTCTCCAATCAAAACTGTGTCATTGGCTTTAACAGCACGAAGACAATCATTACTGATCAAAGTTGTACGGTCGTTGCCTACGCTAATGACTTCATCATTACCAATTGATTTTGTACGATTATTTCCAACAGAATGGCTTTCATCATTATTGACTTCGATACGTTGGTCTTTTTCAGCATGCAGCCAGAGCTCCTCTTGCCCCGGTTTATCTTCAAATCGCAAAGCATTGGCATTATCAGGCCCGCCACCGATAGAATGGCTGAACATTCCGCTTTGAGTTTTGTTGTCAGGTAAACCCCATGCTGGCATGGTATCAGCGTTGTACACTCGGCCAGTGATAATTGGTAAATCCGGATCACCATTTTTGAAATCAACAATGACTTCCTGACCTATTCGCGGGATCTGCATACCACCGAATCCCTTACCTGCCCACGGCTGTGTAACACGTACCCAACACGAGCTGTTTTCATCCCACTGGCCGTAACGATCCCAGAGAAATTGCACTTTCACTCGGCCATATTTGTCTGTCCAGATTTCCTCTCCTGCCGGACCTGTCACAATGGCACTTTGCGGGCCATGGGTATGTGGTTTTTTTATAGTACGCTGCGGACGGAAAACTTCACTGGTTGGTAATAGTTCAAAACTTGTGTTGTATCCGAAATGTTGTCCCTGACCACTGTATTCCCCCATATCCTCAATCACAAGCACACTTTCAACAACCAGATATTCTTGATTTGCTTCAACTGTAGGGCAGTTTTCTAAATTGAAAGTACAGCCTGTCACTAGGGTACGTATATTGCCACTGCCATAAACTCGGCTGCCTAAAGATTTCTGCGCTTCCATACGTACTTTAGTCAGGAATTCGCCTTCATCTTTTTCAAAATAATCACCAGGCCATTCATAATGCTCATAATCAGGATGCCCAGTCTCACGTGGTTTAGCTACTGTACTTGTAAGTTTGGCTTTTGGTTTCTGAAAATCGAAATCATCTAATACCCATTTACCGGTACGCAGGGATTCTTTCGCTGCAATAGTATGGATAAACTCTTCATCCAGCTTTAAACCCTGCTGATGAAAACTTACAGATGCAGCTCCGGGACAAGGTTGATGAGAACCAATAGCATCGACTAACACCAGTTTATGACTACCAGCACTATGTTCAAAGAAATAATATATACCGAATTCTTGCATTAAACGTTGCAGGAAATCATAATCGGTTTCACCATACTGAACCTGAAAATTGCGCTTCGGATAAGTTTCAGTAAGTCGTTTTTCCATCTCAAATGGATACTCACTTAAAACTTCATCGATAATTTCTACTACGCTTTTATTCTGAAATATCTTGTAATCACTGGTACGAGTAGCCAGCTCTAGCCATGGCTCAAGACGCAGCTCATAAACCACACCCCGTCCCTGATGCCCCACAACGCGAGCAGCCGTAACCAACCCGCTGATATAACGTTTACTACCGTTTTCAAGCTCTATATCAACAGTCAGATCCTTACCTACCATTGATTTCAATGGTAAATTAGAACTAGGAGCAAAGTAGCCAATATTTAGCTTATCAGGTGTTTTAAGTTGAATGGTGTAGCTAAATAACTCACTTAAAGTTTCTTGTCCGTTCATACTGGCAAAAGTAAGCATACCAGCAGGGACGGCAGCACCACTGACATTCACTGTACGTGTACCACCACTGCTTCCACCAGTTACAGCATCCACAATATCCTGTGCACTAACAGGTCCCGAACTACCTGCTACTGCTGCCTGTGCTGCTTTCATCAGTGGAGATGCTGTCCCAATGCTTCCTATAGCCTCCATGGCGTCTGTAGCTGTATCTATGGCTTTTTTAGTTTGAGCGATAGTCGTATTAGCTTTTTCTGCCAATTTGTCCGCCACCTGTGCAACACTATTTTGCACCAGCTCTCCAATATCTGGAGATACTGTTTGGTTGCTTACAAACCCAGGTGTACGGGTAAGTGAATTCACCGGCAGAAGCTGTTCATCTGACTCTGGTTTTATACTCATGGTTTTTCCCCATCATTATTGCGCCATAGATTTAATTACATGCAATATAGGCGCATGTTTCAGTATTGATTACTTATTCAGCAAACGACCTATTTTGCCCATCGTTATATGCAAAACCATTCTAAAGGTTTAAATTAAATAATTATTTAGAAAATGACTTTCTGAACCAGATTATTTCTTCCAGCAAGTACGATTATTGACGTTTCTTAAATAGCAAACCAAACCGGCACATGGAAGACAACAATATTTTTATCTGAAAGTGTCTACCTTTACTTATGTACTATCTCCATCTCTCCAATATTGACTGATTAACCCGCCTGAATACAATTTACATCAGGCTATAATTTTGGCTATTTTATATTGCAAATAAGTTTGTACTACTCTATTCAATATTCACACCGCACTTTAATCTCCCAACAATAAAACCTATTGAAGAAAAAACGATGTAAAAAAACTTTAATCATTCAGCATTAATTTAGCATAAATCTTTGAAACACCTTTTAACCAAATAAAACCTTATTATATATAATATTTACACAAAATAAGACATTATTTTTGAAATAAAGCGAATTTATAGATTTCTAAATTAATCTTTTACAACAATTTTACCTTCTGCAAATCTGGTAGATTTAGAAAATGGTAAGCACAGGCATCTATGATTTAATTTAGTTTTCAATTTATAGCAAACAGAATAATATGATTATTACATAATTATTAATATCTAATCATAATAACAAATTAAAAATTCTGTGTTTTTTTCTAGTGGCAATAGCTATCAATCATATATCTTTGAATGCCTGTATTTGAGGTATTCTCCAGACTTATTTTTTGGTCGACAGTTTTAATACATCATATTTTTCACTTTATAGGAAAATTATCCGATTCATTACAAAACAAATTTCTATTTTGATTGTAATGGTTATTAATATAATGCGTAATATTTTGAATTAATTATAATTATTTCTTCATAGTACCCTGAGAGCAAACGATTACATCTCCCGCTGTAATCAACCGATAAATATTAGATATAATACAATTTTCTAACCTATTGTCATTTTAATAAAATTACTCGACCTTTTTTGGTTCTCAAAAGCGCATTTTGCAGAACATAATAATTGCAAATTTAAAAATCATGATTAATGTATTTATTTTCGTTTAATTATATTTGTTTTTTTGGCACTAGAATCTAACCATAATTCCACATTACCATGATTATCTTTGAATATACGAAATTCTCTTGCCCATGTTTTTTGCGTCATATTCTTTGATTCATCGTTTCCTCTAATACTTGATTCAAAATTGATTGAATAAACAATATTATTCTGGAAATGATAGTCAAAGCGTATACACTCTCCACTCACAACATAATATTTTTTTGGTAAGCCAAAATTTAGCGGATCAAAATAATCTTTCATCCATAATTGCCCGACACCTTCTTGAAATACCTCTGTCGTTATTATGTCAAACTGTTTTTTACGATCAAAATTTATCAATAGTGCCGGTATACTAATGCATGGCTGTCCATTATTTTTTAAAACAATATCGGGTTTAGAAACCATCGGGCGATGAAAATAACACCCAGTTATGTACAATAATATGAAACTAACCAACAGGTACATATTCAATCTTAGTTTCATTTGAATAACACTTTTCTATCTATTGGATATTCCAAAGGAGCTAGACTAAATTAAAGATGCAGATAAAATAAAACTATCTGTAAAACTCTTCAATTGCAGATAAATTTTCTATTAGATATTCGATTTATATAATTTTTTTACAAGAAAAGCAAAAATTCAAAACATACTATTTGTAGATTATTTTTATTTAATTATTTTCTCTAGCTTCAAGATCTAATAAAAGTTTTGCCGAGCCATCTGTATTAGTTGTGATTCGCAAATCTCTAGACCAGATTTTTTGTTCGCCATTTTCAAACTCCTTGCTTCCACTGGCTGCAGATATAAAACCAATAGAATAAACGATATTTTTTTGAAAATGGTATTCAAAACCTATGCACTTACCTGCTTGAATTTTATAAAGTTTTGATGAGTCATAATATTTTTTTTCCCAAAGCGTGCCAACACCTACTTGAAAAACGTCTGCTGTTATTATATCAAACTGCTTGTTTTTATTTAAAAAATTAACTTCGTGCAAGGGTATACTGATACATGGCTGACCATCTTTTTTTAGAGTAATATCAGGCGTATACATCATTTTTCGATGACAACTAAATCCTGTGACTAAAGGTAATATGCTCACTACCAATATCCAGTTTTTCAATTTGCTTTTCACTCGAATAACGCCTTTTGATCTTTCGGATTTTTTAGAAATAGTGACAGCGTGTTGCTATATATTTTCATCCAAAAATCTTTTCCATATTGTTTATTTGTAAAACGGTCACCTTTATGCTTTTGTCTTGTTCGGTCATACCAAGAATCAAACCCAAATCGATCCAAAATATAATAATCAGACAAAATGCATGCCTGTTGTTCCATTCTATATCCAGACAATAAATTTCCTTTTTCTAAATCATAATTGTACTCTATCGCAAAACTAAACAAACCGCGAATTTTAACTGACATTCCCATTTGATATTGCCAAACATGTGTCATTTCATGCATAAACCAGTGAATATAATCAATTGTTTCAATTGAATAATCCTCTCTAAAATGTGTTTGTGGCCAATATAATTCTCCATTGGGTGTCATAGCTGTATTTTCGTCCTGAAATCGTAAATATTTATCGTTATGAATTCTGACAGCGCTTGTCGTGATTGCCGTTTTAAATAACGATGTCACCATAGATATTTCTCCTGTTGTCAATAACCGGGACGCCCCTTTTTTAGTTGGCATTTTTATTCCTTCCAAACACTATTGCCTAGGCTTCTTGCATCTAGAAATCCGCCCCTTCCGTCTTGCTGCCAGAACCACCCTTCTGCGGACAATGACTCCCAAACCACGTGCGGCCAATTAGCCCAAGGCAAATAATGTACACCGCAAATTTCGGTATCTTCCTCTTTTATCTTACCTGTCAGTTCGCGACAGGCCGTCTGATTTCCTACTTGTGCTCTGGCAAACCAGCCACCCCATTTTGGACTATGAATTTCCCACAATTTATCTAATTGACTAGCAAGATCTTTTGTATTTTTTTGGGTTGGTTTCACATATCCTGCCACTAACTGTGCCAGCCAATATAGCCAGCCCAATGGTGTGTTCAGATATCGTTGCAGCCATGACTGATTGACTGTCTGATAAATCACCAAAGGATAAGAACGACCAATGCTGTCAGCAGAAGGGCTCATCACCCCGATTACCCAAGATCGTCCTGAAAATGGCAATATTCCGGGTGCTAATACAAAACTCCATGGTAAAGCATGCAGTACGGGACTTTCCTGCCCAAAATCGGGCGTCAGGTACAGCCAATCATGTTTATCCTTGATATTATCTTTTTGAGGCTGCAGCCATTCCTGCTTATTCAACCATATCCGCCATTCATCAATTTCCTGTCCTTGTGCTCTATAGCGAACATAATCGCCCCTGTCGGGTAATTTTCCCCAAATAGCAGGTGACGAAATGCGCGGTATACCTATCATGGCGTACTACCTCCTACAGGGCAGGTAAATCCACGTAATGGGTTGTTTGGGCTTTGTAGATTAAAATCTACACTTGAAGATATTTCGAGCACTACACGGCGACCATCAAATTTGAACTCAACCAAATGGCGGCTGTCACTCATACTGCTGATGATTCGGCCTTTGTTTAGCAGCCGGAAAAGCGCCCATGGCCCGCTGGTAATAATTGTTGAACTATCCTGACGTATGCGCGGATTGGCCGTTATTTCAGCCATGGAACCGTTTCTCGGACCTGGCCAGGTAATGTGTAGTGGACGCACCGGTCCATGCATATAACGTTGTGATTGTCCGTCAATATCTATAATCAAATCTGTAATTGTGGGATCCAGTTCAACAACTTTAATATCCATACTCCAAGACATTTTCCGAGCTCCCTGTTCCTGAAAAAATGCTTCCCGAATGCGTTTTGCCTGCTGGAACGGTGCCAAACTTGGTCCCGGTAAAGGTGTGTTGCTTCCTTCAGATTGTTTATAACGCCATGGGTTAGAAGTTATGTCTACTTGTGATGCGAGCTGTTTATTGAAAAAATCGTCAAGCAGTCCGCCACTGGCAAATATACGGTTAAAATCGTCCGCACTTACTTCCTGATTACTGGCCGCAAAGGGATAACGGCCATCAATTACATTGCGACAATTTCCGCCTATCATGGCCTCCATTTGCCGGCTAAGTACCTCTCCTGATGCCAGATTCAGTTTACGGGCCCCTTGATTGGTTAGATCGAGCAAGATATTTTGTAAAGGTGCTGGCATTTTGACTGCTTCAAGCCGTAATTTTTCTGCAGCATCAATTTTGGGAGGTAAAGTGTTAGCAGCTAAAGCATTATCTGCTATCATTAATTGATTGTAATATTCATTGAGCAGACTCAGTACGTTGTCTAGTTTTTGCGGCCTGCTGCCTGCATTACTGTTTTGCATATCGGCAGCGCCGGTGACAACTTCGCGTAATGCAGCAAATCGATTATCGACTAGTGTTTTTTCTAACTGCTCTTCAGGACGTACGTTTTTCAACAATTTGGCTGTCTGTACGGCTTCACGGGTATTGCCTGATAATCGTTGCTCGGCTCGTTCAGCCAGAATTTTTTGGCTGGTATTTTTGTCCATAGGTGGTACCAGCGTTGTTTGTTCTACAACTGCTTTGGAAAGCCGCATCAGTGGCGAATCGGGAGCAGCAAATGTACGCAATGTCTGTAAGTCAAAAGCCAGACTGGGACTATTGTCAGCACCGGTACTATTCACGCTGTGAATATCTTCAAGAAAAGCCTGCCAGCGCGAAGTGTATTCTGTTAAATAAAGCCGACGCACCTCTTTGATTAAAGGGTCATCATCTCCGTTAACCCTCTGAACCAGCTGCTGGGCACGTTCAGCAGTTTTTTTTTGAGAAGCAGCAGTTTCCCTGCCCATAACCCATTCGTCATCTGCATAAGCGGCAGCAACAAATTCAGAGATGCGTTTATCAAATAAATCTCTATAACCCTGTATAGTAAACAGGCCAGGAATACCGCGATCAAGCGGTTCGCCACTGGCACGAACAAAGACCATACCGGCATCAGCGCCTACTGCACGTACAATCGTAAAGTCTTCTGGTGCCTCATCACTCATGGCAACTTTGGCTCGGTCGTAGATTCGCTCGGTACTGGTACTACCTTCCAACAGCTCCCTTGCACTACGAATCAAGGCATCATTTTTGGCAAATGGCGAATGTATGACACGGCTACCATCAAAAAGTGCACCCAGATGCTCATAAATACTGGCACTTCCACCAAAAGCTGCAGCGGTATCGTTTTGTTGCCAGTCTTTCAATATCCATGCCTGAATTTCAGCAGCGTTAAACTTATCCTGATGATCTGCATCCAGATTAAGTAGCAGATAGACGCGTAAGGCATCATAGGTTGCTTTGGTATCTTTCTGAGCAATAGCATTGGAAAGGGTACTTTCAACACCACGAACCACAGGTGGCAGTAGCAGCTGATCCAGTAGCTGGTCATAAGTGGAGGCGGCACTACTGATTATCGGTGGTACGCTATACAAACCATATCGGAAACTGGTTGATGGTTTATCCGGATCTAGTCCGGGGAATGCAGCCAGCTCACGGGCTGAATTCAAAATATCTGGTACAGCTGTTGTAGTAGGCTTACGGGAATAAACGCGCACTTTTTCAGCAAGCGCAGCTGCTTTAACATTAACTGCTGCAAGATAATTACTATTTTTACCATAACTGGTATACATACCCTGTACTAGCCAAAGGAATATAATCAGTACCAATAAATGACCGGTAAATCGCATTACGCGATAACGCATTTCCCATTGTAAATTGGGTTGAACTAGGTTTGGCTCTTGAAAAATGAGTTTGGTCAGCAAATCATGTAGAAAATAGCTGCGATTGCCTGTAGGCGGTACTGTATTTGCATAAAGGCTGTTTTTTTCAGTATATGCTGGGTCACGCTTGATAGCCCGCCATAAACGTTGCATTAGGGATAGGCGATCAGCTGTAGCATGAGCTGGCGCTTGAGCTGCACTAGTAAAATACACACCTCTGAGCGTATTGTGCAATTGGGTTGCATCAAATTTAGAATCAAGAAATACGCGTTCTATAATATCTAGTAATGGTTCAGCAAGCGCAGCAAATTCCTGTGGCAGAGCATAAAGATTACATCTGCGCTGTACATCGTATTCTTCCTGTAAACGATTATCTACACCCTGATTTAGTCTTTGCGTTAGTAGCTTCAGCTCACTTTCACAATTTGAACGCAGCTTATCATAATTATTTTTTTGCTGTTTCTGATCATACGGTAAAGTGAAACCCCATATTTGTGCACGCCCCTCAGTAGTTAGGGAATTAAAGTAATCGGTGAAACCAGGCAGAAGATCCATTTTGGTTACCACCAAATATACCGGAAACTGAATACCTAATTCGGTTCGGAGCTCTCCCAGACGCGCTCTTAATGCTGCCGCAGCCGTGATACGCTCAGCTTCAGATTTACCGGCCAGATCAGCTACATTGACTGTTAAAAGTACACCATTAATTGGTGCGCGCGGACGATATTTGCGCAGAAGACCGAGGAAACCACGCCATTCCTCAGCATTGCGGGTAGTAGTATCAGCAGAACCGCCATCATCATGGCGAACATAACGTCCAGCAGTATCAATTAACACGGCTTCATTGGTAAACCACCAGTCACAATGTACTGTGCCGCCTTTGCCGGGCACAGCAAAGGCTTCCGCTGATTGTCCCATTTGCTCTGCCAGTGGGAATTGCAGGCCAGCATTCATTAAAGCTGTTGTTTTACCATCACCGGGCGCACCAATAATCATGTACCACGGCAGCTCATATAAATAGCGTTTACCTTCAAAAATACGGCGTATACCAAGTCCCGGCTTACCAATACGCAATTGCTTAAGCTGCTCAACGGCACGTGAGACTATATTGGTAACCGCACGCTGATCTTCACGAGCTTCAGAAACAACAGGTTTATCGCCACGCGGACGCAGGATTTTTTGCAGCAACTGCTCATCTACACGTAAAGCCAACCATAGTCGGTACAAACCATATAGCGCATAACAAAACAAAACGATGCCAATCAACATGGCTCGAGTCCATGCTGGTGCAAATGGTTTGGTCTGACCATATGCAAGCAGAGGTGCTGCTTTCCATATCAGTACACATAAAGCTGCAACCCAGATAGCCGATAACGACCAGTTCTTAAACCATAGAAACAGAAATGCGAACAGAATCAGAATGGTGACAATGCGTGTAGACATAGATGCAAAAGGATGCAATCCACCAAACGTCAGCAAAGGTCCCACAAACCAGACTATCAGTGCTAATAAAATAATACCGATAATTACCAGCATGCGGCGGGAAAAAAGAAAATCTAAAATTTTTTGCATGTTATTTGCTTTAGCTATCTATCTAGGCGGGTTGATAATAAATTTTTACTGAGGTGTAAGACCTCTGCACAAATATAGTTGATACCACCTATGGGTTTATGCCCTACAACCTTTTTAAATTAATACTATTTTTTAACCGGAAGTTTCCAAGTTCTTATCTTAATGCATCGAAAATTTATCAATAATTTCTTGTGCGCGACGGCTTCCGCCGTTTTCAGTAAATAAAATCTGCAATTTACTTCCTATCCTGACTACAGAAAATGGAACCAGAATTTTGCTGTGCTTAAAAAAACGAGTTTTGCCCAGTGATTTTATAGCTTGTACAGCGGCTGTTTCGTCTGAATAGCTGAGTTCTAAAAATCCCAATTGTATAGGTGCAAGTGCATTATCTGATGAAATGCTTTGTAAATTAATTCCATAGGCATTATGCAGTGATATTCCAAGCCTACTATTAAGATTATGACGAATAATATCTTTTACCTGAGCATCCGAAATTCTTGCTGCATTTACTGGTTCAGCCAACTGCTGCCTGATTTGTTCAACGATAATTGGTTCATCATTATCCAAAACAGATGCAAAAGATATAACACTAAATAAGCCTAACCAAATACTTAAAGAAAGCTTGACAATATTATTCAGTAACCGCATTTTCATACCTTTTTTAACGGCGAATGTAATTAATACAAAATTTGGTTCACTCAGTTACCAAAATATCTACACGACGATTTTTTGCACGGCCTTCTGCTGTATTGTTATCTTCTACTGGTGCACTATCACCCAAACCGACAATTTTCAATCGTGATTCCGCTATCCCTTTGTTTACTAACAAAGCGGCCACTTCTGCTGCCCTTTTTTCAGATAAAACCTGATTAGAAGGAAATTCTGCAGTATGAATAGGTTGATTGTCAGTATGTCCAGTTACAGTTACAGTACCTGATACTTTGTTTATTTCGCTGGCTACTTTATCCAGTACTGGCATTATTTTGGGATTTACTGTTTTCTTGCCCGGAACAAACATGAAATCACCAAGAAATGTTACCTGACTTTGCTGAGCATTTTCATTAACACTGACTACACCACGTTCAATTTCATCTTTAAGTAAAGCTTTCAGCCGCAATACACCAGTCGTTGCAGGTGGTGGCACCGCTTTACCTATAGCAGCAATTCGTTGTTGTAATCTTGTATCAGTATCCACAATCTGAAATTTAAACCAGACAAAAATGGCCAATAACAGACAGCAAAAAAACACAGCACTGATCCATACAGGCAACGAACGCAGTCGACGAAACTTACCAGATGCATCTGCATACCAGTGTGGAGACAAATCACGGGCAACCGGATCTCGGCCACTGCTGATGATGGATAGCAATTGCTGACGAATCAAATCAAGCTGTTTACGCCCATCCGGACGAACACTATACCGCCCTTCAAACCCCAAACTTAAAATTCGGTAGATAACTTCTAATACGTCTCCGTATTCAATTGGATTTGGAGAAAGACGGCCAATTAATAGAAATATTTTTTCGCCACCATAGCTTTCGTTATGAAAAACAATGAGCAGGCTTTTTCTAGCCCATGCTCCTCCACCTCCCCATGATGTTTTATTGGCGGCCTCATCCAGAGCTGTGCAAACACAATAACGTACTGCCAGTACGTGTTCACGCCTCAAATTTGCCCGATCACATAAAGTTTGATAAATGTGAACTTCGCGTATGAGCAGCTCACGCAGACTTTCAATGCCATTATCGTATGAATCAAGTTGAGCCGGCATATTGGCCAGTGCGAGCAACAAGGGCTGTGCTGCTTCCAGCAGAGGATTATCAGCCGCTTCAATTGCTGCTAGACGTAATTTACTGTCCGGTCCCGCATCAATATTGTCTGCCAATTTGGCTGATTGTTGTTCTCCGAACCAGGATGTATCCGCAAGACGCTCAAACTCATAACCATGTTGTGGTTGTGATAAAGACTCCGTAGCTGAAGCCTCAGGTATTTGCTCTTTCTTAGCGCCTGTACCATTGAGAATGGTATCGAACTCATTCATTGATCACGCACTCCCCAAAGTTCAATTAGTAAGCCAGGAAATTCACCGGCAATGTGCATGGCCAATCCACCGTAATGAGCAATATGTTCCCATAACGGACCATCACGTAATAGCTCAAAATAAACATAGCCGGCATTAAAAGGAATCTGACGCGGAGGTACAGGTAATGCCTGCAATGCCATCCCCGGTAAATGAGAACGAATCAACTCCGGCAAACGATCTGAAGGACCTATTTTGGTCTGTGCAGCAAATTGATGTACCAAAATATCTGGAGGTATCTGAGCCTTAACAGCCAATACCAGAGCATTAAAGCCACGCAGTTCTGTGGGTTCAACCACTGCATTCTTGACTCCGTAAGCCGCATCCTCTAGTCGAATATGCTGCGCACTACGAATCAATACTGCATTTAACAAATGCTGAACATCATCGACAACTGGTTTCAGACAGTAATAAGGTGCATCATGACGATATGGTAAATGCTCTATTGGGCGCCGTGTATGTGGTCTAACGAAAGTCGATAGCTCACCTGCCATGCAAATCAACTGCCGATAGATAAATTCCGGTGAAGTGGCGCCAACTTTCTGCACATGATGTAGTAAAGGTTCATAACGGTTTAGAATTTGCAAAAGCAAATAGTCGGATACCTCAGCCGCCTCTGAGCCTTTACCTTGTCTGCCTGTAAGTCTATCAGCAAGTGAATCGGCTCGCAGATGTGTCAAATCATGGATCTGTGAAAGCCAAGTCTGTAGCAAGGTACTGGCGGTATAGTGAGTAACAGGTGGTATGACAGTGCTGTCTAGCTCAACCCCACCGTCTGCCCGTAAAGTACTGATACGGGCAATTGGCAATCCTATCCAGGCATCTGTCAACGCTTTCTGCGGCATCAGTCTTAATCGCAAATGGCTGAGCTGAACTGTTTTTGCACCAAGTCCGATAGAGTTTGCATCTCGCACATCGCTTTCAAATACAGCAAAACGAGCGAGCGACTCCGAATTATCTTCAAAACTGGTCTCTTCAGCATTTGGTGTGCGGATAGGCAAAGCAAGATAAATTAGTTGTTCAAGATGTTCTGGCTGAATGGTCAACGGCGGAGGCAGCAATGTGTGCCCAGGCGCTTCAAAAGGCGTACCGTCGGGAAATACACCAGCCACATCTTTTAATACCAGTTTACCTAAATTCAACGCTTCGTGATCTATATCGTAGCGACTGAAACCCCAGAAAAAAGGCGATAACGGCACACTGCGACTATGTGCAAAATGTTCCAGATAGCGTTCTTGTTGCTGGAAAATCTGTGGCAGCAGAAATTGCCCTTCACTCCAGACTACACGGTTATACCAACTCATTTAGAGAAATTCCTCTGCTTTAATCCACTTCAGTGACCACTATGGCCCTCTGTCCAATATTTATATCCAGCTTTGCTTTTTTCAGTGGCCACCATTCCCGATACCAAGTTGCATACGGAGCATCGGCTAGTCTGTAGGTTTCACGCCACTGAGAACGCGTAAGACTGCGGTAACCAGCCAATACGCCAATAACTGTCGTTTCAGGATTGGTTCTGCGCCGGATAGTTTTGATTTCTCCCGGCCGCAGTATAAATTCATCGCTTACGAGCAGATCATTACCTAATACTGATTTATCATTATCCTGTAGTGTGTAAAAATCTGCAGATGTGAATGCATTGTCATTTTTTAATTCGTATATGCGTACTTGAATAGGTGCAGCACGACCTTTTTCATCAGGATTAACATTGTCAGCAGCTTCAATATGCAATTCCAGACGTGTTTGTTCTTTTACATCCTGCACAGACCGGCAACCAACTACACTCAAAAACAAAATGCAGATTAAGATAAAGCGGCCAGTTCGATATAGTTCCCGATAACACTGATATATTTTATTCAAATTTCATCACCATTTATGGTAATGCCAGATAGCTATTTTCCGACCAAATTAGTCAATATCATCAGAGAATTTTTAGGCTCTCTGATGATCCTTATTGCATTGAAAAACACTTTGCCTTCAAACACATGATAGATGAGGCATTACTTAATCTTAGGCTTCTTTATTGGCCTTGATGTCGTATTGAGCAGTTACGGTACCGCCACTGCCGCCCTGCTGATTCTGTACAACATATTCCTGCTTCACTTTAGAGAAAGATAAACGCACCATTTCACGCGGATTCTGCTCATCAGTGCTGCTACCGGAAGGCATTACACTTGATACAATCAGGTCATTCATTGTGATTTTCAGGTATTCTAAAGGTGTTCCACCTGCTTTACGCATCACTAATTTTGCTTCTGGAATATGCTTACCAGTTAAACAGTATTTCATTAGATTAGGACTGGAACGATCAATGTAATGTTCAAATTGCAGGTCATGAACAGTTGCCCGACCGGTACCCAAACCACTACCAGACTGCATAGAAGATTCCTGAGTGATTCCCCAGTTCCAGTTTAATACCTGAATTTCATTTTTATGTTGTGCATCCGGAGATTCTCCGTCAATGCCATCAATTTTCAAGAAAATGTCGTGTGCCATATTGGCTCCTTTGTTGTTTACTATTAAAGAAGTACTACATCATCCGCTTAGCGTCATACACGACTATCGCGGAAAAATTATTTATTGAAAAACTGAATTAGTGACATTTTAGTTTTGCAAGTAATCCGCCCTGAGAATCTTTAGAATAAACTGCCCAGCAAACTTTCATAGTTGAATCAATGCGTCTAGTCAGTTGCACCTGATTACGGTTATAAGAACAGCTAAGCCAAAAACCTGCACCATCTAAATCAAGCTTACTGTCTACTTCCCAAGCCGGATAATGCTTTTTACCCTTTACGACAATAGGCTCTGGTTTTAACTGAGCTAAATCACCAGGTTTTCCACTATAGACTCCTGCACCATCCAGTCTTAATAATGTGTCTTTGTATTTAGATACCACCCAATTAAGAGGCACTGATTCCAACTCCGGAATACCAGCTTTTACCTTAACAGACTCTGGACAAACCAGTTCGTAAGCAGCCGCTGTTTGCACAATACCAAAACCGAATACAAACAACATATTATTCAAGATTTTGCTTTTCATTTTCATTATTACTTTTCAATAATGCTGAAAATCTTCACGACTTTGCTGGCATCCGGGTCTCTGGAATCAGTCTGAACCTCATTTAATGTGGGCTCAGAAATAAATAGCTTTTATCTTATCTGGGTATTGATCAAAATCATGCTATTCAGTCGCTGTCTGTTTCACAGATGGCAACTTAGCAACCAGACGTAAAGAACCGGTCAAGCCTTCTAGCTGAAAGTGAGGCCGCAGGAAAAATTTAGCATCGTAATAACCAGGATTTCCTTCCACTTCTTCTACTACCACTTCAGCAGCTGCCAACGGACGACGCGCTTTGGTTTCCTGTGATGAATTTACCGGATCGGCATCAACATAATTCATAATCCATTCATTCAGCCAGCGCTGCATATCCTCACGCTCTTTAAATGAGCCGATTTTGTCACGTACAATACATTTCAGAAAATGCGCAAAGCGCGAGCAGGCAAATAGATATGGTAAGCGTGCGGACAGATTGGCGTTGGCTGTTGCATCAGGATCGTAGTATTCCTGAGGTTTTTGCAAAGACTGAGCACCGATGAAAGCAGCATAATCTGTGTTTTTACGGTGAATTAGAGGAATAAAACCATTTTTAGATAATTCTGCTTCACGACGGTCTGAGATAGCAATTTCAGTCGGACATTTCATATCTACGCCACCGTCATCAGTCGGAAATGTATGACAAGGCAGATTTTCCACAGCACCACCAGACTCTACGCCGCGAATCATGGTACACCAACCGAAATTTTTAAATGACCGGTTGATATTGACACCCATTGCGTAAGCCGCATTGCTCCACACATATTTACGGTGATCAGAACCGTCTGTATCTTCTTCAAAATCGAATTCATCGACTGGATTGGTGTTAATACCGTATGGTAAGCGGGCAAGAAAGCGCGGCATCGCCAGACCAAGATAACGTGAATCTTCACTGGCACGTAAAGAGTTCCACGGAGCATATTCCAAATTCTGAGTAACAATTTTAGTTAAATCTCGTGGATTAGCTAGTTCCTGCCATGAATCCATTTGCAGCACAGAAGGTGAAGCACCTGCAATAAACGGCATATGTGAAGCAGAAGCCACTTTGGCTACCGAACCCAATAAATCAACATCCGGTGGGGTATGATCGAAATAATAGTCTGCAATCATGCAACCATAGGGTTCACCACCCAATTGTCCATATTCTTCTTCATAAATCTGTTTGAATAACGGACTTTGATCCCAAGCAATACCTTTAAACCGTTTCATGCTGCGCCGTAAATCATTTTTAGACAAATTCATGAAACGTATTTTCAGATGTTCATCCACCTCGGTATTAGAAACCAGATGAAACAAGCCACGCCAAGATGATTCCAGTTTCTGGAATGCTTCATGATGCAGGATGAGATTAATTTGTTCGGAAAGCTTATGGTCGATTTCAGCGATAATAGCCTCGATACTTTTGTAGGCGTCATCACTGATGGTAACTGAATGTGACAAAGCCTGTTCGGCTAATGTTTTCACTGCCTGCTCAACAGCTTTGGCTGCCTGATCAGTTTTTGGTTTGAATTCTTTGGTCAGTAAATTACTAAATTCGGATTGTGCAACTGGGCGTTCTGCCAGTGCAACATCTGATTGTTGTTGGGACTGCGTAGCCATGAATGCTCCTCAATCAATACGTACAAATAGACTTTGAACTTGGGTTATTATTCGGTATCAGCAGATGCTGAAGCTTGGTTATCTCCTGCCGCAGGCTGGGGTTTAGGTGCTTTGGCTAATGCCTGTAGAAGACTAGGATTTTGTAACAGCTGGTTAACCAGATTCTCTGCTCCAGATTTACCATCCATATAAGTCTGTAGGTTTGCTAGCTGAGTACGAGCATCCAGTAATTGTTTGAGTGCATCAACTTTCTGAGCCACTCTTGCTGGAGAAAAATCTTCCATACTTTCGAAAGTAATATCTACCATCAGCTGCCCTTCGCCAGATAGGGTATTCGGTACAGCAAAAGCGACACGTGGTTGAATGGCTTTCATTCGCTCATCAAAATTATCAATATCAATGGTTAAGAATTTACGCTCCCCAACCGGCGGTAAGTCTTCTGCTGGTTTACCGGATAAATCGGCAAGCACTGCCATTACAAATGGCAATTCAATTTTTTTCTCAGAACCATAAATTTCTACGTCATACTCTATTTGCACCCTTGGTGCACGATTACGCTGAATAAATTTCTGGGCACTGTTGTTAAATACCGCCATTTCTACTTCCTTTTCTTTTATCAATCACTACCGGTCTGCACCGGTCATTAAGGTTACTGCTTTACGATGTTTGACTAGACAGGTACAACCGAAAAAATAATTGGATTTTCAGTATGGCTAGGGTCAATACTTATATTGATAGATTCCACAGCTTTTTTTTCTGTTAAAGCCTGAAGCCAGTAGCGTGAAAGGGCTGGCAAAATATGCTGTTCGATATATCCGATGAGTAATCTAGCACCTGTTTCATGCATGGGGCAGTGCTGTACAATATGCTCTACCAATGCCTCGTCATAATTTAATGCAATACCGTGCTGTTCACGCATTCTCAGTACGATACGGTTGAGGTGCAGGCGAGCAATACTACTCAGTGCTTCATCTGCTAATGGCAAATAAGGAATAATGGTTAGCCGACCAATAAATGCTGCCGGAAAATGTTTACGTAACTCCGGCATCAGCACTTCTTTCAGCGTTGACCAATCTGGGGCGAGTGCTGGGTCATCATATAATTGAGAAACCAGATCAGAGCCTACGTTACTGGTCATCAGAATGACGGTGTTTTTAAAGTCAATATTTAAACCCTCGCCATCCTCCATCATGCCTTTATCAAAGACTTGATAAAAAATTTCATGAACATCGCGATGGGCTTTTTCTATCTCATCCAGCAATACCACACTATATGGCCGTCGACGTACCGCTTCGGTAAGGACGCCACCTTCACCATAGCCAACATAGCCTGGAGGTGCACCTTTAAGAGTAGAGACAGTGTGTGCTTCCTGAAACTCACTCATATTGATGGTGATCAGATTTTGCTCACCACCGTACATGGCTTCAGAGAGTGCCAGCGCCGTTTCGGTTTTACCAACACCAGAAGGACCTACCAGCAAAAAGACGCCAACCGGTTTATTGGGATCTGTTAAACCACAACGTGCGGTCTGGATACGTTCTCCAATCTGGCCAAGCGCATTACCCTGCCCTACTACACGCTGTGCCAGATTAACAGAAAGATTCAGTACGGCTCCCACCTCATCCTTGACCATCCTACCAACCGGAATACCAGTCCAGTCAGAGACAATTGCAGCCACAACGCTTTCGCTAACTTCTGGAAAAACTACTGGGACATCACCTTGTAATGCTCGTAAAGTTGTTTCAATTTCTGACAGTTGCTCCAAGATAGCTTTATCATCATTGTTCTGACAGCATGCCCGTGCAGCTATTAATTTATCTACAGCTTGCAGCTCCTGTTGCCAACGTTCTTCTTCGGTTTCCAGCTCAACTGAAAGTGCTTCTATACGCAGTTCTACTTCAGTCAACTCCCCTGTAAACAAACCTATACGTTGTTGTTTACTTAATAGATCCAGTTCAGTTTGTGCAGCGCTTAGCTGCTGACGCAGGTATTGCACGGTACTGGGCGGCGTATGCAACGACAGGCCAACCCTTGCACACGCCGTATCCAGAAGGCTGATGGCTTTGTCTGGCAATTGGCGTGATGGAATATAACGATGGGATAATTTAACTGCAGCTCTCACTGCCTCATCCATCACAATTACGCCATGATGGTTTTCAAATGTTGAAACCAGACCCCGAACCATATTGATGGCCGCAGCTTCTTCCGGTTCGGCTACTTGTAAAACCTGAAACCGACGCGTTAAAGCTGGATCCTTTTCAATATGCCGTTTATATTCACTCCAGGTTGTAGCACCAATGGTACGTAAAGTACCCCTTGCTAGAGCAGGTTTTAGCAAATTTGCTGCATCACCGGTACCAGAAGCTCCTCCTGCGCCCACCAGAGTGTGGACTTCGTCAACAAATATAATGATTGGGTTTGCTGAATGGCTAGCCTCTTCCAATACAGATTTTAAACGTGACTCAAATTCACCCTTCATACTGGCACCAGCCAGTAATGCACCTACATCTAAGGACAATAATCTTACTTCTGAAAGACTCGGTGGCACTTCCCCATTGGCAATAGCCAAAGCAAATCCTTCTACTACAGCGGTTTTGCCTACACCTGCTTCTCCCGTTAATAAAGGATTATTCTGACGACGGCGCAACAAAATATCTATCATGGTGCGTATTTCATGCTCACGACCGATAACTGGATCTATCCGACCCTGTTTTGCTTCTTCTGTCAGGTCTGTACAATATCTTGCCAGAGCAGATTTACTATCTTGACTATTATCCATTAACGAGTGACTTGCTTCACCAGGAATGGCAGCTGCATAGCCAGTATCATCGTAAGGACGATCCTGAGATTCAGGGGACTGTTTAATTATTTCAGGTAATGATTCTGCTAATTCTTCCTGCGGAATTTTGGTAAATTCGCCAGAAATTCCCGTCAGTACACGACGCAATTCAGGCGTCAGTACTAAAGCGGCAAATAACCAAGCTCCTCGAATTTTATAATCTTTAAATGTGAGCGTAGCGTAAACCCACGCCCGCTCAATTGCTAAATCTATATGGTGGGAAAAATCACTGATTGAACTTGCTCCAGATGGCAGCAAAAGCAAGTTTCGTGAAATATCCTGCTCAATTTTGGCGATATCCGCTTCATAATGTCGTAATATTCTAATGACATCGCCATCATTTTCTTGCATGAGCTGATGTACCCAGTGCACAAGCTCAACATAAGGATTTCCACGTAGTTTACAAAATGTTGTAGCCGATTCAATAGAGCGGAACAGTGTTGTATTAAGTTTACCAAACAGAGTCTGGCGGGAAATATCCATATTTTTTACCAGTATCCTTTATTTTGTTTTATAAAAAAACATACAAAATACATATAATTCCGTTCACATTATAACATTTCTTAAACAATATGAAGTTAATTTAAAATTTACCATGCAAAGATTTAGGATTCAAGAATAATTCTTGTTTTTTGTAGTATAAACCGGGATAATTTATGTATATGTGTCAAATTTTATGTTTATATTTAACAAATTCATACAGAAAGATAATATAGTTAAGATTTATTAATGCTGAGATTATCAATTCGCATTTTTGAAAAAAGTATGGTCTTAGGTCTAGCAGAGAGCAAACAATTATTACCTGAAAGACGTTATGGAAAATTCACTTCTATTAAGTCTTGATTACTGCCGTGGAATTAAAATTGGCCAGGTTTATGAAATAAAAAATTTTGCATTTTTTTCCGAAACCTCGATTTATAGTATTCAAACAGAATTACCTGCAACTGAAAATCTAGCATTAAGTATTCGTCAGTCAGCAAGCGGCTGGCAACTACTTAACCTTTCTAAAAATGTACACTGTGCAGTAAATGGAATGCCGATTGCATCAGATAATTGGTGTCTTTTGCATGATGGTGATATTTTTGAATGGGGATTATCAATCTGGCAAATTAATCCCGCTCAACAGTTTACTCCAGAGATCGAAACTGAAACACTCAACAAAAACAATGCCGATTACAAAATTATGCCATTAGATTTAAAATGGTTTGATTCACATTTGCTTTCTCAGCAGAAAGATGAAAATCCATTTAGTCTGGTGATGCCAAGCCTGCCTTATGAACTATTGGAAAGTAAGGAATATCAGACAAAAGATTCGACATTAGAGGAATCTCCCGCTGAGGCCATTTTTCTGGATTTATTACACGAATATCGTCAGGCACTTGATACACCACAGTTATCAGTAAATGAGCATTTCTGGCAGGAAAGATTACTAAAAAATGATGTCAGTAGTTCTGCATCTACTGTTAATCTAGCCGATCTCTCAGGCAATTTGGATCCGTTAATGACGTTACAGGACATTGTTTCTGGGCCACTAAACATTGATGATGTTTTTAACGGTCTGGACAGCCTCAGAGAAGCTGAGCTGTTCAAAATAGAAGAAATACCCGAAATTTTGCATTTATTCGCTCCGGGCTGGCAACAGCAAAATAGTCATGCACATATGCCACCCACATTAACCAGAAAAGAGCATCATGCCGTTAGCGTAGACAGTCATTATCGCATGTCACAATTTGCTGACAGTCACCAAAAGGATTTTAAGGATGAGCAACACACACAGAAATGATGAACATTTTTCTACGCTGCAAGCATGGATAGCCAACCGATCTCTGACTGATGTCATACAGGAAACTGAACAACAAATCAAAACTAAACCTACAGACCATGTTCAGCGTTGGTTATTATTTCAATTACTTTGTCTGAAGGGAGACTGGCAGCGGGCGCTGAAGCAATTACAAGCATGTGCTCAGATGCAATCTAATTTTGAACAACAGGCCCAAGCTTTCCGAGGATTAATTGCATGTGAAATATATCGCAAGGAGTGTTTTTCTGGTCAAAAACGTCCGGGATTCATCCAGCAACAACCCGAATGGGTAGATTTGTTACTTGATGCAATTGCTTTAAATCAGGCTGACAATGAGACAAAAGCGGATGAAATGAGAGAAGCAGCATTGGGTTCAGCTAAAGATGTTTCCGGCATTATCGACCCAGGTGGTAAATTCTCATGGATTGCAGATAGTGATACATGGCTTGGTCCAACCATTGAGCTCGTAATCGGTAGTATCTATACATGGCTTCCATTCGAACAGATCAGCTCTATTTCTTCCACACGTCCCCACTCTATTCTGGATTTAATTTGGAAACCCGCCTTAATAACACTTACAGATGGTTCAGAACATCACGCGTTTCTGCTTGGTCGTTGCTGTGGTTCGGAATCAGAAAGTGAATCGTTAATGTTATGCCGTGAAACTATCTGGAAGGAGCATGGGGAAACCTCTGTAAGGGCTTTAGGGCAAAAAACATGGCAAACAGATCACGGAGATATTGGCATTCTTGACATCACTTCATGTGAATTTGTGACTGATAAAGAGTAATAAATGGCTGAACAATTCCCCCCTTTACGCCCGAAGGCACATCTCTTACCTACATTGTTTGATCGCCTACGGGATGATGCACCCACTCGTAAGACTGAAACATCTGAGAATTATACAGTTTCTTCAGAACGATTACGGGAAATAGTTCAGCGAGATCTGATGTATCTACTCAATACCACTAATCTGGAAGACGAGATTGATTTACGTTTGTATCCACAGGTAGCTGCCTCTGTAGTCAACTACGGCGTGCCTCCTATTGCTGGTCAATATATGCATGAGCACAAATGGATTGATATTGAGAAAGCTATTCGGCGTGCAATTCTGCGTTTTGAACCAAGATTGGAGGCTTCTTCATTAGGTGTTGCTCCATTAATGAAAGATGAATCCAAATTAAATTACAATGTCTTATTATTTGAAATACGCGGACGCATTCTCACTGAACCATACCCTACCTCATTTGTTGTCCAAAGTGCATTTGATCTTGAAACCAACAGAATAAGTATTATCTAATAGAAAAATCATGGATCCGTTATTACTAGACTATTACAACAAAGAACTCACTTTCATGCGTGAAATGGCCGCTGAGTTTTCGCGGCAACACCCCAAAATTGCAAAACGTCTGGGTATGCAGGGTATTGAAATAGCGGATCCCTATGTAGAAAGGATGATAGAGGCTTTCTGTTTTCTCACAGCACGCACACAATTAAAAATAGACGCTGAATTTCCGCGATTTACCCAACGTCTGCTGGAAGTCATTTATCCGAATTATGTCACACCCACCCCATCAATGGCGGTAGCACAGCTTCATCCCAGCCATTCGGAAGGTGATTTCCACCAAGGATTTAAAGTACCCAGACATTCTACTTTTCGTGCCGGTATTCCAGTAGGAGAAAACACAGTTTGTGAATTTCGCAATAGTCAGGAAGTTACATTATGGCCAATCCAAATCATTGAAGCCAGATTAACTGGGGCACCGCCTGACATGCCGATGCTCAACCGTTATCTGCCGGCTCACACTAAAGTAGCCGGAGCCTTACGACTGACCTTACGAACATTTGGTGAAATCAACTTTAATCAGATTAAAGGTTTGGATCGCTTACCTATTTATCTGTGTGGTGAAGACAGAATTGCATCTCATCTGTTTGAATTATTGCATACCAGTGCCGTTGCAACGGTAGCCGGATATCCGGGAAGTTTCACGGGAGCATTAGACATTAATGTAAAAAATGCGGTTGTACATGAAGGGTTGGAACCGGGAGAAGGGTTACTACCGCTTACATGGGATGTTTTCCATGGACATAATTTGTTGCATGAATATTTTAGCTGTCCAGAACGGTTTTATTTTTTTACACCGACAGGTCTATCCAATGGTCTGAGCAAAATCAATGCTAATGTAGCTGAAATTATTATTCTGCTGGATCGCATTCCGGATAGCTGGCTTATTAATCAAACCAGTACAGAACAATTTGCTTTGTTTTGTACACCACTAATTAATCTTTTCCGTAAACGTACAGACAGAATAGAGCTGGATACAGCCCGCACAGAGTTACATCTGGTTGCGGACAGATCTCGGCCACTTGATTATGAAATTTATACAATTGAAACTGTCCACGGACTGAAACCACAGACTACAGAAGAACTAAATTTTCGCCCGCTTTATAACTCTCTTAATAACGACGAAGGTAATTACGGCCGTTATTTCTCCCTGCGTCGTGAACAACGCAAACTATCCGACAATGCCCGAAAATATGGTACCCGTACTAGTTATATTGGGACAGAAATTTTTCTGTCTTTGGTAGACCAGAATGAAGCACCTTATCCAGAATATCTGCGTTATCTTTCGGCTACCGCATGGTTAACCAATCGTGATCTGGCAACACTGGTTCCACGCAATGGTATTGATGATCTGTCCATTGATGATTCGGTACCTGTTGAAAGTATCGGACTCATCCGTGCACCACGTCCACCGCAGGCGCCATTTGCAGAAAGGGAGCTGGCATGGCGTCTTATAAGGCAACTATCTTTTAATTATTTACCATTGTCTGATATGGCTCATCGACCAGGGGGGCAGGCATTACGGGATATGCTAAGACTATTTGTACCAACACATGACAGCCCACAACTACGCCAAATACAAAGTCTAATAGGAGTCAAAACTGAACCAGTAACCCGACGTTTGCCTGGTGCCGGTCCTTTGGTATACGGAAGAGGTGTCAAATGTGAGCTGACAATTGACGAAGATGGATTTTCCGGCATTAGTCCTTATCTGTTCGGATTAGTAATGGAGCACTACTTATCGCGACATGTTGCCATCAATACATTCACACAAACTGCTTTGCATAGTATCCAGCGTGGTCAGATTGCGCTTTGGCCAGTACGGATGGGCGGTAGGGGTGCAATCTAATGAAAGAGATGGACAGTTCGCACAATACAGATAAACAAACCTGGCAAGATATTTTGCATAAGGCTAGCGAGAAACCATGGCGTTATGGTTATTTAAGTCTGATGCGTTTTTTTGGTGCTCAATATCCGCTTCAGCTACCAATAGGTGATGCTGTACGACCACAGCAAGAACCGTTTCGACTGGGACAATCACCATCACTGATTTTTGCTCCACGTGAAATTGCATCAACTTCTTTAACATCAGAAGGAAAATTTCAAATTCAATTATTCGGATTAGGATTGTGGGGAGCCAATGGTCCTTTGCCGATGCATTATACTGAAATTGCCTTGAGCCGACGCGACAGTAATCGTGACAGCACATTAGTAGATTTTGCTGATCTATTTCACCATCGCTACCTGACCCAATTCTATAGTGCGTGGCAAAGCGCTCAATCTGCTGGCGGTGGACTGGATAGACAAGACGCTGAAGAATTTTCTTTTTTTATAGCCAGCCTTAGTGGTCAGAGTCTGGAAGAATTTGCTGAAAGCCCTTTGCCTTCTCATCCCAGATTAGCGGCAGGAGCACACTTAGTGCGCGAAGCCCGTAATCCAGATGGAATGACATCAACACTGTCTCATTATTTTGGCGTACCCTTTACTCTTGAAGAATACGTATTACACTGGATTGCCGTAGCGCCCGAAGAACGTACCCGTCTGGGTATACCCGGACCCGCATCGGTGATAGGAGAAGGTGCATTAGTAGGACAGATGGTACCAGATCGCCAACATAAATTCCGCTTAATTATTGGCCCATTGAACTTGGATAATTACTTACATTTTTTACCTAACGGACGCGACTTACCACGCTTAATCGAATGGGTTAGGGCGTTTATCGGATATGAATATGAGTGGGAAATACAACTACAATTGAATCCGCGTTCAGCCCCTCCAGCGCAAATGAGTTCTGACCAGCGTTTAGGATGGACTACTTGGCTGGGTCAGTCCATGAATGATCTTCCAGTGGCGGGTATGACGTATGAACCAGAACAATATTCCAGCATCAGACAGTTGTGAGAAAAAGATGAGCAATAAAAATATCAAACAGAAACACCAATATGCAGACTTGCTTGCTCCCGTTTCTGCTGAACAGCCATGTGGCAGTAATCTCGAATATGACCCAGAATTTCTGCTATTACTTTCTAAATCTACCGAACAACCTGAAGCTCAATATGGTGATTTCGTTAACAAACCGGAAGGAATTAACTGGAATGAAGTTGAACGCGATGCACTAAGATTGTTGCTACGGACTAAAGACATCCGAATTTATATTATCTTTCTGCGCAGCAGAATCCAGTTGAATGGAGCCAAAGGTCTTTTTGAAGGATTAAGTTTACTTGAAGAGGCCTGTACCACTTATTCACAGGAAATATATCCACAGATTGAATTAGATGAAAATGGTGATGAAGAGGATGCGGCACTGGTTCGCAGTAATGCACTTGCCGGTCTGACAGACCCGCAAGGTGTTATGGCAGATATTCGCGGGATTGTGCTGTCTAGTAATGCGGCATTGCGATTACAAATTCGGGATGTAGAGCGCTCTTTATCAATTCCACGTCCGGCTGATGCTCTAGCTCCAGACTCCGTACGGCGGCAATTGCTTGATTTGCGTCTGCGAAATACACCGGCGCTGATAGCACTTGATGAAGTGCTACCAATTGTAGAAAAATTGCAAACATGGGTCGATGAGAATTTAAAACTCAATGCACCGGATTTTAGTTCGCTAAAAAAAATATTGAGCTATTTTCAGGATAATGAAAACCGATCTGCCCCCAAAAGAGAAACACCCGAAGAAAATAACCTACCAGAACAAAACAACAACCATATTTCTAACGCACCTGAAATTATACAAGAAGATGTAGATTCTTCTCTTAATAACGAATCCCTTACAAATGATGTTTTACAAGAACTGATGCCGGTAGCTATTGCCGACCGTTATGACGCCCTTCAGCGCATTGAGGATATACGTCACTGGTTTGAAGCCAACGAGCCAAGCAGCCCTACTGTCCCCCTCCTGCGTCAAGCAGAACGCATGGTGGGTAAACGCTTTTCCGAAGTAATCAATGCAATACCACTCGAGTTATTGCAAAAATGGGATGAAGAAGAAACGTAAATTTTATATTTTCTTTATCGATTGACGTTTAAAACTTCATACTTAATTTTCATTGAACTTTATCGTATAAATCCATTAGTAACAGGATTCATAACTTCGATAATGCCGTATAGGTGTTAAAAATTTATTATCAACCTGAAATTACCAGAAATTTTGTTTAACAGTAGTATTATTCAAGCCTATATTATTATGATACTTTATTAATTAAATTATCAAAACATCATAGAATAGAAAAAGGACTGAATCAATCTACGATTCAGTCCTACTCACTTCATGTACTTAAATCAATGATAGTTACCAGTTTACCCTCAGTCCCACTGAACCATTAACCGGTGACTTCTCATGTGCATCATTCCCATTAGACCAGGTATGGCCGATTTCGCCATATGCTTTTACTTTATCAGTAATTTCATAGCTTCCACCGATGGCCATTTCAGTATTTGCATGAGAAGCACCAGTACGCAATGTTGTAGAGGCAGCTTTAGTTGCAAAACTGCTGGTATCTGCACCATTAGGAGAATAGAAGAAATTTAAACGCGCATAAGGTCGCAGTACACCTTTATTTACCGGATAGTTTCCTTCTAAACGTCCACCCAAACGGAATAACCATGCATTGTCATGATCCTGCTTAACTTTGGTATTACCACTGATATTAATATCATTCAGATCCAGCCATTGATGCATAATTTGTGCCTGAGGTTCGAACTTCCAGCTACTGCTGCCAAGTGCAAATGGCTGGCCTACCTCTACAGAAGCCGTGATACCGTGGCCTTTCTGTTTACTGTTTGATGCATTATCCGGCTTGATATCAGCATTGTGGCGTGCACCCTGCAGCACTACATCCAGATAGGTTCCACTATCAAGGGTATAGTTACCATATGCGCCTAGGAAATAAGACTTGGTGCTGTTTTTACCAACTTTGCCAACTACTCCACTGGCAAAACCATCTACATCCAGATTACCGTGTAAATAGCCCAGATAGCCACCAACTCTCAGGCCATTATTCGTCCAAACATCACTACCCAGTTGTAAACCGGCGTAATTACCCTTGCTGCGAACATTAGCCACACCGTTCTGACGAATGTCGCTACGATTCGCAATCACTCGTCCCCATGCCTTGCGTTCATCTGGAGCAGGTGTCGCACCAATACGCTTATGCATATCTGCTAGCATCAGACTATCAGCCTGACGCAGTTGAGCCCCTACAGCACTTAATAATGGTACTTCCTTACGATATGTGGTTTTAGGTTTTATTTGGTTACCAGTATCCTGAATTTTTTCAGATAACAAATTCCATTTATTATCTTCACTTTTTTTCAGGCGGTATTCATAAGCACCCGCATCAACATGGTCACGAAGCAAGGTAAACACTTCACCATCAGTTTTACCATCTGCTGAAACGATTTCAACCCCGTTTGTACCAGCGGTATTTTCACCTAACCCACTAACTTCGGTTAAATCAATCGCAGTCGTACCAGTGGCATCTCCCGTAATATGTAATTTATCAGCCTTATTCTGTTCAGGCGTCACTTCCATAAGCAACTTACTGCCTTTTTCACCGTGATAGTTGCCCTGAATGGTAAGGCGGTCACCCACATTACCGTTCACCATATTAATGCTACCAGAATTTTTAACATTACCTTTTACAGCCACTTCGTGCAGTGAATCTTCTGTAGCACTATTCGACACATTATCGAGCTTTAATTCAGATCCGGAGCCAATATTAAGGTTTTGGGTATTCAGATTGCCTGTTAATGTCAGTGTGGCTGATTCCCCCAGATTAATATCTTCCCAGTTAATAATACCTATTCCTCCATTACGAGAAATTTCTGAAGAACCACGCAGACTGGTATTGAGATACAGTTTATCAGTACTGCTATCTGGCTCGGTATCATTATCGTTGCCACCATCCAGCACAGTCACTCCAGAAATATCTGAGCCATTATTGATAGTCAGCGTATCATTGCCTTTACCAAGATTAATTTGGCCAGCTACTTTAGAACCACCATTTAAAATAACGTTAGCATTATTATCACCATCTATAATCGCTACCCCTGATACAGCAGAAACATCTGCACCATGGTTCAGAGTAATATTGCTAATCCCTGCAGTTTTTTCGGTTGTAGAAGAAACAATACTATTTGTAATATTAGTAGCAATACCTGCACCACTACCCCCCGTCACCTTACCGGCAACACCAACTGTAATATTCCCACCAGTTTCATTAAACAAACTTATACCGTCAGTACCACCAATAATGTTTCCGGCAGTTTGATCTACTTTGATTTCTGTCTTAGTACCCTTACTCTTGTTATTAACTTGAATACCGGCACCTTTGGTTCCTGTAACATTTGCTGCGGTTGTTATTACCGTCGAACCTTTGCCTTCATTGATTGCCAATATTCCGCTCTGGTCACCTTCAATCTTGCCTGTACTCTGGGTAATAGTGATGCCATTAGCCGTTTCACCATTGATAGCAGAAATACCACTTCCAAGTTCTCCCGGTCCTTTTGCTATCACAGTTCCTGCTGTAGTGATGGTAGTCGAACCAGTACCTGAATTACTTGCACTGATACCACCTGCTGTACCCTCAATTTTACTGCTTTCTGTCAACTGACTTATATTTAAGTCAGTGGTATTCTTTCCATCATTTAGTGCAATAATGCCTATGCCTGTACCATATTCGGTTTTGGCTTTGTCAGCTTCTGGTTTCTCAGTTTCTGGTTGCTCAGTTTCTGGTTGCTCAGTTTCTGGTTTCTCAGCTTCCTTAAATTCAGTGCCTGTTGCACTCACATTGCCACTTACCTGAATATTGGTCGCACCTGATTCATGATTGCTGGCATCTATACCACTAGCAAAACCATTTATTTCACCACTTGACTGAACAACATTAATTCCGCCCAAAGGTACCTGGCCATTTTCATCACCGGCTTTTGTTGCGGCTTTCTTATTTACAGCAAATGCTGAACTTATGTCTTCTCCGTTTTCGTCAATATCTGAAACTGGTGCTGTACCTGATACAACCTGAATTCCGGCCCCAGTTTTACCTTCTACTTTACCGGCTGTAGTCACTGAGACTTTTCCGCCAGTTTCATTAAACAAACTTATACCGTCAGTACCACCAATAATGTTTCCGGCAGTTTGATCTACTTTGATTTCTGTCTTAGCACCCGTGTCATTCCAGCTTATGTTGTTGGCTTGAATGCCTGCACCTTTGGTTCCTGTGACATTTGCTGCAGTTGTTATTACCGTCGAACCTTTGCCCATATTGGTTGCCAATATTCCACTCTGGTCACCGTTAATTTCACCAGTGCTCTGGGTAATAGTGATGGCATTGGCCGTTTCACCATTGAAAGCAGAAATACCACTTCCATATTCGCCCGGTCCTTTTGCTGTCACTGTCCCTGCTGTAGTGATGGTAGTCGAACCACTACCTGAGTTCCTTGCACTGATGCCACCTGCTGTGCCTTCAATTTTACTGCTTTCTGTCAACTGACTTATATTTATGTCGGTGGTATCCTTTCCATCATTTACTGCAATAATGCCTATGCCTGTACCATATTCGATTTTTGGTTTATCAGTTTCTGGTTTATCAGCTTCTGGTTCCTCAGCTTCCTGAAATTGAGTGCCTGTTGCACTCACATTGCCACTCACCTGAATATTGGTCGCACCTGATTCATGATTGCTGGCATCTATACCACTAGCAAAACCATTGATTTCACCACTTGACTGAACAACATTAATTCCGCCCAAAGATACCTGGCCATTTTCATCACCGGCTTTTGTTGCGGCTTTCTTATTTACAGCAAATGCTGAACTTATGTCTTCTCCGTTTTCGTCAATATCTGAAACTGGTGCTGTACCTGATACAACCTGAATTCCGGCTCCAGTTTTACCTTCTACTTTGCCGGCTGTAGTCACTGAGACTTTTCCGCCAGTTTCATTAAACAAACTTATACCGTCAGTACCACCTATAATGTTTCCGGCAGTTTGATCTACTTTGATTTCTGTCTTA
>NZ_MEIK01000033.1 GCF_002777855.1 Snodgrassella alvi
AAGAGCGTTGCTTTCGACTGCGTTCTACTTTAAACTGTTTCGTTCGTTTCGGCTCGCGTCTCAGCGAAGAAGGCGAACTATACGCCCCTGCATACACCCTGTCAACTACTTCCTCCGCTTATTTTTATACAACCTGCCAATCCCCTGTTTTAATAAGCTTTATTTTTTACCGCTTTTCCTCGATTATTGGTCTTCATTCAGTCATTTAACTAAATCCCTTTCTGATTTGACTGTTGTAGTGCTTTGAATTGGTATTTGACTCTTTTTTTTCTGTTTATGGCTTTTAGAAACGGCGATTACTATTTTTTCCGTTAAATTAAGCCTGCTAAGGTCTATTCCTTAGCAGGCTTTTATAAGTTGATGCTTTTTTCACTAGCGATTCGTCTGATGGTTATGCACGCGTGTTTTCATTTGCTCGAGCATATGCATCGTTTCATCTAGTTACCTGCAAATTAAATTAGGTCGAAGGTACAGTGGTAATACTGATGATATGGTCGCGCTCTGTCAGTAGTCTATTATGTATTGTTTGTATTATGACGAAATTATGGATGCGTTTTTTTAATTTTGCTGCTTGAAAGTTGTTTTGAAAGTGGTAAGCAAAATGTGCAAAACATAAAGCATATTATTCCTCAGAAGTTGCATCCTATGAAAGTACAATCGATTGTTGAGAATAGAGGTATTACGCGAAAAGATATTTATCCTTTGCGTAAGAATGTTACTGGAATGGGATATTCTGATTCTGTCTTAACAAATTGAGAAAAATATTAAAATATTAAAGTAAGGCAACAAAGTTTCGTAGTGTAAATATCCCGCAGGCTATATTTACTGCTGTTCTGGATATTAGCTGTTTTTATTTGTATGCTGCTTATTAATTTTAGGGGGAAATAAAGAATGTTTTATTTATCTGATACTGAATTGGACAGGCTGTTACTGGACGATGTTGCATATGGTGATTTAACGACACGGGCTTTGGGTGTGGGTGACCGTTTAGGACAGATGACGTTTTGTCGGCAGATGGCCGGTCGGGTAAGTGGTGTGGCTGTGGCTGTAAGGTTGTTGCAAAAGCTGGCTCTAGATGTGGTGGTTCATGTGAAAGATGGGGAAGATGTGGCTGCAGGTACGGTATTAGTGACGGCTTCCGGCTCAGCAGAAAAGCTGCATTTGGGCTGGAAGGTGGTACAAAATGTGCTGGAATGGTGTGGCGGTGTGGCGCAATATATGGCGCAGATGGTGACCACAGCTCAGGCTATTAATCCATTGGTACAGATTGCCTGTACGCGCAAAAGTATTCCCGGCACTAAGACGCTGGCAATTGTGGCGGTGATTGATGGTGGGGGGATTTTACATCGTGCAGGTACGGCTGAGTCGGTGTTGTTATTTGCCAATCATCGCCGTTTTTATGCAGAACCCGATAACTGGGATGCAATGGTGACTAAACTCCGGAGGTCTGCGCCGGAAAAGAAGGTTATTGTTGAAGCAGATAATATTGAAGAGGCTGTGGCTGCTTTAAATGTACAGCCTGATATTGTGCAACTGGATAAATTTTCACCGGAACAATTTGCTTTGGTAATGCAGCAAGCTCAATCGCTGGCACCGAGGTGTTTGCTATCGGCAGCAGGAGGAATTACGTTAATGAATGTGGCGGATTATGTGCGTTCGGGTGCGCTATTATTGGTAACTTCTGCGCCCTATTATGCGCCACCGATAGATATTAAGGTGCGTTTACTACCTATTTGATTTGAATTTCAGTCGAAGTTATGGCTCAAGGGTTGGTTCTGTAATATCGAACCTGCTTATGCAATGCTTTGCTAGCTTTTGTATTTTATTTTGTTTAACGATGGCAAGATGGCGTGTTTTGGTAATGTCAGCTTAGCCATCGTTTTTTATCTACCGTATAAGCCTGAAGACTGGTTATTTATCCAGGCCTTGCTGAACCATATGTGCTGCTCTGATTACGGCTTTAGCTTTATTCTGAGTTTCTTGCCATTCCAGTTCTTCATCAGAGTCAAATACGATACCGCCTCCGCTTTGTACATAAAGAGTGTTATTTCTGATAACGCCGGTACGGATAGCGATACATAAATCCATGTCACCAGAGAAACTTAGATAGCCTGCTGCGCCGCCATAGATTCCACGTTTATTTGGTTCTAGCTCTTCGATAATTTCCAGAGCACGTACTTTAGGTGCCCCTGATAGTGTTCCGGCAGGAAAAGTGGCGGCGAGTACATCTAGATTGGTAATACCATCCTGTAACACACCTTCAACGTTGGAAACCAAGTGCATGACGTGAGAATAACGCTCAATAACCATTTTATCGGTAACTTTTACTTGTCCTGTTTTGCTGATGCGCCCGACGTCATTGCGACCAAGATCGATTAACATAACATGCTCGGCTACTTCTTTGGGGTCGTGGCTTAGTTCCTGTGCCAGCGCCTGATCTTCTTCCGGTGTTTTTCCACGAGGCCGGGTACCGGCAATGGGGCGTACGGTAACGTTGTTCTGTTCTCGCCGCACCAGAATTTCCGGTGAGGAACCAACCACATGAAAATCGTCAAAATAGTAATAAAATAAATAAGGTGAAGGATTTAAGGTGCGTAACGCACGATAGAGACTGAGTGGATTGTCATGAAATGGCATACTTAGGCGCTGGCTAGGCACAACTTGCATGCAATCGCCATCAAGAATGTATTCCCGTACTTGCTTAACATAATTTTTGTACTGCTCTGCACCGGTTTCTGGTACTGCTTCTGTATGCTTGCTACCAAGAGAAAGGGGTAGTTGTACGCTTTGACGCAGAGCGGTACGGAGTTCTTCAAGCCGTGACCTTGCCTGTTGATAACCGTCTTTTTTGCTGGTATCTGCATAAACAATCAAATAGATTTTACCGGATAGATTGTCTACTACGGCCAGCTCTAAGGAAAGTAATAAAAATATATCTGGTGTACCTATGGGGTTAGGTTTATCTGCTTGTTTAAGACGGTGAGCGATCTGTTCGAAATGGTATATAGTTTCGTAACCAAAATAGCCAACAAGTCCTCCGGTAAAGCGAGGCAGATTCGGAATAGCCGGTGTTTTATAGCGGGACTGAAATTGGTTGATAAAAGGCAGTGGATTACCCTGATATGTTTCAATTAGCTGCGCCTGCTGATATACATTGGTGGTTTGCCCAGATATTTTCAAATAGGTATCACAGGGTAGACCTATAAAAGAATAACGTCCGAACCGCTCGCCGTTTACTACAGATTCGAGCAGGTAGCTAAATGGTTTGTTTGCTAATTTAAGATAGAGCGATAAGGGGGTATCCATGTCGGCCAACACTTCCTGCACTAAAGGGATATGCGTATAGCCGGCTGCAATCTGTTGCTGGTATTCAGCTAGGGTAATCATGATATTTATTTGGTCTGTGTATTGATATGCTTGCTTAGAATAGTGATGCTTTTAAACTGTTGTTTTTTACTGATTCATATCATAGCGTAATTCATAATGAAAAGCATTTTTTACGCAGGCTTTGTTTTTGTTATGCCATCCATGGAGGAGAGATGTCTTAATATACTGTTATCAGAAGTGAAATCAGACTTGTCAATAAAAAAGCTGCCGTTTGATGGGCAGCTTTTTTGCTGGTTTACTCTTCAACTGGTGCTTCACCGTCAGTTTCGTCAAGTTGCCCTTCGGTATTTTGCGCAGTGATACCGACTTTGTTACGAATTTTAAGATTGATTTCATTGGCAATTTCTGGGTTGTCTTTAAGCCATTGGCGTACATTATCTTTACCCTGACCAATTTTGCTGCCATTGTAGCTGTACCAAGCACCAGCTTTTTCAACGATACCCAGTTTAACACCAATATCTATCAGTTCTCCCTCCCAGCTTACGCCTTCGCCATATAAAATATCAAATTCGGCTTGCTTAAACGGCGGAGCAACTTTGTTTTTAATCACTTTCACGCGTGTTTCGTTACCAATGACGTCATCCCCTTTTTTAATCTGGCCGATTTTGCGGATATCCAATCGTACGGATGAGTAAAATTTAAGCGCATTACCGCCAGTCGTGGTTTCAGGGTTTCCAAACATTACGCCGATTTTCATGCGAATCTGGTTGATAAAGATAACCAGTGTGTTGGTTTTTTTAATGTTACCAGTTAATTTGCGTAATGCCTGACTCATCAGACGAGCCTGTAATCCAACATGGCTGTCACCCATTTCGCCTTCAATTTCAGCTTTAGGTACCAGTGCAGCAACGGAGTCAACAACAACCATATCTACACCACCGCTGCGTACCAGCATGTCACAGATTTCCAATGCCTGTTCACCAGTATCCGGTTGGGAAACCAATAATTCTTCAACTTTTACACCTAGTTTACGTGCATAAATGGGGTCGAAGGCATTTTCGGCATCGATAAAGGCGCAGGTACCTCCACCTTTCTGACATTGAGCAATGGCTTCTAGACAGAGTGTGGTTTTACCGGATGATTCTGGACCGTAGATTTCTACAATACGACCTCTGGGTAGGCCACCTACGCCCAAAGCCAAGTCTAGTCCAAGTGAACCGGTAGAAATAACTTCAAGGTTTTCATCAGTATGGCTGCCATCCATTTTCATGATGGAACCTTTACCAAAACTTCTTTCAATTTGGGCTAGGGCCGCAGCCAGTGCTTTGCTTTTTTCATCTGACATGATGTTGTGCTCGCCTGTTTATAATTGATTAAATGAATCAATTATCGCATAAGGTTCTGGTCAGGTGTTTAGCAAAAGTTTAGTTATGCTATGTATTTGAATTTTACAATTTTGTTATTGGCTGCTATGAGTGTAAATGTCCGACTGCTGCCTGTTTTCCACGTATGAAGTTATTTCCTAAGAATAATTTTTTACGAAATTTTATTGATTGCAGACGGTTATCAGTCAAGTTTATAAGAGGTTGATAAAGATGATACACTATTGTCTTACTTTAGTAACTTTGTTGTTGCTATGACTCTTCCATGATGGCCGGATAGCGGTTGTTAGGTTGTCTTTTATAATGCTGACATTTGTTCAGTAATTAGTTCTATCGAATTCGTTACAGTTGATTGTCATTGCTGGCAGCAGCTGGGGGTTGTCTTATATGAATGCTTTTGCCAATTTAGGCTTATCTCAGGAAATTGTCTCTGCACTTTCTGATCAGGGCTATCAAGAACCTACGCCTATCCAATCTGCCGCTATTCCAAAAGCTTTGGCTGGTGTGGATTTACTTGCGGCAGCACAAACCGGTACTGGAAAAACCGCAGCATTTATGCTGCCGAGTCTGGAGCGACTAAAGTGTTATGGAAATACCAGTACTTCTCCGGCAATGCATCCGGTACGTATGTTGGTACTGACACCTACGCGTGAGCTGGCTGATCAGATTGACCAGAATGTACAGGGGTATCTAAAAAATCTGTCTTTACGCCAGACGGTTTTGTTTGGCGGTATGAATATGGAAATCCAGAAACAGAATTTACGTCAGGGCTGTGAAATTGTCATCGCTACAGTTGGACGTCTGCTGGATCATGTTCAGCAAAAAAATATTCAACTGAACAAGGTAGAAATTGTGGTGTTGGATGAAGCAGACCGTATGCTGGATATGGGGTTTATTGATGATATCCGCAAAATTATGCAGATGCTGCCGCCGCAACGGCAAACACTACTGTTTTCTGCTACCTTTGCACCGGCAATTCAGCGGCTGGCACAGGATTTCATGCATCACCCTGAGAAAATTCAGGTAACAGCACAAAATACTACTTCGGCCAATGTGGAGCAACATATTATTGCATTGGATAGTGGGCGCAAACGTTCTCTTCTGCAACGGCTGATATGCGACCTGAACATGAATCAGGTAATTGTATTCTGCAACACCAAGCAAAGTGTTGATCAGGTTAATCGCGAATTAAACCGACGCGGTATTACTGCACAGGCAATTCATGGTGATAAATCGCAGCAAACACGTCTGGAAACACTGGCTCAGTTTAAGGAAGGCAGTTTACGTGTTCTGGTGGCCACTGATGTGGCGGCTAGAGGACTCGATATTGCCGAACTGCCTTTTGTAATTAATTATGAACTGCCACTGAATGCTGAAGACTATGTACACCGAATAGGACGTACGGGACGTGCCGGTGCAGAAGGCGTGGCCATTTCATTAATGGATGAGCAGGAACAGAAAGTATTCGGTGCGATAAAGGAATTGACCGGAAATGACCTTTTAATAGAGCGGATTGAGGGTTTTGAGCCACGTTGGTGGAAACAGACCCCAACAGAAAATAAGGCTGTACAGACATCCTCCGTGAAAGTGGAAAGTAATAATCACACACCACACCAGCATCAACGCAATAGCAAATTTAATTCAGAAAACAATAATAGAGGGTTGGACAATAAGGATGTCAGTGTGACTTGCCAGCAGATTCCTGGCCGAGCACGCCGCTTTAGTCGGCATAATCATCCGCAATGTGCTCTGTTGCAACCAAATTTTGGCGCTCGAAAAACGAAAATCCGTATTTAGAGAGAATTTAATTCTCTGATATATTTATTGTTTTAACATCTACTCTATTTGCAAATGAGTAAATTGTGAAAAAATTTGGGAATTAATCCAACTATAGGTATAATGCGCTGCTGTGGCGGGTCTCCTCGCATGGTTATTTAGGACAACGGGTCAGGTGCGGAAGCAAGCAGCCCAGCTTAAAGCGACCAGTGCCGGGGGTCTGGCTCGCCACCCTCATCTCTAATAAATTCTATCTTTTATTTCCTTATTTTCCTTTTCATCAATTGATTATTGTATTTACTCTGCTGCTTTGTTAATCTGCATCAATCTGATTACAACAAGAGTTAACACAATGAATATTCGATACTCTTCCTATTTGTACGCAATAATACTGTCTGTTAGTGGTTTTAATTCCATGGCAGAAGGACTGAATTATGGTGTCGTTGAGTTAACTGCAGATGCGAAACAAGTTGTAGCTCGCGATGAAATGGTGTTGCTACTCAAAATTCAGCAGCAGGGTATAAACAGGCAACAAGTAAGCAGTAACGTTACTAATCAATTGAATCAGGTTTTGGCCATTGCTCGCCGGCATGAGGATTTCAATACCACTCAGCTAACCCGCAGGGTTGAGCCTAGATTTGATTATCAAAAAGATAAGAGAATAGACAATGGCTGGCAGGATTTTGCCCTGATACAAATTAAAAGTACTAATTTATCTGCTCTAAATCGTTTTGCTGCTGAAGTACAGAAAGTGGCAGCGATTGAAGGTATTGATTATCAGGTTGCAGATGCTACTCTGCAAAATAATGAAGCAAAATTGACCCAGCAGGCCATTGCCCTTTTTCAGCAGCGAGCCCGACAGATTACTCATGATTTAGGTGGACATGGATACAAAGTAGTGAATATGAGTATAGGCAGCAGCCAGAGTGGTCGAAATTATAACTCTTATGCTAGCCCTATGATGATGAGCCGAGCTAGTAACTCTGCTCCAGTTCAGGACGTTGCAGCTGGAGAAACCCTATTAACTCTAAACATTAATGGAAAGATACAGGTGAACGGATTACCCTAATCTCGCTTCAATGCTCTTTTAACTATATCCATGTTATTGACTTTAGTTGAATACGAAAGATAAAAGAAAAGCCAGCTCGAATGAACTGGCTTTTCTTTTAAACTGGCACGCCCACGGGGAATCGAACCCCGGTTACCGCCGTGAAAGGGCGATGTCCTAACCGCTAGACGATGGGCGCGGATTTGGTGCACCCGGAGCGATTCGAACGCCCGACCCTCTGGTTCGTAGCCAGATACTCTATCCAACTGAGCTACGGGTGCGTGAAAGATGTGCAGTATAGGCAACATTGACTCCAATGTCAACACTAGCGATGCTCAAAAAAATTAATAATAGGCAATATATTGTTTTGATGAAAAAGAATTCTTCGATTTAAGGGCGTTGAATACAGGATTAAATATGCATTTCATATATTTTATTAGCTGTACTTGCGTTTATTTTAAGATAAAATACTTATTCTTTATGCGTTATTTGTTTGCGTCATGAATCATGCTGTCAATTATGACGCCGCTGCATTTGCCGAGCTGGCAGCGGTTTTGTTCACGCTGCCGTTGCCAGTTGCGATTGTTGATCTGGAAACCACCGGTGGTCACTTTGAAAATGACCGGATTACTGAAATAGCCATTTTGCGGTTTCATGAAGGTTGTATCAGCCGGCATCAGTGGCTAATTAATCCACAGCAGCCTATTAGCGAATTCATTACTCAGTTAACCGGCATCAGCAATGAAATGGTGCAGGATAAGCCAGTTTTTACTGATATTGCCACAGAATTATTACCCTTATTAAGAGGGCACTTACTAGTCGCTCACAATAGCCGTTTTGATTATACTTTTTTGCGCCATGCCTTTGCCCACTGCCAGATTAACTTTGCTGCTCCTACTCTGGACACTGTGCCTTTTTCACGCAAATTGTATCCACAATATTTTAAGCATAATCTAGACAGCATTATTGAACGCTTTGCAATTAAGATTGATGCTACAAAACGCCATCGGGCAATGGGTGATGTCATAGCTCTGGCTGAATTTTTACAATACAGCTTGAAAGAAAAAACCATATCAGTTTGGATGACCCACTGGCAAACATTGATTAAACCTGGTTTTCTGCCTTCATGGCTTCAATCAGAATTACGCCAACAGTTGTATTCTTTACCAGATTGTGCAGGTCTGATTTTATGGCAGCCGAATCAGCAGGAAAAGGCCAAAATAAGGTTAGTGGAACGTGCATTTACTGATATGTGCACGCTACTCCAGCATAAAAAAACTATAAAAGATTGGTTGCTAACTAGGAGCGTAGATTTTATTCCATCAATAAGTACATTGCATGCAGTTTGGCTGCAAGGCTATTATCTGTTGCATCATGGATATAGTTGTACAGATGCCAAAGATGCACCAGCGAAATGGTATACAGTTACTTTTGTTCCCAACTTTCATGGTCAGCTGCAGGCTAGGATTGTTCACCTCAGAGAAGGGATCCTGTCTCAACCACCGTTTGGATTATTTGTTCATCCACGGGCAGCTAAGCGAGCACTGGCAGAATGGGCTCGCCAGTATGATTTGTGTCCAGCGGTGCTGGATATAACGCCACAAAGTCTTGGCCAGAATGAACCCTGCCCGAAACAGGCAGCAGGGTTATGTGATGGTAGTTGCCGACAGGATGCTGCTACCCAGAAACACAATAAGCTGGTTTTAGAGTATGCGCCGTTATTACCAGTTTGTGACTGGGGCAAATGGCACCATTTGCAGCTGACTGAAATTGATGCTGTTACCGGTAACAACGTAATCATTGAAGCTCAGGCAGGTTGCATTCGACTGGATGAACAACACTGGTACTTTCATCCGCTGCTACCAAAACTTCTGAAGCAACGGCTGAAAAAACCTACAAATATTAATTTTATCTGTTAAGGAAATAAAGCAGCAGGTTGTATTTATGAGCTGTCACAACCTGCTGCTTTCAGTAATATGATAATTTTGTATTTAAGATTTGCTTTGCTGTAAGTCTTCGTTTTTAGTTGTCGCTATATTGTCCCGAACGGAATTTTTAGGCTGAGTCAGCTGTTCATTCGTGTGCACAACATTGGGGCCGATGCGATCAGGCACTTGGTCCGGCATTCCATTAATCGGTATAACCGCTGCCTGGGTGATATCAGTATAGGGTAAGGATGATTCTGCATCAGCCGAAGAGTTTTTATTCACCCCTTTACTCATGAAATCCAATGTAATGCTCTTGCCAGCACGTTTGCGCAACTGCTCCTGTAAGACTTTTTTTTCCATTAATTGCTTCGCATCTGCATTTAATAGCTGTAATACTTTCTGATAACTACAATTCATTTCATCTATAGCATTAGCCGTATCGATAAAATGTTTGTCTACCTGCTGACGATAATTATCAAAACTGGTTTTCACGGCCTGATAGTGCTGGTGCTGTTTTCCACGGCGCAAAATTAACCACATCAAACCCAATCCAAGCAACAATCCGATTATTGCAGCTAAAGATACATATAACCAAAGCTGACCATTCATACTGTTTTCCTTTTCCAATCAATATCGCTTTTGTTATGTCTAGCGGCTATGACTATAACAGCCATCGAAGCTATAAAGTAATTTAATTTACGGCTATATGGCTCAAATTTAGTCGTTCTAAACATTTTCAACATTTGTATTTGATTAAATCATTAGATAGACGCTCAGTAACAACACCACTAAGCTGAACAAAGCCGCAATCAAATCGTCAAGCATAATCCCAAAACCACCATGGATACGCTTATCAAACCAGCGAATCGGCCAAGGTTTAACTGCATCAAAAAATCGAAAAACCGCAAATGCAGCCAACCACCATATCCAGCCAGCCGGTATGCAGAATAAAATCAGCACCATGGCAGCTATTTCATCCCAGACTATGCCTCCATAGTCTTGTCGGTGTAATGCTTTTTCAGTGTAATCACAAATAAAAATACCCACCAGAAAAAGAAAGACAGCAAACACAATGTTGTACCAGAACGAAAAACCGAGCATGAGCCACAATGCAGCCAAGGGCAATGCTGGTAGCGTCCCGAATGTACCAGGTGCTTTAGGTGCCAGACCGCTACCAAAGCCAAAGCCCAGCCAACACACTGGATGCTTACATAACCAGCGCCATGTCGGGGTAACCGAAGGTGTTGTCGTTTCTGAATTAGCCAAAATGATCAAATCCCTGATGCTGTAGCTGAATCACATTGCCAGCATGATTAATTAATTGCAGCTCACGCCCTGCGGTAATAGTGCCTATTTTTGTTACTGATGTAGTAGCTCTGTTGGCAGCAGCCATAATTGCCTCACGTTGGCTGGGCGCAGCGGTAAATACCAGCTCATAATCGTCACCACCAGCCAAAAGCCAATGGTATAGCTGAGCCGGAAGAAATGCATCAGATAGTCGTAGATCTGGTAATGAAGGAATCAAGTCAACATTTATTGTTGCACCAACATTGCTAGCTTTGAGAATATGATTGATATCCTGTGCGAAACCATCAGATATATCCTGTGCCGCATGTGCCAGTGATAAAAGCTCCTTTCCTAGTGCAACACGAGGTTCCGGACGCAGTCGTTTAGCTTCGCACTGAGCAAATACTGCAGCTGGTAAAGAAGTCTTATGCAAGTACACATCCAGAGCAGCCGCAGCCAGCCCCAGCAATCCGGTCACCCAGATATCATCACCCAGTTGTGCCGCATCTCGGCGTAATGCGTGTTGGCGTGGTGTTTCACCAATAATGGTAACATTAAACACCCAATTACCCTTAGTGGTATCTCCTCCTATTAAGGTAACACCAAATCGACGCGCCAGTGCAAACAATGCATCACAAAAAGCGGTTAACCAGTCTTGTTTCAGCTCCGGCAATGCCACGCTTAATAGAGCCCAGCGAGGAGTAGCACCCATAGCAGCCATATCTGAGAAATTGACAGCTAATACCTTATGCGCCAGATCTTCTGGGGCAACATCTGTAAAAAAATGGGTTCCTCCCACAAGCATATCTGTACTGAAATGCAAATCATAGCCACTGCGTGGCCGCACGATGGCTGCATCATCACCAATACCCAACACCAGTTCATTATCCTGCTGCTGCCGGTTGAGATATTGTTGAATGAAATCAAACTCTGTCACCAAATATCCAATTTTATCTAAAATCTAGGATAATTCTAAAGATTCTTGGCTTATCGTGCCACAAAAGCTTTTATTTAAATATACTGATAATTGTATGAATAACCAAATATGCAATCTTTATTTTTTTATTACAAAGCTTGATTATTTCCATATTATTTAAAAAAAGAATATTCTGGTTTATTAACTTCTTTATATAGTTTGATTTAAAATATTCTCTTGCATATAAATAGCATTATTTGCACAAATCTAAATCATTCACCAGTCCCATATAAAACACCCTTCAAAATAATACAAATTATTTCTATGCACATTTATCTGTTAGCCTGTATGTGAATTAAGTCTTTTCAATTAATGTACGATAACTAATACACTTTAATACCGCCAAAACAGCAACCAATACAATGGCTGCAACAATAACTTTATCTATCCGTTTAGGTAAAAATAGGGTTATTTCTTACCAATAAAAAAGTTTTTTTATCTGGCTTTAGCTATTGCGCGCATCTGCTAAATTTATCTCGTTTTGGCTTTTACTTAGACTCTTTTATATTTGCAATTATCTATGCATAAAAAAAATTGTAATGCTAGCTTTACTTTAATTAGGAGTTTTGCGCGGAAAATCTATTTGACCAAGTATTTGCACTCGTGATTGGTCTCAAAAGCGGAGAACAGTCACCCATTCTATAGTACAAATGCTTATTAGTTATTAAAATAGATGGCACAAACGAAATGGATTAGAAAATTTTAGTAGCGGAAACTATTCTAAGTCAGGGCAAAAGCCCGCTCAGCTCTCCTAGAAACCAGTTTACCCTAGGATCAGGGGTCGGGCGTGTTACAGCAAAATAATTTACTATATTAGCAGCCTGCTGGGTCAACAGTGGCATTAATACACCGCTACGTACATAAGACTCCGCTACTTCTTCAGATAACAAGCCAAGATGGCTACCTGCCAGAATAAACATCAATGTAGCTTGCTGTTTATGAGCCACAGCAGTTGTATTACCTGTCATCAAACTATTACCTTCTTGCTGCCGAGCATAAATACGTTTTACCCATTGATAGTCTTCAGCTAATAAATTTAATGTTAAATCACTCACTTTAGCTGCTGGATGAGATATATGGCAATAAATATACTCACGTTCTTCAAATACCAGTTGATAATGGAGATTCTTTAATAGGCTGTAATAATAACCAACACCAAAATCCATCTGATTATTGGCGATGGCAATCTCAATATCCTGCGGTGCACAAATATCTATCGACAGCCTTAGCTCGGGATAATGCTGATATGCACTGGCAATGACCTTATTAAGGATATTCTGGAAATCTACCGGCAGATATTCCACTAGTCCAATACGCATAGTACCAGACAACACTGAGCGGTGCCACTTAATGTTCTGTACCTCACGGTGAAATTCACTGGTTGCCTGAAGCAGTAAAGTACAGGCTTCATATAACTGATGGCCAGCTTTGGTTAAGGCGAAACCGGAACGCCCACGCCGACATAGCACCACGCCTAGACTCTCTTCCAGATGCGCCAGATGAGTACTGATGGCTGACTGCGACATATTAAGCCGCTTTTGAGCAGCAGTAACACCCTGACACTCCACAATAGCTACAAATGCCTGTAAAGCCTTTAAATCATGTTTTATCAAGGTGTGTAACATAGTCGCCCATTATATAAATTAGTTTAATACCGGTATCTGCACCGTATCATTACAGGCCGCTGATAATACCTGACTTAATACCGCAAAAAATTCACTGCCATCACGACCAGAAATCCATTGCCCTTGGTGGTAAGCAAAATGATAACCACCGCTTTTTGCAGCAATCCATAATTCTTGAGTAGCCACATGACGATTAACAATAATCTGCTCACCGTTGTCGGACTCAATAGTGAGTACATTACCACCTGCCTCACAATCCAACTCCCACCCGCCAGTATCTATACATTCATCAATATAACCAAACAGATCATCGCTATACTGTAAAAATTCACTCTCGGTCATTTCGCTTACCGTAACTCTACATTTTATTACATTCAAGCTGTTATCTTGCCATATAATATGGCTAAATCCTAGTTTTATCCGTGATGGCAATTTGCCGTACCGGCCATTTAATTCATAGTGAGCCAGATTAATGCTTCGTTTTTTATTTTTGAGCGTGCTTGCAACCTGTTTCCTGTCTGCTTGTGGCTATAAAGGTGACTTATATCTGCCTAAAGAAGGTGATAAAGCCAAATACGGCGTAATACAAACCGGCTTGACCATTGACCCAATTGACCAGAAAACACTACCTAAACATGACTGATTCTTTCCATTGTGAGCAAATACCCTATTCCGTTTTAGCTGCTGAATACGGTACGCCACTATATGTATACAGCCAGCAAGCCATGACTGCGGCTCTTAATCAATACCAGCAGGCTTTTGCCGCTTTACAGCCCTTAATATGCTATGCAGTTAAGGCTAATAGTAATTTATCTATTTTGCGCCATTTTGCTCGATTGGGCTGTGGCTTTGATATCGTTTCCGGAGGTGAGTTACAACGCGTTTTAACCGCAGGTGGCGATGCCAAAAACATTATTTTTTCCGGCGTGGGTAAAAGCTGTGCCGAAATAGAATGGGCGCTGAAGCAAAATATCCGCTGCTTTAATGTTGAATCATTGCCGGAACTAGAACGCATCAATACCATTGCAGCCAGACTGGACAAAATTGCCCCGATATCTTTGCGCATCAACCCTGATGTTAACGCGCATACTCATCCGTACATTTCTACCGGATTAAAAGCTAATAAATTCGGTATTGCCTATCAAGATGCCATAGCAGCTTACCAACTGGCAGCCACTTTACCGCATCTGCAGATAACTGGAATAGACTGCCACATCGGGTCACAGTTAACGGATTTATCGCCATTAGTTGAAGCACTGGAACGCATGCTGCTGCTGGTTGATAAACTGGCCGCATTGAATATTAACTTAGAACATATTGATTTAGGTGGTGGAGTTGGTATTGTTTATCAAAATGAAAATGTGCCGGATTTAGTTACTTATGCTGCTGCCGTAAAACGGTTGCTGGCTGGTCGTCATTTGCAGCTAATGCTGGAGCCGGGTCGCAGTCTAATTGGTAATGCCGGCACTTTACTGACTACTGTTGAATACATTAAACATGGCGAGGAAAAGAACTTCGTTGTCGTCGACGCGGCCATGAATGATTTGATGCGCCCATCGCTGTATCAGGCTTATCACGCCATTGTTAATGCCAACCAGACATCAGCAGATGAATTAACCGCTGATGTGGTCGGTCCGATCTGTGAATCCGGTGATTTTCTGGCCAAAGACCGCACCATTGCTGCTAAAGCTGGTGATTTACTGCTGATTAAAAGTACAGGTGCCTATGCATCGAGTATGGCCAGTAACTACAATACCCGCTGTCGAGCGGCAGAAGTACTGGTAAATGGAGCAGAATATAAATTAATTCGTCAACGTGAAAACCTCACTGATTTGCTGAGTCCTGAAAAGGTCTGTTTGTAAACAACCAGTAACTGTTAAATATCATCGTATAAATCTATTTAACAGCGTATTAGCTCAATCCTTAGGCGAATACGCTATATTTTCTCCAGATAGATAAATTTTTTATTCATTACTGATATTTGCTGTTATTGTATCTGGTTATATCAGCCAGTTAGCGATAATTGTCTGAATTAATCAATTCTTATTCTTTAACCCTAACCCTTCGTTACAAATAAATATTCTTATACCTATATTCTATCGTATTAAATGGATTATTTTTCAGGAAAGATACGTATATGCACCAGAAATTTTCGCATCGTGCTCAGGTATTAAAAAGTTCTGCTATTCGTGAAATTCTTAAGGTAACTGAGCAACCCGATATCATCTCTTTCGCCGGCGGTCTACCTGCCCCCGATGCATTCCCGCTGACAGAAATCAAAACTGCCACAGACACTGTACTACAAAGCAAAGATATTTACGGAGCATTGCAATATGGCCCCACTGAAGGTTATGCACCTTTACGCCAATGGATAGCTGATTATTTGTCTGCGCGCGATCAAACCGCAGTAAAACCAGCACAGGTTCTGATAGTAACCGGTTCACAGCAGGCTCTGGATTTAATAGGCAAAATGCTGATTGATTCTGATGATAAAGTTTTGGTAGAAACCCCTACTTATCTGGGTGCATTACAGGCTTTTAACCAATACGCACCAGAATATATTGCGATAGAAAGTGATAACGATGGGCTGAAACCCGAAACTATTAGCGATGATGTGGCGGCTGAAGCAAAATTTTTGTATACAATCCCTAACTTTCAAAATCCTACAGGTCGTCGTTTAACCGAATCGCGGCGACAAACACTGGTAGCAAAAGCCAAACATAATCATTTAATATTGGTTGAAGACGATCCCTATGGTGATTTGGATTATCAGGGTCATCGTCTACCTTGTCTGTACAGTCTCGCACCGGAAAACACCATTTATCTGGGCTCATTTTCAAAAATATTAACGCCGGGACTACGCTTGGGCTTTATCGTCGCCAGTGAGCAATTTATCGGCAAACTGGTACAACTCAAACAGGCGGCAGATTTACATACTCCCAGTCTGACTCAATATATAGCCTATCAGGTACTGAGCAAGAATAATTTTCTTACACATCACATTCCCAAAATTCGCGAAATCTATGCCAAGCGCTGTCAGTACATGCTGGATTCACTAAAACGTTATATGCCCAGACAAGTTCATTGGAATCAGCCTGAAGGTGGCATGTTTATTTGGGTAGAATTACCGGAAAATATCAATGCTACTGAATTACTCAGCGACGCAATCAGCCAGAAAGTGGCTTTTGTACCTGGCGAAACTTTTTATGCTCATGCTGAAAAAACCAATTGCTTTCGACTGGCCTTTGTGACAGTGCCGGAAGAAAAAATCGAACGTGGTATAAAAATTTTGGCCGAGATGATTAATCATCGAATTCATCATCTGCAAGAAAAAACATTGATGATGTAAATTTGATATCATTCATTGACTGACCAATATCGGCAGGTATTGGTGTTGAGGTATATCAGATGGAAATTTTTGCAGTTAATCAGCACAAACGTTAGGCAAACAGAGATTTTTCTAAAGTAGTAGTATGCTGAGGTTAATTAAAAACGGACTGAATAAAATCCAGTCCGTTTTTTTTCGTTCAGTTCATTATTGAACTTTAATTTCTACATCAACGCCAGCTGGCAAGTCCAGTTTCATCAATGCATCAGTGGTTTTATCAGTCCAGTCGATAATGTCCATCAGACGCAGATGAGTGCGGATTTCCAACTGTTCACGTGAAGTTTTGTTCACGTGTGGTGAACGCAGCAGATTGAAACGTTCAATTTTAGTAGGCAGAGGAATCGGGCCTTTTACCACAGCGCCAGTACGTTTGGCCGTGTCCACGATTTCCTGAGCAGAACGGTCAATCAGGGCGTAGTCATAAGCTTTCAGACGAATACGGATTTTCTGGTTTTTCATATCTATATTCTTCCTGATTAAGCGATAACTTTAGCAACCACACCGGCACCAACTGTTCGGCCACCTTCACGAATCGCAAAGCGCAAGCCTTCTTCCATTGCGATTGGGTGAATCAACTCTACGTCGATGGTCACATTTTCACCCGGCATTACCATTTCTACACCTTCTGCCAGACTTACTGCGCCTGTTACGTCAGTTGTACGGAAATAGAATTGCGGACGGTAGTTTGCGAAGAATGGGGTATGACGTCCACCTTCTTCTTTGCTCAATACGTATACTTCAGCTTTAAATTTGGTGTGCGGGGTGATGCTGCCCGGTTTTGCCAATACTTGACCACGTTCTACTTCTTCACGTTTGGTACCACGCAACAATACACCTACGTTATCACCAGCCTGACCTTGATCCAGCAATTTGCGGAACATTTCCACACCGGTACAAGTAGTTTTCTGGGTGTCTTTCAGACCCACGATTTCAATTTCGTCACCTACGTTGATTACACCGCGTTCAACACGTCCGGTAACCACAGTACCACGACCTGAAATTGAGAATACGTCTTCAATCGGCAACAGGAATGGTTTGTCTACAGCACGTTCCGGTGTCGGGATGTAGCTGTCTAATGCATCAGCCAAAGCCATAATAGAAGCTTCACCAATATCAGACTGGTCACCTTCCAATGCTTTCAGTGCAGAACCTTTAATCAATGGAACGTCATCACCTGGAAATTCGTAGCTAGACAGCAGATCACGGATTTCCATTTCTACCAGTTCCAGCAACTCTTCATCATCTACCATGTCACATTTATTCATGTAAACGATGATGTATGGTACACCTACCTGACGCGCTAACAGAATGTGCTCACGAGTTTGTGGCATAGGACCATCAGCTGCAGATACCACCAGAATCGCACCGTCCATCTGTGCAGCACCGGTAATCATGTTTTTCACATAGTCAGCATGTCCCGGGCAGTCTACATGTGCATAGTGACGCTCGGCTGTTTCGTATTCTACGTGTGATGTATTAATAGTAATACCACGGGCTTTTTCTTCCGGGGCATTGTCAATCTGATCGTAAGCTTTCGCTGCACCACCAAATTTTTTAGACAAAATGGTACAGATTGCAGCAGTCAATGTGGTTTTACCATGGTCAACGTGACCAATGGTGCCAACGTTTACGTGCGGTTTGCTCCGCTCGAATTTTTCTTTAGCCATGGCTACTTCCTATCTAAAGATGATTAGGTTTATCAATTTAGGTGGTGCCCATGGACAGAATTGAA
>NZ_MEIK01000034.1 GCF_002777855.1 Snodgrassella alvi
CCGCCCAGATTACCAATGGAATCATAGCGGCCAAATCGGTCCTGATTAGTGAAAGGTACCGGCTGCTGTTTGGCTTTGTCATTATTATCAGAACAGCCAGACAGCAAAAGCAGGCCAGTTAAACAGACAGCTTTAGCATACGAAATCAATAAATTTCTCATACTGATGTCTCCTGTAGGACTAACATATAAATTAGCATAATTTTAAGATAATGCAAACAAAAATATACACAAAAATTAACTAATGTAATGAAAAATTAACTCTGAATGGATTATTATGTTTAATATATATACAAGCTACCGAATATAATTAGCGTAAAATAGCAAGCAAACCGGAATTTCTCTTAAAAAATGGCAAAATTGGCTGAATGAGGTTGTATCAGTTGTGCATCTGTTTCAATTTATATCTTGCCAGCCTGCTTTTTAATTAATTTGCCATCATTAGTCACCACCCAGCTATCTAGTATGGCAGCGATATTTTTTTCGGTTTGCCGCCATAACTTGAGATAGGTACGGTTGTAACTGATACTAACTTTTACTGGAAAATTACTAACAAAAAAATCATGATGACAAGATTGTACTTGGCCAACAATATCGCAAAGGATAAGGGTTTTAATGTTATTATTAGCATCTCGATAGATATACAGATCCCGTCCTGCAATATTATCAGTCCATGGCTGATTGGTACTGGGGTCTATACCGTTATTGGCTTGGTAATAGGTTAAGCCAAATACTTTATTAGGCTGCTTAGAATATTCAAAATCCCAGCTTTCTTTTGACGATTTTAAAATATTTTTAAACCTATGATTATAATTTTTGAATTGCTTAGGACTTACTAAATTATAAACAATCATGTGTCCCCATGGAAAGGGCTTACCTTCAGGAATTAAAGTTTTATTATCATGCAAATAATCTATTTCGGTTTGTTCTTTATAGCTCATTAGCGCACCATCAGTAAGGCGATAAAACAAACCAAAGCTTTTAATGGGTAGCTGATAAGTAATAGGTGGACGTTTGTATTTTTGTGCTTTTTTGCTGGCATCAAAATCACCAGGGTCTCCAACATAACGCACCCAGTGAAGTACTACGCCGTCAGGAATACTGACTGGTTTACCGCCCAGATTACCAATGGAATCATAGCGGCCAAATCGGTCCTGATTAATGAAAGGTACCGGCTGCTGTTTGGCTTTGTCTTTATCCTTATCAGAACAGCCAGCCAGCAAAAGCAGGCCAGTTAAACAGACAGCTTTAGCATACGAAATCAATAAATTTCTCATACTGATGTCTCCTGTAGGACTAACATATAAATTAGCATAATTTTAAGATAATGCAAACAAAAATATACACAAAAATTAACTAATGTAATGAAAAATTAACTCTGAATGGATTATTATGTTTAATATATATACAAGCTACCGAATATAATTAGCGTAAAATAGCAAGCAAACCGGAATTTCTCTTAAAAAATGGCAAAATTGGCTGAATGAGGTTGTATCAGTTGTGCATCTGTTTCAATTTATATCTTGCCAGCCTGCTTTTTAATTAATTTGCCATCATTAGTCACCACCCAGCTATCTAGTATGGCAGCGATATTTTTTTCGGTTTGCCGCCATAACTTGAGATAGGTACGGTTGTAACTGATACTAACTTTTACTGGAAAATTACTAACAAAAAAATCATGATGACAAGATTGTACTTGGCCAACAATATCGCAAAGGATAAGGGTTTTAATGTTATTATTAGCATCTCGATAGATATACAGATCCCGTCCTGCAATATTATCAGTCCATGGCTGATTGGTACTGGGGTCTATACCGTTATTGGCTTGGTAATAGGTTAAGCCAAATACTTTATTAGGCTGCTTAGAATATTCAAAATCCCAGCTTTCTTTTGACGATTTTAAAATATTTTTAAACCTATGATTATAATTTTTGAATTGCTTAGGACTTACTAAATTATAAACAATCATGTGTCCCCATGGAAAGGGCTTACCTTCAGGAATCAAAGTTTTATTATCATTCAAATAATCTATTTCGGTTTGTTCTTTATCGCTCATCAGCGCACCATCAGTAAGGCGATAAAACAAACCAAAGCTTTTAATGGGTAGCTGATAAGTAATAGGTGGACGTTTGTATTTTTGTGCTTTTTTGCTGGCATCAAAATCACCAAGGTCACCAATATAATGTACCCCGTAAAGTATTACGCCGTCAGGAATGCTGACTGGTTTACCGCCCAGATTGCCGATGGAATCATAGCGGCCAAATCGGTCCTGATTAATGAAAGGTACCGGCTGCTGTTTGGCTTTGTCTTTATCCTTATCAGAACAGCCAGACAGCAAAAGCAGGCCAGTTAAACAAACGGCTTTAGTAAACGAGATCAATAAATTTCTCATAATGATGTCTCCTGTAGGACTAACATATAAATTAGCATAATTTTAGAATAATGCAAACAAAAACATACACAAAAATTAACTAATGTAATGAAAGATTAACTCTAAATAGATTATTATGTTTTAATATATATGCAATCTACCGAATATATTTAGCGTAAAATAGCAAGCAAACCGGAATTTCTCTTAAAAAATGGCAAATTGGCTGAATGAGGTTGTATCAGTTATGCATGTATTGTTCCAAAAATAATTTCTGCAGTCAGTGGTGCAACAGGTATGCATCTGTTTCGATTTATACTTTGCCAGCCTGCTTTTTAATTAATTTGCCATCATTAGTGACCACCCAGCTATCCAGTATGGCAGCAATATTTTTTTCGGTTTGCCGCCATAACTTGAGATAGGTACGGTCGTAACTCATACTGACTTTTACTGGAGTATTACTAACAAAAAAATCATGATGACAAGATTGTACCTGACCAACAGTATCGCAAAGGATAAGGGTTTTAATGTTATTATTTGAATCCCGATAGATATACAGATCTCGTCCTGCAATATTATCTGTCCATGGCTGATTGGTACTGGGGTCTATACCGTTATTGGCTTGATAATAAGTTAGACCAAATACTTTATTAGGCTGCTTAGAATATTCAAAATCCCAGCTTTCTTTTGAAGATTCAAGAATATCATTAAACCATCGATTGAAAGTCTTAAGTTGTTTAGGGCTATATAGATTATAAACAATTGTATAACCCCACGGAAAAGGCTCACCTTTAGGAATAAGTGTTTTATTATCATGTAAATAATCTATTTCGGTTTGTTCTTTATAGCTCATGAGTGCACCATCAGTAAGGCGATAAAGCAAACCAAAGCTTTCAATGGGTAGCTGATAGGTAATAGGCGGACGTTTGTATTCTTGTGCTTTTTTGCTTGCATCAAAATCACCAGGGTCTCCAACATAACGTACCCAGTGAAGTACTACGCCGTCTGGAATACTGATTGGTTTACCGCCCAGATTGCCAATGGAATCATAACGGCCAAATCGGTCTTGATTAATGAATGGTACTGGCTGCTGTTTGGCTTTGTCTTTATCCTTATCAGAACAGCCAGACAGCAAAAGCAGGCCAGTTAAACAGACAGCTTTAGCATACGAAATCAATAAATTTCTCATACTGATGTCTCCTGTAGGACTAACATATAAATTGGCATAATTTTAGAATAATGCAAACAAAAACATACACAAAAATTAACTAATGTAATGAAAAATTAACTCTAAATGGATTATTATGTTTTAATATATATGCAATCTACCAAATATAATTAGCGTAAAATAGCAAGCAAACCGGAATTTCTCTTAAAAAATGGCAAATTAGCTGAATGAGGTTGTATCAGTTATGCATGTATTGTTCCAAAAATAATTTCTGCAGTCAGTGGTGCAACAGCTATGCATCTTTTAGATTTATACTTTGCCAGCCTGCTTTTTAATTAATTTGCCATCATTAGTGACTACCCAGCTATCCAGTATGGCAGCGATATTTTTTTCGGTTTGCCGCCATAACTTGAGATAGGTACGGTCGTAACTCATACTGACTTTTACCGGAAAATTTTTGATGAAAAAATCATGCTTACAATATTTTATCTGACCGACCGTATCGCATAGGATTAGGGTTTTAATGTCATTATTTGAATCCTGATAAATATATAAATCATTTCCGATGAGATTATCTTCCCATGGTTGATTGGTTTTAGGGTTTATACCGTTATTGGCCTGATAATAAGTTAAACCAAATATTTTATTTGCCTGTTTGAAATATTCAAAATTCCAAGTTTCTTTTGTCGATTTCAGAATATTATTAAACCACTGGTTGAAAGTTCTTGGTTGATTGGGGCTGAATAAGTTATATACATTAGTATAACCCCATGGAAAATGCTTGGCCTTTGGAATTAAGATTTTGATATCTTGTTTATAATCACTATCAGTTTGTTCGTTTTTGCTTTTTACTGCACCATCGGTTAGTCGATAATCAAAATCTAATTCTTTTATAGGCATCTGATAGGTAATAGGTGGTTGCTTATTTATACTGCTTGTATCAAAATTTTCTGTGGCACCAATATAGCTCACTTCAGTATAAAGAACGCCACTGGGAATACTGATCGGTTTACCCCCCAGATTACCGATGGAATCAAAGCGGCCAAACCGGTCTTGATTGACGAAAGGTATGGTCTGGTGTTTGGCTGCATTATCTTTATTATTATCAGAACATCCTGTAAGCAAAAGTAGGCCGGATAAACAGACAGTTTTAGTATACGTTATTAATAAATTTCTCATACTGATGTCTCCGGTCATATTGCTGGATAAATTAGCATAAAATTTAGATGATACAAAAAAATATATATTTATTCTTGTAATTTTATATTAGTTTTAAGGCTATAGATATTCACTGTTAATTCTGATTTATATAACTTGAAAAAAGAAGAATACTGTAAAAATGGCAAAGACTAAGGCTGATGTGGATTTGAGATATCTGGAAATAACGGTGTTTTATTTGTTTTGATGTGTAATCAGATATAAATATAACTTAATAGCAATACTGTTAAGTAATAAAACTAATCAACTTACTAATATAATCTACTTCTTTATGCCGCTCTAGTGAATTTGCCTATGATTAAAGGAAAAGAAATAGTGATTAGCTCCTGAACTTCAATATAGCTAATCATACGTGTACCACCTATCAGGATATTTATTACTATTATTTGCTAACATCGCATCATTTTTAGTATCTACACCGAGATTTTGGTAGTAATAAATTTACCTGCCATTATGGAAATGGCAGGTGTGATTGAACAAAATACGTGTAACTATTTATCCCCACATGGAAGAAACTTGGGATTGTTGGGTAAATTGCTGCATCTGGCTAACCATATCAGCTGATAATAATAAGTTTGCTTGATTGTTATAATCATGACGATCAATCCCATGAGCTGTGTCAAATGTAGCCATAGCATCAACCAGTTGTTTAATTTGGCTGGCTCCTATCTGTTTGCCATCAGCAGTAACAATATTGTAATGGTCAGAGTTAGAATAGTCTCCCCACATACTTACCACTACCTGATCACATGAACCAATATGTGTAATGGTTAGCTGGCCTTGGAATAAGTTGAACCAAAGCTCATTACTGTTATATTCTGTGAAATTTAGAGTATTCATTTCTCCATCTAAAAACTCAGATTCATAGATAGAATCCATCCCGTGTTTGGCGCCAAAAATATATGTATCGTTGCCAGTGCCGCCGGAAAGCATATCGTTGCCGGTACCACCAATCAGAATATCATCTCCGTTTCCGCCATCCAGATAATCATTGTTGCTGCCACCATCTAAAATATCATTTCCATCGCCACCCATTAGCATATCAGTATTACTGCCGCCAGTCAGAATATCGTTTCCTTTTCTTCCGTATAAGATATCTTCTCCAGCGGTGCCAGTTAAAACTAGATCGTCATATTGCCTTGGGTCATTATCATCAAGTGCTACATTGTCAGAGCTGGTGTCAATGGCTGGTATAACTTTTATATCGGCCGGAATATCTTTAGCGGTTAATGAGCGATCATCAAAAGTAAATTTGAAATCGTCCTTTTCGTAAATAAAGAAATTCAAAATAGTGACAACATCTTCATTGCCATAAGCTTTAACAAGGAGATTATCTCCTTGTTGAATAAACTGTACTTGATCAGCAGATGCACCCTTAAATACAAATTCATTCATGTATTTAAAATCATAATTGTTGTACGCTGCAGCATCAACAATATCCTGCCCATGACCTTTTTCGAATAAACATAAGCTGTTTCGGGCAGTGGTCTTTATATAGTCATTACCCTTTCCACCATTTATGATAGTATATTCTGAGTTTTCAACGCTTATATAATCATCACCATCTCCACCATCAAGAATGCTATAGCTCCCTAAGCCATATAATGTATCGTTACCTTTGCCTCCAATTAAGTGGGTAGCAGGTGCAGTATTATTAAGTGGCCATTGGCCTAATGTATCGCCTTCAACTGCAGCAGACTCTACTTCCTGCTGGCTGAGCTCATTCAGAATATCTGCTACATTTTGGCCTGTCTGTTGTGCCACGCCTAAGGCTACATCCACCACATCTAGTATCTTATCTTCAGCGATAATAGTGAATGCACGGTATTGGGGGGTATAAAAATAAGACGGTAGTCTGATGCTGTCTGCGTTGCCATAAGGATGGATGATTAAATCGTCATCTTCGCGAGTGAATACAATACCTGAAGCCTTTGCACCTTGTAGTACAAGCTCATTACATTGATTTAAAAATGGTAATTCAGCAATACCTTTGTCTTCAATGGAAAATTCTTTACCTTGACTGCCCTGAAATATATAACGATCACTTTTCCATTGCCTATCTGGCTGATAGCCGTTGTCTTCAGATAAGATAATGGTGTTCATTTCTGAGGTATTTTGTATGTCGGACATAATAATTTCCTGATATTTTCGTTGCTTGGGAGAAATGATTTCAGCTGTTGTTTTGCTGAATATTTAATGAATGCTGGTTAGTCTATCCCCAATGATATTTGGGTAATTTTTTGGATAAAATTCAAGTGCGTTCTCCAATTCGTTCTTCATAGATATAGGTGTTTAATTGGTGTTATGAATTATTAAAATAACACAAATTTATTATTCCATCAAGTTATATTATGGATTAGTGTATTGAAATATTTAATTTTTTATTGTGTTTCTATTAATATTTCTAATGAATTTTTACTATCTATTGGTATGGATGTTTGTTAGTGCTAAGGTTAATTCTGAATTAAATATTTTAAAGTATGTGTTAATTGAATTTATGTTTTTAAGATTTATATCTATTTAAGATTATTTAAAATTGATTTTTTCAGTTTAAACTTATTGTTTTTGATTTAGGAATGGGAGAAGATTTTTTTATAAGTGTATATGTGATGGTTTTAAAGGTTGTGAGGCAAACTGATGTTTTGCTTAAAAAATAAGCATTGCGGATTGTTTGTATTGGGGTATGTAACTTGATTTTTATGTAGTAGCAGCCATATTAATTCTTTATTTTGTCGGGGTTTTGATGATGGCAGAAACTAAGTTGATATCGGCGGATCAGTTGACACGATTTGTGTTTGATGATTGTCCGGTGCGTGGTCTGCATGTGAATTTGCAAGAAGTATGGCAGCATGTAGCAGAGAATAAGGCTTATCCTAAGGCGATTCACCGTGCTTTGGGTGAGCTGACTGTTGCAGCGGTGCTGCTGGCGAGCAATCTGAAGTTTGATGGTAATCTGATTGTACAGGTGCAGGGTAAAGGTGTGCTGAAGATGCTCGTTGCTGAAGCTACATCGGCTGCTACCTGCCGAGCTACAGCACGCTGGGATGAGTCTGCAAAAATCGATGAAAATATGTCGCTTGTGGATTTGCTGGGTGAGGGCGGTATGTTTGTGCTGACTTTACAGCCAGCTCAGGGTGAATCTTGGCAGGGTATGGTGGAGCTAGCCGGAAACAGTATTGCACAGATGCTGATGAATTATATGGCACGTTCTGAGCAGCTGGCCACGCATATTACGCTGGCCGCTGATGAATCAAAGGCAGGCGGGTTGTTATTGCAGAGGCTGCCTGAACAAGATATCAATGATGATAGCTGGGCTGAATTGTGTGCTCTGGCAGAAACGCTGACAGCAGATGAGTTGTTAAAGTTGGATGTGCAGACTTTACTTTTTCGCCTGTTTCATGAACATGAGGTACGGCTGTTTTCACCGCAAAATGTGGAGTTTGCCTGTACTTGTTCGCGTGGCAAGGTTAGCGATATGTTGTTATTGCTGGGCGGACAAGAGGTGGGTGAAGCTGTAGCTGAGCAAGGCAGTGTAGAGGTGAACTGTGATTTCTGTCATGAACGTTATGTATTTGATGAAGCGGATGTTAATGCTTTGTTTGGCAGTAATGTGGTTGCCACAGCTCAGCAGGAGCTGGCAGCGCGACAAATCAATCATTAATGCATTAAGCTGAAAAAACAGCCAGTTCAATTACTGGCTGCTTTTTTTTGCGCTGATGTTTCTGAGATGCTCAGTTAATGTTGCATTAACGCTTCTATTTCAGGAATGGTTTTGGGTACGGAGGCAGTGAGGACTTCATTGCCGTTTTCCGTTACCAATATGTTGTCTTCGATGCGAATGCCTATATTGTGAAATGCGTTTGGTATATCATCTGCGGCGCTGATATACAAACCGGGCTCTATAGTGGTAACCATGCCTGGCTGTAGTAATATAGGTTGTTCTTGATTATCGAAACGGCCACCCACATCATGAACATCTAGACCTAGCCAGTGGCCAAGGCCATGCATGTAAAAACGGCGGTAAGTCTGCGCTTCGATGTTTTGTTCCAGACTGCCATGCAGTATGCCTAGATCGATAAGTCCTTGAGTAAGCATTTGGATAGCCGCAGTGCTGATGGTTTGCCAGTTTGCTTGTTTGACCGTGGAAGCTATGCTGGCTTGATTAACTGCCAGTACAATGTCGTAAACATCTTTTTGAGCACTTGTAAAACGGCCGTTTATGGGAAAGGTACGGCTAATGTCGCCGGCGTACATTTGATACTCAGCACCGGCGTCAATCATGAGTAGCTCATTTGGCTTAAGCTGGCAATTATTGCTGACGTAATGAAGACAGCAGGCGTTTTTGCCACCGGCTACGATGCTGTTGTAGGAGGGAAAACGTGCTCCGCGCTGCATGAATTCGTGCAGAATTTCTGCTTCTACCTGATACTCGAATTGCCCCGGACGTGTGGTCTGCATGGCTCGTATGTGTGCTTGTGCACTGATTTCGGTAGCGATGCGCATGATTTTTTGTTCGTGCTCATCTTTTATTAGGCGCATAGGGTCGAGTATGGTGGCAAGATTCACCATGCTCTCAGGTGCGATTGTGCTGCCGTTGGTTTTGCGGTAATTAGCTATGCGAGCAATTTCATACCATACTTCCTGCACTTTCGAATCATTGTCGGGATAGAGTCCCCAGAGGGCAAACAGGTGGCGATGGCCGGACAGGGCTTTTTTGAGGTAAGCCGGCCACTGGCTGATGTCATCGGCGCAATCAAACGCAAATACTTCGCGCGCAGCGCTGTAGCCATAGCGAAAACCATTCCAGATTTCATGTTCGGGGTCTTTGTTGCGGCACAGTAAGGTAGCGCTGTGCTCGCGCCCGTTGAGAATCAGGGCTGAACCAGGTTCGGGAAAACCGGTGAGATAATGAAAATAGCTATCCTGTCGGTAAGGGTATTCGGTGTCGTTACTGCGTCTTTGTTCGGGTGCGGCAAAAATAATAGCCACTCCATCTTCGCCAATTTGACTAAGTACATGTTGGCGTCGCTGCCGGTAAACGTTGATGTCAGTATCCATTATTAGTATTTCTCCCTGCTGCCGTTACGGCGAGCAGTTTGTATTTGTTGAGCCAGCCATAGTGCGAGTATGGCACCGCTAAGGTCGGCAATGGCATCCATTATATCGCCATTGCGAGTGGTAAACAGTGCTTGAATTATTTCGCTGGTGGCTGCCCAGATAATGGCGCTGATGAGAAGCAGACGTTGGGGTATGGTGAGGCCAGCACTGAAATAGGCTTTGGCCAATAACCAGAATTGGCCAAAAAACAGGCCGAAGTGGCAGATTTTATCGAACTGTGGAATAGGCACAGGATTGCCGCTGGATTTGAAAAACAGAAAATAAATGCTAGCTAGAAACCACACGATGGCAATGAGCAGCCATTTGTTGAAATAAAGGGTAGTTTTCATCGGGATTCTGCTTCGCTGAGCCATTGCTGGCACAAAGATGCAAGGCGAATGAATTTATTGCCGCGCTGTAAAAATAGCTGTTGCCATTGCTGTATGGTTGCTGTATCCGGTGCTTCATCTATGCTGCATTCATTTAACCAAAAATCGAGAACTTCGGCACATTCTCCGGCAGAAGCAGTTTGAAAAAATTGGGTAGTGGCTTGCATGAATCTGAGCGTTTTGTGCCTGTTGAGGGGAGGTAAGAAAAAACGGACTGGATAGCAGTCCGTTTGGCCTTATTCGGTTTCCAGTACCGCGGTGGTGTAGACGTTCTGAACGTCGTCGAGATCTTCGAGAGCATCAAGTAAGCGTTGCATTTTTTCTGCCTCTTCACCTTCTAGTACCGTTTCGTTGACCGGACGCATGGTGACTTCGCCGTCAGCAGCATGAAATCCTGCCTGTTCGAGTGCTTCTTTGATGCTGCTGTACTGATAAGGCTCTGTAATGACTTCTTTTGAACCGTCTTCCTGTATGATTACATCATCCGCACCGGCTTCGAGGGCGGCTTCCATGAGGCTATCTTCATCAACGTCGGGGCTAAAGAGTAAATAGCCCTGATGAGCAAACTGAAAGGCTACAGAACCATCTGTACCCAGATTGCCGCCGTGCTTGGTAAAGGCATGGCGTACATCGGCTACGGTACGGGTTTTGTTGTCGGTGAGGCAGTCTACCATCACTGCAGCACCACCTGTACCATACCCTTCATAGCGCAGTTCTACATATTCGACACCTTCGAGATTGCCAGTGCCTTTGTCTATGGCACGCTGAATATTGTCTTTAGGCATGTTGGCATCGGTGGCTTTGTCCATTGCCAGACGCAGACGCGGATTGGCTGATGGATCACCACCACCTAGTCTGGCGGCAATGGTAATTTCTTTAATCAGGCGGGTGAAGATTTTGCCGCGTTTGGCATCCTGACGCCCTTTACGATGCTGGATATTGGCCCACTTGCTGTGTCCTGCCATTTTAAAATCCTTGTTTCTATGATGATTTTATGTATCAAAACAATGCCAAAGCTTTTGGCTTTGGCAGGTTTGAACGCCATCAAATAATTGAAATATGGTATTAATTTTACCATATTGCTTTTTTATTGAGTAGGCTGCTCTATGGTTTGTATTGAGATGAAGCAAGCTAGAGTTTTTGTATATGTTGGCGTTGCCAATGATTTAACCATGCAATGCAGCCTGCATGGATGATGGTGTAGGTTTCGCTAAAATTGCCGCTGAAATAAGGATCGGGGACATAATCGTATTCACTTTCTGGTAGCAAGTCGGTAATTTTGTAAACTTTGTCTGGACGGCTATCGCCGAAAATACGGGCTAAATCATGTAGATTTTTGTCATCCATGGCGATGATATGATCGTAAATGGCGATATCTTCTGGCCTGACCTCGCTGCTTTGAAATCCATCGCTGTTGATATTATGAGCACTGAGAATTTGTTTTGTGCCTTGATGCATGTCTTGGCCGTTGTGCCAGCCGGATGTACCGGCACTGGCTATTTCAATTTGTTCACTCAGCCCTTTTTCTGCTACGAGTTTGCGCAGGATGTATTCGGCCATGGGTGAACGGCAGATGTTACCTAAACAGACAAATAATACTTTGGTGGCCGGCATGTCAATGACTCCGCGGAAATAATGGATTATGCCCGATCATGTTGATAGATTGGGCATAGCTGGGTAGTTGTGCTTGCGCACTGATGGGCTCATGCAGCAGGTGGATGTTTTCAACATGGCATTCGGCCAGTAAATCTATGAAATTTTGTACGATGGTGTCGATATCATCCGCTTGAGTAAGCGGCCAGCGGAAAATCTGCGGCTGAAGTTCGAATGCGCTGTCGGTAGCGTTGAATCCAAACAGGATATTGCCACCATCTTGTGCTGCGATAACCACGCCCACGCGCGGGCTTTGCAAGCGAATAGAACGGATGGCATTGGTGGTAAATACATCACATGCCATACGCAAACGCATGGCACTGCCGCTGCGTAAGGCATTGAGTGGTGATTGCGGTGGCAGCGGATTAGTAAATAATGTGGCTCCGGCACTAGCTAGATGGGTTTGCCAAACCTGCATCAGGGGTAGGGCGGTATCTGCTAGCTGATGGCTGAGGGCTGGTAGGATGTCTGAGCCGGCAAAGCCAAGTGCGTAAAATACTTGTACTGATTGGCCTGTTTCCACTATAAGCGGGGTGTGCGGCAGCTGGCCGAGAAATTCTGCAGCGCTTTGTGGATTTTGCTTGGCAGCGAACCATTGATTGGCTTTGATGTGGGTCAGGGTGGTGTCATTGATGAGGTGTGGTGCCCATTGGATGGTTTGCCATGCGTCTGTCCATGGTTGGTTTTTAAAGATTTCAGCTATGGCAGTTACTGGGATGGTGTCGGGAAGACAAATATTTTCTTTGGCTCCACCTACAACGATAACAGGCAGTGCGAGCCATTGTACTTCTGTTGGGGTGTGTGCCTGTAAGACGTTTTCTAGGCTTTCCCAGAGGATGTTGTATATCTTGCTGCTGGCTGCCATGGACAAGGCTACGGCGAGGTTAGTGTAATGATTTTGAGCCAGCATGCGGCTGATTTCTACATGCAGGCTTTCGCGGGCAAGGGTGGTCTGTGCTTTGGATGTGGGGTTGGCCAAGCTGGCTGCATGCATGAGCAGGTCGTTTTTGACTGGATCAGTTGGAAATGCCCTTGTATCAGGCAGACAGTGATGTGTGTTCATGATGTTGTGTCTGTTTTGGTAGACTTGTGTAAAGGTGATATTGTAGCAATTAGTTTTGTGTGAAACGAGTACAGGGGTATTTTCTGTTTGTGAACCGTGGAATTTTATACTTTAGAATGCTGCGGATTTGATTAGCTGTTTGGCTTGAAACTGAATCGGGCTGCCCTTATTTTTACTAGACAACAATTATTTTTGGGTAATTCGAGAACAATTATGAAACAAACACACAGTTTTCAGACTGAAGTTAAGCAGTTGTTACAGTTGATGATTCACTCTTTGTACAGCAATAAAGAGATTTTTTTGCGTGAACTGATTTCCAATGCGGCCGATGCCTGCGATAAGTTGCGCTTTGAATCATTGAATAATGCTTCTTTGCTCGGTGATGATGCTGAATTCAGAATCACGGTAACTGCGGATGCGGAAGCCAAAACGATTACGGTTTCTGATAATGGTATTGGTATGAGTGAAGCAGATGTGATTGAGCATCTGGGTACGATTGCCAAATCTGGTACCAAAGCGTTTTTGGAAAAGCTGACAGGTGATGATAAGAAAGATGCCAATTTGATTGGCCAGTTTGGTGTGGGCTTTTATTCTGCTTTCATTGTGGCCGACAGCGTAACTGTGGAAAGTCGTAAAGCCGGTGTGGCTGAAAATGAAGGGGTGCGCTGGGTAAGTGCCGGTGACGGTGAATTTACTGTTGAGCCGATTAGTAAGGCTTCTCGTGGTACTGATGTGATTTTACATCTGAAAGAAGATGAGAAGGATTTGTTGTCTGACTGGACTTTGCGTCGCATTGTGACAACTTACAGTGACCACATTTCTGTGCCGATTTATATGAAGAAAGCACCGGAATATGATGAAGAAGGTAATGTAAAACTGTCTGATGAGCTGGAGGTGGTGAATCAGGCGCAGGCGCTGTGGCAACGCCCGAAAAATGATATCAGTGATGAGCAGTATCAGACATTTTATCGTCATGTTTCACATGATTATGATGATGCGTTGGCATGGACTCATTTTCGGGTAGAAGGCCGACATGAGTATACGGGTTTGCTGTATATCCCTAAACATGCACCATTTGATTTATATGAACGTGAACCGAAGCATGGGGTGCAGTTGTATGTGAAACGTGTATTTATTATGGATGACGCGAAAAAGCTAATGCCTTCTTATTTGCGTTTTATCCGTGGAGTGATAGACAGCAGTGATCTACCACTAAATGTATCACGTGAAATTCTGCAGGAAAGCCGTGATCTGGATGCGATTCGTGCTGGTAGTGTGAAAAAAGTTTTGTCATTGCTTGAAGATTTGAAGAAAAACCAGCCGGAAAAATATACTGAGTTCTGGCAGGTTTTCGGGAATACGCTGAAAGAAGGTATTGCTGAAGATTTCAGTAATAAGGAAAAGATTGCTGGTTTGTGTCGTTTTGCTTCCACCCATAATGATGGTAGTGAGCAAAATGTTTCATTAGCTGATTATATTGGCCGCATGAAGGAAGGTCAGGAAAAGATTTATTACATTACCGCCGATAGTTATGCCGCAGCAAAAAACAGTCCACATTTGGAAATCTTCTTGAAAAAAGGTGTTGAGGTATTACTACTGACTGACCGTGTGGATGAATGGGTAGTAAATAGTCTGCCGGAATTTGATGGTAAGGCTCTGGTGAGTGTGGCCAAAGGTTCACTGGATCTGGGTAATTTGGCCGATGAGGAAGAAAAAGCGGCACAGGCTAAAACCGAAGAAGACAATAAAGAATTGGTAGAACAGATCAAGACTGCTCTGGGCGATAAGGTGGAAGCTGTGCGGGCAACGGCACGGCTGACAGATAGTCCAGCCTGTTTGGTAGTAGGTGAGCATGATATGAGCCAGCATCTGGCACGTATGCTTGAGGCTTCGGGTGCTGCCGGACAAATTCCGCATACGAAACCTACGTTGGAAATTAACCCCGAACATCCGCTGATTAAGAAAATTGCTGTGGAACAAGACGAAGCTCAGCGTAATGAATTGGCTGAGCTGGTGTATGACCAGGCACTGTTGGCTGAGGGTGGTAAGCTGGAAAATCCGGCTGCATTTGTGAAACGTATGAATCATTTGTTACTAACGATGAATCAGTAATAGGCTTTTTAGTTTAAGCTGCCTTATTTAAGGCAGCTTTTTTTATGTCTAAGTAATTTTTAAACCTTAAATATAATATTTATTAATGCTAATTGCATTGGCAAGTATGTATTAAATATTCAAATGTTTTGAAGCAGATTTTGGCAGTTACTTTAAATAATTAATTTTTCTAGCTATAAATTCTATTTTATTTGAACTGAAATTTCGAATATATGCTAATTGAAAAAAAGGATAAATTGAAAAATTAGTTAATTTACGATATTATTTTTTTATGAAAGTAATGATTAAATCTGTTTTTTAACAATAGTTGTAGGAGTCTTGATGGATAACACTAGTAAGGAAAATTTTGATTTTGCTAATTGGGGCTTGAGCAAAGCTTGGCAGTTCAGATTTGAATTTTATGAAGAAAATGGTTTGCCTGAACGTAAAAATGCATCAAGATTTAAAGAGGCATTTAAAGCTTTACCTATGGGTAAGCGTTTTATATTAGCAAATAATATAGGTTCATTATTTTTCGGTCCACTGTATTTTTTATGTACAGGCATGTGGCGAAAAGCTATTGTCTTGTTGTTTCTCTTAATATTTATTGATTTTTTTCTTTCTGCTATTGGTGGAAAAAATTCGATTATAATATTTGTAAATATGTTTAGCTCAATGACACTTGCCAATCCGGCTTATTATTTACACCGGGTGAAGAAATCCAAATCTTTTAATATATTCGAAGGAGTGTTTTAAGCTGACTGAATAATACTCTACTCATGATTGTGAAACTTTAGCTGATATTTATTCGGTATAGATTTCCCTCATATATTTATTGATTCTATTTTCTCAGAAAATAAATAGTCAAATTATATATTTTGAATAAATGATAAGTTTGTGCTGAAGTAGTAATGACAATTTTTTAGATAAATATGCAAATATTGTTCATTATATTGCCTTTGAAAAGCATATTTTTATTTAGTATATTAAGAAAATTATTTTTATCTATTTGTAATAATATGTGGTAATGTTTAAGAAATAAAAAAGCAGCTTCAGAGTAAGGCCTCGAAGCTGCTTTTGTATTTGAATAGGAAAGGTTTACTTCGCTGTGCTTTTTTTATGACAGGCCTGAATGAGATAGGCTAGTACTAAGCACACTAGAAAAGGAAGACCAAATAGAAGAGTGGCGTGGAAAATCGGTGTAAACCATGTGGTTACCAGAATACTGATGATGGATATTAAACCGGCCAGCGTAATATAAGGAAATCCGGGTACACGAAATTTTAATGTCTGCTGCTGTCTCTGCATACGGATACGAAAACACAGATGGGTCAAAAATACGGCGCCCCAACTGAACAAAGCACCAAACATAGATAACGCTATCATTACTGGAAAAGCGCTTTCCGGTTTAAACATATATACCAGTGCCGCTACAGCAATCCCCGCAGAAGATAAAGCCAGCGCGTTCAATGGCACACCGTTGCTTTTCACTTTACCGAGAATTTGTGGTGCTTCGTTGGCGCGAGACAGGCTGAACATCATACGTGTGGCGATGTAGAGCATGCTATTCATTGCAGAAAGTGCGGCCACGATAACAATAAAATTAAGGATGCTGTCTGCATACGGGATGCCGACGTTTTGCATGACAGTGACAAAAGGGCTGGTACTACCTGTTTTGATTAGTTCCTGCCATGGTACCAGCATTACTATCAGACTGAGAGCAAGTAAGTAAAAAATCAACAGTCGCGCCAGTGTACCTTTGAAAGCTGTTTTTACTGCTTGCTCGGGGTGAGTGGCTTCTCCGGCGGCAATGGCAATCATTTCGATGCCCAGATAGCTGAATATCGAAATAATCACTCCTGTCCAAATACCCGAAAATCCGTGCGGGGCAAAGCCATAGCCAAACAGATTGTGCTCAATGCGGATGATACTGCCTTGTGATACCAATACAGCCACTGCCAGCAAAATGAATACTATGATGGCAAATATTTTAATGGTTGAGAACCAGTACTCTACTGAACCAAATGCTTTAACACTGTAAGCATTGACGCCAATCAAACAGCAGGAAAACAGGGCTATCCATATCCATGAATCTACTTGCGGAAACCAGAATTTCATGTATTCGGCAATGGCGGTGACTTCTGTACCTACGGCTAATACGATGCAAGCCCAGTAACTGTAGCGTACCAGAAAGCCGGCCAGTGGGTGCAGATAGAATTCAGCATAAGCGCCAAATGAGCCGGATGTTGGGTGCTGGACGGTCATTTCTGCCAGACAGCCCATAAGTGCCAATGCAATTAGTCCGCCAAGGGTATAGCTGATAATTACTGCAGGGCCGGCAAAGCCGATAGCAAATTTGCTGCCTAAAAACAAGCCGGTACCAATGGCACCGCCAATGGCAATCATGCTCATCTGGCTGGCAGATAGTTTTTTATGCAGGCCGGTTTCCCGCGACTGTATACGCTCGAAATTGCTCATCTTTTTTCCTTAGGATGAGATGCACAAGCCGAGCAGAAGATTCACGCTCGGCTTTTAGCTGTCTGAATGAAAGAATGGTCTATCAGGTTACTTGTCCACGTGTATGAAACTTAGGCTGTGCCCATTCCTGATTGATCAATACTTGTTTCAAATGCTGAACAGCCTGCCAAATATCGGTATAGCTCAGGTATAGCGGTGTGACGCCGAGCCTGATTACTTCGGGTTCGCGATAGTCACCAATTACCCCGCGCGCAATCAGTGCCTGAACGATGGCATAACCATGTGGATGGCGTAGGCTAACGTGACTGCCGCGATGCTCATGTTTGCGCGGGGTAATCAAGGTAAGTCCGAGGCCGGCACATTCCTGCTCAGTGAGATTGATGAGTAAATCAGTCAGTTGCAGCGATTTGTGTCGTACGGCTTGCATATCGGTTTGCAGAAAAATATCAACGCCACACTCTATCAAACTCATGGAGACTATGGGCTGTGTTCCACAGAGGTAACGGCGAATATTGTCCGCCGGTGTATAGCTAACTGCCATATCAAACGGTTTTTCGTGTCCCCACCAGCCTGATAATGGCTGGCTGAATGCGGTTTGATAGCGATGATGCACCCATAGCATGGCAGGTGCACCGGGGCCACCATTTAGGTATTTATAGGTACAGCCTATGGCAAAGTCGCTATTGCTGCTGTTTAAATCAATGGGTACGGCACCTATGGAATGACATAAGTCCCAAATAAGCAGTGCGCCATGGCTATGAACAAGTTCATTGGTGGATGCCATGTTGTGCAGGTAGCCGGTACGATAATTGACATGTGACAGCACAACCACGGCAGTATGCTGATTAATGCTATCGGCCAGATCAGCCGGTGTATCGATTAATTGGAGTTGATAGCCCTGATTAATCAGCGCCATGAATCCTTCAATCATGTAGATATCTGTGGGGAAGGAATCACGTTCGGCAATAATGATTTTACGGCGGTTGTCTTTTTGTTGCTGAATATCGACCGCGGCTGCCAGTACTTTAAAAAGATTAAGGCTGGTGGTATCTGTAACGACGGTTTCATTTTCTCTAGCCCCTATGAGCTGGCCGATTTTGTTGCCAAGCCGCACCGGCAAATCCCACCAGCCGGCTTTGTTCCAGCTATTAATCAGGTCTGTGCCCCATTGTTGATTAATTACAGCCTGTGCTTGCTCAGTGGCCTGACGGGGCTTGGCACCGAGAGAATTACCATCCAGATAGATGACCCCTTGTGGTAATTCAAACTGGTTTTTAAATATTGCCAGTGTGTCTTTAGCATCCCATTGCTGACATTGTTCTTGTGTAATCATTGTGCTCAGTTTAAATCTGAAAATGAATAGTGTACTGAATTGCAGCTGGTGATGGTAAATAAATTCACAATTTATTTAGTTCGGTTAAGCTGTATCAATATTTTTCAGATTATTAAATTTTCTGCATGGGATGTCGATTTGGTTTATTCAATACGGGTTCGGTTGCTGCCGATTTTGAATACCTGAGCCAACATACCCATCAGCAGGATGACGCCTGCCAGTATGCTGGTGTAGATTACTTCATATTTATAGGTGCCTTCAAATATCATGGTGATGATGGATGCAATAATTAGAGCGATAACCAAAGAGGTGAGCCAAGGAAAGCACCACATTTTAAAACTAATGATTTTTCCCTGTTTTTCCAATTTTTTGCGTAGAAATAATTGTGAGAAGCTAATGGCCAGATAGACATACAGAGCAATGGTGCCGGTAGCGGTCATCAATACGTCGTAAACATTCATTTTAGCTGTGGCGGTAAGGTATACGGCCAATAAGGTAAAGACACAGGATACTAATACGCCAATTTGTGGGCTGCCGTTTTTTGAAGTATAGGCCATTATTTGATGGGCATCGCCGCGTTTGGCTAATGAATAGAGCATGCGTGAGCAGGTGTATAGAGCGGAATTAAAACAACTGAGTACGGATGTAAGTACAACGAAGTTAACAATGTGACGTGCCTGTGGAATACCGAGAGAAGTAAGTACCACGCTGTATGTGCCCCAAGTGGCATCCTTCAGATGTGGGTCGTTGTATTGAATCAGGCACACGGTGATAAAAATTGAACCTACATAAAACAGAATAATGCGCCAGACTACAGATTTGGTTGCTTTGCGGATTTCTGTAGCTGGATGGCTGGATTCAGCAGCGGCAACAGTAACGATTTCAGCTCCTATATAAGCAAACATAACCCCAAGCAGTGCGGTAACCACGGATGAGATGCCATTGGGCATAAAGCCCTGACCGGTTAAATGCGACCATCCTTGTGCATCTGCCTGTCCCCATGGCCATAAATGCATGATGGCCAGACTACCTATAATCAGAAATAGAACAATGGCGACTACTTTGATAAGGGCGAACCAGAATTCAAATTCGCCGTAATTTTTAACATCCATTAGATTGATGATGACTAATGCGATGGTTACTGCCAGCATGTAGCCCCAAATGGGTATCAGCGGAAACCAGTTGTTAAGAATTTTACCGGCTACATAAGCTTCCCAGCCCATTAGTAGAGCCCAAAAATACCAGTAAAGCCAGCCAATACTGAATCCAGCCCAGCGGCCGATGGCAATATCGGCATATGTGGAAAAAGAGCCACTGTCAGGATGAGCCACGGCCATTTCACCGAGCATTCGCATAATCAGCATCACCAATAGACCACCAGCAGCATAAGCCAATATGGCAGCCGGACCGGTATGAAAAATTACTGAACCCGAACCGATAAAAAGGGCGCCACCAATTACGCCAGCTATAGATATCATGGTCAAGTGACGGGATTTCAGTCCATTTTTTAATGTTGATGATGTACTCAATGTTTTCTCCTCTAAAAGAATAAGTGCTGGACTGACTTAATTAAGTCAATTGCAACCCGCAAAAAGTCTTCCTGATTTATGCAAAGCATTCAGGATTTTTATAATTGCAGCGGGGAATGCGGCAGCATGAAAGGATGCTGCCGCAGATTCAGAATTTACTGATCGATACCGGCCAGTAATATGTATTTGATTTCTAGGTAATCTTCAATGCCGTATTTGGACCCTTCACGTCCAAGGCCTGATTGTTTGACGCCACCAAATGGAGCAGCTTCATTCGACAACAGGCCGGTATTGATGGCTACCATGCCATAATCCAGATTTTCGCTGACACGAATGATACGGCCGATGTCTCGACTGTAAAAATAGCTGGCCAGTCCGAATTCTGTATCGTTTGCCCAGCTGACCACTTCTTCTTCGTTGTCGAAGCGGAATACCGGTGCCAACGGACCGAAGGTTTCTTCACGTGCCACTTTCATTGCCTGTGTCACATTTTTCAGCAGGGTGGGCTGAAAGAAGAGTTCGCCGTGATGGTCTGCAGTACCTCCGGTTACAATTTCTGCACCTTTGCTTACTGCGTCAGCAATGTGTTCTTGAACCTTGTTTACAGCACTGGCGTCAATCAAGGGACCGACAGTGACATCTTGTTCTAGCCCATTGCCGATTTTCAGTTTAGCGATGGCCTGAGCCAGTTTGCTGACAAACTCATCGTAAACTGCGCTTTGTACGTATAAACGGTTGGCACAGACACAAGTCTGGCCGGCATTTCGGAATTTGGAAATCATTGCGCCTTCAACGGCGGCATCGATATCGGCATCGTTAAATACGATAAATGGTGCATTGCCGCCCAGCTCCATGGAAACTTTTTTCACGGTGCCGGCACATTGCGCAATCAGTTTGCGGCCTACTTCGGTGGAACCGGTGAAGCTGAATTTTTTCACCCGTTCGTCTTCGGTAAGTACTTTGCCGATTTCACTTGAGCTGCCAGTGATAACATTTACTACGCCGGCAGGAATGCCAGCACGTTGAGCTAGTTCGGCAATAGCCAGTGCAGAGAGCGGGGTTTGTGATGCAGGACGGATAACAAAAGTACACCCAGCAGCCAGCGCCGGCGCAATTTTGCGCGTAATCATGGCATTGGGAAAGTTCCACGGGGTAATCGCGGCACACACACCTACCGGCTGCTTGAGTACCATAATGCGTTTGTCTTTGGATGGTGCTGGTATGGTGTCGCCGTAAATGCGTTTGGCTTCTTCGGCATACCATTCTAGATAAGATGCACCATAGGCAATTTCACCTTTGGCTTCGGCTAAAGGTTTGCCTTGTTCTGAGGTTAGGATAATGCCTAAATCCTCCTGATACTGCATCATCAGCTCAAACCAGCGGCGCAGCAGATTACTGCGTTCTTTGGCTGATTTGGCCTGCCATGGTTTCAAGGCAGCCTGTGCCGCGGCGACAGCACGTTCTGCTTCTGCGGCGCCCATGCGTGGTACATCGGCCAGATTGTGTCCGTTGGCCGGATTTATAACTGAAATAACAGCGCTGTTATCAGCATTTACCCATTGGCCATTTATCAGACATTGGGTTTTTAAAAGTGCAGGATCATGCAGTTGCATAATTTTTTTTCCAAATTAACTGTATCAGACATTACAGGCTGCCAAATATGCGGTGAGCACCGGCAGCTTGTGAGTAGTTATTATTGAGCCTGACGCACAGCTGCTTCAAGTATGTTTAGTGCTTCATCAAATACATTGTCTTCAATGGTGAGCGGGTACAGGCAGCGGATGACGTTATAGTACTGGCCGCAAGTGAGAATCATCAGTCCATTTTCAAGTGCTAACTGCTGAACTTTTTTGGTCATTTCGGCATTGGGTTCGGACGTGCCTGCTTTCACTAGCTCCAGTGCAACCATGGAGCCAGGGCCGCGTACTTCGGCAATTTCCGGTATGGTTTGTTTCAGACTGTTGAAGCGTTCCTTTAAACGGTTGCCCAGCACTGTGGCGCGTTCACACAATTTTTCGGTTTCAATCACATCGATCACTGCATCAGCCGCAGCCAGACCCAGCGGGCTACCTGCATAGGTACCACCCAGACCACCGACTACAGGTGCATTCATAATAACTTCTTTGCCCACTACGCCTGATAAGGGAAATCCACCGGCCAGAGATTTGGCAATAGTCATTAAATCGGGTTCAACACCTGTCCATTCTGTGGCGAACAGCTTGCCGCTACGGGCAAAACCAGATTGGATTTCATCAAAAATCAGCACAATGCCGTGTTCATCTGCTAGCTGTCGTAAAGCGCGCAGGAATTCATTTGGGGTAACATTGAAGCCTCCTTCACCTTGTACTACTTCGATGATGATAGCTGCAACGTCGCTGGCGGCCAGATGGCATTTAAAAATATTATGCAGACCATGAAGGGCATCCTCTATGCTCACGCCATGTAAAGCGTTGGGATAGGGCGCATGAACGATGTCGGCTGGAAATGGCCCAAAATCAACTTTATAAGGGGCAATTTTACCGGTTAAAGCCATGGTTAGATTGGTACGGCCATGAAAAGCACCATTGAAAGCAATGACGCCGCGCCGTTTGGTATAGGCTCGAGCAATTTTGATGGCGTTTTCTACTGCTTCGGCACCGGAAGTAACAAACATTGTACGTTTATCGCCGGAGATGGGCGCACGTGCATTGATTTTTTCGGCGACTTTGGCATACAGCTCATACGGCACGGTATTAAAGCAGGTATGAGAAAATTTCTGCAACTGGTCGGCCACAGCCTGTTGTACTTTAGGATGTAGGTGGCCGGTATTGAGGACGCCGATGCCACCGGCAAAATCAATATAACGTTTGCCTTCTGGTGTCCAAAATTCGGCATTTTTAGCGTGATCAATATAAAAGTCACACATAAAGCCAACACCACGCGGGGCGGCAGCCAGCTGGCGCTGACGCACGTTGCTTGTTTGATTCATAAAATTCTCTCCAGAAAAATGTAGACCGGCCTGAGCTGGTGTTTTCGCTTACAGAAAGTAGGGTAATGCGATGTAACTATGTCACTAACTGACTGTATTTATTTAACCAAAAAGAAGATTTGGATTTTTTTGATAAGTTACGGGATTAAATTTGCACTGTCAATGCAGCTGAAAGATGCATGTGCAAAAATTATGGTTTTAAATGCTGAATGAGTGGAATTATATAATTTTATCTGTATTAATGTTGGTAATTAATATTACAAACTGATTTAATATGGTTATTTAATTGCTTAATTTATGCATATATTATTTTTTCTGATGAACGCTCGCCATACAAAAATCTTGGTTTACGTATATGCTGTAAAAAAGCTGAACCGTTGAGTTCAGCCTGAAAGATGGCCAGAAATGGCTCAGGATGTATGAATCAATTTTTTAGGTGTTTGGTCTTATGTACCGGATTGGTAATTATTAGGCAGAAAATCAGGGAAACCGATACCATGATTAAAGCAAGGATATAAATTAAATGATGACCAAAATTGGCAGAAGCGGTGCCTTGCAACATACCGGCCAGAATAATGCTGCACGAAATACAGTTATTAAATAGTGTTGAGGCTACTCCTGTCCGCCCAGGCAGCAGGTCCTGAAAATATATCAGTCCAATACTGGCTACAATACCGATAAACAGGCCATTGAATAGTTGTAGCGCAATCAGAATCCATTCTTTCTGACTGATAATCATGCCTATATAGAAAATGATGCCACATATTACGGCAAAGCAAATTAGGTTTTTATTTCCAAAACGCGGTACCAGCATGCTAGCCACCAGCATGGCCGGAATTTCAATGGCTGCGGCTACGCCCATTAAATGTCCGGGCAGGGATGGGGCGGATGGTAAAATCTGGTTCAGATACAGCGGCATGTCAATTAAATACATCATATTGGCTGTGCCCATGCTGATTGAAGCGATAAATAAAAACATCACGTTGCGGTTGCGAAATATTTTTTCTTTTGGTTCTGAAGGTTTGCTGACTGGAGCAGAATGTCTGATAGCAGGAAAAAACATAAAAATAATTAGTAGGGCAACCAAGAACATAGCCGCTGCACTCAGATACATGGTGGTAAAACCATATTTAACTGCCAATGTAAAGGATAAGGGCGGTCCGATAACCCATGCTAATGATAACTGGGCGCGGAGTATGCCGTTGAATACAACGACATTACGTCCGGTATGGTCGGTATATTCACGTGCTGAAGCAAAAATCTGCGGCATCGCAGCTGACGTAAATGCGGAAAAAAAGATACCCACAGATATAAGTAATAGATAGTGGCGTGAAAAAGCGAAGGTGATACAGTTACCGATGCCCATCAGACAACAGAATAAAATAATATTGCGGCGGATACCTTTATTATCAGAATATTGCGCCAGAAGAAAACTCACAACAATACCAGCAATGGCATTGACTGAATAAAATAGGCCAATTTGATAGGGGTTAGCTTGCACTTCTTTCGCCAGATAACGGCTGAGAGTGGGTGCCTGTAGCGCACCGGCAATACCAATAATGAATGCGGCCACCAGAAAAGAACCAAGAATAATATAGGCCTTTTGTTTTAAACTAATTTTTTCTTCCACGTTTAATTTATCTATACTGAAATAAAAGTGTTATATCACATATCTGCTGATACATTGTAAAAGCTGGTACCCAATGGCTGTTTAATATGTAAAGCGCGATCAGTTAAATTGTTAATATATAAATTAAATAGTGAATATAAATGCTTGATAATAATATTTCAAACAGGATACAGGTGATAGTGGAAATACATGAGAATGAAAATAGAGGATTTTATTTGTTAATCAAAAAATTTTTTTATTAATAATGTTATTAAGATAAAAACAAATATAATATTTTTTTTAGTGTATCGGGATATGCAGGATAACAAGTTGGTTTCGACAAATTATCCTGCTCCATAGTAGAACCGTTTAAATCAGCTGCTGCTCTTCTAAGAGATTTTCAATTTTTTCTTTACTCCAATGATTGCTAGCGGCAAGAGTCAGAATGGCTACAGCGGTTTCCAGGTTGCATTTACCGCCATTAATCACGCCAGCAGCGCGCAGTTCATTTCCTTGGGCATAAACTGCGGAGGCGTTGCCTTGCAAAACTTGGCTGATATTTAATACCGGTATGGATTGTTGACTGATGTGTCGAATGGCTGCCAGAAAGCTTGCATCAGTTGGTGTATTGCCATTGCCGTAGCTTTGCAGTACCACTCCGTCCGGCGCGTTTTGATTTAGGCTGGCGCTAATCATGTCTAGATTGGCTCCCGGCGTAAGGGTAAAACAATGGATTCGAACGGTGTTGCTAATGCCGTAGCTTGCCGGTGCAGTAGAGGGGGGTGTGGCTGGAAGGTTAGTGTTAAACCAACCTTCGGTAGCCGACCATTGTGCCAGTGTACCAAATTGTGGGTTGGCAAAAGCCTCCGGCCGCTCGGTACTGATTTTTACACTGCCAATTGCTGGCCAGAGCTGGCCGTTGAATGCGATAGCAGTCTGATTAAAATCGCGTAAGCTAAACGCGGCCAATGCTGTGCGCAGATTCAGTGGGACATCGCTGTTATCAGCTGCTAGTGGCAGCATAGCGCCAGTCAAGATAAGAGGAATACCTAGCTGTGGCCGTGCCAGTGCGATGATATTGGCAGTATAAGCCATGGTGTCAGTACCATGCAGAATCAGCAAACCATCATAATCTGTAGCTTTGCTGTCTATCCATTCTAAACAATGTTGCCAGTTGCTCAAGGTAATGGCAGACGAATCAATCAAGGGGTCGCTGATAAACCAATCACAATGTACTTCTTCACTAAATTCCTGAAAGATGGGGGCGGCCAGACGCGGCAGATCGTTTGCCGGCGCTAATCCGGCAGGAGTGGACTGCATGCCGATGGTGCCGCCAGTGTAGTAAACAGCCAGATGTTTCGGTGTTGTCATAAAGATTCCGCCTTTCCAAAGCTTATGGGTAGCAATAGCAAGCATAGCATGAACGGGTTTTGTTCAGGCTGGCTTACGCGTACAATAGCGGTTTTTCTGCGTCTGAAATGGTTATCATGATACGTACTCGTTTTGCTCCCAGTCCTACCGGTTTTCTACATATTGGCGGTGTGCGCACGGCTTTGTTTTCATGGGCATTTGCGCGTAAACATCAGGGTAAATTTGTGTTACGCATTGAAGACACAGATTTGGAACGCTCTACTGCTGAATCGGTGCAGGCAATTTTGGATGGAATGCACTGGGTAGGTCTGGACTATGATGAAGGTCCGTTTTATCAGACGCAGCGTTTTGACCGCTATGCGGAAGTATTGCGTGAGCTACTGGCTTCTGGCCATGCCTATTATGACTACACCAGCCGTGAAGAGCTGGAAGCGATGCGGCAGGAAGCAGAAGCACGTGGCGAACATTTCTGGTACGACCGGCGCTGGCGTCCCGACGAGGGTAAAACTCTACCTGCAATACCAGAGGGTGTGCAGCCGGTAGTGCGATTTAAAATGCCGCTGACTGGTGAAACGGCATGGGATGATTTGGTCAAAGGCCATATTGCTATAGCCAATCAAGATTTAGATGACCTGATTATTGCCCGCGCCGATGGTACCCCTACCTATAATTTCTGTGTGGTGGTAGATGATTATGATATGGGGATTACGCAGGTTATCCGTGGTGATGATCACGTTAATAACACCCCGAAACAGATTAATATTCTGCGTGCTATGGGAGCCACGCTGCCACAGTATGCACATCTGCCAATGATTTTGAATGAAAAAGGCGCGAAAATGAGTAAGCGCCGTGATGCAGTTAGTGTGGTGGATTATGATAAACAGGGTATTCTGCCAGAAGCTCTGTTGAATTATCTGGCACGCTTGGGCTGGGGGCATGGTGATGACGAATTTTTCACGATGGCTCAGTTTGTGCAATGGTTTGATTTAAAGGATGTCAGCCCTTCTGCCAGCCGTTTCGACCATGAAAAGTTGCTGTGGCTGAATGCTCAGCACATCAAAGCCAGTGATGATACACGTCTGGCTGAACTGGTACGCCCACGATTAGAACAGCAGGGCATTGCGGTGGCTGAACAGCCTGCTTTGACCGATGTAATAGCTTTGGTAAAGGAACGAGCTCAGGATTTGAATCAGCTAGCCTCAGAATGTAGCTATTTTTATGTCAAAGCCACACCGAGTGAAAAAGAAGTGGCTAAACACTGGGATATGGATGCACCGGTACGAATGCAGCGTTTTGCCGCTGAGCTGGAAAAGCTACCGCAGTGGGATGCGGAAAGTATACATGCCTTGTTTGCGCCATTCTGTGAAGCAGAAAATATTAAAATGGGTAAATTGGGTATGCCATTGCGGCTGGCAGTCTGTGGTACTGGCAAAACGCCGTCGATTGATCAGGTATTGGCTTTACTGGGGCGGGATGAAGTATTGCACCGCCTGCATCAGAACTGAGTCTGATTTGCATTTGCACAGGCTGTCGGGATTGTGATTAATTTGCTTAAGGCAGATTACGCAGTGATGACAGCCTGTGTTTTTTATTTTGTTCCTACTCAAATTGATGTTTGCTTGTGTAAACACATTAATGTTTATTGCAGTGTATTGTGTGTTTATGCTGGCGGTTAGTAAGCCTTATGCAGTATTAATGCTGCCTGTAAGTTGTCGCTATGCTCCGGCTGTGGCAAAATCGGCGCCGATTTTGGATAAATGTAAATGAATACAAAAGCTGATTTATCTCAACGCATTGTTGTTGGAATGTCTGGTGGTGTGGATTCATCGGTGACTGCCCTGCTGCTCAAACAGGGCGGTTATGATGTGCGCGGTGTTTTCATGCAAAACTGGGAAGACGATAACGATGACGAGTATTGCTCCATCAAGCAGGACTCACTTGACGCTGTTACAGTGGCCGATGTGATTGGTATGGATATAGACATTGTCAATTTTGCCAGCCAGTATAAAGATAATGTCTTTGCCTACTTTCTACAGGAATATCAGGCAGGGCGCACACCAAATCCGGATGTGCTGTGCAATGCGGAAATTAAATTCAAATGTTTTCTGGACCATGCTCTGGCCGGTGGTGCTGATGTAATTGCTACTGGTCATTATGCCCGCAAAGAGGTGCGCGATGGTGTGCATTATCTGCTTAAAGGGCTCGACCAAAACAAAGACCAAAGCTATTTTCTCTATCGCCTCCAGCCTTATCAGCTGCAACGAGCATTATTTCCGTTGGGCGAACTTGAAAAAACTGAAGTACGCTGTTTGGCGGAGCAGGCACAGTTGCCGACAGCAACGAAAAAAGACAGCACAGGTATCTGTTTTATCGGAGAACGGCCGTTTAGGCAGTTTTTACAACGATATTTACCTACCAATCCGGGTGCAATGGTCACACCGGAAGGAAAAGTAGTAGGTGAACATGAAGGTCTGATGTATTACACGTTGGGTCAGCGTAAAGGGCTAGGCATCGGCGGTGATGGCGAACCATGGTTTGTGGCTGGAAAAAATCTGAAAAGAAATGAACTTTTGGTGGTACAGGGGCATAACCATCCGCTTCTATTCAGCCGTAGCCTGATTATGCACGATCTAAGTTTTACAACGCCTGAGCAGCCGGCTGAAGGTCGCTACGGAGTGAAAACGCGTTACCGCATGCCGGATGCTTCCGCTACTTTGCGCTATCTTGATAACGGCAGTGCTGAGCTTGTATTTGATGAACCGCAATGGGCTGTGACACCAGGCCAGTCAGCCGTCCTATATGCTGGCGAAATGTGTTTGGGTGGTGGTATTATCAGCGATACCGATAGCCACAGTATTAATAATAATTAATTTAATTTCAACCGATTGCCTATAATTGGGCAATCATCTTGCTAGCAATGATGCAGTCGTACTGATTTGATGTTTTCTTTACAGTCTGTTTAGACTGATGTTCCCTTACTTCACATTAAATCAGGCGCATTGTTGCAAAGGAAAAAAGATAATGGAAAAAATCTGGTTACAAAGTTATCAGGAAGGGGTGCGCGCAGAAGTGGATGTTCGTGCTTATTCGTCAATTATTGACGTGCTGCACACCAGTGTGAAGAAGTTCGGACCGCAGCCGAGTTTTTCTAACATGGGTACCACTCTAACGTATACGCAGACTGCGACTTTGGTGAATCAGTTTACTTCTTATTTGCAGAATGTGCTTAAGCTGCAAAAGGGTGAGCGCGTGGCAATTATGATGCCGAATGTGCTGCAGTATCCAGTGGCTGTGTTCGGGGTATTGCAGGCTGGCGGCGTAGTGGTTAATGTCAATCCTCTGTACACACCGCGTGAACTGGCGCATCAGCTAATTGATTCAGGTGCGACGGCCATTATTGTGCTGGAAAATTTTGCACATACGGTGGAAAAAGTGCTGGAGCAGACATCGCTAAAACAGGTAATTGTCGCCAGTATGGGAGATATGTTGGGCTGGATGAAAGGCACGCTGGTGAATTTCATGCTGCGCAAAGTCAAAAAAATGGTGAAACCATTTCATATTCCGCAATCCATTACTTTTCCGCAAGCGCTGGCATTGGGTAAAAAGCAGCGCTTTACGCCAGTGCCGCTTGGGCTGGAGGATTTGGCCTTATTGCAGTATACGGGTGGAACAACAGGTATATCCAAAGGTGCAATGCTGACTCATGGAAATATTGTTGCCAATATGCAGCAAGCATCAGAGTGGATTAAGGCCAATCTGGTACCGGGGCAGGAAGTGGTAGTAACACCGCTTCCGCTTTATCATATTTTTTCGCTTACTGTGAATATCATGATATTTGCCAATGCCGGCTCTAAAAATATTCTGATTACCAATCCGCGTGATATCAATGCGCTGGTTAAAGTACTCCAAAGTAATCGTGTCACGGTAATGAGCGGGGTAAATACGCTATTCAATGCTCTGATTCATAATGAAGAATTCAAAAAAATTGATTTTTCATCATGGAAGCTGGTTTTGGGTGGCGGGATGGCGACGCAGAAAAATGTGGCGCAGGAATGGAAAGCGATTACTGGTGTGCCGATTATCGATGCCTATGGTCTGACAGAGGCCAGCCCAGGCGTGTGCGCCAATCCGTTAAATAATCCTGAATACACGGGTACAGCCGGTTTACCAGTATCCAATACCGATATTGAAATTCGAGATGACAACGGTAAAGTACTGGGCATAGGTGAAGTAGGAGAGTTGTGGGTACAGGGACCACAGGTAATGAAGGGCTACTGGAACCGCCCTGAGGAAACGGCCAAAGTATTGGATAGCCGTGGCTTTGTCGCTACCGGTGATATGGCAGAAATCGATGCCAAAGGTTATGTACGTTTAGTTGACCGTAAAAAAGACATGATTTTGGTATCGGGATTTAATGTTTATCCGAATGAAATTGAAGAAATAGTAGCTGCTATGCCAGAGGTATTGGAAGTAGCCTGTATCGGTGTGCCAAATGAAAAAACAGGTGAGGCGATAAAATTATTTGTCGTTAAGCGTGACCCTGCACTGACACGTGAGCAAATTATTGCATACTGTCGCCAGAATCTGACCGGATATAAAATACCGAAGGACATTGAATTTTGTGAAGAACTGCCTAAATCAGCGGTAGGCAAAATTCTGCGTAAGGATTTGCGTACCGAAAAATAATGGTATTGCAGATTAATAGCGGTTGCTGCTATGGTGTGGCAACCGCTTTTTTATTTATAGACTGGTAGGAAGCTGATACTAAAAAGCTACTGTAGCTAATTTTCTCACTCTTATGGCTTAGAAACAGCAGCTATGACCAGTATTAAGAGATCATTATCAGAAAGAGTCTGTTAAAGATGCAAACTGTGTGGAAGAAAATAAACGCTATTTAGCATGAGTGCAGGCCAATTCTTGATTTATCAGGCTGGCTGACTGGGTAAATTCATCGCTAAAACATTTTGTCTTTGATTTTCTCGAAATTCCGTGAGTTTCTGAGCTAGCTGGGGATTGTTGTTTGCCAGCATTGCAATGGCAAATAGGGCTGCATTGGCTGCACCGGCCTCGCCGATGGCAAAGGTGGCTACCGGTACCCCTTTGGGCATTTGTACAATAGACATCAAGGAATCCTCGCCATGCATATATTTGCTTGGAATCGGTACACCCAGTACTGGCAGTGTGGTTTTCGCGGCTACCATGCCGGGCAAATGCGCCGCACCACCGGCACCAGCAATAATGGCTTTGAGTCCTCTGGAGCGTGCATTTTCGGCATATTCAAACATTAAATCTGGGGTGCGGTGTGCAGAAACCACTTTTATTTCATAAGGTATGCTGAATTGTTGTAAAAACTGTTCTGCTTGCTGCATTACCGGATAATCGCTGTTGCTGCCCATGATGATGCCGATTTGAGGAATATTCATGTTTTGCTCTTCTGTTTGTAAATTATTTTTTCAGTTGATGCTTGGCTTTATTTGCTGCATTACTAGTGGGATAGTTACTGATAATGCGTTGATAGGTGGTACGGGCAATATCCTGCTGCTGTAAATGTGTCTGGCATTGTGCCACCTGATATAGGGCATTGGGCGTTTGGCTATTTTGTGGAAACAAATTGCTGAAGCGTTTGCCGATATTGATAACCGATTCGCAATTATTTAGACGCATATGGCTTTGTAGTAGCAACCACATGCGCTCCTGTGCCAGCTTGCTGCCATTGCTGCCGCTATCTGCATTTTTTAAAAGTCTGATACTCTGAGCATATAGTCCGGCGTTGTAGAGGCGTCGGGCTTCATCTGTATTATCGCTATTGCCAGTATTTTTTATTGGATTCACCCGAGCAGGCTGAATATGTACATTTAAATAACGCGATAGGGTTGATTGTTGCTGGCGTAAATCATTCAATTGATTTTGTAGGCTGGTTACCTGACTTTGCAGACTCATTATCTGAGTTTTCATTTGGCTCAATTGGTCTGCTGTCTGAAGGGTATACGGTGCAGGCGCGTCTGAATTAGTTGTATTTTCAGGGGCAGAGGAGGTACTCATGGTACTGCATGAGCTGATGGTTATCATAGCCAGTGCAGCCAGCAATAGATAACGATAATTAAATAAGAACATTTGGTGCTGCTCTCCTCTAGGTGATTGTTATTATTTTTTCTGCATCAAGGTCAGGCCATCACCCAGTGGGATGGTTAGTGGCTGCACACGCGAATCATGTTTCAGGCTGGCATTAAATGAACGCATAATCTGAACGCTTTCTGGTTCGTGCGTGGTTGCAGGTTGAGCCACACGCCCATGCAGCAGTACATTATCTATGGCAATAATGCCGCCAGAGCGAACCAATTGCAGGCAGCGTTCATAATAGTGAGGTGTTGGCGGTTTATCGGCATCAATCAAAGCTATGTCATATTGATTGCTTTGTCCTGCCGCAATCAGTTTATCCAACGTTATCAAGGCTGGTTGTAAATAAAGCTGTATTTTGTGACTGACATTGGCTTCTTGCCAGTAACGGCGGGCGATATCGGTGTAAGTGACATTAATATCACAGGCAGTTATGTGACCGTTTTCCGGCAAAGCTAGTGCCATGGCAGTGCTGCTGTAGCCGGTAAAAACACCGATTTCAAGATAATGGCGTGCTTGTATCAGCGTTGCTAACCATGTCATCAACTGTGCCTGCTCGGGCGCAATACTCATATTTCCTTTGCGGTGCCGAGCTGTTTCAGCACGCAGTTGTACCAGTAAAGGGTGCTCTTGGGGATTTACGTCCGCCAGATAAGTATTAAGCGCAGGACTATTCACACCAGCTCGTTGACTCATGACAGGTCGGCAGGAGATTATTCGGTTAAATAGGTATAGCCTTTTTTTGGCAGTTTGGCGGCAGCAAAATTTGCTTCATCTTCGGAATTTAGCTGAACATCCCACAGCAAGCCACGATGCTGGATCTGAGCCTGAGCTTCCTCTGGGTGTTCATTTAAGTATTTATTCAGAAATTGGGTTGTGTCAGACTGATAGTTATACATATAAGTTTCTTCTTGCATATGTTATTTAGAAACAGGTGTATTATTATATACAAAGTGCACCATACTGGTGAAGAAGCAGGCAGAATTGTACGTGTTTGGTCTGCTAACAATGATGAGAAACGAATAGATAGGTTATACTACGCTGTTTTAGTGGTCGTGTTTGCTGTGGCACGCGAGTATTTTTTCATAAGCTTATGTATTTTCTATGCTAAAAAAGTGGTTACACAGGGTTTTGCCGCGTAAGACTGTCAGTAAAGGCAGAAAACGGGAAATACCCTTTGCACAACATCATATTAAGGCGGATGAGCTGAGTTTCGCTGCGGAAAAAGTGATATCCCGTTTGCAGAAAGAAGGCTATGAGGCTTATGTGGTAGGTGGAGCAGTGCGGGATTTGCTATTGGGTGTGTCTCCCAAAGATTATGATGTCGCCACCAATGCCACGCCCGAACAGGTGCGTAAACTATTCAGACGCAGCCGCATTATTGGCCGACGCTTTCCGATTGTACATGTCATGGTGGGGCCAGAAACCATTGAAGTTACAACTTTCCGTGGTGGTGCCGTCAGTAGCCATAATGAGCTGGGGCGGATTATGAAAGATGTAAGTTTTGGTACGCTGGAACAGGACGCCATGCGTCGCGATTTTACCGCCAACGCACTTTATTATGATCCACATAGACAGGTCATTTTGGATTTTCATCATGGCGTGGAGGATATCCGCAACCGTCGTCTGGTGATGATTGGCAATCCGCAGGAACGTTATCAGGAAGATCCAGTTCGCATGTTGCGTGCAGCCAGACTCTCAGGCAAACTTGGATTTACGGTTGATAGACAGACATCCAAACCAATTGCCGAATGTGCGCAGTTGCTTCAGCGGGAGCCACCGGCACGGCTATTTGATGAAGTGTTAAAGATTTTATTCAGTGGTTATGCGCAAGCATGTCTGCGTCAGATGGATATATTGGGTTTGAAAAATATTCATCCGCTCTTGGATGCACTGATGCCTGGAGCAGGCGGCAGTGAGCACATAGCTGCGCTGGCTCTGCAAAATACTGATGAGCGTCTGCGTGCGGATAAGTCCGTTTCCATGGGATTTGTACTGGCGGCAGTATTGTGGCCGCATATGCGTGAAGCTTGGATACAACAACAGGCGCGCGGTATGCGCAGTAATGGAGCCATGCATGCTGCCATGGCTTCCGAACGTCAGCATATAGATAAACACTGGGGTGTACCACAGCGCTATGGTGTTACTATGCGTGAAATCTGGTCTCTGCAACCGCAATTTGAAATAATGCGCGGTGGACGGCCATATCGTCTACTTGCTCAGCCGCGCTTTCGTGCTGCTTTTGATTTTCTGTGTCTGCGCGCCAATCTTGGCGAAGTGGCTCAGGAAACTGTGCAGTGGTGGCAGAATTTTCAGCAGGGAACGGATGCAGAGCGTGAAGAGCTGATTCACACTGCGATGCAGGTAAAAACAACCTCTACAAAATCGAAACGAAATCGTAATAAACGCACTAACAAATCCAAGCAGGAGGGAGCATGAAAACAGTAACAGCGGTTATTGCTTTGGGCGCTAATCTAGGAAATCCGCGCAAACAGGTTGAAGCAGCTATGGCTGCATTGAATCAGGTTAGTGGTATCCGTGTAAAGGCAATTTCACCACTTTATCTTACCAAGCCGGTGGGACTGACTGACCAGCCTGATTTTGTCAATGCGGTGGTTTTGGTGCATACCACTTTGAGTGCACAGGTATTGCTACATTCCATGCTAGAACTGGAAAATAAGCTGGGACGTGTGCGCAATGTGCCAAATGGTCCACGCATGATCGATCTGGACGTAATTGATTACAATCATCAGACCATTAATGAACCTGATTTGAAATTGCCTCATCCAAGTGCGCATGAACGCGCATTTGTGATGGCCCCACTAGCTGCTATTGCACCATACTATGTAATCGGTACTCATGGCAGTGCCTCTACTCTGGCGGCAAAATTACTCAAAGCACAGCCGGATGCAGCCACGATTATTGACGGCGATCAAAACTAAGTCAGGGGAAAAGTATGGATTATCGCTACATTGTCGTAGAAGGATCTATTGGCAGTGGCAAATCAGCTTTGAGCCGTCGTCTGGCACAGTATTTTGATGCTTTACTGTTATCAGAGATACCTGAAAGCAATCCGTTTTTAGAAAAATTCTATCTAAATGCTGCCAATCACGGGCTGGCTACAGAGATGCATTTTCTGATGCGCCGTTGTGAAGCCATCAATGTTATCTATGCTGAAGATGAACGGCGTTCACGTATTGTTGCTGATTTTCTGCTGGAGAAAGACCAGATATATGTACCGATAATTCTGCGTGAAGAAGAGCAGACGTTGTATTGGCAAATCAAGCAAAAGGTGATGCCTAAATTCCCGGTACCGGATTTAGTGATTTATCTGGAAGCGGATGATGAATTGCTGGACAAGCGTCTGCGCCAGCGTGAGGATGGTATGATTAATTTGTTTCCTGCTGGTTATTTACAGCAGATTCATGCTGAATATCGCCGTTTTTTCCATTTATACCAGCATGCTCCATTACTAATTGCCAATACCAATGAGCTGGATTTTCTGGGTAATGAAGATCATTTTGAGTTGTTGCTTAATACCATTGCTAATATGCAGGGAAGTCGTAATTATTTGAATTTAAGCGAATAACTGATGTGTTTTGCTGTTGAGTGAAGCTGAATATTTTTTTGCGTAAGAAAGTTATTTTCAGCCGTTTTTTCTGTAGTAATTTTGCTATTTAAGTGTGCAGCGCAGTTTAATCGGGGTAAAAAAATATCAATGCCATTATGATGTTTGTTTGATATTTTTTGCATACTGATGCATGTGTTATTCAGTTTGGAAACTGTACTTTTTGGTAGAAAAAAGTACAGTTTTTGTTTATTGGATTGAAAATCAGTATACGCATTCACACAATTTGCATGGTTTGGATTTAAGCGTAAAAAAAATGCTGCTTAGCGTGATTGCTGGATAAGCAGATACGGGTTATTAGTCATGTCGGGGGCAAGCGTACGCATCATCGTGCCGGTTAAATTTATCTTTAGCAAAATATTTGTTAATCTGCTCGGGTATAAAGGTTGTCTGTGGTATTTTGCCGCACAATCAATTTGGCCGCTTGTTTGTCAATTTTACTGATTGATGAATTTGTTGTTTCCTTGCAGAAACAGACTGTGTATAACTACCGGCCGTGTTTTCTAATAAATATCATTATTCGATTTATCAATTTATGCATACCATTCACACTTTAAAAAAAATGAAAGCCGCAGGCGAAAAAATCGCTATGCTAACTTGTTACGATGCCAGTTTTGCTCGTCTGATGAGCGATGCTGGGGTTGACGTACTGCTGATTGGTGATTCCTTGGGTATGGCCGTGCAGGGACAAGCCTCAACTATTCCGGTTAGTGTTGACGATATTTGTTATCACACTGCGGCTGTGGCGCGAGGCAATCAGCAGGCGCTGATACTGGCAGATCTGCCATTTGGTGCTTATCAACAAAGTAAAGAGCAGGCTTTTGCGGCAGCAGTTCGGCTGATGGTGGCCGGAGCACACATGGTAAAACTGGAAGGTGGAGAATGGATCGCTGAAACCACGCATTTTTTACAGCAACGCGGTATTCCTGTGTGTGCACATATCGGCCTGACTCCGCAATCAGTACATACGCTTGGCGGTTATAAAGTTCAGGGTCGTGGTGAAGCTGCGGCACAATTGCTAGCCGATGCTCAGGCACATGCACAAGCCGGAGCGGATATGGTGCTGATGGAGTGTGTGCCAGTTGCTCTGGCAGCAAAAGTAACCGCATCTGTAAGCTGTCCAACCATAGGTATTGGTGCCGGTGTCGATTGTGACGGTCAGGTACTGGTGATGCATGATATGCTGGGAATTTATCCAGGTAAAACAGCAAAATTTGTGAAGAATTTCATGCACAATCAAACCAGTATTCAGGCTGCTGTAAGAGCCTATGTACAGGAAGTTAAAGCTAAGATTTTTCCTGATGCGGAACACAGTTTTACTGACTGATTGTTTGAATTAAATTTCTGTTTTTAATTGCAAATATTCTATTTCTGGCGGTTTTTCCCTTTACAAACCAGGTTGTTTAAACTGATTGGTTTATTTGTATGGACTTGTTTTTTTTGCAGGATGTATATATAAATTAAATCCTTGACTAATAAAAATTATTTTGGGAGTTGCTTATGGCCTTGGCCAAGCCTTACCCTCGTGCATTGACTATTGCCGGTTCGGATTCCGGCGGTGGTGCAGGTATACAAGCGGATTTAAAAACTTTTGCCGCACTCGGTGCCTACGGTACAAGTGTCATTACTGCAATAACAGCACAGAATACTTTTGGTGTGCAAAAGGTCATGGTGGTAACACCGGATATGATTGAGGCACAATGTTCGGCTGTGATGTCGGATATCCGTATTGATGCGCTCAAAATCGGTATGCTTGCGGATATTGAAAGTATACGTGTCGTTGCAGAGTCTTTGCAGCAATTTCATCTGCCTTTTACCGTATTAGATCCGGTAATGGTAGCCACCTCTGGTTCGGCACTTTCTATAGAAAATACCGTGCAAGCTATGAAGCAAATGCTCATGCCGCTTGCCGATATACTTACTCCTAATTTGTTTGAGCTGTCGTTGCTGACTCAGAAAACGATGGCTACTTCAAATGAAGAAATGCTGGAACAGGGGCAAATTCTGCTGGATGAAGGTTGTCAGGCTGTACTGGTCAAAGGCGGGCATCTCAGTGAAGATGAAGAAGCCATAGACTGGTTGCTGGAAAAGGATTGCGAACCAGTTTGCTTTAAAAGTCTGCGTATTAAAACATCTCATACACATGGTACTGGATGCACGCTTTCAGCAGCAATTGCCGCTTTACGTCCACAGCATGAAACTCTAGCTAATACAGTAGCTGTGGCTAAATGCTATGTGCATGGCGCCATTGAGGCTGGACAGCATTGGCATTTAGGACACGGTTATGGTCCTCTGGCTCATTTCTGGCGTTTCAAGCATGATTAGTGGTTTTATCTGTATGCTAAAATTGGCTGCATGAGTGTGTATCAGGGTAAAGCAGAAATTATCCTAATCATATAGGGGAGAACATATGCAGACATGGCATCAGGCAATTGGTGCAGAAAAACAGCAACCATATTTTCAGCATATTCTGGAAACTGTCCGTGCCGAAAGAATGGCCGGTAAAATTATTTATCCGCCTGCACAAGATGTGTTTAATGCATTTAAGGCTACTGAGTTTGCACAGGTAAAAGTGGTGATTCTAGGGCAAGATCCTTACCATGGTCCGCAACAGGCTCATGGCCTATCTTTCTCAGTACGGCAGGGGATTGCTATTCCGCCATCTTTGGTTAATATCTACAAAGAATTAGCAGAGGATATTTCTGGTTTTTGTATACCACAGCATGGCTATCTGCAACATTGGGCAGAACAAGGTGTATTGCTGCTCAATACAGTTTTAACCGTGCGCGCTGGTCAGGCTCATTCTCATGCTGAGCTGGGCTGGGAAACATTTACTGACCATGTGATTGCTGCACTAAATGCAGAACGTCAGAACGTTGTTTTTATGCTTTGGGGTAGTCATGCACAAAAAAAAGGAGCGATGATAAATCGCCAAAAACATCTGGTACTGACAGCGCCCCATCCTTCCCCTTTATCTGCCTACCGTGGTTTTTTTGGTTGTAAACATTTTTCCAAAGCCAATGCTTATCTGCAACAGCACGGTATGGCGCCGATCGATTGGCAAATTTAAGTTTACTATCCGGTTCACAGATGTCAGGATTAGCTGTTATCAGGCAGATGTCTCATCTATTGTGCCGGAAAGTATCTAGTAAATCATGTTGAATCTTAATCCACAACAACATCAGGCTATCCATTATTTGGATGGGCCGTTACTGGTACTTGCTGGTGCTGGCAGCGGTAAAACGCGTGTGATTACTGAGAAAATTGCCTATCTAATTAAGCAGGCTGGTTATCCACCGCATCAGATTGCCGCGATTACGTTTACGAATAAAGCCGCTCGGGAAATGCAAGAGCGTGTAGGGCATTTGTTGCACAAATCGCAGACCAGCGGTTTAAACATCAGCACATTTCATTCATTGGGCATGCGTTTTCTGCGCGAAGAAGCGACCGCAGCTGGTTATAAAAAACAGTTTTCTATTCTCGACAGTGCCGATGCAGGCAAAATTATCAGCGAGTTGCTGGGTAGCAGTGGCCGTGAAATGGTATTTAAGGCACAACACCAAATTTCATTATGGAAAAACAGCCTGTTGTCACCAGAAGCTATTATTCGGCAGGCAGATGATAGCTGGACGCATCAGATAGGGCAGCTGTACGCTTCTTATCAGGATACTCTAATAAGTTATCAGGCAGTTGATTTTGATGATTTAATCCGCATTCCGGTTGAGCTGCTGCAATCAGATGCAGACATCCGCTATAAGTGGCAGCTGCGCCTGCGTTATTTGCTGGTGGATGAATGTCAAGATACCAATACTTGCCAGTATGCGCTAATGCGTTTGCTTACAGGAGCGGAAGGAAAATTTACTGCTGTAGGCGATGATGACCAGAGCATTTATGCTTGGCGTGGTGCCAATATGGAAAATCTGCGTCTGTTGCAGCAGGATTATCCAGGTTTAAAAATCATCAAGCTGGAGCAAAATTATCGCTCTACTGCGCGTATTCTGCGCGTGGCCAACCAAGTAATCGCCCATAATCCTAAATTATTCGCCAAAACTTTATGGAGTGAATATGGGCTTGGCGATATGATTGATGTGATTGCCTGTAAAAACGAAACCCATGAAGCCGATTTGGTGGTTAGCCGCATTGCGCACCAGAAACTGGTAGGCGGAGATGCGGTGCATTATCGCGATTTTGCCATCCTGTACAGGGGTAATCATCAGGCACGAGTATTTGAAGAAGCTTTGCGCAGCAGACGGATTCCTTACCGTCTTTCTGGTGGGCAGAGTTTTTTTGACAAAGCTGAAATTAAGGATGTGCTCGCTTATGTGCGCTTACTCGCCAACCCCGATGATGATCCGGCTTTTTTACGCGCGGTGACTACTCCGCGGCGTGGAGTGGGCGAAACGACACTGGCAAAGCTAAACAATTATGCCAAAGTGGCGCAATGCAGCCTGTACGAGGCGGCGCGCAGTATGAGTGCTTTGGCAGAACTATCTGCCAAGAGTCGTGAGCCTTTACAGCAGTTTATGGCAATGCTTGCGGATTATCAAATACGCGCACGTACTGAAGCAGCTGGCAACTTGCTACACAATCTGTTGTCCGATATTGCTTATGAAGCACATCTACTCAACACAGAAGAAGGGCGTGCAGGTGAAATCAAGTGGCGTAATGTACAGGATTTGCTCGGCTGGATTAGTAAAAAAGGCGAGGAAGACGGTAGAAATATACTTGAAATAGCCCAGACCATTGCCCTGATGACCTTGCTGGATGGTAAGGAAGACGAAGATGCGGATATGGTGAGTATGTCCACACTGCATGCTTCGAAAGGATTGGAATACCCATATGTGTTTCTGGTTGGTTGTGAAGAAGGTGTTTTTCCGCATGCGGATAGCGTGGAGGAAGGCAATATCGATGAAGAGCGCCGGCTGATGTATGTTGGTATTACCCGTGCCCGTCAAACGCTCACGCTGACCCATTGTCATAAGCGCAAACGTGCCGGAACGTGGGAATTTCATGAACCCAGCCGTTTCATAGATGAAATGCCGGCAGATGATATACGTTTGCTTGGGCGCAAAGGTAGTGAACCCATTGTCAGTCACTCGGAAGGCAAAAGTATATTGGCCGGAATGATGGCGCGACTGGACAGTCTGCAATCCTGATGGTGCCTTAACATCAGCAGCATGTGATGTTGCCGGTTCCATGTTAAACTACATCCTGTTTGCTGCTCGTGCAGTTTATTGATTATGGAAAAAATTATGAAAATCGCCAAAAACTCTGTAGTGACGCTGGATTATGAAATGTTTGATGCAGATAACCAGCTGATAGATAAAACGGAAGAACCTATCAGCTATCTGCATGGTGGTTATGATGGTATTTTCCCGTTGGTGGAAGAACAGTTGCACGATAAAGCAGTTGGCGATGTAGTAGATGTTACATTGTCTCCGGATGATGCTTTTGGCGAGCAGGAGGAAGACCTGATTCGCATCGAACCACTGGATGTGTTTCCGGTGGAAGTAGAAGTGGGCATGATGTTCGAAGCTGACGATCCAGAAACTGGTGAAGTGATGGTATACCGTATCACTGATGTGGCTGATGGTAAAGCCGTAGTGGATGGTAATCATCCTTTAGCCGGCCAGCGCATTCGCTTTAAAGCAACTGTAAAAGACATCCGTCCAGCTACTGCAGAAGAGCTGGAACATGGCCATGTACATGGTGCCCACGACCACCATCATCACTAATAAATTACATCAATACGATTGTAACTGAATCTGTATAAAGAAAAGGGAATATTCATTATGATATGAATATTCCCTTTATTAGTATTTAATGGGTGATGCCAACAGTATTGTACGGATGAGCCATTGTTAATTATCTGAAAGTTGTCAGTTCACAGTATTTAGGTCTGGCGGTATCATGCTCACACACAACTGTTACCAATTCAACAGCAACATGACACCTGCACACATTCTCGCCACAGCCCGTCCATATTCATTGTTTCTCAGTCGTCTGCTAGATAACCATTTGCTCGACCAGAACAAACTTTTTCCATGGCTGGAAAGACGCCTGAAGTTGGAAGATTTTCACGGTTTTGCCAACTGGTCACAATTGCAGGCTGGTGAAAATGAGGCTGAGTTGAAACGCCAGTTGCGCCTGCTGCGCCGCTATGTAATTGCACATATCATGGCGCGCGATCTGGCACGGGTGAGTGATTTACAGGAAGTCACCACCACCATAACTCATCTAGCTGATTTCACCATCAATATCGCTGAACAGTATGCACATGCTTATTATGCTGGACTATATGGCGAACCAATTGGTGCCCACAGCAATACATTTCAGCGGCTGAGTATAGTGGGCATGGGCAAGATGGGTGGATATGAACTGAATGTTTCCTCTGATATAGATTTAATTTTTGTTTTTCCGGAAGCTGGTGACACCAACGGTAAACGCCAGAAAAGCAATCAGGAATTTTTCACCAAAGTTGGCCAGAAAATCATATCGCTACTGAATGATATCACTGGTGATGGGCAGGTTTTCCGCGTAGATATGCGCTTGCGTCCAGATGGTGATGCTGGTGCATTGGTAATAAATGAAACCGCACTGGAACAATATCTGATACAGCAAGGACGCGAATGGGAGCGCTATGCATGGACTAAGGCCCGATTAGTAACCGATTATCCGAATCATATCGCTGCACTTGTAAGGCCGTTTGTGTACCGTAAATATCTGGATTTCAATGCTTACGATGCTATGCGCAATCTGCATCAACAAATTCAGCGTGAAGTGACCCGCAAAGGCATGGCGGACAATATCAAACTGGGTGCCGGTGGCATTCGTGAAGTGGAATTTATTGCCCAGATTTTCCAGTTGATACGCGGCGGTCAGATACGCAGCCTGCAACTAAAAGGCACACAGGAAACCCTGCATGCTTTGCAGGAACAAGGCATGCTGTCAGCAGAAAATGTTGATATCTTGCTACAGGCTTACCATTTTCTGAGAGATACCGAACACCGCTTACAATATTGGGATGATCAGCAAACGCAGATGCTGCCGGCCGGCACTGAGCAACAACAAATGCTAGCGAAAAGTATGGGCTATGCCGATTACGAGCACTACCTTTTTGCATTGAATCAGCACCGTTGTGCTGTTAACCAGATTTTCAATGCCATTTTCACTGAGCCGGACGATAAGGCTAAAGCACAAAATCCTGATATGGTTCGCGTCTGGCAGGTTGACAGTGATAGCGAAGAAAAAACTTCTTTACTAACAGCACATGGCTTTAATGCTCAAAATGTAATTCAGCGTCTGCAACAACTACATCATGGTAGCCAGTACCGGCAGCTATCGTCATCTGCGCAACAGCGTTTTGATGACATGATTCCGTCTGTACTAAGCGTAGCAGCCAGATATCCGCAACCAGATACTACATTAACCCGATTGCTTGATTTTGTAGAAACCATTGCTCGGCGCAGTTCATATTTGGCCTTTATGCATGAGCATCCGGAAGCTTTAGATAAACTGGCCGGACTCATGAGTCAAAGCAGCTGGGTTGCTACATACTTACAGCGGCATCCGGTATTATTGGACGAACTGCTTAGCAATGAACTAATGCGCAAGGATACTGATTGGACAGTACATGCGCAGGAGCTGACAAATTTGTTGGATGATTGCCATGATGATGTTGAGGCGCAGATGGATGTTCTGCGCCGGTTTCAGCATGCATGGACTTTTCGTCTGGCGGTACAGGATTTGGCCGGTTTGTGGACAGTAGAAGGGTTGTCAGATCAGCTTTCTGCACTGGCAGACTTAATTATACATAATGCACTGAATAGAGTATGGGCGCAATTACCACGACGTCACACTGAAACCCCGCATTTTGCTGTGATTGGTTATGGCAAACTGGGGGGTAAAGAATTAGGTTATACCTCAGATTTGGATTTGGTTTATGTATTTGATGATAACCATCCCGATGCCATTGATACGTATACTCGTCTGGCTCGTCGTCTCACCAGCTGGTTAACAGTACCAACCGGTGCAGGTACCCTTTACGATATTGATTTACGGCTGCGCCCGAATGGCGATTCAGGTTTTACTGTTACCCATATACAGGCATTCGAACGCTATGAACGTGAAAGTGCATGGACTTGGGAGCATCAGGCCCTAACCCGAGCCCGCTTCATTGGTGGCGACAGCAACGTGGGCATACGATTTGATGGGGTACGTAGCGAAATATTATGCCGCAAACGTGATACCGTCCCTTTGCGCAACGAAATCATCGCCATGCGCGAAAAAATGTTTCCTACACATCCACCCGTAGATACAAATGTAAAATATGCCCGCGGCGGAGTAGTGGATGTGGAATTTATCGTGCAGTATCTGATACTGGCACATGCGCATCAGTATCCGCAATTGCTAAACAATTACGGTAATATTGCCTTGCTCAGCATCGCTGCCGAATTGGGGCTAGTTGACAGCTGTATGGCGGAAGGCAGTCGTATGGCTTATCGGTATTATCGTCAGCAACAGCACAACACTCGTTTGCGCGACGCTGTCAACACCAACATAGACGCCACTTTGCTCGCCAATTATCATGTCGTAAAGCAGCTTTGGACACAAGTATTTGGAGTAAAGCCAAAAGAATAATGTCATCTTTTTTGCCATGGGCAAGTGCAAACGTAAAATCCTTATTCCTCAGTAGCATTACTCCAATGTGCTGCTTGAAAGAAACAAAGCAGACAGCGTACAATCAAAGGCCGCACTACCTTTTCAAACTGGTCTAACGTAGTGAACCAACTGATATTTGACTTTGATGATCGCAGCTATCCCGGATTTGACAAATTTCTCGGCCATACCAACGCTGAACTGATTTATGTTTTACAGCAGCAGGCAGATCCGTTTATCTTTGTTTGGGGCGAAGCCGGTAGCGGTAAAAGCCATTTACTAAAAGCATGGGTAGCGCAGGCGCAATCGCGCGGTCTGAAAGCCGAATATGTTGACGCTGCGAGCGAAGGACTTGGTTATTGGCTGTTTGACCTCGATTGCGTTGCTGTGGATCAGATTGAATTACTTAGCCCTGCCGAGCAGCAGCAGCTTTTTTCTTTATTCAACCACTTTCGCAATACCCGTCAGGGCAATCTGCTTTTAAGCTCTGCCATCCCCCCCCAGCAGCTTATGATTCGCGAAGATTTACGTACCCGTATGGCTTTTTGTTTGGTATATGAAATCAAACCATTAAGCGACGAAGAGAAATTTAACGCATTGGTAGGCATGGCACGGGCTCGGCAAATACCGGTGGATGCTGAAGTTATCCGTTACTTGTTGGCTCACTGGCGCCGCGATTTGGACAGTCTATTGCTAATGCTTAATACCTTAAATGATTATTCACTTGCGCAGGGGCGGCGCATCACTCTTACCTTACTGCGGCAGTTACTTAAACAACAGGAACATGCATGAATCTGGCTATTTTTGACCTTGACCATACTCTGATTAATTGTGATTCGGATAACGAATGGCCGAAGTACCTGATGCAGAAAGGACTGGTCGACAAAGCGTTTGTTGACATGAAAAACAATAAATTCTATCAGGATTACCTAAATGGCTGTCTTGATATAGATGAATTCCTGCAATTCCAGCTCGCACCGCTGGCACGATTTACCCGTGCCGAACTGGACAGCATGCATAGCGAATACATGCGTGACTTTATCGTACCGCATATTTCCACCATGGCAAAAATGTTGGTACAGGGGCATCGTGATGCTGGAGATGAAATGTTGCTATTATCGGCTACCAATGAGTTTATTATCGCCCCGATTGCAAAAACATTTGGTATTCAGAATATTATCGGCGTACAGTTAGAAACAGATGCAGCAGGTAACTATACCGGACGCTACGTAGGTACCCCCAGCTTTAAAGAAGGCAAAGTTATCCGTCTGCAACAATGGTTGGCACAACGAGGGCAACAACTGAGCGATTTTACCAAAGTTTATTTTTACAGCGATTCACATAACGATTTACCACTCCTGCAACAAGTAACTGACCCAGTAGCTGTCAATCCTGATGAAAAATTAGCACAGTATGCCCACCGCCATGGCTGGCCGATACTCAATTTCATATAAAAGGATGCATCATGAATATCGCAGAAAATGTGCAAATTGTTGATTACAGTGACCGCTATCATTCTGCTTTTCGTGATTTGAATGCAGCGTGGATAGCTAAATATTTCGAAATGGAAGACAGTGATTATCAGCTACTGGATAATCCCAGACAAGCCATCCTCGACAAAGGCGGCCACATATTGGTGGCACTGGAAAACGGCAAACCAGTAGGCGTATGTGCCCTGATAAAGCAGCATGGTGACCCATATGATTATGAGCTAGCCAAATTAGCAGTGGCTCCAGAGGCACAGGGCAAACATATTGGCAGACATTTGATAGAGGCAATCATTGCCAAAGCCAGAGAAGAGGGCGCAAAAAAACTTTATGTAGAAAGCCATACTAGCCTGAAACCGGCCATCCATCTTTATCAGCAAGCCGGATTTAAAGAAATTACCAACCTTCACAGCACATTCAACAGAGTCAACATCCAGATGGAACTGAATCTGTAATCCATTAAATTTTCCATATATAGTAAAATCTGTGAGTCTGCTTGTTAGATTCACAGATTTTTTGAACCAAAACCTAATTTTGAGCTGATGTAGGCACTAAAAGGTGATTGTCATTAGAGCATTGCCTGATTTCATTTATCCAACAGCATAATCTGTAAATTAAAGCATTAGACTGTCAGCATATTTTCAAAAATATACACGTTGTGGACATAATAACGTTATTCTAAAACCGTTAATTATATAAATTTAATATCAATTGTATAACCACCTGACTTCCTTCTCCTAAGTAACAATGCTAAATCATTCTGCCTAAATAAACCTTTTTTATAATCTCAGGTATATCAGAATTGAAGATGACTGCGACAGGTAAAATATTGATTAAACGTAAAGGCTATTTATTAATCCAGAAAATGAATCACGAAGTTTTATCTCAATCAAAAGTTTCGAATAAAATGCCTGATTTTTAACAGCATAGTAACTTCCATAAGACAGGCTGGCTAAAATACCATATGTAAATCAATAAAATATTTTAAATGGCCAAATTAAATAGATTTCAATAAAGTATCCAAAGACAAACAGATACCACAAAAAATAAAATTTATGCTTTTATTATAGTGGTTTATAGCATCTTTTGATTGATTGCAGAAAAATACTGCCATCCAATACAAGATTGCGATTATATTTTGAGGAACCAAATTCGCATTTGAGTATGGTTTTATAATCATGCAAATCGCATAATGATAAGTTGAGATTTCTTTATACACATTAGGTTATGAAAGTCAGCTATAAAAAATTAAAAAGCAATAAATATAATTTTTTAAAAGTAAATAAATATTTGGTAGAGTAGGGCTAATTTATTAACATAAAGCTAAATTTTCTATATATGCTCTATTCCATATATGGCTATTATAAAAATGCCAATGCAGGGGAAAAAGCTGATATTTCTACTAGATGGTAATTGATTATACAGATAATAAAACGGTGCATGATTTTGTTAAATAACGCTATAATGTGAACTACTTTTATCAATGCCTATGATTTATAAATTGCTCTGATAGAAGTGACTTTTAGCGTGCTCTTTCAAGAACAGCTTATTGGTGTTGAAAAACCTAAGACTGAGAACAGATATGGATGAATTAATCAAAGAAGCAGCATTACATTTTCACGAAGAACCCCGTCCCGGTAAAATTCAGATTACGCCAACCAAGCCGCTGGCTACTCAATATGATTTGTCACTGGCTTATTCACCGGGTGTGGCTGCACCATGTATGGAAATTCACCGTGATCCCTTGAATGCATATCGTTATACTGCTCGCGGTAATCTGGTGGCTGTAATTTCCAATGGTACAGCCGTGCTGGGGTTGGGCAATATTGGTGCATTAGCCGGCAAACCGGTAATGGAAGGCAAAGGGGTACTGTTCAAAAAATTTGGCGGTATTGATGTATTCGATATCGAAGTAAACGAAACTGACCCAGATAAACTAGTTGATATTATTGCTTCTCTAGAGCCCACTTTCGGTGGTATCAATCTGGAAGATATTAAAGCACCGGAATGTTTCTATATTGAGAAAAAACTGCGTGAACGTTGCAATATTCCGGTATTCCATGACGATCAGCATGGTACTGCCATCATTACCGCAGCAGCGATTAAAAATGGTTTGGAAGTAGTAGGTAAGGACATCAGTCAGGTTAAGCTAGTCTGCTCTGGAGCTGGTGCTGCGGCTATTGCTTGTCTGGAGCTCTTGGTAGCGCTGGGCATGAAACGCGAAAACATCACTGTGTGTGATTCTAAGGGAGTAATTTACCAGAATCGCGAAGAAAACATGGTGGAATCGAAAAAACTATTTGCCATTCCTGATAATGGTCAGCGCAAGCTGGCTGATGCCGTACATGGCAAGGATATTTTCCTTGGCTTGTCCGGCCCAAATGTTCTGAGCGTAGACATGCTCAAAACCATGGCTAAAGACCCGATTATTTTGGCTATGGCCAATCCGACTCCAGAAATCTGGCCGCCGGAAGCCAAAGCAGCGCGGCCGGATGCTGTAATTGGTACAGGACGTTCTGATTTCCCGAATCAAGTAAACAATGTATTGTGCTTCCCGTTCATTTTCCGTGGCGCGCTGGATGTCGGTGCTACCACTATTAATGAACAGATGAAATTAGCCTGTGTGCACGCTATTGCTGAGCTGGCAAAAGCCGAGCTGAGTGACGAAGTTTCTGCAGCATATGGTAATGCCGAGCTGTCTTTTGGTCGTGAATATCTGATTCCTAAACCTTTTGACCCGCGCCTGATTGCGGTTGTTGCTCCGGCTGTTGCCAAAGCAGCGATGGATTCTGGTGTTGCAACCCGTCCGATTGCAGATATGGATGCTTATGTAGAAAAACTGAGTCAGTTTGTTTACAAATCCAGTCTGTTTATGAAACCGGTATTCTCACAGGCGAAGAAAGATGTAAAACGTGTGGTATTGTGTGAAGGTGAAGATGAGCGCGTTTTGCATGCTACGCAGCATATAGTCAATCATAAACTGGCTTACCCAATTCTCATCGGCCGTCCGGCCGTTATTGAAGCACGGGCGAAAAAGCTAGGTCTGACTATTCAGTCAGGCAAGGATTTTGAAATTGTCAATAATCAGGACGATCCGCGCTACCGTGAATATTGGCAGGCTTATTATGAGCTGCGCAAACGTCACGGCGTTACTGAAGAGATGGCACGTCGCCGCATGATTAGCAGCTCTACACTGATTGGTGCCATGATGGTACGAATGGGCAGTGCTGATGCTTTGCTTTGTGGTACGGTTGGCCGCTTCCATGATCATTTCAATATTCTGGAAGAAGTAATTGGCTATAACAATGCTGAGCAGAATGCTTGTGCAATGAATGCACTCATTATGACTTCCGGCAATATGTTCATTGCTGATACTTACGTCAATCCTGAACCTACTGCCGAGCAAATTGCTGCGAACACACTGATGTGTGTGAATGAAATCAAACGTTTCGGTATCGAACCCAAAGTGGCGCTGTTGTCTAATTCCAACTTTGGTTCACTGGATCAGCCCAGCAGCAGCAAAATGCAGGAAGCTCTGGCTCTGATTAAAGAAGCAGATCCAGAACTGAATGTTGATGGTGAAATGCAAGGTGATCTGGCTCTGGATGAAAAACTGCGTCAGAAATTAATGCCGGACTGCAAGCTTAAAGGTGCAGCCAATTTGCTGGTGATGCCTAATGTTGAGGCAGCCAACATCAGCTACAATTTGTTGCGTACTTCTTCTAATGGTGTAACCATTGGCCCGATTCTGATGGGTATGAATGAATCCGTGCATATTGTTACTCCTATGGCTTCTGTACGCCGTATTGTCAATATGGTTGCTTTGGCAGCAGTGGATGCGCAGCGTAAATAACCACTGACTTAGCTGAAAATGAAGCAGGCTGTCTGTATTTTTCAGACAGCCTTTTTGTGTTAACGATGGAGACAAATTATGTCTGATGTGCAGACGCAACCTGCGCCCAATTACATTACGCCAGCCGGTCATCAGGCTTTACAGGACGAGCTTTATCAACTGGTACACAAGGAACGGCCGGAAATCGTGAACGTGGTTAACTGGGCAGCCGGTAATGGTGACCGCAGTGAAAATGGTGATTATCTGTATGGTAAACGCCGGTTGCGAGAAATTGACCGACGGATTCGGTTTTTGACTAAACGGCTTGAGGCTGCTCAGGTGATTGACCCAGAAACACGTGAGGCAAGTGATCAGGTATTTTTCAGTGCAACGGTAACTATTCTACGCGGCAATGGTATAGAACAAACAGTACGCATCGTGGGTACCGACGAGATTGATACTAGTCGTAATAAGATTTCATGGGTATCGCCGCTGGCACGTACATTGCTTAAAGCACATGAAGGTGATGAAGTACGCCTGCATGGTCCAGATGGGGTGGAGAATATTGAGATACTGGCTGTGGAATATATTCGCATTGATTAATTTACTATTTAGCATACATAATGTTAAACTTAGTTATTAATCATACAGTTTGTGTTTTCAGTTTGTACTTTTATCAATGCTTTTTGCATGAAGATCTAATATACAAATTTTAATGTGTTTATTATCTTTGAATAGGCATTGTAACTATTATCAGTATTGCTGCCAAATACCCTTTATCTACTATTTTAATACATGAATCCAAAACTAGAACCAATTTTCAAACAGCTTAATGCCCTGATTCTGGGTAAACAACAATTACTGATTCAGATTGTGACCTGTGTTTTAGCTCGCGGGCATATTCTGCTGGAAGATGTCCCAGGGGTCGGCAAAACCACGCTCGCTCATGCACTGGCTGCTGTATTGGGATTGAAATACCAGCGCGTTCAGTTCACCAACGATATGCTGCCGGCTGATTTGCTTGGTGTGAGTATATTCCAGCCTAAAAGTGGCGAATTTGTGTTTCATCCGGGACCGGTTTTCAATTCCTTTTTACTGGCCGATGAAATCAACCGTGCTTCACCCAAGCTGCAATCCGCTTTATTAGAGGCGATGGAAGAAGGGCAGGCTTCTGTAGATGGGAAAACTTATACACTGCCTAAGCCCTTTCTGGTAGTGGCTACACAGAATCCGACTGAACAGCTCGGTACCTATCCTTTGCCTGAATCGCAGCTTGATCGTTTTTTGATGTGTCTGAGTATCGGCTATCCTGCTGAAAAAGAAGAGAAGCAGCTTTATGTTTCTGGCGGACGCCGCCAGTTTGTACCACGCCTAAAAGCCGTTTGTAATGGGGAAACATTGCAGCAGTGGCAGGCAGAAGTAGCTAAAGTTAATTTATCTGTTGCCGCTGCTGATTATGTGTACCGACTGGTGGCAGCTACACGGACTCCGGGCATGTTTGCTGTTGGTCTGAGCCCTCGTGCAGGTCTGGCAGTGGTACAGGCAGCCAAGGCCTATGCTTGGATACATGGGCGAGCGCATGTGGTACCGGAAGATGTAAAAGCGGTTTGGGTGTCTGTGGGCGCACATCGCCTGCAACCAGTGCAAAGTCAGTCTAGAAGCAGTACGCTCCTTAAAGGAATGCTAGAACATGTTGCTGTGGTCTGAACCACCGTCTCCCACGTTGATAGACGGGCATACAGCTTTGCGTGCTCGTAATATACGTTTTAATCTGACACGCATGGGATGGGGATTGGCTATTGCCTGTATTCTGCTGTGGATTATGGCGGTGAATTATCAGATCAATGTAGCTTATGCGCTGGTATTTTGGCTGCTTGGGATATTGGTATTTGGGGCGCTGGCCAGTTTCCGGCAGCTAAGTGGTCTGATTCTGGCTGTTGTGCCGCAATCAGAATATTTTGCCGGTAAAGATTGTGTACTGACTTTACGTGCCTGTGACAATAGTAAACGAACACGTTGGTTATGGTTACAGACGGCACAGGAAATTAGCGGTACTCCAGAGGACTGGCAGCTGTGGAAAATTACACCTGAGAATACTGATTTTGTCTGGACATTACCACCACAACGGCGCGGCATTTTACCAACACTAATGTTAGCCGGTGCCAGTATGGCTCCGTTTGGCCTGATAATGATTAAAACACAGTGGGAATTTACAGATGAAATTGTTATTTTTCCAGAACCGATCGAACATACTATTTCGTCAGTAAGAAGTAATAGTGGTGAGCAAAACAGCCAAATCAGTCAGAGTGGACAAGATCCGGCTTATCTACTTCCACACCAGAATGCTATTTCAGCACGGCAGATTGCATGGAAGCATTATGCTAAAAGTGGTGATTTACTGGATAAGTATTTTGAACAAGGTGCTCCGCTGGCAGATCCATTGCTGATTTCCTACCGCGATTATCCGCAGGGCACCAGTGTAGAACAGATGGCCAGTAAGATGTGCTTTAGAGTATTGGCCGCAGATGCCCGTGGTGAAAAGTATATTCTCGAATTACCGCGGCAGCGCTATGAATCAGCGACTGCACAACGAACACAATGTCTGAATGCTCTGGGTAGATGGTAATGTGGCTAGCTGATCCGGTATTTTTACGTAAATCTCCCCCTAAGCGCACGCAGTTAATACTGTTGCTGATGCTGGCTTGGATAGCTTTACCGTTGTTGTTTGATTTACCTATTAGTGTTGGTGCAGCATTTGCCTTGATCTGGCTGATACGTGTGGGTTTACTTTTTACTAAAATTAAAAAGCTGCCAATATGGGCATTGGTAATATTATTGCTGGGTTCGACGGTATGGATATATTTTCGACTGGGCACCATCATTGGACGTGATGCTAGTGTTTCCTTGCTGATGCTGATGATTATGCTGAAAGCTTTCGAGGGAGAAACCTTACGTGACTGGCAAATTCTGCTTCTGGCTCAGTTGATTTTAATGGGTGGCGGTCTATTGTTTAATCAGAGCATACTGATGGCTCCTTGGCTGATTGTGGCTTTATTCTGCCTTATTTCGGCTTTAGGTTTACTCGCTGCTACTCAGCCATCAGCCGCTATTCGTCAGGGTGCATTGATTCTGTTACTGTCTTTTCCCTTGGCGGTGATTCTGTTTCTTGTTGTCCCACGCAAAGATAAGCCCTTATGGGGAATACCCCAGCCGCAGCAATCAGCTGCTACAACAGGTATATCGGATACGCTGGTTGCGGGTAGTGTCAGTAATTTAGTTTTAGACAATGCGTTGGTTTTCAATGCTACCTTTGATAATGATGTTACACCCAGACCAGCCGATCTTTACTGGCGTGTACTGGTAATGGGTAGAAATTATGATGGTGAATGGCGGGCAGTAAAAGAACAATATACAGATGAAGACTCTTTGCAACTGCCGTCTAAGGATAATTTGGCTCAGCAAAGCAATAATCGGCTTTTGGGTTACCAGCTGATTCTTCAGGATGACCATGGCCGTATTCCAGCGCTTGATCAACCATTGGCTGATAGTCAGCCAGATTTGAATCGGCGTGTTGGCAATGTGGTGCGGGTAAATCGTAGCAGAGAAGGTTTACGTCGTATTCATTTGTATTCTCAGTTGACGCCATATTTATATCAGCAGATGGATGAGGCATTACTGAATTATTACACTCAGCTGCCGGATGGATTAAATCCGCAAACTCGTCAATTGGCACAGCAGCTGGCCAGACAATCTGGTGGTAGTGAAGAATTCATTCGTCATATAATGGATTATTTTCGTAATAATCACTTTCAATACACACTCGCTCCTCAATCCAGTGATGAACCTATAAATCGTACAGATTTTTTCTTATTTCAAAGTAGGGAAGGATTTTGTGAGCATTATGCAGATGCCACTGTGTGGCTGGCAAGAGCGGTAGGAGTGCCTGCACGAGTGGTAGTTGGCTATCAGGGTGGTGAATATTATCCTGAAGGGAAATTTTGGCAGATTAGAAGTAAGGATGCTCATGCATGGGTTGAAATCTGGATTGCGGAAAAGGGCAGATGGCAGCGTGTGGATCCGACTACTGCAGCCGCTGCTTCACGGATAGAAAAAGGAATTGAGGATGCTCTCCCCGCAGGTCAGCGTGCCAGTTTGACATCTTCTTATCCTTTATTGCAGAAATATTTGGATAATGGCCAGTTTTACTGGCAGCAATGGGTTGTCAACTATGATACAGGAAGCCAGAAATCAATTCTAACGTGGCTAAATTTGAAAAATTTACCTGTATCGGTACTGGTTGTGATGATTGTTATTGTCATCATCATTATGGCATTGCCGTTAGTTTTTTGGTTGCGGCGGCAGGGAGATGTGCAGTCACAGCCGCTTACTGACGGTATTAATTTGCTGAAGCAAACCGTAATAGAAGGTGAAGAAGATGAATTAGCGGCAATGGGACCGCTGGAGCTGCAAGCTCTTTTGGCCGAACATAATCTCCTTAATGCAGATTTGGCAGCTTTGCTGGTGCAATATATTGATTGGCAATATGGTGCAGGTGGATTGCCAGACAAGCGACAGCAGCGTGTTTGGTATCGTAAGATGAAAAAAGCTGTCCGTCAGCTAAATAAATAGGAATAAACGGGTGTATCCGTTTATATATCTTTATTGATGCGGATTCAAAACGATTTTTAAACGAAAACTACCCAACTATTGAGCTTAACTCAATCGCTGGGTAGCTTATTACAGCTGTGAATGATCATATTAATTTCTAGCCTGAAGTTTTTCTGTGTGGTCTGTGAAACAGTCCGTACAAAATTCCCGCAGACAGATAGCTTTTAATCAATTTGATTAAAAGCTATGAAATAACAATACGTTAAATCATTTTAATTGAAAAGAATTAATTGTTGTTAATGTTTAACTATTTGATTTTAATAATTATAAATTTTTAATAAAGTGTTGTTAAAAATGAAATATCTTTTTTTAATGCGAAGCCAATAAAATGATGGTTGATTCTTTGATGTCTGTTGTTTTGAAGGGATTGTTAAAAAAAGCAGCTATTATTGAACATAATAAGTTAACATTTTAATTATAAAGTATTATTAGACTGTGTGAATTCTGTAAGCCGCAATGATTTTTAAAACAGAAATCTCAAAACCAATTTAGGGCAAAGCTCGATTGAGAATGAGTCTAGGCTATAAGGTAGCTGATGATTCTGAGCCAAGGTGTGTCAGATATCTTACGCTATTCTATTAAATGATATTTTTTGGGATATTGGCTGGATATTATTTTTTTTCTGATTTTTTGTATTTAGTAATGTGGTATTTGGGAAAATTCCAAACTCTAAACTTAGGCTGATTTAGAAGCAGTTTCGTTAAGATAGATATTTTATATGGTTTACCAAAATCTGACCGATATAATAAAACTTACTGCTCAACCGGATGCTGAGCAGTAAGTTTGTTAGTTTTGGTTTAAATATTATTTTTTATCATGTCGATAACATCTTTACCTTTGCCTTCGAGAATAGCTTTAGAACCATACCAAACCATGTTTTTAACATTCTCATAGCTGATTGAAGGTGGCATAATCAGTTCTTTGTCGCTGATAACCACGTCCAGCAAAGCTGGTCCTTTGTGTGCCAGAAAACTTTGAACGGCTGTTTCCAGCTCGGAAGATTTGCTTACACTTTGCGCGCTGAAGCCACAACCTTCGGCTATAGTCTTGAAGTCGCCGTTTTTCAGGTCTACATACACTTCAACCAGTCCTTCACCTTTTTGTTCCTGCTCAACGAAGTTTAGAGAGCTGTTGTTAAAAACGACAATTTTAATGGGCAGATTTTCTTGTTTGGCAGTAAGTAAATCACCCATCAGCATGGCTAGTCCGCCATCACCTGATAAAGAAATTACTTGCCTGCCTGGAAAAGCTTTTTGAAAGCCATAAGCCTGAGGCATGCTGTTAGCCATGGTGCCATGCTTCAGGCTGGTGAGAAAACGCCGTTTACCGTTCATGCTTAGATAGCGGGCACCCCAGAGCATCGGTGTACCGACATCTGCCGTAATCAGAGCATCATCATCTGCATATTTATCAATTAATTCAACTAATTGCTGTGGATGTATTGGGTGTTTATCATCCGGGGTGGCAAATGATTGAAATTTCTCCATGATTTTGGCAAATAGTGCAGTGTAGTGATCCAAAAAGCTGCTATCGCTTCTTGCTTGAATTTTTGGGAGCACAGTTTGCAAAGTGGTTTTTACATCTCCAACTAGTCCTAGATTGATTGGATGACGTAGCCCCAGCTGAGTGGCATCATGGTCAATTTGAATGATGCTGGTGTGGTCAGGATAGTATTCAGACCATGCAAAGCCACAGCCTAATAATAAAAGCGTATCGCATTCCTTGATTGCTTCATAGCCGGCTTTGGTGCCGAACATACCCGTCATGCCTACTTGATAAGGGTTATCCCAGGCAATGCTGTCTTTAGCTCGTGAAGTGTGTACCACCGGAGCTTTTAGTTTTTCTGCCAGAGCAATCACTTCGTCATGAGCATCTTTACTACCATAGCCGGCGTAGATGGTGATTTTTTTACCCTGATTAATGGCTTCGGCTAGTTTTTCGATTTCTTGATCATTTGGTCTGGTTACCGGCTGTGGATGCCAAATTTGTATAGGTTGTTCGGCTATTTCCATCTTGCTGATGTCACTAGGCAGGATGACCACGGCTACACCACGTTTATTGATGGCAGCCTGAGCAGCTTGCGTAAATATGCGTTGTGCTTCCTGTGGCTGATTTACCATCTGACAAAATACGCTGGTATCCTGATAGACTTTGAGAAAATCAACTTCTTGCGGAAAGCCAGTTCCCATTGAAGTAGCGGCTAATTGGCTAGCAATGACAATCACAGGTGCATTGTTTCGATTTGATTCATATAGGCCATTAATCAAATGCAGGCTGCCTGGTCCACAGGAACCGGCACAAGCTGTAAGCTTGTTGGTAATCATGGCTTCCGCACCAGCGGCAAAGGCTGCAGCTTCTTCGTGACGGGTATGTACCCAGTTTATACTGCTTTTTTGGATGGCTTTGCCGACAAAATTCAAAGTATCGCCGATGATGCCATAACAGTTGCTTACTCCTGCTGCGGTGAGTACATCAACAAGTATTTCTGAAACGGTTTTGGTTTTAGACATGATGTATTTCCTCTAAAGTTGATTACTTATTAATGCTTTGAATAAATATAGAGTAGGCTGAATATTCATTTAAATATCATGCCTGTAATTTATATTCAAAATATTCAAATTAAAGGTATGTTAATTCTTTATCAATATTTAATCTATTGTAGTATTGTGAAATCCACAATACAATAATGTTAATAAAATTCATTATAAGTTTATAATTTTAAATATTATTTAAATAAAAAAGCAGCCGCTAAATTTAGCGGCTGCACTTTTGGGAGAGGTTGTTTCAGATGGCGCGGTCATCAAACAACGGAATACGCGTAATGCGGCTCATGCTATGCATGTAGTCTAATACAGGTGCAGTCCATTCAATGCCTTTAACCATAGTAAGATTGCGCAGAATCGGGAACAACAGGATGTCTTCCATGCCAAAAGTTCCATTCGCACCACGGTCGCTGTGAATGAGTGGTGATAAGGCAATTAAGTCGGCATTCAGACGTTCGATGTAGGTTTGGCTGTTTAGTAGATGCTGTTGAAAATCGCCGTAGATGGCAGTTTTTTTGTTGACGAAATAATCAATGGCACTTTGGGTGGCAAATTCAGGCAGATTAATCTGTGTACAACGTGGCGCGGTGAGGAAGTTTCGGTAAGTATCAACGATTTTGATCCAGCCCTGAATTTCTGGTCGGACAGTAGGGCTTAAGGGGGTACTGTCTGAAAGATTGTCGATGTATTGCACAATATCCAGACTTTCACCCATGGCGCTGCCATCATCTTTGACTAGTATGGGTACCATTTTTTTGCCAATGAGTTTTATGGGTGTGTTTTCATCATCATTTAGCAGAAAAATATTTTCAACTGGTACTATTTTTTTTCCAAATATCATCCGCGCACGGACGCAAAATGGGCAATGGTCGTAAAGATAAAGTTGCATTGAAATTTCCTTATTTTAATAATGTGCGTAATAAATTTAGTGCCAAAGACACAATTCAGACATTTATCGGTTTATTGATATTTTTACTGATGTATTGCGGTTGATAAATGTGCAGTAAAATACTTTTTCTTACACAATAATCCACAGATTTAAAAATTCTGTTGCTGTGGTTGTTTTGTGCTGTAAATTAATTAACATTATACATATATTAATTAATCAAAGTTTGTGGTTTTTTCATGAGTGGTGATGCATTTAATCAAGTTTTAGATTTTTTTAAAAATTTACAGATCGATTTAGCTGATACTTTGGCAGGAGCTGATGGAACGGGCAGTTTTGTAATAGATAATTGGTCTGGAGCTTTAGGCTCTGGTTGTACGAGGGTTCTAAAAGACGGGACAGTATTTGAACAGGCAGGAGTAAATTTTTCCCATGTAAAGGGTAAAGCAATGCCGGTTTCTGCTACACGGCAACGTCAGCATCTGGCTGGAGCACCTTATGAAGCTATGGGGGTATCACTGGTAGTCCATCCGCGTAATCCCTATGTGCCTACTAGCCATGCCAATGTGCGTCTGTTTGTGGCCTATCCTGAGCACGCCAGTCCTGTATGGTGGTTTGGTGGAGGCTTTGATTTAACACCGTTTTATCCGTTTGAAGAAGATGTTTTACACTGGCATCGGGTAGCTCAGGCAGCTTGTCAGCCATTTGGAGAAGCAGTGTATCCGGAATTCAAACAGTGGTGTGACCGCTATTTTTATTTGCCACACCGGCGAGAGCAGCGGGGGGTGGGCGGTTTGTTTTTTGATGACTTGAACCGCTGGGATTTTGCTCAATGTTTTGCTTTTATAAAGGCGGTGAGCTCAGCCTATACACAAGCATATTTGCCAATTGTGGCGCGGCGCAAGAATTCATCATATGGCGAGCGTGAACGACAATTTCAACTCTACCGGCGCGGACGTTATATAGAATTTAATCTACTCTGTGACCGAGGCACACAGTTTGGTTTAAATGCTGGCGGACGTACGGAATCTATCCTGATGTCTATGCCGCCTGCTGCCCGTTTCGAATATCAGTATGAGCCTGAAACGGGTTCTGCTGAAGCTCAGCTAGCCAAGTATTTACAGATACACGACTGGCTGGCAGAGGGTGAAACTTGCTCAGTATAAATGAGGGAATTCGGCGCAGATTTTCTATTTGTTTAGTGCCTGCTGTACTGGAAGAGCAGTCAGCAGACACAAGCTGACTGGCATAATAATATCAGGTGTGATATTGGTTATTTCTATTACAAATAATATTGCGGTCAGAGGCATTTTTTGCTGTACTGCCAGAAAAACTGTTGCTCCAACTACTACGGCTGCTATCAAGGGCACAGGAGGCAATATACTATTCCATGCGGTAGCCGCAAGTAAGGCAACAAGGCCACCAATCATCATTGAGGGTGTAATAAAACCGCCATAAGCACCGGCTCGTGTAGCCAGTAACAAGGCAAGCCACTTGCCAATAAGCAGAGCTGCTGCATATTGCCAACTAATGCTGTCATTAAATAATAATTCATTACCTGCTTTCCCGTTGCCCAGTATTTCCGGCAGCCACATTGCCAGTACACCTATTAGTACGAAAGCGGCAACACTGATAAAAATTAGGCGCGGTGTGCTGCGGTTTGCGGGTTTACAGTAAGCTAATTGCTGTTGTAACAGCCAAGAACCGGCGGTGATAATAGGGCCGAGTAATAACGCCCAAACTAATAATGTACTATTAAGAGTAAGTGTCGGTAGCTGATAGGAAGTTGAACTGCCTAAACCCAACCGTGCTACCCATGCCGCAGTTGTGCAGCAAATTAAGGCAGCAATCACGCATTGGCGTTGAAAGCTGAAAAGTAGCGTTTCTAGAGCAAACAGGGCACCGGCTAGTGGTACATCAAACACCGCTGCCAGACCTGCTGCCGCACTACAGGCTAAGAGAATTTTCCGTTCCTCGGCGCTGATTTGCAATCGACGGCTGATGCAATCCGCCAGAGCAGAACTAATTTCACGTGGAGCGGTTTCCCGCCCGAGGGGTGAGCCCATACCCACTGTTAAAATCTGTAGCAACGCATGAATCACACTCGTACCTAGCGGTATGGGGGTGGTGCTGGTACTGATGGCCTGTTTGATATTTACTAGTTTGGCACCAAAATGGTGCAGCAGAAACCAGCCAATGCCACCAATTATGCCGCAGCCAGACACAGCCAGCAGACGATGCATAGCACTGGTTTGTTCTACCATGTCTCGAAAAGTGATGCCGTCAATACGCCTGATGCCATAGACAAGTTGCTGAATCATATGCAGCAGTCCGATTAAGGACATACCTGCCACACCAGCAATGGCTCCGCAGAGCAATAATAAAGCAATCATTCTGGGGCTTAATCGGGTCATGACAGTATGCATCAGTGGTAAATAAAAGTGGTTTTTACACTTTAATGCCTTTATTGTAAATGTCGGAATACGGTTTGCGGAATTTCGGCCTAAGCCTGTGCTAAAATCAGTCTATTTTGTCAGGATTTTAAAGGAAGCATTCCTGTGATTAGTACCAATAATATTACGATGCAGTTTGGCGCTAAGCCATTGTTTGAGAATGTATCGGTGAAGTTCGGTGGCGGCCATCGCTATGGTTTGATTGGTGCCAACGGCTCAGGTAAATCAACTTTTATGAAAATTCTGGGTGGCGATCTGGAGCCTACAAGTGGTGAAGTAGCCATAGATCAGGGGCTCCGTCTGGGTAAACTGCGGCAGGATCAGTTTGCTTATGAAGATATGCGTGTGCTTGATGTGGTCTTAATGGGGCACACTGAAATGTGGGCCGCGATGACAGAGCGTGATGCTATCTATGCCAATCCGGATGCAACTGAAGATGATTATATGCGCGCGGCAGATTTGGAAGCCAAATTTGCAGAATACGACGGTTATACGGCGGAAGCCCGAGCTGCTGAATTGCTTGCCGGTGTTGGTATAGATGAGCATTTGCATAATGCTAGCATGAGTGAAGTGGCGCCGGGCTTTAAGCTGCGCGTGTTGTTAGCGCAGGCATTGTTTTCCAAACCGGATGTGCTGCTGCTGGATGAGCCCACCAATAATCTGGATATCAATACCATCCGCTGGTTGGAAGGTGTATTGAATAGTTATGAATCTACCATGATTATCATTTCGCACGACCGCCACTTTTTAAATGAAGTGTGTACGTACATGGCTGATGTGGATTATGGTGGCATTACGCTGTATCCAGGTAATTATGATGATTATATGCTGGCTTCTACGCAGGCACGCGAACGTACACTGAAAGACAATGCCAAAGCCAAGGAAAAATTGCAGGAGCTGCAGGAGTTTGTAGCTCGCTTTTCGGCTAATAAATCTAAAGCACGGCAGGCTACCAGTCGCGCCAAGCTGGCAGATAAAATTAAGGCCGATATGGTGGAAGTCAAGCCATCCAGCCGTCAGAGTCCGTTTATCCGTTTTAATTTTGATGATAAGAAAAAATTGCACCGGCAGGCATTGGAAGTGCAGGATTTATCTAAACGATTTGACCGCCAATTGTTCAAAAAGCTGAGTCTTATGCTGGATGCGGGGGAACGGCTGGCAATTATCGGCCCAAATGGTGCCGGTAAATCCACTTTGCTGAAACTCTTGGCAGGAGCTTATGATGAAGCTTATAACGAAGGTATTAAAGCGGATAGTGGTAGTGTGAAATGGGCGGAAAAAGCTCAGGTTGGCTATTACCCACAGGATCATGAAAATGATTTTGACGTACCGATGACGTTAACAGAGTGGATGCGCCAATGGGGTAAAGAAGGTGATGATGAACAGGTTATCCGTGGCACTCTCGGGAGGCTGTTGTTTGGCAGCAATGAAGTCGGTAAACAAGTACAGGTGCTGTCTGGTGGTGAAAAAGGCCGCATGCTGTATGGTAAGCTGATTTTACAAGAACCAAATGTGCTGGTTATGGATGAACCGACCAACCATATGGATATGGAAAGCATCGAAGCGCTAAATATGGCACTGGAAAAATTTCCAGGTACATTGGTGTTTGTATCCCATGATCGTCAGTTTGTTTCCAGTCTTGCAACGCAGATTATTGAGCTAGATGGTGAAGGTGGCTTTGAATATTATCTGGGTGATTATGAAGGTTATCTGGCCAAGAAAGGTCTGGTTTGATTTATATTGACTGCCTGTTTACACAGGCAGTTTTTTTATATGGGAGATAATGATGAGTACAAGCAAAAATTCTGCGGTAAAACTGGTTGATTGTAATGAGCAGGTGCACGCAGAAGCCATTTTGGCACTTTTTAATCATACGATTGCTTCTTCTACGGCTCTATATGATTATGAACCGCGTACACTGGCATTTATGCATGGCTGGTTTGCCGCCAAACGTGCGTGTAACTGTCCTGTAATCGGTGCAGTGAACGAGCAAGGTGATCTGCTGGCTTTTGCTTCATGGGGTGCATTCAGAGATTATCCAGCAAATAAATATACCGTAGAACACAGTGTTTATGTGCGTGATGACTGCCGTCGACAGGGACTGGCGCGCATGCTGATGCAGGAACTGATTGAACGTGCACGCAAGGCTGATATGCATATTCTTATGGGGGTGATTGATGCGGCTAATAGTGGCAGCATCGCCCTGCATGAACAGCTGGGTTTCACTCATGTAGGCACGCTACCACAGATAGGATTTAAATTTGGCCACTGGCTGGATGCGGCTTTGTATCAGCTGATTTTGGACACCCCTCTCAGACCGATAGACGGTTGAGAAGAAGCAAGAAGAGAATCAACAGCATATCAATGCTGTTTTTTTATTGGCAGTACTTTGATATGACTTATTTATAGTATTTTTCAGACGAATTTTAGCCACCACTGTATGCAAAACAAGCCGAATATGGTGAGCAGCAGAGAACCGCCTGTATGTAAAAGCATATGGGTGAGCGCAAGTACATAGCGGTGGGACTGAAGTAATTGTACTGATTCCATGGAAAAGGTTGAAAACGTGGTTAATCCGCCCAGAAATCCTGTAATAACGAACAAGCGCCATTCAGGGGCTATATTAACGAAATGTAGAAACAGACCACTTGACAACCCGATCAAATAAGCGCCAATCCAGTTTGCAGCTAAGGTGCCATAGGGTAGAGTGGAATGAATGGTGTTTAGACTGATACTTAATAACCAACGTACAACAGCACCCAGTGCTGCACCACCAGCAATCGCAAATATAGACCGATACATAAACAAACTACCGAAACAGGATACAGATTCAATTATTTTACGCTAAAGCAGCGCCACTAATATTGTCAACTACAGTTGAAATGGCTACGCTAAGGTTCTCAACTACACTAAAAAATTTATTTTTATGAATCTAACCGAAACTAAAATCAGCAGTGAAGAAGTTTATCATGGTACCTTTATCAATGTATTTGAAGATACTGTTTGTCTGCCCAATGGTAATCAGGCGCAACGGATAGTGGTGCAGCATCCAGGTGCAGCTGCAGTGTTGGCGGTAACATCAGAACAAAAAGTAGTATTGGTGCGTCAATGGCGTTATCCGGTAGGGGAAGCCTTACTTGAAATTCCCGCTGGTAAGCTGGATGGAAAAAATGAAGATCCGGCTCACGCTGCTGTGCGTGAATTGGCTGAAGAAACCCCTTATACAGCCACAGAAGTTAAACTCATTCACACTTTTTACACCGTTCCAGGCTTTGGTGATGAAAAAATGTATCTTTATCTTGCTGAAAATGTGCAAGCTGATAGTAAGCTGAGTGCAGACGAAGATGAGATAATCGAGCCTGTTTTACTCAGTAGGGAAGAGGTGCGTAAAGCGTTGGCCAGTAATCAGATTCATGATGGTAAAACATTGATTGCGTTGCAATATTGGTTATTGTATTGCTAAAGTTGGAGTGGGCTGTGATGCAGATTCTTCCGATATCCGTTTTAACTGATAATTATATCTGGCTGTTACATCAGGAAAAGCAGGCTGTTGTGGTCGACCCTGGAGAAGCGCAAGGTGTTATTGATTATCTGGTTGAGCATGAGATAACTCTAAATACCATCTGGCTGACCCATACACATTATGACCATGTCGACGGGGTTTCTGCTTTGTTACAGCAGTTTCCACAGTGTGTGGTTACTGGGTCGGGTAGATGGGGGGCGGTAAACTGGCCAGTTACAGAAGGGAGCCGGTTTGCAGCTTTCGGACAACAGGTATCCGTATGGCACATACCTGGGCACACAGAAGATCATCTGGCTTATATACTCACCGATGACGAGAGCCGGCAACATGTGTTTTGTGGTGATACACTCTTCAGTGCAGGTTGCGGGCGGGTGCTTCCCGGAGCCATGGCCAAAATGTTTGCCAGTTTGCAACGTCTAAACAGTCTTTCACCTGATACATTGTTATATCCAGCACATGAATATACTGCGGCCAATCTAAGATTTGCACATGCAGTTGAGCCGGATAATGTGGCAATCCAGAAAGCCTCAATACAAGCTGAAACGCTGCCAACTCTGCCGGTTACATTAGCTCATGAACGCGCTATCAATCCTTTTTTACGTATCAGCCAGCCACAGGTAATCGCCGCTGCAATACAACATGGTTTGCCGCGACAAAATGCTAATCAGCCGCTGGCTGTTTTTACCTGCTTACGCGAATGGAAAAATCAATTCTGATTCCGATGCCGATTGCAGCATGTTATCATTGAGGCAGCATAATAACGAAGGAATAAAAGAGTTGAAACAAGGTTGAATGCCTGAGAAAGATGATATTAGACTGAAAAAATCAGGGTGCATTCAGCTTATCAACTGCCAAAATATGAATACAACATCTCGATACAGGATGAACTGGAAACAACTGTTAAGTACCCAGCGTTTTAAACCGAACAATGGCAGTATCGTCCCTACCGTAACCGCGTCCAGTGAAGAAGGTGCAGAAGCTCTACGTACAGATTTTCATATAGACTATGACCGTGTGGTGTTTTCCAGTGGTTTTCGCCGGCTAGCACGTAAAACACAGGTGCATCCATTTGCTTTACATGACCACACACACAATCGCCTGACTCATAGTGTAGAAGTGGCTAGTGTGGGACGTAGTCTGGGGAATCGAGTCGGCGTAATGCTTGCAAAAGGTGATTTTTTACCACCAGACAGTCACCCAGCTGATATCGGAGCCATTGTACAGGTGGCTTGTTTAGCACATGATTTTGGCAATCCGCCATTTGGCCATACTGGTGAAGAGGCTTTGCGTGAATGGTTCCGTGATCCGCAACATGCCCATTATTTACATAAACTCAGTGCCGTTGAACGCAATGATATTGAAACTTACGAAGGTAATGCACATAGCCTGCGTCTGGTAGCTAGTCTGGAAATGTATCAGAATGATGGCGGAATGAGGCTCACAGCGTCGGTTATCGGCGCTTTAATGAAATATCCATGGACAAGTTCAGCACAAAAAGGGCGAAATAAATTCAATATTTATCAGACTGAACTGCCTTTTATTCGCTGCGTAGCAAAACAGCTAGGCTTGCTTACTGCGGGTGAGAATCAATGGGTACGGCATCCTTTATCCTATCTGATGGAAGCGGCTGATGATATTTGCTATGCATTACTCGATTTAGAAGATGCAGTCGAACTGGAACTATTGCAGGTTAAAGAAGTTGAGCAAATTTTATCTAGACTGATCAATCAGGAATATAACTTGCATTCAGACACTAGTCAGGCACACTGTGCACGATTGCGTGGTATCGCCATTGGCCGTGCTGTAGATGATATCGCGCATACCTTTATCAAGTATCATGGAGATTTATTAAACGGCGAATTTCGCGGTAAAGATCTTATTGAATTGGCAAGTCCTGATGTTAGTGATGCGCTTAATGCTGCTAAGGATTTGGCATGTAAACGCATATTTCGTCATCAGAGCAAATTAATTACCGAAATCGCTACTTTTCCCTGTCTTGGTTCGATATTGGGTCTGCTGGTACCAGCAGTACATGACTTTATTAAAACCGACAAAATGAGCAAGCGGCAGGAGCTGGCTTTGTCATTATTGAAAGAGCAGAAACTAACTCGTGACGATAATTTGTATCAGGCTTATATGAAAGTGCTGGATTTTGTTGGCGGGATGACGGATAACACAGCAGCGAAGCTGGCACGCGAAGTGTCGGGTATTGGCATGTTGTAATTATTAGCACTGATTAAATGGATAAATAATTATTTAAATCATGTGTATAAATATTATTTTTAATTTTGTGCGGTTTTTTTCTTGCCAAGAAGCAAATTATTGCGTATTATCGCGCTTCTTGATTTTCGGTGACTCGTAAACGAGTTCGAAAGCAGTGCACCCGTAGCTCAGTTGGATAGAGTATCTGGCTACGAACCAGAGGGTCGGGCGTTCGAATCGCTCCGGGTGCACCATTAAGCTAACGCGCCCATCGTCTAGCGGTTAGGACATCGCCCTTTCACGGCGGTAACCGGGGTTCGATTCCCCGTGGGCGTGCCAGATTTTAAAAACCTGTTTGATTGTTCAAACAGGTTTTTTTATTTTTCTGAATTAGAAAAAAGAATAATTTGACTATTCGTAGGTACTAAAATACAGAAACAATGACGCATTTGAGATAAATACTTGAAATATTGAATAATTCATGATTGTCATAGAGTCAGGCTGAAATCATAACTGCATATTATAAGTAAGTTATACATCTGCTAAGTTGAAATATATGTTTATCAGCAATACTTGTGAGGCAATTACTTTTGAATAACGGCCACTTGAAATCAGTTTCGGATTTTGTCTTAGCCGATGATAGTTGCTGGTTTGCGCTCCCAAATATCATTCAAGTATAAGATGGCATAAAAAAAGAAATAATTTTAAAAAATATATAAATACAAATGATATTAATATATTGATAAATAATGAAATCATTATAATTATATTCAATAATCCTAAACAATTTATTCAGACATCGTTAGATAAAATAAGCTAGAGAATGCACAGATAAATCTTGAGCGTGATTTTGAACTTATAAATGAAGAAAAACTTAAAAAGGGATCGATTTTTCTAAAAATTGTGTGCAAGTAAAGTGTAAGTAAATTTTGAATCCGGTAACCATCATCCTTTATACGCCAAGATAAGCAGCTCGTTGCGCCAGCCAGCGCTGTAAATGCTTTCTGACCACTTGTGGTTGCTGATTAATCAGCAGTGGTGTCAAATTGCGGGCTTTTTCTAGTAAGGGCAAGTCCTCTTCCAAGTTTGCAAAACGCAGCATTGGTACACCGCTTTGACGCGCGCCAAGAAACTCTCCCGGTCCACGGATATTCAAATCCTGCCGAGCAATCTCAAATCCATCGGTATTTTCATAAATCACTTTCAAACGGGCTTTTGCCAAATCGCTCAACGGTTCACTAAACAATAAAACACAGCGACTGGCCGCAGAACCACGACCCACACGACCACGTAGCTGATGCAGCTGCGCTAGCCCCATCCGTTCTGCATGTTCAATGACCATCAAGCTGGCATTTGGGACATCTACACCCACTTCAATGACAGTTGTAGCCACCAGCACCTGTATCGTGCCAGCCGCAAATGCGGCCATCACTTCTGCTTTTTCCATCGATTTCATGCGCCCATGTATCAGGCCAATGTTTAGCTGGGGTAGTGCCAATTGTAACTGGGCAACGGTATCAACTGCCGTCTGTAACTGTAATGTTTCAGACTCTTCAATTAACGGGCACACCCAGTACACTTGCCGACCCTGAATGCAGGTATGTTGTACCAGTTTTTCAACTTCTTGCCGACGCGTACTATTGACCAGTCGGGTCACTATAGGGGTGCGTCCCGGTGGTAATTCATCAATAACTGAGACGTCTAGATCAGCAAAGAAGCTCATGGCTAATGTGCGTGGTATCGGTGTAGCAGACATCATCAACTGATGTACATCACTGCCCTTATTTTTCAGTGCTAAACGTTGAGCTACGCCAAAGCGGTGCTGTTCATCAACAATGACTAAACCCAAATTATGAAACGAAATATCTTCCTGAAACAAGGCATGTGTACCTACAGCGAGTTGCATTGTTCCATTTGCCAGCTCTGTTTTGATTTTTTCTCTAGCTTTTTTGCGCACACTGCCCGAGAGCCAGCCCACTGTTATGCCTTGAGAGGCAAACCATTGTTGAAATTTCAGATAATGTTGTTCTGCCAAAATTTCCGTGGGCGCCATTATTGCAACCTGAAAACCTGCTTCCACCGCAATAGCAGCGGCCAGTGCACATACAATGGTTTTACCACTGCCTACATCTCCCTGTAATAGACGATGCATTGGATGTGTTTGTGCCAGATCGGTTTTGATTTCATTAATAGCACGTTGCTGGGCACTGGTTAAAGCAAAACCTAAATTTGTCTGTAGAAGCTTGCTGATGTGTCCATTACCAGATAAAGCTGCAGCATGTCCTTTTAATCGTTGCTGGCGTGCCAGCCGCATCGATAGTTGCTGTGCCAGTAACTCATCAAATTTCAATCGTTGCCAGGCAGGTAAGGTGCCTTGATGTAAATCCTGTATTGAGTATTCTGGTGGAGGAGAGTGCAGAAATTTCAAACTCTGTAATAATGGTGGTAAGTGCAATTGCTGCAATAATTCATCAGGTAATGTATCGTCGTCAGGCAGATGTTTCAGTGCGGCCTGAATCAGCCGCCGCAATGCAGGTTGATTCAGGCCATTAACCGTGGGATAAACAGGAGTTAGACTTTCTGATAGTCCTTGCTCAATATCAGTGCGGATTTTTGGATGCACCATTTCATCACCAAAAAAACCGTGTCTGATTTCTCCTAACGCCCGAATCACTTTACCTTCTGCTAGTTGCTTTTGCTGACTGGGGTAAAAGTGAATAAATCGCAGATACAGAACATGTCCGGATAAATCTTGTACTTGTACGATTAACTGTTTACGGGGACGAAACTGGATTTGTTGATGAATGACCGTGGCTTCAATCTGTACAGGAATACCGGCACGAGCATCGGCAATTGGGGTAATATGAGTTTCATCCTCATAGCGTAAAGGCAGATGCAGAGCCAGATCCCAGATATTATTGATATTGAGCTTGGCCAGTTTAGCCTGTGTGGCGGTACTGACGGGGAAAGGAAAATCTGCTGTAGACATGGTCAGACAGTTAAGAAACAAGAAATATCCTTGTTAACATAACACGATTACACGCATCATGCTATTCCTGCTGATACCATGTAGATGTAATAATTAAGAAACTTTGGCTGCCAAATAATTTTTTATGAGCAAAACCAGAAATAGAGTTATATTAAGTATAAAAAATACCCGTTTTACAGATCGAGTTTCAATTTCGCTGCAAAACGGGTAATGTTTAGACTAATTAATCTTGTCTTTCTACTTGAGATACATCACGTACAGCACCAGTATCGGCACTTGTAGTCATGGCGGCATAAGCGCGCAATGCAACGGAAACATGGCGTTGACGGTTTACCGGTTTCCATGCACGAGCACCACGGCTTTCCATTTCTGCTCGACGCTGCGCTAATTCTGCATCGGTGACTGCCAAATGTATGCGTCGCTGCGGAATGTCAATTTCAATGATATCGCCCTCATGCACCAGCCCAATATTGCCACCTTCGGCTGCTTCAGGAGAAGCATGTCCGATAGACAAACCGGATGTACCACCGGAAAAACGGCCGTCGGTGAGTAGAGCACAGGCTTTGCCCAGACCTTTGGATTTCAGGTAACTGGTCGGGTAGAGCATTTCCTGCATACCGGGCCCCCCTTTGGGACCTTCATAACGAATAACGACAACATCGCCAGCCACAATCTGATTACCTAGGATCGCTTCAACAGCCTCATCCTGACTTTCAAATACACGGGCACGGCCAGTGAATTTCAGAATGCTATCGTCGACACCGGCGGTTTTTACTACACAACCACGTTCAGCCAGATTACCAAACAACACCGCCAAACCGCCATCCTGAGAGTAGGCATGCTCTTTATCACGAATACAACCGTTTTTGCGATCTAAATCAAGCTCAGGCCAGATGCAGCTTTGTGAAAAAGCCTCAGTAGAGCGTACACCGCCCGGAGCCGCCTGATAACGGTGACGGGCATCAGTATTGGCTGGATTGCTGATGTCCCAATGTGCGATGGCTTCGGCCAATGTAGGCATATGTACAGTGTGTACACTGGTATCCAGCAAGCCGGCACGATTTAGCTGGGACAGAATAGCCATCACACCTCCGGCGCGATGAACATCTTCCATATGATATTTTTGTGTAGCCGGAGCCACCTTGCACAGACAGGGTACATGCCGGCTCAACTGATCAATATCTGCCATTTTAAAATTCACACCAGCTTCAGTCGCAGCAGCAAGTAGGTGTAATACCGTATTGGTAGAACCTCCCATGGCAATATCCAGACTCATGGCATTATTGAACGCAGCCTTTGTTGCAATACTTCGTGGCAGCACACTGCTATCATCTTGTTCATAATAGCGTTTGGCAAGCTCAACAATTCGTCGGCCGGCCTCAAGGAACAACTCTTTGCGTAGACTATGAGTGGCCAATAGTGAGCCATTACCGGGTAAAGATAAGCCTAGTGCCTCTGTCAGGCAATTCATAGAATTAGCGGTAAACATGCCCGAACACGAACCACAGGTTGGACAGGCACTACGTTCCACTTTGGCAACGGTTTCATCGCTTATTTTGTCGTTACCGGCCTCAATCATGGCATCAATCAGATCCAGTTTGCGTGTGTGCTGCTGGCCGTCTGTAGTGGCGATAATTTTACCGGCTTCCATAGGGCCACCGGAAACAAATATAGTTGGAATATTGAGACGCATTGACGCCATCAGCATGCCCGGGGTGATTTTGTCACAATTGGATATGCACACTAAGGCATCTGCGCAATGCGCATTAACCATATATTCAACGCTATCAGCAATCAAATCGCGTGAGGGTAGGCTGTAAAGCATACCTTCATGCCCCATGGCGATGCCATCATCTACGGCAATGGTATTAAATTCTTTAGCGATCCCGCCGGAACGCTCAATTTCACGTGCAACCAGTTGACCGATATTGTGTAGATGTACGTGGCCTGGTACAAATTGAGTAAAGGAGTTGGCAATAGCGATAATCGGTTTGCCAAAATCTTGATCGGCGACACCGGTGGCGCGCCATAGTGCACGCGCACCGGCCATATTTCGCCCGTGTGTGGATGTCTGTGAACGGTATTGTGGCATGATGCATTCCCTTGTATTGTTTTTTATGTGTAAATGTAAAACAACTGCCAGCTATGGTACGCAGGCAGTTGATGTTTGTAAACTCAAAGCTATGCTCTGGTTACAATTGTTTTGGCTAGATAGTCTTCAAGCGTACGATGGAAACTCTCAGTATGAAGCGCATTATCATCCAAATGACATGAAAATAGTGTAATAAGATTGGGTTGATTCAATGTAGAAATGATATCTGGATAGAAAATCAAATTTAATGTTAGATTAATGACTATTAGCCCGAAAAAGACAATACAGAACGAATTAAAACTGTACCTATAAAACTGGGATTGTTTCTGTTAATCACGATTACTTTTATGCTCATTAGTTTTTGCCAAATGATTATGCTTTGGTGCTCATAAATACACTCTGGCCAACAAAATAGATTAATAAAGGAAAAACACCTAATATGATAGCAATATTTTTAAGCCATTTTGCTTTGGAACATTACAATCAAAAATAAAATCGTTCTTAGCGATAATCCCAGATATAAAATAGCCAGTTAATGATAATCACTATAGTTCGTTTCTTAGGTAAAGCAAGCTCAACTTCAATTTCAGATTCCATTGCTGAAATGGTTCATTAGAATATTTTGTGATTAAAAAAATTGGAAATTATCAGTTATATATATCGATAAGATTAAGAACCAAAAACAGCTGACAATGTGTAATATGATAATACTTATAAGAATCAATAGATGATAAAACGGTAAGCCGACTCGATATATTTTAAAACCTAGAATAAACAATTATTTTAGAAATAGTTCCAAATGGTGCTGAACTTAGTATCTTATTATTTCATAGTAATATATTATTAACTGATATTAATGAGCGCATATTATTAAAATATATATATAACTACAAAATTTTATTTAGCAATATATATTGTGGAAGCAAACGATTCTTATAAAATATAACAGATTCTCTGCTCTGGCATTGCAAAATAATTATGAAAAAAATTGTTTTTAACTAATTTTCTTGATTTGTCTAAATGTATTTAATAATTATTGTATTTACAACATAATTTGATTAATTATTTAAATTTATATAATAAGGTGAGTGAAAGCAAAGCATGATATGAATAAAGTTGTTTTCTAGATTGATTATCTGTGAGTTGATAGAGCAGCTTACTTATACCGCTGCTCTATCTGATTTGGTTAACTGACTCACTAATGCTTGTCATCATAGTTTAAAACAGTCTATGTTGTTTTAAAAAATAATTTTATATATAAAAATATTTAGTTAATTAATACATACTATGTTTAGTTATTAACTTTGATTACTATTGTGCGGGCTAAATAATCCTGAAGTGTACGATGGAGGGTTTTTTTTCTAAACAGCATCACTAGTAGAATAAATGGTGTCAGATATTCAAAAAAATTACTGGTTAAAGTCTCAGGAAAATTCAAGAGACCCACAAAAATAAACGTTAATATTAACGAAACAATAGTGACAATCATATTAAAAACCATTTCACGGAGTAAAACTGTACCGATAAATCCAGGATTTCGTCCATCCATGCCAATAACTTTAATATTCATCAACCGCTTGCCTAACGATTGACCTGTTTTACTCATTAATATAATTTGCCAAATTCCATAAATGGTTAGCGGTATCATTATGCATAATACAGGACCTATCAGATTATAACCTATAGATTTTGATCGAATCATTTCTATGATAAGGATGATTATTCCTGGCGTTACAACTATCGATGTCAACAGAGTATTAATGATGTAGGCGGCAATTCTGTTCCACGGACTAGCCAGCTCAACTTCTGTTTCTTTTTCAGACTGAGCATCCACGAGATTAGAAGAAAAATTTTCGAGGTTATTAGGCATAATAATTGTCTATTGGTTATTGAAAAGGATGGGTTAAGTTTATAACTCAATGCTATTATTTAAGCATTTAAAATCAAATATTCTAAAGATTGTTATTTGTTTTCCCAACGTTTTGAAAATTAATATTCAAAATAGTTGATGAATTTCTATGTATTTGTTCTTAAGTTTTTAGATGTAAGTGGTATGTCAATATAAGAAATAGGTGTGGCGTAATTTTTACTTAATCGACATTAATTATACAATCACAAATACAGCTTCTCATTTAGGGAGTGTAATTCTGATTCTTTCATCTTTAACGGTATTTCTAGTAGAAACAACAATGGTACCAGCCATAAAATCCTGAAATGTACGTCGGTTCCATTTTTTAATAAATACCATAGCAGGAACTAACATAAATACAAAATATCCGATACCAAATGTGATTAAACTCAAAACAATTACTAGAATTTGATAAATTAATTCACGTAAAATTACATTACGGGCAAAGCCAGGATTTTCTCCATTTGTTCGGATGACCCAGATTTTAAGAATGCGTTTACCTATAGATTGTCCGTATTTGCTCATCCAGTAAACCTGCCATAAAGTATAAACAATCAGCGCAATGAAGGTTAAACCAATAATAATTTTTGTGGCAGGCTGGCTTATCCAGCTCACAAAATCTAGACTTTGATACTCATGAATATCTGTTGCATTATCTGTATCGTAATCGGATATATCTGGGATCGATAAACACATTAGAATATATAAAGGTATAAAAATCAAAGAGGTTATTACCTGATTTATCATTACGGCGCTCATACGAAGAGCGGGGGAGGCCAGCTCCAGTCTATCTTTTGGCAGGGCAGGACAGGATTGCTGGCTTATGCCTAAATCCGAAACTGAAATTTTTATATTAGATTTATTTTGCATAAAAATTCTCAAGAAAATTATATACACTATTGTAAATATATGATGAATTTTACGCAATATATGTTAAATATTATGAATTATGATCAGTGCTCGTTTTGTAAAAAAAAACAGACTGTTTGTCAGTCTGCTTGTCATTCTGCAAAAATAAAATTTGTTTTAAGATGTAGTTCTCAGTTCGGCAGAAAGTTTATCCAGAATCCCATTGATGAATTTGTAGCCATCAGTTCCGCCAAAGGTTTTGGTAATTTCTATAGCTTCATTAATAATGACGGGGTGGGGTGTTTCTGGCATAGCGGAAAGTTCATGACAAGCCATTAACAATACAGCACGCTCCACTGGACTCAGCTCGTCTTCATGTCGGTCCAGTAGTGGGCGGATTCGTTTCATATAATCGCGCTGATTGTTATAGGCGCCGAAAAAAATCTGAGTAAATAATTCGCCGTCGGCTTTGGCAAAATACTCATTGTCACGAATATTCTGGGCAATAATGGCGGCAGATTCTTCTTTGTTTAGCTGAGCTTGATACAGAGCCTGTACCGCAAACTGACGGGCACGTCGGCGTGGAGTGATCATTGACATGTATAAGGTGTCCTTGTTCGGAAAATAATTAATATTTGGTTTTAAGCAAATTGGCCATTTCAATGGCCACCACCGCAGCTTCGCTTCCCTTGTTATACATGCGTGCCAGTGCCTGTGCATCATTTTCGGTGGTAAGAATGGCATTGGCTATCGGAATTTGGTGTTCTAGGCTAATGCGGGATACGCCTGCGGCAGCTTCATTGGATACCAGTTCGAAATGGTAGGTTTCACCACGAATCACTACGCCAATAGCCACTAAAGCGTCAAATTTTCCGCTGCGAGCCATGCTTTGTAATACCAGCGGTACTTCCAATGCACCGGGAACTGTGGCCAGTGTGATGTCGTTATCGTTTACCCCTAGTTTAACCAGACGATCGGTGCAGGCTTTAACCAGTTCTACGCCAATCGGATTAGTAAAACGTGCCTGTACAATGCCGATATGCAGACCGGTACCATTATGTTCTGGGGTAATGATATTCATTTGATTTCCTTTTGTCAGTTTAGCCAAAAGCGTAAAGTGCAAGAACAGGCTAATATGTTCACGCTCTTACAACGCTAATGCTGGTATTTATCGGACTGATTTTACCGAATTTGCTGATAGGGTGGAATGCCTATGCGGTTTTTTTCAAATTGTGTTTTGGTTTGAGTGAACCCAGATAGATGGCTAGAAGAGTTAAAGCTGTTCCTGTCCATTGGAGTGCGTTTATGGGTTTATTCAGGATAAAAAAGTCTATTAGTATGGCAGCCACTGGTTCGCTCAGTAATAACAGTCCGGTTAAGGTTAATGATAAAAGGGGTACGGCATAGGCAATCAATCCCCATGCAAAACATTGCATGACTACGCCGTAAATCATTATCAGCAGCACATCTTTCATGCTTGATGGCCAAAAACGATGAGTGTCTATCAGGATGCTGGGTACAATTAATGCAGCTACTGCACCTACACTTACCAGCAGCATGAGTGGAAATAATGAAACTGGTTCTGACTGATGTGCCTGCCGGATACAGGCCATAGAGGCAGCCATGGCACCTCCTGAAATCAGGCCGATAAATATGCCGTATCCGCCATGGCTGTTGTGATGCAGCTCAGGATGGGCAATGAGTATAATGCCGATTACAGACAACAGCATGCTGAATAATTGTAGTTTACTCTGTCGTTCACCGAAGAAAAACCATGCGATGGCAGCTAGAAAAAAAATCTGCATACTGTTGAGCAAAGTAGAAATTCCAGGCCCAACAGCGTGAATACTTTCATGCCAGAAAGCCAGATCGAAACCTAAAAATACGCCGGACAGAATACAAAACCGTTTAGCCGTACCGCTAGTTGGTAATTTTTGTCCAAAATGTCGGCTGAGCAGCAAAAAAACGATGCCACCTATGAATACGCGCCACAGGGCTACGGCATAGGAACCAATTGAAACAAATTTGACAATCAGACTGCCGAGCCCGAAAACCACGCAGCCAACAGTTAAACCGGAAGCAGCCCATTTTTGTGGGGTGAGTTGCATGAAATTCTATCCTTGAAAGCCACATTACAATAGGCTGTCCGAATTATCTGATGGCAGCAGATGATGACATCAGATAGTTCGGACAGCCTGAGGGTGCGTATTGTATTTCAAATGGGCTACTAAAATATATACTTGTTTCGTAAAGAAATATTATTTAGTTGGTTCTTCAAATCCGGATACTTCAAGACCAAAACCATTCAAACCGGTAAAGGCTGATGGCTTACCCATTACTCGCATACGCTTTACTTTGAGTCCGGCCAGTATTTGTGCACCGATGCCATAGGTTTTGCTGTCCCATTGTCTGGCCTGATGAGTGCCTTTTGGTAAAGTACGGTCGAGCAGGGTAGCACCGGTTTCGGTTCGATGCATAAGAATAATTACGCCAGCATCTGCTTGCTGAATACGAGCCATGGCTTCCGGTAGTGGCCATGTGTGTAGCTGATTCGGTTGTAAAAAATCCATGGCACTGAATGGTTCGTGTACCCGAACCAATACTTCATCGACTGTTTCTGGATTGCCTTTTACCAATGCTAGATGAGTTTCCCCTGATAGCTGATCTACATACACATGCTGAGTGAAATCACCCCATGTAGTATGAATGGTGTTGACACCCAATTCTTCTATCAAACTTTCATGGCGGCTGCGGTACTCTATCAGATCAGCAATCGTTCCGATTTTAATGTTGTGTTTTTCGGCAAAAATCTTTAGTTCTGGCATCCTTGCCATGGTACCGTCATCATTGATGATTTCACAGATAACGGCTGCTGGAATCAGACCAGCCAGTTTGGCTAGATCAACGCTGGCTTCAGTATGGCCGGTACGTACCAACACACCACCTTTTTGTGCACGCAGTGGGAAAATATGGCCTGGTTGTACAATATCTTCTGCCTTTGCGGCTGGTGAAACAGCTGCCTGTACGGTATGAGCCCGGTCTGCGGCAGAAATACCGGTAGTGATACCATGAGCTGCTTCAATGGAAACGGTGAAATTGGTGCCATACTGGGCACCATTATTCTGGGTCATCAGGGGCAGGCGTAGACGGTCTACAATTTCTTCTTCTAAAGGTAGGCATACGAGTCCGCGGGCGTATTTAATCATGAAATTGATGGCTTCCGGCGTAACAAATTGTGCCGCCATGATTAAATCGCCTTCGTTTTCACGGTCTTCTGCATCAGTAAGAATAACCATTTTGCCTGCTTTAATGTCTGCAATAATTTCTGGAATGGTGGCAATGCTCATGATGTTTTCAACGCTCCCTTGGCAAAATAATGTGTATTTTACTCCTGATTGAGTAATACCGGATGCTTTAATCTGCACTACTCGCGATGACTTGTATAGATAGGCTGCAATAAGCTCTTGCCGCTTTGTTGTTTGTTGGAATATGCAGACTATTGAAATATCAGTTGATGCAAAAAATACAAAATATTGTTTCTTCTTTGGTTTACGATATTTTATCGCCGTGTTTATAAATATTTTATTGTTAGGTCGTTCTTCAGGTTTTTATTCAGGAATGTTTGGGATGTATGGCCCATTGGATAATCTGTATCCCCTTAGAAATACCATTATGTTAGATAGACCGTCAAACAAGCTGCAAGCAAAATTAGAAAACCATTACCAATAAATAATATTAAAGATAATAGAGTCTTGGGTATACCCCAAATACAACCGATTACAACTATTACTTTATAGAAATTATTGGATTTTATTTCAAAAATCCAGACGGTTATTATGTGTCTTAGTATTGATACGGCACAAAAATTGATAAAGCTAATATATTATTCATGTAATTTAGTTTGGGGATGGTAATTATTTCTATCATCAATTTTGCAATTATCATGCAATTGTTCAACTCAAACAAACTTAAATAGATAGGCCAAGCGCTGATAACTAAAATAAAAAAAGAACCTGATAATTAAATAAGAAAACCTTTTTATTATATTCTATTGTTATTTTGCTTCTCGCTTTTTAGCATTTAATTTAAATCCGATAAAGAATTATGTTGAGTGAAGTTTTCTCGCAAGAAGTTTATCTTATACTGTGTTATTATATTTAAATAATGCCATACCAATATAATTTAAATTAATTTATATGATTTGTTATTCAAGCTTAAATTTGGTTTGATTGGTTAGACAATTCATCTATTTCTCGAATGCTTTATTTTTAAAAAGAAAAATTAAATATATTTGAAATTTGATTAATATTATATTTTGACTAAGAATAAATTTTGATTTTAGAAATTTCTTGTATTAAGTTTTTAATCATGCATTGGTGTAACTGACATTGGTTTGTTTAAAACATTAATATATACACTGTATCAAATAGGAAAGATATGATAAATCATCATAAATTTATAACTATTCTTCGTGCATATTTTTTTTCACTGAATGCTTACGCTCTCATAAAACTATATCTGATAAAGCGATTAAACTGAAAACTAAGTTAAGATTATCTTTATTTTAATTCACTAGAATAGTTATAAAATATATTAGCTTGGATATTAATAAAATTCTTATAAAGTATTTTTAACCACCTCATGAACATCATTGCTGAGGTGGTTGAGTGTATTAATATTTAGGATTTGGACCGTATTCATTATCACCCGGTGTGGAGTCCAATAGGTTGAAGATAAATATTACTAGTGGGCCGATTATAGGAATTAAGTTTAATAAAATCCACCAGCCAGAACGACTGATATCGTGTAATCGACGCACTTGTACCCCTAAGGCTGGCATAAATAATACTAAACCCCAAATTAATTGAATCATTTTAATGGTTGATTCTTCTAATCCGAGAACAGATGCGATTATGCCTATTAAAACGCCAATCAAGAATATTATTAAGGTAAAAAACCAGTATTCTTTACGACGGGCCCGACCTTGGAAATTAAAATAATTTGTGGTCATACAGCTGATAAACCATTCCATAACAATAAGTATCCTAGTGTAAAATAATTAAAAATTGCAATAGCTTTATTATTTTAAATATACTTAATAATATATAGTAATTATTTACATATATTATCATTTAATGGTTTGGATTGTTGTTCTTTTCTAATGTTCAGGTTTTCCGTCTGCCTTTTTTATTAAATAGTAATGGCTGATAAGAATGCTTTAAAACAGGGTTTAAAAATTTGGTGCAGCAATGAATTTATTGTTTATGCTGTAATTGCAGATATTTTTGCACTGTATCTACAATTGCCTGTGTCTGAGCATCTATCTCTAGATTGATGCAATCGTTTACCTGACATCTTCCAAAAAGTGTCCTGTTCATCGTTTCAGGTATCAGGTGGACATTGAATTCTTCTGTGGTTACCTCACCGATTGTGAGGCTGCATCCATTTAAACCAATAAAGCCTTTGGTGAGAATATAGGGAGCGGCGCTAGCTGGTAATTTGAACCACACTGTCCGATTAGGCGGGGTATCGTCAATGCGGATTATGCTTGTAGTAGTAAAAATATGTCCGCTCATGATATGGCCACCAATTTCATCACCATAACGGGCGGCGCGTTCAATGTTTACGGCATCACCGATATTTAGTTGGCCGAGATTGGTTCTGGCCAAGCTTTCTGCCATTATATCGAAAGAGACTTCATCACCTTTAATAGCCGTGATGGTGAGGCAGCAGCCATTGTTAGCTACGGAGGCACCGATAGAGAGGCTTTCGCTGGCGCCTTGTGGCAGGCGTACTTGTATAGTGCGCAATTGCTGCTTTTCGCTGATAGCGGTGACGATACCTAATCCTTGTACGATGCCTGTAAACATTGATGCTAACTTTCTAAGATATTTAAACGGTTGGTTTGTGTTTGGCTTTAGCTGCTTTTAAGCGTGCTTCCTTACGGATGGCACCTTCCTGAAAACGGCGCGCCTGTTCTTCAGTGCCGATACATAATGGTGGTACTTTAGTAGGTTTACCGTTTTTATCGACGGCTACCATGCTGAAATAACAGCTATTAGTATGGCGGGCACTACGGTGTTGGATATCCTGTGCTTCTACCCGTATGCCTACTTCCATAGAAGTACGGCCTACATGATTGACAGAAGCATAAAAGGTCACCAACTCACCTACATGGATGGGCTCTTTAAAAATTACCTGATCCACGGACAGGGTCACGACGTATTCGCCAGAATAGCGGCTGGCACAGGCATAGGCTACCTGATCTAGCAATTTGAGTAAATCGCCGCCATGAACGTTACCATGAAAATTCGCTAATGCTGGCGTCATAAGTACGGACATAGATAGCTGATGCTGTGCACCTTGCGGTGGTAAGGGTGTAGGAACCATGGTTTTACCTTTGATATGTGTGTTTATATGTGAATATTTGTCTTTCTTTGAAGACTGTGTGTAATTATAAAAGCTGGTAAAGGTTATAACCAGTGGCGCCGGTAAAAATAAATTAACAGGCTAATGATGATGGTAGCCATCAGGCCAAGGACGATATAGTACCCATAGTGCCAGTGTAGCTCGGGGATGTTATCGAAATTCATCCCATATATGCCGGTGAGGACATTCAGAGGCATGACAATGATGGTGATTACAGTGAGCATGCGCATTTGTTCGTTAAGGTGATTGGACTGATAGGATAGGTGTACATCCATCATGCCTGTTACGGTGTCGCGTGCGCTGTCGAGTGTCTCCATCAGTTGCTGCGTATGGTCGTAGACGTCAAGTAAATAGACGTGTATATCTTGGCTGAATAAAGAAAATTCATTATGTACGATGCGGCCGATGATATCGCGTATGGGTGAGAGGGTACGGCGTAGGCTGATGGCATCGCGTTTGAGCTGATGGATGGACATTAATAGGTTTTTGTTGCTGTTGCTAAATAGGCGTTTGTCTAGTCCTTCTACGCGGTTATCAAATTCATCTACAGTTACAAAATAATCGTCTACTATACGGTCCAGCAATGAATAAGCCAGAAAATCAATGCCTTTGCTGTAAATGCTGCTGTAATTGTGCTGGATGTACTTGCGAATGATATGTAGTAATCCTAATGGTTCGAACTGAAAGGTGATGATGTAGTTTTGGCCAATGATGAGATAAATTTGGTTGTACTGAAGTTTCTGCTTTTTATAGACAAAAATACGTGCAGCAACGAATAGATAGTGACCGTAGTCTTCGATTTTTGGGCGTTGTTTACGGCTGAGTATATCTTCCATCGCCAGTTCGTGGATGTTGAAAGGCTGTAATAACTCATGTAATTGGTCGTTATCTGTTATACCGACAAGATGAATCCAGGTCAGGCTGTCTTTGCTGAGAGTCGGTATGTTTTCTGTGCGGATATCATTTTCGGTGTAGGTGTGGTTGAGAAACTGGCTGGCATTAATCTGAATGATGGTCATGGATTGCGCCGGCATGTTGCTCACGTTGCTACGATGAACCAGACTGGGTAGGTTGTGGGTCTGAACCAGTTTGTTACTGGAAACATGTTGCGGTGTACTCATGAGACAACCTCACTGAACAGGTTTCAGATAGCCTTGATTTCAAGCTGCAGTCCTATTTTCTGCCATAGAACAGATTCCTGCAATAAGGCACTGGCGGTTAGCGGATTATGTTGTAACCATTCTTTGTCAAGACTGATGAGTAGCTGATGGCTGTTTTTGTGATAGTGGATGTCACAGTGATTTACGGGTATCTGTATATCCTGTCTTGCACGGCAAAATAGTACTGCTAGCCGCAGTGACAAGATACCAAGCCATAGCATTTCCTGCTGGCTAAATTCGGCTATTTTACGCAGGTCGCCACGTTGTCCCAATACGAGTGTGGCCAATATATGTTGTTCTTTGCGCGAAAAGCCGGGCATATCTGCCTGATCCAGTATGTATGCAGCGTGCTTATGAAAGCCTGTGTGTGAAATATCGAGCCCGATTTCATGAAGTAATGCTCCCCAGCGAACGTACTGCTGCCATTGCTCTGGATGGTCTGAGCTGATGGAGGCGGTGAGGTGGCTAAATATCATTTGCGCCAAAGTTGCAACTCTCTGTGCCTGAATAGTATCTACATGGTAACGTTTCTGGAAGTCAGCAATGGTTTGGTTGCGCATATCATCGCCAAGCTGGCGACCAATCATGTCGTAGAATACGCCATCGCGTAGAGCGGCATCGGTGATGGTCATTTCGCGGATGTTGAGCTCGGCAAAAGCTGCTGTCATTACAGCTAACCCGCCGGCAAATACTTCTAGGCGATCAGGTTTTAATCCTTCTAGTCTGGCTTTTTTGGTACTGCCGGCGGTGATGATACGGCTGGCAATTTTCTGCATCTGCGCTGCAGTAATGGCATCAATAGATTCATCTCCAGCGGCGATAACATCGCGGATGGAACGGGCTGAACCCGATGTTCCAATAGCATAGCCCCAGCCAATATTTTTGAGTGCTACAGAGATGCGCTGTATTTCGGCACGTGCGCTATTGACGGCGGCCTGAAAATTTTTGTTATTTATTTTGCCTCGTGGAAAAAAACGCATACTGTAGGAAACACAGCCGAGGCTAAGGCTTTCGGTGATGGCAGGCTGTAATTCATGCCCGATGACAAATTCAGTTGAACCGCCACCAATATCGATAACCAGCATGTTTTCGCCTTTTGGTGGCAGAGTATGAACCACACCAGTGTAAATCAGGCGTGCCTCCTCGCGTCCGGCAATGATGTCGATGGGAAAACCCAGTTTGGCTTCGGCAAGAGGCATAAACTGGCTGATGTTTTTGGCTACTCGGAAAGTATTGGTGGCCACAGCACGTACCTGATCGGGACTAAAACCCCGCAGCCGTTCACCGAATCTGGCCAGACAGTCGAGGGCGCGTTGTTGCGAAGACTGATCAAGATTTTTCTGATCATCAAGACCTGCAGCTAGACGCACCATTTCCTTGATGGAATCGACTACCTGTAAATGGCCATTCTGGTTATGACAAATTTGCAGACGAAAGCTGTTTGAACCAAGGTCTACGGTGGCGAGCATATCTTGCGCGGTCATAATGAAGATGTTTTAACTTTAGACAGACGTAATGTTACCTTATCGTTGTGATAACTGCTATGAATGGCTGAGTGGTGATATGCTTATCGCAAAAAAAGATACACTTCTGATTTTTTGTTGTGAAGATGTGTGATGAATGAGGATATTTGAAAAAGTCCAGTGCTGCGAAATTGGCTGTAGACAATTTGCTTGGTTCTAAGCTGAATATGTTGACTGGCTTTAAGCTGCTTTTGTTTATGCTAGATGCAGCTATATTAAAAATAAGACCGCTACACATTCAGGATAAATGTGCCGAAGGCAATATGATCCTGAGTGTGAACGGTCTAAGTAATTAGTTTAAAGCTGAGCTTTTATAGGCTGTAATACAGTTCGAATTCAAGTGGGTGAGGAGCCATACGAATGCGTTTCACATCTTCGCTCTTGAAATCGATGTAGCTGTCAATCCAGTCCTGACTGAATACACCACCACGAGTGAGGAATTCGTGGTCTGCTTTTAATGCTTCCAATGCTTCCTCCAGAGAGGCGCAGACGGTTGGAACCAATGCATCTTCTTCTGGCGGCAGGTCGTACAGATTTTTATCTGACGGGTCGCCCGGATGAATTTTGTTTTGAATACCGTCCAGACCTGCCATCAGTAAGGCGGTAAACGCCAAATAAGGGTTGGCGGTGGGATCTGGAAAGCGAGCTTCGATACGGCGCGCTTTGGCACTGGCTACATAAGGGATGCGGATAGAAGCTGAGCGGTTTTTGGCAGAGTAAGCCAGTTTGGTAGGAGCTTCGAAATGCGGAACCAACCGTTTGTAAGAGTTGGTGGACGGATTGGTAAGTGCGTTCAGTGCTTTGGCATGTTTGATGATGCCGCCGATGTAGTACAGCGCCAGATCAGACAAACCGGCATAGCCGTCTCCGGAGAACAGATTCTGGCCGTCTTTCCAAATGGACTGATGTACGTGCATACCTGAACCATTATCACCCAGAATTGGTTTTGGCATAAAGGTGGCAGTTTTACCAAAATTATGAGCTACGTTCTGAATCACGTATTTCATGTCCTGAGTCCAGTCTGCGCGACGAACCAGTGTGTTAAAACGAGTACCGATTTCCATCTGGCCAGCAGTAGCCACTTCGTGATGATGAACTTCAACCGGAATACCGATGGCTTCTAATGTTTGGGTGCAGGCTGAACGCAGATCCTGTCCAGAATCTACAGGTGCAACTGGAAAATAGCCGCCTTTTACACCCGGACGGTGGCCGGTATTTTGGCCGTCGTAAGATTCGCCACTGGACCATGCAGCTTCTTCAGAATGAATTTTGTAACGGGTACCGCTCATGTCGGTTTGCCATTCTACGCCGTCAAATACGAAAAATTCAGGTTCTGGTCCGAAGAAAGCGGTATCACCAATGCCTGTAGATTTCAGATAAGCTTCAGCACGTTTGGCAATGGAACGCGGGTCGCGATCGTAGCCCTGACCATTTGCTGGGTCGATAACGTCACAGGTTAAAACTACTGTTGTATCATCATAAAAAGGGTCGATGAATGCAGTGGAGGCATCCGGTTTCAGGGTCATGTCAGAAGCTTGAATACCTTTCCAACCGGCGATGGATGAACCATCAAAGGCCTGCCCGTTTTCAAACCATTCTTCTGGATCTTCCAGCACAATTCGGGCAGGGACAGATACATGCTGTTGTTTGCCTTTGGTATCGGTAAAGCGCAAATCGATAAATTTAGCATCGTTTGCTTCTATCAGGCTGACTACTTCTTTTATTGACATTTTAGGACTCCCATTAAGGTATGGAGAGTGGTGCACTCTCTTGTAAGTTATCTTGATTCTGCCACAATTGTTTTGTAAAAAAAATGCACTGATGTAAAAAAAGAAGACTTTACTGTGGTTGTTAAATTAATTTATTTAAAAACATGTTGTTATAAATATTTATTCTTCTTTATATCTGAAATACTGAACTATTAGTTTAAGGTGGTCTAGAAAGTAGGGTGATTGGCGCAAATTGCTTTGCTTTATTTACTATCTAATCAGAACAATTTTGAGTTTGAAGATGGTTGGCAAAACCCAATTCTAAGAGTCTAGTTTAGATAGATGAGAAAAAAATGCTAAATCAAAATAGCCCGCTAACTTTACTAGCGGGCTGTAGTGTAATACTAGCAGGTAATTATTTAATTTTACCGTATTTTTTTAATATGGCTACAAGTTGGTTTTGCGGAAGAGCCTGTACCAGATTATGGTCGCGCCCTTCCATAGTTTCTGCTGCGCACAAGGCATTCAGCACCGCTTCTTGTACAGCTTCTACGGTAGCGACATACAACGGATCGATGATTTCATCACTAAGGAAATCAATTTTGCTAATCCCAATTCCATATGCATCTTCATTGGCTGTAGAAAACGCCAGAAAAATGTCACCAGAACCATTATCGCCATAGGCGCCAAGTAAGCCAATACCAATCGGTACACGCTTAGCCAGTTTACTTAACTGCCACGGTAGTAAGGGTGCATCGGTGGCGATAATAACAATAATTGAACCTGTACCCGGTTTGGGGGCAAAGGTATTGATAATCGGCATCGTCTCTGGACCGAATTCATCTTTGAGAGGAATTCCGCATATTTGAAAAGTGTCTCGCATGCCATGGTTGGCCTGTACCAGTACCCCTAGCGTGAAATTCCCTGCTTCAGTGCTGACCAGTCGTGATGCAGTACCGGTGCCACCTTTGAAATCATGACAAATCATACCAGTTCCGCCGCCAACATTACCTTCGGCAATCGCTCCTGGATGAGCATTATGCAAGGCTTCTAAAGCGTGTTTCGGTTTGATATGAAATCCGTTGATATCGTTGAGTAATCCATCCCAAGTTTCTCCCACTACCGGATAAAAATAACCAACTCCGTCTACTGGCTGGCCATTGTTAACATAGGGATAGTAAAAATGGTTGTCAATCATCCATTTGCTGGTGGTGTCGCGCACAATACCCACGCTGTTGGTATTGGTGATCAGTACCGGACCGTGTAGTAGGCCGGAATCGTCCACCCAATGTGTACCGGTTAGTTCTCCGTTACCATTTAAATCATGCCGACCAGCAAAAACGGCACTTCGCTGCCGACCTCTGGGCAAAATGGCGGTAACACCAGTCCGAGCAAAAGGTGAACCGGGTCCGGTGTAATCATCTGGTGTACCGTATACGACGGTACTATAGCCGACTTCAACACCTGTAACATCGGTAATGGCATTGTATTTACCAGTGATACCTGTTAATGGAATACCTAATTCTCGGGCACGTTTTTTAGACATATTTCATCTCCTTGTAGTTTCATTTTTTGTTATAGGAAAGAAAAGGATACACTTTTTTTAAAAAAAATTAAAGTAATTGTTTGAAATCGCTGGAATTATGGGGCTTGCACGCTTTTTTTGCATTTAGTGCACTGAGTAATGCTTGATAGCGGCTGCGGGTGAGAGGATAGCCTATGGAGAAAAACGCAGCTAGTATACCGGCGAGTGCATGAATCCATGTGTTTAGTTCTAGAATCGCGTACTGTGCTTGAGGTGGCTGAATGATATGTTGTTGCCCGCTGGACGAAATGTAGCCGTGCTGAGCTAGATACAATCCGATAAACCAGATGGCTAGAGCACTACCAAATTTTTGTAAAAATGACATCAGGGAAGTAATTGCGCCTTCCCTACGTTTGCTGTTGATAAAATCATCCAGCTCACAGATGTCGTACATCATGGCATAGTAAATAGTCCAAAAATAACTGTTTCCAAGCTGAAGCAGAATTAAATATAGCATTAGCATGCTAAGGTTGGGAAAACCACTAAAGAAAAAAATTCCAGTACCGCTAGAACTGATCAGCATGGATAGATAATAAACATTTTTTTTGTCAAATTTCTGTGCGGTGTAATTCACCACCGGCAGCCACGCCAGAGCGAGTAGGCTGAATATTAGGAAAGCAATGGAGGCTTCCTTTTCACTGTAAGCCAGATTATTTAGAAAAAGATAATAAAGTGCGCCGGTACTGAGGGCATAGGCTGCCGACCAGAAAAACACCGAAGCACCAAGAAATCTACTTGATGACAGCCGTCCTATTTCTTTCATGTTGCAAATAACTGCTTTGAAAAAAGCCAGTAAATGAATTGGATTGAGCTCTGAGAATGCTTTTTTCTGTGCTGGTAATTCGTAACCGCGGGTAAGATACCAGCAAGTAAGGCCACTTCCTAGTGTAACAACAGCAAATATCAAGCTGACACCATGCCAGCCACTGCTTACGCTGTAGCCAGCATCAACAATCCATTTAACGATTAAGGGCGGTGCTGAAGAAGAAATTAACACCGCTATATTCAGAGCATAACCTGCCCACACACGTACCGACGTACGTTCATCAAAATCGTTTGTCATTTCTGCACCAAGTGTATAAAAGGGAATCACATAAATTTTGTAAGTAGACCAGAACAGAATGGCAATGATTGTGAAATATACCGTTTTCTGATTGATGCTAAGAGCAGGAATATCGGTATAGAGCAGCAACAGTAGAAGGCTGTAGGGAAGAATTGCCGCCAGCATTAGCGGCCGCCTTCTACCCCAGTGCAGGCTGATATTGTCGGAAAATTGCCCGACCAGTGGATCTGCCACTGCATCCCATACAACAGCTATCAGTATGATGGTACCGGCCTGCGCGGGTGGGATGTTGGCCACGTTGGTGAGGAAAAACAGATAAAAAACATAAAAAAAATTGTAGGCTACTGAATCGGCCATTTGTCCGATAGCATAGCCTAGCTTAACGTGAAGGGGCAGTTTGTTTGTTAGGTGGGGTGTGAAAGTGTGATGTTTATGCATGAGTCATCCCGGATAATTACTGTATCAATGGCTTTGTGCGTTTAGGTGCAGATATAAAAGGAATCTGAATGCCGGCTGTTTCAACAGTTTTAGACAAACTGAATGCTGGTTCAGAACATTGATAAGTAGTTATGTGTTTACCTGGATGTAATCAGGCTATATTTAGTATAGTTAGATAAAACGAATATAAAACGATTAAGTCTTAAGTAGATAATATAGTAAGTTTAGGTTAATTAAAAATAAATTTTTACGTATGTTGCTTAAATACAGGTCTGATTGTATGTTGGAAATCAGCTTATTTGCCTAAAAGCAAAAGTTGGCAGCTTTAAATCGAATGAGGCTGAATCAGAGTTATACCGTCATTAATTATTTAATTTTTTATTGTGCTCACACGTTTTTTCATGCATTTTTGCCATAGCGTGGTAGAGGCTGGATAATAGCAACAGCTAATTTTTTTTGCAGAGGGGAACGGAACAATATGTTTGCTGTGTTTGGAAATCCGATTGCGCATAGTCGCTCGCCACAGATTCATCAGGCTTTTGCTGCACAGGAAGGGCGGGAATTAATCTATGAACGTCGTTTGGCACCTATGAACGAATTTGCGGCTACTGCAAAGGCTTTTTTTGCAGCAGGCGGCATTGGTGCCAATGTTACGGTGCCGTTCAAGCATGAAGCTTTTACGCTTGCCGATAAGCTAACTTCTAGAGCGGAGGCAGCAAAAGCAGTCAATACACTGTTTTGGCATGATGGTTGTTTGCTTGGCGACAACACAGACGGTGTTGGACTAGTGCGAGCGATTGAAGAGTTGTTGTCGTTTTCACTCTTTAATCAGCACATATTGCTATTGGGTGCCGGTGGTGCGGCACGTGGAGTGATTCAACCACTTTTGCAGCAACATCCGGCTTCATTAACCATTGCCAACCGTACAGTGCACAAAGTACAGTCGTTGGCACAGGAACATGAAGTAAGTTGGTGTGAATATCATCAGATTCAACCTCAATATGATGTTATCATAAATGCTACTTCTGGGAGTTTATATGGGCAGACCCTGCCCATACCATCTGCTGTGCTGGCAAAGGCCAAACTAGCCTACGATATGATGTATGCGGCGGAACTAACGCCGTATCTACTACAGGCAAAGACTGCAGGATGTCCGCTGCTGGCAGATGGTCTTGGAATGCTGGTTGCACAGGCAGCTGCTTCTTACGAATTATGGCATGGATTTAGACCGGATATCCGGCCGGTAACAGAGCAGATGCGCGCGGAAATGGAAAAAAGATGAAAATTGTGCGCAGTTTATTGATTATGCTGGTGACGTTGTTTTTGCTGTTTAATGCATACGTTTATGGCAGCCTTTTAACTTACCGTGCTGTAGCACCTCACCGTACGGTATTTATGTTGCTGCGTATGCATGAACTGGCTGCTTCCCGTCCTGATACGGAACTAAATTACCAATGGGTAGCATATAACCGCATTTCGCCAAATCTGAAAAAAGCGCTAATTGCATCTGAGGATGCACGCTTTGCCGAACATGATGGTTTCGACTGGAACGGCATTCGTACGGCAATTAAAAAAAATGAACATCAGGGCAAGATTAGGGCTGGCGGTTCTACCATCAGCCAACAATTGGCCAAAAATCTGTTTTTATCTGAAAGCCGCCATTACTGGCGCAAGGCAGAAGAGGCAGTAATCACTTCCTTACTGGAAGCCACAACGAATAAAGACAGGATTTTCGCTTTGTACTTGAATGTTATTGAATGGGGCTATGGCGTATATGGTGCAGAAGCGGCAAGTGAGACGATTTACGGACGTACAGCTATGCAATTATCGGCACAACAGGCAGCCAAGTTGGCCGCTCGAGTTCCTCGACCTTTATACTACGCTGACCACCCGCACGATAAGGAAATCCGCCGCAAAGCCAATGTAATTTTACGGCGGATGGGGTCAGCACAATTACCAGACAACGACCAGTAAGCTTGCTTTCACTGAATCAAAACCATACTGTACTAACCGCGACGGCGCAAATCTTCCACTTCATCTAATAATTGCAAGATCAGAGCGGTGGCACTGGCACTGGCATCGAAATCACGGTGAATGCGCCATGCACGCCGTGCAATTGCCATGTGATAGCCAGTGTAGCGTGCTAATTCTGGTTTCTGAGTTGCAGGAATGACACTTTCAGCAATCAGACTCAGTACCCAACTGCTTTGATTGTCGCAGGCGCGAACCAAATCGTCAAAGCTTAACTCTATATCTTGTTGAATATTATTCATGTTATGCTCCTGCTATCAAACGTGGTTCTCAGGCTGAAAACCTGCATAGTGCTGAGCCAATGCCTGCCATGCGGCGCGGTCAGCTTCGGTGTCGCTCTTGGGTAGAACGATATTAACCAGCAGATACAAATCGCCAGCCTCTTTGGCTGGTATGCCTTTGCCTTTCAAGCGCATTTTCTGACCATTGTGACTGTTGGCCGGAAGATTCATACTTAACTTGCCAGCAGGTGTGCTGACGTCAATTTTCCCGCCCAATGCTGCTGTCCATGGTGCCACACTGATGCGCTGGTATACATCCTTTCGATTCTGCACATACAGGTTGTCCTGATTGCGGAAACTGATTTTTAAGTATAAATCTCCAGCTGCTCCACCATTAATACCCGGCAAGCCTTGTCCGCTAAGACGAATTTGTTGTCCTTCTGTTATACCAGCCGGAATTTTAACATTCAGGGTTTTACGCTCGTAGCTCATCTGACCCTGAGCATTGAGCGTAGGCATTTCCAGTGACATGCTGCGCTGAGCACCGTGGTAGGCTGTGTCGATGTCAATTACCAACTCAGCATGCTGATCTTCCCCTTTGATCGGACCAGTACGGTTTTGCTGAAAACCATGTCCCCCACGGCTGCCAAATGCTGAAAATAAATCGTTGAAATGAAAATCACCATTACCGAAAGCACCGTTCTGACCAAAATGGCTGGGGTCAAAATCGTATTGCTGATAATTAAATCCACTACGACCGCCGGCCTGTTGCTGGGCGCCATGGCCAAACGGATTGTCCAGCATAGCGTCGTATTCGGCTCGTTTTTCCTTATCATGCAAAGTTTCGTAGGCAATATTAATTTCACTGGTTTTGGCTACAGCATCTGGATCTTTACTGACATCCGGATGATATTTGCGTACCAGCTTACGATAGGCTTTCTTAATATCATCGTCGCTGGCTTTGCGGTCTACACCCAGAATTTCATAATAATTGCGGTCTGCCATGTTCCGTCCTTTGTGCAGATTTTTTTAGATTTTCAAATTAGCATTGTATCCAAACTTGGGGACAAACGGTTAAAGTTTAAAGTACCTAACTATCATGGTTTTCGCAGTAGCTGAATAAACATGGTTTAGGAAATTTCAGATAACAGAATCAAACCTGCATACCTTCTTACAGATTTATGTAATCCGTATTTTATAGTTTCTCAATGTAGTATTAGACTTACCGATGCTGACTAAAATCAGCCCCGTATCTTCAAATTAACAACTCGATGTGAATAAGTCGCCGACATAAAAATAAATTTAAATAGAAAAAATAAATTTAAATAGAAATAAGAAAAACAAAGATACAGAAAATTTTTTCAGTGGATCTGAAAGGTTTATTCTGTAATCTAAAAAACATTTTATTATGTATATGTTATTAATGAATATAAAATATTTGTATGCATAATGGTTTGTGTAAAATTAAGCTTAATAGAATAATTTTTTTTTGTTTAGCGTTGTGTTTTTAAAATCATTCAAATATAAATGATTTGTGTTAATGCTCATAACATTTTAAAGGTTATATCCGTCTTTCATTTACTTTATGCGCCAATGAATTACCCTTTTTTGTCCTTTAATCTACAGACTAAAAGGCTGATATATACTAGTTTGTGAACATATGTTTGGTTGTTTTAAATCAGAAAATTGGTGTAAAAAGACATTGCCGATTGCCTATTACACTGGTACGATTTAAGCGAAAATACAGTATGTTGCATCACAATAATCTATGCTTTTATCCAGTTTGGATTATGCTGAATTATTGTAAGTTGTTTGAATTTATATGTATTTTTTCTTATCAATTTGGTAAAGCAATTAAAGTAATTGATGATAAAAAGAAAATAAATAGATGAAATAGCAACAACATAAAGTGTTTTGTTCATGACTCAATCCCATATGAAAGAGGATATTGCTATGTCTGCTGACTTCCATGATCAAGATATCGATCCGATTGAAACCCAGGAATGGTTGGATTCGCTCAGTTCAGTATTAAAAGAAGAGGGGCCTGAGCGCGCACATTATTTAATGGAAAGCTTAGTGCGCTATATACGCCGCCGTGGCATCTACATGCCATTTTCAGCCACTACCGCCTATCTCAACACTATTCCTGTTGGTAAAGAAAAAAAATCACCGGGTAATCATGAATTAGAACATCGTATTCGATCATTGGTACGCTGGAATGCAGCGGCACTAGTATTGAACGCTAGCAAAAAAAATCTCGAATTGGGTGGCCACATAGCCAGCTTCCAATCCTGTGCTACTTTGTATGATGTCGGTTTTAATCATTTTTGGCATGGTAAAACAGAAAATCAAGAAGGCGACCTTGTATTTTTCCAGGGACACAGTGCTCCCGGTTTCTACGCCAGAGCTTTTGTAGAAGGTCGATTAACTGAAGAGCAGATGCAAAATTTCCGGCAGGAAGTTCATGGTCACGGCCTATCTTCTTACCCACATCCTTGGCTGATGCCTGATTTCTGGCAGTTTCCAACCGTATCTATGGGGCTTGGTCCAATACAGGGTATCTATCAAGCTCGCTTACTGAAATATCTCGAATCCCGTGGTCTGGCCAAAACACAGGGTCGTAAAGTGTGGGTATTCTGTGGCGACGGCGAAATGGATGAGCCAGAAAGTCAGGGTGCGATTGCACTGGCAGCCCGTGATGGCCTAGATAATTTGATTTTTGTGGTGAATTGTAATTTACAGCGTCTGGATGGTCCGGTACGTGGTAACGGTAAAATTATTCAGGAATTGGAAGGCAACTTCCGCGGTGCTGGCTGGAACGTATTGAAAGTAATCTGGGGCAGCCGCTGGGATGCGCTGCTGGCTCAAGACAAAGACAATCTGCTGAAACAACGCATGGAAGAATGTGTAGACGGCGATTATCAGATGTATAAGTCTCAGAATGGTGCCTATGTAAGGGAACATTTTTTCAATACGCCTGAGCTGAAAGCCATGGTAGCCAATATGTCAGACGATGAAATTTGGTCTCTGAATCGTGGTGGCCATGACCCGCATAAAGTTTATGCAGCTTACTACGAAGCCGTGAACAATCCAGATGGACGTCCAACTGTGATTCTGGCTAAAACCATTAAAGGCTATGGCATGGGTGCTTCTGGCGAAGCGCAAAATACAGCCCATCAGGCCAAGAAAATGGACATGAAATCTCTGAAACAGTTCCGTGACCGATTCGAAATTCCGGTTACCGATGAAGAGATGGAACACACTCTTCCATTCTTCCGCTTACCGGAAGACAGTGAAGAAATGCAATATATGAAAGAGCGTCGTGCTCAGCTCGGTGGCTTCCTACCATATCGTCACCCCGATTCTGAAAAACTGCCAATTCCGCCACTGAGCGATTTTGCCGCACAACTACAAGATAGTGGCGACCGAGAATTTTCTACGACTATGGCGTTTGTGCGTATCTTGAGCACATTGTTGAAAGATAAAAACATCGGTAAACGCGTCGTGCCGATTGTACCGGATGAAAGCCGTACTTTTGGTATGGAAGGTTTGTTCCGTCAGTATGCGATCTGGAATCCGAAAGGACAGATTTATACTCCGCAGGATCATGACCAGCTCATGTTCTATAAAGAATCTAAAAACGGTCAGATTTTTCAAGAAGGTATTAACGAACCAGGCGCCATGAGTTCATGGATAGCAGCTGCTACTAGCTATTCAAACAATGATTATCCACTGATTCCATTCTATATCTATTACTCAATGTTTGGTTTCCAGCGTATTGGTGATCTGGCTTGGGCTGCTGGGGATCAACGAGCCCGTGGCTTTATGCTGGGTGGTACCGCCGGCCGTACTACTCTAAACGGTGAAGGTTTGCAGCATCAGGATGGCCACAGTCATATACAAGCAGAACTGATACCAAACTGTATATCATATGATCCTTCATTCTCTTATGAAGTAGCTGTAATTATTCAGCATGGTATGCAGCGCATGTATGTAGACCGTGAAGATGTTTTCTATTACATCACTCTGATGAACCAGAACTATAAACACCCGGCCATGCCACAGCGTGAAGGTATAGAACAGCAGATTCTAAACGGTATGTATTTGTTGCAGGAAGCTAAAGGCGGCAAACTAAAAGTGCAGCTGATGGGTTCCGGCGTGATATTGCAAGAGGTGATAGCTGCAGCAGAACTACTGAAACAGGACTTTGACGTAGAAGCCAATGTTTGGAGCGTGACTTCGTTTAATGAACTATACCGTGATGGTATCAATATTGAACGTTACAACCGTCTGCATCCAACAGATACCCAGAAAGTACCTTATGTTACTCAACTGCTGTCTGGCCATGAAGGACCGGTGGTGGCCTCTACCGATTATGTACGTCACTTTGCCGACCGTATCCGTGCTTACGTCCCACAAGACGTATTTACTGTGTTGGGTACAGATGGCTTCGGCCGCAGTGATTCTCGTGACAATTTGCGTGAGTTCTTTGAAATCAACCGTTACCACGTAGCGGTGGCTGCTCTGAATGGCTTAGCTGATGAAGGTAAAATCAGCAAACAGGTTGTTCAGGATGCCATCAACAAATATGGTATCAAGGCTGATGTAGAACCGAGCTGGACACGCTAATGAACCGACTGCCTGAATCCTCTTGGGTTTCAGGCAGGTTTTGTTGGCTGTATAAGCTAACGATTGTCGGACGCAGGCAACAGCCTGCTGTCACCAAAGGACATAATGATGAGTCAGATTGTAGAAATAAAAGTACCGGATATCGGTAATTATACCGGTGTCGATGTCATTGATGTGGCTGTAAAAGTGGGCGATAAAATTGCCGTAGACGATACTTTGATTACACTTGAAACCGATAAAGCCACCATGGACGTACCGGCTGACCACGCAGGAGTGGTAAAAGAAGTGTTGGTAAAAGTGGGGGATAAAGTTTCAGAAGGCAGTGTGATTGTCAAAGTAGAAGCTGCTGACGCAGCCACTACAACGCAAACGGCCGAAGCTCCGGCCAAAGCTGCAGCTACAGTGCCGGCAGCTACCACAGCCAAGCCAGTAGCCGTAAATGTACCTGATATCGGTAATTTTTCTAATGTAGATGTTATAGAAGTAGACATCAAAGTAGGTGATGAAGTCGCTGTAGACCAGACACTGGTTACACTCGAAACCGACAAAGCCACCATGGATGTCCCATCCACAGTGGCCGGAAAGGTAACCGCTGTACATGTGAAGGTGGGTGACAAAGTATCAGAAGGCAGTGCACTCATCGAAGTAGCCGCCGTTTCTGCTCCTGCTGCTGAATCGGCTACACAGGATCAAAAACAAGCTGCGGAAATCAAAAAACAGGTTGCAGCTACGCCATCAGCAGAAAACAATGAATTGCGTGCCGAAATTAAGAGCCATGTTTCTCAAGCATTTGGCAGCTCTGACATCGACGAAAAAGGGTTTGAAAAAGCCCATGCAAGCCCCTCTGTGCGTAAACTGGCGCGTGAGCTGGGTGTAGATTTAGGTCGAGTAAGTGGCAGCGGTCGCAAAGGACGCATCACTCCGCTTGATTTGCGCAATTTTGTCAAAGAAGTCATGCAGAAAGTCGAGCATGGTGGTGCTGGCACTGCTCTGGGTGGTGGTTTGGATTTATTGCCATGGCCGAAAGTAGATTTCAGTCAATTTGGTGAAATCGAAGTCAAAGAGCTGTCCCGTATCAAGAAAATATCTGGTCAGAATCTGGCACGCAATTGGGTAATGATTCCGCATGTCACCTTGCAAGAAGATGCGGACATGACCGAACTGGAAACATTCCGCAAGCAACTGAATAAAGAATGGGAGCGCGCAGGACTGAAAGTATCTCCGCTGGCTTTTATCATTCTGGCCTGTGTGAAAGCCTTGCAAGAATTTCCGGAATTCAACTCATCTTTGGATGGCAATAACCTGATACTGAAAAAATACATCAATATCGGTTTTGCTGCTGATACGCCGAATGGTCTGGTTGTACCAGTTATCAAAAATGCTGATAAAAAAGGCCTCAAAGAAATCACGCAGGAACTGGCCGACATGAGTAAGCGTGCACGTGAAGGAAAGCTCAAACCACAGGAAATGCAAGGTGCCTGCTTCACCATTTCTTCTCTAGGTGGCATCGGCGGCACCGGCTTTACGCCAATTATCAATGCACCTGAGGTGGCGATTCTTGGCGTTTGCAAATCGCAGATTAAACCAAGCTGGAATGGTAAGGAGTTCGAACCGCGCTTACAGTGTCCGTTGTCACTATCTTTTGACCATCGTGTGATTGATGGCGCAGCTGGCATGCGTTTTCTGGTATTTATCAGCCAGCTGCTGGCTGATTTCCGCCGCGTTACTCTGTAAAACTTCAATTCCGGAGGCTGCCTGAAAACCGAAACGTTTTCGGCAGCCTGAATACATGAAATGCAGGCACATACTGTTGTTTAACATACAACAGTCTGGAAAAGGTTAGATCATGAGCTTAATTGAACTGAAAGTACCGGATATTGGCAATTATCAGAATGTTGATATCATAGCGGTAGAAATCAAAACGGGCGATACCATTGCGGTAGACGATACCCTCATTACACTGGAAACTGACAAAGCCACGATGGATGTACCGGCTGAAATAGCCGGCGTGGTAAAGGAAGTTAGAGTTAAAGTAGGCGATAAAATTTCTGAGGGTGGGGTGATTGCTGTAATAGAAGCTGCGGCTGCAACAGCCAAAGCAGCGGCACCGGCCAGTGAAACAGCTCCCGTTGCAGCTTCGCAAGCGGCCACTTACAGCGGCAGCAGTGATGCTGAATATGATGTAGTCGTGTTAGGCGGTGGCCCTGGTGGCTATTCTGCAGCTTTTGCTGCAGCCGACGAAGGCCTCAAAGTAGCAGTTGTAGAACGTTATGCCACGCTAGGCGGTGTGTGTTTGAACGTGGGTTGTATCCCTTCCAAAGCATTGTTGCACAACGCTGCAGTGATTGACGAAGTGAAAGAGCTTAAAGCCAATGGTATTGAGTATCCGGCTCCAAAAATTGATATAGACCAGCTACGCAGCTACAAAGAAAATGTAGTTGCCAGAATGACAGGTGGTCTTGCCGGTATGGCTAAAACACGTAAAGTCGATATTATCCGCGGTAATGGCCGGTATATCGATCCACATCACATTGAGGTCAAACTGACTTCCGGCGAAGGTAAAACAGAAACCGGCGAAAAAGTTACTCTGGCTTTCAAAAACACCATTATTGCTGCCGGCAGTCGTGTGGTGAATCTGCCGTTTATTCCAGAGGATCCACGCATTGTCGATTCTACCGGTGCACTGGCATTGAAATCTGTGCCCGAAAAAATGTTGATAATCGGTGGCGGTATCATTGGTCTAGAAATGGGCACGGTTTACAGTACACTTGGTGCACGCCTAGATGTAGTGGAAATGATGGGTGGCCTGATGCTCGGCGCTGACCGTGATATGGTTAGAATCTGGCAAAAGAAAAACGAACATCGTTTCGATAATATTATGCTGAACACCAAAACCACAGCAGTCGAAGCCAGAGAAGACGGTATTTATGTTACCTTTGAAGGTGATAAAGCACCAGCTGAACCACAACGCTATGATCTAGTACTGGTGGCTGCCGGCCGTGCCCCGAATGGTAAGCTGATTGGTGCTGAAAATGCCGGTGTAGAGGTTACCGACCGTGGCTTTATCAATGTAGACAAACAGATGCGTACTAATGTGCCGCATATTTATGCAATTGGAGATATTGTCGGCCAACCAATGCTAGCGCACAAAGCTGTACATGAAGGTCACGTTGCTGCCGAAAACTGCGCCGGTCATCAAGCCTATTTCGATGCACGGGTAATTCCTAGCGTGGCCTATACTAATCCAGAAGTGGCCTGGGCTGGTATAACCGAAGATCAGGCTAAAAAAGATGGTGTCAAAATCACTAAAGCAGTGTTTCCATGGGCAGCCTCTGGCAGAGCTGTAGCCAATGGTTGCAGTGAGGGCGCGACGAAACTAATTTTCGATGCCGATAGTGGATTGATTATTGGTGGTGCCATTGTCGGCCCCAGTGCCGGCGACATGATTGGTGAAATCTGTCTTGCCATCGAAATGGGTTGTGATGCAGACGATATCGGCCGTACCATTCATCCGCATCCAACACTTGGTGAATCTATTGGCATGGCTGCTGAAGTAGCCATGGGAACCTGTACTGATTTACCGCCACAGCGTAAAAAATAAGCTGTTGAAGGCTTGTTATAGCCAGCTGTTCGAATTGGTTCGAACAGCTGGCTTTTTTATTGGGCAGTGAGAAGATAGAAATCGATGAGATAGATTATTCAATTATCATTACGTAATATTTACAGATATAATCACCTCAGCAGATAAATTATTTCAGAACGTTATTTATTCAGTTATTATTAGAATAATAAAAGGCAGATTACTGCCAGATTATTGCTGCAAGCTTATTTTTTTAATCAGCAAGAGTATATTTAATGAATATCAACAGCAAAAAACATTCTCCTGTTACTCCATGGATTATTGGCGCGCTAGTACTACTGGGCACCATCAGTTTGTTTATCGGACTAAAACCGATATTAATGCCTTTTGTAGCAGCAGGGGTTCTGGCCTATATTCTTAATCCGCTGGTAGAAAAGTTGCGCCGTTTGAAGATCCCACGCTCTATTGCAGCCATGCTCGTGATGCTGCTAGGGCTGAGTGTAATCGTGGTATTGTTACTGATTGTCATACCAATGCTGATTAATCTGCTCGACAGCATTTATGAAAAGCTGCCAGATTTTCTCAATTGGGTTCATCATAAACTGGTTCCGTGGCTGAATCAGACTTTTCATATTCGCCTACGCTGGGATGCTGATTACATGTCCCGCTATGTTGGTCAATGGATTCAAACTCACAATGCCAGCATTAAGGATGCTGCTTCGAAAGTGTTGCCAGTGGTATGGCAGCATGGCAGCGGCATGGTGGAATGGATAACCAATCTGTTATTATTGCCATTCCTGTTGTACTACTTTCTACTCGACTGGAACCGCTGGACAGCCGGTATCCGCCACCTGATTCCTCGCCGAGCTCTACCGGTCTACAATCGCATTTCCACTAATATGGATACTGTTCTGGGTGAATTTCTGCGCGGTGAATTATTAGTGATGGTCATTATGGGGCTGGTATATGGTTTGGGACTCGCTCTGGTAGGACTAGAATCAGGATTTGCGATTGGCATGGTGGCTGGTTTGCTGGTGTTTGTACCGTATCTGGGTGCATTTACCGGATTGTTGCTGGCTACGCTGGCAGCTTTATTGCAGTTTAATGGCTGGACAGGACTACTGATGGTATGGGGTGTGTTTGCAATTGGCCAGTTTCTGGAAAGTTTTTTCGTTACGCCGAAAATTGTCGGTGACCGCATTGGCCTGTCACCTTTTTGGGTAATTTTTTCCTTAATGGCTTTTGGGCAGTTGCTGGGCTTTGTAGGCATGCTGCTGGCGCTGCCTCTGGCTGCCGTATGCTTGGTACTGATACGTGAAGGGACACAAGCATACTGGCATAGTGATTACTTCCGCCAGCTGCCGGAAAATGCCATCATCAAGGACGAAAAACACGAGTAAGCTAAGTAATCTTAATTACTTGCCACCAGCCGAAGCCAGCTAAAAAACAACAAGGGCACTTGCATTTATGCTGCGAAGTCATTAAAATTCGGCGTTTCATGATTTGTATATGTATGTTAGGAGATATTGATGGCCAATAGTGCACAATCTCGTAAGCGCGCTCGCCAAGCACTAAAACAACGTGCTCACAACGCCAGCTTGCGTACCGCTTTTCGCACTGCGGTTAAAAAAGTATTGAAAGCTGTTGAAGCTGGTGATAAAGCCGCTGCTCAGGCTACTTACAGCGAAAGCGTTAAAGTGATTGATCGCATTGCTGATAAAGGTGTTTTCCATAAAAACAAGGCTGCACGTCATAAAAGCCGTCTGGCTGCCAAAATCAAAGCAATGGCTGCCTAAGCTGATTACTGTTATTACATGAGAAAATTCTCGTGATTGCTATCATTACAAGGCTGTTCCCACTGTGGGCAGCCTTATGTTCTATCTTCGCCTATCTGAATCCTGCTGTTTTCGCACCACTGAAACCTTATATTTCAGAAATGCTGATGCTGGTAATGCTTTCCATGGGCATGACGCTGAAAATAGCCGATTTTACCCGTGTATTAAAACGGCCGGCACCAATCGTGGCCGGTATTGGCCTGCATTATCTGATTATGCCGTTGGCTGCTTGGCTGATAGCCAGATTGCTTAACATGTCGCCGGAATTGCAAGCAGGCATGGTGCTGGTAGGATGTGTAGCCAGTGGTACTGCCTCCAACGTTATGGTATTTCTGTCTAAAGGGGATGTTGCACTCTCGGTAACCATCAGTGCGCTGTCTACTGTAGTGGGTATTTTTGCTACGCCATTACTGGCTAAATTGTACATTGCAGCTTCTATTGCTGTACCGGTAGTGAATATGCTCAAGGAAATTTTACTTATTGTGGCATTACCGATTGCTATCGGAGTGGGGATAAATTATTTTATCCCGCAGCAAGTAAAAAAAATTGTACCCTCATTGCCATTGATTACCATGTGCGTAATTATCCTTGTATTGGCGACGGTAGTTTCGCTGAGCAGTGATAAAATAGGGATTGAAACGGCTATAGTTGTATTTGGCGTAATTCTGCACAATGGTTTGGGGCTGATTGGTGGATATTGGGGTGGACGGCTGTTTGGTTTTGATAAATCCATTTGTCGTACCCTTGCACTGGAAGTAGGTATGCAGAACTCAGGTCTGGCTGCAGTATTAGGCACGAATTTTTTTGGGCCAATGGCTGCAATCCCCGGAGCAATATTCTCACTGTGGCATAATATTTCCGGTTCGTTTCTTGCAGGTTACTGGTCAACCAAACCTACCGGCACCAGTAATGACAGAGTGAAACGTGAAGATGTCAGTCTGCATTGATATATTCTGTCAATAATTAAAAAGTCCGGCCAATTACCGGACTTTTTAATTATCGCGATTTGCCAAAAACTAAACGCATAATTAATTCAGCTTTTTTTATCAAACCCATCAATTTTTTATTATTGCTTTTTATACGCTATTCCCAAAATTCTTCTTCTGGAAGAATACTCTCTTCCCAAGCACGATGCATAGCTGTATTGATAATATCCATGCTAAATCCACGATAGGCTAGAAAATGCATATATTTGTGCTTTTCTTTTAAATCAGATGGAGGCCGGCGATATTTTTTTTGTAAAACAGCTACTGCATTACTGATTTGTTCCGCTTTGTTTGGCAGATAATCGGCAATTAGCTCTGCTTTAACTCCCTTTTGTTTAAGGCTTTGCTGTAATCGAAGATTGCCGTGTATACGGCTTTTACTGTTGATGTAGGTTTCCGCATAGCGAGCATCAGATTGCCAGTGCCGCTCGGCTAGTTCATCTAGCAAAGATTCAATATCATCGTTTTCTTCTACATGCGGGCGTAATTTACGTGTCAGCTCAGCACGGCTGATTTCTTGTCGTGCCAATATAGCAATGGCACGGCCGCGTAAGCTGATTTTTGATTTCATGCGCGGATTTCACTATCGCTATGATGCCGCATGCCATCATCAATCTGAGGCAGATGGTCAATAATGATATCTGGTTTGGTATCGGGGTTTTGTGCCAGTAGTCCCATATCGGCATAGCCCCAAGTTACGCCACAGCTTAAGGCACCGGCAGCTTTGGCTGCAAGAATGTCATTTGCTGAATCACCCACCATTAATAAATTTTGAATAGCAACACCTAATACTTCGGCTGTGTGCAATAAGGGCATAGGGGAGGGTTTCTTTTCACTCAGTGTGTCACCACCTACCACTAAACTAAAAGAATCGGCCAGTCCCAGTTCGCACAATAATTCCACTGCAAGAATTTCATTTTTATTAGTAATTACCGCTAAGGGTAATCCTCTGTTACGAAATAGAGCTAATGCGGTTTCAACTTCAGGATAAGGACGGGTATGAACACTTAGATGAGTACGGTAATAAGCAATAAAAGCAGTAAAACCTTGTGCCCAGCTAGCTTCATCAGCCTGTCCGTCTTTACTTCCACTGAGAGCACGATGCACCAGACTAGACAAACCATCGCCTACGTAGCTGGTGAGTTCTTCTGCGGGTAAAGGTGCCAGATTCATTTCGGCACGCATATGATTGGCCGCTGCACACAAATCGGCAATTGAATCGACCAGCGTACCATCAAGATCGAATGCTATGGCCTGAATATCATTCCATTTCATGCTAAGCAATAAGGGTTGGTAAAAGACGTATTCATTTTATCACGAGCAATGTACCGATATAGTCCTTAGTCGAACCGGATTTACTCTGTTTAGCAATCAAAGGGTTTTACACCTTAATTTGCCTTCATCCAGCAGGTGTAGGTCTAAGTAGAATTAACTACGTATGGGTTGGATAGGACTGCGGCTAAATATATAGCTGATATGCTGTTTATATGTAGTCCCAGCCCGAAGAATATTATTGGGAAAAGCTGGCTGGTTCGCTGCATCAGTATAACCCTGCGGTTCAAAACAGATGGCAGCAAATGGTTGCAGTGCTTTACGTTGCGGTATCAGTTGTTCAGTCAGATGCTGGGCGTTATAAATCACCATTACCGGTGCATCAGTTTTAACCGCCATGGAAAGTCCCGTATCTGGCGCGCTAATACTCGCTACAATGCTTTGATTGGAATGAGGAGGTAAGATATAGGCAGTATCAATTACACTATTGCCAATAGGGCGGGCAGAATGGAAATCCAGTGCTGCTGGTGCCTTAGAAACCTCACCAGTAGGCATCATATCTGCATCTGTATCAATTACTTCCATAGGTAACAACCATAACTGATGCTCGCTGACAGTATTTTCACGCAAAGCTAGATTGAAATAACTGTGTTGAGTAAGATTAATCAACGTATCTCGGTCTGTTTCAGCGCTGAAATCAACATTTAACTCATTATTAGCTGTCAGAGTATAACAAACTTGAACGTTCAGATTGCCGGGGTAGCCTTCTTCTCCATCGGCGCTGAATAATTGCAACGTGATGGAAGCACATTCGTCATCTGTGTGCGTGGTACGCACTGTCCACCATTTCTGGTCGAAGCCGCAAAATCCGCCATGCATGTGATGCTCGCCCAGATTGGGTGACAACTGAATCCATTCCTGATTTAGCTTTGCTTGCGCATGGCTGATACGGCCAGCATGTCGCCCGATTACTGCTCCCAGATGCGGATTGTTGAAACGGTAGCTATTGCTGGCATAGTCTTCAGCATTATCAAAGCCCAGTACACATTCCACTGCATTGCCGTCTCGGTCTGGTATTACAATTGAAGTAATAATGGCACCAAAATCCATTATCGATACCTTCATGCCGTTGCTATTGGACAATGTCCATAGTGTGGTACTTTCTCCATCTATCAAGCCAAATGGCTGGGTTTCAAGTGTACAGAGTGATTGCTTATTTGTTTGCATTCTGACCGGCCTCTTCGTCCAGATTATGTAAAAATGCCAGCTTGTCCGCGATTTTAATTTCCAGCCCGCGTGCTACTGGCTGATAAAAAGACGGTTCTTCCATACCGTCTGGCATATAAGTCTCACCAGCTGCATAAGCATTGGGTTCATCGTGTGCATAACGGTATTCTCGGCCATAACCCAGCTCTTTCATTAGCTTAGTAGGTGCATTGCGCAAATGTACAGGCACTTCACTGGAGGGATGCTGTTTAACAAACGCGCGTGCCTCATTATAAGCCATATATCCTGCATTACTTTTGGCAGCACAGGCTAGATACAATACAGCCTGGCCTAGAGCTAGTTCGCCTTCGGGGCTGCCCAGACGTTCATAAGTGAGGGCAGCATCATTCGCTATTTGCATTGCCCGAGGATCTGCCAACCCGATATCCTCCCACGCCATACGGATAATGCGCCTTGCCAGATAGCGCGGGTCTGCGCCACCATCGAGCATGCGTGAAAACCAGTAAATAGCGGCATTAGGATGGGAACCACGTACAGACTTATGTAAAGCAGAAATCTGTTCGTAGAAGCTGTCACCACCTTTATCGAAGCGACGTAACTGTGTGCCAAGGCTACTGGCCGTTAATGCGGCACTGATAACACTTTGCTGCTGAGCCTGTGCAGTGTGAATTAATTGTTCCAGAAGATTCAGAAAACGCCGACCATCACCGTCGGCACTATTGAGAATGAGTATCTGAGCATCCTCATCAATACTGAATTTTTTGAAAGCCTGCAGACTAAATACTTTCTGCTGAAGCTGTTTTAATTCTTCAATGCTGAGCGAATGCAGCGTATAAACCTGTGAGCGGCTTAAAAGAGCTGGATTCACTTCGAAAGAGGGGTTTTCAGTGGTGGCGCCAATAAATGTGAAAAGACCGTTTTCTACATAGGGTAAAAATGCATCCTGCTGAGATTTATTGAAGCGATGAACTTCATCTACAAATAATATAGTGCGCTGACCATGTTGTAATGCTAGCTGCGCCATTTCGACCGCCGCACGAATTTCCTTAACACCGGAAAAAACCGCTGACAATGGAATAAACTGAGCATTGAAACTCTGTGCCAGAATGCGTGCCAGTGTGGTTTTACCTACGCCAGGAGGACCCCACAACAGCATAGAGTGTAGATGTCCAGTTTCTACTGCGACCCGTAATGGTTTACCCTCACCAATCAGATGTTGCTGGCCGATCACTTCATCCAGATTCTGCGGACGTAACTGTTCTGCCAGCGGGGCTAAAGGTTTTTGATTAAATAAATCCATATCGTGTCATTCTGTACACGGCAATTCGTGTAAGATATTGTACCTGATTGAAAGAAGTTTGCCCGCTATTCAGATTTTACATTGCGTGTATAATCGTGAGATTACATATCTTAAAAAAAGGGTGGTTGTATTCGGGTTTGATTATAATGCAACTGACAAAAATTCATGAATAAAATATTGTTTCTGCTGGTTTTTGTAGTGGTAGTGATAGGGGTCGGTATTCAATATGATAAAAAAGCAGAGTACGGACTGATCTCCGGCATAGCTGGTTACATGATTAATAATGAGTGTCAGCGTCAGCTGAGTAAGCCACTGCTTATCCGTGGACTCGGTACAATTGACCTTTCTGGAGTGAGTAAACAGTATTGTAGTTGTATTGCTGAGCAAAACAAACGTAAGTTCGGCATCGAAGAAGTAATCAAAATGGTCAATCCACAAAATCGCCAGCAGAATGTAAGTGTATTAATTGCATCAGAGGCTGAAAAATGCAGCTACGGAATGCAGCGTTATTAACTATGGTTCAGATATGATTTCAGAATCATACAGGAGAAACAATGAAATACATTAGTACCAGAGGGCAGACAGCACCAAAAAGCTTTAGTCAGGCATTAATGGCAGGGCTGGCTGATGATGGTGGATTGTTACTGCCACAAAGCTATCCACATATCGATGCATTTACTCTGCATGACTGGCGCTCATTGAGCTATGCTGAGCTGGCTCTTCAAATCATCAGCTTATTTGCTACTGACATACCTAAAGCGGATTTACAGACAATCATTAGCAAAACCTATACTGCAGATGTATTTGGTAGTGATGAAATTACGCCTCTGAGAACGTTGCATGACGGTGTCAATATTCAAGCGCTATCAAACGGCCCTACACTAGCTTTTAAAGATATGGCCATGCAGTTATTGGGCAATCTCTTTGAATATGTGCTAGGACGTGAAAACCGTTATCTCAATATTATCGGTGCCACCAGCGGTGATACTGGTTCAGCAGCTGAATATGCCTTGAGGGGTAAAGACAGAGTAAATGTGTTCATGTTATCGCCCTTTGGCAAAATGAGCGATTTTCAGCGTGCACAAATGTACAGCTTACAGGACGGCAATATATTCAATATTGCTATCAAAGGTATGTTCGACGATTGTCAGGACATCGTGAAAGCCTTACAGAATGATCATGCTTTCAAGGCTAATTACCATCTGAGTACGGTTAATTCGATTAACTGGGGCAGAATTGTGGCGCAAGTGGTGTATTATTTTAAAGGCTATTTTGCTGCCACCAATAGTAACGAGCAGAAAGTATCATTTTGTGTCCCAAGCGGTAATTTCGGTAATGTACTGGCCGGACATATTGCGCGCAGTATGGGTCTGCCCATTCACCGTCTGATAGTTGCCACCAATGAAAACGATGTATTGAACGAATTTTTCAATACTGGACATTATCGTCCGCGGGATGCAGCACATACTTTTGTTACATCCAGCCCTTCGATGGATATTTCCAAAGCCTCCAATTTTGAACGCTTTGTATACGATTTGCTGGACCACGATGGCACTAAAGTGCAGCAGCTCTGGCAACAGGTAGCCACTGGCAGCGGGTTTGATCTAAGCCCATTGCTCGACAAAATCCACAACCAGTATGGCTTTGCAGCTGGTAAAAGCACACATACCGATCGTCTGCATACTATTGCACAAGTTTATGCAGAAGACGGCAAGCTAATAGATCCGCATACTGCTGACGGTGTAAAAGTTGCTCGGCAATTGCGCGAAGCTGGTGAAATTATTGTTTGTCTAGAAACAGCACAGCCAGCTAAATTTGCCCAGACCATCCATGAGGCCGTTGGTGATAATGTCAAAATCCCGCGGCCAGATAATTTGGTTGGGCTGGAAGATTTACCACAGCGTGTTACCATCATGGATAACGATGCCGCTGCAGTACGAGAATTTATAGAAGCACAATTGAAATAAAAAATTCGGTCTACATGGCTTGATAAACACTTAATAAAAATGCCGGCTTAATCAAGCCGGCATTTTTAGATTCGGATTAAAAATTATCCGGATTTTCCAATTTGTCTACTTTCTGTTTTAATTCTTCTGGTGTTAGAGCAATCTCTTCACTCGGGTCAGCAGCAGCGGTAGCTACAGCAATCGGATTATAAACTGAAATATATTCTGAACCATCAGACCGATCTTCAATTGTATACATCACGCCACTGCGGTTAAAACGATGACACTGGCGCTGATACCAGCCGCGAAAACCGGTTTTCGGCTCGTCCGGATTGTAATAAAACGCATTCAATACTTCCGGTAACCCCAGACCACATACCACACCTGATAGCAATACACAGATAAAAGTATAACCAACAAGAATATCGCTGTATTTGGCCAATGCCGGCATATTGGCTACGGCTAGAATCAAAGCCAAAGAAATACCGCCGCGCACACCACCCCATGACAGAATGGTCAGGCTGCCATGGTAGCTTTTCTTATGCACTTTAGGAAACAGCATAAAGGCCAGAATATTGCCGATAAAGCGGCTCAGATGTAGTAACACGAATGCAACAATACCGCCGATAACCAGCGTTTTGCTCATGTCTACAATAAAAAGTTCCAGACCAATCAGGGTAAATAGGAAAGAATTGATGATCCCTTCTACCGCATGCCAGAAATTATTAACATCATCTATTTCTTTTTTCTGCAATACTTCCTGCCATTTATTACCGACAATTAGACCTCCAACCACACAGGCAATTGGGCCGGAAGCATGGGCAAAATAGGCCACCAGATATGATCCAGAAGCGAGCAGGGCAGTGGCTAGAATCAGTGATTCATTTTCATGTTTACCGTGTAGCAGGCGTAATGCGCCGATACCAAAGATAAAACCGATAATCACGGCTACAATAATTTCATAGAAGAAATTCTCAATCACACCTATGGGTGAAACATGCTGGCCGTTAATCAGCGTTAGAATGGTCATAAACACCACGATACACATTGCATCGTTGAATAAAGATTCACCTTCCAGCTTAACCATCAAATGCCGAGGTGTGCGAACTGAGCTCAATACGCCTTTGATACCAATAGGGTCAGTGGCACCGAGGGCAGAACCAAGTAGTAACAGCACGAGCAGCGGGACATAATCTCCTACCAGAAACTGGAAAGCATAAAGCAGCCCGCCAAACAGTACGGAACACAACAACAAACCGAGAGTGGCCAAAATTAATATCTGACGCCAGTAGCGTTTTAAATCGGAAATCTTGAATTTGAGGGCAGAGGAAGTCAGGATAAAACAGATTACACCGTTAACCAGAAAATCATAAAAATTAATATGGCCAACCGCAGCTTTCAACGCCATGATATCCACATGAATAAAATGATTGCGTCCGAACAAATTCATACCCCATTGCAGAGCGAATACAAGAATTGCAGAAACAATCGGCACACCAATGGCCTGTGGCATATCAAACAACCGTTTATTTAATAGCGTCGTGACTATGGACAACGAAAAAATAACGGTGATGGCCTGTAAAAAAAGTACACTACCCATGCAAACAGTTTTCCTTTATTGAGTTGATGTTATAAATTAGAGTTAAACCGAATCTGTCGCAGTTTCGAGCAGGTTCCCCTTGAATAAAACATGCAAAAGTAACTTACGAATCAAATTCATCCATTAAATCAGGAGAAGGAATGAAATATAGACTGCCGCTCACTGGGGTACTGAAATCCAGCAGACGATCAACATGTCCTTCTGCATTACCGGTGAACATTTGTTTAACCATCTGACGGGTAACAGCAAATGAACGAGCATAGCCAATAAAGAATGTACCATATTCATTTTTCGATGGATGGGCAAAAGCAACATTTGCGCGAACTATTTTTAGTTCATTACCCTTAGCATCATAAACTTTGCTGACATTGTTATGTGCCGTCTGCGGTTTTTCCTCATCGGAAAGTTCAATATCATTGAATCGGCGCCGACCGATAGTTTTTTCTTGTTCCTCAACTGATAATTGTCGCCATGCCTGCATGTTGTGCAGGTATTTCTGAGTGAAAGCATAGCTACCGTTACGAAACAGCGGATCTTCATCTCCAACCACGGCATAATCCATTTTGCGTTCGTCGTCAGGATTTTCAGTACCATCGACAAAACCAATAATGGCACGCCCATCCAGATAACGGAACCCGCTGACCTCATCTATCGGATAAGTGGCCTCTCCCAGAATTTCATGAATCATTGCGGCCATTTCATAGCAAATATCCTGACGGTCTGCACGAATATGGAAAAATAAATCGCCTGGTGTGGCCACTGCAGTATGCTTAGCACCTTTGATTTCAGTAAAAGGCACTAGCTCTTTCGGTTTGGGTTTCGCTGGACGCAATCTGTCCCACGCATCCGAACCAATCCCCATTAACGCATTGAAATGTTCATCATGAAAACGGCCATGTAAACTGCGTATTAAAGCTGAAAAACCGGTGATAAAATCAAGAACATCAGCAACTGCTGTTTCATTGTCCTTAATGCCAAGCGTAATAAACAAAGCGCTTTTACCCGGATAGGCAACTACCGGCGGTATCCTGTTTATAGTCATTAATAAAACTTTCCTAAACCAATATTATAGTGAATTTAACTAACCTTATTAAGTACAAGCAGACACAAATTTAAAAAATTTTAACTATTTCGCTCAGAAAAATAATATTTCATATTCAACTAAGAATATGGAATATGGCTCGGAAATAAGTACGATTTGATGTCCCCTTCATTAATGCAATTAATAAATGGGGATACTTAACTATAATATATGCAAAGATTAGATAAAAAACGATAATTATATATGAAAAGCTGATAAAAGCTTTTATTTATCAAGAATTATCCGTTAATATAGATTACTTACTATTACTGATTATTACCCTGAGAAATCAATGCACCACTCATTTCCACTGGTAGAAACCATTGTAGGCGGATTATTTTTTGCTTTTATACTCGGTTATATAGCCCACAAATTACGTATGCCACCTTTAGTTGGCTACCTCTTTGCAGGGATTATTGTCGGGCCGTACACCAAAGGTTTTACTGCTGATATGCATTTATCACAGCAGCTGGCAGAGTTGGGCGTAATTTTGCTCATGTTTGGAGTGGGTTTACATTTTTCTATCCGCGATTTGCTTGCAGTCAAACGTGTTGCCATTCCTGGGGCACTGATACAGATTGCACTGGCTACCCTATTAGGCTGGCTATTGGCATGGCTGGCCGGATGGAGCTCTGGTGCCGGAATTGTGTTTGGGCTGGCTTTATCTTGTGCTTCTACGGTAGTTTTAATAGCTGCTTTGCAGCGCTGGCATCTGGGGGATTCTACGCAAGGCCGCATTGCCACCGGCTGGCTCATTGTGGAAGATATAGCCATGGTGTTTGTGCTGGTCATGATTCCGGCGCTGGCGCCGGTATTGTCAGGACAAGGAAGTGTTTCGAGTGCTGATTTATTTTATTTACTAGGCAAAACCAGTGTTCAGATTATTGCGTTTGTGATAGTGATGCTGTTTCTGGGGCGCCGTCTCATACCCTGGTCCTTACAGCGTGTAGTAGGCACCGGTAGTCCAGAGCTATTCCGGCTGGCGGTTATAGCCGTAGCGCTGGGTTGCGCCATATTAGCCAATTATCTTTTCGGTGTCTCATTTGCACTGGGTGCGTTTTTTGCTGGAGCCATCATCAGTGAAACCAGTATGAATCACACAGCTGAAGATGCTTCGAGCGGATTGAGAGAATTTTTTACAGTTTTGTTCTTTGTTTCAGTAGGGATGCTGTTTGACCCCAGCATTATTATTCGTGAACCCTTATTGCTCATAGCAACCCTGCTGGTTGTGGTAATCGGCAAAAGTGCAGGCGCATTTCTGATTGTGCGCGTATTTGGTTATCCGCCACAAACAGCATTAACCATTGCCGTAGCATTGGCTCAGATTGGGGAGTTTTCTTTTATGATAGCCAGCTTAGGGTCGGTATACAAAATATTGCCTCCCTTGGCCAGCGATTTGATATTAGGGAGTGCTCTGATTTCCATTATTTGTAATCCTTTTCTGTTTGTCTGGCTTAACCGGTATCTAGAAAAACAGAATCAACAGGCTACCTCAGCAGCACCAGGCGTGATTGACAGCGGAATGATGTCTGATAAGCCTCATGCAAAAGTGGCTGCTCCCATTAAACCGGTATCGATTTATTTTGTTGATGAAGACATGGCTGTTGCGCCAGCTGTCAGCAATCATACCGTCCTCGTTGGTGCCGGTCCGGTAGGGCAGGAAATTATCAGGCATTTGCAGGCTCAGAATGAAACGGTATATGTTCAGGAAAACCGGCTTGACGTAGTAACAGAACTACGAGCACGTCAGATACCAGTGGCTTACGGACACGCTTTGTCTGATGGTATGCTTGATGCAGTATTTGTGTCCGAAGCCAGAAATTTGATTATTACCATCCAAAATAAAACAGAGATTGTTTCAATTATCAAAGCTGCACTGGCACTCAATCCTCAGTTGCAAATCGTGACGTTTAGCCGATATGAACAGGATAAGCAATTATTTATCCAAGCTGGTGCTACAAAAGTAGTTGATAGCCAGATTGTGCTAGCACAGGAAATTATGCAGGCCTTTGAGCAGGCATAAATTTTTCATTCCTGTGAAAAATGGTAAAAAAGAAAATTATCAATATTGAATGCCATAAAATCCGGCCAAGTTTAAAAATAAAACTGCTTAGAAATAAATAATTAGCGCAAGTTATATTCTGGCAGGTATTTTATTTAAACTATGAGCCGGATACGAAAAAAACGTCTTGTTAATAGATACCTATCTGCAGATGGAGTTGATAAAAGCTTCCAACTGCTGGCGGCTGGTAACTTTACTGTCAATTTTAATGTAGATGCTGTGTTCTTCAGGCACAATCAAAACTTGGCTAATACCATTCTGCTGCAATAATTGTTGGCGTGCATTCTTGGGCAAAAGTTGATTGCTGCCCAGCGTCAAGCGCAGACTAGCCAGATAGGGTGGTTCCTGCATAGTACAACTTAGCAGCAACCACACCACAGCTAATCCTGTACCAAACAAAAAAACTGTATGAGCACCACAATGTGCAGCCAGCCAGCCTCCGATGGTGCCACCGCAGGCTACTCCGAGAAACTGTCCCGTAGCGTAAATGCCCATTGCTGTGCCTTTAAAACCGGCAGGCGCTTCTTTGCTTACCCAAGATGGCAGCAAGGCTTCCATCAAATTAAACGCAATAAAAAACAACAATACACCTATAATTAGGGACCAAAAGGAAACATTGGCCAGCCATAAAACTGTTTCTGCAAGCATTAGACCGGCAACGCATATGATAAAAACTCGTCTCATCCGGCGCTTACTTTCTGCATAAATGATCGGTGGCAATACCGTAATAAATGCAATCAGCATTGTGTATAAATAAATTTGCCAGTGTTTGGATGCTGGAAATCCTGCTTGTTCAAGTTGCAAAGGCAGAGCAACAAAGGTAGACATCAGTAGAAAATGCAGACAAAAAATACCTATGTTTAGCTTGAATAAGGGTGCATTACGCAGTAGAGTGCCAAAGCTACCCTTCACGATACCAGATTCACGATTGAGCACATGAACATTGCTCACAGGTACAAAAAATAAAGTCAGTGCAATAGCGATTACTGCCAGTGAGGCAATGACCCAAAATAGACCGTGTAAACCAAATGCATGTGTGATAATTGGGCCACATACCATGGCCAATGCAAATGTTATGCCAAAGCTGATGCCGATAAAAGCCATCGCTTTAGTGCGATTCTGTTCACGAGTTAAATCTGAAAGTAGAGCCATTACGGCTGCGGCAATTGCGCCGCTACCCTGTAAAGCTCGTCCCAAAATCACGCCCCAGATTGAGGTGGTTACAGCGGCAATGATGCTGCCCAGAGTGAAGATTATCAAACCGCCCACAATCAGTGGCTTGCGTCCAAAACGGTCTGACCATAAGCCAAAAGGAATCTGTAGTAAAGCCTGCATCAGGCCATAAATACCAATAGCCAGCCCGATCAGGCTTTCATTGGCTCCTTGTAATGTCATTCCATAAGTGGTCAGTACCGGCAAAACCATAAACATGCCCAGCATGCGCAATGAAAAAACCGCTCCTAATCCCCATGTTGCTCGCCTTTCGGCGGAGTTCATGTGTGTATCATTATTGTTGGAATTCATATTGAGTACAGCTTAAAAGAAAAACCTGCCTATTGTAAAAGAAACAAAGGCAGGTTGGGGTGGTTTGCGTATTATTATGTATTCATGTTTACGGTATCAACCAGCCAAGCTTAATACAGTAGGAGAGGCCGGTGTCATGAAATCTACCGACATCATAATGCTTAAGGTAGTGATAGCTATAATCGAAAATACAAACAGTTTACGTGCCCATATACGGTCATTATTCTGCGCTTTATAACCAGATAGTGCCATACACAGCCACCATACACTGACCGCAGCAGCCACCACCAGATATTTGTATCCGGCATAACCACCTATAGACAGCATCAGTGTCGCAAACATAAAAGCAATGATATAAAACGTGATATGGTGTTTGGCTACCGCAATACCTTTTACCACTGGCAAAACCGGAATATTGGCTGCCTGATAATCCTTAAAGCGATAAATCGCAATGGCGTAGGAATGTGGCATTTGCCAGAGACTGAAAATCGCTAGCAGAATAAGTGCACCAGCATCAAAATTATTGCTTACTGCACAATAACCAATCACTGGAGGTGCGGCACCTGACAGACTGCCAATAAGGGTACCGTAAACAGAATGCCGTTTCATATAGAGACTATAAATCCCTACATAAACCACAAAGCCCATTACAGATAACCACATGGCCAACGGGTTAGCACCAAAATAAAGCACAACAAACCCAGCAATACCCAGTATCGTGGCTAATGCAAAGGTCACCCGTGCAGAGGCGAGCCCTCGTACTAGAACACGATTCTTGGTACGTTCCATCTTCGGATCGATATCACGGTCAATCAGGTTATTGAACGCACAGCCAGAAGCTACTACCAGAGACACGCCCAGCAGAGTAAGAATTAGCAGGAAACCGTTAATGCTGCCTTTGGAAGCCAGCAAAAACCCGCCGACAACCGAAATCAGGTTGCCGACGATAATACCTGGTTTAGTTACTTGCAGGTATGGCTTAATCATGAACTGCCTTTAACCTAACACCATGTTTGCATTCAGGCTCCACATAATCCAAATGGAAAGGCCTACCAGCAATACAATCACAATTGCGGTGAAAATAAATGAAATTAGATTCCAGCGTTCTTCCGGATTACTGCCCAAATGGAGGAAACATACTAACTGAACAATAAGCTGTAATACAGCTGTAATCACAATCACCGCAAACAAAGTTTTCTTGTCTGCTGCATGATTCATGACCATCAGAAACGGAATCAGAGTTAATACCACCGACAGGATAAAACCAATGACGTAGTTTTTAGCACTGCCATGTTGTGGAATATGGTCTTGATGGTTTGACTGACTCATAACGCTACCCCCATCAGATATACAATTGAGAACACGCAAATCCACACGATGTCCAGAAAGTGCCAGAACAGGCTCAGGCAGTTAATACGCGTACGATTAACACTAGTCAGACCACGCGAAGCAACCTGAATCATCAGAACTGCCATCCAGATCAGACCGGCGGTAACGTGCAGACCATGGGTACCTACCAGAGCAAAAAAGCCAGACAGATATCCACTGCGATCCGGTCCCATACCATGTGTAATCAGATGATGGAATTCATACAGCTCCATCCCAATGAAGCAGGCACCGAATACAAAGGTTATAACCAGCCACAACAAAACCTGACTCTGATTATTGCGATTCATTGCCAGTACGGCAAAACCGTATGTAATGGAACTCAGTAACAGAGCAAAAGTTTCTACCAGCACAAAAGGGAGCTCGAAAATGTCTTTGCCGCTTGGGCCACCAGCCGTGCCCGGCAGGAGCACGATATAGGTGGCAAACAGACAAGAGAACAAAATCAAGTCACTCATCAGGTAAATCCAGAACCCGAATACCTTCAGTGAACCGTTGTCGTGGTGAGCGTGTTCAGGCGCCTTACCGTGAATCAAGGTTTCAGTTGACATTATTTCAGTCCTGCTTTAGTTAATTCATTAAAACGTTTGCTTTCAATGGCTTCAATTTCAGCAACCGGTACGTAGTAATCCACGTCGGTGTCGAAGCTCTTGGCAATGAGACTAATAATCATGCCAGCGAAGCCAATGATGGCCATCCACCAGATATGCCAAATCATGGCAAAACCGAAAATCAGGGAGAATACACCGATAACGAGACCGGCAGCTGTATTTTTCGGCATATGAATTTCTTCATATTTAGCTGGTTTCTTATACGCAATACCTTTTTCTTTTTCGTCCCAGAATGCATCACGGGATTCAACTTGAGGCTGAATAGCGAAATTGTAGAAGGGTACTGGAGAAGAAGTAGACCATTCTAGTGTGCGGCCATCCCATGGGTCGCCGGTCACATCTAGATTTTCTTTACGATGTATGCAGGAAACCACTACCTGAATCACCATGCATACCACACCAAGAGCAATGATGGCAGCACCAGCAGCAGCTACGCACAGCAATGTGTGGAAAGCTGGGTCAATGTGCTGACTCAAACGACGGGTCATGCCCATGAAGCCCAGTGCATATAACGGCATAAACGCAACAAAGAAGCCGATAAACCAACACCAGAAGGCGCGTTTACCCCATGTTTCATTCAGCTTGAAGCCAAATGCTTTCGGGAACCAGTAGTTGAGCGCTGCAAACAGACCGAATACCACACCACCGATAATAGTGTTATGGAAGTGGGCTACCAAAAACAGACTGCCATGCAGTACAAAGTCGGCACCTGGTACAGCTAACAGTACGCCGGTCATACCACCTACGGAGAAAGTAATGATAAAGCCTACCGTCCACAGCATTGGAACATGGAAAGAAATACGGCCTTCATACATAGTAAACAACCAGTTGAATATTTTCACCCCAGTCGGAATGGAAATAATCATAGTGGCGATACCAAAGAACGCATTAACGTTGGCACCAGAGCCCATGGTAAAGAAGTGGTGCAACCATACAATGAAAGACAAGATGGTAATACATACGGTGGCCCATACCATTGAGGTATAGCCGAACATGGTTTTACGTGAGAATGTAGCAGTTACTTCTGAATATACACCGAAAATTGGCAGAATCAGAATATAAACTTCTGGATGACCCCATGCCCAAATCAGGTTGATATACATCATCATGTTACCGCCCAATTCATTGGTAAAGAAGTGGGTGCCAAGGTAACGGTCTAATGTCAGCATCGCTACAGATGCAGTCAAAATCGGGAAAGAAGTCAGAATCAGAATGTTGCTACAGAAAGAAGCCCAGCAAAAGATAGGCATTTTCATCATAGTCATGCCAGGGGCACGCATTTTCAGTATGGTAGCGATAAAGTTAACCGCACTTACCGTAGTACCTATACCCGATATCTGCAGACTCCATATCCAGTAATCTACACCAACTCCAGGGCTGAATTCCAATCCAGACAGCGGTGGATAAGCCAACCAGCCAGTTTGGGCAAATTCGCCCAGACCCAATGACAAGTTAACCAGCACTACACTGACAGCGGTAAACCAGAAACCCAGATTATTTAGGAATGGATAAGCCACATCGCGCGCGCCTAGCTGCAACGGAATGACGAAGTTCATCAAACCAATAACAAATGGCATTGCTACAAAGAAAATCATGATTACACCGTGGGCGGTGAAAATCTGATCATAGTGATGTGGCGGCAGAAAGCCATCACTGGTACCAGAGGAAGCAAGTACCTGCTGGCTACGCATCATCACAGCATCGGCGAAACCACGTACCAACATCACCACTGCGACAATGATGTACATGATACCGATGCGTTTGTGGTCAACTGTGGTAAACCATTCTTTCCACAGATAGGTCCATTTATGAAAATACGTAATTGCACCCACCAACGCCAAACCTATGACGATGATGGCTGTAATCGTTACCATGACAATTGGTTCATGGAACGGTATCGCATCTAAAGATAATTTTCCGAACATTGTTTATTTCCTCGCAAGCTTACTCAGCACTGCTGGCGGCACTGGCCTGTAAAGTAGCCGGCATATTGTGATTGGCAAATTTAGCAATCACGTTGCCGTACAAACTCGGATTTGCGCTGGAGAAGTATTCCACTTTGTGGAATTGACTAGGCGCAGCCAGTTTGTTGAATGAAGCCATGTCATTAAGTGTATTTGGCGACTGTTTCACCTTTTCCACCCATTGATTGAAGCTGGCTTCATCCGGTGTAGCAATGGCAGTGAATTTCATACCAGAGAAACCGGCACCGCTGTAGCTGGATGAAATACCTTTGTATTCACCGGCAGTATCAGCTACCAGATGTAGCTTGGTCTGCATACCGGCCATAGCGTAAATCTGACTACCCAGCTGGGGGATGAAGAATGAATTCATCACTGTATTAGAAGTGATTCTGAATTCCACCGGTGTGTCTTTCGGAAAAGCGATTTCATTAACTGTAGCAATACCCTGTTCTGGATAAATAAACAGCCATTTCCAGTCTAATGAAATAACTTCAATTACTACTGGTTTTTTATCACTTTCCAGCGGACGATACGGGTCCAGAGAATGAGTGGTTTTCCAAGTGATTGTTCCCAGAATGAGAATAATCAGGATAGGAATGCCCCAAACTACGGCCTCGAGTTTATTGGAATGCGCCCATTTCGGCGAATATTTGGCATTGCTTCCCTCTCTGTATTTCAGAGAGAAGAGAATTGCCATAATAATCACCGGAATTACGACTATCAACATCAAGCAGATTGCTGTCAGTATCAGCGTGCGTTCTTCCTGACCTATATGGCCTTTAGGGTTTAGCAGAGCTGCATCACAGCCGCTTAACAACAGCGAACCGATCAGCATCGTCAATACTATCCCTGAGAGCTTACTTAATTTCATGTAACGACCTCAACATTACGGGAAACACGATTAACGTTTGTAAAAAACGGGAGTTACTATTTTAAGACAATGTTGGCAAACTGTATATTGCCTGTGGCTATATGTTATTTAAGGAATGTTAAATAAGTATTATTCTTGTTTTTATTTCTGTTTATATTTTATATACAAATCATACATTTATTTTTATTTTTTTTATGGCGATAAGAAGGGATGGGTAAAGTCTAAAAATTACATTAATATATTAATACAATTATTAACACACAATTATTGCTACTGGATTACAATTCTGAATTGAAAATATCTTTACTAGGTGTATGAATAAATAATTGATATATAACTAAAAATTATAAATTGGTTTTCTTCCTGCTGCTATCTGAGAAGATGATATTTACATGAATTACAATTTAGTTTTCTTAGAAATAATTAATCTATATCAAAATAAGCTCTCTTATAATTTTAATTGCGCATATCGAATATGCTGATTGTATTTCAAAATAGAAAATAAGCTATAAAAATAGGTAACAAATTATATTTTAAGGAATTTTATATAAATATAGTTTCGTGTTAAAAAAAATTAGCTGTGTTGTAATTTTATCGCTAAGGATGAACGTGGTTGATAAGATTAATTAAAATACGACGCAAATAAAGTTTTTAATCGATGTAGATGTCTATTTTATTTAATTTTTTAATGTATCAATGTTAGATAGAGATTAACCTATTTCATTTTTCATTAAAGCAATTAATATGCCATTTTATAGCTGAGCCAAGAATTATTTAATTTAAATTGTAATAGCGCAAAGTAAATTCGAGTGTTTCAAAGTTATTAGATAAGTATGTAAATGATGCTGTAATTTTAATCAAAATTTTTAAGTGTAAAGGTAATTTAGATCAGCCTGAATATGAGAAAAAAGTAGAGCTTAGATTGTTCTGGGATTGCATGGATGCTGCCGGCTTTAACTATAGAAGAAGATTGGTTACGGCAGCTCTATGCAATCGTTATGGGATTGATGATGAATGAAAAATTAAACGTTGGATTGTTGTTTGAGCCGTTGAGCAGCATCTAGTGCGAAATAGGTCAGGATGCCATCAGCACCAGCTCGTTTAAACGCCAGTAAGCTTTCTATTATCACCTTGTCCGCATCTAGCCAGCCATTTTGTATCGCAGCCTGAAGCATTGCGTATTCGCCTGAAACCTGATATGCATAAGTAGGTACAGCAAATTCATCTTTAACCCTTCGAATGATGTCCAGATAGGGCATACCTGGTTTAATCATTACCATGTCAGCACCTTCAGCAATATCTAGTGCGACTTCATGAAGTGCTTCATTGCTATTTGCGGGATCCATCTGGTAAGTATATTTATTCCCTTTACCCAAATTTCCTGCACTACCTACAGCACTACGAAACGGACCATAAAAAGCAGAGGCATATTTAGCAGCATAGGACATAATGCGGGTATGGATGAAACCATTTTCTTCCAGAGCTTCACGTACGGCGCCAATGCGCCCATCCATCATATCACTTGGTGAAAGAATATCTGCACCTGCGTCGGCGTGAGATAATGATTGTTTAATAATAGCTTCTATTGTTTCATCATTTTGAATATAGCCATTTGCATCTGGTAATCCATCCTGCCCGTGAGTGGTATAGGGATCAAGAGCCTGATCAGCCATTACACCTAATTCAGGAAAGCGTGATTTTAAAGCGCGAATAGCTCGCTGGATAATACCATTTTCATCCCATGCTGCACGTCCGTCAGCTGTTTTACATTCTGGATTGGGTACACCAAATAAATCCAGTACTGGTACACCAAGTTCAAGTGCTTGTTCGGCAACTTTTAATAATTCATCAATGGATAACCGTTCAACACCGGGCATACATTCGACCGGAGTGCGACCGCTTTTTTCGTGCACGAAAACCGGCAAAATAAAATCATTTGCTGTTAGGATGGTTTCACGCATCATGCGGCGTGAAAAATCATCATGCCGCATTCTTCGCATTCGGGTATTTGGCATGATACGGGGAGGAAAATTCATAATTGCTATCCTATTATTTTATTACTCAGCATACTGTTAATAGTATGAATGAGTTTGATATCACCGCCAGTGAGGTTTGGTGAAATTGAGTGTGGTATTTTAATCCTTTTTACATGGCACTTCTAATCGTCTATTCGAAGCCTGATTGTTCTAAAGAGGTTCTGATTTTTGGGATTGCATGGAAGCTTGTTTGATAATTGAACGAGTAAATGCATATTGTTATTAGTTGAATAATTTAAATTTATCAATAGATTGCTTAGATACTGTATTTAATATGCATTCAGCTAACTTGTATCTAATTGTTTGGCATGAGGTTATGGGCGCAATGTATGCCGAGTGAAATTTATCAATGAATTCTAATGATTTGAAGACAGCAAATTTATCGATTGTATTTTTATGGATGGCAAACCAAAGCCTTTATTCAACATCATAATTTAAATGGTGAAATTTAAATTTTAATATAAAATAATTATAATTATATTAATAGTAGTGAAAGAAATCTGGCATCATTGTCGAGATTAAAATAGCCACATAGCCAGCATTACACTAAGTGCAAATAATTAAAGGTTGCCGGTAAATGAAATAGCGATGGGACTGACTGAGAGAATTATATTCGGATGAATATGCTTGTTTAATTAAGTGAGTGCGAGACAAAACCAAACAATTGGAAAGATTAATCTTTTACTAACAGGTTTAGTTTAAATACGGTGTTATGAGTTTTTGCAATTGAAAATTTTCTGGAATCTTATATAAATAGAAAAAACTACCAGAAGAAATAAAAAATAAAATAGCAAAGAGTTGATGCCAAACTTCAGTATATTTTGTGATGTCTGCATAAACCAGTTTGGCATCTTGCAATTCGCTAATTAGTCATGATGAGAAAACTTTGCTGCTGAAACTGCTGAAAACTATTATGAAAATAGGCTCAGTATTTGTCTTGCAAAGAAAGCGAGCATAATTCAATCTGATATTTAAGGTATTAAGGTTAACAAAATAGTTACTAACTAATTATCTATCCCATTGTTTATTTTTGCTATTCTATATGGTTTTTGATTAATTGTAGCAGCACGATTAGTGTGCTGATGAATTTTTTTCGTTTTCAGGAGAAATGATGGCAAACAAGGGCAGGTGGTCAGATAGTTTCTGCCAAGGCTGACCAGTTAATGGTTTGGCTGCCAGTACTTTTAAATGGCGGATGAAAATTCTATCGAGGCTTAAAAGGGGTAAGCGTGCCGGAAAAGTTTTTGGTGCATTGTGGTAATTACAAAATGCATCTTGCAGATTCAGTTTTGGGTCAAGAGTATTGTAAGAACGCTGGCGCCAGTCGTTGAAGTCTCCGGCCAGAATCAAGGGCTTCGCAGGGTCTATTTCACTTTGAATATAATCATATATAGTTTGATACTGCTTAATACGATCTGGTTCGCGCAGATTGAGATGAGCACACAAACACACTAATGGCGTTTGCCATTGTGGAAGCTGAACTTCGCAGTGTAACAGTCCGCGCTGTTCCATTTTATTGACACTAATATCCAGGTTATGGCAAGTGATCATGGGGTGGCGGCTAAGGATAGCATTGCCATGATCGCGGTATTTGTAGCGTGCATTGCGGCCGTAGCTCACATGATAGTCCAGTTGTTCACTGAGAATCTGGTAATGTGGTTGGCGAGGAAAATCAGGAATATTGTCTGCTCGTTTGCTGTTGTATCCCTGTACTTCCTGTAAAAACAGGATATCTGGAGCAAGCTGCTGTAAAGCTGTAGTCATTTGCAACAGCTGTACTTTCTGGTTTAGTGCAGACATGCCTTTATGAATATTGTAAGTGGCAATAGTGATGGCGTTCATGAAAGGTGTTGGAAAAATAGAATCACCAGCGTTGGGGCAACTGGATAAGTGCTGCACGGTTGGAAGGTGAGAAAACCTGCTCAGCAGCTTGCCCCAGAGGGCACCATTGGTAAAGCAGGTGCTCGCGTGGTGATAGTTTAATAGGAGTAGAAGCGTCTATACAAACCGAAAAAACATGTTCAGTGTTATGTGTTACGCCCGGTGCATAACGATGCCGCCAATGTGGATAAATTTCAAACACGCTTGAAAACTGCCAGTCGACAATATCGGTAGAAATAATACCAGTTTCTTCAGCCAGTTCACGTCTGGCTGTTTGTTCCAGAGTTTCTTCGGCTTCTTGACTGCCAGTGACTGATTGCCAGTAGCCGGGTTTATCTGCGCGCTCAAGTAGCAGTATCTGGTGGTTGTTGTTATAAACCACCACCAGTACAGACACCGGCATTTTATAGGTGTTAAGACTACTCATGAGGTTTATGCTGGCCTGCATGAAAAGAAGAAACGCTGAGTGCAGTTGGCAGTGGTTCAGAAAAAGATGGTTCTTCTTCAGTAGTAACTTGGTGCGTTATGCTGTCACAGGTAATGGGATCGCTTGCATCGTTAAGTATGCGGATTTCCTGCTGCGGAAATGGAAATTCTATACCTACTTCTTTGAAACGGTTCCATATTTCCAGCAAAATGGCTGAGTTAATGCTCATAAATCCATTTTCGGGATCGCGAATCCAGTAATTAACGTACAGATTGATACCCGAATCGGCAAACCCAGTGACAAAACTGTTTGGTTTTGGGTCGTCGCACACTCGTGCCTGTTTGGCTGCTGCTTCTTTCAATATTTCCAGAGCCTGTGGCAGGTCGGTATTGTAAGCAACCTGTAAGGTAAGATTGTTAGACATGATTTTGCTGGAATAGGAATCATTGATTACTGTATTGGAAACAAAGGTATCGTTAGGAATCAATGCTTCTGAACCATCACTGCTGCGCAATACCACAAAACGAGCGGTTATTTTGGTCACATAACCTGTAAAATTATTAATATTCAGCCGGTCGCCTGGTCTCACGGAATGGTCTGCCAAAATGATAAAGCCGGATACATAGTTGCTGGCAATTTTTTGCAAACCCAACCCAAGTCCAACACCTAAGGCACCACCGAATACAGACAGAATAGTGAGATTGATACCTACCATTGGAAGCGCAATCAGTACAGCCACAACCACAAGCAGAGTTTTGACAATTTTCACCAGCACATAGCGCAGATTTACATCAAGTTTTTCTGCTTTAAGTATATGCTGTTCGGTGATGCGCGATAGCCACATTGCGATAATGATAGCGATGCCAACAATAATGCTGCCGGTAATGACGGTATACAGACTCAGGCTGGTTGAACCTATCGGCAAGGCCAGTGATTTCAGTAATCGGATAATAAAGGTATCCAGACTGGTGAGCCAGAGCAGAAAGCACACCCATAAAAAAGTAGAAAGAGACCGCTCATAGCGTTCATTGAAGCGGTTATTGGGTATGGCGTTGTGCAATACGGCCATGATGATACGAATCATCAGCAGCCAGCGTGCGGTAAAGGCAGTAAGCTGTAGCCACAGAACCGATTCGCCGGTACTGACGCGCCAGATAACCATGGCAATGATGGTACACAGTAACAGTAATACCGGCCATAATAAGCGTGTAATAAAATGAAACAGAACCGGAAATTTGATTTCTCTTTGCTGAGTATGTCGGTTGATGACGGCCAGTATTTTCAAGCTTAGCCAGTACGTACCAAACATAATTATCACAGCAAAGGCCAGTTCGAGCCAGCCACTGCTGGTTTTTAAGCTGTGTACCATCAGGCGTGCCAGAAATTCTTTGCGGGCAAACATGGAGTCGAAATAGTTATTCATGGTGGGGCAAAGAAACAATATTTGAATATAACCTTAATGGTAGGCGTTTTAGTGGAGTTCTGTAAACCGTCGTTATCAAAATTTAGTATGGCTACTGAAATGTTTTGGGTTGATGATGTGACTTAAGAACAGTAAAGTTACATTTTGGTCTACAGTGATACATTCAGAGATCTCATAGTATGTCTGTATATAAAACAGCTATTCACAATGTTTGGGTGGAAATGGCAGACTATTATTTGATTCTGTATGCAAAAATATTTATAATAGCTGATTTTCCAACCTTGCCCTTTACACTTCGCATGGTAAAGGGATTGATTAGCCACAAGGAGTATTCATGCGTCATTATGAAATCGTGTTCATTGTCCATCCGGATCAAAGCGAACAGGTCGGTGCCATGGTTGAGCGTTACAAAACCATGATTACTGATGCCAACGGTAAAATTCACCGTTTGGAAGACTGGGGTCGCCGTCAGCTGGCTTACCCGATCAACAAAATTCACAAAGCACACTATGTGCTGATGAACGTTGAAACTACACCTGAAGTGATTGACGAAATTGAGACTGCGTTCCGCTTTAATGATGCGGTACTGCGTCATCTGACTGTGAAAATGGACGCAGCAGTAACTGAAGCTTCTCCGATGATGAAAGACGAGAAGTCCAAGAATCTGTTAGCAGGTAACAGCACTGAAGCTACTTCAGAGCAAGCTGAAGCCTGATTAATTTATTGAGGCTGGTTTGCTGAATCAATTATGCCTTTGTGCTCAGATTAAAAGTCTGAATGAATTACGTTATACCCCCGCTGGTTTGCCGGTATTAACTATGTGGCTTACCCATGAGTCGTGGCAGATGGAGCTACAACAGCGGTTTCTGGCGAAAATGGAAATTCAGGCAAAAGCATTAGGTGATTTAGCTGCTCACTGGCCGTATCAGCCGGGTAGTATGGTGGAAATCACTGGATTTCTGAGCCAAAAAGGTATTTATCATTCCCGACCGGTACTGCATATCCAACAAATTCGCGAATATAAAGGTTAAACGACATGGCTCGTCAATCATTCAAACGTAGAAAATTTTGCCGCTTCACTGCGGAAGGTATCAAACAGGTTGATTATAAAGCAGTTGACTTGTTAAAAGATTTTATTACCGAAAACGGTAAAATCATTCCGGCTCGTATTACTGGAACCAAAGCACATTATCAGCGTCAGCTATCTACAGCTGTAAAACGTGCCCGTTTTCTGGCTTTACTGCCTTACACCGATCAACATAAATAATAAGGAAGAGTTATTATGCAGATTATTTTGTTAGAAAAAGTCGGTGGCCTGGGTAATCTGGGTGATCTAGTTAATGTAAAAAACGGCTATGCCCGTAATTTTTTGATTCCTCAAGGCAAAGCACAGCGTGCCAATGCTGCCAATCTGGCTGCATTTGAAGAAAAACGCGCTGAGTATGAAGCTCATCAAGCTGCAGTATTGGCCGATGCCGAAGCACGCAAGCTGAAACTGGATGGTCAGACAATCAGCGTTGCTCAGAAAGCTGGTGTGGACGGCCGTTTGTTCGGTTCAGTTACTACTCATGATATTGCTGAAGCCATTAAAGCAGCAGTCGGTGTGGAAGTAGTGAAAGCTAATGTACGTCTGCCTAATGGTCCGTTAAAAGCCATTGGCGAATATGAAATCGAAGTAGCGCTACACAGTGATGCTGTGGCTGCTATTACGGTAACCGTTGTGGCTGCTGCTGAATAAGTATAACTGACCACACATCAGGAAAGCGTAAGCTGTCTGGATTATTCCAGACAGCTTTTTTGTTATAGATGGTAAAAATAGTTTAGACTGTGCATAAAGCATATATTAGGAACCATAATAATGAAATACCTACTGATTACAGGTGCAGCCTTATTGCTGGCGGCCTGCCAAAGCACACAATCTATCCAGAATAAACCAATTAAACCTGTTGTAACGGCTACTGTAACCACAGAGGCTGATGAAAAAGTGTTTGCATTAACCGATAGCGGTTTGGATTTGCTAGGCCGTAATGATGTGAACCGCTTTATTGATAATGAGATAAAACGTGGTCACTACAGCCGCGAGCAACTGGAAAATTTTTTTCGGCAAGTACGTTATCGCCCGAGTATTATCCGTGGCATGGATAAGCCGGGCACCTCTCAGCCGTGGTATACCTTTGTTCAGAATAATGCAAATAATGTGCGTATCACTACAGGTAACGCTTTTTGGCAGAATAATGCAGCTGTGATTCAGGAGGTTTCCAAGCGCTATGGTGTAACACCACAATTATTGGTTGCAATAGTGGGTATTGAAACCAATTATGGCGCGAGTATGGGTTCATATCGTGTGGCGGATGCGCTGACTACCCTTGGATATCACTATCCGCGCCGTGCAGCTTATTTTCAGCGCGAGCTGGCAGAATTTTTGCAGCTGGCTTATGAGGAAAAACAGGATCCATTTAGTTTCAAAGGTAGTTTTGCCGGAGCAATGGGTATGCCGCAGTTTATGCCATCCAGTTTTCATCAATATGCTGTAGATTGGGATGGTGACGGGCATAGGGATATCTGGCGCAATGCCGGTGATACGCTGGCTTCAGTGGCCAATTATATGAAGCAACATGGCTGGCAGTCTGGTGCACCGATTGCGGTACAGGTGAGTATGCAGCCAACGCCACAATTACTACAGATTATTGATGAGCCAACTTCCCTAAAATATACTGCCGGGCAATTGCGTCAACTGGGTGTGGTGATTCCGGCGCAGATAGGCAATCAGGAAAAGGGTATTTTGTACCGGCTGGAAATGTCACCCGGTGTGTATGATTACTGGTTTGGGCTAAATAATTTTTATACGGTCTGGCAATATAATCACAGCCGGCATTATGTAGCTGCGGTGCGGCAGATTGCCAATAATCTGGCTGATGCTAATGCAAATTTATAATGTTTAATTTGTCACTTTGTCCAAGCTAACTGCTGAGCTAGGTAGCTTTGCGAATAAGCTAAGCTACCTTCTGAATTTTGTACCAAACCTAGAGCTACAAAGAAATGTGTTGAGCTCATTATTCCAATTGTATAAATTGATCTGAGTTGTTGGATGTAAAGCTGGTATGGGTGCAGTAAATTATGTTTCATATTTAGTATTTAATCTTCTTATGGCAATGAATTACAGAATGTAAAAAAGTCGTTTGCTGATAATGCTTGAATTCTTACTAACAGGCCTTATTAATACCATTCCTTCTAAACGATTTCTTATTGTTATCTACGATTTTTTGCTGTCTTTTATCCTAACCACTGTAGGTTGTTTTTGGTTACAATGTGGTGCCTGTCTGTGTATTTCTGACAGACAAAATTTCATTTTTTGAGTATAGATTCTGCTGTGGCTGGCGGTTGTGGACGGTTATGACTTATCAAGTATTGGCGCGTAAATGGCGGCCGAAAAGGTTTGCTGATTTAGTGGGGCAGGAGCATGTGGTTAAGGCATTGGTGAATGCGCTTGATAAAGGCCGTTTGCACCATGCGTATATGCTGACTGGAACACGAGGTGTAGGTAAAACTACCATTGCCCGTATTCTGGCTAAAAGCCTCAATTGTTTGCATGTTGAACATGGCGAACCGTGTAATCAGTGCGATTCATGCCGTCAGATTGATGCTGGACGCTTCGTTGATGTACTGGAAATTGATGCGGCCTCTAATACAGGGATTGATAATATCCGTGAGGTGCTGGAAAACGCGCAGTATGCACCTACGATGGGACGCTATAAGGTATATATTATTGACGAAGTGCATATGCTGTCCAAAAGTGCATTCAATGCCATGCTTAAAACGCTGGAAGAACCACCGGAACATGTGAAGTTTATTCTGGCTACAACCGACCCACAAAAAGTACCGATTACAGTATTGAGCCGCTGCCTCCAATTTGTGTTGCGTAATTTGAACAGCACGCAGGTGTACGATCATCTGGTTTATGTATTACAGCAGGAACAGATTGATTATGAAGATGCGGCATTGCTGCTGTTGGGTAGAGTGGCTGCCGGTTCCATGCGCGATGCGCTTAGTTTGCTTGATCAGGCAATTGCAATTGGTTCTGGCAAGGTGACCGAAGCAAATGTGCGCAATATGATTGGCGCGGTGGATAAAAGCTATTTGTATGCTTTACTGGAAGCGCTGGCTACAGGTGATGGAAAAGCTTTGTTATCCAAGGCTGATGAAATGGCTAGCTGTGCAGTGGGTTTTGACAGTGCGCTGACAGAGCTGGCTTTATTGTTACAGCGTTTAACTATTTTGCAAACAGTGCCTTCTGCCATTGCATCGGATGAACCTGAATATGCGGCTTTAACCCGCTTTGCCGGCCAGTTTTCTGGTGAACAAATACAACTCTACTATCAATGCGCTTTACGAGGTAAAGCGGATTTACCTCTGGCACCGGATGAGAAGGCCGGGTTCGTAATGACTTTGCTGCGCATGTTGGCTTTTACACCACTTGCTGCAGTAAATACTCAACGTCTGCATGGTCAGCTTAGCGGCACTCAACTGCAAAATCCGCCGGATAGTAATCTTATGGTTGCTGAAGGACAATATTTTAAATCTGTGGAGACAGCAGTATCTGCGGATATATCGGGTAACGAAGGGGTAAGCACTGAAGCTGAGCAAAATGTACAGGCAGAGCCCGTTACACGCGTGGAAACCAATCCAGCAGCAACATCTAGTGGTATTGATTATCAGGCAGTTCCACCTGATGTGAATGCTCATAGATCAGCAATGGCTGATGAGGGGTTACCACCTCCGTGGGAAGATGTTCCTTCAGATTTGTCAGTTGCAGTTGATGACAATTCTATGCCACCGCCTTTGTTAACCTCTGATGAGCCTGATGTGCCTGAGCAGTTTGCTACCCTAAAGTTGGAGGCTGACTCAGGCAGCTTAGCTGTTGATCCAGCTGATAAAACACAACCGGAAATACTTCAGAATAGTTTTCCGCCTCTAAGTGCTGAGAACTGGCCAGAAATATTAACTTTGCTGGCACACCGGCTTGGAGCTGTACAGTTGTTCAGCCAACATTCTGCCGTTGCTGCCTATGAAGAACATACTGGTGAATTGACGATTGCGCTTGCAGAGCAGGGAGAACCGACAGCTAACCGTGAATTATTAACGCGGCTGGCTGAAACTCTTTCGGAAGTTTATAAGCGGCCGATTCGGCTGCAGACTTGCAGCTGGCAAGAACAAAGTACGCTGGAAACACCGCAGATGCGTCAGCAGCGTCTGCATGCTGAAGCTCAGCAGCAGGCACAATCTATTCTGGAAGCGCAGCCAGCGGTGAAAATGCTAATGGATACCTTTAACGCAAGTTGGATTCCTGAAAGCTTGCGTCTGGCTGAAGATTAATTACAATATTTGGTTTAATTTTTTCCGTTTAAATTTGAAGTAAAAGGAAGTTGCTATGTTTGGAAAAGCAGGTTTAGGTGGTTTGATGAAGCAGGCGCAGCAGATGCAGGAACGCATGAAAAAGGCGCAGGCAGAGCTGGCTAATGTGGAAGTGGAAGGTGAATCTGGAGCCGGAATGGTTAAGGTAACCATGAATTGTCATTACGGGGTTAAGCGTATTCATATTGATGATACTCTGCTTGCCGATGCAGCTGAAGATAAAGAAATGCTAGAAGATTTGATTGCGGCTGCGGTAAATGATGCAGTGCGTAAGGCTGAGGCCACTTCTTCTGAACGGATGGGGCAGTTTACGCAAGGTATGAATCTGCCTGCTGGTATGGGTGATTTCTTTAAATAATTTATTACACAGGGAGGGTAATTTGGATGAGTTGCTCTTCCTTTTATCTTGAAAAATAGCATGAATTGGCTGAACATGCGTTTGCTGCAGCTTTTTCCTTTTAGCTTTTGCCATGCTCTAATTGATTTAAATCTGAAATAAAATCAATTAAATGGCTGTTAATGCTAATTGTATATTGGCTGATAAATTAAATCTTTAGCTGCGTGTTAATGAGTAACAGAATGAGCACAAAAAACACTGATGCTTTGAGCCGTTTAACCAATGCATTAAAAGTCTTGCCGAATGTGGGACCTAAAACGGCACAGCGTATGGCTTATGAATTGCTACAGCATAAGCGTGCTGGTGCGGAGGAATTAGTCGCCGCTATTCAGGCTGCTTTGTTACAGGTGCATCATTGTCGGTTATGCAATACTTTTTGCGAGGGTGAATTGTGTGCCATCTGTGCGGATAAAACTCGTGACGCTAAGCGGCTGATGATTGTGCAGATGCCGGTGGATGTAGCCAGTATGGAATCAGCGAATTGTCATGATGGGCTGTATTTTGTGCTGATGGGACAGGTAAACCCGACACAGGGCGCAGATTTACAGGCTATAGCGCTGGATAAGCTGGTTACACGGTTACAGGAATATGAAGTAGAAGAGATTATTATTGCTACGAATTTTACAGCTGAAGGAGATGCTACGGCTTATGTCCTGTCACAGTTGCTTACGGATTTTCCAGCTAAAATTACGCGGCTGGCTCGCGGTATGCCTCTGGGTGGAGAGCTGGAGTATGTGGATGCCGGTACTCTGGCGCAGGCTGTTTATGAACGACGGAATATAAAATAAATTTTGGCAGTATTAATTCTTGATTCGTATATTGCTTATTATTTGTTGTAGCTAAAGATTGGTTTACTCTTTAGCTTTTTTTGTATTTTGATTTGAGTTTTATTTGGGCAAAATAACCCTTTTGAAAGAAGTTTTCTCAAAATAAAGCTGATAATTCTGGCATGGTGAAATAAGCAAGAATTGTTATCTAGTTAAGAATTATGGCAGGCTGAGCAATTTATTCTGCGTAAGAAAATTTGATTGTTGCAGTCTGCCGATAATGTCTTTTAATGTTACCAGTTGTTTTTCTATTTTTTTAACACTTAAGACTGAGTTAATTTAAGCCATTATTACAGTCTATACTGGATTTATTTTTTGTCTGGGGTTTCACTCAGAAACAGCTGATAAGCAGCATTGTGCGTCTGTTCCTGATATAGATAACCAAGGTGTTCCAGAAATGTATGGAATTTTTCTGTATCAGAAGGAGGAATATCCAGACCCACTAATACGCGGCCGAAATCGGCACCATGGTTGCGATAATGAAACAGGGAAATATTCCAGTCAGATTGCATGTGCAACAGAAAGCGTTTTAATGCGCCTGGCCGCTCTGGGAACTCAAAGCTTATCAGGCGCTCATTGGCTACTTTTCCAGTGCGACCGCCCACCATATAGCGGATATGCAGTTTGGCCATTTCGTTATGGGTTAAGTCGATGGTCGGCAGGCCGTTGCTGTTTAGTTCCTGTGCAATCTGCTGTAAATCGGCGATGTCGTTACTCTGGATACCGACAAAAATATGGGCTTTCTGGTTATCCCCATAGCGATAATTGAATTCCGTAATATTGCGGTTGCCTATCAGTTCAATAAAGTGACGGAAGCTGCCCGGTTTTTCCGGTATGGTAACAGCAAAAATACCTTCATGGCCTTCGGTCAGTTCACAACGTTCGGATACATAACGAAGCTGATGAAAGTTCATGTTGGCACCACTTGTGACGGCTATCAAATTTTGATGCTGGCACTGATTCTTAGCGATATATGCTTTTAGGCCGGCTAGGGCAAGTGCGCCTGAGGTTTCAGTAATACTGCGAGTATCATCGAAGATATCTTTAATCGCCGCACAAATGCTGTCGGAATCGACAATGATGATGTCGTCTAAAAGGTCGCGGCACAAAGCAAATGTTTCTTCGCCCACCAGTTTGACGGCAGTGCCGTCGGCAAATAGGCCAACTTCAGATAATTCGATGCGTTTACCTGCTGCAATGGATTGTTTCATGGCGCAAGCATCTTCGGTTTCAACGCCGATTACTTTGATTTCCGGACGTACGTTTTTGATATAGGCGGCAACGCCAGCAGCGAGGCCACCACCACCGATGGCTACAAAAACTGCATCTATTGGTTTGGCATGCTGACGCAGTATTTCCATGCCGATGGTGCCTTGTCCTGCTATCACATCAGGATCATCAAATGGTGGAATGTAGGTTAAGCCGCTTTCGGTAACCAGTTGCATGGCGTGGTTATAAGCATCGTTGTATGACTCACCGGCCAATACGACTTTTCCTCCCCTTTTTCTGACAGCATCAATTTTGATTTGTGGTGTGGTTTGAGGCATGACAATTGTTGCCTCACATCCTAGTTTTTGCGCAGACAATGCTACACCCTGTGCATGGTTGCCAGCTGAAGCAGTAATAACCCCTTTTTTTAGAGTAGTTTTGTCCAGCTTGGCCATTTTGTTATAGGCGCCACGGATTTTAAAGGAAAATACCGGCTGTAAATCTTCACGTTTTAGCCAGATGTGGTTGTTGAGTCGGTCGGATAGGTTGGTGGCATAATCCAAAGGCGTTTCAATGGCTACATCGTAGACAGCGGCGGTGAGTATGCGGATGAGGTAGTTTGCGTGTTTGTTCATGATTGCTTATAAAGAAGAGTCTGATTTTATTGTGCAGATTGTCTGCTTAACGGAATTAATCAAAAATTAACGATAACGCGGCTGTTTTTTTTATGCAAGTAAATTTGCCAATATTGCTTATCTAGTGCGGTCAAATGTTTATAATATCCCGTTAAGGATTGGGTGAATGCCGGCAAAGCCGATTTTGAATGTGCTAAAAGAAAATATGAGAAATTTAATTTGTGGAATATGGGCAACGATATTGCTGGCAGTTCTGCCAATGGCGCAGGCAGTGGAATTGCCCGTGATTAATGCTGCAGCGTATGCGGTGGCGGATGAGCAAAGCGGAATGATTCTGGCAAGCCGTGATAAGGATGCTCGGATTGAGCCAGCAGCGTTGACTAAGCTGATGACGGCTTACTTAGTTTTTGATGCTTTGCAAAGTGGCAAACTGAAAGCTCGCCAGCAATTGCAGGTTTCTTCAACTGGTTGGCAGACAGACGGCAGCAGAATGTTTTTACAGCAGGGTGTGCCGGTACAGGCTGAAACAGTGGTGCAGGGTATGCTGGTGATTTCTGCCAATGATGCGGCAATAACGCTGGCTGAAGCAGTGGGCGGCAGTGAAAAAGCCTTTGTACAGCGTATGAATACACAAGCGCAGAAAATGGGGCTGCATCATACCCATTTTATGAATTGCACCGGTTTGCCAGTACAAGGACAATACAGTAGTGTGGGAGATTTGCTGATATTAGCACAGAGACTGGTTAGTGATTTTCCACAGTATCAAAAATGGTTTGCTAAGAAATCATTTAGTTATAACGGAGTAACGCAGTTAAACCAAAATCTGCTGTTGTTTCGCGATGATCAGGTGGATGGTCTGGCTGTAGGGTATAGTATTAATGGCGGATATAATCTGGCTGTAAGCAGCAAGCGCAATGACCGCAGTAATATTGCAGTACTCGTAGGTGCAGACAGCAGTGAGGCCAGAGCTGCTGAAGGCAGTAAGCTATTAAGCTGGGCTCTGACTTCTTTCAATACGGTGCGCTTATATCCGGCGGGACATAAACTTGCAGATATCACAGTTTACAAGGGTGCACATCGAAAGGTGCCAGTCGGATTTTTGCGTGATACCTATGTTACTGTGCCTGCTAATGGAGCTAAAGAGCTTGTAATTGAACTAGATGCTGTACAGCCTGTAGTGGCACCTGTGTATAAAGGACAGAATATGGGGACGTTAAAGCTTCTGGCTGGAAACCAGACAATTGCTGAACAGCAGGTGGTAGCACTGCATAATGTGGATGAGGCGGGTTGGTTCAGTCGCTGGCTGGATAGTGTTGCTTTGTGGTGGCACAATCTTTTTCGCAAAGCAAAATAGCTGCGCCGGTTATGAGAAAGAAGCAAGTGGCTTTTGATAGCATAAAATAGGTAAATTTTTTCAGGAACCTAACAATAATAAAAAACCCATCATATTGATGGGTTTTTGCTTTTTACTTATTTATTCATAAGGGTGTTGCAGCAAAATTGTTTCTTCGCGATCTGGGCCGGTAGAAATCATGGCAATTGGTGCACCACAGATTTCTTCAATGCGTTTCAGATAAGCTTTAGCATTAGCCGGTAATGCATCGTAGGTTTTCAAACCGAAGGTACTTTCTTTCCATCCAGGCATGGTTTCATAAATAGGTGTACAAGCGGAGACTGCATCTGAACCGCAAGGCAGAATATCTATTTTTTCACCATTATAATCGTAACCAACACAGATGTTGATGCTGTCCATACCATCCATTACATCCAGCTTAGTAACACATAAACCAGAGATACCATTTACCTGAATGGAACGTTTCATCAGTGCGGCATCAAACCAGCCGCAGCGGCGCGGACGTCCGGTAACAGCACCGAATTCATTACCGCGTTGTGCCAGACCTTCGCCCACGCTGTCAAAGAGTTCTGTCGGGAACGGACCTGAGCCAACGCGGGTAGTATAGGCTTTGACGATGCCCAAAACATAATCGATTTTAGTTGGTCCGACACCAGAACCGACTGTTGCAGCACCGGCAATACAGTTGGAAGAGGTAACAAAAGGATAAGTGCCATAATCGATATCGAGGAACGTGCCTTGTGCTCCTTCAAAAAGTAATGATTCGCCGCTTGCGTTCATATCGTTCAGCTCGCGTGAAACGTCCCCAACCATCGGCCGTATCTGGTCTGCCAGTTCTAAAGTTTGCTGATAGATTTTATCTGCATCCAGAGCTTCTTGTCCGTACAGGCCAGTAAGCTGACAGTTGTAGATAGCGACAGCATCTTTAATTTTTTGCTCTAAGACATCTGGCTGAAACAAATCCATTATCCGTACTGCTCGCCGAGCAATTTTATCTTCATAGGCCGGACCAATACCACGGCCGGTGGTACCGATTTTTTTATCGCCTTTGGCTGCTTCACGGGCATGGTCCAATGCAATATGGTAAGGTAATATTAAGGGACAAGTTGGGGCAATTGTCAGCTGTTTGGTGACATCAATACCGGCTTGCTGTAATTCAGCCATTTCACTCAGTAAGGCCTCTGGTGATACCACTACGCCAGAGCCGATAAAACAGCGTTTTCCTGTATGTAAAATACCGCTTGGAATTAGTCGCAATACGGTTTTTTTTCCATTGACTACGAGAGTATGACCCGCATTATGTCCGCCCTGATAACGTACCACGCCGGAGGCACGTTCGGTCAGCCAGTCTACAATTTTACCTTTGCCTTCATCACCCCATTGGGTACCGACAACGACGACGTTTTTTGCCATATAGATTTACCTGCTCATACTAAAGGTTGGTTATTGCTACAAAGGAATCAGTTGCCATTGCTGGTTTTGCCAGACAAGTTGGCGGTCGCATCCTTTAACTTCGTTGCATTCAGGAGTGTAATCAATGATGACACATTCACCGGCTGAACGCAGTTGCTCTATTTCGTTTTTTGCAGCGGGGGCATCGTGCACGCTGACTTTTATGCCGCGTAGTTTTTCTACTGGTGGCAGATGCCCAATTAAATCTCGTAAGTCAAAACTGAATCCTGAGGCTGGGCGGCTACGGCCAAAATATTTGCCCAATCCGTCATAGCGGCCGCCTCGTGCCAACGCATCTGGCCAGTCTTCACTGTAGGCGGCAAACAGTAATCCGGTATGGTAATTGTCTACTCGCAGTTCGCTCAGATCGATAAAGATGCTGTTGCTAGCAAAAGCCGCACATATTTGCTGAAGCTGTTGTAGTGCTATGCTGATTTCGGGTAAGTCAGGCAATATGGTGCGGGCGGTCTGTAATACTTCTTGCGTTCCATATAGGGTGGGTAAGGCGATGAAGGCATCAATCCACTGTTGCGAAAGCTGCCATTGCAGGACACATTTTTCAACGGCTGAGGCGTCTTTTGCCTGCATTAGCTGTAATAGTGAAGCAGCTTGCTGATCATCCAGTCCGGCAGCTTCAGCTAAAGCATAAAAAATACCGATGTGCCCCAGCGATAAGGTGGGTGCAGAAACATTAACGATAGCTAAACTTTTCAGCATTAAATCGATCAGCTCAATATCTGCATCGATACCTGCGTGGCCATATAGTTCGGCACCAATCTGTAAAGGTTCGCGAGTGCTTAGAAAGCCGTCAGGTCTTGCATGTAATACTGAACCGGCATAGCACAGACGGTTTAGGCCGCTGTTGGCAGAAAGTAAATGTGCGTCAATACGGGCTACCTGCGGGGTGATATCTGCACGCAGACCCAGTTGCCGGCCGCTAAGCTGGTCGACAACTCGGATGGTTTTAAGAGACAAACCTTCATCAATACGGGTAAGTAAAGATTGGCTATACTCAAGCAGAGGAGGGCAGACGAGTTCGTAGCCATGAACGCGATAAAGTGCTAACAGCTGTTCTTTGGCGCTTTCCAGCTGGCGCGCCGCAGAAGGAAGGATGTCGGCAATGTATTCGGGCAATTGCCAAGACTGCATTGATATTCCTTACAAAATACAAGCCACACTGCAGCTGAAGCAACAGTGTGACATGGACATGAAAAGGCAGGAAAATGCTGTGCCTGTGGTCTGTTAAAACATCACTTTATCACAATTTAACGTTTTTATACCAGAGGCAATACTGGCTGGCTTACCATTTTACCCAGCCTGTTACCCAAGTTAGCAGGATGATGCCGCCAAATATGATTCGGTACCAAGCAAAGGGAATATAGTTTTTGTGGGCAACGAAGCGCAGTAATGCTTTGACTGCCACCAGAGCAGAAAGAAAAGCGGCAATGAAGCCAATGGCAATCAGCAGCAAATCATCGCGAGTAAATTCATTCAAATGTTTGAGCATGTCGTAGCCAGTGGCGGCAATCATCACCGGTACGGCCAGAAAAAAAGAAAATTCGGTAGCGGCTTTGCGTTCAATACCCCACATCATGCCACCCATAATGGTACTGCCGGAACGGGAGGTACCCGGAATTAGTGCCAGAATTTGTGCTAGTCCTACGACGAGGGCATCACGCGGACGCATTTCCTCTACGCTGCGTACTTTGGGTTGACAACGGGTTTGACGTTTTTCAATCCATAAAATCAATAGGCCGCCGATAACCAGTGCAGTAGCAACGGTAATGGGGTTAAAGAGGTAATGTTTGATTTGTTCGCTAAAGAGCAAACCCATGATGGCGGCAGGAATAAAGGCAATGGCAAGATTGAGAACAAAACGGTTAGTGGCTGGTTCTTTGCCGATATGCGTGATGATGTGGGCAAAGCGGTGTTTGTATTCGAAAATAATAGCGAGGATGGCACCTAGCTGAATAGTGATATCAAATACTTCGCCAGTGGTCTGAAATTTAAGCAGGTTGCCAACAACAATTAGATGGCCGGTACTGGAAACCGGTAAAAATTCGGTTAAGCCTTCTACGATGCCCAGTATTAGAGCTTTGAGAAACAGGACAATATCCATTTTATTTACTGTTCTTTATAAATTGAAGCCACAAATTCTATGCAAAACAATAGTGTGTTTGAGGGAAACACACTATTGTTTTAAATCACAGGCTGAAATCTACCGATTTGCAGAAGCAGCTAGTGATGCGCCTATGCTTTTTGGTAGTTTACGTGCGCTTGCAGCACGTGCGCTATTCTCATTGCGTACTTTTTCAATTAATTCATTCAGGGTTTTCATTCCTGCTGCAAATCCTTGCGGAAATTTAAGTTCGTATTTACCGCCTACAATTACAGTTGGTGTGGAGAGGATATTGTATTTTTCACCCATTTTACGCATGCTGGTAGCGGCGGCGGCATTTTCCAGACTGTTGTAAGATTTAACCAATTTTTGTCCGTCAAAGGCGGTTTGCTGTACCGCCCATTTATTGAATACTTCCGGTCGCCATAATTCAATGTGCTTGTTGAAAATGGCGTCGAAAATCAGCGGGTCTGCCTGTAATTTCATATTGGTGCTGTTAACTGCGGCGGCGACACGGGCAAGATTGTAGTATACGTCATCATCCCAGACTACATGTACTGGACGCAGGTAGGTATCGGGGGCGAAAGATTTCATTTCCTTGAGCATATAGGGTTCAAGGTGGGAGCAATGGATACAGCTGTAGGAGAAAAATTCCAGTACTTCCACTTTGTCTTTATGTAGCTGCGGTATAGGTTTGTCCAGTACAACGTAATCTACGTTAACGAGTGAAGCATGTACTAGGCCACTGGCGAATACCAATGAAGTGGCCATGATGGCAATAATTTTTTTTAGCATGTTGATTTCCTGTTTTTTTATGAAAGCTGTGTAACTCAGGATGCTGCTCTGGTCAGGCTATCGATATTATGTTGTTGCAGTATCTTTTTAATCTGGCCAGCTTGATTCTGGTTCAGATTGTCTGTCTGTACACGGTATTTGGTTGTGCCGTTGACTTTAGCTGTCTGTACTGTGCTATTGATACCGAGCATCACCAGTTTAGCGCGTTGGGCATCGGCATCGGTACGATTGCTGTAGGAACCGATCTGAAGATAGACTTTATTGCCAGTATGTTGTTTTTCTGCTGCCTGCTGAGCTTTTTCCAGACTGCCGTTGCTAAGTATCTGTTCGGGGGTGACATGAGTCTTGCTACTACCTGAGGGTACTTTTTTGGGTGTTTTAGCCGGCTCTTTATGCTCTTCATTTGGTCTGGTTGTCGGTGTATGCACTCCTGTAACCTGATTTTCAATGCCCCCGATGTTTAGCGGTTCTGAGGCAGGGGGAACAGTCTGCGACTGGCTGTTTGAAGATGCTGATGCTGCACCATCGGGAATGAATGGCTGGGTTGCAGATGCGCCGTTATCTGGAGTGAGTATTTCCGGCTTTTGTGGCTCAGATGCCTCAGGGATAGCTGGTGTTTTGAAATCAGACTTGCTTTTATTCAGGTAAAACAGGATACCGGCGATGATGGCAGTTGCTATCAATAAGCCGACGATAAAGCTGATTAACCCTTTACCTGCCTGACGAATCGGTGTGTACATATGCATGTTGAAAGCCTTTATGTTGGCATTTTATACGGCAAATTTTAATCAGGGCCGGATGCTTGTTTAGGGAAGGTGGCATCTGTTATTTTGCCCTATTTCATATTATAAAGCACGGCGAAAACTTATGGCGCGCAAAATGTGCCCGTTTCCAACGTCATGGTTATCATCCATATCGGCCAGAGTTCGGGCAATACGTAATATTCGGTGAAAACTGCGGGCTGAAAGGGATAGTTTTTCGATGGCACCGGCTAAAGTCTGTTTGGCTTCGCGGCTAATGCGAGCGATGTTGTCCAGCTCGCGGTTGCTTAGCTGAGCATTAATTTTACCCTGACGCTGATACTGGCGTGCACGGGCGGTGCTGACTCGTTCGCGGATACTACAGCTGCTTTCACCGTCTGCCTGCTGAATCAAGTCACTAGCTGGCAAGCTGGGTACTTCAATAATGAGATCTATGCGATCGAGGAGGGGGCCGGAAATTTTGTTGCGGTAGCGCACTATGGCCTCAGGTGTACAACGGCATGCTCGTACTGAGTGACCCAGATAACCGCATGGACAAGGGTTCATGGCTGCTATCAGCTGGAATTTGGCCGGATAAGTTGCCTGCCGTGCTGCACGGGAAATGTGTATTTCGCCACTTTCTAAAGGTTCTCGCAGCACTTCAAGTACTTTGCGGTCAAATTCTGGTAGTTCATCCAGAAACAGAATGCCATGATGGGCCAAAGATATTTCACCTGGACGCGGGTCAGAACCACCGCCGACCAATGCAACAGCAGAGGTGCTATGATGCGGAGAGCGGAATGGACGATTTTGCTGGTATTGTTGTTGTCCGTGTGGCAACAGTGACTGTAAAGACCAAACGCTGACCAATTCAGTGGCGGTCAGTGGCGGAAGAATACCCGGAAGACGTTGTGCAAGCATGGATTTACCGGTACCGGGTGGCCCAGACATGAGCAGACTATGGCCACCAGCGGCTGCGATTTCCAGTGCCAGCCGTGCAGTTTGTTGTCCGCGTACATCGGCCATATCTGGATAGCTGATTTCGGTAGGATACTGATGTAGATGTTCGGTATTTATGGCTTTAAGTGGCTGTTCATAATTGAGATGAGCAACTACATCTGCAAGTGTCTCGGCTCCAAAGACTTGTGCTTCTGGTAGGAGAGCTGTTTGGAAAGCATTGTCTTGAGGCAGGATAAAGGCACGCTGTGCCTGCCGTGCTGCTTCCGCCATAGCGATGGCACCGCGAATAGGCCTTATTTGGCCGGATAAGCCAAGTTCACCGGCCAGCTCATAAGTCTGTAGTGCGCTTGGATCAATCTGGCCGGAAGCGGCCAATATGCCAATGGCGATGGGTAGATCAAAACGACCAGATTCTTTGGGTAAATCTGCGGGAGCTAAATTAACGGTAATTTTTTTTGCTGGAAAATCAAACCCAGACTGAATAATAGCTGCTCTGACGCGGTCGCGGCTTTCTTTAACTTCTGTATCCGGTAATCCTACTATACTAAATGCTGGTAGACCGTTGGCCAGATGTGCTTCTACTTCTACTAATGGTGCTGCCATGCCAGCCAGTGCACGACTATATACAACTGCCCATGACATGGCTTAGTTCCTTAGGCAGGTGAAGTGTTATTATTTTCTGCGGAAGATATTGGTTGTGCGCTGTCGGCATTGCTGTTTTGTGCCAGTAAAGCTTCCAGTGCTATCACGCGGCTTTCCAGTTCAGCCAGTTTTTCCCTGGTTTTAAGAAGAACCTGCTGCTGGATATCAAATTCTTCACGGGTAATCAGATCCATGCGATTAAAAGCACTACCTAGCATGGATTTAACATTTTTTTCCATGTCTTTGATGGGGCTATTGCTGATGGTATCGCCGAGTTTTTCGCTGATATCGTCAAAAAATTTTTTGCTGAGCATGGCGTGAATCCTTTTGATGGCAAGGTAATCAATGTGTGTGATTGTACGGGTGAAAGCGCCGGCGATGCAATGCTTATATAGTATTCAGGGGGCGGAAAATACAATATTGTAATGTTGTCCATCCAAAGTTAGGTCGCCAAGAAAATCGTTGCGTTCATCAACACATACTGGGAGCACAGCGTGATGAGCCGTCCAGAGGCCATTTCCCTGTGACTTAAAGTCTGTACGATTGAAACCCAAATCCATGTTGCGCATAGTGAAATGGATGCTAATGCGTTTAACTGATGCAGGCACCTGCCGCATAGTGATATTAAAGGGTTTGGTAACGTCTGCCGGTGGGGTGAACTGGATAATGGCACCACCAGGCAGTATGCAGCCGTTGCGTATGTTGCAGTTACTAAGTGTGCTTTGCGCATCTATACGGCTGTTTTGCCAGAATATTATGCCAATAATGAACGGTACGGCCACAATGAATATCAGTAAGCCGATGATAACAGCTGTTGAATTTTTAGCAGGCTGGGACATGATGTTGGCAAAAAGTTTCAGTTTAGAATTGGTAAATGAGAATAAATAGGTAGCAGATTTTTAAATGGTATTTAATTACTTATTCCAGCTCGTGGATGATGCCATGTGCACCTAGATTCATCCAATCAGGTTGCGGTGTTGTTAAACCAGTTTTCTTTTGAAAAACCATGACAGGCACACTTGAGGGCTCTTGTTGTAATAGGGTAAGCAGTAATTTTATATCATCGATACTGGATATTGGCCAGATAATGGCAGCAGCTGACTGTGCCTGCTGCCACTGTTCACGGCTAAAGCAGATTGCCCAGATATGGTCTATAGGGTGTTGTTGTGCCAAATACTGTAATTGATTGGCAGGTGCATATATGCTGACTGCTGCGGCAATACCAGAGTGATAAGGCAGTATTTTGAGCTGCGGCTCTTGGGCAGAGACAGTGTGAAAACCGGTATTAAACTGCCCTCTCATCCTCGTAGGAATGGAAAGAGCCGCCAAAATAGGCGCATTAGCCGGTAACATGGGTGTTACTGTAAGCTTACCCGGTTGCTGCCAGCACCAGCTTTGTTGCTCCCGAGCGCAAAGTTGTCCCCGCCATTGTCTGGCACCAATACGATAGAAATGCAGGTGAACATGGGCGTGTTCATATTTGTGAATTTTGGTGAGCCATGGAGTGGCTTGGATGACGTCAATGCCTAGCTCTTCTTTGAATTCGCGCTGTAGGGCGGTTAAATAGGTTTCACCAGTTTCTACTTTTCCACCAGCAAATTCCCAGTAGCCGGCATATGCTTTACCTGCTGGACGGGAGCTAAGCAAAAATTCTCCTTGTGGGTTGTATAGTACGCCGGCTACAACTTCTACCAGTTTGTCGGTATTCATTTAAGATACTCAGCTACGACAAATGCCACAATATAATTTTCTTCATCGGTGAGGCTGAGATGGATACGGCCGATGTTTTTTTGGCTGAGCCATTGTGCTAAGGGTTTTTCTACTATAAATTCCGGACGGCCCAGCTCATTGTGACCGATGCCAATGTTTCGAAGCGTTACCGGGCTACGCAAACCGGTATGTACGGCTTTGGCAAATGCTTCTTTGGCGGCAAAGCGCTTTGCGAGAAATTGAACCGGCTGATTAGCTGAAGGCCATTCCAGCGCTTCTATCCGAGATAGCATTTTTTCAGCCACGGCATTGGCTCCGTAGGTTTTGCACATTTTGGCGATGCGATCGATTTTGACTAAGTCTGTACCTATGCCGTAAATCATTTTGTCCCTTTTACTGCTGAAAGATTAATAAGGAATACTGCGCGCACGGAAGATGGCGGCCTTCATTTGTTCGATGGCTTGGGGGAGACCGATAAAAATGGCCTGTGCAATCAATGCGTGGCCGATATTCAGTTCCTGAATAGCCAGAATTTTCGCTATGGGGGCGACGTTATGAATGTTCAGACCATGTCCAGCGTTGACGATGATACCCATTTCGCTGGCCTGATGGGCTGCTTCTTCAATACGAGCAAGCTGCAGCCTTCTCTGCTGTGGGGCGGCATCAGCATAGGCACCAGTATGCAGTTCGATAACGGGTGCAGCTACTTCGCAGCAGGCCTGTATCTGATTGCTGTCGGCATCAACAAATAAGGAAACACGAATACCGGCCGCTGTGAGCTTTTGAATATATTCTGCTACTTTATCCTGTTGCGATAATACATCTAACCCGCCTTCGGTAGTAATTTCCTGCCTTTTTTCCGGCACGATGCACACATCAGCAGGTTGAACAGCCAGTGCATTGTCCAGCATCTCCGGCGTGAGTGCCATTTCCAAATTTAAACGTGTGCTGATGGCATTTCTGACAGCAAATACATCGGCATCATGAATATGGCGCCGGTCTTCGCGTAAGTGCATGGTAATGAGGTCTGCACCATGCGTTTCAGCCAATAGTGCTGCTTCTAGCGGACTCGGGTAAATACTGCCGCGGGCATTGCGCACGGTGGCAACGTGATCGATATTGACGCCAAGTAGCATGTGCTTTTACCTAGAATTGATTATGGATAGGTTACGATACTTCAGCCTTGTAGGGCTGTAAAGGAAAACGTTTTAATTTTGTCCAGCGGGAAATAAATCATTTTCAAAGAGGTCAGGATTGTGTTCAGGTGTATCGCTACGCAGATGGCAGACTACATGTAAATCGGTTTCTACTTTACAGCAGCAAGGCAGAATTTCTTCTGGTGCAATAAATGCCAAGGGCTGCTCTGGATAGCTTACTTGTCCGGAAAGCAGTCTGAGGCGGCACGAACCACAATAACCACTGCGACACTGGTATTCCACTTCGTGCCCGGTACGTTCCAGACCTTCCAGCAGGGTTTCGTCCTGTTGCAGAGTGAAGGTTTTGTCGCTAGTGGTGATTAAAGCCATGTTTGGTATTATCGTATTCCGGTCAGTTCTGTCCGCTTGGTTTATTTTGGAAAGTCTGGATTTATAGCTCGAAATCGCTTAAATCGTCTTCACTGAGTTCTGCGTCAATCTGGCCGACAAGATAAGAACTAACTTCTACCTCCTGTGGTGCCACCTGAACGTTGTCAGAAGAAAGCCATGCATTTATCCAAGGTATCGGGTTTTGTTTGGCATGCTCAAAGGCTGGTGGTAAGCCGACAGCCTGCATGCGCAGGTTGGTGATGTATTCGACGTACTGACCAAGTATGTCTTTATTCAGGCCAATCATAGAACCGTCTTTAAACAAATATTCCGCCCAGTCTTTTTCCTGCATAGCAGCACGACGGAAAAGCTGAAAGCATTCCTCTTCGGTTTCGGCAGCTATCTGTGCCATTTCAGGGTCGTCGGCGCCAGTACGCATTAGATTAAGCATCTGCTGTGTACCAGTAAGATGCAATGCTTCGTCACGGGCAATCAGTTTGATAATTTTGGCATTGCCTTCCATCAGTTCGCGTTCGGCAAAGGCGAAGGAACAGGCAAAAGATACATAAAAACGTATGGCTTCGAGTACGTTTACGCACATCAGACACAAATAGAGTTTTTTCTTCAGTTCGTGCAGGTCGATGACTACAGTTTTACCGTTAATCTGGTGTTCGCCGACACCCAGCAGATTATAGTATTGGGTATATTCGATTAAATCATCGTAGTAGCAGGCAATTTCTTCAGCACGGGCAATAATGTGTTTGTTTTGTACAATGTCATCAAATACGATGGATGGATCGTTGACGATATTGCGGATGATGTGTGTATAACTGCGGGAGTGAATGGTTTCGGAAAACGACCATGTTTCAATCCATGTTTCCAGCTCAGGTATGGATACCAAGGGCAGCAGAGCTACATTGGGGCTGCGGCCCTGAATGGAATCAAGTAGTGTTTGGTATTTCAGATTACTGATAAAAATATGCTTTTCATGCTCGGGTAGGTTGGCGTAGTCGATACGATCGCGCGATACGTCTACTTCTTCCGGACGCCAAAAGAATGATAATTGCTTTTCAATCAGTTTTTCAAAAATATCAAATTTTTGCTGATCATAGCGGGCGACATTTACTGGCTGACCGAAGAACATCGGTTCTGTCAGGGCGTTATTTGGTTTCTGACAGAATGTGCTGTAGTTCATTGACAGATGTTCACAGGCCATGACGTTACTCTTTATTTAGTTTAATGAATGGAATGAGAAATAAAAGGGTGCATGAGCACCCGAAAATCATATTTTACATGCACCGCTGGCGCAGCCGTCATCTTGAATGCTGGTTTGCATGTCGTCGGCTCCATCGCGGGTATTCTGGTAATAGAGGGTTTTCAGGCCAAATTTATAGGCGGTAAGTAAATCTTTAATTAGTTGTTTCATCGGTACTTTCTGCCCTTCAAACCGCTGCGGGTCGTAATTGGTATTGGCTGAAATAGATTGATCGATGAATTTTTGCATAATACCTACTAAGTGCAGGTAGCCTTCATTATTTGGCATATCCCATAATAGCTCATATTCCTCGTGCAGACGTTCGAACTCAGGCACAACTTGTTTGAGAATGCCGTCTTTGGATGCTTTTACGGATACTAGTCCGCGCGGAGGTTCAATGCCGTTGGTGGCATTGGCAATTTGACTGGAAGTTTCTGATGGCATCAGTGCAGTGAGTGTTGAATTGCGCAATCCGTGTTTGACAATATCGGCACGCAGTGCTTCCCAGTCTAGATGAAGTGGTTCCTGACAGATTTTATCCAGATCTTTTTTGTAAGTATCAATCGGCAGTAAGCCTTGAGCGTATGTTGTATCGCTGAATTTAGGACATGCGCCCAGCTCTTTGGCCAGTTTGACTGAAGCTTTGAGTAGATAGTACTGAATGGCTTCAAAGGTGCGGTGGGTAAGACTGATGGCAGAACCATCGCTGTATTTTACGCCGTTTTTGGCCAGATAGTAGGCAAAGTTAATAACGCCGATGCCAAGTGTACGCCGGTTCATCGTGGCCAGTTCGGCCGCTTTGATTGGATACTTTTGGTAATCCAGCAGAGCATCTAACGCACGGGTAGCTAGTTCGGCCAGCTCTTCCAGCTCTTCGAGATTCTTTAGTGCACCCAAATTGAAAGCGGATAAGGTACAAAGCGCAATTTCTCCGTCTGGATCGTTTATGTCGTTTAACGGACGGGTCGGAAGGGCGATTTCCAGACATAGATTAGACTGACGTACCGGTGCTAGCTTAGGGTCAAATGGACTGTGGGTGTTGCAATGGTCGACGTTCTGGATATAAATGCGGCCGGTTCCAGCGCGCTCCTGCATTAATAATGAGAATAAGTCTATAGCCGGAATACTGCGGCTATGGATGCTATCGTCTTTTTCGTATAAGGCATACAGGCGTTCAAACTCATCCTGATCGGCAAAAAAAGCATCATATAGCCCAGGTACTTCTGAGGGAGAGAATAAGGTAATATTTTCACCTTTAATCAACCGAGTATACAGCAGACGATTAATCTGCACACCATAATCAAGATGGCGAACGCGGTTTTCTTCTACACCACGGTTGTTTTTAAGTACAAGTAGGTTTTCTACTTCTAGATGCCACAAAGGATAGAATAGTGTGGCCGCACCGCCACGTACGCCTCCTTGTGAGCAGGATTTAACTGCTGCCTGAAACATTTTGTAAAATGGGATACAGCCAGTGTGTTGAGCTTCGCCGCCCCGGATTTCGCTGCCCAGTGCACGGATGCGTCCAGCGTTAATGCCAATGCCGGCACGCTGCGATACATATTTCACGATGGCGCTGGTGGTGGCGTTGATGCTGTCTAGACTGTCATCGCATTCTATCAGGACACAAGAAGAAAATTGGCGGGTTGGAGTGCGCACGCCGGACATAATCGGCGTGGGTAGGGAAATTTTGAACGTGCTGATAGCGTGATAGAATTTTTTAACATATTCCAGCCTAGTGGCCTGCGGGTAGCGTGCAAACAGACACATAGCAACCAACATATATAAAAACTGCGGGCTCTCAAAAATTTGTCTGGTGACACGATTTTGTACCAGATATTTACCTTCCAGCTGTTTGACAGCCGCATAGGAAAAAGTTAAATCACGGTTGTGGTCTATACAATCGTTGAGCTCATCGAATTCAGCACGGGAGTAGTCACTCAGGATATGTTCATCGTATTTGCCTGACTGAGTCAGGCTGGTGACATGATCATATAAATGGGGCGGTTCAAACTGGCCAAAAGCGATTTTCCGCAGGTGGAATATTGCCAGCCGTGCAGCCAGATACTGATAATCCGGCGTTTCGGTAGAAATCAGGTCAGCCGCAGCCTTAATAATGGTTTCGTGAATGTCGTCTGTGCGGATGCCGTTGTAAAACTGAATGTGTGAGCGCATTTCTACCTGAGATACGGATACGTTATCCAGTCCTTCAGCCGCCCAAGTAACAACTTGATGAATTTTATCCAGATTGATGTCTTCCAAACGGCCGTTTCGTTTGGTTACTTTTATATTGGCTACCGCATTCATGAGTTATTCTTTCTAGCACAAGTAAAGCAGAAAAAAACAGTGACAACACAAAATGTAGTGGTCAACTGTTATTCTGAACACAATATACTGGTTTTTTGCTTTAAAAAAAAGACTTGTCAAAACCGACTATATCCGCTTCTTCATAATGAATGGGTTAAGTGATGTAATGATTTTGTTGATAGACAAATGGTTTGGCTAAGTTTGGCGTGTTTTGAATTAAAGTGTAAAAATTGCTATCTATTTTTAATTTGTATTAGTTTTTTTTTATCAGCTTTTAAATCTATGCTGTATCTGGCTAGTTTTACTAATAAAAATGAAAACTGTCTAAAATATAAGCCGTGTACCACTTCACTTATTTTTAGACAGTCGTAATCGTGTTTCGCTTTTAGTGTTGCAATAGTGACTCATCTAGTTTCAAGTCATTGTTGTAATTAATGCTTATTTGACTGTCGAGTACTTTTTGGGCGATGGCCTTGGCTTCTTCCAATGAGTGCATAATATAGCTGCCACACTGATAACGGTTCAGTTCAGGTATCTGGTTTTGGTTGGCTACAGATAGCACATCCTGCATCGCAGCAGCCCATGCTCTGGCTACTGTGGCTTCATCTGGTGAGCCAATCAGACTCATGTAAAAGCCGGTGCGGCAGCCCATGGGAGAAATATCGATAATTTCCACATTGTTGCTGTTGAGATGATCGCGCATAAAACCAGCAAACAGATGTTCGAGTGTGTGCATGCCTTTTTCCGGCAGGATGTCCTGATTGGGGTGACAGAAGCGTAAATCAAATACGGTAATTTCGTCCCCTTTAGGAGTAGACATGGTTTTGGCTATGCGTACTGCCGGGGCATGCATACGGGTATGGTCTACTGTAAAACTATCCAGTAATGGCATGATGTTTCCTTTGTCGATGTTAGCCTAAAACTTTGCGGGCACTGGCAAATAGGCGGTACCAGCCAGACATTTCTGGCCAGTTACGCGGTGCCCAGCTCATTTGTGCGGTCTGGAAGACCCGTTCCGGATGCGGCATCATGATGGTTACTCGCCCATCCTGACTACACACACCGGCAATACCAGCCGGAGAACCGTTAGGGTTCAGCGGATAAGTATTTGTGACCTGATTGAGACCGTCTACGTATTGCAGGGCAATATCTAGCTCCGACGGCAAATCAGACTGTGGTAGATGGCTGAAATCTGCTCGTCCTTCCCCGTGACTCACCACTACCGGTAAGCTGCTGCCGGCCATATCGGCCAAAATCAATGATGTTGATTTTGGCACGGTCACCATACTCAGGCGAGCTTCAAACTGTTCGGAAATGTTGCGGCGAAAACGTGGCCACAATTGTGCACCTGGGATTATTTCAGCTAGATTGCTCAGCATTTGGCAGCCATTGCATACACCCAGTGTCAGCGTGTCCTGACGGGCAAAAAATTCGGCAAATTTCTGCCGCAGTTGCTGATTAAATAGAATACTTTTTGCCCATCCTTCACCGGCGCCGAGCACATCGCCATAGCTGAAACCGCCGCAGGCAGCCAGTAGCTGAAAATCTTCGAGACTCACCCTTCCAGTAAGCAAATCACTCATATGTACATCATAAGCTTCAAAGCCAGCACGGCTGAAAGCAGCAGCCATTTCTACCTGCCCGTTGACGCCTTGTTCACGCAGTATGGCTGCTTTAGGCTGTTTGCCGCGCTGAATAAATGGCAAAGCAATATCTTCGGCCGGATCAAAGCTCAATTCAGCAAATAATCTGGGTAAATGCTCTTGTTCGAGTAAGGCAAACTCACTGTCTGCACAGTGCGGATTGTCGCGTAAGCGCTGCATGTGATAGCTGGTTTCGCTCCAGCTTTTTTGTAAATCTACGCGGTTTTCATTTAGCAGAACTGTATTTCCGTGATGTACCATCAAACGGTCAGTCGTATTGATGTGACCCAGTATGTGCAGGGCATCAGCCATACCAGCATTGGCAAAAGTCTCTTGAATGCGAGCTAAATCGGTATTGTGTATTTGAATCACTGCTCCCAGTTCTTCATTAAACAGGCAGCGTACTGCTGCATCCTGAAGTTTCTGGTTGTGACTCAGATCGTTGATTTGCCGGATTAACGAGGCAATGTCGATGGTGACGCCGATGTGCGCTGCAAACATCATTTCAGCCAGTGTGACCACTAACCCGCCATCGCTGCGGTCATGATAGGCCAGAATTTTCTGTTCCTGAATTAATGACTGAATAATGCGGAAAAAATCAGCCAATAGAGAGGCGGAATTGACATCGGGAGCCTGGCCAGTAAGATTTTTCCATACTTGTTGTAAGGCGCTACCACCCATACGGCTGTGACCCTGTCCCAAATCAATTGCTAACAGTGTAGTATCGGGTATATTTTGTAGCTCCGGTGTGACGGTGTGGCAGACGTTGTTTACTGGCGCAAATGCGGTAATCACTGCTGTGAGTGGTGACACCACTCTTTTTTCCTCTCCGGTATCATGCCAGATGGTTTGCATAGAGAGAGAATCTTTACCAACTGGTATACTCAGCTTAAGTTGCTGGCACAGTGTCGATACTGCCGCCACTGTTTCATACAGACGGGCATCTTCACCAGCAAAACCACAGGCTGCCATCCAGTTGGCAGAGAGTTTGATTTTATCTAGCGTGCCAATGTCTGCAGCAGCAATGTTGGTTACTGCTTCACCGATGGCCATGCGTCCTGAAGCAGCGCCGGAAAATAAAGCCAGAGGTGATTTTTCACCCATGCTCATGGCCTCGCCCAGCAGCGTGTTAAAGCCCATTTTTGTTACGGCTACGTCTGCAACAGGAGTCTGGAATCGTCCTACCATCTGGTCACGATGGGTCAGTCCACCGACACTGCGGTCACCGATGGTAATTAAAAATTGTTTACTGGCTACGGTTGGCAGGCGTAATACACGGTACAGGCTTTCGCGTATGTCTAGCCTGCTGCCGTCAAAAGCTGGGATAAATTCGGTAACGGTACAATCAGTACGGGTAATTCGGGGTGGTTTGCCCAATAAGACATCTAGCGAAATATCTACCGGCAGATTGTCAAATAAATCATCGCGTAATTTTAATTGACCATCATCAGTGGCAGTGCCTACTATAGCGAACGGACACCGTTCACGCTGGCAAATGTTTTGAAAGATAGCCAAATTTTGAGGCAATATAGCCAGCACATAGCGTTCCTGTGCTTCATTACACCAGATTTGCAGTGGGTTCAGGCCATGTTCTTCCAAGGGAATGCGGCGTAACTCAAATGTGGCACCGCGACCGGCATCGTTTACCAATTCGGGAAAGGCATTGGATAGACCGCCTGCACCGACATCGTGAATGGATATAACCGGATTATCGGTGCCCATCTGCCAGCAGCGGTCAATAACTTCTTGTGCACGCCGTTCCATTTCTGGATTGCCGCGCTGCACGGAATCAAAATCCAGGTCGGCGTGATTAGCGCCGGTGCTCATGCTAGAAGCTGCGCCGCCGCCCAGTCCGATTAGTAATCCCGGACCGCCAAGCTGAATAAGTAATGCTCCGGCTGGAATGGTATCTTTGAAAACCTGTTGTGCCTGAATATTTCCGAGACCGCCGGCAATCATGATGGGTTTGTGAAAACCACGCATAGTGCCGCTAAATAACTCTTCAAAGGTGCGGAAATAACCCAGCAAATTGGGGCGACCAAATTCGTTGTTAAATGCTGCACTGCCTATTGGGCCATCAAGCATGATATCTAGGGCACTGCTGATGTGTGTCGGCTTACCGTACTGATTACGGCTGGCTGTGTATTGTTCCCAAGGCTGGGTAAATTCGGGGATGGAAAGGTTGGATACGCTGAATCCGCTCAACCCCGCTTTAGGACGAGCTCCTTTTCCGGTTGCGCCCTCATCGCGGATTTCTCCGCCCGAACCAGTGGCTGCACCAGCGAAGGGAGCAATGGCAGTCGGATGATTGTGGGTTTCCACTTTCATCAAAATGTGGGTTTCTTCCGCATTAAATTTATATTGCTGTTGTTGATTAGGCCGCGGATAGAAGCGTTCAATATTCGCACCAGTAATAATGGATGAATTGTCTTTATATGCTACCAGTGTACCTTGGGGGTGTGCCTGATGAGTAGCGCGGATTAGGCTAAACAAGGATTGCGGCTGGGTTTTGCCATCAATAATAAATTCAGCATTAAAAATTTTGTGGCGACAATGTTCTGAATTTGCTTGTGCAAACATCATCAGCTCAACGTCGCTGGGATTGCGTTGTAGCTGCTGATAATTTTCTGCCAAATAATCAATTTCATCTGCAGACAAAGCCAAGCCCATTTGCCGGTTGGCTGTTTCCAGTGCGCTTTTGCCCTCAGCTAGTACGTCTATATAATTGAAGCTCTGTGCTGATGAGGTATGAAAAAGTTTTATTGCTTCTTTTTCTGACGTAAGCACACTTTCAGTCATGCGGTCATGCAATATTGTTTGCCATTTATCCTGTTCCTGCTGACTGAGCTGGCGTGAAAAAGAATACAGAATACCGCGCTCGATGCGTTCAATCATGCTCAGCCCACAATTGCGGGCAATATCAGTGGCTTTGGAGGACCAGGGAGAAATGGTGCCCAATCGAGGAATAATAAGTAGCTGAGTTCCAGACAGTTCGTGGCTGCTCTGTGGTCTGGCACGCAACAGTTGTAATAATTTCTGTTGATTGTCGGATGTGATTTCGGCGGATGAAGCCACGAAATAGCGGTATTCGCTGTTTATCTGAATCTCGCAGTTCAGTTGCAGTTTTGCTGCCTGCTGTAACAGTTTTTCGATACGGAATGGTGAAAGTGCGGCCTCGCCGCACAGTGACAGTACAACTGACATGATGAGGTAAGCTCACTTTGATAGTGGGTTTTGGCTGAGGCGCAATTTTACGCGAAAAACAAGAGTTTTGCTTAATTTTATGTTGTAAGGCAGTGCTGGTTTGAGTTTCAGATACGGTTATGGTAGTTTTTACTTGTGTGGATACAGTTATAGGGAAGTGCACGTATGAAAAAGATTGAAGCAATTGTAAAGCCTTTTAAACTGGACGATGTTCGGGAAGCATTGTCTGACGTTGGTTTTAGTGGCATGACTGTATCTGAGGTGAAAGGATTTGGGCGCCAGAAGGGGCACACAGAAATATATCGTGGTGCGGAGTATGCAGTGGATTTTTTACCCAAGGTAAAAATTGAGCTGGTATTGCCAGATGATCGGGTAGAGCAGGCTATTGAAACTATTGTGGCTGCCGCACATTCGGGCAAAATTGGTGATGGTAAAATTTTTGTGTTGCCAGTAGAAGAAGCGGTACGTATACGTACCGGTGAGCAGAACGAATCAGCTATTTAATCGCAGTCTTGAACTACAACCCGTCTAAAAGCGCAGACTATTAATAATATCTGTGCATTTAGACGGTTTATTTTTGTTTGAAACTTAATGATTCAGTGACCCAGAATGCCGCCACAAGGCAAACATGATTAAACTGGCTATAAAAAATTTAAGTAAATCAAAACCGGCAAAGGGTAGATAGCCAAGTTCTACTGCATGATAAATGCCGATATGCAGATAAAATGCCAGATAAACAACTCCAAACACAAAAATAATTTGATGTGCCAGAGCAAATGCACATAAGCCGCTGAGAAAATGCCGATCATAGCCTCGTTCAGCAGCTAGTCCAGCCAGATAGGCACTGACAACAAATCCGTATAGGTAACCTGCAGAAGCCGATACCAGTACGTTAATGCCGCCATGGCCGCCAGCAAAAAATGGCAATCCGCATGCACCAAGTAGTAGATACTCAAGTATAGCCAAAACACCAAGCTTGCGCCCAAGGCCGGCACCGGTCAGTAATACTGCTAGTGATTGCAGGGATAATGGCACTGGCTGCAATGGGATACTAATATTGGCGGATAAAGCCATCATTAATGCGGCGATGGTGGTGGCCAGTAGCTGGTACTGCCATCCTGTTAATGAATAGCGTTGATGAAGATAAGGTTGATGGGTTTGAGTCAGTGTAGTAATCATGAAACGCCGTCGATATAATTGAGATACGGTGAAGAAATAATCAGCCAGATAAAAAAAGCGGCCGCAGCCGCTTCATTGATGGTTTATAGTACGTATCGAGCCAGATCTTCGTCTTCGACTATATCCTGCAAACGCGCATTAACATAAGCTGCATCAATGGCGATGTCTCCTGCAGGCGCTTCAAAGGATACTTCTTCGAGTAGCTTTTCCATAACCGTGTGCAAGCGGCGTGCGCCAATATTTTCGGTTTTTTCATTCACTTGAAAAGCAATTTCTGCAATCCGAGCAATACCATCTTCGGTAAATTGTAATTTCACATCGTCTGTTGCCAGTAAGGCTGTATATTGTTCAGTCAGATTGGCATTTGTGCTGGTGAGGATGGCTTTAAAGTCGTCCACACTTAAATTTTTTAGTTCCACTCGAATGGGAAAGCGGCCTTGTAATTCAGGTATCAGGTCGCTGGGACGACTGAGATGAAATGCACCAGAAGCAATAAACAGTACATGATCGGTTTTAATCATGCCATATTTGGTTTGAACGGTTGTTCCTTCCACAAGTGGGAGTAAGTCCCGCTGAACGCCCTGACGTGATACGTCGCCACCATGGCGGTTGCTGTCTGTGGCAATTTTGTCAATTTCATCCAGAAAGACAATACCGTTCTGCTCTACTGCTTTGATGGCTTGTTCACGTAATTCATCCTCGCTGATAAGTTTGGCAGCTTCTTCATCCAGCAATATCTTCATCGCTGCGCTGACTTTCATTTTCTGCGCTTTGGTTTTACCCTGACCCATGTTGCTAAACATGTCTTGCAGCTGGTTGGTAAAATCTTCCATTCCTGGAGGACCCATTACCGACATGGCTGGTGAAGGAGTGGCGGCAATTTCAATTTCAATTTCTTTATCGTCCAATTCTCCTTTACGTAACATCTGCCGGAATTTTTGACGTGTATGATTTTCCGGTTGAGCCTCCTGTGGTTCTCCTGCAAAGCCAACTGTGCGAGGAGGAGGTAGTAGCGCATCTAAAACGCGGTTTTCTGCGGCATCCTGAGCTCGGTCGCGGTTTTTTGCAATGGTCTGGCTGCGGATGTTTTTCAAGGCTATTTCAATCAAATCTCGAATGATGCTGTCTACGTCGCGGCCGACATAGCCAACTTCAGTAAATTTGGTAGCTTCTACCTTGATAAAGGGTGCATTGGCCAGACGGGCAAGACGGCGTGCAATTTCGGTTTTACCTACGCCGGTGGGGCCGATCATGAGAATATTTTTCGGGACAATTTCACTTTGTAATGGTTCGGCAACTCTGCTGCGGCGGTAGCGGTTTCTCAGTGCGACCGCTACAGCACGCTTGGCCTGATTCTGGCCGATAATGTGTTTATCCAGTTCATGAACGATTTCGTTTGGTGTCATTACTACTGTACTCATCTTGTTCCTATCATAGGGCTGAACCGATGCTAATGATTTAAACTATCGGTCAAGACAATTATAAGGTTTCGATTGTATGGCTCTGGTTGGTATAGATGCAGATATCACCGGCAATTTCCAGTGATTTTTTAACCACCACTTCAGGTTCAAGTTCCGTATTTTCCATCAGTGCCCGCGCAGCAGACTGCGCGAATGCACCACCGGAACCAATCGCAGCAATGCTTTGTTCTGGTTCAAGTACGTCACCATTACCAGTAATCACTAAGGTATTTTTTTTGTCGGCTACAATCAGCATGGCTTCCAGTCGGCGTAAAGCACGGTCGGTACGCCATTCTTTGGCCAGCTCAATGGCAGCCAGCATCAGCTTGCCCTGATGTTTCTGTAATTTGCTTTCAAACAGTTCAATAAGTGTGAAGGCATCGGCAGTGCCGCCGGCAAATCCAGCCAGCACTTGATTGTTATAAAGTTTCCTTACTTTACGTGCAGTACCTTTAATAATAGTGTTCCCCAATGTCACTTGACCATCGCCACCGATGGCGACGTTTTCGCCGCGCCGAACGGAAATAATGGTGGTGCCGTCAAATTGTTGCATGTCTTATGATCCTTTGCTGATCAACAGTCGCCATAACTGTTGGGAAAAATAACTGCCTTTAAATAAGGGCGCTGATGCAGGCTTTCAAGACATCAGGATGAGAGTAAATAGGCCTAATGTATATGTCTGAAGTATGAATTACCGGATATAGCCCAAAGTTTAAGCCTGAATTTCATCAGTAAAAAAAACGGCAACCTCTGAGGCTGCCGTTTTTTAAACATGGTTACTTATTTTTTGTGTTTGTATACTTTTTTGGTAGTTACAGTTTTAGTAGTTCTAACAGTTTTTGTTTTTGCAGGAGCTGCAGCGACAGCAACGGTACCATTATCAACTACACAGTTTTGAGTAACGATTTGCGGAACAATTCTTTCCTGACCATTAACAACCTGTTTGCTAGGCTGTAATAAGCCTAAAGCGCCTACTTTATCTACAGTATCGCTAGTAGCAATTGCTGTTTTCCAAGTGATACCTTCAGGAGAAACGAATGTATTGTAATTTACGTCACGCGCGTCACGCATCATCACTGGAGAAAGTTTACCCTGATAGTTTACCTGTGCAGCCACAACGTTTTGGCCTTGTAGACCATACATTACACGTAAGTTGTTTTTAGCGTTGCCAGTACCGCAAAGGTAAGAAACTTCTTTACGTCCGTCAATCTGTACATTGGCAGTAGTAGCAGCGGCAGTTGCAGTTGATTGTGCAGCGGGGGCTTTGTGATGAGATTTGGAAGCACAACCAGTCAGTGCAAGCATTAACAAGACAGCAGGAACTAGAACTTTTTTCATGACAACTCCTTCAAGTATTTATGAATAAATTATTAGATAACATAAGCCATGATACTTGGCTTAGGTAAAGAAGCAATAGATGTATCTTAGTCTTTTTTAGCTAATGTAGGTTAGTATTAAAAATGACTAAATAAACGTTATCGTTACTGAGTTAATAGTACATGATTAAAAAACTCTGCACAACTCAATGTTTTAAGAACAGAAACTATTTATCACTTTGATAAAGGTAATATTTTAATTATTATTTTACCGGCATTTAATTTTCAAAATTTAACTTTGTTTGACTTGGTGTCTGTACCACGCTTCCGTTTTTAAGGTTGTAAGCTGTGAGACTTCCGCCCCATAGTGCTCCGGTATCGACACAAACAACATTGTCTTGATGGTACAGTCCTAATGCTGACCAATGGCCAAATAAAATGGTTTTGTCTGTATTTTGTCTCGCAGGTGCTTTGAACCACGGCATTAACTGAGATGGCATATCACCAAGCATACCTTTGTAATCAAAATCCATGGCGCCATCAACGGTAAGTGCACGCATACGTGTGAAGCTGTTAGTAATAAAACGCAGCCGTTCATCGCCATTGAGGTTGTTGTTCCAGCGTACGGGTTTATTGCCATACATACGGGCAAAAAACTCTTGCGGATTGTTTTGTAATACGGTTTCCACTTCTACCGCTAGCCGTTGTGCCTGTTTGCAGTTCCATTCCGGCCAAATACCAGCATGTACCAGCACATAATCTTGTTCCTCACGGTAAAGAGGTTGCTGGCGTAGCCAGTCAATTAAATTTGTTCTGTCTGGGGCATTGAGAATGTCACTGATGGTGTCGCCACGCTTGAGTTTGCCATGACCGTAATGCAATGCGAGTAAATGCAAATCATGATTGCCGAGAATAGTCTGCATACAGCCATCATGCTGTTTGACCAGACGCAATGTTGCCAGAGACTGGGGGCCGCGATTGACTAAGTCACCAGTGAGCCAGATAGTGTCGGTACCGGGATTAAAATTTAGTTTATTTAGAAGCTGTTGAAATTCAGTCAGACAGCCTTGTATATCGCCAATCACATATTGCGCCATATTTACTCTCCAGTTCGTTCAGCTACAGGCAGTCTCAATACTTGCCTGTGCTGAACGAGTCTGACTGTTATTTTTCTAAAACTAGTATAGCTTCAGCTTCTACCAGTACGCCTTTAGGTAACGCAGACACTTCTACAGCGGCACGAGCTGGATAGGGTGCAGTAAAGTATTGCGCCATAATTTCGTTGAAGGTGGAAAAATTGCTTAAATCAGTGAGATAGGCGTTTACTTTCACCAGATCATTCAGATTACCACCGGCTGCCTGTGCTACAGCCTGTAGGTTTTTGAATACTTGATGAGCCTGCTCAGCAAAGCCACCTGCAACAACTTGCATGGTCTCTGCTACCAAGGGAATCTGTCCAGACAGATATACTGTATCCCCTACACGGACAGCCTGCGAATATGCGCCGATAGCAGCGGGTGCCTTATCAGTATGAATAATGGTTTTGCTCACAATGCTACTCCTTCGTATTAAAAGGGTTGTCAAAAAAAATCAGGCTTTCAGAAATAAAGCCAACAAGTCATTGAGAAAACTGCGTCCGAGTGTTGTAGGGCGCAGAAAGAATGGGTTGGCATCTAATAAGCCGCGTTTAACAGCTTCACTGATAGCTTGCTGGATTACCGACAGTGGAAGTCCGGTACGCTCATTAAACCATGCACTAGGTACACCGTCTGTTAAACGTAAAACATTAAGCATGAATTCAAATGGCAAATCCCCGGCAGCAACTGACTGGCGGCTAATGGCGCGTTGTGGTTGCTGCTGCATGCTTTGTATATAGTCTTTGGGATGGCGGCTGCGGGTGGTGCGCACAATTGACTGAGCGCTGGATATTTTACCATGTGCTCCGGCTCCGATACCGATATAGTCACCAAACTGCCAGTAGTTCAGATTATGCTGACATTGCTGATGTGAACGGGCAAAGGCCGACGTCTCATAATGGATAAATCCGGCTTGCTTTAAAGCAGAATGCACGACTTCTTCTATATTGGCAAGGTGGTCTTCATCCGGTAATTGTGGCGGCGGGGTATGGGCAAAAGGAGTGTTAGGCTCAAGAGTTAACTGATAGGCACTGATATGCTGTAAACCAGTGGCAAGAGCAGTTTGAATATCTTCTTTTGCCTGCATAAGAGTTTGTCCGGGTAATGCATACATCAGATCTATATTTACTTTGGGAAACAGGGATAATCCGACTTCGATAGCTCTTAATGCATCATCACGACTATGGATACGTCCCAATGTGGCTAGCTTGTCGTCAGCAAAGCTTTGTACACCAATTGACAGACGGTTAATACCGGCTGCAGCATACCCGGCAAAGCGTTGGCGTTCAAAGGTGCCTGGGTTAGCTTCCAGTGTTATTTCAGCAGCGGGCTGCAGATTAATGCGGGCACGTATACCACTCAACAATTGTTCCAATGACGCAGCAGATAGAAGACTGGGCGTGCCGCCACCAATAAAGACAGTATGTACCGTCCTACCCCAGAAATAGGGAAGCTCGGCCTCAAGATCGGTAAGTAAAGCTGAAATATAAGCCCGTTCATCAAGCTCTTGTTTCAACTGATGCGAATTGAAATCACAGTACGGACACTTACGCACACACCAAGGTACATGGATATACAGGGATAAAGGAGGTAAATTTGTCAAATTGGGCGTGGCTGTCTGGTTATTGTGCAATGGTAGAGAAAACTCAGACATGCAGATTTAAACCGGATTGTTGCTTTAATTTAGTGAGTAAAATATTCAGCGCCTGCGCACGATGGCTGACACGATTTTTTTCGTCTTGACTCATTTGTGCTGCTGTGAGGTGCTGTTCGGGAAGATAAAAATGCGGGTCATAGCCAAAACCATTGTTTCCAGTTGCCGTGGATTGCCACAATCCCCGCCAGATGGCATCAGCAATGACTGGCTGTGGATCATCTGGATGGCGTACTAGCACCAATACACAGACGTAAAATACAGTTTTATCGCTGAATGGTTGTAAGTCGGCATCCAGTTTGGCATTGTTGGCTGCATCTGATTTGGGTTCTGTACCGGCGTAGCGGGCGGAATAAACTCCAGGTGCGCCTTTTAGTGCATTGGCACAGATACCTGAATCATCTGCCAATGCCGGTAAGCCGCTATAGCGGCTGGCATGGCGGGCTTTTGCTAAAGCATTTTCAACAAAAGTAATATAAGGTTCTGGACATTCTGGAATATTGAATTCTGCTTGTGGCACTATTTCAATATTTAATGATTGTAGCAGACGCTTGAACTCAGTTAATTTACCCTGATTATTACTGGCAAGAACAATTTTATTCATGTTTAACATCTTTAGAAGATAAAGCCCGATATATTTGCTGGGCAGCACGTTCACGTAATGTGAATGCCAACGCTGCAAACTGGCCTAATGCGCTAACAAATGCGAGTAAACAGCAAATCAGCGCAATATTGCGCTGATTTTGTACCCAATAATAGCAGCCCAATATTATCCAGCCAATAAACATGAATGTACATGATGCTAGAATAAGTAATAAAAGTTTGAATTTTGTCATTTACGCAGGCTCAAAAACAACAGTATAGCGACAAATATGTTTTATTACTTAAAATTTAATGATTTTGCGTTGAATCAGTTTCACGTTTTAATTCAAAAAATGTTAAAGCGTTAACTAAATACAAATCTAACAAAAGTGATGCCATTTAATACTGTAGATATTAAGGTTTTTGTTTTTGTCCTAGTTTAGATAATTTCAAGCTTAATGGAATATCCACAATTAAACAAAATATACTGATAATAAAGCATACAGTGCTGTATGTTGTAAGCTGTTGCTCTTTTTGAAAAAGAAAATAGCCAGTGAAAAACGACACTATAAATACAATAAAGCTAATGCTAAGGAGAATTATTATTTTGAACATGGTTTTTAAATAAAATGTATAAAAGTATAAAGAAATGTTATTTAATTGAAGTTTACCTTATTTAATCTTAAAATTCCATATGTATTTTATTTTTCTAAAGTTTAGATTCTAGTTAGTTTTTTGTGATGTTAAGATGAGATTTCTGGCGAACATTAATCAGTTTAATGGTAAAGGGTGCAATAATAATCAATCCTGTAATAGCTATTGCAAAGCAGCACAGGCAAATACCATAAGAAATAATGGATATCTGTAAAAAAGATAGTACCCAATATAAATGCTTTAATAAACATGAATATACATGACGATAGAATAATTAATAAAATTTGAATTTAGTCATTTACTCAGGTTCAAAAACAACTGTATAGCAACAAATTTTTTTATTACTTAGACATTAGGTGATTTTGTGTTAAATCAGTTTCACGTTTTAATTCTGAAAGATGTTAAAGCGTTAACTGTATACAATTCTGACAAATGTCATGCCATTTAATACTACTGATGATAAAGCATACAGTACTATATGTTGATAGCCGTTGCTCTTTTTGAAAAAGAGAAAAGCCAACGTAAAAGGACACCATAAACAGAATAAAGTTAATGCTTAAGGGAATAATTATTTTAATCATTGTATTTAAAATAAATATATAAAATCTTAAAAATTGTTATTTTAGTTTAGCTTGCCCCATGTAATTTTGAAAATTATTTTGTATTTCATTTTTTTAAAGTTTAATTCTAGTCAGTTTTTTGTGATGTAAGATTGGATTTCTGGCTGATTTTAATCAGTTTAATTGTAAAGGGTGCAATAATAACCAATCCTGTAATACCAACTGCAAAACAACACAAGCTGTACCATAAGGGGTAACGGATGTCTGCAAAAAAGATGGTACCCATAATAAATGCAGCAATTATCAGTATAGATAGAAAACTATAACTGATTATCATTTTTTTCATATTAGTCGATTCAAGAATTTTTTAAGATAAAAACAAGTGTAGCTTATTTGCCAGCTATTGTATCTGATGACGCTTTATTATAGATAATGGTTCTTAAAAACTTAAGATTATTGTGTTGATACTGTTTTATTTATCAAAATAATTTATAGTCACGATTTGATTATCAAAGAGCTGCTAAAAGTATCTTACAGTATTGTTGTGCGATAGTGTTTAACTCATATTTGAAGTTTATAAAGAAAAATAATCCATATCAGGACATTAATGTAATTAACGATATGGTTTTTTTTATATTAGGTTTGCTTAAGAGTTTCGCTACCAGAATCAAATATTGAAAAGTAAATTAAAAAAAGAAAATTTTTGTGCAAAGTAAAAAGTTTGCTAATAAAAAAGCCTGCTTTAAGCAGGCTTTTGGTTTTTATCGCAACTGCTGATCAAGTTGCTGAATCCATTTTTTACCATCTTTACCGGTATAAGGTGTACCGTCAACATTGGCTAGACTGACGCGTGTTCCTCCATCTTTTAATGGTTGAGCCAATACCATCAAACGCGGCTGCTCTTTAGGCTGTTGCTCGCGTTCGATTTTTTTGCTGCGACCAAACATGCGGCTAAACAGCCCCGGTTTTTTGTTGGTTACAGATGAGGCTTCAGCAGCGGCCACTTCCACAAGATAGGCATACTGGCTCTGATTTTCGCCAATAACATTTAGCCCTACGCGATCCAGTGCCAGAGCAACGCGGCGCCAGTTGCGTTCCTGTGGGCCAAGCAGATAAACACTACTGCCATCGGTTCTGGCCAAAGCGTTCTCATTGGGATTTTGCTGTTGAGCGGCTACCTGTTGCTGTACCTGTTTGGCATCTGCACCTAAATATTGCATGAAGCGTGCCAGAAATGCTGCTTCTAGTTCAGGTTCATTAGGGCGTGGCTGCCATGCGGTACTGTCACCATCTTTGCTGGTATAGACTTCTTTCATGCCTTTCTGGCTGAAGAAGACATCAGTACCACCCTTATTGTTTCTTTCCAACCGGATGGTAAACATATCACGTTCACCACTGGAGTAAACGCCACCCAAGCCTACTTTTTCAAATATACCGCGAATGGCATCTGAAGGCAGTTTGGCCCGATTTTCAGCCCAGTTGGTCTGCATTAGGCCGATAGATGGTTCTTCACGTTCTATAGTAAAGCCCTGCTCTTGCCAAAAAGCTTTCAATAGAGGCCATAACTCAGCAGCTTGTTTATTGTCTACCGTTAACCAACGGATGCTGCCATCACGTTGAAAATGAATATCCGGTACTTGTGTCAATACCTGTGTATTGGCTGCGGGCTGGTTTTTGTTGTTGCGTTTGTTCAGATCACTGGCACGGACGGCACCATTAATCAGCGAGCTGCCTGGAGCACTGAAACGATTACCTTGATTGGGATCAGTCAAATCTGGCGGTACATCCAGCTGAACAATTTTTTTATTGTCTGACTGATAATCGAGTTTAGGTAGGTTTTCTTTTTTACTGGCACAAGCGGCAAGACTGGCTGCCAGCAGGGTCAGGACAACGGTTTTACTTATATTCATATCGGCCACTTTCTGTGTGTATTTTTCTGATATGGTAGGCTTATGTTCAGATCAAGCCGGCTTCGTGCATGGCTGCTGTTACTGTGGCCTGTCCTGCTTCAGTCAACTCCGTAATGGGAAGCCGGCATACCGGACTGATTTTACCGATCCGGGACAGTGCCCATTTAGTAGGTGCCGGACTGGGTTCGCAAAAAAGGTCGCCATGCAAACGCTGTAATTTATCATTCAGGCTTCGAGCACCGGCTATATCACCGCGTAGTGCAGCATGACACATGTCGGCAAACATTTTCGGAGCTACATTGGCTGTCACACTGATAACACCATGTCCACCGCATAATAGGAATGCCATCGCGGTAGGATCATCGCCAGAGTAAACTGCAAAATTTTCGGGAACATGTTTAAACAGATAACAAGCACGGCCGATGTTGCCAGTGGCTTCTTTGATTCCGACAATATTGTCTATCTGAGCTAGCCGTAAAGCAGTATCCGGTTGCATATCGGCAACAGTGCGTCCTGGCACATTGTACAGAATCATCGGAATAGAAGTAGCTTCAGCTATGGTCTTGAAATGGCGGTATATGCCTTCCTGATTGGGTTTGTTGTAGTAAGGCACTACTGATAGTGTCATATCCGCACCAGCTTGCTGTGCTTCTCGAGCAAGATAAATGGCTTCGTGCGTATTATTTGCGCCTGTACCGGCAATCACTTTAATGCGTCCGGCTACGTGTTCTACAGCAGTTTTAATTACGTTTAGGTGTTCATCAACACTAAGGGTTGCTGATTCACCTGTGGTTCCTACAGCGACAATAGCGTCGGTACCGGATTCGATATGCCAGTCAATAAGCTGTTTGTATTGGTCGTAATCAATACTACCATCTGCATGCATAGGCGTTACGATGGCAACCAGGCTGCCTGTCAACATAATTCTACCCTTTACAGGAGAGCTAAAAATGTGATGATTGTAGCGTATTTTATCCCTTGATGGAAAATAGGCCGTTCATAATGTGTTTTGATAAAAGTGGTTTGCTTGAGTTAAAGATTTTATTACTCAATTGTCTGATGTAGATTAAATGTATCAGGTTAGCTTAAAATACGGGGCTTTATATTCGTTTTTTGCAAGTATAAAGCAAATAAGAAAGGTTGACATGGCCGATAATCCCTCTGTTGTTAAACAAGAAGAACGCTCTGATCTGGTCTATGGTCTGGAGGATAAACCTCCAGTTTTTAATGGTTTGCTGAGTGCATTAACCCATTTACTCGCTCTATTCGTACCTATGGTGGCTCCGGCTTTAGTGGTGGGCGGCGCACTGAAACTACCGGCAGATATGACTGCCTATTTGGTATCGATGTCTATGGTTGCTTCAGGTGTCGGTACGTATATTCAAGTGCACCGTTTCGGGGTGATCGGTTCTGGGCTGTTATCGATTCAATCGGTTAATTTTTCATTTGTTACTGTGATGATTGCGCTAGGACTGGGCATGAAGGAAAACGGGATGAATGAACATACCATGATTTCTACTTTATTGGGCGTCTCTTTTGTGGGCGCCTTTTTAGTAGTCGGAGCATCATGGCTATTGCCGTTTCTGAAAAAAATTATCACTCCTACGGTAAGTGGAGTAGTGGTATTGATGATAGGCTTAAGCTTGATTCATGTCGGGATTACCGATTTCGGCGGGGGGCTCACCGCTAAAGCTAATCATACATTCGGTTCATGGCCGAATCTTGCTCTTTCTACTTTTGTTCTTTTTACCGTACTGTTATTTAACTGCTTTCGCAATGCATGGTGGCGTATGGCAGGTATTGCGGTAGGTTTGATTTCTGGTTATGTAATCGCCATTTTTATGGGTATTGTTGATTTTTCCAATCTACATGATCTGCCGTTGATTACCATTCCAATTCCATTCAAATACGGTTTTGCTTTTGACTGGCATGCATTTATGGTAGCAGGTACCATTTATCTTCTGAGTGTATTTGAAGCTGTTGGTGATTTAACTGCTACTGCTATGATATCCAATCAGCCGGTGGACGGAGCAGCCTATACTAGCCGCTTACGCGGTGGAGTCATGGCCGATGGCTTGGTTTCTGTAATTGCTACTGCACTTGGTTCATTACCATTAACTACATTTGCTCAGAATAATGGTGTGATTCAGATGACCGGTGTTGCATCTCGTCATGTAGGCAAATACATTGCAGTGATTTTGGTGATATTGGGCTTGTTCCCTTGGGTTGGCGCAATTTTTACCACTATTCCGAGCCCGGTTCTTGGTGGCGCAATGGTGGTTATGTTTGGTCTGATTGTTACAGCAGGTATCCGTATTATTATCACAGCTGGTATTCGCCGCCGGGAAGCAGTTATCTGTGCTACTTCTTTAGGATTGGGGTTGGGCGTAGCTTTTGAGCCGGAAGTATTTGCTCAGTTGCCTATTCTGTTTCAAAACGCGATTTGTATGGGGGGTATTGTGGCTATTATACTGAATATTTTACTGCCCCATGATAAAAGTGAACCAGCAGTATATTTGAGTGATGATATTCCTCATTAATTTATTTATGCTGAATGGAAGACTGCCTTTTTAAGGCAGTCTTTTTATTATGTAAAAAATAAAACGTTATTATTAATTTATTTTTCTCTGGTAAGTAGATTATCACCATCGGTAGGATGCAGACGAGCGAATATCCAGCTGGAAAGCAGGGTAAAGACGCCCAAAATAATGAAAGTGACGCGAAAGGCACTTGTGATATTTTGATGAATAAAGCTGGCTCGGCTAAGGTTTTGTAAAAGTAAGGCACCGATCGCGATACCAAAACTTAAGGCAAGCTGCTGATTAACTGCCATTAGGCTAGTACCACTGCTTACTTGATTAGGCCGCAAATCAGCCAGTGTAATGGTATTCATACCGGTAAACTGTAATGAATTACAAGCGCCGAGTACGCACAGATGAAGCAAAATAAGCCATTGTGGGGTAGCAGCACTGATAAATGCCAGAGACATTATAAGTATGCCGATGATACGAGTGTTCCATGCTAATGTGTTGCGGTAGCCGAAATGGTTCATTAATGGTTTCAGGAAAGGTTTGGCGAATATTGCAGCCAGTGCCAACGGCATCAGTAGCCAACCTGAATTGACCGCATCGTAGCTGAATGCAACCTGAAACAGTAAGGGTAATAATAAAGGTAAAGCACTCATACCCAAACGACTAACAAGGTTACCGGCCAATCCGAGACGAAACGTGCGTACCAGTATCAGATGAGGTGGATACAAAGCGCGGTTGTTCTGGCGTGCATGTGCTAAATAGGCAAATAATGCACCAATTCCGGCAGCTGCCATCATACAGCCGAAAAGAATGTTATTTGCGTGAGACATGGTTTCAAAGGTCAGAGTCATGCAAAATGCGGACGCAGAGAATAAAAAGAAACCCAATCCGTCAAAATAATTAGCCGGCCGGTTAAAATCGGGCATGATGTACCATGTGACCAGTAATCCCAGCAGACCAATTGGTACGTTTAATAAAAAAATCCAGTGCCAGCTCATATAGACGACCAGATAACCACCAATAATCGGACCTAATACTGGGCCGATAAGTGCTGGCATAATGGCATAATTCATAACGGTAATCAGTTTAGAGCGGTCATAGGCTTGCATCATGGTTAATCGTGCTACAGGCGTAAGCATGGCACCACCTAATCCTTGAATAATCCTAGCTAATACCAGCAGGGGTAAATTGTTGCTGGCTGCACAGAGTACTGAACCGATAATAAATATGACCATTGATCCCATGAAGAGCTTGCGGGTACCTAATTTGTCCGATAAAAAGCCTGACAACGGCATCATGATGGCCAGCGTCAGTGCATAGGCAATAATTGCCGATTGCATATTCAAAGGCGATTGGCCTAAATCTGCAGCCATAGAAGGCAGAGCAGTATTCAGGATGGTGGCATCCAGCTGCTGCATGAAAATTGCTATTGCTAGTAATATAGGCAAATAGCGTGAAGGTTTTGTTGTGCTAATGGTAGCCATTGAAGCTGTTGATAACGATTATGATTTAATCCATTATAACAGAATCATGTTGTGTTCCATTAGGCAGCATTGATACATTATCAGTTGGGTATGCCAGTATGTTGCTATGAATTATGGCTGGTAAAAGCTTTACTGCTGTCTAATATTGATGAGCTCAGATATTGATGTTGATTATTTTCAATTGATTGGTTTTATATCTATATTTAAATGTTCAAGTTATTAATAGAAAATAATTTTATTTATTTCAGATTTTTTTTCAAAAAATATATGTGTTGATTGTATTATTAGAAAAAAATGAAAGTGTTAATTTTAAATTTCACCTAACTATATTTATGAAATTATAAAATAAGGGAATTATTACACTTGATAAGTAGGTGAAAAAAATATATTTCTATTCAGTATATTTGAAAGATAAAGTAGTCGATAACTATATTATTATCTTTTCTGATTAGAGGAATTCGGCAGCCAAAAATTAAACCGTATAGGTGGTATCCTATACGGTTTATTCCAAGCTTGATTACTTGCGCATGGTGTCTACAACGTCAATCATGAATTCCATTTCTTCTTCTGATAATGCAGTAAAGCCTTCAGGGAAGTTTAATGCTTTTACAATATTGGCGCCATCGGCGTCATCGGCCATTTTACAAAGCACATCTTTCAGAAGTTCAGCGTTGGAAACTGCATCAGGATGATACAGCATAACGTGTGATACTTCGTTAATACGGCTCTTCAATAATACTTTCAGCTGATCTTTGGTGACTGAGTTGAAGCTATCATATACATCAGATTGGATAATTCCCACTTTTGCATGATGCCGAATTACACCAGAGGCAACCATAAGGAAATTATCTTTGCGTTTGATAACTAGTTCATCATCACTCAGATTAGCTGGTTCTAGCAGGCGTAACCCAATGAAATTAGCATCTTCATTATTTGAAAGAGCTAATTCTACAGTTCCTTTCAGATCTTCAATTGCATTGATGTCTGAATCAGCGGCTGCAACGATAACAATTTCGTCTGATTTATTTTTAGGTCTAACGAGCGGTAAATAACCTTGTTCACGTACGTAAGTACCAGCAGCAAAAGGGTTAACAAAAAGCATAGATACTTTTTCTTTTTCCTGATGAGCTGTGACTTCATCAAACGAAGGAGGCATGATCAGTGAAATACTCTGATCGCTTTTCTTTTGAAGGTAGTTATTGAGCAGATACCAGGTACTGAATTGGTCAGGCAAATAATCAGGTACAACCATTAAACTTAGCATATTATTTTCCTTCCTGTTCAGATTTCAGCATTTCTGCATACTTCGCGCTCATTTCATTTACTTTTTCGCGGCTCGGTTTGCGACGGATTGAGCTATAGCCGATAACTTTGCCCTGACGCAGGTTGGGAATAACAGTTGCATATACCCAGTAATGACCACCGTCTTTACGCAGGTTTTTGACATAGCCATACCAGCGTTCATTTCTTTGCAAGGTAGCCCACATGTCGGCAAACGGTGCTTTTGGCATATCTGGGTGACGTAAGAGGCAGTGCGGTGCGCCGATAATTTCATCACGGGTCCAACCACTGATATCAACAAATACATCATTGGCATGTGTGATGATGCCGTCAAGATCAGTACGGGATACAATCAGTGCGCCATCAGGATAGGGAAATTCCTGATTGGTAACATATACTGTGGATTCCCCTTCTTGCTGATAATGTTTGATTTTATACTCTGTAGATTCGCTTTGAGGTTTTGGCTGAATCCAACGACTCATATCCATGTTAATTTGTCCTTCAATTTGGTTTAATCTGGTGAAGAATGAGTGTGCTTAATGTAAGCATTTCAGTGTTATTATGTTTTTGTAGCAGCTCTTTCTGTTTTGGTGTTATACGTCAATTGCTGCAGAAAACTTCTGAATATGCTTTTCGGGGGCAGAGTAATCTTCGCCCGATAATTATATGCTATGCTTTAATCTAAAGGATGCTTAAAGATATTAAACTTTCTGTCATACAGTAAAACCGGTTTTTGCTTATATGAATTTGCCTGACAGCGATCAATCCTGTTTATGAAACTGGATTTAAAACAATACTGAAAGATTAAACCAAAATTTCAGTGTTGTGCTGATTACAAAAACCGTTTTGGATAAATCGTCTATTTTGCATGTACGGAATTTAATTAGGCATGGCACATTTCAGGTTAAGCAGACTGAATATTAACCAAAATGATCAGCCAGTTCTTTCAATGCACGTTTAGCTTCAAACAGAATCAAACCTAATTTGGCTTCATGTGTTGTGGTGATGGTTAACAAGATGGCTTCAGATGCCTGAAACAGCAGCATATAGCCTTTATCTGTATGAATAATAGTGTTATCCAAAGAACCTTTTAATACTTCTTTAGCAGAGCGGTTACCCAATGAAAGTAATGCCGCAGCCATGGCGCCGATTCGGTCTTCATCCATGCCACTTTGCAGTGCTGAGGCGATTGGCAGACCGTCAGTAGAAATAACAGCAGAAGATGTAATGTCAGGTGTACTGTTTAGTGTTTTTAATACGCCTTCGATGAAATCATATTTCATGAAAATTCCTCTAAAATTGACTGTAACCGTGTTAATTATAAAGATGGGTGAATTTTTTTGCAAAAAAATGTTATTAAATTTTATCAATTATCTTTATAGATAATTCTTATTTTTATTTACGATGCATTTTTTTTCTGATTTGACGTTGTATTGAAAGTAATATTCTGCAGTATTTGTTCAGTCTATTTTATCGGTCTTCAGAAACTATTTTTTATTATAACATTATTCTAAATATGGACAGAATGCTGGATAGCTAAAAGAACATTCATTTGATTTAAATCAATATCCGTTTTGACTTATAGTTCAATTTTGAGTTGTGTGACTACTTTGTAGAAATATAAATTTACATATCTAGTTAGCAAATGGCTTACGACTTTGTTTGCCATATTTTAATTAAATTAATATTAAATAAAATTTATGTTCATTTATTTCAATGATTTGGTTTTTAGAGTTTGCTTTACATTCTAGTTAGGGTATGTGTTTATATAGTTTGTGACTCTTGATTTGGTTATGCTGTGAGATGTTTTAATTTTGCTGGATTTTGTACTGATTTAAATTCTAAAGTTTTGGGTAGATTTAGTCTGTATTGCATGAAGGCTCTTGCTATACAGCATTTGTTTTAAGTTTTTTATTCGTGATGTAAGTTGATAATTGTTGAACAAGCTAATTATATTATTTTTACTATTAGCTTAATTCTTATAAATAAATAAAATAAGCATTGATACGTATTTAACCATATAAATGTAACTACAGGTTGTTATTTGTTAAAAACCTGTAGTTACATTTATATAAAACTTCATTGCTTACGGATATGCTTTGATACAGAGTCTTATGTATTTAGGTCAAGTCGATATTGGTTATATGGTTCATTATATATCGGTTTCTACTTTGTCTCCTTCTGCTTCCATCCATACGCGTCTGGATGCTGCTTCTCCTTTGCCCATTAGTTTAACAAAGATGTTGCGGGTTTCGTTGCTGTCTTCTTCTCTAATCTGTACTTGTAAAAGGCAACGGGTATCGGGGTTCATGGTGGTGTCTTTAAGCTGATCTGGATTCATTTCTCCCAGACCTTTAAATCGACTGATACTGTAGGCACTTTCTTTAACCTTTTCGCTTTGCAGTCGATCCAGAATGGCATCTAGTTCTGCCTGATCCTGTGCATAAAGTTTACGCGCTGGTTTATTTTTACCCTGTGCGTTGACATCCACTCTGAATAGAGGCGGCTGGGCTACGTAGATGTGTCCTGCATCAATCAGACGGGGAAAGTGGGTATAAAAGAGGGTAAGTAGTAGTACTTGAATGTGAGCACCGTCTACGTCGGCATCGGATAATATGGCGATTTTGCCGTAGCGAAGGCCGGATAAATCTGGATTATCATTTTTTCCGTGTGGGTCAACGCCAATGGCTACAGAAATATCGTGAATTTCTGCATTGCCAAATAACTGATCGCGATGAATTTCGAAGCTGTTTAATACTTTGCCACGTAAGGGCAGAATGGCTTGGGTATTTTTATCTCTAGCCAGTTTGGCAGAACCACCGGCAGAATCTCCTTCAACCAGAAATAGTTCATTTTCACGTATATCTTCACTTTCACAGTCTGTAAGTTTACCTGGCAAGACGGCTACACCGGATCCTTTTTTCTTTTCTATTTTTTTGGTTGAGCGCATGCGAGCCTGTGCTTGACGAATGGCCAGTTCGGCTATTTTTTTTCCAGTGTCGATATTTTGGTTCAGCCAGAGCTCTAGCGGGTCGCTGCACATAGCTGCAACCAGTTTAAGTGCATCACGGCTGGTGAGTTTGTCTTTGGTTTGTCCCTGAAATTGTGGATCCAGCAGACGGGCGGATAATACAAAAGCGACGCGGGAAAATACATCATCTGATTGGAGTTTTACACCGCGTGGCAGCAGGTTATGGTGGTTAATGAAATTATTGACGGCGTGAAAGACGGCTTGTTTGAGACCTGCCTCATGTGTGCCGCCAAGAGCTGTAGGTATAAGGTTTACATAGCTTTCACTGGGTGCATTACCTTCTTCTACCCAGCTTAATGCATAAGCTGCACCTTCGCCTTGATTGAAATCTGTGTCATGGTTGGCGCCTAGATAGTTTTCACTAGCAAAGATAGGTGTAGCGGTCTGGCTATCTGAGAGGAGATTCAGTAAATAACTTTTTAGGCCATTCGGATAGTGCCAGTTTTGTATCTGTGCTTCATCTGTACCATTGATATACCGAGTAAGGGTGACACTGATGCCTGGCAGTAATACTGCTTTGGCACGCAATGTGCGTTCAAGTTCAGCTATGTTGTATTGTGGGTTGTCGAAGTAATGACCGTCTGGCCAGATGCGAACTTCTGTTCCACTATCTTTGGAGGCGCATTTGCCAATTTCTGTCAGCGGCTGAATAACTTCTCCAGCGGCAAAGACGATTTGATAAATTTTGCTGTTTCTTTTAACGGTGACTTCTAATCTGGTGGAGAGGGCGTTGGTAACGGAAACGCCGACACCATGTAGTCCGCCAGAAAAAGCGTAAGCACCATCACCACTTTTTTTGTTAAATTTACCACCCGCATGAAGCTGGGTAAAAACCAGTTCGACTACGGGTACCTGCTCAGTTGGATGTAATCCAGTTGGTATGCCTCTTCCATTATCCTTTACGGTTACTGAACCATCCTGATTTAGGATGACGTCGATGTTTTGTGCATAACCGCCAAGTGCTTCATCGGCAGCATTATCTATGACTTCCTGAATAATGTGGGTAGGGCTGTCGGTTCTGGTGTACATGCCCGGCCGTTCTTTAACTGGTGCCAGACCTTTGAGTACGGTTACGCTAGATTCATCGTAAGTTATGGATTTGCTCATAATTTATTTCAGACTGGTGGTATTGCCAATATAGAACAAATTACCGTAAAAAATTTATTTTTTCGGTAATTTGTTTCTGTTTTGTGCTGGGATCAGGCAGGTTAATGCCGGATGAACGAGCGGCTTTTATTCAGCCAGTGAATATTTATCATCGTGGTTCTGACGGTTTTGTACGAATTCAGCCCACTCCGGTAATTGATGCAGAAAACGTGACAATTCATGCAGTGCATTAAGATAGACATTGCGTTTGAATTCTATCACTTCATCTACTGGTGCCCAGTACTGGTGCCAGCGCCATGCGTCAAATTCGGGATGGTGGGTGGCACGCAGGTGGATATCACTCTCCCGTCCGGTCAGACGCAGCAGATACCATATCTGTTTTTGTCCCTTATAGGAACCTCGCCATTCGCGTTTAATCCAATGTGTGGGAACGTCATAACGCAACCAGTCACGTGTGCGCCCAATGATTTTGACATGATGTGGCAATAGGCCTACTTCTTCCATCAATTCGCGATACATGGCAGCTTCGGGACTTTCTCCCGGTTTGATACCACCTTGTGGAAACTGCCAAGAATGTTCGTGTACCCGTTTGCCCCAGAAAACCTCATTACGGTCGTTGGTGATGATTATCCCGACATTGGGGCGATAACCTTCTCTGTCTAACATGGTAGTTCGCCCGATAAATAAACCGAATTTTCGCACAAATCGAGATAGGAAACCAGTTAGGATTGTTTGATGAAGAGACTGGGCTATTTGTTTAATTAAATGCTATTGGTATTTTTGTTGGTTTTATATTTTAAATGATTTATCAAACAAGAGCGAAGTAGGTAATATGTTATGTTGATTGTATATTGCAATAGAGTCAGTATTGTATAAATTGATTATCTGGATAATTATAAATCAAGCCATATTTGGTCAATATGGCTTGTTGTGTATTACTTAAGAACCATTACTGGTGCACAGTTTCCAATAGAATAATGTTTTTTTCGTTTTCTTCTGGAATCTGCTCTTTTGTATTAACCGGCTGAGCGTGCTGGTAAAAAGCAGCACGTTTGGCTGCCTGAAAAATTTGTAATCTTCGACGATGTTGCATAGTTAAATCCTTTCTCGCTTGTCGGTGTTGTGCACCAACTGTTGTCATTAATACTGGTTTTGCAGGTGCTGCTATAAGGTGACAATGCTTATGCCTGCCTAAATATTATTATTGTGCTTTTAAATAGTTTTTGTTTTGTTATAAGAATATATTAGATATAACAAAAATTTGCAAGACAGTAAAGATGTTCTGTTTGATGATAAAAAACAGATATGGTCTGAACTTAATGATTTTGAAGTTATCAGGCAGCAAAAGCTGCCCGATAAATGTGTAGATAATTAAAAATTAATGCTTTGGTTGGCTGTTGCTGCTACGTCTATTTTGCTGATTGCTGCCCTGACGTCCTGCTTGGTTGCTTTGGCGTGAACGGTTGGGCTGCTGCTCATTATTATGGCGACGGCCGGCATTCCAGTTGCCGCTTTTGCCTTGGTTGCCAAATGAACGACGACCTTTATTGGCAAATTTACTAGAACGCTTGCGAGTAGGTTCCATGCCACTGATGGTATGTTCAGGCAGTTTTCGATTGAGGTAGCGTTCTATTTTGTGTACTTTGATATACTCGTTCACTTCAGCAAAAGTGATGGCCAAACCGGTACGACCTGCACGGCCGGTACGACCTATGCGGTGTACATAATCTTCCGCCTGTTTGGGGAGGTCGTAATTGATTACATGCGTAATAGTAGGTACATCAATGCCTCGTGCAGCTACGTCTGTAGCGACCAGAATTTTAATTCGGCCTTTGCGTAAATCCATCAAGGTGCGGTTTCGCCAGCCCTGAGGCATATCTCCATGCAGACAGTTAGCAGAAAAACCTTTTTCGTATAGTTCGTCAGCCAGTTGTTCGGACATAGCTTTGGTGGCGGTAAAGATTACTGCTTGATCGATACTGGTATCACGTAACAAATGATCTAGCAGGCGATTTTTATGACGAATATCGTCACAATATAGTAATTGTTCATCGATTTTGCCTTGTTTTTCTTCACGGGCAATATCAATTTTCTGAGGCTGGTTGGTCAGCTTCTGCGCCAGTTTGCCGACCATGCCATCCCATGTGGCTGAGAATAACAGGGTTTGACGTTCGGCAGGAGTGGCTGCGACGATGGTTTCGATGTCATCAATAAAACCCATGTCTAGCATGCGGTCTGCTTCGTCCAGAATAAGGACTTCCAAGCGGCCAAAATCGATGCGTCCCTGACGCATGTGATCCATTAATCGTCCAGGAGTAGCTACGATCAGGTCAATGGGACGTGCTAAGGCTCGGATTTGTTGTCCGAAGGCGGTGCCGCCCACTAAAGTAACTGTGCGCAGCCAAGGCATATTTTTGCCGTATATCTGAGCATTTTTTTCAACTTGCTGGGCAAGTTCACGTGTGGGTGTTAATACCAGTGCCCGCGGGCCTTTGCCGGATTTTTCGCTGCGTTTAAGTAATTTTTGTAGCGTTGGCAAAAGAAAAGCAGCTGTTTTGCCTGAACCAGTCTGTGCAGAAACCATTACATCCTGATTATTAAGAACAGCGGGAATGGATTCCAGCTGTACGGGAGTTGGGGTTTCGTATCCGGCGGCGGTAAGTGCGCTGGTAATCTGTTTGTCTAAATGTAAATCTGAAAATGACAATGTCATGATTTTCCTTTGGTTAAACGACCAACCAAACGTGATAATCTAGTTTATCTTGTTGAAAATAGATTACTGGAAACTGTTGCTAGCTTAAGCCAAGGAGGAAAATAATATAAAGATAGCAATTGGTTGTCGTTAGCTTGTGTGTGGATATTTTATACATCGGCGACAACCAAGTAACGAAAGCAAAGCTGCGGCTATTGGTAGATGGCGTTACATCATAAAAAAAGATTCTGGGTACGCCGGAATTAACTCAGGTTGTAAACGATGGCTTCAAATTATTCGTTAAATTATAAGTTATTTCGGGTTTTTTAGCAACCTGATGACTAAATGGTTGTTTTAAATGCGCTGGGGATATGGTGGTTTTTTCCGTTACAATGTGGGTATTAGGTTGTTTATGGCAGATATGTAAAGTTTTATTTATGAGTAATGATATAGGTGCTTTTGCGAACCGTCTGGGTAAGAATATTAAACATTTGCGTAAGTGGGCTCAGCGTCAGGGGCTGGAGGCATGGCGGATGTACGACCGTGATATTCCTCAATATCCGTTTGCGGTGGATATTTATAAGGATCAGGTTCATTTGCAGGAATATGATACTGGCTGGCTGATGCAGAAGGCAGAGTATGAGGAATGGCTGGGTGGGGTGATAGAGGCGATAGAGTTCGTTACAGGACTGCCTGCAGACAATATTCATGTTAAAAGACGGGCGCGTCAGAAAGGTAAAGAGCAGTATGAAAAAACCGGTGCTGAAGGCACGGATTTTGTTATTCATGAATATGGACGTGCTTTTTGGGTAAATCTGGATAAGTATTTAGATACGGGTTTATTTATAGATCATCGTAATACTCGCAAGTTAATAGGTAATCTAGCTGAAGGTAAACGTTTTTTGAATTTGTTTGCCTATACGGGTAGTTTTACGGTTTATGCGGCCACTGGCGGAGCCATGTTAAGCGAGACAGTAGATTTGTCAAATACTTATCTGCAATGGGCGAAACGTAATTTTGAGCTAAATGGATTGGATAGTTTAAAGCATCAGATTGTGCGTGCTGATGTGTTCCTGTATCTGCAGCAGGCGGCTGAACTGAACAAGCAGTTTGATTTAATTGTAATGGATCCGCCAAGTTTTTCTAATAGTAAGAAAATGCGAGATATTCTTGATATTCAGCGGGATCAGGAGAAGTTGATTGATGGGGCGATGCATTTATTGGCGCCACAGGGAGTGTTGTTTTTCTCGAATAATCTGCGGAGTTTCACATTGAATGCTGGTTTGCTTCAACGCTATATCGTTCGGGATATTTCTGGAAATACTGTACCCGATGATTTTCGCAATACACGCATTCACCAGTGTTGGGAAATCAGACATTTATAATTTCTGGGATATGATTACGGGAGGTGATAATGATTGGCAATATACAAGTCAAGCAAATTTTGATATTGATGAGTATTCTGTGTTGTCCAGCTTTGACCCAAGCAGCGGTCATATATCATTCTGGCCATGGTGAGCGCGATATTATTGTTGATTTGCCTATTTCACGAACCACTACGATTAATAAAACGGTACATATTGATGCCCCGGCTGGCGCAACAGTAATTTATTCTGATACGCCCGTATATCCTGCTGCTCTGCCTTATCCAGATTATCCTGAAGTTTTACCTTATCCACCTGTTTATCCTGTTTCTTCCAGTATCAGCTTGCGTCCGCTCAATAGAGTGTGTTTACGTACGAAAAGCATGGCTTCGGTATGGCAGCCTGTTTTGCTTGAAACTTGTATGGCTGGAGAAATCAGTGAGGCTATGTATTTCCATCAGGGAAAAGTATGGCTGAACAATCGTTGCCTTGCTGTTAAAAATCATGATGTTGGAGTCGTTTCTTGTACACAAAGTAGAAGAAATAACTGGTTACTAACGGGACGCCAGCTTCGAGATAGGGATAGTAAATTATGTGTGGATGGGGCTAACGGCTCTTTGCAATTACAACCCTGTAGTGATGCTTTTAGTCAGCAATTTCATTAGAGCTATGAATAAATTGAAAACTGCTTAAATGTATTTTGGGTTTGTGGTGTCTAATAAGGTTGACTATTAATTGCTCTGTTATTCTAATTTTGAATTTAAATTTACGGATTGTAATTGGTCATTTGTGTTTGATTTTGTAATTATGAATTGAATTATGTTAACATAATTGAAGGTAATATTATATTTGGGTTTACTTAACTTTATTCTCTGATTGGTTAAGGTAATTTATTTAAAGAATTTTATTTTTTATAAAAAATTCTGATATTTGGCTGATATGAAGGTTTTTTGCAGTCTGCCTAGCTGCCAAGTTATTGTTTGGATAGTTTGTATATTGATTTGCTAACAGGTAAATTAGACACTGAGTAAATATAAGATCTCAATGCGGTTAGCTGTTTTGGCATAAGATTATTTTAAAATGATATTGTTTGTATTCTGAGGGTTGTTCTATACCATTATGTCTTGTTTTTCTTCCTGTATTCTGCCACCTTCAATGCTGGGCATTATGGGCGGTGGCCAGTTAGGAGCAATGTTTACAGTTGCTGCTAAAACAATGGGTTATCAGGTTATGGTATGGGATCCTGATCCTGAAGCTCCTGCTGCTCAATTTGCTGATGTGCATTTGTGCGCTGCTTTCGATGATTCTAAAGCTTTACAGGCTATGGCTGATTGTGCGGCGGTAACGACGGAATTTGAAAATGTCAATGCTCAGTCTATGCGCTGGTTGGCACAATATACATCTGTGTCTCCTTCTGGTGAATGTGTGGCCATTGCACAAGATAGGCAGCAGGAAAAGGAATGGATTGCTAAAGCTGGGCTGAAAACGGTACCTTATCGTGTTATTAGTGCCGAATCTGATATTGATAGCCATATTGAAGAATTATTACCAGGAATTTTGAAGACGGCGACGCTGGGCTATGATGGTAAAGGTCAGATAGCGGTTAGCACAATAGCTGAATTGAAGTCTGCTTTTGCTGAATTAGGGCAGGTGCGCTGTGTGCTGGAAAAAAAAGTAGATTTGCGTGCGGAAATTTCGGTGGTAGTGGCACGGCTTGATGAAAAGCACACGGTGTGTTTTCCGGTTGCAGAAAACCAGCATGAAAATGGTATTTTGGCATATTCGCTGGTGCCGGCTAGACTGCCTCTTTCAGTTTTACAGCAGGCTGAGCAGATGGCATGCCGGCTGGCTCAGGCCATGGAATATAGAGGGGTCATGGCAGTTGAGATGTTTGTTGTGGGCAGCAAGATGCAGCTGGTAGTGAATGAAGTGGCACCTCGGCCGCATAATTCAGGCCATTTTAGTATGGATGCTTGTATTTCGGATCAGTTTCAGCAACAGGTAAGGATAATGTGTGGTTTAAAACCGGCTGCTGCTGATTTGCTACAGCCTTGCTGTATGGCCAATATTCTTGGTGATGTCTGGCCTCCGCAAACTGAACCGAACTGGTCTGTCGTGCTGAATCATGCAACGGCATTTTTACATTTGTATGGTAAAAAACAAGTCCGTCCGAGTCGTAAGATGGGACATTTTACTGTTCTTGCGCAGGATTCTGAGCAGGCCTTGCAAATGGCTCGCGCTCTTCATCTGCGTTTGCAATCTGGCGCTCAAGAATTTTGTTCGACTGATGATAATTTATCCTGATGATTTGGGCTAAAGGATAATACCTTGGAACTGAAAAGCTTTAAGTGGCGGCCTTTTGTATGGCTGTCACATGGCTGGAAGATGCTGGGCTATGTTTTGCCGATGGCTCTTGCCTGTGCCGGTATCACCGGCTTGCCCATTTCTATGGCTCTGGCCAGCTTGTTGTGTGCGCTATTGTGCTGCCTTCTTTTTGGTGGCCGTAATAAAGTATTGCTGACGCCCGCACCGTTTTCAGCTTTGATGCTTACCGCATCGATAGCTTACTATGCCGGTGCGGTGTCGGATCGGCTTATGGTAGCGAGTATGCTGACTCTGTTTACTGGAGGCTGGTTAGTATTGCTGACAGTGATTCTGCCACGACATTGTATGAACTGGATTGCCCGTCCGGTATGGCACGGTATTGGAATGGGTATTTCCTTGACTTTGATGGTGATGCTGGCACCGATTATTCTTGGTGTAGCTGCTAATAATAGCTCATGGCTGGAGCAATGGGTGCTACTGCTAGACTGGCATAGCTGGAACTGGCCGAGCGTGGTGCTGGCTGCTCTTTCTCTTGCTTTACTGCTGTTTTGGCGAACGCAATCTCAGCCGAAAGCTTTGTGGGTGTTGCTGTTGGTATGGATGCTCAGCCATATCTGGCCGTTTACATTGCTGGGTGTGGCTACTCCGGTACAGCAAAACTGGCAAGTTTGGATGCAAGTGAGTCTAGTACATGCAGACTGGGCTTTACTGGTATTTATGAGTGCTACGATTGCATTGTTGATTAATGTAGAAATTTGCCAATATTTACCAGATCGTTTCCGGTACAGCACGGGCCTGACTGGTTTGACTAATATTCTGTCTGCGCTGACTGGCGGTATGGTGGCCAGTGTAGGTTATGTAGATGATCAGGCTCTGCGATTAACCCGTTCGACGTTGTTGACAGCGCTGGTGATATTGTTACTGATCTATTGCTGGTCATGGTGGCGTGCAATTCCGCTGCCAGTGCTGGCTGTGATTGCGCTTTATGCAATCTGCGTGCAGATAAACTGGAGTGAGTTGCGCTTGTATTATCGCCAATGGGGTGATTTGTTATGGTTGTGTGTTTCTGCACTGCTGATTGTGTTGTTTGGTATCTGTGCCGGTTTATGGCTGATTATTTCTTTAGGTTTGATTGTGATGTGCTGGCATACTATTCGTCTGCGAGCATGGCCGTTGTTGCTGCCAGAAGTGCAGATTGTAGTACAGGAAGCTGTTATTACGCTGCCACAGATTTTGCTGTTTGCTAATGCCAGTAGCTTACTCCATCGTAGTTTTGATTTGGTTCGGACATTGAAAGTACAGAAGGTTTATCTGGATGTGAGTGCAGGCTGTCATACTGATGTGACGGTATTTGTCCATTTGCAGGTGTTGGCACGTAAACTTCATCAGCAAGGTAAAACTTTATATATATGTGGTCTGAGTGAAGCGGCATGTATGGTGCTAACGGCTAAAAAATTGGATTATTTGCTGCCTGAGCAATTAAGTACGCGTGATGCTGAATCTTTATTGATCAACCCAAGCTATGCAGGTGATCCTGTAGCGGTATGAATTCGGTTGTGATACGGGGCAGGGTTGCGATTGTGTGGGTTTGTAAGTAACCAAGTTTTACAACAAAGGAATAGAAATATAATGAGTAAATTTTGGAGTGAGAATACTAAAAGGTTGCAGCCTTATGTGCCCGGAGAGCAGCCTAAATTTTCCAATCTGGTTAAACTCAACACCAATGAGAATCCATTTGCACCATCACCTTTGGTGTTGCAAGCAATGCATGACGCGGTAAATGGGGATTTGCGTTTATACCCTGATCCGAATGCAGATAATTTTAAACAGACAGTAGCAGACTACTATGGTTTGCAAAAATCGCAAGTGTTTGTGGGAAATGGCTCTGATGAGGTGCTGGCACACGCTTTTGCAGCTTTTTTTCAAGGTAAACAGCAGTTGTTGATGCCCGATATTAGCTATAGCTTTTATCCAGTGTATTGTCAGTTGTATGATGTGAAACCGCGTGTGATACCACTGGATGCGCAGTTTGCCATTAATTCGGCAGATTACACTGGGGCAGTGGCGGGTGTGATTTTTCCAAACCCGAATGCACCTACCGGCTGTATTCTACCGCTTGCAATGATTGAAAAGATATTGCAAGCTAATCCTGATTGTGTGGTGCTGGTAGATGAAGCTTATATTGATTTTGGTGGTGTCTCTGCGGTGAAGTTGATTGCAGATTATCCTAATCTACTCGTAGTGCAGACGCTATCTAAATCACGGTCGCTAGCTGGTATGCGAGTTGGTCTGGCATTGGGGCAGGCTGAATTGATTGAAGGGCTGGAGCGAGTAAAAAACAGTTTCAATTCCTATCCGCTGGATCGTGTGGCACAGGCGGCGGCTATTGCTGCCTTCAAGGATGATGGCTATTTTCGTACTACTTGTAAAAAAGTCATTGATAACCGTATCTGGCTGACTGAACAATTGCGGCAACTGGGTTTTGAAGTCTTACCTTCTTATGCTAATTTCGTATTTGCTTGTCACGTAGAAAAAGCTGCCGAGGAGATTGCTGTCTTTTTGCGCCAGCATGGTGTGGTGGTGCGCCATTTTCAACAAGCTAGGATTGATAATTTTTTGCGTATCAGTATTGGAACGGTTGAGCAACAGCAGCGGCTAATAACGGTGCTGAAAGAATTACTGATGAAATAATGATAATTAAAAATATTGATTTATTATTTGGGTATTGGCTATTTCAGGCAGTTCGCAGGAATTCAATTTAGTTCATATGAGCAAATTTGGTAATCATCTGCCAGTGATTTAAATTCGAAGTGCTGATTGGATTTGATGATTATTTTTTTGTCTTTGGTCACAAATATGGCACCCATATATTGATGTTTTTCTAATTCTTTTAGCCCTCGTTCTACTCCCAAGCCATATAGAATTGTGGAATAGATATCCCCAGTCAAGGAGTTGTCGGAAATGATGGTGACACTTTGCAGCTCATTGTCTAAAGGGTAGCCACTCTGAGGATCGATGATGTGGTGATACAGTTTTTCATTCAGGATGAAATAGCGTTCATAAATTCCAGATGTTACAACTGATTTATTTTGCACATGCAGAATTCCCAGCAGGCTGTCTGCGGCGGCAAACGGGCGTTTAAGTCCGATATGCCATTGCTGATTGCTGCTGAGGGGCGAGCTTCCAATGGTTAATACATTACCGCCACAGTTGATTATGGCCTGATGGATGCCATAGCTGGCTAATACCAATTTGGTTATATCTGCTATATAGCCTTTGGCAATGGCGCCTAAATCTATTTCCATGCCGGTTCTGGTCAGAAAAACAGTATGATTTTTTTCGTTTAGCTTTATTAGCTCAGGATTAGCAAGGGTCAGCCGCTGGGCAATTTCTTCAGCAGGCGGGACGCTGTGGCCGTTAAAACCGATTTTCCATAGTTTAACCAGTGGTCCAATGGCAAAGTTGAAACAGCTATGGGGGAGTAGGCTGGCCTGTTTGGCCTGACGGATTAAATCAAATACCAGTTTGCTGACTGCTACCGGCTGTGAGCCGGCAGCATGGTTGATGCTCATCACTTCTGAATGGTTTCTGTTAACCGTTAATCGTGTTTCCAAAGCTTGTATGGTTTGAAACACAGCTGACACAGCCGGCAGGTTTTCTACAAAAAGTTCTAGAGAAACTGTTGTTCCCATGAGCTGCTGGCTGTAGGTATGGCAGATTTCTGACATGGTGATGAGCAAAATAAAATCAATAATTATAGGTCTTTTGCATAGGCAGCTGCCTGATCACCAGCCTGAATACCAAAAATAATAATATCGGCAATGGCGTTTCCACCGATGCGGTTACCCCCGTGTACGCCACCAGCTACTTCGCCTGCTGCGTATGCCCCTTTAATAACTTGCGCATTGGTATCCAGTACTTCTGTATTGGTGTTGATAGTAACACCACCCATGGTATGGTGGATACCTGGTGCAATCGGAATTGCATAGAATGATGGCTGGTTTAAAGGATGGCGCATGCCGGTGGTGCGGCCGAAATCTTCGTCATGCTGCTGTTCGACAAAACGATTATAGCGTTCTACCGTATTGCTGAGGGTTTCGGGATTGATATCCAGTTTTTCTGCCAGTCCAACTAAAGAATCGGCCTGTACAGCCAGTCCTTTGCCGATGTAGGTATCTGCTGCTTTGTTTTCCTGACGTATTTGCTCATCGAATAATATATAAGCATAATGATCGGTAAGGGCGATGATACTGTTGGAAACTTTATCGCGTGTGTCTAGCTCGTTGACAAAGCGTTTGCCATGCCGTGATACCAGTATGGCACCACCGCCACGTATAGATTCTGAAATCAGATAGGCAGTTTTTTGTTCGACTGTGGGATGAATCTGTATTTCATTCATGTCAACGGTACCAGCGCCGATTTTCTGTAACAGGGCAATGCCTGAACCGGTAGCGCCTTTGTGGTTGGTGGTTACAAAATTTGCTAAGTCTGGTCGGTAATGTGTCACCATCTGCGCGTTGGCACCAAAACCACCTGTGGCAACGATGATTGCTTTGGTGCTGATGCGTTGTTCATTGCCATCTTCGTCATTCACTATTACTGCATTGATCCGTCCATCTTTTAGTTCGATATCGGTGACTGAGGTATCGAGCATCAGTTCGATACCGCGCTCATTGATGTTTTTCAATAAGCCGCTAATCAGAAATCCGCCTACGGCCGCACCATTATTCGGACGATGGGTGCGGTCTACGCTCATGCCGCCTGTGGTTGTTAGATTGTTTAAGCGGATTCCTTTTGCGTCCAGCCAATTGATAGCCGCAGGCGCATGTTCGACAAAGTAGTGTAATAGTTCAGGATTGTTTTTGTTTTTACCGCCTTTTAGAGTTTCGTTATAGAACCATTCTTTATGGTCGGTAATGCCTGCCTGTTGCTGGAACAGGGTTTCTGCGGCGTTCATGCCGGCTGAGGCTTTATTGGTATTGCCACCGGCAATTGGCATTTTTTCAATGATGACGACAGATGCACCTTTGTCGTAAGCTTCTATTGCTGCTGCCAGTCCGGCACCACCACTACCTACTACAACCACATCACAGGTTTTGTCGTCTCCATCACCGCCTTCAACAATGCTGGCTACTTTGTAGGAGGTGGAAATGGCTTTTGTTACAGCTTTTTTAAAGGCATCGCACTGTGATGTGGCTCCACTGATGGCATCGACATAGGGGCTGTTGGCAGCCAGAATCCGCTCTTTGATTTCGTTGAAATTGCGGACGGAAACATGGTCTAGCTCTTCGGCATTTATCAGTGACATATCTTTGATAAAGTCCTGTCCCAGCTCTACGTTGATAACGAATTTGTTTTCGTAGTCATCGCTGACCGTCTGCTGGTAGGTGCCGGCATGGAATTTTTTGGTGTTGATTTCTCGTACCATACTATGGATGAGCGGAAAGCGCCATAAGGGCTCGGGTATGCACAGCTCAGTACGCTGATCGCTATTCATGCACAGTTGTAAATCATCGTATTGCTGTATACGATCTGCCCAATCTGGATAGGCAACGCATGCTCGTCCTGCAGCTACCAAATCATAGCCGTGTGCCATGGCTGTCTCTGCATCAGCCTTGTTTACTACATTACCTACGCCGATTACGGGTACTTTAGCCAGCGCTGCTGAACGCTGTTGAATGTATTTGTCTATTAATGGTGTTTCGTCGTCATTATCAATGATGGATGGACGTAAAGTCGCAGCCATGGAGAAATGGACATAGTCAAGACCGGTTTGTGCTAGTTTATCTAGTAGAAACAAGGAATCTTCAAAAGTAATCCCGGGTACTTCCAGCTCTTCCGGTGAGAAGCGGTAACCAATGATAAATTCTTTATTTGCATGTTCTTGTGCCATTTGCCGGCTGATTTCTAGTACCGCTAGCGGGAAACGGGTACGATTTTCACGGCTACCACCCCATTTGTCTTGTCGCTGGTTGGCATGAGGTGAGAAAAACTGTTGAATCAAATAAGTATTGGCGCCATGAATTTCGATGCCATCGAAGCCTGCGGCTATGGCTCGTCTGGCGGCATCGCCGAATTTGATAATCATGTCTTCCACTTCACCTGCGCTCATAGCTACCGGTACTGTGGCATTTGGTCGAGGAATAGCGATGGCACTGGGTGCTTTTGGTGTTTGGCCGCCGATAAGCTGAGGTTCCACCATGCGTCCGCCATGATAGATTTGTATAATTGCTTTAGAACCTTGTTCTTTAATAGCCGCAGCAAGCAGGCTCAGACCTTCGATACAGTCGTCGTTATGTATGCCGATGGCGCCAGGAAAAGCCGGCCCCATGGTATCGACGAACCCGCATTCCACTATAACAGTTCCGATGCTGCCAGCTCTCTGGCGGTAATATTCAATTAGGTTGTCGGTAACCGTGCCATCATAGAATCCGCAGCAGGTTGTCATTGGTGCCATGACCAGCCGGTTTTTCAGAATGGCCCCGTTGGGTAGGGTAAGCGGATTATATAGTGGAGAAGATGGGGTATTCATACGCATTATCAGTTAATCAGAATCAGTCTAAAATTAGAAATAGGCGCATGGTAGCGTAAACCTTTGTACTCTTCTATTGAGCAAAAGTAGTATATATAACAATGGCATATATTAAAGATATTGTATTGATGATAATCAAAATTAGGCGGTTAATTCTGGTAAAACTAAGCTGATTTTTGCTATGTAGATGCTCTTTCAATAGTGCTGTATTTGTGTATTTGGAAGCGTGTTTTGAAGGTTAGAATGAACTTGGGTTGATATAAGCGGTTTGCTTTTAGGCTGACATATTTATGCGTTTGTACTTTTAGGTTTTATGGTTCAGAGATTAAGTTCGTTCTATAAAATATTTAAAATGTTAAATGTAATCAGTTATTTGAATGGTTTAGTTTACTTGAGATGAGAGATGCTTAACTGTTGCTGGTGTAAAACGATTGTTTGATTAACGAATATTAACATTATTATTGTAAGTGTTGAGCATGACGCTGCTCGTTACGCTCGGGTACAATCAGTTTTTTCTATTGAAATTTTTTACTCATGGCATCTCTGGAAACATGGATTGGTTTACGTTATTTACGGGCCAGGAAACGTAACGGGTTTATGTCATTCATTACCGCAGTGTCAATTGCTGGTATCGCACTCGGAGTTACTACTTTGATTGTGGTGCTGTCGGTGATGAATGGTTTTCAAAAAGAAATTCGTAATCAGTTACTCAGTGTCGCTCCGCATGCTGAAATGGGCTTTTATGAAAATAGTCTGGATCAGCATTGGCAGGATTTGCAAAAGTTAGTACAAGGGAATCCACAGGTGGTGGGCACGGCACCCTATGTAGCGGACCAAGCTTTGTTAGCCAATGCCGGCGAGGTACGTGGAGTGCAGATTCGTGGCATTGATCCCGCACTGGAAGGTAAAGTAGTGGATTATGGTGCCGGCATGCCCAAAAATGGTTTTGCTTCACTGAAATCTGGTGAATTCGGTATTTTGTTGGGCAAGGATTTGGCAGAGGCGCTGGGTGCTAATATTGGAGACAAAATCACTGTTATCACGCCTGATGGAAATGTCACTCCCGCTGGCATGGTGCCGCGCCTGAAACAGTTTACTTTGGTAGGGGTAGTAAAAACCAAGATTTATGAAGTAGATAATACGCTGGCTTTAACCCATATTAGTGATGCTCAAAAGCTTTACCGGCTAGGAAATAATGTAAGTGGTCTAAGGTTGAAACTGGCTGACCCACAAAATGCACCAGATGTGATTCGCAAAATTGTGCCACCTAAATTACAGAATGAAATTTGGATTCGTGACTGGACTTTTCAAAACCGCAGTTATTTTGATGCAGTACAGATGGAAAAACGCATGATGTTTATTATTTTGCTGCTAATAATTGCGGTGGCTGCATTTAATCTGGTGTCTTCATTAGTGATGGCGGTAACTGAAAAGCAGGCAGATATTGCTATATTACGCACTCTTGGGCTTTCCCCAGCCGGTGTGATGCGTATTTTCATGATTCAGGGCGCAGTAGCCGGTTTTCTGGGTACTTTTTTCGGAACCTTGTTTGGTGTCACTCTTGGTTTGAATATTGGCCGCATTGTTGCCTTTTTTGAGCACCTAACTGGTAAACATTTGATTCCATCGCAAATTTATTTTGTTAGCTACCTGCCGTCGGATGTGGAGTTTACTGATGTTTGTACTATTGCGGTGATTTCCTTGCTACTGGCTTTTGTGGCTACGCTGTATCCGAGCTGGCGTGCTGCCAAAACTCAACCGGCGGAGGCATTACGTTATGAATAAGCTGGAATATGTGATTGAATGTGAACATGTCAGTAAAACTTATGATGATGGCCATTTACAGGTATCGGTACTGGATGATTTGAATTTCAAAATCGGGAGTGGCCGAAGTATCAGTGTGGTGGGCGCTTCCGGCAGTGGTAAATCCACTTTACTACATCTTTTGGGTGGTCTGGATACACCCAGCTCAGGCAGCATTCGCCTAATGGGGCGTGATATTACTGAGCTGAGTCAGAAAGCCATTGGTCAGCTGCGGAATCAGTATTTGGGTTTTGTATATCAGTTTCATCATTTGCTGCCAGAGTTTACTGCGCTGGAAAACGTGATGATGCCTTTGTTGATTGGCCACATGCCCAAAGCACAGGCGGAAGAACAAGCAAGAGCTATGCTGGATAAAGTGGGTATGAAACAGCGTTTGGCGCATCGTCCTGGTGAATTATCTGGTGGTGAGCGGCAGCGTGCTGCCATTGCTCGCGCTTTGGTTACTCATCCAGCCTGTATTCTGGCGGATGAACCTACAGGAAATCTGGATCGTAAAAATGCCAGTAATGTGCTTGATATGATGCTCGATTTGCAACATGAGCTAGGCACCAGTCTGGTAGTGGTGACCCATGATGATGAGCTTGCTGTACGTTTTGATGAGGTATTAACGGTATCAGATGGGAAATTAATACCTTTTGCAGCAAACTGAACTGTAGGGTTAATGGCTGATGATGGTTGCAGTGTATGGCAAATGAAATAACAGTGCAGGCAGGCTCTGAGCAACCCGACCATCCGGCTCTGGCGGCAATGACTCAGGTGCTGGGTGCGGTTGTTCCGGCTGAATGGGCTGTGATGCAACCTTGGGCTAATGCACTGTTGTGGGCGTTCAATCGGGGGGACAGTTATATTGTTGTCCCACGCGAATACCGGACATCTGTCCGCAATTGTCGGATGCTTGTAGGTGCAGCTGGTGCGTATACGCCATTTATTTTGCTGGATAATCATTTGTTTTCAGGCCGTATCTGGCAACTTGAACAGGATATTGCTGAGAATCTGTGGAAACGCGCAACAGTGAAATCTGTACCTTTAGATATGGAGGCTGTGGCTGTTGATCTGGCTGAGTGGTTTCCTGATGCAGACAGTGCACAACAGAGGTTTGCAGCGGCGCTGGCTCTATTACAGCATTTTGTGGTTATAAATGGCGGGCCGGGTACCGGAAAAACGACTACTGTTGCCAAAATTTTGGGATTAGTGCTCAAGCACGCATGGAAATTATCACGTCCGCCGCATATTGCTTTGGTGGCGCCTACCGGTAAGGCGGCAGCACATATGGCCAATGCCTTGCAGCGAGCTTTAAGTAAACTCCCTTTAGATCAAGACAGTAGACGTTTGCTGGGACGGCTTGGCGGTCAAACAGTACACCGGCTGCTTCAGCTACAACCGCCTCTTTTAACAGGCCCTTATGATGCTGAGCATCCTTTACCGGTGGATATTCTGGTAGTGGATGAATCCTCAATGCTGGATTTATCTTTGTTTCGGGCATTGTTGCGTGCTCTGAAAGAGGATGTTCGCCTGATATTGCTCGGTGATGCTAATCAGCTTCCAGCTGTTGGTGCTGGTAATGTATTAGCAGAGTTGTCGCGGCCGACAGTGTTGTCTCCTGCCCTAAAAGAAAATCTTACCACGCTGCTGCCGAATCAGATTCTGCCCGAAACCAGCAGTGAGGCTGGAATGGCAAGTCATGTGGCTACATTGAGTCACAGCTACCGTTTTGATGCTACGCAAGGTATCGGTGCTTTGGCGACTGCCTGTATTAAAGGTGATGATGAAAGTGCTATGAATGCCGTCAGCCGTTTTCCGGCACAGTTGCAGGTGCGATCGGCTGATTGGCAGCGGATGTGTCATGATTTGTATGCTCTGCATCAGCCATGGTGGCAGGCCGTGGCCGATCATGATGTTGATGCCGTTTTTAGCCATCTAAATGATATTATGGTTTTAACAGCTTGGCGTGCTGATGCTGAAGCATTTAATCGGCATTACCGGCAGTTTTTGCGTAGTCGGCTGCTTCTGAATACTGATAGCTGGTTTGCTGGTTTACCTATCATGATTACTCAGAATGATTATGCGGTGGGTTTGTATAATGGCGATATAGGTGTCATTCTTCCTGATGAAAACCATTCTGGTCACCTGTGTGCCTATTTTAATGATGGTAATTCTTTTCGTTCGATGGTTCTCAGCCGTCTGCCTCCTTACGAAGATGCCTTTGCGATTACGGTACACAAAAGTCAAGGTTCGGAATACGATAGTGTATGGTTTGTGGCTCCTCAGACTAACGCTGCAGCAGATGACCCACTGTTTAATCGAGCGCTTTTTTATACTGCGTTGACTCGTGCTCGGGAGCAGTTTATTTTCTGTGGTACTGCCAAACAAATGGTTCAGGGAATTAAAAATAGCCAGCAACGACGCAGTGGGCTGGGTGCTGCTCTGGCTGGAAAAGCATTACAGCAGTCGCAATTGTCTTTATTTTAATTCTGCTACTAAATGTGAAATCAAATTATTTGGATAGGTTTAGGTAACAGTGAAATTGAAAGCATTCATGCCTATCTGGCTGTACAAAGTAAATTCTGCTATCCTGTTTTTATCCAAAAAATATGACAAAGATTGAATGATGCCAACACCTTTAATTGCCGTTATTGCTGCCATGCAGCCTGAGCTGGATTATTTACTAACTCAATTGGATAAACGTCAGGATGATGTGGCTGGGGCAGTGCATTTTTATCAAGGTGAAATTAAGGGTGTGCGGGTAGTGCTGGCACTCAGCGGAATAGGTAAAGTTAATGCGGCACTGACAACAGCAATCATTATTGAACGATATGCACCTGATTATGTGATTAATACGGGAAGTGCAGGCGGTCTTAAAGCTGGTATGCAGATTGGTGATGTGGTGGTAGGACAAGAAGTAGCTCACCATGATGTCGATGTTACCGCTTTTGGCTATGAATCTGGTCAGGTACCACAGCTGCCACCTAGATTTAAAGCTAGTCAGCTTTTGGTTGAAGCAGCTACTTGCGCGGCGCAAGTATTCACTGGTGCACATATCCATACAGGCTTGATAGTCAGTGGAGATCAGTTTATTGGTACTGCCGAGCAGAACAGTGCCATCAAAAATAAATTTGCTGATGTGCTGGCGGTGGAAATGGAAGCCGCTGCCATTGCTCAGACCTGCTATCAGTTGCATATCCCGTTTGTCATCATCCGAGCCATTTCCGATAATGGTGACGCTAATGCTGCCATCAGTTTTGATGAGTTTTTACAGCAAGCAGGCCAAAATTCTGCACGCATGGTAATTGATTTAATTACTTTAGGTCTGCAAAATAGCCCTGAATGATATGAAAAATTAAGCACTACAGGAACGTGATGTCGGCTGTACGTTAGTTTGCTTGCACCGTTTAAGTATTTTTGATGCTTAAAAATATAATAATAATGGGTTTGTTTCTTTGCTTTTTATAGTGAAATAAGCTAATAAATATTTAATATAGAGGATAATTTTTTTGTGGAAAAAATGGCATATTTTAAAATTTCTAGCCATTGCTCATTTTCTGCTGGTGGATTTTTTGAAACGTAATTTTCACGAATAAATCCAAACCCATTTTAAAATGGATGCTCTAAGCCAAATTGCTGTGCTTAACACATACAGACACAACAAACAGATATTTAAACTAAATCCGTGTCTGGCTTAACTATATTGATTGACTTTGCAAGTCACTCGCTTTTTAATAGCTTCTTTACAATCTCCGCTGATGCATGCATGTGGCTGGTGACGCACGAGCTGACATTGTTGAAACCATCTTTTTTTAACCGGTAGTTTTTTTTGTCAGGATGAAATTGTGTTCCAGTCGTTTTTTCCTAAGCCTCGTTGGTTTTTTTTGTCTGCCATTTTGTGGATTGGTTTAAATATTGCTCTCTGGTATACAGGAGGTAAGTCTGCAGGTGAATGGTTCGGCTTTCCGCAAGGCTATGCTGATAAGCCTCTGGCCATTGGCCTTTCACGTTTTTGGTCGCCTGCTTTTGTGTGGTTTTATATCTGGTTTGTGCTGGCTACGTTGATATTCGCGGTTTTCTGGTCGGTGGTGGCACGCCATCCATGGCAGCGTTGGTCTATATGGGGTTCGGCATTAATTCTGTTTAACATCTGGTTTAATGTGCAGGTAAGTGTGGCGATTAATGCCTGGTATGGACCGTTCTGGGACATGATACAGAAGATGCTTAGCAGTGGTGGAGGGCCAATCAGTAATATTTATCAGAATATGCTGACGTTTTTGCTGATTGCGATGGTTTCGGTGACTATGATTATGCTGAATGCTTTTTTTGTCAGCCATTATGTGTTTCGCTGGCGCACTGCGATGAACCAGTATTATATAGACCACTGGCCAAAATTACATACAGTAGAGGGAGCCTCTCAGCGAGTACAGGAAGATACAATGCGTTTTGCCACTATTGTGGAAGAATTGTGTGTCAGTCTGGTACGGGCTGTGATGGTGCTGATTGCTTTTTTACCGATTCTATTTGAATTGTCGAGCCATGTACCTGTGCTTGCATTGATTGGTGAAATTAAATACTCGCTGGTTTGGGCGGCGATAGGCTGGTCTTTATTTGGTACGGTACTGCTGATGGTGGTGGGGATTAAGCTACCGGGATTGCAATTCAATAATCAGAAAGTAGAAGCAGCTTACCGGAAAGAGTTGGTATATGGAGAGGATGATATTACTCGCGCCCAGCCAGCTACGTTAAAAGAGCTTTTTGAGCGGGTGAGGGTGAATTACTACCGATTGTATTTTCATTACGCCTATTTTAATTTGGTGAGTACATGGTACATGCAGTTGGATAATTTATTCGGTTTATTCATATTATCTCCGTCGATTGCAGCAGGCACGATGACTTTAGGGCTAATTAATCAGATTCTGAACGTGTTTGGCAATGTGCGTGATTCGTTCCAATATCTGATTAGTTCGTGGAAAACCATTATTGAGCTATTGTCGATTCATAAACGTTTGAAAGCTTTTGAATCGATATTAAATACTAAAAATTAATATTTATATTTTTACGATATGGTTTACACATAAAACCATCTTATATTAATTTTATATCAGGCAGAAGATTTATCTGGCAATGCTTACATATTTGCTGGCACCGAGTGCGGCAGACGTGTCAGTATTAGCGCTTGTTGGATTGGCCGGAAAATTAGCTAATTGTAATCTGATTCAGACAGCAAATCATTTAATGAGCCAATGTTCGCTGAGATTTCCGGAACCGATGCTCAGTAATCCAATGCAATTAATCTTTTGCCAATGGCAGATGCTGGCTGAAATTCACTGCTGATGATATATAAGGTATTGTTTTTATCCTGTAAGAACAGAGGAATTGCTTGCGGATGGTCTTGACAGTACTGCTGATAGTTGTAGGCTGCAGTAATGTTGGTAATTTTTATCCGAGCCTGCTTGTTTAGCATGTTTTCCAGCCGGCCGAATGTCACCTCTTTTTCAAACAGTTGGCGGGAAACAAACTGATGTTGTTTCTGGGCGCGAGCGGTTAAATGCTGTTCTTCGGCAAAACGGATACGGTAGATATTCTGCTCGCCGAATTCATGCCGAAATTGGAGTTCACATAAGGTATTCAGTTCTTTATCGCGGCTGACGGCGAATAAATGACCAATGCCAATTAGGTCGAGTTGTGTCTGTGCATTTTCTGATACCGGATTACCGAAATAGGTGCGAAGACCCTGCATGCGGGCACGGGCAATCTGTATGTAGTGATAATCGGCAACCAAAACATCGATATTCAGTTGTTTTAGGGTATTAGCCAGCATCAGGGCGACATCATTGCTGCCAACAATCAGTACGCCGTTATTGGCTGGTTCGCGTACTTTCAAGATGATAGCAATTGTTTTTGCGCCCAGCCCCTGAATCAACACGGTACCAATAATTATTAGAAATACCAATGGTGCCAGTAATTCTGTACCGGCTAAATGCTGGTGCTCTAAACGCATTGCAAACAATGAGGCAATCGAGGCTGCGACAATACCACGCGGTCCGATCCAGCTTATCATTAGTTTTTCCTGCACGGTTAAACCGGAGTGAATAGAAGAAAACCAAACGGCCAACGGACGCGCAACGAACATGGCAATCATCAGTAGCAACAATCCGTGCCAGCCAAGACCAAGTAGCGCAGCTAGGTCCATACGTGCGGCAAGAATAATGAATAATGTCGGAATAAAGAGTAAGGTAAGGGATTCGTTAAACGCCAGAATACTTTGGCGTGGAAATTGGGGCCAGTTAGCTAGTGTAAGTCCTAAAATCGTTACCGTGAGCAAGCCGGATTGGCTTTCCAGATAGTTGGAAATAGAGAACAGAATAAGCACAAATGCGAAGGTGACGACGTTGCGCATGTATTCCGGCAGCCAATAGCGTTTGATGGCATTGGCGAGAATTACAGCACCCAGCCCGCCACAGATTACAGCAACTAGCACAATTTTGCTAAAAAGCAGCAGTGAATTTTCGTGGCCGTTGGAAACTATGTACTCATAGACGAGTACAACGGCAATGGCGCCGATGGGGTCAATAATAATGCCTTCCCAGCGCAGAATATTGGCAATTTTTGTACGTGGCCTGACGCTGCGCAGCATGGGCGCGATAACGGTGGGGCCGGTGACACAGACGAGGGCGCCAAACAGTATAGCCACCCGTATATCCAGTTTGAACAACCAGTAAGTAGCTAGTGATAATACTGCAATGGTAATGAGGGTGCCAAAGGTCACCAGATTTTGAACTACACGGCCATGCTGGCTGATTTCGTGAAATTGCAGCGTAAGGGCGCCTTCAAACAAGATAATGGCTACACCTAAAGAAATACACGGAAAAAGGAGGTCGCCCATGACTTTATCAGGCTGAAACCATCCCAGCACTGGCCCAATGATTATGCCAGTGAACAACAGAAACAGTACGGATGGTTGTTTCAGATACCACGCCAGCCATTGTGCACCTATGCCCAGTGCCAGTAATGCTGAAAACTGAAAGGCTATATCCATTATTTTATATGTGTTGTTTGGTAGTTTCTATTCTGCCACAAACTGTTCCCTCTATTATTTTTTTTCATAATTAATAGCTGTTAGAGTGGTATGCAGTTAGGATCTTAGCTTAGGAATTTATATCTAAGTTCAGTTTAGTGTTGATAGGTAAATGATGTTGGAAATTTATAATCAAATCTTATGTTTATATTAATATCTATTTACAAATGTGATAAATTGGTGGCTAAGATAGCTGAATCGCTGCACAATTAAGCTTCTTTAGAATGGGGATTAAATATATTCCAGAGGGTCTGCGAGTGTAGTTAATGCCTGACCGCTGCACAAATATTTGTTTTATTTTAAATAAAATGTGTGCGCAATCATGGAGACGTTATGAATACACGTATTGAACATGACAGCATGGGTGAGATCGCTGTATCTGAAAATGTTTATTGGGGAGCGCAAACTCAGCGTAGCCTGCAAAATTTTGATATCGGTGGTGAAACTTTGCCGCCAGCCATGATTCAGGCCATGGCTTTGGTAAAAAAGGCAGCTGCATTGACCAATCAGCAGCTCGGACGCATCAGTGATGAATGTGCCGGACTGATTGTACAGGCGGCAGAACGTGTTTTGGCTGGCGAACTGGCAGACCAGTTTCCTCTGGTTGTGTGGCAGACTGGTTCTGGTACGCAGAGCAATATGAACATGAATGAGGTTCTGGCTAATGTGGCTAACGAAATTGCCGGACAGCCTCGTGGCAGCTACAAACCAGTGCATCCAAATGATCATGTGAATCATGCTCAATCTACCAATGATTCATTCCCGACAGCCATTCATGTGGCTACAGCTATCCAAATTAATCAGCATTTGTTGCCAACAGTAAAAGCATTGAGAAACACATTGGCGGCTAAAGCTGAAGCCTTCAAAGATATAGTTAAGATTGGCCGTACACATTTGCAAGATGCAACACCGCTGACATTAGGACAGGAATTCAGTGGCTATGTTAGCCAGTTGGACCATGGTCTGGAACGTTTGCAGCAGGCATTGCATTGGTTGTATGAATTACCATTGGGCGGTACTGCTGTGGGTACTGGCTTGAACAGCCATCCGGAATATGCGGTAAAAGCGGCAGCAAAACTAGCGGAACTGACCGGTTTACCATTTGTAACTGCACCAAATAAATTTGAAGCACTTGCTGGCCGTGATGCTGTGGTGTTTGCTTCTGGTAGCCTCAAGACACTGGCAGTAAGTCTGAACAAGATTGCTAACGATATCCGCTGGCTGGCCAGTGGCCCGCGCTGTGGCATTGGTGAAATTACTATTCCAGCCAATGAGCCTGGCTCAAGTATTATGCCGGGTAAAGTGAATCCTACTCAGTGTGAGGCTATGACGATGGTCGCAGCACAAGTAATGGGTAACGACACGACGATTACAGTAGCCGGTGCGTCCGGTAACTTTGAACTGAATGTGTTTATGCCTGTGCTGGTGTTTAATATTCTGCAATCAGTTCGCTTATTGGCAGATGCATGTAATAGTTTTAATCTGCGTTGTGCGGAAGGTATTGAGCCAGTACGTGAGAAAATTGATGCCAATTTGCATCATTCACTAATGCTGGTTACAGCTTTGAACCGCCATATCGGCTATGAAAAAGCTGCTAAAATCGCCAAAACTGCCTATGCGCAAAATACCAGCCTGAAACAGGCTGCTATTGAGCTGGGTTTTCTCACTGCCGAAGAGTTTGATGAGTGGGTGATTCCTGAAGATATGATTGCTCCGCATTAATTCAGAGTAATTAAATAGCCACATTGTCGCGGACGACAATGTGGCTATTTTGTTTTGTAAGTGCTTGTAGATTATTTATTGCTAATAATGTAATGGAAAGCTTAATGTTGTTCGATGTCAGCGTCTTTTAATAAACGAGCTTCGACACGTACATAGTGCTGTTTATCTAGCAGTTGCAGCCGCACTCCGGTGGTATCGTTGATGATACGCCATGAATTAACGAAACCGAGGGTACCGGTACCGGTGCGTTCATCTTCGATGTTGGCACACATTTTATCGATACCGAACGGTTGGCTTAGATGCAGAGTGTGACGAAAATCTCGGTAGTTACCTTGGATATGATTACAGCCAAAAAAAGCATAATATTGGTGTGTATTTGGGTCGAAACGGATTCGAGCGCTGGTATCAGGAGTAGGCTCACCATTTAAAGTACGAATTTGCCAGTTACCGGACAGATAACGGGTATTGGGTTTGTCTGCAATGGCGCAGGCACTCACCATCAACAGGGCAGTCAGGGTAGCTAGAATCAGTTTCAGCTTTTTCATTTGTTTAATTTCGTTAATTTATACAGCTAAATTATTTTAATTTAGCCTGTAATTTTAGCATTTTTATTTAATTTTGTCAGGTTAAGCGCATTATTGTTGGGATTCGTGCTGTTGTTTGTATAAACGCAGCCATTCCTGTGCCTCTGCTTTTTGCTTTTCATTTCCATACTGGAAATCACGCATGGCACGGCGGTAGCTGGCCTGTTGCTGAGCTTTGGCAATCTGCTGTTGCTGAAATGAGTCGTGATTATCCGGCACACGTCGTTGCTGCTGCTGAGTATGCGCTTTAGCCATGGCCTTGGCAATCAGAGCCGCTGGATTGATGTTGCTTGCTGAATTTAATTTAGTTGTTGTGGCTGTGGTTTTCTTCTGCCGTGCCTGTAGTTGCTGTTGTTTTTGTTTTTGTAGACGATGCAAGCGTTCGTTACGGTGTTGGAAACGGGTATGAGCTTGTTTAGCAGCGGCAAAGCGCTCATTTTGAATATCTTCAGTTAAAAGACGAGAGCGGGGTAACCATTGGTCTGCTACTGGCTGCATATGGATACAGTCTACCGGACAGGGGGGGAGACATAATTCACATCCACTGCATTCGCTGGTAATAACAGTATGCATTTGCTTGGTTGCACCAAAAATGGCATCTACTGGGCAAGCTTTGATACAGGCGGTACACCCAATACATTCGTCTTCATCAATGACGGCTATAGCCTTAGGCTGCTGAGCTTTATTGGTGTCAGCAGGAGGGATAACCGGTACATTGAGTAATTGCGCCAGATCACGGATAACGGCTATACCTCCCGGTGTGCACAGATTAATGGCCGCCTCGCCTCGGCTTAATGCCTGTGCATAAGGAGCACAACCCTGATAGCCACATTGCCTGCACTGGGTTTGTGGTAATAGCCGGTCGATGTGTTCTGAAGCAATAAACATAATAAAACTGATTAAACGAATACTAATTAAAAATCAATTTTAACATACTGGGTGTTGTGCCGATTTGCAGCAGGGTGCTGACTGACCGTTAAAAAATTATGCTTGTTTCGAGAAATAAGTCCAAATATCAATGCTGGGTATCAGTGTTTATGGCTGGTGTCCAGCCGCCACCCAATGCCTGATATAGTGAAACCTGTGCGTTTAGGTAATCCGCTTTACTCTGAATTAGCTGACTTTCTACACTGAGCAAATTGCGCTGACTATCCAGTACGTCTAAGTAAGGTGAATATCCGGCATGATAGCGGTTGCTAGCGTGATGCAGAGCACTAGCCAGTGCTTTCTGCTCCATTTCCAATGCTTGTTCCTGTTCTTGCAAACGGTAGCTAGCGGAGAGCTGATCTTCCACTTCTTTTAACGCTGTGAGCACGGTTTTTCGATAATTCCATGCAGCTTCGTTGCGTCTGGCTACATTCAAATCAAAGTTGGCCTTGATACTACCGCCTTCAAAGATGGGTGCCAGTATACTGCCGCCTATACTCCAGACGTTTACCGGTTCTTTAATCGGAGCAGTGGAAAAAATGCGGCCAAAAGTAGCACTGATTTTTACTGACGGTAGAAACTGTGCTCGCGCTAAAGCCAGATTGGCATCACTGGCAGCCAGTAATAATGAAGATTGAACTATATCTGGACGATTCTGCATCAGTTCAGATGGCAGCATGTCAGGAATGGCCGGTGCTTGCAGTTGGGATAATGGTAAACCACGCTCAATGGTGCGGCTGCTGGAACCAACCAGCATACTCAATGCATGTTCTTGCTGGCTGATACTCGATTGGACTACTGGAATCTGCTGCAATGTGGCGGCATACTCTGCTTGTGCCTGATTTAGCTCAAGTTTGGATGTATAACCAACATTGGCTTTGGACTGGGCAATTTTCAGTTCGCGCTGTCGTGCATCTAATGTTTTTTGTAGCAGATTGAGTTTTTCATCCAGAGCTCGTAGGGTAATATAGGATTTCACTGTGGTGCTGATTACACTCAGGTGTGTTGCTGCTTCGGCCGTTTCAGTGGCTTGTCGGTTTAAACGGCCAGCCTGATAGGCATGGCGGTTTTTACCAAATACATCCAGTTCATAGGCGGCCTGAAAACTGGGCTGTTCTACTCGTGTTAAAGTGGCTACTCCAAACGCATTCAGGCTTTTCTGGCGGGTGGTCCCACCGCTGGCCTCCAGTGTGGGTAGCAACGAGGCACGCGAGGCGTGTTCCTGAGCCAGTGCTTCCTGAACACGGGTCTGAGCCAGAGCTAAATCAATATTGTTTGTTAGAGCTTCATTGATGAGCTGATCCAGCACAGGGTCATTCAGCTGTTTCCACCATTGAGCATCTGCGTTCTGACTAGTTGTTGTGGATTGTTCGTGCCAGTGAGCGGGGGCTTGTACTCGTGCTGTGGCCGGTACAGCCGGTATACGAGGAATACAACCGTTGAGGCTGATAGCCATAGCCGTAAGTAAGGATAACTTAATCAATGGGGCGTTCATGCTTTCACCCTAGTGGTATCAATACTGACTACTACCGACATGCCGGGGCGCAGGCGTTCAAATAGTTCATTATGGTTATCGATACGGATGCGTACGGCAATGCGTTGCGGTACTTTGACAAAGTTGCCAGTGGTAGTATCAGGTTTGATGGCGGAAAATTCACTGCCTGCAGCTGGTGAGATTTTTTCCACTGTGCCTCTGATTTTGGCGCCGTTTAATGCGTCTACGGTAAACCATGCTGGCTGACCAACTCGAATATTGGCTGTCTGAGCTTCTTTGAAATTGGCCACTACCCATTTGCGTGCCGGTACCAGAAACATTAATTGTGTGCCAGCATTTACTAGTTGGCCATTTTTAACGCTGATTTCACTTAGACGTCCGTTTTCCGGCGCTCTCACTACCGTATTGGACAGGTCAATCTGTGCCAGACCTAGCTGGGCATGTGCATTATCCACATTGGCTTTCAGGCCGCCCTTATTGACATGGGTGCTTTTCAGGTCTTCCTGAGCAACGCGGTACTGGGCTTTGGCTTCTGCAACGCCGGTTTGTGCCTGTTTTAATGCGGCACGTGTCTGGTCACGCTCACGCAAAGACAGAGAGCCATCTGCCACTAGCACATTTACCCTTGCCATATCGGCCTGTGCTTTTTCCAGCTGAGCCTGTGCGTTGGCTATATCTGCTTCTCTTGCAACCAGATTGGCTTCTTTGATACGTCGGTTTTGTTCGTAATTAGCTAGGGAGCTATCTTGCAGACCAATTCCGGCTTCCGCAGCCGCTACTTTCTGTTTATAGATGCGATCATCTATCTGAATAAGTGGCTGTCCAGCTTTTACTTCGTCAAAATCCTGTACATATACTTTGGTAACATAGCCGGTGACCTGTGGGCTAATGATAGTGGTCTGGCCTCGTACATAAGCATTATCGGTAGAAACCATGGAATTGCGAAATGGTGGCAATTTCCATGCGCGTAAAATCATTAGTACACCCAGCATCAGCACCAGCACCAGCATAGCGGTGACAAACCATTTTCGTTTAGGCGGCTGCCACTGATTGGGTGACGTGTTATTCTGGCCGGCGGCCGCAGCACCGTTATTTTGATTTGAACTGGTCTGTTTGTCACCTGTCTGTGCTGATGAAGAGGCGCTGCCTAAATTTTGGGTGGCAGATGCCGAGGTTTCAGGCTTGTTTGTTTCGGTATCCGGTTTTTGTCCGGATGTGTTTTGTGGTGTGTTTGTCATTATTATCCTAAATATTATTTTAGCTTATTGTTTGGGCGGTTCCTGCATCGCGCGCTGGCGTGCTGCTGCAAAGCCTCTGAGTTCTTTTCCGATAGGGTTGGTGCCATGTAGCTGATGCCACCAGCGTTGTGCGCCAACTACTAGAAAACAGATTAATGAACCGATGCCTACGGTAACGAATAAATCATTGTAAGCGGCTACTTGTGCCAGCATGGTATCTTGCTGAATCAATTTACTCACGCCATATGCGTGATTCCATGTGCTGTCGAAGCTGAATCGCTGGCTGGCTTGCGCATTTTGCTGGATAAGCTGATTAACCTGAGGGTCAGTTAAATAGGAACCATCGGCGCTATTGATTAAATGCACACGGGTACGGATGGTGATAAAGGCGTTCAGCAGAGCTGAACCAATTAGACCACCGACCGTTTGTGAAAATCCAAATACAGCGGAGAAGCTCATGATGTAAACAGGATCTTTGGCGAGCGCGCGAATCATACCCTCCATCATTACAGGACCGAAAAAGAATAATGATGCAAAAGCAATCATGAATTCTGGTAGGTAAAAATTCACTGGTCGCGACCACTGATTTTGTCCAACTTCCATAAAGCTGGCAATGGCGATGATGGCGAAGGAAATCACCAGTGGTAATTTAATATCGGTAGGTTTGAATGTTAGTACGCTAGTCATTAGTCCCAATGCTGCGCCACAAGATGTTACGGCATAGAAATGAATCATCTGATCGTTACTTAGACTTAAGGCTGTCATTAGACCAGCTGCACCCATGTTTTGCTCGGACAGGGCTACGCGGATAAGTGAGCCGAAAACCAATACCTGCAACATGCCGTTGGTATGCATCATCCATTTGATATCAAACATTGGCCGCTTGCGGTTGTATTCAATAATTACGGAAAGCATACAGCATACAACGCCGGCAACAAACAGCCAGCCAATCCAGTCTTTGTCCCACCAAACAATGCGTCCTTGCACTGCACCAGCGGAAATAAAGGCGATACCTGCAGCCATTAGAGGAAAACTAATTAGGTCGATTTTTTCGAATGATTTTTCCAGATAGCCAGAAGGAATAGGAAGTAGCCATACGGCTCCGCATACCAGCAACGCCATGCCAAGCTGAAAGCTGAACACTAGCTGAAATTGTTCGTGCTGCAACAGCAAAGGGGAAAGAAATCTGGCCAGCGGCTGGCTTAGCTGGGTCAAGCCGAGGCCGAGTAGTATGCCTTTACCGCGATGTATAGCGGGCATGGCTTGCATCATGTAGTACATGGCCATGCTATTTAAACTGCCACCTACGAGTCCGCTCATGCCGCGAGCAAATAATTCCATATGATAATCATGGAAAAAGAATTGCAGGCAGTTGGTAATGATTAGTCCCGTAACGATATAGCTTACATAACGTGGCAAGCCGAAATTCTGTCGAATTTTAAACAGTAAGACGCTAATAATGGCACTAAACATGTAATAAGAGACTTGTATCCAGCCTCCTTGCTCGGGTGTCAGCCCCAAATAGCCTTGAATCTGAGGAATATTGGCCAGCATCATGCCATTGGTAAATCCGGCAGTTAAGCCTACGATCACGCCGATGATGGCATAGCAGACGCGGCGTTTCCACGGATGATCCGGAAAAGAAGGGGAACCGGCCATCATTGGGCGTTCATGCGGTTTTAACTGATAGGTAGTATGAGACATGAGTTGATTATTGCAAGTTACATTATGCTGAGTCGGCCACAATTAAAAACGCCATCCAGTAATCCTGAGCAGCTCAGGTGGATGGGCGATATTGGTTCAGCTTTTGCATATTCTAAAACAAATTATTGGTTTCTGCTAACAATAATTTAACAGATGTAATAGTTACTTGAGATGAAGATAATTGATTAACAATTTATTTTAATTAAATTTTTTGTTATTTGCTGTATTGAATTATTAATTTGTGATGAGGGTGTTCTAATATGAATTGATTAATAAATACTAAAATTTATTAATCAATTTTATTTATTGGTTGCATCTAATGCAGTTGGATAGTATTGCCTAACAATATTTTTTTTGGACATGGTCAAGAGTTTAACAACACAACCATTATTTTAAAGTAAATATAAATGCCTGAATTAATTGTTTCAGTTATCAATTATGTAAATTGGGATGAGTTATGGCTGTTTTTATGGGTGAAGGTGCAATATAGCGTTGGGAATGACTTGAAAAGCAAGATACTCAATGGATTTGAAGGAGTGGGAGGCTTCTTCGACTCTAAATCTTCAGAAAATAAAAAGTCAGTCTATTATTTGTACTGGATGATTTGTTTCGGCTGGCTTAGCTGTTTAGCGTTGTAATCCATAGGTTGTATGGCGGATGCGTTATTATTAGATTAGGTGTGTAGAAAGGAAAACTTAGATTGTGGACTGATATTCGAGAGATGTAATGATTAAATTGCAAATAAAAAAGCGTAATCGTTTGATTACGCTTTTTTTTAACTGGTGCCGGCACCAAGAGTCGAACTCGGGACCTTCTGATTACAAGTCAGCTGCTCTACCAACTGAGCTATGCCGGCTAAAGAGAGGCGCATTATGCGCAATAATGAACAAATACGCAAGAGTTAATGGAAATTATTTTTTAAATTTACAAATAAGGCTATGATTTAAAAATTAATTAAATTATTCAAGCTTTAGCTGATTGGCGACAAATTATAACTATTTTTTATTTGGTACTAGACTATAATGAAGAGTTTTTGATTATTTTATGGGGAGTGTCTGGGTGGGACACCAATTTAAACTAGCGCTGGCCGGCGCACAAATTTTGTTTGTGGCCTTTGGTGCCATGGTTCTGGTGCCGTTGTTAACAGGGCTAAATCCAGCTCTGGCGCTGATGGGTGCGGGTGTTGGCACATTATTATTTCAGATTTGTACTAAACGTAAGGTGCCGATATATCTGGGTTCTTCGTTTGCATTTATTGCCCCGATTATATATGCCATGCAGGAATGGGGTTTGGGTTCGACTATGTTTGGCCTGTTTGCTGCTGGCTTTATGTATTTTGTCTTTGCTGCGCTGATTAAGTGGCGCGGGCTGGCTTCGGTGCACCGTTTGCTGCCGCCGGTGGTTATTGGTCCGGTGATTATGGTAATTGGGCTTTCTGTGGCAATGGTAGCCTGTAATATGGCTATGGGTAAGTCCGGTGATAAACAAGTTGTGGATTATGCGCATTCGCTGTTTTTGTCAGGTTTTACTTTTGCGGTAACAGTAATTGTGACGGTATTCGGCAGTAAGATGATGCGTTTGATTCCGATTCTGATAGGCGTGGCAGCCGGTTATATAATGGCATTGCTAACCGGAATGGTGGATACCAGTGCTATGGCTGCGGCGCCGTGGTTTGCTGTTCCCCATTTTGCTACTCCGCAAGTTAATTGGCAGGCTGCGCTGTTTATGCTGCCGGTAGCGATTGCGCCGGCTATTGAGCACATTGGCGGAATTATGGCTATTGGTAAGGTGACGGGTAATGATTATGTGAAAGACCCCGGTTTACATCGAACTTTAGCTGGAGATGGTTTGGGTGTGTGTATTGCCGGTTTAATCGGCGGCCCTCCGGTAACAACCTACGGTGAAGTTACCGGTGCGGTGATGATTACCAAGAATAGTAATCCGGTAATTATGACATGGGCAGCTGTGTTTGCGATTTTAATGGCCTTTTTTGGCAAATTTAATGCTTTTCTGAGCTCAATTCCGTTGCCTGTAATGGGCGGTATCATGTTGCTACTATTTGGCACGATTGCTTCTCTGGGGCTAAAAACACTGATTGATGCTAAAGTGGATTTAATGCAACCGCGTAATCTGGTGATTGTGAGTTCTGTTTTGATTGTGGGTGTAGGTGGCATGGTTGTGAAAATCGGTACCATGGCTTTTGCTGGTGTAGGACTATGTGCTTTACTGGCGATAGTGCTAAATTTACTGCTTCCAGCCGGAACATCCGTTCAAGCAGAATAACTATCAGATTTGAGTTGAAGACCGCAGCTTCTAATAGGCTGCGGTTTTTTTGTGCAGATCGGTAAGAAGTTTAGATAAATAGAACAGCAGGGTGGTTAATATGGTTGCTTATGAAATTGTATTCTGATGGGGAATGGATAGGATTTTCTGAATCAGGACATTATTCAGGTTTTTTAAATACATAAATTAAAAATCGGACCAGTCATTTATTTAGCAAATTCAGTTTCTTATTTGAATTCTATTAAATTTGATGTGTCTAAACTAACTAACTGGCCCTAATTGAGCTGATATGAATAAATGACAGGCTACTGGTAATTGCAGAATGTAAGTATATTCAGTATCAAACAGAAAATAGCGGCATTGCCGCTATTTTTGTCTAACCGGACAACCGGCTAAGATTAAGCTGCCTGAATGTTGGCCGCTTGTTTACCTTTTGGACCGGTGGTCACGTCAAAAGATACGCGTTGACCTTCTTTCAAGGTTTTGAAGCCGTTCATATTGATTGCAGAGAAATGAGCAAACAAATCTTCACCACCTTCATCAGGTGTAATAAAACCAAAACCTTTAGCGTCGTTAAACCACTTAACAATACCAGTTGCCATGAAACTTCCTATACATAAAAAACAAAATAAAGAACAAGTTTGCGACACAGTAGAACCTACAAATTAGTGAACAGGTGTACAACTATTTGTTTGGCAGTCTATGTCTGACTTGTTAAGTAGTCTTTTTACATAGGTTAAGAACTAACGTCAAGCAAGCTTACCGAAAAATGATAAAATTATTAAAACCGTTACTAAAAACCCACAGATACATGTAGATTTATGCACAATGTCAAATACTAGAACACAAACTGTTAGCCAGAATCAGGAAAGCATGTTAAAGCCACCGAAGCGCTATAAAGTGGTATTGTTGAATGATGATTACACACCGATGGATTTTGTGGTAACTGTACTCATGGAAGTGTTTCATTTGCCACATACTCAGGCGATTGCCATTATGCTGATGGTGCATGAGTCTGGACGCGGTGTGTGTGGGGTGTTTCAGAAGGATATTGCCGAAACCAAATGCAATCAGGTGCTTGAACGTGCCGAAGCGGCTGGCTTTCCTTTGAGGTGTCTGACTGAAGAAGAATGAGATGTTGTATTAAAACCTAGATGCCACGGTACACTCGGCGGGTGTTACTTGATTTTTAACGTGAGTGCTTCATGTATATGCTGATAATGCTGTATGTTGCATTCTGAATTGAAAATGTTACTTTGTCAGGAGGTCGGGTATGATTTCGGCGCAACTAGAAAAAATTCTGCAGTATGTTTATGCCGAGGCTCGGAACCATGCGTTTGAGTTTATTGGTGTGGAGCATTTACTGCTCGGCCTGTTGCAGCAAAGTGAAGATGTGAGTGGGGTGCTACGGGCTGTAGGAGTGGATAATGAATTGCTAGCCAAACAGCTTCAGCAAAGTATCCATGAGAATACACCGGTGTTGCCGGAAAGCGTGGCAGAGCAGTCTGAGTTGGAGCCTACGCTTGGATTTCAGCGTGTATTGCAGCAGGCAATTGTGCATGTACGTGCTGCGCATACTGAAGGTAAGGTGACACCTGTGGATGTTCTGGTGGCTATTATGTCTGAAAAGGACAGCCATGCTGTTTATTTTCTTGAATCGCAGTCGGTGAACCGTCTGGATGTGCTGCGCTATCTGACACTTGGTAATCATAATCCGGTTCAGAATAAAAATACTGAACAAAATAATGAGGCAGATGCGGGCAACGCTGAAGTAAAAGCTTTAGAAAATTATACTGTTAATCTGAACAGGGAGGCTCTTGCCGGCCGAATTGACCCGCTTATTGGCCGTAATGAGGAGATGCAGCGCCTGATTCAGACTTTGTGCCGGCGGCGTAAGAATAATCCTTTACTGGTAGGTGAAGCCGGTGTGGGTAAAACGGCACTGGCAGAGGGGCTGGCTTATATGCTGGTACATGATAAGGTGCCAGAATCTATCAAAGGATCAGTGGTTTTTTCGCTGGATATGGGCGCTTTGCTTGCCGGTACTAAGTATCGCGGGGATTTTGAAGCACGGATGAAAGCCGTTATTAAAGAATTGGGCGAACTAGATAAGGCGGTATTGTTTGTAGATGAAATTCATACCATTATAGGTGCCGGCAGTGTGTCTGGCGGCACGATGGATGCGTCTAATTTGCTTAAGCCGGCATTGGCTAAAGGTAGTATGCGCTGTATTGGCGCCACAACTTATCAGGAATACCGTACTATTTTTGATAAGGATCATGCTTTAAGCCGACGATTTCAGAAAATAGATATTGTAGAACCATCGGTAACTGAAACGGTGCAGATATTACAAGGGTTGCGACCTGCATTTGAAAATTTCCATCAGGTACGCTATACGCGAGGTGCGCTTCAGGCAGCTGCTGAGTTGTCTGCTCGCTATATTAATGAGCGCTTTCTGCCAGATAAAGCTATTGATATTATAGACGAGGCCGCGGCAGCACAAAAAACCCAGCCGAAATCCAGACAACGTAAAGTTATCGGCCGTGCTGAAATTGAGGCGATTGTGGCAAAAGTTGCACGTATTCCAGAAACCACCGTTTCACATGATGATAAGCAGGTATTGCGCTTTCTTGCTGATAATTTAAAAGCAAAAGTATTTGGACAAGATCAAGCTATTGATGTACTGGTGGCGTCTATTAAAATGGCGCGCTCTGGTCTCAAACAGCCTGATAAGCCGATTGGCAGCTTTTTGTTTGCCGGCCCGACCGGCGTTGGCAAAACTGAAGTTGCCAAACAGCTGGCGCAGCTGCTGGACTTGCCTTTGCTGCGGTTTGATATGTCGGAATATATGGAACCACATGCTGTTTCGCGTCTAATTGGTTCTCCGCCGGGTTATGTGGGCTTTGAGCAGGGCGGATTACTTACTGATGCAGTCAATAAGCAACCATATTGTGTGCTGCTACTGGATGAAATTGAAAAGGCACATCCGGATGTGTTCAATGTGTTGTTGCAGGTGATGGATTATGCCAATCTTACGGATAATAATGGACGCAGTGCGGATTTCCGGAATGTTATTCTGATTATGACCACCAATGCCGGTGCTGCTGAATTGGCTAAGCCTAATTTGGGCTTTACAGGAAAGCGCGGACAAGTCGATAGTCTGGCCGTTATTGAGAAAGCGTTTTCGCCTGAATTCCGCAACCGTCTGGATGCAATTGTGCCATTTACGGCTCTGGATCAAGCGATAATTGCGAAAGTCGTGGATAAGTTTTTGTTGGCACTGGAGCAGCAGTTGCTGGCTAAACAGGTGGTGGCAGAATTTACACCAACTTTACGCAGCTATTTGGCCAAACACGGTTTTGATGCTGCATTGGGTGCTCGTCCCATGCACCGGTTGATTCAGGAGCGTATTCGTAAGCTGCTGGCTGATGAGTTGCTCTTCGGCCGTCTGAGTGAAGGGGGGGATGTATTGATTGATTATTTGCCGCAGTCTGATGAAGTGGAGCTGGTTTTTTCTACCGCCAATCAATCCGGTTCTAAGAAAAAGGAATCGGTAACAATTGAATGATTTGATTAAGAAAGCTAAAATTAAAATAAAAAAAAGTGTGGCGAAACGCCACACTTAAACACACACATCAAGAGGAAACCAATCAAAGTAAATTCATTATAATGTTTTCATTTGAGTGTGTTTTGATACAAATCAAATGAAAATGTTTAAGAAAATTAAATCAAAATTAATGTTATATCCCTGCTGAATAAATTGGGCAGGGATATTTATTTTTTATTACAGATAGTTAGTATAGTGAGTTTATTTACTGTAAATCTGCAGGCAAAGGATCATTCCGCAGCTGTTTGACGGATTGTAAATGCTGGTTGAAGTCGAGAACTTGCGGATTGTTACTGTTTGTCGTGCTGAAAAACTGATTGGCAAATGGTAGTTGTGGTGAGTGGATGCCCAGCCATTGTGCAATTCCGTCTAATAGTTCCAGCCCACTACGCTGAGCCTGATTGTGTGTCTGCCGAGGCTGACCACTGTTGATAATGACTAACGGGACATGATAATTCTGATAAAAATGGTCGTTGTGGCGCAGGATGCTTGAAGAACGTACTAAACTGTTTTTCTCAAAAGTGTTTTTGTCATGACTCAGGCCATGGTCACTAAAATACAACATGCTGAAAGGCTCACCATTTTGCTGCAATGTTGTATATATCTGGCTTAATAGAGTGTCTGTCTGACGAATGGTATCGATATAGCAATTACTATTGTTATTTTCCACATAGTGCTGTGGCGGGTTGGGTAGCCGGTCGCATGGATTGGGATGAGAACCCATAATGTGCAATACAATCAGGCGGGACTGACCAGCAACCAGAGGCTGAGCCAGTACTTTCTGCAATGGCTCAATGAGCTGATTATCATAACTGCGTTGGCCGAAATCGTAGCCGGTAGTTTTTAGAAATGTGACGTGATTGGCCTGATGAGCAATCGTTGAAATGGATGTATCGTATTGTCCAAGTGCCCCCTGATTTGACAACCATGCTGTATCCATACCGGCTTTTTTCGCCAGAGTAATCACATTATTCTGAATTGAGAATGATTTACCATGGCTAAGGGTAAGACCATGTAAGAGCGAGATGGGCGTATTGGGACCGGCAGACAGCATGTTATCCATGATGATGCTGGCGTGCTTGTCCAGAAATGGGGTGTCCGGATATTTGAATCCGTATAGATGTAAATAATCTGCGCGGGCACTTTCACCAATAATCAATACATAGTTGCGGTATTGCTGTTGACTACTGCTAATTTGCCAATTATCTGGTTTAGCTAAGTCGGCTTTCATCTTTGCTAGTTCGGCGAAGTAGGCACGTGGTTGCAGATAAGCATCGGCCAGAAATTCTATTGGCTGTGCACGTAAGGCAAATCCACCGGTAGTATAGCCTTTGCGCGCTGTCTGTACTGTCATTACCATTAGTACGATTACAAACGGAATAGCCCAGTAGCCGCGCCAGCGTGGGACAGCCGTATGGCGGCTGAAACGCATAATGAGTAGCGGTATAGCGGCCAGAACAATTGTCATTACATAGGTATGCCATGATATGGCTGCTATGTATTCACTTGCTTCACTGGCTGTGGTACTAAGTAATGAAGTGACGATGCCAAAACTCGGTCTTCCGTACAGAGTCGCAGTAGGATGATAGAACAGAACAATGATTGCGCTCAGCCACATCATGATGCACCATAGTCGTGAGCAGAAACGTTGCAATAATATGCTGACCAGCCATGTTTCAATTATGCGGTTAGGATTTGGCGGGTAGGCCAGTGCATAAATCATTACGATGCTGTAAATAAGTAAGAGTAATACATTCAGTGCATAATGTTTACGGGGTGTTAGTTTCATAGATCACTCAGACAGCTGGGGTGAAGTTATCAGCAAAAAATGCGTCTTCAGGCAATCCAGCCTGATTTGTAAATAAATTTTTGGCCTGATGTATCATTTGCGGATGGCCGCATGCATACACTTCATATTTATTCATATCTGGATGAGCAGCCAGTGCCGCATGTTGAACATAGCCACGTGCACCTTTCCATAATGCCGAGGGATGCGACAATACTGCTGACCACTGTGCCTGTGCTAACTCAGAACAAAGCTTATCCAGCACGGCAGCATCATACAAATTTTCTTCTGCTGCCATACCCCAGTATATTGATACCGGTAGTTGAAATTGCTGTTGTTTCAGTGTTTCCAGCATGGCTTCAATCGGTGCAATACCGGTACCGGAGGCCAACATAATAAGTGGTTTTTGCTGGCTGTTTAACTGAAAATTGCCCAGTGGCCCGTGAAAATGCAGAATGTCTTTCGGGCGCAAGCGGCCATCAAAGAGTTGTTCGGAAAAGACGCCACCATGGTGACGTCGTACATGGATAATTAACTGCCGGCGGTTTGTGTCAAAACCCGCTATCGAATAACTACGGCGCTGATTATCGGATAGCACAATATCGATATACTGGCCGGCAGTGAAATGAAATGGTTTTCGCTGTGCCAGCTTCAGCGATAGGATGGCAGTATGGCCACAATAGCGAATATCTTCAATTCGTGCAGTCAGCGTTTGTACTGGTTGAGCTGAATGGCCATTATAGTTGGGCAAATATAGAGTTAGGTCTGTTTTGGCACTTTGGCAGCACAGTAATATATCCTGCTGATTTGTGTCATTACTGTTCAGGGCAGACTGTGGGTTGATTTCAGTAGTTTGACCCTTGACTAGCTGAGCTTTGCACGCTCCGCAGCAGCCACTTTTACACGCATGCGGCAGCATGATTCCCTGATCGATTGCTGCCTGTAGCAGCGATGCTCCCTCTGGTGCCTGAAAAGTTTCACCGGCTGGTAAAACCGTTATTTGATAACTCATTTTAGTTTTAGCTTATTTTAACGAGTTGGCTATTTTAGAACGCTGTGAAATAAAAGCCAAATGTGCAGATGCGTTTTGAAGAAATGGAAACTAAAGTAGATATGGCTTTGGCCAGAATGTTGACCCATACAGTTCAGCCCGCTATTCAGGATAACGGGCTGTTTTTTTTCTTCTGAATGCAAATTAAAGTTTAGTTGGAAAAGTATTTTGCGTATATTTTGTCATATTCGCCACTAGCGCGGATTTTTTTCAGTGCATCATTCAGTTTCTCCACTGTGGCTGTATCGCCTTTGCGAACCACAAAGCCGTAATGGTCAACACCGAATTCGGGTACCTTATTAATGGTGAATTTATCAGCACCGTTGGCTTTAACATAATTACTGATTACGGCACCATCGGATACCATGGCTTCTACACCACCATTTTCAAGCTCTTTGATGGCTAGGGGCACGCTGTCAAAACGGGCAATTTTTGTGCTTTGCGCACCCAATACTTTTTGTACTGCCAAATCACCAGTTTGGCCTGTGGCTACGGCTACACGATGCATATTATTTAATTCAGCCAGCGAATGGAATGTTTTGGCTTTTGGTGTGAGTACCATCATAGAAATATCAAAATACGGGTCACTAAATAGCATACTTTGTTTACGCTCATCAGTGATGGTCACACCGGAAGCCACAATGTCTAGATCGCCGTTGTTGAGGCTAGCAAATAGTCCATCCCATGGCTGATCTTTAAACTGTACTTTGAAATTGCCAGCTTTGGCCATGGCGTTGAGCAAATCAATATCAAAACCGGTGAGCGAACCGTCGGCTGTGCGGGATTCAAAAGGTGCAAATTCGGCATTGGTGCCAACTATATAGGTTTTATCTGCACCGGACTGAGCAGGTGCAGAAGCAGAATTGCTGTTGCTGCCACCACAGGCAGATAGTATCAGTGCAGAACACGCGGCTACAGCGGTCAGCCAGTATTTGATTTTCATATACACTCCCTGAATTCTATTGAAATTATTGGCTGAAGGCTGCTTACCATACAATGGTTTGCATTTCAAAATATGCATCCTTATCGCCATGTATGGCTTGATAGTAACATATTTCACTGTTGATACAAGCTTTATCCGTACACTGTGATACTGCTTAGCGGTGCTATAATCCCGCTTTCATGGAGACATGACTTTACATAATTTTGTGCTGGTGTAATTTGATTAAGTCTAACAGGATAAATAATGCATATATTTCATACCATTACTGAACTGCGTTCATGGCGCAAGCAAGTGAAAAGGGTGGCTCTGGTGCCGACAATGGGAAACTTGCATGCCGGTCATCTGGCTTTGGTGCGTACTGCCAAAGCACATGCTGATGCGGTAGTGGTGAGCATATTTGTTAATCGCATTCAGTTTGGAGTGGGCGAAGATTTTGAGCTATACCCGCGGACATTGGCTGAGGATGTGGAAAAGCTGACTGAGGCTGGTGCTGATGTGGTGTTTGCGCCGTCAGAAACAGAATTGTATCCAAATGGAACGCAGCAATATTTTGTTGAACCTCCGGCTATTCAGAATGAGCTCTGCGGCCGTAGTCGTCCTGGCCATTTTCGAGGTGTGGCCACAATTGTGACAAAGCTCTTTAATATTGTGCAGCCGGATGTGGCGTGTTTTGGTAAAAAGGATTATCAACAACTGGCGGTAATAAAGGGAATGGTGCAGGATCTGAATATGGATATTGACATTATTCCAGTTGAAATTGAGCGTGCTGATAGTGGTTTGGCTTTGTCTAGCCGTAATGGCTATCTGACAATTGAACAACGTGAACAGGCAGCGCAGCTATCGGCGCAGTTGAGGACTATGGCTGAAGCAATGCGAAAAGGAAATCGGCAATTTGCTGCTTTAGAAAATAGTGCAGCAACCTATTTGCAACAGCATGGCTGGCAAGTGGATTATATTGAAGTCAGACACGCACAAACGCTGACAAAAGCTCAGATTTCTGATAAAAATCTGGTAATTGTTGCGGCTGCTATACTGGGGACGACACGTCTAATTGATAATTTAGAAGTGCAGTTGGAGCACGAATAAAATAAAAGAGTCTGTAAACCGGATTTTAACCAAAAGGCAGCGTGAATACGTATGTGGTGGATTGTATTATTACTGTTAATTATGGCTATAGGCGCATTACTCTGGTGGCGCAATATTGAAGAGCGTAAATGGCAGCTGGAAATGACCTATTTAACCCGCTATGAAGAGCATTTAAAGCACAGTAAAGTGTCGTCTCCAGCTCCGGCTCCTGTATCATTGCTGAAAAGTATAGTGAGAAAATTAGCAGTGCGGCGTAGTCAGCAGCAACAGAAAGTACAATCGTCAGCAGAATCACAACATTCTTTACAGAAAGTACCAGCAGCACCGGCGGAAATTGCGTCAGCAACATCAGAGCAGAATGTACAAGCTGAGCTTGATGCAATGGATTCTGTAGCGAGCAAGCCTCAGTTGCCCATAAAACATCCTCTAGCCCGACAGATTACTGTAACTGAGGCAAGCCCGAAACCTTTAAAAACCGAAACGCCTTATCCTGCTACGCTAGATAAAGAATATCTACAGTCGAAGGCAAAAACTGCTGAAGAAATGCCGGAAGCAAACAACACACAGTTGCCGATAGCAGATTCTTTCTCAACACAGGAAATGCAATCTTCCGCCGAAAATAAAACTGAGTCTGAACCAAAAGTGGTTGATGTCTCCTACACTGATAAGGAACTGATAGCAGATACGGAAGAAGAGTCCACTACAGAAAAAATTTTGGTAAGCAGTGAAGAAGTGGCTGAGCCAGCGGTGGTATTTAATCAGAAGAAAAAACTGGAAGTTATCACATTAGCAGAAGCTACACGTAAGGTAGCTACTCATCCTCTAACGGATGCGGTAGCTGAATCTGCTCCGGCGCTAGAGGTGATACAGATTAACTGGCAGCATAAGCCAGTAAATAGCCAAAAACAGCAGAATAGGCATGCCAGAGAAATTACTCCTGATGATCCGGCGTTAAACAGAGTTCGCTTGCATACTAAGGCTGAACAAGCCGCTTTGCTCAAGGCTCGGGCGCTGAAAAATTTCGATTTAAATGATTTACAGCAGGCTACTCAGCGCAAATTGGGAAACTCAGTTGGCGTTCCTTCGCATCTGGCACATGCAGCAAACTCCCTTTCTGCTCACGCTCATCACGAACCTAGACAGCGTAGTGAACACAATGGGGTTCATGTCATAAATGAAGAAGATATCCGTTTAAATTTGTTGCGCCAGAGATTGGCTCGTCAGCGCCATCAGGAAACGTTCACTCATGCTAATTCTGGCTATAGTGTACCGGTTATTGCGGAAGATGAAATTTACGCTAATCTGGCTAAAACCGATTCACCTTTAAATAAGCAGAAATTTCAGCGGCCTGTAGTACGCGAAAGTGTGATTCCGGCGGCTGCTCGAATTGGTAAGCGCCATGCTGTGCGGATGACTACTCCAGTAGCTGATATGTCGGCCGTAAGCCCCTATACAGGAGTGGCAGGCAGTGAACATACACCACTATCTACACGTTTTACACCTTTTCAGCCGATGCCGGCAGCCATGGCTGCTGCGCCAGTAGTTGCGGTACCATCAGCGGATGATTCTTTTACTGTAGATGATGATTACAACTCTTCAGTATTTGATGAGGACGAACATCGTGACAGCATTATGCATGATGCTGATCCCTCTGTAGGAAATCAATTTACGTATGCGCCGGATATACCACCACCTGTGTCAGGTATAAGTAGTAATGGCTATGCAAATGCGACCTCTTTTAGTGATTTAAACCCTACCCATGATGCAGTTGTTTCCTACACCGATGAGGAAAGCAGCAAAGAAGCGGATGTGGTTGAAAATCCTGTGCTGGCCACTGAAGACCCGTATTTCAACGATTCTGAAGAACAGAAAGAAGTATCATCTTTTAATTCTGAGCAGGCCGCAGCGGAAGAAGAAAATACTGATGTCGAAGTTTCTGATAATTGGTTGCCAGATGCTGCTGGCGATAATGAGTTTGAAACAACTCCAGATTTAGTGCCGGAACAGGTGCAAAAAAGTCTATCTGAAGCAAAGCCAGAAGTTAGAAGCGTGAGTGTAGTTACCCGGTTGAATCAACAACCGCTGCCAACAGAGCAAATAAATTCTCCTGCATCCGATTCACAAACAGCAATCGGCATGGCATTACGAAAGGCACTGCATCAGACTGCACCTCAAAAATCAATACCAGCTCCGTCTTTAAAACCTTTGCTTCCGGGTATGGATTTATTATTGCCGCCGTATTATGACCCTGCTGCACGACAGAGTGAAGAAACCTTACTTGAAAATGGGATTACCATTGAAGAAAAACTGGCTGAATTCAAAGTTAAGGTACGAGTATTAGATGCTTTTGCTGGTCCGGTTATCACCCGCTATGAAATTGAACCGGCTCAGGGTGTGCGTGGCAGTCAGGTTGTAAACTTAGAAAAGGATTTGGCGCGCAGTCTGGGCTTTGCATCTATACGTGTGGTTGAGACTATTCCGGGTAAAACCTGTATGGGGTTGGAACTTCCTAATCCGAAACGGCAGATTATTCGGTTGAGTGAAATATTCTCGGCTCCGGTATTTCAGCAATCACGTTCTAAACTGACGCTGGCGTTGGGTCAGGGTATTACTGGACAGCCGGTGGTGACCGATTTGGCCAAAGCTCCACATTTATTGGTAGCGGGTACCACTGGATCGGGTAAATCAGTGGGTGTTAATGCGATGATTCTGTCGATGCTGTTTAAAGCTACTCCGGAAGATGTGCGTCTCATTATGATAGACCCTAAAATGCTGGAATTAAGCATTTATGAAGGTATACCGCATTTATTGGCACCGGTAGTAACGGATATGAAGTTGGCGGCGAATGCGTTAACGTGGTGTGTAAATGAAATGGAGAAACGCTACCGGTTGATGAGCCATGCTGGTGTGCGTAATTTGGCCGGTTTCAATCAGAAAATTGCTGAGCTAGCAGCGCAAAATAAAAAGCTGTTTAATCCGTTTTCGTTGAATCGCGACGACCCAGAACCACTAGAAAAGCTGCCTTATATTGTGGTTGTGGTAGATGAATTTGCTGATCTGATGATGACGGCAGGCAAGAAAATCGAGGAACTGATTGCCCGTTTGGCGCAGAAAGCTCGGGCGGCCGGTATCCATTTGATACTAGCGACACAGAGGCCGAGTGTAGATGTGATTACTGGCTTAATTAAAGCCAATATTCCTACACGAATTGCCTTTCAGGTATCTAGCAAGGTGGATAGCCGAACCATTCTTGACCAGATGGGTGCTGAGAATCTGCTGGGACAGGGTGATATGCTGTTTTTACCTCCCGGTACAGCATATCCTGAACGGGTGCATGGGGCATTTGTGGCTGATGAAGAAGTGCATCGTGTGGTGCATTATTTGAAACAGTTTGGTGAGCCGAAATATATCGATGATATTTTAACGGCCGGTGTCAGTGATGATGATATGTTTAGCAATGCGTCACTACGCAATAGTGAAGAAGAGTTGGATCCTCTTTATGATGAAGCAGTGGCACTGGTGGTAAAAACTCGAAAAGCAAGTATTTCTTCGGTACAACGTCAGCTGCGTATTGGATACAACCGTGCAGCTCGGTTGGTGGAACAAATGGAGTCAGAGGGAATTGTTTCTGCTGCAGAAGGAAATGGTAATCGTACTGTACTTGCTCCGCAAAATAACCATCTAGATGATTAGTTATTCTAAATATCGATTATTCAAACCGTGTACTTTATGTATGCGGTTTTTTATTTATAAGTTGATTAGTCAATTAAGTCTATAAGTTATTATATTATTAATATGATATCTATATATTTATTAACTAGTTTGTCTGATTAATATTATTCTAGAGCTATGGTTAAAACAGCGTATTTATATGTATAGATTTAATTAATCTGTTGTGATTCTGTTGTTTTAATGAACAGTTATTTTGAAAAAAATCAATAAACAGGCAAATTTTATTAAATCATTTTTGGCTGTTTTACTTGGTATTGCTTTGTCAGCAATGTTTAATAAAATAAATAGCAGATGAAAGTGCAAAATATTGCTGATAAGTAATTAAATATTGTATCAATTAAAAAGGTAAAAGCTAAAACAATCAATATTTACGTAAGGTTTTATAAGAAAAATAAATTTTGTAATTAATTGTTTTGATTATTAAACGGTTTGAAGTAAAAAAAAATAAGTTTTAAGATGAATTTGGCTATTTATGAAATAAAAATTTATGTCTTTAAGTGTGTAAATATATACAGGTTATTATTAGGAGATAGATTTATGATTGAGTCTTATAAACGTTTCTGGCACAACATTTTTAATTTTTCTGGAACTTCTAACCGTGCTGATTATTGGTGGCCGATTGTTATCAACTATGTACTGGGTATGTTGCTGATGTATGTACTTGAAAAAATGCTTGGCCATCCGATTAATGATATTTATACATGGGGTGATTGGACAGTTAATTTTGTAGTTTTGGTAATTGGATTTGTAGTATGGATTGCTACTTTATCATTACAGTTTAGGCGCTTGCATGATACTGATCGCTCGGGTTGGTGGATTTTGATTACTCTGATACCGATTATTGGTCAAATCTGGTTTATTATTCTTATGTTATTGCCAGGTAAACCGAATCGATTTGAACAGAGAATGTTTTAAGCAGATTTACGATATACGTTTATTTGGCAAATAAATAGCAATAAATTCTTTATGAGACATTTTATTGTTTACTTCGATATTGTTTGATTATTTTGATTCGGCAGCTTAGGTTTTATGAAAGGGAGAGCTGCCGAAGTCTGTATTCTTTTGCGGTATTTTTACAGGTATCAAATTTATTAATAATCTTTTTTTAATGAGTTAGAAGCTGAATTGATAGTCATTAATCCATTTCTTTTTTTTATTATTTTGTAGATATTTATAGAAATATGAATAATCAGTAAAAAATATGAAATTGGTAAAAAATATTTTTAGTACACCAACTGCCATTGAAAATGAGCTGTTTTAGTAAAAAACTTATCATATATTCTGTATAGCTTTTTAATCACAAACTCACTGCGATAAAATGGATGGATGCAGAATTTGTAGCAAGTTGTGAAATTAAAATAAACCCAAATAGGCCTCAGATTATCTTATACTGTTTAAACTTAATTTGTTGAATTATATAAATTCTTATACGGATGATTAGAAGTAGAAGTATGATTTGTAAAACAGGAAACATTTCGCTCCACTGTGAACGGTGTTTACCGGATATGATTTAATTCATTCATTCTATGTTTTAGAAAATAATAAAAAGAATGCGAAAAAACTCACTACAAACCAAAATCTGTAGAGTTGTATCTGATTTAAAATAGTATATTTATACTACGGTTATTTGTAGAAGAAATTTTCCTTATTTAAAATTTTATTTTCAAATATCTTGATTTACTTCTTATTGAACATATTGTTTTAATAGATTATTTATTTGATTACCTCCAATTTCGTTTGCTTTTTGAACGAAAGCAGCTGGAAGTTGACCATTTTGGCAGTCAGAGTTTATTAGTACAGGTAATAATGAATCGAGCCCATATTTACCTTGTGAAGAAGACAGCAGTGCCTGATCCATGGCATACCAAAATTTTGGTCCTTGGCTATATAAGAGGGAATAGTTTTTGTAATTGTTTTGTTTAATTTGTTGTTCAATCTCACTAAATTTGAAATAAATATTTTGATCTTGTGACAAGAATTTATTTTTAATAGCTTCAAATTCATCTGCAGATAAAGCTTTTTGCATAGATTTTAAAGCGTAATACTGAGCTAAACTTTCTTCTATCCAGACAGATGTATCTACAGGGTGCTTGTAACGTACCATATCGGCATACTGGTGAAATTGCTCATGGGCAATAACTAAAAGGCTATGCACATTATCACTTGTACTGATTCGGTGATTTCTTTCATAAACATAATTGGCGATAAAGCTTCTTCTGCCTGCTGCCCCATTTACTTGTTTGTTTTCAGCTTCTGTTCCTAGCCAAATTAGCAATAATGATTTTTCATTGCTTGGTAGGTCTGCGGGTAGAGAAAGAATAGTTGTGAAATAACGTAGGGTTTTTTGATGTAAAGCCTGCAATTCAGACCAATTGGTTTGTTGTGGATTGTCTATTACATAGGTGACGGGAAGGTCTGCTATGATTTTTTGCTGAGTTTCGGGTTGTCCGATGATGTAAAATTCCGGAGCAGTACCTACCGGAGGGATAGCCCATCCGTATAACGTTGAAGTGGCGCCAAGCAGGGGGATATTGTTTGTACTAGTGAGTACGGATGCGCTCTCAGAATGTTTGATCCGCAATAAAGAAGAAGATTCTGAAAATAATATCCAGCCTGCTTTTTTCAGTTTGAGTGTTAATTGGTTAGCCAAATCTATGGGTTTATTATCTGATAGCTCTGGTTTTACTTGCCAGGTAACTTTATTACAAGTTGTTGGGAGCAGCCAGTTTCCTGAATTGTCATGTTTCAGTTTGGTTTGTCCGCATCTTACATTTATAACTTGTGATTTTGTAACTGGTATATCGTCGCGTAAGGATAGTTGTGTATTTTTATTGTTGGTAGTATTAACTGGTACAGATAAAGAAACGGTAATCAATCCGTTGGGAGATATTTTTTCGATGGTATATATATTTTGAGCCCATGTTTGGGAAATGGTGTTGATTGATATTGATACCAGAAAATAAGGTATGAGTTTTAGAAATTTTTTGCTATACATGGTAAGGATTTTGGCTAGATTAAAGCAAATATATATAAAATATTAATGATTTACTGAAAATATATTACATGTATTTAAATAATTATAATTCGTTTTAGATCACAAACTAATACACAAAAAAATTTATTTTATTGTGAAAGTTGGAAACGTTTAGATCTACCACGTGTTGAAAAGGTATATTCGTTTATGCCTAATTAAGATGGGATAAACCTGATAATTAAAGTTATATAAATACGAATAAAATTATTGAATTATCTGTAAATAAATAATCTGAAAACAGGAATTTTGTTTCATCTATATAATTTTCAGTAAAAAATTATTTTCTCTGAGAAAAACGGTTTTTAATTGATTTTATTTCTTTGCTTTGTGAAGCATCTATGCATTTCATTAATATTAGCTGTACGCCTTGTTGATAACTTTTATAAGGACGCTTTGAGTACTTGCGTGCAACCAGTGATGCTTCTTCATAAGCTTCAGCAGGATAGCGACCAAGTTCAACATAGGCGCCTACAGCCGCTTTTGCCTCCCGCTGCATTATGTCTCCGCTTTCACTCTGAGCAAGACAATAACTCAAGGTAAAATTTTCCAAATCATTTTTTAACGGAGGGCGCGCCTGTGCGAATGCAGAAGAAATCGAAATTACTATTAGACTAAAAATTAGTTTTACTTTAATTTCCACATTTTCACCTCATTTGCATCGTCAAAATAGCAGTGGTCAGAACATTTGCTTCCATCCCATAATGTGGCATGACCCGACGCATCCGACCAAATAGAAACATTAAATACTAATAGACCTTTCACTCCATTAAATTGACTCATATTCGTAGTAGATTTGGTAATAATGTCTGGTTTACCAAAATTACATTCTAAAAATCGAATTAGATCAGTAACTTTAAATATATACCATTTTTTGTCGGCACCGGAAGATGTGCTCCATCTTGAATCTCGATTGATAGGAAAACCTGAATAATTTAATGCATAGCTCATTCGTATTGCACAAGCATTCTGGAAAATTTCTGAATCAATATTTTGTTGAACTTTACCTCCTATTTTTTTTCCTACTTCTTTAACGGGTACATTAACATACTGAAAATTTGTCCACATAGTTTTGAAGTCAGGTTTTGCCATTTCATCCTCTTATTAAGAAAATACAGGTAAAGTAAATAACTGAATTTGTTAATAATGATTATAAAGTGTATATGCTGGCATTGTCTATCTTAAATATAAAATAAATTAAAATAGGATTTTGTAAAGCTAACTGATTTAAAACAATTTGCTCCAAGTTATTTTTTCTATCTTCTTATATTGTTTCTTACAGAAGACGGTAAATTAAATTGTCCATATCGATCAAAAATTTCTGGGCAAAAATAGGGAATATGTCTATATGTGTCAGTAAACTAAAAATGTTAATGTTGTTAACACCTTATTTTTTTATTTTGGAAATACTGACGATGTAAATATTTAAACCTTAAATGTGATTAACTTGGTTTCAAGTGTTTTATGCTTTGTCATGTTTTAATTTTTTTTTCAGTATTTAAAAATAATAGAATAGGGCAACAGTATGATAGTTGGTGTTTTATAATCTGAATAATTTATTTGATGCTCGCAATAATGTTATGGGATTTTAAATTTAAAATAATAATATAGTTATAGTTTAAGTTACTGTGCCTTCTGTTATTGGCAAGGGTGATATGAAAAGTTTGTGGCAAAAATTTGACCGTTGGTTTTTACGTGGGCAGAAGCTTTCTAAAGTATTGGTGGTGCTTATTGCTGTGTGGCTGTTTTTGGCTACCAGTTTAGTAGGGTTGTCGCTGAATACGTCTTGGCGGCTTGAAGAGCTGGGTATGGCAATAAATGAAGCTGGGAGTTTGCGTAAACGGGTGTTTTATATGGTGTTGGTAACGAAAACACCAGGAGCGGAGCAGCAGTTTGAGCAGGAGCAACGTCAGTTTGAAGAAATTCTGACGCATCTGCATGATTTGCATGAAACCGGTTTTGTTAATGGACGGCGGCATCAGCAGCTTCTTGATCAAGTAGTAAAGATTGAGGAGCAGTTACAGGATTTTCTTGGTGACCGTAATGCTTATTTAAATGGACATCTGAGCGATGCGGCATTTTTGGCTGAAGCTCGTGAATTTACTGCGGTGATTGATCGTCTGGTACTGCTGATTGAGCAGGATAATACTCATAATATTCAGTTATTGCGCTGGTTACAGGTACTTGTGCTGTTGATGGCTATTTTTTCTGCAATTGTTTCTCTTCTGTTACTGCACCATTTGGTTATCGCGCCGTTACTCCGTTTGAATCAGGGTATTAGTCAGATTGGTAAAGGCCGTTTTGATACGCGCTTGCAAGTGGGCACAGCTAATGAATTTGGTAAGGTAGCGCAAGGCTTTAACTTGATGGCTGCTAAGTTAAATGAGGTCTATGACACGCTGGAAAATCGGGTAGCGGAACAAACACAGGCGTTAGTAAAGCGTAATCAAGATTTGGCTGTTTTGTATGCTATGACATCATTGTTTCAAGAACAGCATGAGTTATCAGTGCTTGTGCAGGTGTTTATGCATAAAATGAAGGTGTTTAGTGGTGCAGATGCCTGTGTGGTGCAGTTGAAAAATCGGCATTCTCAGAGGCTTGAGCTGGCTGGATCTGATGGGCTGACAGAAGAGCAGGTGGATAGATTCAGAGATTATCGCTGTGATGGTGGGCGTTGTGCTCAGATGTTGCAATCTGTGCCGGTAGTTGAAACTGAATCATTGGCTATTTTTGATGAGCGTAATCGTTTCTGCCAGATAAGACAGGTTTTGCCTTTTTGTTTAACCTTTGCGGTGAAGTCTGTGGATGATGAAATTGGTATGCTGCATCTGTTTGCTAAAGTGCCTTTTGCGTTGAGTGAAGAAAATCAGCGCTTGATTTCTACTGTGTGTAGTCAGTTTGGGATTGCTATTGAAAGTATGCGTCTAAATGAGTTGGACAAACAGATGGCGATTCTGGAAGAACGTAATCTAATGGCACAGGGTTTGCATGACAGTATTGCTCAGTCGCTTTCATTTCTGAATATTCAGGTGCAGGTGCTGGAAAAAGCGTTAGGTGAGTATAAAAAACAACAGGCTGCACAGACTCTTGAATTTATTAATGAGGGCATTCAGCAATGTTATGATGATGTACGCGAATTGTTATCGAATTTTCGTGTTAGGCTGGTAACGGAAGGGCTGATTAGCTCATTGCAAGGAGTAATGAAGCGATTTGAACAACAAACTGATATTGTTGTTGATTGGTCTGTTGAAGGTGATGTATATGAAGTTGAACCAGAGGTGCAGTTACAGGTAGTGTTTATTGTGCAGGAGGCTTTGTCAAATGTGCGTAAACATGCTCATGCAGATGCTGTTGAAGTACGTTTGGCATATATGGCAGACCGGCTGAATCTGAATATTGAGGATGATGGTGTTGGTTTTGCTGAAGATACACTCTTGCAGAAGGAGCAGCAAGGACATGTGGGTATACATATAATGAAAGAGCGCTCCGCTAAAATTAATGGAAAGTTGAAAATTTCTGCACGGGTGGGGGGTGGAGCATGTGTGGAGCTGATGGTACCACGTCAGTATATCCATACTCAGGAGTAATTCTTTTGGGAAATAAAGATGGCTAATGAAAAAAAGTACCGGATTCTGATTGTGGATGACCATACGCTTTTTCGGCGTGGCTTGCGTGCTCTAATTGATAGCTGTGAGCGTTTTGAGGTAGTGGGTGAGGCTACAGATGGGCTGGAAGGGGTAAAAATGCAACAGCAGTTACAACCTGATGCTGTGTTGCTGGATTTAGATATGCCTGTGATGCGTGGGTTAGAGGCACTGCCGCAAATGATGAGCCATAATCCTCAACAAGTGGTGCTGATGCTCACTGTATCTGAAGACGGTGGTGATTTAGTGGAATGTATGCGCCTAGGTGCACGGGGTTATCTACTTAAAAATATTGATACAGAATTTCTGCTTGATAGTATTGAAAAAGCGATCAATGGTGACAGTGTGCTTTCACCGGAAATGACCAGTAAGTTGGTGACGCAGCTTAGGCGGAAGGAGCCTGTAAATCATGAGTTGAAGGAACCGCTAACGCCACGCGAACGGGAGATTTTACGCTGGCTGGCACGTGGTAACAGTAATAAGCTCATTGCGCGTAATCTGGAAGTGACTGAAAGTACAGTAAAAGTTCATATGCAGAACATTTTGCGCAAGCTTAATCTTGGGAGCCGAGTTCAAGCAGCAGTTTATGCTGTTGAACACGGTTTGGATAAATAGTGATGGGATAGTAGCTGTGTAATTTTTTAATTTTGTGTTTTGAACTGGCCTATTGATTTTGTCAATAGGCCAGTTTGCTTATATATGGTTGTTCTTTTGAAGTATCGATTCTGCATCTGATGACTAATGGGATATGAAAGAGGGATTACGTACACTAGGACAAATTTTTTTGGGGGAAGTGCAAGATGAATTCTGAAGTCAGAAAGTCGGTAACAGTGCTGACGTCCAGTACGATTGCTTTTGTTATTTGCTTCATGATTTGGATGGTATTTGCTGTACTTGGTTTGCCGATTAAACAACAGCTGCATTTAAATGAAACAGAGTTTGGTTTGCTAACTGCAATGCCGGTATTGTCTGGTTCGCTTATTCGGGTGCCGTTGGGTATTTGGGCAGATCGTTTTGGTGGCCGGATTGTATTTTTTCTTTTAATGCTGGTGTGTGTACCTGCTGTATGGCTGCTGGAATATGCGCATACATATAGCCAGTTTTTGTGGATTGCATTGTGGCTGGGTCTTGTAGGCGGTTCTTTTTCTGTTGGTACACCTTACGTGGCAAAGTGGTTTCGTAAGGAGCGGCAGGGTCTTGCCATGGGAATTTTTGGCGCAGGCAATGCGGGCGCAGCGCTGAATAAGTTTCTGGCACCGGTTTTGATTACTGCTTATGGCTGGCAGGCAGTACCGCGGGTATATGCAGTAATTTTATTGGTGATTACTTTGCTTTTCTGGTTTTTTAGTTATCCAGAACCGAAATTAGCCAATGCCAAACAGCCTAGTCTGAAAGCACAGCTATTGCTGATGAAAAATCCTCAAGTATTGAAATATAGTCAACTCTATTCAGTAGTATTTGGCGGTTATGTGGGTATTTCTTTGTGGATGGTGAGTTATTACGTTGGTGAATATCACTTTGCACTCACACAAGCTGCTTTACTGGCTGCGTGCTTTTCCTTGCCAGGAGGAGTGTTGCGTGCTTTCGGAGGCTGGCTGTCGGATAAATACGGTGCCTATAAAGTAACTTGGGCTGTGATGTGGGTTTGTTGGATTGCATTTTTTCTGTTGTCTTATCCGCAGACGCAGATGTCTATCCGTACGGTAAGCGGTCATCTTGATATGCATATTGGTTTGAATGCTACGGTATTTACGATTTTGCTATTTGTTGTGGGTGTGGCTTTGGCGATAGGTAAAGCATCTGTATTTAAGTTTATCTCTGATGAGTTTCCGGAAGATATGGGCACGGTCTCTGGTGTGGTCGGTTTGGCTGGTGGGCTAGGTGGTTTTCTGCTACCGATTATGTTCGGTGTGTTGGTGGACTGGACTGGTGTTCGTTCCAGCTCATTTATGCTGATGTTTGGCACCGTGTGTATTAGCTTAATCTGGATGCATTTTTCTCTGAAAAATCAGAAGCATCAATAATCTGAGGTTGATATGGGTAAAATTTTAAAAGAGTGGCGTCCAGAGGACAGTCAGTTTTGGCAAAGCAAAGGCCGTACGGTGGCTCGCAGAAATCTATGGATATCTGTTCCTGCTTTGTTGCTGGCGTTTGCTATCTGGCAGGTTTGGAGTGTGACAGTGGTGAAATTGCCACTAGTGGGGTTTAAGTTCAGCAGTAACGAGCTGTTTTGGCTAGCTGCGCTGCCTGCTCTTTCGGGTGCCACATTACGAATATTCTATTCTTTTGTGATTCCGATTTTCGGCGGACGCAAGTGGACAACGATTTCTACTGCCAGCTTACTGATTCCAGCATTAGGTTTGGGTTTTGCTGTACAGAATCCTAATACTTCATACAGTACGATGTTTGTGCTGGCACTGTTGTGTGGTTTCGGCGGGGCAAATTTTAGCTCTTCGATGTCCAATATCAGTCTGTTTTTTCCGAAAGCGGAAAAAGGTCAGGCCATGGGTATTAATGCTGGTCTGGGGAATCTAGGGGTATCTGCTGTGCAGATAGCGGTGCCACTGGCGATTACGACCTGCCTGTTCGGGGCGCTGGGTGGTGATGCACAAACTATTACGACGCCACAGGGTACAACGCAGGTGTGGTTACAAAATGCCGGCTTTATCTGGGTGCCATTTATCGTGCTCAGCACATTGGCAGCTTGGTTTGGTATGGATGATATTGGTAGCCTGCATTCTTCTTTAAAAGAACAGTCAATTATTTTCAAACGTTTGCACAATTGGATTTTGTGCTGGCTGTACGTGGGTACGTTTGGTTCGTTTATTGGTTTTTCAGCTGCTTTTCCGTTGTTGATTAGCCGTTCTTTTCCGCATATTGATGCCATCAAGCTAGCTTTTCTGGGTCCGTTTGTTGGCGCGATACTGCGCGTGGTTGGTGGCTGGCTGTCTGACCGGATGTCGGCAGCAAAATTAACTGAAATCAGCTATGCCATGATGATTGTCGGGGTAATCGGGGTGCTGGTGTGCCAGCCGATGGGTAGCAATTCTGGCAATTTTGTTGGTTTCTTTTGTAGTTTTATGCTGTTGTTTGCGTTCAGTGGTATTGGTAATGGTTCGACTTATGCGCAGGCACCACGGATTTTTTCGTTGTTTCACCGTCACCTGCATCAGGGTGATGTTAAAAGTGCGGAATTGCATGCTACTAAAGAATCAGCCACGGTGCTGGGCTTTATGGGTGCCATCGGCGCGTATGGTGGTTTTCTGATTCCAAAAAGTTTCGGTTCTTCGATTGAGGCTACTGGCAGTGTTTCGATGGCATTGTGGGGCTTTATTGTTTTCTATGTGAGCTGTCTGCTGATTAATTACTGGTTTTATGTGCGTAAGCAATCAGTAACGCGCTGCTAGTTTGCTGTTATGGCGCTGTGGTCGCGGACGATAGCGCTTAAAAATTATAAATCAATAAGAAACTGTTAGGGGCTGAGGCCTCTGTGGAGCACAAATTCATGAGCCATTTTTTAGACAGACTAAATTTTTTACGTAAAACCAAGGAAACTTTTTCTGCCGGACATGGTGCGGTGGTAGCTGAAGGACGCGAGTGGGAGGATGCTTACCGCCAGCGTTGGCAGCATGACAAAGTGGTGCGTTCGACACATGGGGTGAACTGTACAGGTTCCTGCAGCTGGCGCGTGTTTGTTAAAAATGGGCTGATTACGTGGGAAATGCAGCAGACAGATTATCCGCGTACGCGTGCCGATTTGCCAAATCATGAACCACGTGGCTGCCCGCGAGGTGCCTCTTACAGTTGGTATGTGTATTCAGCTCAGCGGGTGAAATATCCGATGATTCGAGCGTCTTTGCTGCGCATGTGGCGCGAGAAACGTCAAAGCCTGGGCGCGATTGAAGCGTGGCAGAGTATTACTCAGAATCCAGAAAGTGCAAAAAAATATAAATCTCAGCGTGGTTTGGGCGGTTTTGTGCGTTTGGACTGGAATGAGGCATATGAAATTATTGCCGCTGCCAATGCATTTACAATCAAGGAATTTGGCCCTGACCGTGTAATTGGTTTTTCGCCGATTCCGGCAATGTCGATGGTGAGCTACGCTGCTGGTTCACGCTATCTAAGCTTAATTGGCGGGGTGCCGCTGTCCTTTTATGATTGGTACTGTGACCTGCCGCCATCCAGTCCGCAGACATGGGGCGAACAAACAGATGTAGCTGAATCTGCGGATTGGTACAACGCCAACTATCTGATGGTGTGGGGCTCAAATGTGCCGATGACACGTACACCTGATGCGCATTTTTACACTGAAGTACGTTATAAGGGTACGAAAACGGTTGCGGTGTCTTCTGATTATGGCGAAATGGTGAAATTCAGTGATATCTGGATGGCGCCGAAGCAGGGTACAGATGCAGCGCTGGCGATGGCGATGGGACATGTGATTCTGAAAGAGTTTCATTTGCAGAATCCATCGGCTTATTTTGTTGATTACTGCCGCCGCTTAACCGATATGCCGAATCTAGTGGTATTGAATCGGGACAATGGTCGTTTGCTGCCGGGTTATTTCCTGCGAGCCAGCCAGATGGCCGGCGGTCTGGATGAAACTAATCATCCTGAATGGAAAACTTTGGTAATAGATGAAAATAGCGGCGATATTGTAGCGCCAAAAGGTTCGATTGGTTTCCGCTGGGGCGAGCAGGGAAAATGGAATCTGCGCGCGGAAAAATCCGACAGTGCCGATATTCAGGCTCAGATTTCGTTGGCCGAAAATCATGATGCGATTATGGGGGTGTCTTTTGATTACTTTGGTGGCGAAGATGCTGCCGAAGTAATTGTGAAAAATATTCCGGTTAAAAAAATTACTGGCGTCGATGGTAAAGAAATTTTGGTCACCACAGTATTTGATTTGATGTGTGCCAATTATGGTATTGACCGCGGCTTTGGTGGTGATGGTGTGACAGATGATTATCTGGCTGATGTACCGTATACACCTCTATGGCAGCAGAAGCATACGGGTGTTAAACCGGAGCTGGTGATTCAGGTGGCGCGCGAATTTGCGCAAAATGCACATGAAACTCATGGCCGCAGTATGGTAATTGTGGGGGCTGGTCTGAATCATTGGTACCACATGGATATGGCTTATCGCGGCATTATCAACATGCTGATGATGTGTGGTTGTATTGGCCAGAGCGGTGGTGGTTGGTGCCATTACGTAGGACAGGAAAAGCTGCGTCCGCAAACAGGCTGGGCCCCGCTTGCTTTTGCTGCAGACTGGAACCGTCCGTCGCGGCAAATGAATGGCACATCGTTCTTTTATGCACATACCAGCCAGTGGCGACACGAAAAACTGGATATGGCAGAAGTGATTGCACCTACTCATGCAGGCCAGATGGCCAATATGAGTCAGCTTGACTTCAATGTAAAAGCGGAGCGTATGGGCTGGCTGCCCTCTGCACCGCAATTGGCGCGCAATCCATTAGATGTGACCCGTGATGCGGAAGCGCAGGGCAAAGACCCGATTGCTTTTGCGGTTGAGCAGATGAAAGCCGGTGTGCTGGATATGGCTTGTAATGATCCAGACAATCCGCAAAACTTCCCGCGCAACCTATTTGTATGGCGTTCAAATATTCTTGGTTCTTCGGGCAAGGGGCATGAATATTTTCTGAAATACCTGCTGGGTACACAGAATGCATTAATGAGCGATGAAACCGATGCCATTAAACCCATGGATGTGAAGGTACGGCCTGCTGCTGAAGGCAAGCTTGATTTGCTTACAGTGTTAGATTTCCGTATGTCTACTACTTGCTTATATGCTGATATCGTGCTGCCCACCGCTACTTGGTATGAAAAAGACGATTTGAATACTTCGGACATGCATCCGTTTATTCATCCATTAAGCGAGGCTGTGAAACCATTATGGGAAAGCCGTACAGACTGGGATATTTACCGCGGTCTTGCCAAGGCATTTTCCGAAATCGCAAAAGATTACCTAGGCGTGCGCAAAGATTTGGTGTTAACACCATTGATGCATGACAGTCCAGAAGAATTGGCTCAGCCATTTGACCCTAAAGACTGGAAACTGGGTGAATGCGAACCAGTACCGGGTAAAACCATGCCAAAAATGACGGTAGTAGAGCGTGACTACGGCGCCATTTATGAAAAATTTACTTCTGTAGGACCGTTGCTGGAAAAAATTGGCAACGGAGGCAAAGGGATTAGCTGGCAGACCGCAGTAGAAGTGGATTTACTGCGCAAGCTCAATAATACACATAGCGATGGTGTAGCGAAAGGACAGCCGAAACTACATAGTGCTATTGATGCAGCAGAAATGATCTTGACTTTAGCGCCGGAAACCAATGGCCATGTAGCTGTTAAGGCTTGGGAGGCTTTGTCTAAAAATACCGGTATCGACCATACCCATTTAGCAATTGCACGTGAGGACGATGCCATTCGCTTCCGTGATGTTCAGGCGCAGCCGCGCAAAATTATTTCTTCTCCGACATGGTCTGGTCTGGAAAGTGAAAAAGTCAGCTACAACGCAGGTTATACCAATGTGCATGAACTGATTCCATGGCGCACGCTGACAGGACGTCAGCAGTTTTATCAAGATCATCAATGGATGCGCTTGTTTGGTGAAGGGTTGGTTTCTTACCGGCCAACGGTAGACCTGAAGACTACACTCAATGTCAAAGGCCATCAAAGCAACGGAAATCCAGAAATTGTGCTGAATTTCATCACCCCGCACCAGAAATGGGGGATTCACAGTACCTATTCTGATAACTTGCGCATGCTCACTCTATCTCGTGGTGGTCCACATGTATGGATGTCGGAAATCGATGCTAGACGTGCCGGTTTGCAGGATAACGACTGGGTGGAAGTGTTTAATGTCAACGGCACATTAACCGCGCGCGTTGTTGTTAGCCAGCGTGTGCCAGAAACCATGATTCTGATGTATCACGCACAGGAAAAAATTGTCAACGTGCCCGGTTCGGAGCTCTCTGGCAAACGTGGCGGTATCCACAATTCTGTGACTAAAGTAGTAATGAAACCGACTCATATGATTGGTGGCTATGCTCAATTGTCCTGGGGATTCAATTATTACGGTACGGTAGGCACCAACCGCGATGAGCTGGTGGTAGTACGCAAAATGAACAAGGTGGACTGGCTGGATACACCGGCCACAACCCCGGCGGCTGAATAAGTAAGGAACACAAATTATGAAAATACGTGCACAAATCGGCATGGTGCTGAATCTGGACAAATGCATCGGTTGCCATACCTGTTCCGTGACTTGCAAAAACGTCTGGACCAGCCGTGATGGTGTGGAATACGCTTGGTTTAACAACGTCGAAACCAAGCCCGGTATTGGTTATCCAAAAAACTGGGAAGATCAGGAGCAATATAAAGGCGGTTGGGTACGCGAACGTACTGGTAAACTTAAGCTAAAGCAGGGTAATCGCCTAAAAATACTGGCAAATATATTTGCTAATCCAAATATGCCGGCCATCGACCAGTACTATGAACCGTTCACCTATGATTACGAGCATTTGCAAGCTGCTCCACTGATGCAAACCCCACCAACGGCACGGCCGGTGTCGGTATTAACTGGCAAGAAGATGGACAAAATCGAATGGGGGCCAAACTGGGAAGATGATCTGGGCGGTGAATTTGCCAAACGCTCAAAGGACAAACTGTTTGATGGCATTCAGAAGGACATTTATGCCGCTTTTGAAAACACCTTTATGATGTATCTGCCACGCCTGTGTGAGCATTGTCTTAATCCAGCCTGCGTGGCCAGCTGTCCTTCCGGCTCCATTTATAAGCGAGAAGAAGATGGCATCGTACTGATAGATCAGGACAAATGTCGAGGCTGGCGCATGTGCGTTTCCGGCTGTCCATACAAGAAAATTTACTACAATTGGGTGTCAGGTAAAGCAGAAAAATGCATTTTCTGCTATCCACGTATTGAAGGTGGTCAACCTACTATTTGTTCGGAAACTTGTGTTGGCCGTATCCGTTATTTAGGGGTAATGCTGTATGATGCCGACCGTATCAGCACTAGCGCTGCTGTAGAAAATCCGCAGGATTTATACGAACAGCAACTAGATGTTTTCCTTGATCCAAACGACCCGGAAATTGCCCGCGAAGCGCTTGCTCAAGGCATTCCAGCTGACTGGATACAGGCAGCACAGAATTCTCCGGTATATAAAATGGCCGTTGAATGGAAAGTAGCGTTCCCATTGCATCCAGAATACCGCACCTTACCGATGGTATGGTACATACCACCATTATCTCCGATTCAGTCAGCATTGGAATCTGGAGTGATTGGTGAGCATGGCCTCATACCAGAGCTCAGAGAAATGCGTATTCCGCTCGAGTATCTGGCCAATCTGCTCACAGCCGGCAAAACAGAACCAATTGTCAATGCCCTTCAAACCATGATTGATATGCGTAAATACATGCGTACTAAAACAATCCATTCTGGTGAACAGGCTTTGCAGGAGCTGTCAGGCCACCGACTGAGCGCGCAGCAAATCGAAGAAATGTATCAGATTATGGCCATTGCCAACTATGAAGACCGTTTCGTTATCCCTAGCGCTCATAAAGAACTGGTTAGCAATACCTTTGAAGAAAAAGCTGGATGTGGCTTCACCTTTGGTGATGGCTGCCACAATGGCCATAGCAAAGAGAGCTTGTTTGGCACTCGTAAAGCTGCACCGATAGTATTTCATGGTCTGCGCAAGAAAAACGAACGCCAGTCAGTATAAGGAGACAGAAAATGTATAAGATATTATCCATTTTACTGAGCTATCCGCGGCAACAATGGCTGAGCCATATTGAAGAACTGCATACAGCTGTCAACCAGTATGCTGCACTGGAACAGTCCGCAGCGCTGGAACCATTTTTTAATCATTTGCGTGCATACGATGAAATCAGCCTTCAGGAAGTGTATGTCGATACTTTCGACCGCAACCGCAACCATGCTCTGCATCTGTTTGAACATCTGCATGGTGAAGACAAAGCACGTGGGCAGGCAATGGTTGACTTGCTAGCAGAATATCAGGCACATGGTCTGGAACCAGAAAATAACGAACTGCCGGATTATCTGCCCTTATTTCTGGAGTTTCTATCCGGCATCGACAGCCAGCAGGCGCAGCAGTTGCTAGCTGATGCTGTGCATGTCATTGCATACATTGCGGCCAATCTGCATAAAAGCCAGTCCATTTATGCACCGGTAATGGATGCAGTAGTGGCCTTGTCGCCAGTGGCACCGCAGCCATTAAAGGCAGCACCGGTACGTAATATGGATGAAGCCCTGGAAAAATTTGGTCCCACCGCAGAAGGACTTGAACCTCTGTTAAACCAGCCATCCGTACAGGAAGTGCAATTTTTCCGCCAGAAAAAACTCAGCTAAGCCGGGAGACAGCATGTATTATCTTAATCAATTCATATTCGGCATTTTTCCCTACATTGCCGCCAGTATCTTTTTTCTGGGCAGCCTGATTCGATTTGATACCAACCAGTATTCGTGGAAATCCGAATCCAGCCAGCTACTGTATCCGCGCCTACTGCGCATGGGTAATATCCTATTTCACATTGGCGTACTGGGCTTGTTTTTTGGCCATTTGATCGGATTACTGACACCAGTTGCTGTTTGGGACACACTGGGCATCAGCCATGAAGCTAAGCAGCTCACAGCCATGATTGCCGGTGGCATCATGGGAACACTGGCTTTAATCGGTCTGATGATGCTGATTTATCGACGTTTCAGCAGTGCACGTTTACTCGCTAACAGTACATGGCGCGATAAACTGGTATTAATTTGGCTACTTATTACCCTGTGTCTTGGGCTAGGAACCATTCACGTTTCCGCGCACCATCTGGATGGGGAAGAAATGATTAGCCTGATGCAATGGGCGCAACATATCGTCACATTCCGCAGCGGAGCAGCTGACATCATTGCTCATACACATCCGATTTTCAAACTTCACCTATTTATGGGCATGAGCATATTTGTAATCTTTCCATTCACTCGGCTAGTACATATCTGGAGCGGATTTGGCGCATTAGTGTACTTAAAACGACAAGCCCAGTTGGTCAGAAGCAGACGTTATTAAACAATCGCTTAGAACAATGTAAGGCAATACTGATATTCAGTATTGCCTTACATTTATGACAGCCAAACCGTAGCAAAAATAAATCCACCAAAAAATTTGATTTACCATAGACTTATATAGCATAATAGGCTAGAAATCATCGCATTCTAAATGCGTAATCCACCAAATGGCTATTACATCCAGTCAGAATTGTCACTCTTCAGCTTCTCTCAACTCACCTGTAAGAATATTGTGTAACATCTTAAATATAAATTTTAAATTTCTCAGTCACAATGCCGCAAATATGGAATTGCTCCGACATTTCGATAATCGGGTAGCGATTATTCAACGGCTTCAGATAATGGCGATTACCCTCACTCACATATTGTTTAAACATCGCCTCATTACCACTTTCTCGCACCACCACAAAATTGCCATGTTGTACCGGCAGCTCTGGTTCTACTACAATTTTGTCGCCTGCCGTAAACTCTGGTTCCATACTGTCGCCCTTGATTTCCAATGCAAACGCCTGCGCACTGGGCTTGCGCAAAGCAGGTACCCAAATATTACTGGCAACCAGTAAGGTTTTTCTATCCAATTGCTTAGATGCATCTATCCATGACAACAGTGGTACTTTAAAGCCATTAAACAAAACTTCATTATCTTCAAATGCACCGATTCCAAAATGTTCCGGCTTCACAACATCGGCAAAATAGGATACCAACTTATCAATATGAGCTTTATCAACTCGCCCAGTCTGTATCCAGCTCGTTACCGAGGGAGGTTTTATCGCAAAAGCGCGCGCCACATCAGCTTTTCGCACACCCTTAAGCTCAATAGCAGTTTTAATTGCATCACCTAATTGTTTACCAGTGTACATAACTATCCTTAGTGTTTACCTAATCTTATTTAGACTTATTATAATTAGGCAATGATTTGCATTTTATTAGATATTAGCTTAATATTATATTCGTATTAAAACGAAATAAAGTATTTTGTTAATTATTATCGTTAATTGATAAGGTGTTAGAAAATAATCTTCACATAGTGATTTAGTATTCAGTCAAAGGATTGATTTCAAATTTTAGAAACTCTGAAATTTTAAAAATATGATTCAAAAGAAAATTTAAAAATAAACATTTATCTCATAATATGGCGAGCAACTTAAAAAAAGCAAATAACTAGTTTTCCTTAAACAATACATTAATTAAGTATCGCCTAATGGTTTTGGCACATCACTTACACAAGGTGAATCTATGACAGACTATAAATCAGAAATTGATCTTGCAGAAAAAGTACTGCGCGCGTATGAGTACTGCATGAAAGATAGCATCAAAAAGGGACATTGCCGAAGTATAGAATGGAAATATCAGCCAGACGCACCTAATAAAAGCACTCAGCAAGCTTTTTATCCTACCTATCAGCCCGAAGTGTATGACATGGTAAAAAACACTATGGGCAATCTGTTTTACAAAGACCGCGAAGCCTTTGCCACTCTGTCTAGTAAATATTGCAAACTCAGCCCTTTATATAAACGCCAGAATCAAAACTCCGTTAAACGCAACCAGCGCCGACGCTACTCCAGCAAAGAATGGAATCAAGCAATAGAACAAAGCTTATGGCGCTTTTGGCAGGAAATGAAACTTCAGCCACAATTTGAAAAATATTTTCGCTATAATACTTGACATAATCACATCACAGCTTATAATAAATTATAAATTACAGGTATGCTTCACCTTAAACAGCTGTTTGATAAAGTTCCCGCAAGGGAGCTTTTTTGCATCTGGTGATTACGAAACCGGTTAAATTATGGCAGCGCATAAGTAACAAAAATAAGAGATTTATCATCAGCACGGATTTTGCGTACAGAAATCCGTTTTTTTATACCTTTATAGGCAGTGAAGATGCGGTCAAACAGACCATAACTAATAATATTTAACAAAGCAGACATGAGCTTATATTAACAACAGTATCTGAGTTGTTAAGTAAATAAAATCAGACACCATAAATGAACATATTCAGGTAAAAACTACCAAAAAATATCTTTAATGGAAACAGGAAGAATAAAAATGGTCAGGAAAATTCGTAATTGGTCAGATTTCAGATAAAATGGCTTGGAATCTGGCTATGTTAAACTAATCTCATATGTTAAATAACAAACGTAAAAATTATCTCATTATTCTCTTAAAATGAATGATATCTATATTACAGAACTCAACAACTGTATTTACTATATCAGCCGAATACTTGAAAGCGTATTCGGCTGTGCACAAACAAAAAACTGAATATTTTGAGTAGCAAAAGTTGAATCTTGGAACATTTATATAAAACCGGCTTTGTATACAATTTGTCCAATAATTTCTATCTGATTTAATCCAACAGTTTCATCTGGGTATTCATGATTATTATAACTTTTCATTCTTACCCGCTCATCAGGTAAGTTTTGCAGTATCCTGATTCTGAGAAGACTACCCTGATTAAATGCATAAATCTTACCGTCTACAGGTATTTTTTTGGAAATATCCACAACAAGCTTGTCACCATCTTTTAACAAATTATGCATCGAATCACCACTCATGGTAATACTAACCAGATTGTCTATCTGCAAATTACTTAGCTTGATATCCTCTCGGTACAGTTGAAGCTGAGAAGTTTCTGAATGAGTGTTTTGAGACGGTAGAGGGGGAATCGGAATAAACGCATCATCATTAAACAGGCCATCCGATATGCTTTCACTGGGCTGAAAATTAAGGATTTGCATAATCCGGTTAACCGTTTCCAGTCTGGGCGCAACTTTACCCAGTTCGTAACGGGAAATTAGAGAAGGCGTAATGCCAGTTTTAAAGGCAAGCTCTTTTTGAGAAAGCCCAGCAGCCAATCTGGCAGCTTTAAGTTGAATGGCAAATTTCATGGTAAAAACATAAGATATTAATAAATAAAAATTTAATCAAAAAATGACAAAGAATGGTTAAAAATAGCCATTAAATGCTTGTAATTATCTTTTGTAGATTTTAATATAGCCATAAATGGCTATATTTAATAACCGTAAGAGGTATATTACCTGAATTTATATTGAGTCAAAACTGTCATTAAGTTTAACCCAAAGTAGTTTTAAGTTATTTAAAATTAAATTAACAATAAACTAATACAAGGTGAAAATAAAAAAAATTAAATATATTTAATTAGTATAGCAACTTAAAAGGAAATACCTCAAAGGCTGCCACCTTTGAGGTATTAAGTAAACAAAATCCCAAGTTCAAATTAAGGAGTTTTGAATGAATAATAGTATCACATTTGTTTCTTTTAATGGGAGTAGTCTGGCTACAGTTAAAATCAAGAATACAGTTTACGTGTGCATGAAATCTGTAGTCAGCGGAATCGGTCTAGACTGGTCGACCCAGCATCGAAAACTCAGAGGCTGTTATCAAAAGTATGGTTGTGGATTTTTATCCATCCCAATTAAAAATGGCACCAAAAAAATATTAGCAGTTCCATTAAAAAAGCTAAGTAACTGGCTGCAGAGCATCAATCCCAAAAAAGTGAAAGATAGCCTTAAAGACACCGTAGTAATTTATCAGAACGAGTGTGCAGAAGCTATACAGGCTTACTGGCGTAAACCTCGTACGTTAAAAAAGCCGTGCTGTCCACAACCAGTAGACAAAAATAAATCCGGCTTACAACCTGACCAGATTGCTGTGATAAAAGCACTGCATCGGCAACTTGTATTATCCGTTGCCAAAGAAAAACAGGCAGAACTGGCCATGACATTATGGCAGGCAGTACAAACCCGCTATGGTGTCAGCTACGAGCATGTACCCGCATCCAAATTTAGTGAAGTGCTGTGTCTACTCAGCCGCGTAGCTGTAAAAAAGGTTAGTCTTGGTAATGCACAACCAGATAACAATGGTTTTACTGACATAATGGTACCACCTGCTCAACTAGATAATCTATATGAATCATTTGTATGCTCACAGAATATGCGCCTTATGTTTGAGCATTTACTGCCAGCATTGCATATTTTTGGCAGCAAATACGAAAATCAGGTCCATAAATATGCCTATGAAATAGAGCATGTCTTTAATAACTGCTATAAGGCTTTTCTACCCTTATTTGACAAAATGCCCGAATCAGAAATTAAAGAATCTGCGCGCAAGCATCTGGCTAAGCTGATGTAATTTTCCCAAGAGTTTGGTACTAAGCGAAACTTACACACTGCTTTGCACAGAATATGATAATAAACAGTTTTCATTTGATGAAACTGGTAGAAAATCTTGAATTAATGACTAAATCACAGAAGGAGAAATATTGCAAAAACAAAACAAATATTTATACGATAAATTAAATATGAAAATTTTATTATTAATGGGTACAAAAACCGGCATTTGCCGGTTTTTTTGTTTTCTGAGGATTTGATGGTTGATTTATGAAAAATGTGGAAATGGTATTACAGTTACTTTATTCACTGCTGGATTTAAGATTTTTGCCGGATAAATTACAAAAATGGTTGTTTCATACAGGTACACGCGTTATTACCGTAACCAGCGCACTGATAATGATCGGTTTTGCCGGCATATTTCTGCTGGGCGGTAGCGAGGTTTTTAATCTCAAACTGTATAAAGGCTTTTTGTTATTACATCCGTTGACTCTTTCGGTACTGTTGATTGGTATGGCCGTATTGCAATTGCTTGTAACCATATTTAAATCTAATCGTTGCAACGTGCTTTGTGGTTATTTACTGATTTTATCCGCACTGATATGGGCAGTCATATCGGCTACGTTTTGGGCTTCATATCCACCACTGACCACCGGAATGACAACTTATCCGGTATTAGCTGTTGTGTGTGCGCTAGCCGGACGTAATCAGATCAACTACACAAAACGGGTTGAAGATTTGAAACACAAAGGACGATAAAGTATGGAGTTAATAAAAAATGCTTTTTCCGTCTGTATTTTATTTGCGCTGATAGGCGGGCTAGCTGGTTCTTTATTGGTCACAGATTATAAACGCTACGGTTGGTTTATGACCATACTGTTTGTATTACTGGGAATGATTTTTTCAGCAGCAGTGACCGATTACTTTTTTCCGCCAAACCGCCCATGGCTTTTTGCTGGTGTAGGAGTATTTGCAGGTATGTCTACAACATCCTTTCTTGATGCCTTCAAAGCCGCCGCGCCAGGACTGGCAAAGCGCATTATTGATATTGTAACTAGAAAAGCAGAACAATTTGTTGGTCACGATGATACAACAAAATAATAATTATAAATGAGTATCAGCAGCCGAAAGGCTGCTTTTTTTGGAAATTAAAAATGTATAAATTAAGTAATCGCTCATTGCAGCGACTATATGGAGTAGATAACGGTCTAGTTAGAGTGGTAAAAAGGGCAATAGAACTGACCACTCAAGATTTTATGGTAACAGAAGGCCTACGCACACGAGAACAATGTTGCATTAATTACGGTAAAGGCCGCACCGAACAGCAATGTATACTAAAAGGTGTGCCAGCAAAATATGCACAGCCAGCCATAAGTAAAGTTACCTGGTTAAATAATCCGTTTGCCAGTAAACATGTTACTGGTAAGGCAATTGATCTGGTACCGTATCCAGTAGACTGGAACGATTTGCATAAATTTCGCACCATTGCTTTGGCAATGAAGCAAGCAGCAGCAGAACTAAATGTAAAAATTGTCTGGGGTGGGGATTGGAAAACTAGCAAAGACTATCCTCATTTTGAGGTATAACTCCACTGAATAGCACTAATGGAATTGTTGTGTTGTTGTCATTATTTATTGGTAATCAATACATTTATTAAATTTGTCATAGAATGGATAGTCTATATAATTTCATCATTATGCTGCGATCAGACTAAAATTTGACTCTGAGATAATATAAAATAATATAGCAAACATTCATGGTTGAGAAATATAACCATTCTATTAGTCAGATTATTCTAAGAAGCTAAATATCTGCCTCCCAAATTTATTACTCGAGTGATAATCGAAAAAATTTACTCAATTTACATAAGAATGGCTTGATATTTATCTCATCAACATTTAAAAACGAATGATAAAATCTGTATGGGCAAATTGTTTCAGTATTAAGTCTGGCTGGATGAAAATATAATAATCGAATGAAGAAAATTCAAATATATTATTATTTCAATTGGTTAAAAATATTTTATTGACTTATACATAATAAATGCTATAATAAATTCAAATCACAGGTATGCTTTACCTTAAACAGCTGAATAGATAAGTTCCCTAAATGGGAGCTTTTTTGCGTTCTAGGGAAACAAATTTAAAAACAGTTTAATAAAATCAGATTGAAAATCAGGTGATATGGAAATGAATTAAATAGTTTTAAAAGAGAAATACTGTAGAGATGGTGGAGGCGGGGGGAATCGAACCCCCGTCCGAAAGTCCTCTACAGAGCGATCTACATACTTAGTCTTGCCAACTTCGAATCTTATTCACAAACCGCCGACAGACAGGCTGTTTGTAAACCAGTTGCCATAAATCTCGTTTAATGCCAGACAACACGACATTAAACCAGCCAATGTAAATGTCGTTGCGGTGAGTTGCCTCACACGGCCCATTGGCGAACCGTTGCAACGTTTAGCCTTAAGCGGCTAAAGCGTAAGTTTCGTCGTTTGCGACTATATAATTTCAGGGTTTAACGGGAATCTGAGACCCCGGTATGCACGCATCTGCTTTGCAACCCCCGTCGAAACCAAGGTCGCCCCCAGATAGTTTGTCAATTATACGTTTATTTGAGATATATGCAAACTTATTCTGAATTGCTATATACTAACTAAGTTGGCTGCTGGATTAAAATATTAAATTATCTTTATTAATTTGCATATATACAATTAGAGCAGAATGTAAATCTGTTGATGCAATATCGTTGCCAAACGTATTGATTTATAATCTACAGGTTTAATTTGAAATCTTGGTTAATATGTACGATGTCAATACTGATGATGTACGTCATTTTTTTGCAGATATCTGGCAGAAGCGTCAGCAGCCTCAGTTGCTTAATGCTCTACAGCAGAAGGCATTGAGAATTATTGCGGCGCATAGTGAATATGCGCCTTATTTAGAAAATGTCGAACAATACCTTAACCGTACATGGCGGCCAGAAGAAGGGGAGACTAACCCTTTTTTGCATTTGTCATTACATTTGTCAGTACAGGAGCAGGTTGCGATTGATCAGCCATTTGGTATTGCTGCCATCCATCAGCAGTTATGTAAAAAATATGCAGGTGACTGGGTCAAAGCCGAGCACGATATGATAGAAGCATTGGCGGAAACCCTCTGGCTGGCACAGCGTTATGGGCAGGGGCTGGATGTGAATGCTTATATGACGCGTCTGCGTAGTTTGGTTGGGCTCGGACAGGAAGACAACCCGCGTCTGAATCCGCATGAAATCGAAACAGCTGCCGTAAAAAAAGATTGAATTTGCTCTAGTATAAATTATAGTTTATTGTTTAACCATTTGTACCGATTTACTTTATTAGATTAAATGTGGTACATAATATTTTGGAATCTGTAAGCTTTAATTAAGGGATGGATATGTCTTTTTGGGCAAGTAATGCAAATGCTTTGTTGCTACTGTTGTTTGTGGCGTTGGGTATTTTCGGACATAATCCTTCAGTAACGATTTCTGCATTGATTATCCTACTGGTGCAGCAAACGCCGTTATTGAAATATGCACCGCTATTAGAAAAATATGGGCTGCAGCTTGGAATTATGCTGCTGATGATCGGTGTATTGGCACCGCTGATTACAGGTAAGGTGCAGCCTGCGCAGATTGCGGCCTTGGCCAGTAGCTGGAAAACCATTGCTGCTGTAGTAGTAGGCATTGTCGTTGCGTGGCTGGGTGGCCGTGGGGTACAACTAATGCAAATGAATCCCACCATTGTGACAGGTTTGATGATTGGTACGATTATCGGAGTGGCTTTCTTACGTGGAGTGCCGGTGGGACCTTTGATTGCAGCTGGATTACTGTCGTTAATTCTATAGGTATATTGCCTGAAGTTCTTGCCAGAATGAGGTCCGCTCGTTATAATGCGCCCACTTCCATTTCTTGGAGAGGTGGATGAGTGGTTGAAGTCGCACGCCTGGAAAGCGTGTATACGTGAATAACGTATCGAGGGTTCGAATCCCTTCCTCTCCGCCAGTTTCTATATAAAAGCTGCTTATGCGGCTTTTTTTATATATGTTTATATGATATTGTTATATTATTTAAATGTATTTATTTCGTATAGCTTTTTGTACTGAATTTGTTTTTATTTCCAAGTTAAATCAATGAATCTCACTAAATTAAGTGATAAATCTATACTAATAAATGCACTAATGGAAAATACAAGATAAAGAAAATAAAAATAGTGTTATAGAAACTGATCAAGATTAGTGCGAGTGAATGACATAGTTCAAAAAATATTTGAATTTAAATTGCTATATAAAATTACTACTGTAGCCGATATTGACTAAATTATTAATGGGTCACTGTGGTTATTTGTATTAAAAAAATTGAATAAACACGCAAAGTTTGTTGAACCAAACGTATATTAAAATTTTATTCATTGAGTAATGCTTCATAAATATGATTAAGCATTTTGTGTTGTTTTAATCATATCTTTGACTGACTGCAGGATAATTACGTGAAGTTATATCTCTTTCGAGAAGATATTGATGAATTATGTATAAGAAGTGTGAAATACAAAAATTGTTTTTTGTACTAAAAGAAACATGATATTTAATATTTAATCCGATAGTTGAGTGAATGTAATACATAATATTTATGATAAATATATATAAAAAGAAAGGAGAAATGTATTTATTGTGCTTAATCAAATCCAAAATGCAATTATTGATCGATTACATCAGGGGTTGGGATCATTAGTCACAGATATAGAAGTTTTTTTTGGTGGGCTTGAAAATAGAGATGCGTTCACCAACAAAGAAAAAAAAACATCTGTGTTATTAACTCTTAATCAAGCACATATAAAAATAAAGAGTTCTGAACGCCAACGTTTCGAATTAATAGCTAATTTTTATGTAGTTTGTGTAAATAATGAGATTAATGATTCAGAATCTTTGCAGAATACCAATATCAATGACTTAATTTATGCCGTATTACGTCTGCTGAGTGGACAGAGATTAAATGAACACTTAAATAGTTTAGGTTTGCAGCCGAAATCGGTTCGTCCAGTTTTTTTTAATCCTCCTGATGCCAATAATAAAGATTTGAATATTTATGCCATTGAATTTGAGGCAGGTTTTGATATCTATGGGCTGGAAAGTGATCAATATCCCGAATATACCAACGATGTAAGTAATCCTGACTATTTATTTAGTAAATGTAATGGTAGTCATTCCGAACCACATGCTCCATTTACTTCACTGACGGTGAATATAGAAGAAATAGAAAATTAAGTTTGGCAGGATTAAGTTCTAACTATTCATGAGAAAGAAGATGAAGGTTAAAGCAGCAGATGGTTTGCGCGTACCAAAAGAAAAACGCGTTAATTCTTATATAACAACTCAATTGGTTAACGTACCGGACACTCTCTACTACCGTCGTTTGGTGGCTGATGGCGATCTGATAATGATAACTGAAAATTTCGAAGAAAATAAAACAGGAGTGAATGAATGATAGAAAATATCCAGTTTGATACTGTGCGAAATGATATTCGTGTACCAGGACGGTATATTGAATTCAATACCCGGACAGCAGTAAGAGGATTGCCCGCTAATCCGCAGAAAATGCTGCTGATTGCACCTATGCTACCAACAGGCAGACAGCCGGCATTAGCACCCGTACAATTATTTAGTGACGCCGATGCTGCTAATCTCTTTGGTGAGGGGTCATGGGCTCATTATTGTGTCAAACAGGCATTTACTAATAATCCATATTTGGATTTAACTATTATTGGTGTAAATGATGCTGAACAAAGTATTGCTGCTAAAGCCAGCATAGCCATTACGATTGTAGATCCAGGTGCTAACTCAGGTATCCTTACGATTAATATCGGCGGCACGGAATGTCAGCTGACAGTCAATAATGGTGATACTAACGCAGAAGTTTATAACCGGCTGGCAAATATAATTAACCATGTAAACACATTAGCTACAGCAGAGGTTGTAAGCGATAAAATTCAGTTAACCGCTAAAAATAAAGGTTCGATTGGTAATGAAATTACTTTGTCGGCATCATTTAATACAGACACATCCAGCGCCAGCAGTGTAGTGCTGGATATCAAACCATTTGAAGGTGGACAGCTTAATCCCGATATCAGTGCTGCTCTGCAGAGAGTAGCCGGTAAGCATTATCAGATTATTTGTAATGCATTTACTGATAGTCTGAATGCTAAAAAATTATCGGATCATATAGATCTGGTATCAAATGCAATTGAAAAGCGCGGCTGTATAGGTGTAATGGGCTGGCGAGGTACCCTAAGTACAGGAACAACTTTTGCTAATAACATCAACAGTGGACGTATTACTGTAGCATGGTATAAAAATGCTGTAGAAGGTAATGCCATTATTGCTGCTGGCTATGCGGCTGTAATTGCCAGTGAAACTGATCCCGCCCGCCCATTAAATACTCTTGAAATAAAAGGTCTAAGTATTACGTCTGATGCCAGCTGGCCTTTATTTGCTGAGTTTAATAGTGCTTTATACAATGGTCTTTCACCGTTGCATATTGTATCTAACCGCGTACAGATTATGCGAGCAGTCTCAACATATGTAAAAAATGCAACTGGTACTGATGATCCGGCATTGTTGGATATTACTACTATCCGTACTCTTGATTATGTTCGAGATGCGATTAATCAACGCATAGCTTTACGTTTTCCACGAGAAAAACTGTCTGAACGTACACCTTTAAAAGTCCGTTCCGAAATTCTGGATGTTTTAAATCAATGTGAAAGCGCAGAAATTCTGGAACAGGTAATGGAAAATAAAGAAAAATTGATTGTACAGCGTAATCCCAGCGATCCAAATCGTTTGGATGCAGTGATACCGGCTGATGTAGTTAATGGATTGCATGTATTGGCTGCACGTGTGGATCTGTATTTATAAATTAATTATTAAAGGTGTTAATTTTTCATTAACACCTTATTAAATATAAAGGAAATTATATGGCAAATAAAACAGGTGCTAAATATGCAGGTGCGGTAATTATGGAAGTAAACGGCCGTGAAGTGGAAATTATTAGCTTTAAGCCGGAAGTAACTACCGGACGCAAGGTGGTAAAAACGATGAATAAATCCGGTAAGGTTCGTGGTTATGCGGATGGTGTGACTGAATATACCATGAGTGTTAGTGCGGCTATTCCTTTGGATGAAAGTGGCATTGATTGGGACAATATTACTAACGCCAAAATTACTATTTATCCGCGTAATGCTGATGAAGCTCGCATTAGTTATATTGGCTGTACCAGTACAAAATGCTCGGAAGAATACAGTGTAGAAAATGAAGCACGTCGTGATATTGAAATGTTTGCATTGGATAAAGTGATTGAATAATGTTAAAAGAGACTGGAAAACTGGTTTATGGTCTGGAATACAATCAGCAGATGTATTTTGATTATACTGTTAAGCCATTGACTTTGGCCGATGAACTTAAGGCACTGGAATTATTGGAGGATACTGGTTTAATCACTGATGTTCCAGATGCAGAAAAAGCGATTATTACTACTCTGGCTTATTGGGCGCAACAGTTGCAAGTGCCAGGTATAGAACCAGAAAATCTAAGTGTTGAATTTCTTTTTAATAATCTGGCATCTGAAGATTATCAGTCAATTTTAACAAGTATGGAATCACTTCGGTCAAAATCGATTGCCGCTGGCCGGTCAGACCCAGCGGCATCCGAAAAAGCCGAGAGCAACGAAGCTTTGAAGTAGCGCATAAAAATTATAGACAGGCATGTATATTACTGGCCAAATCATTGATTACTCCTGAAATGGTAAGCAGGATGTGTCATTCAGAAGTATCAGTGTGGATTGAGACGGTGCTGGAAAGTATGGGCATCAAAAATGATGATGATAATGTAATTATTTCTTTACGTCAGAGAAAACCAAAACCTTTTCAGCCGGTTAAAGAAAGTTTGGCCGCTAATTAGCCTGATTAAATGCATAATCCCTGTCTTGTGGCAGGGATTATGCATTGATACTGCTGAAGTCTATTCATTTCTTTCAATTCATTTAATCATTTGGAATTAATATAACTATAATTAAGAGAGAGTATTGATATGTCTTCCAATCAGGATTCGTTGGCAAAACAGCAGGCTTCTATCGTGAAAATGACAGAAGAAGTAAAAAAGCTTGAACAGCAGATAAAACGAACGGCAGCAGTTGCTATTCGGGAAAGTGAAAAGGCGGGTAAATCACAAATTCGCATTATTCAGCAAATTCAGAGAGAACAGCAACGAACAGCTGAAGTACGTTTACGCAAGGAGTTGCGTGCTGAGCAGCAGATTCAGCGTGAAATCATCAAAAGTGGGAATGCTTATAAAAATTTTGCGGCCACAGCCAGTGCTGCGCAAAAACAGATTCAGAATGCTAGTAAGGCATCACGCAATAGTATTCGCGAATTAAATAAAGAGTTAGAAAAAAGCTCTAAAATTCAGAAAAATTCGGGGGTTTCAAAAAATTCCGGATGGAATACAGCTAAGTCGGCAGGTAGTGCTATTATTAAAGGTGGCAAAGCTGTATATGATGCTGTTAGTCCATCAATTGATGATGAAAAAAAATTACGTTCGGGTGTGTTACAAACTGCTGCTAAAGCTTATGTATCCGATAAAAGTAAATCAACTGAATGGATTAAAACTGAGGGTGTAAAAGAAATTCAGTCTTTGGTGAAAGGACTGGTTGCCTCAAATGGTGGGACTTCACAAGCTGCTCTAGATTTGATCAATGATATGTTGCAACAAAACATGACTCTTGATCAAGTTAAAGCCACTATTCCTTATGCCCATCGTAGTATGATAAATTCATCCACTGAAGTGGGTAAATATGATCATGAAAATACGGCTAAACTGTTTAAATCTTTTGCAGATTATGGTTTAAAAAATCAAGATTATCATCAGGTTTCTGATCATATTATTGATTCAACTAAGCAGGGTAAGTTTTCGATAGCTGAGCTTAGTGGTGAGCTACCAGAATTACTATCATCTGGAAAAAAAGCTGGGTTAACAGATATTCGTGGTATTGATTATTTGATTTCTAGTTTACAAGCTACTTCTACCCATTCTGATTCGAATGAGGATGCTGGTAAGAGTGTTAAGGCTTTGCTTGGGGCTCTGGCTGATCCTAGTCTTACAGAGAAACTGAGTCGTGTTAAAGATCCTAATTCACCAAACAGACATTTAGACTGGAATAAAATAAGAGAAGAGGGTGGCAAGCAAGGCCTAAATGATGTTCAATCTTTGCTTAAGGTTTGTACTGAAATCTTAGCTAAAGATAAAAATTATCAGAATTTAAAGCAAAAAGCCGACTCTGGAGATTTGTATTCCAGTCAGCTGATGCAGGCTAGACAAGATAAGCTTCTATCATTTATACCAGAAGAGGCGAAAGATGCTGTTCATGCTAATTTAAGTAACCAGAATCTGTTACAACCGCAAACAAAATTATTTACGCAATCTGGTGAAAGTTCATCAGATAGACATGCAGCTGTTTTAGCTGCTAATCCAGAATTTCAGCAAGAAAAAAATCATGCGCTGACAATATTGGGTAGAAGTGAGGCTGTAGAACCACTTGTTGGTTTTCAAACTAAATTAACTGAATTGTCAGCGGAGTTTCCGGTACTGACTTTAGCGGTAACTGCTTTAGCTGCAGCAGCAGGCAGTGCTGCTACTGCATTGCAAACGTTGGGTTCACTATCCGGATCTGGACAGAAAAATGATATCGAGATTGATGGTGGTGACGATTTTGATAAAAAAAGAAATAAAAACAGTAAAAACAAAGGTAGTAAAACGCCATCATCTTCTAAGACAACTTTGAAATCCAGAAAATTTCCGGCAAAAATGGCTGGTAAAGTGATGGGTCGGGGTAATTTAGCTTTATCTGCTATTGGTGGTGTAGCTAATGGAATTGCAATTGCAAATGATGACAGTTTAACTGCTGAACAGAAAAAGACCGCTCAAATAAAAAATGCATCCTCAACAACGGGAAGTATGGCTGGTGCATGGGCAGGTGGAGAGATTGGTGCGGCAATCGGCACATTTATATTTCCCGGTGTAGGTACTGTTCTAGGTGGGCTAGTTGGTGGTTTGATTGGTGGCATCGGCGGCAGTATGTTGGGCGATAAAATAGGCGATAAGGTTACCCAAACCAACGAAAATGAAAATATACATACAGCAGCAAATACATTCAGTGGACAGAGGATGTCTTCGGATTGGCATGATGCTTATGGCGTCAATCCTGCTTTGTCTAGCCAATTCAAATTGACTAGTGATAGGGAGCAGATGCTGAATGGCAATTATATGATGACATCCACAGCGATGATGATGTCGTATAAAAATATTCCTGCCAATATGCATGCTGATGAAAATCAGTTGCCTGCTGGGCAATCTGTGTTGGTACAGCAGAATGAGCAATTTCAAAATGCTTTCCAATCTATTGTACTGGAACTGGGTATACGTTTAGACAAAATAGCTACCATACTTTCGAGTCAGCAACAGGTTATACAGAATAATGTAACTTTGACGCTGGATGGGAGAGTAATCAGTAATATAGTTTCACGTAATCAAGTGGAAATGTATAACCGAGGGGGAGCACAATAATGACTATGTGGAAAAATAATCTGCAAAAAGCCAGTTATAAAAATATTGCTTTTGATGTCATTTCTATTAATGATAAAAATGAAAAATCGCTGGTAAGACATGGCCGACCTTTCGCCAATGGCTCTGATATTGAAGACTTGGGTGCACAAGGGCGGCAATGTCAGATTGCGGCTGTTTACTTTGGTTCAAGTTTTGATTCGCAGTTGATCAAGCTTCTTACCGTGCTTGAAGAACCTAGTGCTGGTACGCTGGTTCATCCGGTTTTGGGTTTGTTGCCCAATATGATTGCTGCCAGCTGGTCTTTTCGTACTGAGGCTGAAGCAGTTAATTATGTTGCACTGGATATAACGTTTTTTGAAGCCAAAGAATCAGCACCATTATTTTTATTTGAAAATCAATGGCTGGTCAAATTAGAACAGATTCAGAATTCTCTTGATCAGTTTACGCAGCAGTTATTGGCATATAGCAACGTATTGTTAACGGTACGTGAGGGGGGGGCCTCTATTTGGGGGAGTAGTAATGGTGTGTTTGCTGCTTTATGTGGGGTAGCTGGGAGTGTGAGACGTTTTTTTGATCTTGATCCTTTGCTCTATCAGACTTCTAAAAATTATTCTTCAATTACTTTTAGTCAGGATGTCAGGGGACTAATTGATACTATGTCCAGTATGGTGTGTTCTGGTTTGAATAACGAAAGTAATTTCGGTACAGGTAGTTTAAGCAGCAGACAAGCTTTTGATTTGATAGGTAATCGTGTAGATATTTTGAACCAATTGCCAGAAAATATTCTTCATAATCAGAATGCGCAGGAATCTCAGGAGGCAGCTATTAATCATGTACAAAGAATTGCGGAAATTCAGATGAAACCGGTTGCTCAGATTCTACAATTTCTGAGTACTGTGTATTTGGTTCAGATTACAGTTAATATCATTGAAATAAATAGTGATCATGTTACAGCTAATGAGCTGCAACTTATTAATAATAATTTACGGCTACGTATACAAGGTTTAATTAATAGTTTACGTGGAACTTATGATTATGCTGAAAATATAAAAAGTATTAATGCTGCTGCTTTTTATACGCAGACGACAATTTTAATACAGATGCTGGCCAATATAGCTGCTCAGTTTAATGATTATATTTTGTCTGTCATTAATCAAAAGCCACCTATGCGTACACGTAAAGCCGAAATAAGTGGAACGATTCATCAATTGGCTTATTTACTTTACCAAGATTTAAACCGGGCTAGTGAGTTGATGCGTCTCAATCCTCATTTGTGCCACCCTTCTTTCATTAAGCGTAATGACTGGATTAATTATTATGTTAAATGAAAGTGATTTGGTACCTTATCCTTATGGTAATGAAGTGGTGGTGCGGGTTGGCGGTAAAGAACATAAAGATTGGCTTAGTTATGATATTGACAGTGACTTTTTGATACCGGCAGATGCGTTCAGTTTTGTTACTAATGTGTCACAAAATCAGGCTTTATTAGCGGATTATAGTTCTTTGCAATGTGAGGTGTTGATTAATCAGCAGCTGGTGATGACAGGTATTATTGGCCATCAGAATGAAGTGATAGATAAAAATAATCACAGTATCGCTTTTAATGGCCGCGACCTTGCCGGATTACTGGTTGATTGCAGTGTGGCACAAATTAATGTCAAAGGAATGAATGTCTTAAGTGCTGCACAAAAAATTGTCAAACCATGGCCGCAGATTAAAAATGTGGTTTTAAAAGCAGAAAAGAATCCGGTATTGGACAAGATTGACATAGAGCCGGGGGAAACGGCTTGGCAGGCGCTGAGCAAAATTGCCTATAAAGTTGGGTTGCATGTCTGGCTTGAACCCGATGGTACGCTGGTAGTTGGAGGGGCCGATTATGCTAGCCAGCCTGTAGCTTCATTGTGTCATAGTAAAAATGACAATCGGCGTAATATTCAAAGTATTGAAATTGAGTACAGTACGGAAAATCGCTATTCGGAAGTAACTTTTCTTGGACAAAGCCATACACGCTATGCCAACTCATCTAAGCATGATCTGAAATGGGTATATAAAGATGAAACCATGACGTTATATAAACCTAAAACGGTTGTCATTGGTGATGCTGAAAATCTGGAACAGCTCAAAGTTCAGGCTAAGAAAATGCTTTCTGACTGGCGCCTTGAAGGTTTTACCTTAACTGTTACTGTTGCTGATCATAAAACCCAAAATGGTGTTTTATGGAAACCCGGGCAAAGGGTGCATGTTATCGATGAAGATCAACAGATAGATGCTATTTTTTTTATCATGGGACGTCGGTTTTCTCTTAGCCGCAGCGGAGGAACGATGACAGAACTTCGCTTAAAAGAAGATGGAATTTGGACTCCGGATGCTTATGTGAAAAAGTCTGCTGCTGCACGTTCGCGCAAAGGTAAACGTAAAGGGGTGACTAACCGGCAAGTTAATCAATTGAAACGTTAGTAATGCGTTGAAATAAATTTATAACAATAATGGGTGTATTAAATGAGTTATGTTGCAAAATTAGTTAATAAAACCCGGACAACCATTTCTAATACAACTAGTTCTGTGCGGCAGGCTTTTCGAGGCAGGTTGACACGTGTCAATGCTACTGAGCCGATTCAATCTGCACAAATTTCTGCTCTAGCTGATGAGTTGTTACAGGATGTGGAGCATATGCAGCAATTCGGTTTTACCAGTAATCCGCCGGTTGGTTCTGAAGCTATTATTTTACCGCTAAGCGGACAAACCACCCATGGCATTATTATTGGAACTGAGCATGGGGCATATCGTATAAAAGCTTTGGCTTCTGGTGAGGTGGCTGTTTATAACCAGTCTGGCGCATCTATTACATTAAAAAATGGCAGATTGATAGAAATTGACTGTGAGACTTTGAATATTAAGGCTCCAGCTGGTGTGAAAATTGAAGCAGCTGCCGGGATTAGTATTGATGCTCAGGCTGGTGTGGATATTACTGCTTGTAATGTTAGTTGTTCTCAGGAAATTACTGCTGCGGGCCAGATTAATGGAAATGGCGGATTGGAAATTAAAGGGGGGCAGGGTGCAACCTTTTCTGGCAATGTTGTTCAAACTGAAGGCAGCTTTACTACGGTAGGTGATGTTAAAGCTGATGGTATCAGTCTGACTGAACATGATCATACTGTAAGTGTAGGCAAACCTGTCTGAAATCTGCTGAAGCTGTTCAGCTTTATTTTAATGCTGTAACCAAAGTAAATTATAAAAATATATAAATGGAATGATTTATGGACAGAGAAATTAATACCCGAAATGGTGATTACAGCGGACAAACCATCAATAATCTGCAAAACGCTGTTTATCTGCGTCTGATGACGCCGTTGGGCAGCTATTGGGGAGATAAAAAATTGGGTTCGTTGCTTTATACATTGGAGCGTGAGAAAGATGTGCAATCTGTTAGCTTACTTGCTCAACAGTATGCACAGCAAGCATTACAGCCCATTATTGATGATGGACGTGCAACAGATATTTTTGTGGCAACTTTGCAGACACATAATGGCCAGCTTCATTTGAATATACAGGTAACGGAGATGACAGGAGAAAAATTTATATTTGAATGTCCGGTTAAAGTAATCTGAAAGAATAATTAAATGGATTTTAAATATGCATAATATTCCTACCTTTGAAGAGATCCGTCAGGCTATTTTGCGTGATATGGTTTCATTAAATCCAGAAACAGATGTTTCTTCAGATAGTGATAATTATATACGTGCTAGTAGTTTGGCCAGTTGTGCCACTGGTCAGTATGCCCATCAAGCATGGATATTAAAACAGTTTTTTCCAGATACAGCAGATACAGATTTTCTGGAAAGACATTGTAATCTGCGTGGCATACGCCGTAAAAATGCGACTTCGGCCATTGGTACTGTTATCGCACATGGTATTCCGCAATCATCAATTGATGCTGATTTGCAAATTAAATGTGGAGAACATTTATATACGGTTTTGGAAAAAGCTTACATTAAAGAAGATGGTACTGTTGTTTTGAGCATACGATCGCTTGAGCCTGGTGTCATATCAAATCAACATAATAAGACAGCACAGTTTATGGCTGCTCCTGTGGGTGTATCCAGTGATCTGGAAAACCTTGATGTGACTGGTGGTACTGATGTTGAAAGTGACAATTCTTTATTAAATCGTTTGCTTGATTTATTGCGTCGTCCACCGGCCGGAGGTAATCAATATGATTATAAAGCTTGGGCTTTGAGTGTGGATGGGGTGACCAGTGCTTATGTTTATCCCTTACGCCGCGGATTAGGTACGGTCGATGTGGTTATTACCAGTGGTGATAATGTACCCAGTGATGACATAGTTAGCAAAGTACAAAATTATATTGATTCTGTGCGACCTGTTACTGCTAAAAACAGTATGGTAATCAAACCTGATGTAACCAAGGTAGACATAGTAGTGAAAGTAAGCCTGTCGGGAGGGGCTTTTGACAAAGCTGCTAACGATATTAAACAAGCACTACAAGAACATTTCAGCGCGTTAAAACCCGGGGATAGTGTGATTGCCTCTCAGCTGGAGGCGGTAATCAGTGATGTAACAAGCGTTATAGACCGAAAAATGACTTTGCCTAAGGGTAATCTGGTGGCTGAAACAAACAAAAAAATAGAGTGGTTTATGCTTGGTGAGGTTGATGTGGGCTTGCTATGAATTACAAAGATACCTTATTAGGATTATTACCTCCAGTCGCTTACAACCGTACGGCTTCCTCAATCAGAAATGCAGCCGCCGTTGATGGTGCTTGTCTGGATGAAGTCCAGAATGCGGCACGCCGCAAGCTTGGCGTTATTGACCCGCGTACGTCTGGTAACTACATCGTACGCTGGGAGGAAATGCTCAATCTAGAGAGTACTGGGAAGAATGGTCAACAACGAATACAAGCGGTTATCACGAAAATCAACGAAACAGGCGGCTTGAGTATTCCCTATTTTATGCAAATGGCTGCATCCATTGGTTATGACATTTCTATAACAGAGCCACAGCCTTTTCGAGTCGGTATTAGTCGAGTAGGCCACAGGCTGGCACGTGAAGACATTATGTGGGTATGGTGGGTAAATATCAAAAATGCAGACAGTCGTGCAACTCGATTCCGTGCAGGTATGTCTACTGCCGGTGACAGATTAACAGCATATGGTGATGTCGTAATTGAAAGTGTATTAAAAAATTTAAAACCGGCATTTACTGATATACGTTTTACATATAAGGACAAATAAATATGTATCCTATAGATACACAAGACGGATTTTTTCACGATGGCGATGGTATTAGTGAACTGGGTACAGTTCTACCTGCTAGCTGGCTGAATCAGGTTCAGGCTGAACTAATAGCCATCCTGACCGCAGCGGGTATCAAACCGGAAAAAGCAAATCAGACACAAGTTATTACTGCAATTAAAAAATTAATAGCAGCAAATGTTCCTGCAAGTGCCACAGATAAAGTTGCCGGCATAACTAGGATTATTGATTGTCTGGATTCAGATGATGCATTGGCGGCTTTATCAGCACGGCAAGGTAAAGCATTGTTTGACGGCAAACTGGATAAAGATGGAGTAGCTAAGACTGCACTTTATGCAGCGCAAATTGCGGCGCGCAAAATCGGTGGTGTGACATTCAATGCCAAGAGTGATATTGATTTACCCGGAGTTAATATAGCAGGTAATCAAGATACTTCAGGGAATGCAGATTCAGCTACTAGACTAAAGACTGCACGATTAGTTAATGGTGTCCCTTTTGACGGTTCTAAGGACATAAATACGACACCTTCTGGCGCAATCATGTTTTTTTCCCAGAGCACGGCTCCTACCGGCTGGTTAAAAGCAAACGGTGCGGCCTTGTCACGCACAACATATGCGAATCTGTTTGCCGCTATCGGCACGATGTACGGAACAGGCGATGGTAATACGACATTTAATTTGCCGGATTTGCGTGCTGAATTTATTCGCTCGTGGGACGACGGGCGCAATATTGATGGGGGCCGGAAGTTTGGTTCATGGCAAGATAGTCAAAATCTTAGCCACATGCACAATGGCAGAACGTGGGAATCTGGAGCCCACAACCATACCGGTTGGACTCATAACAATGGCGATCACAATCATGGGATCCCAATTAGCACTAATGGCGCTGGGTCTAATTTTGAATCAAACGGCGGCAATATCGAAAGATGGGGATCTACTAATAATTCCGGTATTCACAGCCATTATTTTGTCACTGATGTCAACGGAAACCACACCCATGATTTTGCCACCGATGTGAGCGGAGGTAATGAGGCCCGACCTCGTAACATTGCGTTATTGGCTTGTATCAAAATTTAAGGATCGATGTTATGAAAAATTATCCGTTAGCAATTCCTGTTTGTCAGCTTGATGAAAACAATTTTTTTACGGGAATAACCTGCGCTGATTTAGACCCTCTTGAGGGAGGGGGTCATTATTTAATCCCACGCTTGTGTATTCAGACTGATGAGCCCGAACAAAAAAAAGGTTTTATTCCGCAATGGAATAATGGACAGTGGGAATATATAGAAGACCATCGCGGCGAAACCGTGTATTTTAAAAATACGGGTATAAAACAAATTATTGTCGCGCTTGGTAAACTACCTGATGATGTAACTACTTTTGCTCCAGCACCTTTTACTGAATGGTCAGAAGAGGCCGCCGCTTGGGTGGATGTGGTTAATGCCGATAAATTACGTCTGCAAGATAAAAAGGAAAAAGCAGGAACGATCACCCGCAGCCAGCTTTTAACTGCAATTGAATTGCAATTTGGCAAAAATAAAAAGGAATTGCTAAATATTGCTGAGCGCGAGCTAGTCGGCGACCATTTAATCAAGGTAAGAAATGTGATATCGGAAGCACAAAGTTTTACGCTGATGAATGACGATATGTGGGATTTTCTTACGCAAACGTTAAATATCAGCAACGAGCAGATTTTTGTGCTCTGGGATGAAGCGAAGAAAAACTATTAATTAAGATTCAAAATATGCGCTGGGAACTCTCGGCGCATTTTAAATTGATAAGCCTGAAAACTTAAAAGTTTGCGCCATCATGCTTTATATTCTGATTTGTTTTTTTATTTTAAAATTTTATTTAAATTTTAATTAAACGATTGACTTAATCAGTCGTTTAATTAAAAATATAACTTTGATAAATTTTGTGAACATTTTTATGAATGAATTTAAAGAATCGGAGCGGGGTGATTTAACACGCCGAGCGTTGATTGATGCTGCTATTAAAGTATTTGCCCGTGATGGCTTTCATGCGGCTAGTACACGGGAGCTTGCTAATTCAGCCAATGTGAATTTGGCACTAATTAACTACTACTTCAAAGGAAAACAAGGGCTGTATTTAGCGGCTTTTGAGGAAATTACCACCCAGATAAAAAGTGAAATAGTGCCGGTAGAAGACAAGATTCGTCTCTGTCTCGAGAAATATGATTGGTCGACATTGGATAAGGATGGAAGAAAGGAAATTCTTTTGCCCTTGTTGCTGGAGATGGCAAATACATTTTTAAAACTGCTGACCAGTGATAAAACCAAAGAGTGGGCGCAATTGATTATGCGTGAACAGCAGGAGCCTACAGCTGCTTTTGAATATGTGTTTTCAACATTTATCAGGCCCATGCTGACGCAAATTATTAGATTGATAAAAGTTTTGCGTAATACTGATGAAGAAGAGGCTGCGATGATCACTTTCAGTGTTTTTGGGTTGCTAGCTGTCTGGCGGGTGGTTCGTACTGGTATTTTGAGACGAATGAACTGGACAACAATTGGTGAAGAAGAATTGCAGAAAATATTGCCAGTTGTGCATCGCAATATCATCTCGGTGGTCTTTGCCTAAGGGAGAGGGAGCATGATTAGCAGAAAACGAATATTGACTGTTATGGTTGTCGTTATTGCTTTAATTGCGTTGTACTCAGGATGGCATTTTTATCAGGCAGCCAGACAGCCGTTGACGCTGTATGGGAATGTTGATATCCGCGAAGTTGATATGGGTTTTCGTCAGTCAGGCCGATTGTTATCTGTAAAAGTGAAAGAGGGTGATAAGGTTAAAAAAGGGCAAATATTGGCATTGCTGGATGATGTGCCTTATCGTCATGCATTAGCACAGGCTGAGGCTGAAGTGGCAAAAGCACAGGCAGAGCTGCAAAAACTTGAAGCCGGAAACAGGCAGCAGGATATAAAAGTAGCAGCTGCTGCAGTAACAAAAGCACAGGCGGTGTTGCAGCAGAGCGAAGCGGATTTAAAGCGTCAGCAGCAATTAGTCAAAGCAGGCGATGCAAGTGAAAAAATGCTCGAACAAGTACGTAGGGATCGAGATGTAGCGGTGGCTTCACTGGCTTCGGCACAGCAGACTTTATCGCTGCAAAAATCAGGTGCGAGAATTGAAGAAATTACGGCAGCGAGGGCGCAGTTGCGGGGCGCGCAAGCAGGTTTGGCACAGGCGCGTACTGCTTTAAATGATACGGTGCTACGGGCACCAGATAATGCTGTGGTGATGAGCCGAGTGCGGGAGCCGGGCAGTATGCTAAGTACGCAAGATGCAGTGTATACGCTGTCGCTGCGCAAGCCGGTATATGTTCGTGCCTATGTTGATGAACCGGCTTTGGGGAAAATTGCACAAGGGACGCGTGTTTTTATTTACACGGATTCTTCAGCTAAAGTTTATTCCGGCCAGATAGGTTTTATTTCACCGCGTGCAGAATTTACGCCTAAATCTGTTGAAACCACGGATTTGCGTACTGATTTGGTTTACCGGCTCAGAATTACTGTATTGAATGATGATGATGCGTTGAAACAGGGTATGCCGGTGACGATTCGGCTGAGCGATAAGGGAGTCTGAAATGGCGCAGAGGCCTGCGGTGGTGCTGGATAAGGTTTCGCGATGTTTTGGTGAGGTCTGGGCGCTACATGATGTTAGTGCGGTTATTTATCCCGGCCGGCTCACAGGACTGGTTGGTCCAGATGGCGCAGGAAAAACAACGCTAATGCGGCTGATGACTGGTTTGCTGGCACCTGCTAGTGGGCATATTAATATTGTTGGGCTGGATACAGTTCAGGATGCGGACAAAATTGCTTTTAATGTGGGTTATATGCCGCAGCGTTTTGGTTTGTATGAGGATTTGTCTGTACTGGAAAACATGAAGCTTTATGCTAGATTGCGTGGTCTGAATGCGCAGGAAAGTCAGCAAACGTTCAATAAGCTGCTGGCATTTACTCGTTTGGAACCTTTTTCGCAGCGTCTTGCAGGACAGCTTTCCGGTGGGATGAAACAGAAGCTGGGATTGGCCTGTGCGATGATGGCTGCCCCTGATGTTTTATTGCTGGACGAACCTGGTGTTGGTGTAGACCCCTTAAGCCGGCAGGATTTGTGGCAGATGGTGGCAAAGCTGACTGGTGACGGGGTCGCTGTGGTATGGGCAACAGCCTATTTGGATGAGGCAGAGAAGTGTGATTCGGTGCTGCTGCTAAATGAAGGCAAACTGGTATTTGATGGTAGACCGTCAGACTTGACGGCCAGACTACAGGGGAGAAGTTTTGGATTAAATGGTTTTAATGAAAACCGGCGGTCTCTTTTGAGTAGGGCATTGAATTTGGATAGTGTCTGTGATGGCACAATTCAAGGGACTTCTTTACGACTGGTTCTCAGACACGGTCATGATGCGAGAGAAATTGAGGCGCTGGCTGCGGACACAGGGGGCTCGATCCGTCCTTTAGCGCCCCGATTTGAAGATGCGTTTATTGATTTACTTGGTGGAGGTCCGAAAGGGACGTCGGCACTGGCAGCAAAGATGTCTTCTTTTCCTAATTTACCCACGGCCGCTGTGGAATGTATTCATCTAACTAAAAAATTTGGGGATTTTATAGCCACCTATGATTCCAGCTTTCAGGTAAAACAAGGTGAGATTTTCGGGTTGCTCGGTCCCAATGGAGCAGGTAAATCCACCACATTTAAAATGTTGTGTGGTTTGTTGCGTCCGAGCAGTGGACAGGCGCATGTGGCCGGACTGGATCTACGCCATGCTACTAAAAAAGCCAAGTTGCAACTGGGCTATATGGCGCAGAAGTTTTCACTTTATGGCTTGCTGAATGTGGAGCAAAACCTGAATTTATTTGCTGGTATGTATGGTTTAAGTGGGTGCACCAAGCAGCAGAGCATTGAGGAAATGATTCAGATTTTTCAGCTGACACCTTATCTCAGACATTCACCTGATGAGTTGCCTTTAGGTTTCAAACAGCGGCTGGCATTGGCTTGTGCGCTGATGCATCGTCCGCCGGTTTTATTTCTGGATGAGCCCACTTCTGGTGTAGATCCAATTACGCGTCGGGAATTCTGGATTCATATTAACGGAATGGTGCAGAAAGGGATGACGGTGATGGTAACGACGCATTTTATGGATGAGGCAGAATATTGTGACCGTGTGGCTCTGATGTATCAAGGACGGTTGATTGCTTTGGATACACCCGACCGGTTGAAAGAAAAGGTACGTACAAGTGCAGGAGAGGAACCAACGATGGAGCAGGCATTTATCCGATTGATTGATGCGGCGGATTGTGCAAACTCTGCTGAACGTAATCGCTGCACGGAGGCCGTATGAAGCAGGGGAAAAGTGCTGTTAAGAACCGTCTTGGTGCACTTATTTATAAAGAAAGCCTACAAATTGTACGCGACCCTTCGGCAATATTCGTCGCTTTTGTATTGCCGGTTATTTTGTTGCTGCTGTTTGCTTTTGCTGTTTCGCTGGATGTGCGTAAAGTGCCGGTAGGTGTGGTACTAAGCTCAGATACGCCGACGGCACAATCTCTGGCAGCAGCTTTTTCTGGTTCACGTTACTTTACTGTTTTGCCTATGCGCCATACTCAGGAGGCAAAAGCAGCAATCATAGCCAGTAAAATTAGAGGTTATGTTGTGATTCCTGCTGACGTAGAAACTCGTTTACATAGCCGTACTAATGATCCGCTGATTCAAGTGATTGCCGATGGGTCGCAACCTAATACCGCAAATTTTGTTACAGCTTATGCGCAAGGGATTACTTCGCTGTGGTTAGCTCAGCATGGTCAGAGTGCTGTTTCATCGGTATCAGTCCAGCCTCGTTTCTGGTTTAACGCAGAACTGGAAAGCCGGCGTTCACTAATTCCGGGTTCTATTGCCATTATTATGACTATGATTGGTACGCTTTTGACGGCGCTGGTGGTGGCCAGAGAGTGGGAGCGTGGAACGATGGAAGGATTGCTATCTACCCCCGCTACGATTACGGAAATACTGCTGGGCAAATTGTTGCCTTATTTTGTGCTGGGTATGCTGGCAACGCTTGGTTCGGCGCTACTGGCCGTATTTGCTTTCGATGTGCCGCTCAGGGGTAGTTGGCTGGTGCTGATGATGCTGGCTGCAGTGTTTTTGATTCCGGCTCTGGGACAGGGGCTGGTGATATCGATATTAGCTAAAAATCAGTTTATTGCCGCGCAGTTGGCTGCTTTCACGGGTTTTTTGCCGGCGTTTATGTTGTCCGGTTTCCTATTTGAAATAGACAGTATGCCATGGCCGATCCGGTTGATCACTCATATTATTCCAACGCGTTATTTTGTTGAGGCACTGCAAACGGTTTTTCTGGTAGGCAACGTTTGGTCGCTCTTATTGACCGATATGCTAGCCATGCTATTAATCGGGGCACTGTTGTTTGTTCTGGCACGAGCAAAATGTCATAAAAGTCTGGAGGGATAATGATGCTGTTTTCGCTTCAATTGCGCGCCCAGATTATCAAGGAAATTCTGTGCTTGCTGCGTGACAAAAGGGCGCGATTTATTCTGATTGTGCCGCCGATTATGCAGTTAATGATTTTTTCTTTCGCGATTACTCTGGATGTGCGCAATGTCACAGTATCGGTTTATAACCGTGACAATGGTTATTGGTCGCAGGAGCTGGTGCGAACCATAGAACATGCTGGTTTTGTAAAAAAGGTGCTGGTGACAGACAATCCGTCTTCGTTGCATGCCGATATAGACCGAAAACAGGTGTTGTTGGCGATTTCTATTCCAGAAGATTTTTCTCGCGATATTGCTGCCGGTCAACCAGCTAGTTTGCAGGTGATTATAGATGGACGTCGTGCCAATGCCGGCCAGATTGCCTATTCTTATATTGAGAGAATAGTCCAGAATATGGGCGTGCAGGCACAGAAGACGGAACGGATTGCGGCTAGAAATTTCTTTAATCCGAATTTGATTTATCGTTGGTTTGTTGTACCAGCATTATCTGGCATTCTGATATTTGTGATTGCGCTTATGACGGCTGCACTATCGATTGCGCGTGAGCGGGAGCTGGGCACCTTTGATCAGCTTCTGGTTTCGCCTTGTACGCCGGCTGAAATCATCATTGCTAAATGTGTTCCCGGTTTCATTATCAGTATTCTGTTGTCTTTAATGATGATTCTAGCGGCAGTGTTGATTTTCGGCATTCCGTTTACTGGTTCATTGCTGCTGTTACTGATAGCGATGATGGTATTCATTGTTTCCATTATCGGCATCGGACTGGCCATATCAGCTTTTTGTTCCACGCAACAGCAGGCAATTTTAGGAGTGTTTGGGGTCATGATACCGATGGTAATGATGTCTGGATTTGCCACGCCGGTGGAAAATATGCCGCAGGTGCTGCAATGGCTGGCAGAGCTGATGCCGTTTAAACATTATCTCATCATACTGCATGGTGTGTTTCTTAAAAATATGCCAGCAAAGGAGATTTTACATAATACGTGGCCGATGCTCTTGATTGGCTGTGTAACACTGAGTATTGCGATTATTTCAGTACGGAAAAAATTAACATGAATAGATTGCGCTTATCCGTTTTGTTTTCTAGTACTTTATTACTCTGTGCCTGTATCAGTGCACCGCATTATCAGGAACCACCCGCTGTCCAGATGCCCAAGCAATGGACGTTGTCTGAAAAAGATAATGAACCGGCAGAGGCTCTGGATCAATGGTGGCAAAATTTTCATGATCCGGTACTTGATCGGCTGATAAGTGAGGGGCTGGCCAATAATCATGATATCCGCCATGCGGTACTCAAAATCGAAGAAGCGCGTGCGGTACTGGCTGGTACGCGCAGTGGCTTTTGGCCGACAGCGGATGCAGAAGGACGTAGTACACGTAGTCGCAACAGTGACAGCGTTAGCTTACCCAATCAGCACTATCAAACACGAAATTATGTGGGTACCGCTATTACATGGGAAATTGATTTGTTTGGGCGTGTGCGTAATAGTGTAGCTGCGGATACGGCACGTTATGAGCAGCTACAGGAAGATGCTGATGCCATTAGACTGAGCGTGGCTTCAGAAATTGTGCGCAGTTATTTTGATATGAGAAGTGCGCAGGCTCAATTACAAGCACAAGAAAGTATTTTGGGGGCACTGCGTGGGACACGTAAAATTGTGTTGCGGCGAGTGCAGGCCGGAGATTTGGCTCAAATAGAACTTCAGAATATCGATGCACGCCTATTGTCTGCTCAGGCGGCTATTCCAGAAATACAAGCCCGCATCCGTGCCGAAGCATTAGCGCTAAGTATTCTGACCGGTGGTCAGCCAAATAAGGAGTTATTCCTGGTCAGCACAGCTATTCCAATACGCTCTTTGCCGGCTATTCCGGCAGGTAGTCCAGCAGATATTTTGCGTAGGCGGCCGGATATCCGTGCTGCTGAGCGTCAACTAGCAGCCAGCAATGCTGAGGTGGGGGTGGCGGTTGCCGCACAGTTTCCGCAACTCACCATTAATGCCAATGGTGGTTTTGATGCTTTATCACCAGTTAAATTAGTCCGCTCATCTAATGAAAGCTGGTCAGTATTTCCGTTTATTTCATGGCGGGTTATGGATGGTGGCAAAATCAGAGCAGAAATACATGCAGCGCAGGCAAGACAGAAAATTGCGGCAGTGGATTATGAGCAAACAGTGCTGAAAGCGTTGAATGAATCTGAAACTGCGATGAGTAATTATCATTATTATCAGCAATCCGTGGCGCAGTGGACGGAAGCAGCTGTACAGGCGCAGCAAGTTTTCCGCAGCCAGCAGCGGCGCTTCAGTGCCGGCGATATATCTATGGCAGATGTACTCGAAGCACAACGGCAGTATGCCGAGGCACAGTACTCACTTGCACTGGTTCAAGGTAAAGCCAGCAGTGCCATGGTAGATGTGGTCAAGGCACTCGGCGGAGGCATTTGAGCATGCAGATCTAATTACTGCCCGCTAAAAATAGCGTTATCTAAGTGGCAAGTGGAGTACACGTGTAGAGGCTTAACACAAAAATTTTGTTAACGTCGAGCCAATATTGCGGTAGATAAGTATTCTTTTATGCCGCTGGCAATGGAGCTGGCCACTTTCTGACGGAAATCACTGGTGGATAGTAAACGTTCTTCAGTTGGATTGGAAATAAAAGCAGTTTCAACCAGTATTGATGGTATATCCGGTGCTTTTAAGACGGCAAAATTTGCCTGATCAACACTACCTTTGTGAAGATTATTGATTCGGCTTAATTGATTTAAAACATCCTTTCCTAGTTTTAGGCTGTCGTTAATAGTGGCTGTCTGGGTAAGGTCAAACAAGGTATTGTTGACATTTTTATCAGTAGAATAATTTACCCCGCCGATTGAGTCGGCCGCATTCTGCGTCTGCGCCAGATATTTGGCTGCTGCACTGGTGGCGCCTTTGGGGCTAAGGGCATAAACCCCTGTACCTTTGGCAGATGGATTGGTAAAGGCATCGGCATGAACGGATACAAACACATCAGCTTGCAGTTTACGTGCTTTGGCTACACGTACTCCTAACGGAATAAAAATATCTTCGTTGCGAGTCATATAGGTTTTATAACCATATGAATCGAGTATTTTTTTTATTTCTCTACCGATAGCGAGTACCACATCCTTTTCATGCAGCCCAGATGGGCCGGTTGCTCCGGGATCTTCACCACCATGTCCTGGGTCAATCATGATAACCGGCTGGCGGTTAAGCTTGTTTGGTTTGCCGGGCTGTGCTGGCTGATTAGTCACCGGCGGTTTGATTACAGGTGTTTTTTGTACCGGCGGCGTGGAGGCAGTGGCCTGCGGACGGGTTGTGCCATCGCTATTGACCTTGCCGTGGCTGTAGTCTTGTAACAGTGCCATTAATGGGTCGTTTTTTTCCTGTTCCATGGCCACTGTAGCGGTAGGATATAAATCCACGACCAGACGATTTTTGAAATTGGCCACTGGCGCCAGCGAAAACACTTGCGGATTAACGGTGGTTTTCAAATCCATCACGATACGGATGGTTTCAGGATTAAACTGACCGATACGGACACTGGCAATATACGGATCCATCGGAATCACTTTGCTGCTCAGCTCCCGCAATACCTGATTGGTGGCCGAACCTTGAATATCAATGACCAATCTGTCCGGATTTTTTAACTGAAAATACTTGAACTGGATAGGTGTGGTAGATTCCAAGGTCATTCTGGTATAGGCTGTGGCCGGCCAGATACGAGAAGCCACGATGTCGGCACCGGCCTGAGCGGCACGGGCAAATGGAGTAAGGCTAATTAAAAGCGAACCGGTGGAAGCAATCAATAATTTCCGGCGGCTAATGTGAATAGGCATGGTTATTCTGTAATCTTGTTTAGAGTGTGTTTTCCAGTGGACGTGAGGGCGCTCATTCGTACTGTACGGCCATTTTCGTTTATTCTAATATTTAAAATAATGTCTGCTGGCGGAGCCAGATCACCGCCAAGCTGCGGCCATTCAATCAGAACAACGCTGTCTGAAGTAATTAGTTCGTCTAGTCCTGCGTCCAGCCATTCTTCAGGGCTTTGAAATCGGTATAAGTCAAAGTGATGCAAATCAAATCGATTGAAGGAATAAGTTTCGACAATATTATATGTAGGGCTCTTCACTGCACCCTGATGACCCAGTGCACTGAGCAGACCGCGGGTAAAAGTGGTTTTGCCTGCACCTAGATCTCCCTCCAGCCAGATGATTAATGGCGGGCTAATATGCTGAGCAAAACGGCTGCCCAAGTGTAGGGTATCGTTTTCATCGGCCAGAACAGTTTCTTGGATGTGAGAGGCAGACATGATGAGTTTAGATAAATAAAACGGGTTTATTATGCGATAAAGTTTGTAAGAGTGAAAGTAGTAAAGTTTAGCAGTTTTGTGATTTTGCCAAATTGATTCCGAATTTTTACTACGCCTATGATAGCTCTGCTGTAAGTATAAGCGCGGGTCAATGTTATAATTACCTTAATTAAAGGGTCTGTACCGGTTCAGGGCACGGTGTGCTGAATGGTTTAGGCTACAGATGAAGAGACTGATGACAGCAATTGAACAGCGCCCGATAGGCGTATTTGATTCCGGGGTAGGCGGCCTGACAGTGGTACGGGCGTTAATGGAACGACTGCCCAATGAAAATATTATTTATTTCGGGGATACGGCACGAGTACCGTATGGGGTGAAGTCCAGACACACCATCGAAGCCTATACCGAACAGATTGTTTCGTTTTTGCTAGAGCATGATGTGAAGGCGCTAGTGGTGGCCTGCAATACCATAGCGGCAGTAGCACGTGACAGAATCCGGCAGTTGGCCGGCAGTATGCCGGTACTGGATGTGATAGCTGCCGGTGCGCAGGCAGCACTGAATAGCACGCGCAATAATCATATCGGCGTGATTGCTACCAGTACCACTGTTAACAGCAATGCCTATGCACGGGCGATTCACAAGCAAAACCCGCAAACACGGGTTTTCTCACAGGCCTGTCCCTTGTTGGTACCACTGGTGGAAGAGGGCTGGCTAGATCATGAAGTCACTCGCTTGACTGCACGCGAATATCTAAAACCGATACTGGCTGAAGATGTGGATACACTGGTATTGGGCTGTACACATTATCCTTTACTCAAACCCTTAATTCGACAGGAAGCACCGGGACTAAAATTGGTTGATTCAGCCATTACTACTGCAGAAGCCACGGCGTTAGCACTGGAAGAAAATCAGCTGGCCAATCCAGATCATACCGGCGCGCAATACAGGTTTTATGTCAGTGATATTCCCTTGCGCTTTCAGACTATCGGAGAACGGTTTCTCGGTCGCAGTTTGGAGCTGCTGGAAATGGTGTCTTTGGGGTAAAACTTCAGCAAGAGGGAAAAACTGACATGATGAAAAGAATTGTGATTCTGATTTCCGGACGTGGCAGCAATATGCAAGCCTTAGTAAAATCTAATATTGCACAGGCGGAAATTGTGGCTGTTATCAGTAATCAGAGTGATGCAGCAGGTTTGGCATGGGCGGCTGAGCATGGTTTGGCAACTGAAGCCCTAAATCATCGAGACTATGAAGGCCGAGACGCATTTGACAGGGCACTGATGGAGCGTATTGATACGTATCAGCCCGACCTTGTAGTTTTAGCTGGCTTTATGAGGATCTTAACGCCGGCATTTTGCATGCATTATGCGGGCCGGCTGATAAACATCCATCCCTCTTTGCTGCCTGCTTTTCCCGGACTGCATACGCATCAGCGGGCATTGGAGAGTGGTTGCCGCGTGGCTGGCTGCACCATTCATTTTGTTACAGCTGAACTGGATTGTGGGCCAATTATTGCACAGGGTGTCGTTCCCGTTCTGGATGGCGATACAGCTGAAATTCTGGCTCAGCGCGTGCTACGGATTGAACATCAGCTCTTGCCGCAGGCAGTGGCCGATTTTGTTGCAGGCAATCTGGTAATACAAGGTAACAGAGTAAACAGATTGGAAGCTGGTATAACTGATGGTTTGGTCTGCTTAAAAAATTGATTGGTGTACGTGGCGTATGAAATTGAAATTGTGGGCGAAAATAGTGATGGTTTGGGCTGGTTTAATGCTGGCTTCTATAATTCATGCGGGAGAATTGCCGCAGCGGGCACAATTACAGTTTGTTGACAATAATGGTCTGTCAGTCAATATGGATTTTGAGCAAAAAGGTGGGAAGTTTCAGATTAGCACTGATCTCAGCTTGCTGATTTACCAAATGCAGTTTGTCTCTAGCGGTACGTTAAGCGGGACAATGCTCAATCCGCTTACCTACACAGACAGTCGTTTTGGTAAACTCTACGCTCAGGCACGGTTTAACGGGCAGAGTGTGAATTATGGCAGGGTATCTGATACCAGCAGACATCTAGCAGTAAATGGACCAGTGTATGATATGTTTGCATTGGCCTGGCAGCTTGGCTTTAATCAGGGAAAACTTCCGGTAAATACGTATTTAACCAATGGCAAGAAAGTATACCCGCTGGATGCGGTTAAAAATCTGGGCTCCGCTCAGATAATGGTTAATGGGCAGCACATCGAAATCAGCCAATACAGCATCAGTCGTGGTGATGATCGGGTGGAATATGCATTTGCACCGCAGCTGAACAATATTCCGGTACGCATCAGTTATATGGACAATGGTAAAGTATACACATTGCAGCTGAAGGCTGGCCAGATAAACGGAAAAGCTATTTAAACAATTATGATCAATGCACAACAACTAGATTTAACCACTTCCGCATTAGCGCAGGTGTTAACATTCCGCCAGCCGGCAGATGTCGTGCTGTCATCTTTTTTCCGCCGTGAGCGCAAACTTGGTGTTCGTGACCGGCAAGAAATAGCTGAAACGGTATTCGCCACCATCCGGCATTTACAGAAAATCCAGCAGATGTTGCCAAAACCGCATAATAAGCCTCGGCGTGCGGCACTGGCTGCGCTGGTTTTAGGCCGAGGCCTCAGTGTTCATGCGGTAGAGACTTTATGCGATGCCGATGAGAAAGATTGGCTGGTAGAGCTAAAAGCGCACAAATCTGAATTTGCTAGTACGCTCACCACAGCAGCAGAATTGCCGCAATGGATGATCGAATGCCTCCAGCAGCAGGATTGGGATGATGAGCAAATTGTTGCTTATGGCCGCAGTGTCATGCAATCAGCACCGCTGGATGTACGGGTCAATACCCTGAAAGGTAAACGTGATAAAATTTTGGCTGCGCTACAGGCTGAAGGTCTGCGTGCAGAAGCCACCCCTTATTCACCGTGGGGGATTCGTTTTCCCGATAAGCCGGCTTTAAACCGTCACCCACTGTTTCTGGATGGTGTACTGGAAGTTCAGGATGAAGGCAGCCAGTTGCTGGCACTACTAACCGGTGTAAAACGCGGACAGATTGCTGTAGATTTTTGTGCCGGCGCTGGTGGTAAAACACTGGCTATGGGCGCAATGATGGCCGGTAGCGGACGATTGTATGCTTTAGATGTGGCAGAAAAAAGGCTGGCTAATCTTAAACCGCGCATGGTGCGCGCTGGATTAACCAACATTCATCCACAGCGTATCGATAATGAGCACGATGCCCGCATTGCCCGTCTCAAAGCGAAGGCAGATTGCGTGCTGGTGGATGCACCCTGCTCAGGTCTGGGAACTTTACGCCGCAATCCTGATTTAAAATATCGCCAGAACAGTGACAATGTTGCTGCATTGCAGCAACAGCAGCAATCTATACTACAAGCAGCTTCAGCGTTGGTACGTCCCGGCGGCCGGCTAGTATATGCCACATGCAGTATTCTTGAGGCAGAAAACCAGCAACAGTTGAATGATTTTCTGGCGGCCAATAACGGCTGGCACATCGAACCGGTGAATACGTTGCTTAAAAGCCATACGCTGTCTTCCATGCACAGTGATTATCTTCAACTATCAACCAGTGAACATCATACAGACGGCTTTTTTGCCGCTGTGCTAACACGCATTAAGTAAATGAAACAAGGAAAGTAAATGAGTACTCAGGAAAGAATTAAAAACATTGTTACCGAACATCCAGTGGTGTTGTTTATGAAAGGGACAAAACAATTCCCACAGTGTGGTTTTTCATCCCGTGCAGTACAAATTCTGCAGGCAGCTGGTTTAAAAGACTTTTATACTGTGAATGTACTCGAAGATGAAGAAATCCGTCAGGGTATAAAAGAATATGCCGACTGGCCGACCATCCCGCAGTTGTATGTGAAAGGCGAATTTGTTGGTGGTTCTGACATTATGCTGGAAATGTATGAAGCAGGAGAATTGCAGACTTTGTTGGCCTCTGTCTGACCAGAATTGGTTCAGAGGATTTCAACTAGCTGATTTCATTCAGGTGTTATAGCAATTATTTTTTGGAACAGGCTATGAATATTAATGTGATTGACCACCCGCTGGTAAAGCACAAACTGTCATTGATGCGTGAAGAGGATTGCAGTACCTATCGTTTTCGCACACTGACTAAAGAGCTGGCGCGTTTAATGGCATATGAAGCCAGCCGTGATTTTGACGTGGAAATTGTCAAAATGCAGGGCTGGTGTGGTGAGATAGATGCTTACCAAATTAAAGGTAAAACGGTAACCGTAGTGCCAATTCTGCGTGCTGGGTTGGGTATGCTCGACGGCGTATTGGATTTGATTCCAACTGCTAAAATCAGTGTGGTGGGCTTGCAGCGCGATGAAGAAACCCTCGAACCTGTACCTTATTTTGAAAAATTTGTCAGCCAGATGGATAAACGTCCGGCTCTGATTATCGATCCAATGCTGGCTACTGGTGGTTCTATGAATGCCACCATTGAGCTACTGAAGAAAAAAGGCTGTAAGGATATCAAGGCACTGGTGCTGGTAGCTGCTCCAGAAGGTGTGAAAGCCGTTAATGAGGCTCATCCCGATGTCACCATCTATGCGGCTGCTCTGGATGATCATCTGGATGAAAATGGCTACATTATTCCTGGACTAGGTGATGCCGGCGATAAGATTTTCGGTACCAAACACTGGTAATCTGAAATCGGATTCTTTCACCTGCTGACAATGGGTAAGACATGCATAAACTAAAAACAGAATACTTAGACTAAGTATTCTGTTTTTTTATGCCAAAAGAAAAAAGACTTCCGTAAACAGGGAACATTCTGTAAATTAAATCGGCGGAAATTATTATAACCAGCCATTCCTACAGTTCTATTTTATTTGGCCGTTATTGTGGCTGGATTTGGATGTCAGGAATGCTAAAAAGTAGAATCACAGCCAGCCCGGGTTTATCTTCATGGTTATGCAAGCTGGAATCAGCCAGACTAATACTTATATGCCACTGTTCACACAGCGTTTTTACGATGGCTAATCCGAGACCACTACCGTTTTCATTGTTACCAAGAATGCGGTAAAACGGTTCGAAAACCAGTTTTCGTTCTGATTCAGCGATGCCCTGACCATTGTCTTCAATCCACATAGATAATTCATTTTCTGCATTTTGTTGGGTATGAATGCTGATGTGGCCACCGGCCGGTGTGTATTTAATGGCATTGCAAAGAATATTTTTTAAAATTGTATGTAAATCATTGGTGCTGATTGGTAGTTTGATGTCTTCATTGATGTCAACACTCAAATTTTGCTGTTTTTGTTCTGCCAGTGGCAATATCTCTGCAATCAGGTCACGCAATAAAGGGAGTAAGTCGGTGCTGACATGGGCTGCTTGTATGTGCTGCTGTTGCTGATGCTGTGCCCGTGCCATGGATAGCAGCTGGGTGAGTAATTGCTCAGTACGTGCAATACCGGCTCTAATTTGCCCGATAAGCTTATGCTGTATGTCCTTTGTTAAATCTGGATCATCAAAACGCGCTATCTGAATGGTTAGTGCAGTGATGGGCGTGCGTAATTCATGTGCAGCATGGCTAATGAATTTTTTGTCATGCTCTATTGCCGCCTGCAATTGGCTAAACAGTCGGTTTAAAGCAATAATAAACGGACGGATTTCTGTGGGTACATGCTTGGTGTCCAGCGGCGATAAATCATTGGCATTGCGGGCAGTCAGTTCGGTGCTCATTTCCTGCGTAGCACGAAATAGACGTCTAATCCAGATGGCAGTAAACAGCCACAGTAGGGGCATGAGAATCAAAAACGGCCATACCACGCTCAGGGCGCTGTCTTTGGCAATGTGATTGCGGTAGGCTGTGCGCTGAGCGACAACGATACGTTCGCGCTCACGAGTAAGGATGTATACACGCCAGTGCCGTGCTACAGTAGTGAAATTGTGAAAGCCATCCTGTAACTGTTGTAAGTTCTGCACTGCATTGTCATCACCCATCAGTATATTAAGATAGGGCGAATCCAGCGTTTGTGCCAGTACACGCGGTTTGGGCAACGTGCGTGCACTTTCAGGAAAGTTAAGATCTTCTTGTGTGTCCCGACGCAAAATGGAGCTGCGTGGGTCGAGTAAATGGGCAATCTGTTCCAGCTGCGCATCCTGCAAGTCTTGTGTTTCGCGAAAAGCAGTCTGATAGGCGAGAATATCGCCAATGATGGCAATGAAGGTAACAACAATAGTAATTACCAATAATAAGCGCCATTGAAGCGATGATACTATCCGCGTTGATCCACCAGCCATCCCAGACCCCGCACATTTTTAATGACATTGCTGCCAAGTTTTTTGCGAATACCGTGAATAACTACTTCTACGGCGTTGCTTTCCACTTCTTCATTCCAGCCATAGATTTTTTCTTCTAGCTCCTGCCTTGACAAAATTGTACCCGGCTGCAATAGCAGACTGTACAGTAAGGCATATTCTCTGGCTGATAAACGAGTAGATTGTCCATTAGCACTTACTTCTCGTGTTGCCGGATTCAGGGTGATAATGCCATTGCTCAACACAGGACTGGCATGCCCGCTACGTCGGCGCAGAAGTGCACGGATTCGCGCTAGTAACTCCGTAGGGGCAAAAGGCTTGATTACGTAGTCGTCTGCACCACTATCAAGACCGTTGATTCGTTCTTCCACTGTATCACGGGCAGTAATCAAAATCACAGGCAAATCAAAGTTTTTTGCACGTAGATGGCGCAATACACTAAGACCATCCTGCTTGGGTACACCGATATCTAGTAAAGCAATATCATAGATGTTAGGCTGTAAAGCGTTTTCTGCGGCTAAGCCGTCAGTCACGCAATCAACTGCAAAACCGGCAACATGAAGCATATCGCTAAGTGCTTCTGCTATCATCTTGTCGTCTTCAAGAAGTAAAATTCGCATGGGTTAACAATTTTCCACGTAGACAGTGTTGAGCCGATATTGTTTCAGGCTTCAGGCTGCCTATGATAACAAAAACCGCTTCAGGATACCTGAAACGGTTTTGTTCAAACGTTAACCGCAGACTGATTAGTTTGCTTCAGTAGTAGTAGTGGTTTGTTTGGTAGTAGTAGTGCTAGCAGCAGCTTTTTTGGCGTGTGCTTTTTTAGCGTGAGTGCGTTTTACCTGAGCTTTTTTAGCAACCGGTTTAACAGTTTTAGCAGCTGGTTTTACAGTAGTTGTAGCAGCAGTGGTGTTAGTGGTAGTAGTAGTGGTGGCTGCAGCAGGAGCAGCAAAAGAAGCAGCAGCAGTTAAACCAAAAATAGCGCTTACAACAGCAGCAGTGATTTTTTTCATGACAAATCTCCAATTTAAGTAGTTTAGGACAATAACCATCTCGGTTCTTGTTGCTGAACAGTATGGTCGCCAATACTTAGGCAAGACTTAGATAAATGTATTTTATTGTTAAATAAATGTAATTATAAGTTAATAAATTGTATATACTACAGGTTTAAATTAATTTTCTTTTTAATCTTCAAGTTTTTAGGTGTTTTGCGGGCATAGTAGCCGTTTTTAGTGAAATAAAATGACGCTTATTAACTGCTATCTGACAAATGTAAACGAAAATTAGCGTCAATGCCCGAGAAAATTTTAAAAAAACGGTAGAAAAGCCAGATTAAACATCATCTGCGATTGCCATATTACGCAATAAAATGTCAAAAATCTCATTGTTAAACTCTATTTATACATCGGAATAGCAAAAACCTTTTCCGAGAAGTCAGAGATAAAATTGGAGATATCAAAAGCACAATTAATTATCTGAATTTCAAAAGTTATGTTAATGAGTTTCTGATTAAAACTGAGACCATAGACTTGTGTAAGCAGCCTATATTTGTTGTGTTTCAAACTTTCTCTGCAGAATAAAAAAGGCGTATCCAAAAAGGTTACGCCGGTAACAAATAAAAAATAACTGTGTTAAACAGTACGAGCAATTTCAGTCATGGATTCAGCAGCCAGTCCCAGTGTGTCAGCAATGATTTCGCTGTTATGAGCGGCAGAAACAAAACAGGACTCATAAGCAGATGGAGCGAAAGCGACGCCACGAGCCAGCATGGCATGGAAAAATTCTTTAAACAATACCTGATTGCACCGCTGCATATCGCTAAAACAAGTCGGAAGCTCGGCAGTGAAATAAAAGCCAAACATCCCACCTATACTGCGACTAGTAAAAGGAATATTTGCTTCTTCTGCAATGGCGGCCAAACCTTTACTCAGTTCTAAAGTACGGGCGCTGAGTGTGTTGTAGAAATCTGGTCTTTGGATAATTTCCAGCGTTTTAAGTCCTGCAGCTACACATACTGGATTACCAGATAAAGTGCCAGCCTGATATACAGGACCCAAGGGGGAAACGCAGGACATAATATCTGCACGCCCGCCAAAAGCCGCTACCGGCATGCCGCCTCCGATGATTTTACCGATGGTGGTTAAATCAGGTTTGATACCGTGAATAGACTGTGCACCACCCAGTGCGACACGAAAACCGGTCATAACTTCATCGTAAATCAATACGCTGCCATACTGGTCAGTGAGTCTGCGCATGGCCTGCACAAATTCTGATGTAGCCGGTATCATATTCATATTGCCGGCGATCGGTTCCACAATCACACAAGCAATGCTGTCGCCCTTGCTGGCAAAAGTTTGCTCTAATGCTTCGATATCGTTGTAGGGCAGCACAAGCGTATGGCGGCTAAAATCCTCAGGTACTCCGGCAGAACTGGGATGGCCGAAAGTCAGCAGACCCGAACCTGCTTTGACCAGTAAACTGTCAGAATGGCCGTGGTAGCAGCCTTCAAACTTGATAATATTGTCACGTTTAGTAAAACCTCTAGCTAGCCGTATAGCACTCATGGTGGCTTCTGTACCGGAGCTAACCAGCCGGATTTGCTCCATACTCGGCATAATATGGCGGATTGCTTCGGCAATACGGATTTCATTTTCCGTGGGTGCACCGAAAGACAGGCCATTTTCTGCTGCGTGACTCACGGCTTCAACTACTTCCGGATGTGCATGCCCCACAATAGCCGGACCCCACGAACCGACATAATCGATATAGCGGCTTTCATTTTCATCCCACACATAGGCACCCTGCGCCTTTTTAATAAAGCGGGGAATACCACCAACGCTGCCAAAGGCTCTTACCGGTGAATTCACACCGCCGGGAATAATGGTTTTAGCCTGTTCGAATAATTGCTGATTTCGATCCATGATTTTAACCTCTGTTATAGAATGATGCCGGATGAATGGCATTTAGGGATAATCATACTATTGATTGTGCACACTCGATAAGGGACTTGAATCATTCAGCTGCTTAGATGCTTCATAGTATGTCCAAACAGGCTGGCATAAAAAGTTTCAATTGCTACACATAGCAATAAAGATTCAAACAACAGAAAATAATGATATCCTGATTGGCAAATAACGAAACGCGTAAGGATATCCTGTAGCCAGCAGCTATTTCATTGCTCTGCCAGTGCCGGTTGGATTAGGAAAAAGAAGAAAACTTGCTGCGGAATGACTGAATCAACTGGGGGAAGTGAGCAAGATGCTTGACCCACTGGTAGACCATGAGTGTATAACTTTCCTGAGCCAGAAAACGTAGTTTGGACTGGGTAGCGGTATAACGGGTAGTAGGGGTGGGAGAAACCTGTACATCCAATCCTAAGTCGCGGGCCATGATACAGGCTCGCGCCAAATGATAGGGATCGCTAACAATAATAAAAGTGTTTATATCATTATCTTCAGCAAGTGCCTGAGCATTCACCAGATTCTGCCAAGTATCGCGTGAATGATTTTCATAAATGATATCGCTGGCATCTACACCGTTGCGAATAGCATAACGACGACCTACCGCTGCTTCAGTCATAAAACCGCTGCGCGGACTACCACCGGTGAATAGTATTTTTTTCACTTTTCCCGCGCGATAAAGATTGATGGCATGATTGATACGTTCGCGAAAAACCGGTGAAGGGCGCTTATCCCATGCCGCAGCACCGAGTACAATGGCTGCATCGGCTTCACTGAGCAGCTGCGGATGGCTAAACTGATAGACAGTCGCCATACTGATGGCGTAATTGGCGGCAACAAACAAGCTACCGGCAGTAATCACACTACGCAGACAATACCAGAAGCCGAATCGTGTGCCATTGGACATTTATTGCTCTAATAAGGCTTCAATATTGGTTAACGGCCGGCCGATGGCTGCATGATCGCCAAAGACAGCAATAGGACGCTCAATGAGAATAGGGTGGGCAGCCATAGCAGCAATCAAGGTATCTTCATCTGCCTCTACCAGATTGAGCTGTGCATATAAATCATCTTTGCTGCGCATCATCTCCCTTGCAGAATGGATGGCCAGCTTCTGCTTTAGCGCGCGAATCTGTGCCTCGGATAATGGTTCGGTCAGATAGGGAATGACTTTAGTGTTGACATTGCGAACCTGTAGTAAAGACAAGGCGGCACGGGATTTAGAACAATTAGGGTTGTGATACAGTATGACGGTATTTGTCATGATTATCCCTGAACTTCAAAATAAATGGAAAATCTAAATAGGAAGTGTGGACGAAACTTCAAATTTTGACAAGTATTATTAATTATTTTAAAGATCAGACTAAGTTTCAGTAGTGAGTGTAAATAAATTATTTGAATAAAAATACATGCTTGGCTTAGGTATTAAAACTAACAGTAGTATGGTGAATAAACAGCTTGCCGCGGTGGCGCCGAAATTGTAAATAAAATATTTTATAATTACTGCTGTGAAACGTAATATTTAGGAAAAGCTATGTTTCAATTCATCCGTGTTTTGAAAAAAACAGTGGTATTAAGTTTATTGATTTCTGGCGGATTGCACGTGCAGGCAGCAGAGCTGAAAAGCTGGCCTCAAGGTAATACCGCAGTATTGCCAGCAAATAGTACTGTACAAGTGATTAATATCTGGGCGACATGGTGTGCTTCCTGCCGTAGTGAAATGCCTATGCTTTCGCGCTGGTATCTTCAGCAACAGAAATCAGGTAAAGGCAGGGTAAACGTAGCAGGGGTGGCACTAGACACTGAGGCTAATTTACAACGCTTTACCCGTCAGATAAAAGTCAGCTACCCGCTATATCGCTACACCGGCGCGGACAGCAGAGCTTGGATGAGGCAGTTCGGCAATAGTATTGGCGGCATACCTTACACGCAGGTACGGGCGCCAGAATGCGGTTTTCAACAGTCTTTGATAGGTAGGTTAACTGAAGACAAGCTTAATCAGGCGCTTGCAGCCGCTAAAAAACAATGTGCTCAACGTAAAATACATATATAAATTTTAAGCAAAATCAACATTAAAGTGTGCACCACGATTTTCTGTTTGATTTAAACCGTCTTGTACCATCAGTAGTGCTGTAACCAGAGTCAGTTTATCTGTCTGGCTGACAGCATGCAGGTACCATTGCTGTAACTGCATGTGTAATGTGTGCATATCTTCAGTGCGTCGGCATATACCAAAATATCGGCTCATGAGTTTTTGCAGTGCATTAAGGCTGAATGGCTGCATATACATATCTGGCACTGAAACAGGTGTCTGCACGGGCTGTTGCCACAATAGCTCGGTCGATTCTTTCTTTAGATGTTGAGGCCAAGTCAGGGTATGAGAATCTGAAGCGGCCATACTGGCGGCGGCCGCCCGCCCAACAACGACACATTCCAGCAAAGAATTACTGGCCAGACGATTGGCTCCGTGTAAGCCCGTACTGGCGGTTTCGCCAATAACATATAGCTGTGGCACATCGGTACGGCCAGCCGTGTCGGTGATAATACCGCCACAGGCATAATGCGCTGCCGGGGCAACAGGAATGAACTCGCAGGTAATATCAAGCCCTTGCTGTAGGCAATGCCGATAAATCTGCGGGAAATGTGTGCGGATAAAGTCTGCAGATAAATGCGTAATGTCCAAATAGACACAATGATGGCCAGATTTGGCTATTTCAGCAGCGATGGCACGAGCGACGATATCGCGGGGTGCCAATTCGGCGCGCTCATCATATTGAGGCATGAAGCGCTGCCCTTGGCTGTTGCGCAGAATGCCGCCTTCTCCACGTACTGCTTCTGAAATCAGAAAACACGGATTAGCTGGTAGTGCAAGCGCAGTGGGGTGAAACTGTACAAAAGCAAGCTGTCGTGTTCTGCAACCCGCCAGCGCAGCTACAGCGACGCCATGCCCAGTGGCGGTAAGTGGATTAGTTGTCAACGAGAATAACTGACCCAGACCACCGCTTGCCAATACAGTATGTTTAGCTCGAATGAGAAGGATTTCACCGCTGTCTGCCATCGTGACACTGGCGCCAGTGCAAACAGTATTTTCCAGTATCACCTCATTTATGAAAGTATGGGTGAGTACTTGTATATTGGGGCGAACCAGAAGCTGTTGCTGAAGGGTTTCGGTGATGCTGCGTCCTGTGTGGTCGGCTGCGTGCACAATTCGCCGCTTGCCATGTCCACCTTCACGTGTTAGATGTAATTGCCCATTTTCACGCGTGAATTCCACCCCATGCGCACATAACCACTCAATTGCATTAGCACCTTCACTCAATATGGTGGCTGTCTGAGTTTCATCACAGCTTCCAGCTCCGGCAATAAGGGTGTCGGCTACATGTTCAGCCACACTGTCTGCTTCATCGATTACAGCGGCTATACCGCCTTGCGCCAGAGTGCTGGCACATATTGACAAGTCTTGCCTGACTACAACCGTAATATGAAAATGTTCAGGTAAAGACAAGGCTACTGTCAGTCCGGCCAGACCGGCACCAACAATCAGCACATCTGTCTCAGCAGTTGAGCAGGGAGGCAAAGTGGTCATGTTGTTTGATCCAAGGAATAAACTGATCGGATAAAATATTTAAAGTATTAGATGTAGAGCTAAAAGCTTGAAATTCACGCCAGGCTGATGAGAACTCAAGCATGCGCCGGATCGACAAGCTGGCCTGTTGGCTTAATGCTGCTGGAAGCTGTACGCGATGCTGCTCTTGGTGGTTTAGCGCATCGATACAGGACTCTAGACCGTTCATGGCCATCCATGGGCAGAAAGCACACGATTTACAAGTAGCACCATTACCGGCAGTGGGCGCCGCCAGAAATGTTTTTGCTGGTGCCTGTTTGGTCATTTCATGCAGAATGCCTTGATCAGTGGCTACAATGAAAGTATCGGCCGTATCGTTGATTGCTGCCTGTAGCAACTGGCTGGTAGAACCAACCACATCTGCCAGAGCCACTACTGCTGCCGGCGATTCAGGATGTACCAATACTTTAGCGTGCGGATAACGGGCTTTCATCAATGCCAGTTCTTGCCCTTTAAATTCATTGTGTACCATACAGGAGCCCGGCCACAGCACCATATCAGTACCGGTCAGATTCTGAATGTATTCGCCTAAATGCCTATCCGGCCCCCAGATAATTTTTTTACCCTGAGCATGTAAAAAAGATACGATTTCAATCGCAATCGAAGAGGTAACAACCCAATCGGCACGGGCTTTAACCTCAGCGCTGGTATTGGCATAAACCACGACAGTTCGTTCCGGATACTGATTACAAAAAGCTGTGAATTCATCTGCCGGACAGCCGAGGTCTAATGAACAAGTTGCTTGCATATCCGGCATGAGTATGGTTTTTTCTGGACTAAGTATGCTCGCTGTTTCGCCCATGAATTTCACTCCGGCTACCAGCAGTGTCTGTGCCGGATGGCGGGCACCGAAGCGCGCCATCTCAAGCGAATCGCCCACCATACCTCCGCTAGCAAGTGCCAAATCCTGTAATTCTGGTTCAACATAGTAATGTGCGAGCATTACCGCCTGATGCTGCTGCAATAATGTAGTAATTTGCTCAGAATAAGCCTGCTTCTGTTCTTTAGTTGGTTGCGATGGAATTTTCGCCCATGCACATTCCAGTACGGACGTGGCAGGCTGACCATTCGTAGCTGCATCAGTAGCATATTTTTTTAGCTGTACAGATGGTTTTTCATAATCAAAAGCACGCCATTGTTTATGGTCAGGTACAGTTTGCATAGACACTCCTTAATCAGGATTAAATTATTATGCTCAATATGAGTATATAAAGCAACATGTAAAGAACGTGGCGGGAAGAAAGTAAATAGATTTGATTATGGTGCTGTTTCATTAAATAGCTGAATGAATGGCTGATTCATAAAAACTGGCTGCGCAGGTTTTGTTTTTTTGCAACAATTTCTTTACAATTAATGAGTGTTGATTAAGGAGTATTACCTGCATGCACACAACAGCTGATTTACCCTCATCCAGTTATAGCGATAGTGCAGCTGAGCTGGTGGCCGTGTTGTTTGCAGTAACGGATTTTAGCGCCCGCGTGCTTACCATTCACGATGGCAGCTTATTGCCTTTTGGTCCGTTAAAACCAGTGCACCACTCCTTGCAGGCTGGAGCAAGAACATGGGTACATCAGCAGACCGGTCAGCCACTTGGCTATATTGAACAGCTATATACTTTTGTTGACATGAAGCGTAGCCATCACAATGGTCAGGCAGTTATCAATATTAGTTATCTTGGTCTAGTAAAAGAAACAGCCGAAAGTGGCCTAACACTGGAAGCAAAATGGCAAGACTGGTACGAATATTTTCCATGGGAAGACAGCCGTCGTCCGCAACATGCGCATATTCTCAACCAGCTGATTCTGCCGATGCAAAACTGGGTGGATGCCGCACCCAATCAGGAAATCCGTAATCAGCGGCAGCAACGCCTGAATTTATGTTGGGGTATAAACGGGCAGCACTGGATTGCCGAAAATGCTCTGCTGCGCTATGAGTTGATGTATGAGACAGGCCTTATTGCTGAGTCCCCGTATTATGATAATCAGCTACCACCACAATTAACCGGCCGTCCCATGCAATTTAATCATCGTCGAATTCTGGCTACGGCAGTGTCGAGATTGCGCGCTAAATTACAATACCGGCCAGTTATCTTTGATTTAATGCCGCCCCAATTCACTCTGTATCAGTTGCAGCGCAGTATTGAAGTATTGAATGGTGTAGAGCTGCATAAACAAAATTTTCGGCGTTTGGTTAACAATCAGCAGCTTGTTGTAGCTACTGGTGAAACTATGATGGCAGAGCGTGGACGTCCGGCACAACTATACCGTTTTAATGAAAATGTATTGCAAGAAAGCTTGCTTTCCGGTTATCGGCTCCCATTGATTGGTAATCACATCTAATAAATTTCTGTATCATCAAGATTTTTAAACAAAAATTTTTGACATTAATATCATAGGGATACATATGCCGCACATGTTGCGGCAGAGCTAAGACGCTTACTTTATTAAAATACAGAATTAGCGTTTATCTAATCCTGCTTTTGGCATTGTGAACACTGAACACACTGCTGGCGCGCATCAACCTTATATCAAAAATTAAATTAAGACCTGTCTAAATTTTCCTTTTCGTAAAAGTCTTATCTCATATATACTCTAAACGAGTATAAATACAAGTGAGAAAATCATGATAAATGATTTACCTGAAATTATTACGCGTCCATTAGTACAGGCAGCATTAGTGGAAGATTTGGGGCGCCGCGGAGACATTACCTCCCAAGCAGTTGTCCCAGCCGAGAGCCTTGCACAATTCAGCATCGTGGCTCGGGCAGAAGGAGTAGTATGCGGGCTGGAACTGGCACGGCAAAGCTTTGCATTAATCGACTCTAATCTAAAATTTGAAATATATCAAAATGATGGTGATATCATTCCCGCAAATACTGTGCTGGCGCAGGTTACTGGTAATGCTCGGGCTATTCTGGCTGCTGAGCGTACAGCCCTAAATTTTCTGACTCATTTAAGCGGTATTGCCACTACCACACACGAACTTCAGACACTGATTACACCTACGGGTGCCTTGCTCACCTGTACCAGAAAAACTTTGCCTGGCCTGCGCGCTATTCAGAAATATGCAGTACGCATGGGGGGAGGACGTAATCATCGAATGGGACTGGACGATGCTATTCTGATTAAAGATAATCATATTGCTCTGGCCGGAGGTGATATTGCCTTTACCCTACGGCAAGCAAAAGCTTATGCAGGACATCTTATTGCTATAGAGGTGGAGGTAGATACGCTAGAACAGCTGCGTCGGGTACTGGATGTAGGTGTTGATTTAGTATTGCTGGATAATATGTCCGTGGAAGAATTGCGAACAGCAGTGAGCTGGTGCAAAGGGCAATGTCAAACAGAGGCATCTGGCAATTTACGTCCTGATACACTTTTGGCTGCAGCACAAACCGGTGTAGATTTTCTGGCAATGGGCTATCTGACGCATAGCGCGCGTTATCTTGATATTGGTCTGGATTATCAGTAAATCTGATTGACTTTCCCAGATCAGAAAGATGAAATTCTTATTATGTTTGATATTTTCCACTTTGCTAATTTTTAAGCCTGCTTGTTATAGAAAGTATCAAAATTACAATAATGGATTAGGTTACAAAACCAGAAAACATAGTAGGTGGGTTTCAAACGTTTTTAATTTAGGAAATGGCCGAAGTGCTTGAGTTAGAAAACACTATCAGTTTTATTGATGATAACACACAGTAAAGTGAGGCAAGTAGCGGCTTTTAAATATTTCTGCATCCTGAATACTATCGTTTTATTGCGTGTTAGTTTGAATTGTAAATATGGCTGTAATAAAAAATTTGTGTTTTATTTTTTTACACATGCATTGAAAACAGAATGATTCATATAAAAAGGTGCAGCCTAATAAGGCTGCACCGTACTGATACAAAACAGAATCTATTAACCGTATCGGCGTTGAAATTCTTGCATAAAGCTCACTAAGGCTTCTACACCCTGTAAAGGCATAGCATTATAAATACTGGCACGCATGCCTCCCATGGATTTGTAGCCCTGTAACGTACATAATCCATGCGCATTAGCTTGTTGCACAAATAATTTATCCAGCTCTTTTTCAGGTGTGTGGAAAATAACATTCATGTACGAACGCGCATGTTCTTTTACATTATTGATATAAAAACCATTACTGTTATCTATGGCGGAGTACAGGGTTTCTGCTTTCATGGTATTGATAGCCTGCATCTGTTCCACACCACCATTGGCCTGTAGCCAGCGGAATACCAAACCAGAAATATAAATCGGATAGGTAGCTGGTGTGTTATACATGCCCTGACGGATAATATGGCTATGGTAATTCCATACGTCCGGTATGCGATCGGAGCAGCGTTCAAGCAAATCTTCACGGATAATCACAATGGTGGCACCAGAAGGGCCGATATTTTTTTGTGCACCGGCATAGATCAAGCCAAAATCCGCAACATTAATTGGCCGTGACAGTATCTCACTCGACATGTCACAGACAATCGGTGGTAGTCCATCGGGTTTGGGGATATTGCGATACTGCAGGCCATGCACGGTTTCATTAATGCAGTAGTGAACGAAAGCTGAATCTGGATCAACGTCCCAAGTTTCTGGTGCCGGAACGTCAGTATAGTTATACAGATCACCACCATGGGCAGCAAGATGAATCTCAGCATCAGATAGTTTACCCATCTGGCTGTGGGCGATACGGCTCCAATTGCCACTCACAACAGAGTCTACCCGTTTAAAACCATTGGCTAAATTCATGACAACCATATTGAACTGAGCACTGGCGCCCCCCTGCATAAACAAAACCTTGTAATTATCTGGAATATGCAGCAACTGACGCAAATCCAGTTCTGCATGATGCAGGATACTGAGAAAAGCATCGGAGCGATGGCTCATGGTCATGACTGAAGTGCCGGTACCATTGTAATCCAGCATTTCAGCCTGAGCTGTCTGTAATACGGCCTCAGGTAGAATGGCCGGACCGGCAGAAAAATTGTATTTGTGCAGTGTTGTCATGAATAATTTAAAACCTGTTGCTAATCTGTATGTATAGAGGTTTTGCGTCCCTTGGAAATGCTGCATACCGTGTTGAGGTTTAACGCAAAACCAGGTGAAGTTTTGAGTTGCTGGAATTCTAGTTGTTTGCCAATTGAAAGGCAAATACAAAACCGTTTTGCATGTAAAGGAGCAAAAGTATGGTTTTTTCTGCCTGTGAGCGAGAAAGATTTAGTTTGAAACCCTTTTATTTTGCTTTTGCTCAGGTAAATTTTCTATAAATTACCGGATTTATCTAGTTGTCAGACCCCTTTAATCGCATAGAGAATCTGATTTCAGCCCTCACTGCTGTTTTCCAGTAAGGTAATTTTGGTGGCCCCAAGCTGCTTTAGGCTGTGTAGAGCTTCATGCCATGCTTGAGGTAGATTTTCGCAGTCTTTGTCCCATGCTTTTAAACCAAATTCCAAACGATATTGATGGATTTGTTCATCGTTAGGTAAATCTTCCCGAATAGTTGGCAGGCTAAACGTTTTGATACCTGGCCATTTTTGCTCAATCTGCTCCATCAAGGGGGCGATTCTGGATTCAGGTACACCGTCAACCAGCGCGGCTTTAGCCATGATCTGATGCTGAAAAAAATTCTTGCTGTAATAGGTATTCAGCACCCATTCAGCCATGGGGTGTGCCATTTTGGGAAAGCCGGGGAAAAAATAATGCTCTTTAATAGAAAAGCCGGCAATATTATTAAACGGATTGGGAATAAGCGCTGCCCCTTTTGGAAATTCAGCCATTTTGGCACGCTGTAAATGAGATGGACTATTAAGTGTGTCGCCTTGTCTGATTGAAATTGCTTCAATATTTTTCAGTGCTTGAGGATGAGCCTGCAAGGGTAGATTTAAAGCAAGCGCACAAGCTTGGCGGGTGTGATCATCTGGCGTTGCGCCAATACCGCCGGTTACAAATACGGGTAGTTTTTCTTCAAAAGACTGTTTCAATTGGCGAGTAATGATATCGCAGTCATCGGGCAGATACTGTGCCCATGCCATTTGAAGGCCGTGTTGCTTAAATAAATGTTTAAAAAATATAAAATGGCCGTCTTGTCTTGATCCATTCAGAATTTCATCGCCGATAATGATGATACCGATCTGCATGCTGGTTCTCCTGAGTTGTGTTTGTTTTTGCTGTATGGCTATATATTTCAATGATATAAAACGTGGCTATTGTTTTATGCTCAAATTTATTTTAATGTGCAGGTGTCGTGTTATTTTAGCAAGGATGTGATTATGAGTATCAAAAAATTGGCCATCACTGCCCTAGTTGCAGGTAGTCTTGCTGCCTGTGCCCACACATCTGACCGTAAGGTGAATATGCGTGCGGCGAATGCGCAGCTACTTAGTGCTTACGATTGGCAGCTGGCAGAAGCTACAGACCGGCACGGCCGACCTTTGGCTAGCCTTGCAGGCAATACCAATCTGAAACTGAATTTTAACGGTCAGCGGCTAAATGTTTCTGGTGGCTGTAATAATATCAGTTCGGTTTACCAACTGAACGGAGAAGATATGCACATTCAGGCGCCGGTAAGTACGATGAAAGCGTGTGCTCCCGATGTCATGGCGCAGGATGCAGCAGTTGTATCGTTTATGAACGGCCAGAAGTTACATGCTGGTTTATTGAATACTGAAGATAGTCAGAATGCTGAGCCAAAGCTATGGATTGAAAATCGCCGAGGTGAGCATTTGTTGTGGCGGGGTGTGCCTACTGCAACAGCACAGTATGGACAACCAACAGTGGTATTTTGGGAAATTAGCCCAGAAACTCAGGCTTGTCAGACGGCGCAGGGTGCTGCTCAATGCCTGAAAGTACGTGAAGTGACCTATAACGAGCAGGGTATCAAAGTAAAAAATGGTGTATGGCGTAATTTCGCTGGTACGATTGATGGTTGGCAGTTTAATCCGTCCGAAAATCAAGTTTTACGTTTGAACGTTTATGAAATTAAACCAGCCGATGCCTCTGCAGAAAGCCAATATGTTTATAAATTGGATCAGATTATTGAGCGCTCAGCTGTGAATACAACTAAACACAAACACAAACGTAAATAAGCTGTACGCGTTCGTGAATCTGAAAAAGGCAATGAAATTTCATTGCCTTTTATTATGCTGGTATTTCAGTGCGTTAGAAATTGAACTGAATTTATTGATTCAAGTAGATTTCTGGCTGACCTGCCGCATTATCAAGTATCAATGTCTGATTATTTTTATTTTGAATCAGTCTGCCACTGCGGCTAATGGATTTGCTGTGGCCATCTTTGCTGACTTGATTTTGATAAGTAAATTGATGGTTCGGTTCTAGACGGAAAGAAGTGGTTTCACTGTATTGATGACATTCAGGTTGTTTGCAATTCTTAAACAGTTTAACCTGATTTTCATCTTGTTGGATGGAGGCAGATAGGTTCTCAATTTCTTTTTCAATCTGTTGTTGCTGATGCAACATTTGGCTCATAATTCTTTCAGCATCATCATTAATATAACTCTCGTCTGTAGGCTGATGGCTTGCAGCTAGAGCAGTATTGGCCAGTGTAAATATTGTGGTGATCAAGAGGGCTGATTTCAATATTTGCATGTGATTTCTCTATTTTCTTGGTTGAGTGATTCAACGGTTCTATGAATACTGTGATTTGGAAAAAATATAGTGGTTTAAATCAATATTTAACTATTGAAAACTAGAAAATATCGCAATCAGTATAATTTCCATTATCATCTTTTTGGTTAGTACAAAGCAGCATGCCCTTTAAACTACTATAGACTACACTTTTTGTTTCCCCGCTATTAGCTGCCTTTGGGGTAGCAATTAGTGTATAGCTGCTAGGATTGTATATACCTGTTAAAGTAAAAAAAGTTTTACTTCGATTCTGCTCAAGTTTGTTGTAGCCGACAAATGTTTTGTTTTGGGAATAATACCTTTCCAGCATGTTTATATTGGATAAGATATCAGCGCGTGCATTTTCTGCTCTGGCTTTAAGAACAAAATTATGATAAGTGGGATAGCTGATGGCAGTCAGAATGGCAATAATAACGATGGTTATCATCATATCAATCATGGTGAAACCGTAATGGTGACGATGCATTGTATTCTCTTCCTTATTATGAATGCTGATTAATTGCTTATGATTTATCTGCTCTCGATACGGGCTTAATCAGGCTGCACCAGAACATAAGGTTTTACCACAACAGCCCACATCGACTGATTATTATCAAAAAATTGCTGTGCCATTATGTCGCTGACTTTGCTAATTTTACCTTCCTGAATCAAAAGTGCAATGGCAGCACTGTCGTCTGTTGCTATCTTATGTGCAATGGTAACTAAATCCAGCTCAGGTGCAATATAAATACAGTTGCCGCGGGCAAAATAGGGCTGGAGTTCATGCCAGCTGATACGGGCAGTCTCCAGATTAATTTTTTGTTCCAATGGTACTTCAGTATTCATACTTAAATCATCTGGTTTCATGTTTATCATATGTTTGCTAAAAAGGCATTTTGTTATAGATACCGGTAACAAAATGCCTGTTAAAACTACTTCAAAAATTATTGTAACGCAGGAGATGCAGGAGGAGTGCTTTGTATGCCCCATGATTCTGGATATTTATATCCGGCAAAGCGTTTAAACGCATATTGTTTAAACGCTGCTGAATTGTATGCAGCAGTAATGTCTTTTACCCATTGGGTATCTTTATCAGCCGTGCGAATTGCTGCCCAGTTGACATAGGTGTAGCCAGGTTCAAGGAATAATGCAGATGTGAACTTTAGTCCCGAGCTCGTGGCAAAATTGCCATTAATGACCGCAAAATCCACATCATGACGAGAACGAGGTAATTGGGCTGCTTCCAGCGCCACCAGCTTGATGTGCTTATTGTTACTGGCTATATCTGCCAGTGAGGCCTTCAACGGGTTAATATTGTTTTTTAGACTTATCCAGCCGAGCTTATCCAGCATCACCAATGCGCGGGCAAGATTAGAAGGATCGTTAGGAACAGAGACACTAGAACCACTTTTGACTGCACTCAGCTCATGTAGTTTGCCGCTGTAGATACCGAGCGGACCAGTTGGTACTTGAAACACGGGCATGATGGCCAGATGACGAGACTGGGCAAAATCATCCAGATAAGGTTTATGCTGAAATACATTGATGTCGATAGATTTATCTGCCAGAGCAAGATTGGGACGGACATAATCCGTAAACTCCAATAGCTGAACGTGGTAGCCTTGTTTTTCCAGTTCAGGCTTGACCTGATCGCGCACCATGTCAGCAAAATCGCCTACAGTGGTGCCGATGATAATTTCTTTTTTTGTTTGAACTGATGAAGCAGCGGAGTGCTGAGTTTTTTCGCCACCACAGGCTGAAAGGAACAGAAGGCTCAGGCAAACAAAGAGGGTGTTCAGAGTTATTTTCACACAATGTCTTTCTTTTAATTGTTAGTATGCAGAATGATTGTTTAGTGTCTTTTGTCAGACGCATCTGACTCTTGTTCTCATATGTAGGCATAGACACAAATAAATTGCGCTAGACTGCCCAGCATCACAAAAATATGCCAGATGCCATGTCCGTGGCGGATTTTTTCATCATTAATAAACCAGTATATGCCAATACTGTATGCCAATCCACCGCTAATAAGCCAGAAGAGGCCAGGAGCGGACATGTGGTGTATCAGTGGATAGATGGCAACAATAATTAGCCAGCCCATCAATAAATAGAGTATCAGGGATAGAATACGAGTTTCACTTTTACGCCCGATAGTCACTTCTTGAATGATACCAAATATTGCCAGTCCCCATGATATACCAAATAGGGACCAGCCCCAGCCGCCGTTGAGTGTGGTGAGTGTAAAAGGAGTATAACTACCGGCAATAAGCAAATATATGGCGCAGTGGTCAAATTTTTGTAGTACGGCTTTAGCGTGATGTGAGCGGATGGAATGATACAAAGTGGAGATACCATACAGAAATATCAGACTACCACCATATATGGCCGAGCTGACTATTCGATAAGCATCGCCATACAGTGCAGATTTTATCAGCAGAAAGACCGTTCCAATGATAGATAGTATAAAGCCGGTCAGGTGAGAGTAAGCGTTAAAACGTTCGCCATAATACATTTTGAAATAACTTGGCAATTAATTAAGAGTCTATCGTTTCACTACCTGCGTCAGGGTGCAAGTGTTTTTTCGTTTATTATTTGCTATGGGGTGGTGTTTAGGTACTGAATGATGGCTGTTCAACTGCTAGTAAGCACAGTAAAATAGATAATTTTGCAGACTATCAGAAATTTCCTTTCATGCTGACTTTCCAAGAAATAATTTTTACATTACAGAACTACTGGGCCCGTCATGGCTGCGTGGTATTGCAGCCGCTGGATATGGAAGTAGGTGCGGGTACCAGCCATCCGGCCACCTGTCTGCGCGCGCTGGGGCCTGAGCCGTGGTTTGCTGCCTATGTTCAACCCTCCCGCCGGCCTAAAGACGGACGCTATGGTGAAAATCCTAATCGTCTGCAGCATTATTATCAGTTTCAAGTAGCGTTAAAGCCGGCTCCAGATAATATTCAGGAATTGTATTTGGCTTCCTTGCAGGAGCTGGGAATAGACCCACGTCAGCATGATATCCGTTTTGTGGAAGATGACTGGGAAAATCCAACGCTTGGTGCATGGGGATTAGGCTGGGAAGTTTGGCTTAACGGCATGGAAGTCACTCAGTTCACTTATTTTCAGCAAGTGGGAGGCATGGATTGCTCGCCAGTGCTCGGTGAAATTACTTATGGTGTTGAACGGCTGGCAATGTATTTACAAGGTGTAGACAATGTTTACGATCTGGTCTGGGCGAAAACTCTAGACGGACAGATTGTGACCTACGGTGATGTCTACCATCAGAATGAGGTTGAACAGTCTACCTACAACTTTGAATACAGTAATGCTGATTGGCTTCTGACACAGTTTAATGATTATGAAGCTGAAGCCAAGCGTCTGTTGGCTGTTGAAGATATTAGTCTAGCACTACCTGCTTATGAACTGGTGCTGAAAGCAGGACACACATTTAATCTGCTTGATGCGCGTGGTGCAATTTCGGTGACCGAACGTGCCACCTATATTGGCCGTGTGCGTGCATTAAGTCGTGCGGTGGCGCATAAATATGTGGAAAGCCGTGAAAAACTTGGTTTCCCTTTACTGAACAAAAAATCTACCGGCCACACAGCCTGATTCGAATGAAAGTACTATTTGCATGAATGCTCCTTTATTAATTGAACTGCGTACTGAAGAACTGCCACCTAAGGCGCTGAATAATTTGGGCGAGAGTCTTGCTGCCGGTGTTGTGGACGGACTGGAAAAAGCACAGCTCATAGATGGTGTGGCTGATTATCAGGTCTTTGCTGCACCAAGACGTTTAGGCGTACTGGTTCAGAATGTAAAAGCAGTACAGGCAGACCAGCGCATTATCAAAAAAGGGCCTAGTGTGGCAGCCGGTATGAAGGATGGTGAGCCCACTAAAGCCTTGCAGGGATTTGCACGCAGCAATCAGATTGAAATTAGTCAGCTTACACAGATAAATGATGGCAAACAGATGGTGTATGCGTATGAATATACGCAGGCAGGCCAGCCTTTGAGTGCTCTCTTAAGCGAAATTCTCAATCAGGCTATTAAAAAATTGCCTATTCCCAAGGTTATGCACTGGGGAAGTAGTACGTTTACTTTTGTACGGCCGGTGCATGGACTGATTATGTTGCATGGTAGTGAAATCGTTGCTGGTAGTGTGTTGGGGCTGAGTAGCCAAAATTGGACTTTAGGTCATCGCTTCCTGAGCGAAGGCAGAATTATTATTCAGCATGCTGAAGATTATGCACAGCAAATGCTGGAACAAGGTAAAGTAGTGGTTTGTTTTGCCGAGCGTCGTGCTCGTATTGAGCAAGATTTAAGCACTGCGGCCGAATCGCTGCACGCACGTGTGGCTTATGCAGATGGTCTGTTGGATGAAGTAACTGCGCTGGTAGAATGGCCGGTGGTACTACAGGCAAGTTTCGATGAGCGTTTTTTACAGGTACCACAAGAGTGCCTGATTCTGACCATGCAGCAGAATCAAAAATATTTTCCACTACTGAGCGGTGACGGTAAGCTGATTAACCGCTTCTTGCTAGTGTCTAATTTACAGACTGAAAATCCAGTACACATTATTCATGGTAATGAACGAGTATTGCGTGCTCGTCTAGCCGATGCAGAATTCTTTTACCGTCAGGATCAGAAATTTACGTTGGCCAGCCGTCTACCTCGTTTACAAAATGTGGTTTACCACAATAAGCTGGGTAGTCAGGCTGAAAGAGTGCAGCGAATTATTCAGCTAGCTAAAACAATTGCTCCGTTGTTAAATGCAGATGTTAATCTGGCTGGACGTGCCGCAGAACTAGCTAAAGCTGATCTACTGACTGATATGGTAGGAGAGTTCCCTGAATTACAAGGCACAATGGGCAAATATTATGCGTTGCATGATGGTGAAAATCCTAATGTTGCTGTCGCAATAGAACAACATTACTGGCCACGTTTTGCCAATGATGTTTTGCCGGATAATGTGTTGGGAACGGTAGTGGCACTGGCTGACAAACTTGAAACCTTGCTGGGTATTTGGGGTATCGGCCTTATTCCTACTGGTGATAAAGACCCATATGCCTTACGTCGTAGTGCTCTGGGTATTTTGCGCATGCTCATGCAGCATCATTTGGCGCTGCTGCCATTACTAGAAGCTGCGTTTGCTACTTTCCCTGCCGGTAAACTAGCGGAAAATACTGTAGCAGAAGTGGCCGGATTTATGCAGGCTCGACTGGACATTCTGTTGCAGAATAATTATGAGCAGGATGTGGTTGCAGCTGTACTGGCAGGACAAGTGGATGATTTGGGTGAATTAGATGCGCGTTTAGACGCTGTTACCCAGTTTAAGCAGCTTGAGGAAGCAACAGCGCTGATCGCTGCGAATAAACGTGTACATAATCTGCTGAAAAAAACGGATGTATCAGCTTTGCCAGCTGTTGATTCTTCAAAATTGCAAGAAGAGGATGAGCTGAATCTGTACCATGCTACTGAAGAAGTTGCTGTGCGCATTCAGGCAGCTATGAGAAAACAAGACTTTATTCAGGCACTGTCCGAACTCACCGGAATTAAAAAAAAGGTGGACGTATTCTTTACTAATGTAATGGTAATGGATGAAAATGAGGCAATCAGAAATAATCGTCTGGCTTTATTACTGTTTTTGTCTCACCAGATGAATGCTGTGGCTGATATTGCGCTTTTAAATGAGTAGTACCGCCTTAACCCGTTCCCTTAATAGATGAAAGCTGAATTATGATATTAGATAATGTGGTGTTTCATACTGAAGAAGATTATCCGCCGGCATTGGCTCTGGCCAATGCGGCCACACACATGGGATATTATTGGTCTTGGATTGTGCGACGTGGTCTGTACAATCCAGAATGGGATGAAGCAGCAGAAGAAGACATGGGCGCTTTAAAGGCACAGGCGATAAGTGGTGCTGAATTTGTACTAAATAATATGGCTGGCTGTCTGGAAGACAGTGATTTTAACGAAGAAGGATGCCGCTTTTCTCTGTATTACTATGATGATGAAGAGGAAGGGTATGGTCGTTTTATGGAAGATTATGTCCAAACACTGAATACGCCTGCGCTGGAAAGCTTTTATCATGTTGAAATTTCCGATGAAAATCAGGCTTTACTGGATGGGGTATTTGATAGTGCCCTGATGCAGTGGAGGCAAAGTCTGAAACCTGCGCAGTAAGGATATTTATGATATTGAGTGGAAAAGGCAAACTAATTATTCTTGATCGAGATGGGGTGCTCAATGCAATGCAGCCGCAGCCTATTAGTGATCCAGATCAATGGCATCCTCTGCCCGGCAGCATGGATGCGGTGGCCTTTCTAACTCAAAGCGGATACACGGTAGTGGTAGCAGAAAATATGTCGGGTATCGGGCGCAATCAAGTCACGATGGAACAACTGAATGAAGTGCATGGAAAAATGCACAATTATATTCAGAAAGCTGGTGGTCGGCTAAGTGGTGTGTGGTTTTGTCCGCACACCAGCAATGCAAAATGCCATTGCCGCAAACCTCAGCCGGGTTTATTGCTGGATATACTCGACCGGTTACATATGAGAGCAGAGGATACATGGCTAGTCGGTGATGGTATTCGTGATATGGAAGCAATAGCAGCCATCGGAGGCCATCCAATACTGGTGTTAACGGGGAAAGGCAAAGAAACGCTAAAAATGGAAACTTTGCCTGAAGATACGCAGGTGTATGACGATTTGCTTGATTTTGCTAAATTCTGTCGTACACAGGCTGAAAAATCAGCCGAGGAATAATTTAACATGCTGTTGTTACGTAATTTAATTTACTGGTTTTGTTTGTGTGTATTCTCGCTAGTTTGGCTGATGGTGGTGATTGTTTCCATGCTTGTCCCTAAAGGCGTGACATGGACGACAACTGCATGGGGTAAAACTCTGTTCTGGATGCTGGAACATATTATTGGCCTTAAATATGAAGTAATTGGCCGGGAAAATATTCCGCAGGAACCGGGTATTGTATGTTGTAAACATCAATCGGGCTGGGAAACGCTGGCTATGTTGTATTTTTTCCCAGATCTGGCTTTTGTGGCAAAACGTGAGCTTTTTCGGATTCCGGTATTTGGCTGGGCGTTGAAATGGCGTGGTACTATCGGGATAGACCGTAATAATCCCAAAGCAGCAAATGCGCAGATAATTAGTCAGGGCAAAATTTGCCATCAGAAAGGCATGTGGATTTGCATTTTTCCTGAGGGTACCCGTATTAAACCGGGCTATCGCGGTCATTATAAAAAAGGCGCTGCGCGCATGGCACAGGAGCTACATCTTAATTTGATACCAGTAGCCTTAAACAGTGGTGAATTCTGGCCTAAGGACTCTTTTTTGAAGTATCCAGGTAAAGTGACCGTAGTGATTGGTGCGCCAATACACTATGAACAGGCACATAATCCTGAAGAGCTAATTAAGCATTGTGAGCAGTGGATAGAAGACAAACAGATAGAAATTCAGGGTGTGGGACCTTTTGCACCGAAAAATCCTCAAGTACCCACGCCTGTCTTACCTCACTAATCAATTTAATTAGGCCAAATAATAGATTGAAAATCAATTCATTAATTACGATTTATTGTTTTTTAATTGGCCAACTTATTGTTGCTTAGTTGTCTGTAATCAAAATCTGGTTTCTACATGGCTGTTTAAAGAAGAGATAGTTGATTTTTCATAAATGCTTTGATTAAGCGATGGCTAGGTCGTGCATACATTGATAAATCTGTTACGTTTATTCGCGTTTGCCGATCAGAATTCTGCTTGAGCATAAATATGTCTGTGATTATTCACACTACTCAAGATGGTTGTACTATCAAGTTTCACTTGCGGCGGACGGCGCGGAAAAATATCATTGTACGCGTCGCTTCGGCTTCTATGCTGACTGTCAATATACCGCCTTTTGTCTCCCTGAAACAATTGCAGCAATGGTTTGGTGCCAATGAAGCGGCACTTAAGCGGTTGTGGCAGCAGTCGAAAACTATTAAAACAGAGTTACCGAACACTATCTGGTATCGTGGGCAACGCTTCTCTTATACCTTTGCTAAAGGGCTCTCGGCTGTTCAATGGTATCAGCAACAGGGCTTTTTGTTACCAGAGACATCTGAAGCATCCGCGCTTGATATCCTGCAAACGTGGCTAAGGCAGTGTGCTCAGACTGAGCTAATATCGCGTTTACAGTATTGGGCACTCGTGATGCAGCAACAACCCGCCTCCATGGCGTTAACTCAAGCACGTACATTTTGGGGTGTATGCCGCAGGCGTACCGGTATCCGTCTAAATTGGCGTTTGATTGGTGCTCCGGCGTTTGTCGTTGATTATGTTTGTATTCATGAATTATGTCATCTGCGCTATGCGAATCATGGTAGGGACTTTTGGGCAATGGTGGCCAAATACACAGCAAAGACGCATGATGCGCGTTTATGGTTGAAACAGCATGGTTCTGAATTGTTTGCACTGGATAATGTGCGTTAAAATTTGGCAAACAGCGCAATTGTAGTAAGCTGTAATTGCGCTGAATGATTTACAAGTAAATCTAAATGAGTGTGTTAAAACGCTGGTGTCAGATATGAATACATTCTGTTTCAGCTGGCATCTACAGCGAGTTGTTTCATAATATTCTTGATTATTTGCACTCGTTGTTGCACGTCTTCTATGCTGATATTCACTCTGAGCTTGTCTGCACCGACAAGGCGGTAATTCTTATCATTTTGCATCATGGCAACGATGGTAGCCGGATTAATACGGTGATGCTTGCCAAATGTGAACGTTATGCTTTCGCTGCTGGCATCTATGGTATCTATACCCAGATTTGCTGCTTCGAGGCGCAGATGGTGGCTGGCAATCAGTGTGGATACTGCCGGCTCAAGCAAGCCAAAACGGTCAATCAATTCTTCGTGAATCTGGTCGATTTCAGCTTCGGTTTCACTGCTGGCCAGCCGTTTGTACAAAACGAGGCGTGCATGGATGTCTGGACAGTAGCTTTCAGGCAACAAAGCTGGACTGTGTAGTTTAATGTCGCTGGTAATGCCTAGTGGCGCATCTAAATCTGGTTCGCGGCCTTTTTTCAAATTGCGTACCGCTTGTTTTAACATTTCAGTGTAGAGGGTGAAACCTACTTGAATCATTTCACCAGACTGACCTTCACCGAGAATTTCACCAGCACCGCGAATTTCCAGGTCTTGCATCGCTAGAGTGAAACCGGCACCTAAATCATCAGCCATTTCAATTGCTTCCAGCCGTTTCTGAGCATCTTTAGTCATGGCTTCGGGCACAAGTAAATAAGCATAGGCCTGATGGTGCGAACGACCTACACGGCCGCGCAGCTGATGTAGCTGTGCCAGGCCGAATTTATCTGCACGCTCAATGATAATGGTATTGGCATTAGGGATGTCTATGCCGGTTTCGATAATGGTTGAACATAGCAGAACGTTATAGCGCTGTTGTAGAAAGTCACGCATTACTTGTTCCAGCTCGCGCTCTCGTAGCTGTCCGTGTGCAATGCCAATGCGTGCTTCTGGCAATAAACTACTTAGTTTTTCATAAGCATTAGCGATGGTGTCTACTTCATTGTGCAGAAAAAAAACTTGGCCACCACGTTTCAGTTCGCGCATCACTGCCTCACGTATCAGGCCATCGCTGAGCGGACGGACAAAGGTTTTAACGGCTAAACGGCGGCTGGGTGCGGTGGTTATCAGGGAAAAATCACGTAGACCCTCTAAAGCCATGCTCAAGGTGCGTGGAATCGGTGTGGCGGTAAGAGTCAGTACGTCAACATTGGCGCGAAGGCTTTTTAGTTGTTCTTTCTGACGAACGCCAAATCGATGTTCTTCATCGATGATGACCAGACCAAGATTTTTGAAATGGACATCCGGCTGAACCAGTTTATGTGTGCCGATAACAATGTCAACAGTGCCATTTGCTAGTCCAGCAAGCGTGGCTTGAGTCTGTTTGCTGGTATTAAAACGTGAAAGTTGAGCAACTTTAATGGGAAAATCTGCAAAGCGGTCGGCAAAATTCTGGGCATGCTGCTCAACCAGCAAAGTAGTTGGTGCCAGTACCACGACTTGTTTGCCAGCCATAGCGGCTACAAAGGCTGCCCGTAAGGCAACTTCCGTTTTACCAAAGCCTACATCGCCGCAAATAAGCCGATCCATCGGTTTTTCCGCGCATAAATCTTTAAGTGTGGCGGCAATAGCGGCCGCCTGATCTTCAGTTTCTTCATAGCCGAAGCCGTTGGCGAAGGCCTGATAATCTATTTCGTTTAGGCTGAAGCGATGGCCTTGCTGTGCTTCACGCCGTGCATAGAGGTTTAAGAGTTCGGCAGCGGTATCTCTGGCTTTTTCAGCAGCTTTATGTCGTGCCTTATCCCATGCACCATGTCCGAGTTTGTGCAGGCTAACATTTTCATGTGCGCTACCGGCATAGCGGGAAATCAGTTGCAGCTGGCTGACTGGTACGTATAGCTGTGAACCTTCGGCATACTCCAGCAACATCATTTCACTGGCACCTTCACCCAGATCAAGTGTTACCAGACCTTGATAGCGACCAATGCCATGCTGTTCGTGTACAACTGGGTCGCCAATTTTGATTTCTGCCAGATCACGCAGCATACCGTCGGAAACGGCGCTGTGTTTGCGGCGGGTGCGGCGGCCACGTACTACATATTGGTATAAGTCGGCTTCGGTGATGATGGCCAATTTTTGTTCGTCCAACAGACAGCCATAGCTTAATGGTGCAATGGTCAAACACAACTCAGCCTTAGCTTGAAGAAAATCTGCCCAGCCGCTGACAATATGTGGCTGCAATTGATACTCACGCATGAAATTAAGCATGGTTTCACGTCGGCCAAGGCTTTCAGCACAGATTAATACTTTACCAGACCACTGCTGCAAAAAAGCTTTCAGAGAGTGCAGAGGATCGTCAGACTGCCTATCGACGGCAACACCAGGCAAGGTGTAGCTATTATGGTTGCTTAGTTCCGGTACTACACGCGCATATGCTTTGATGCGTGCCCCAATCTGGTCTTCACTCATATATAAATAATGCGGAGCCAGCGGTGGATAGGCTGGGTCGCCTTGTGCCATGGTATAGCGCTGTTTAACATCCTGCCAGATACGTGCCGCTTCGTTGTGTATATCTCCTAGATTGACCAGAATAGCATCCTCATTGATGTAGTCAAAAATGCTGACACATTCTTCTTCAAAGAATAGAGGCAGATAATATTCCACTCCGGCACCGAAGTGGCCTTCGGATACAGCTGCATAGACTGTTGCTTTACGGGGATCACTGCTGATTTCTTCACGAAAACGGCTACGAAAAATTTTTTGGGCATCGCTGTCGGTGGGGAATTCATGTGCAGGCAGCAGGCGGATTTCTTCAACACTATTCAGGGTGCGCTGAGTATCGGCGTCGAATGTTTTAATGGTGTCGATTTCATTATCAAATAAATCGAGACGGAATGGGGTGTCACTACCCATCGGGAATATATCCAGTATCCCACCACGGGTGGCGAATTCACCGGTGGCTACGACATGGGTAACATGGTTGTAGCCTGCTTCTATCAGGCTGTGTTTGAGTGCATCAGTGTCCAATTGCTGGCCGGTCTTGAGCCAGAATGTACGACCCAGCAAAAATGAAGGCGGGGCGATTTTTTGCATTGCTGTGGCTAGAGGCAACAGTAAAACATCAACCAGTCCGTTTTTTAATTGCCATAATGTGCTAAGGCGTTCGGATACCAACTCCTGATGGGGAGAAAAATGTTCATATGGTAAGGTTTCCCAGTCAGGAAAAAATACAATACGCGCAGCTGGGTTGAAAAACTGCCATGCTGTCTGAATACGAATAGCCTGCTCGGCATCCGCTGTGAGCACAATTTTTAGTTTTTTTTCAGGCAAATGCTTGCTGAGAAGAAATGGCAGACTACCAGCATTTAAATCTGGCCAGTGTACGATCTGACTGCTTTTAGGTAACGCAAAAGGGGCAACAGCGGACATAGTTTCTGTTTTATAGGTAATAATTAATTAGATTTTCAATAGTTATGGGCAAGCTATGATAAGACAAGCCTGCGCAGACCAGTAATCATAGCTGCATACATGAGAATGGATAAAGTTTTAAAAAGTAAAGGCTATGTATTCTATTACAAATACAGTAGCCTTTGCTCTTGGTGGTTTGTTAAATATTTAGTTAATATAAATAATACAGATACATCACGGCGATGGTAATCAGAATAGCAAATGCGCAGCCAATTTTGGCAACAACGCCGAGAACAAGGCCAATTAAGGTGGCGAATCCTACTTTTCCAGCGGCCACCAAATTACGTCTAGCAATGAATTCACCGATTGCTGCTCCGATTAACGGGCCTAATATCATACCTGGAAGGGCAAAGAACATACCGATAATAGCACCGATAAAAGCCCCCCAGATGGCTTTTCTGCTGGCACCACTATGCTTGGCTCCGAGTACGCCAGCCATGTAATCCATACCACATCCTAAGGCGGTGAGAATTGCCAACGTAATCAGTGTGCCTGTACCCATAATCTGATAATCGCTGCTTAGAGCCAATAGCCATGCGCCGCCAAACATAAGTGGCAATCCGGGTAGGGCGGGCATAAATGTACCTAACAGCCCGATAAGTAATAAAACAATAGCCAATATCACCAAAACTGAGGTCATGGCAGATAAGTCCTCGCGAAAAAAGGGAGAATATTTGTAGATTGGGGATGCTGCTGTCACACTCAAGAGTAAATTATGTTGTGAAGGTAAAAGTTATGTAATCGGTTAGGACTAACCAATAATTGTAGCAGTTGGAAATGGTATTTGTATATTGATGTCTGTTCCGGACGCAGTGGCCATTGGTAAAGTATGCATATATGAAAACTTTATGATTCTCTTCTTAAACTTATTTTGCTGTTGAAGCTGTGATCAGCAATCAGCGATGAAGGTGAATCCCATATAATGGTATGCGAACGTTTTTATATTGTGTAAATGCTGAAACAGGCAGCCATTTTGTGGCTGCCTGTTGTGCTGGAAAGGTCGGAATCAATCCAATTTTTTAAAGTGTTTGCGCCGTTCCTGCTCGCTTAGATAACGTTTACGCAGGCGAATGGTCTGAGGAGTGATTTCTACTAGTTCATCATCATCAATAAATTCTACTGCTGCTTCCAAAGACATTAAAACCGGCGGAGTAAGGCGTACAGCTTCATCGGTACCGGAGGCACGGACATTGGTCAGTTTTTTGCCTTTCAGCGGGTTGACTACTAGGTCGTTGTCACGGCTATGGATGCCAATAATCATGCCTTCGTAAATTTTCTCGCCCGGATTGATAAACATGCGGCCGCGGTCTTCAAGATTCCACAGTGCGTAGGCAACAGCGTCACCTTGTTCTTGTGAAACCAGTACGCCATTACGACGGCCGGGAATTTCTGCTTTCACCGGTGCGTAGTTATCAAACACATGGCTCATCAGTCCCTGACCACGAGTCATGGTCATGAATTCGCCCTGAAAACCAATCAGGCCGCGAGCTGGAATACGGTATTCTAGGCGAGTGCGTCCTTTACCATCACTTTCCATATTGGTAAGTTCACCACGGCGGCGGCCCAACTCTTCCATGACAGCACCCTGAGTGTTGTCTTCAACATCGACAGTCAGATTTTCGTAGGGTTCGCATTTTACGCCGTCGATTTCGCGGAATACCACGCGTGGTTTGCCCACGGCTAGCTCATAACCTTCGCGGCGCATGTTTTCAATCAGAATGGTTAGATGCAGTTCGCCACGGCCGGAAACGCGGAAAACATCGGCGTCGGCGGTGTCTTCCACCCGCAGAGCAACGTTAGTCAGCAGTTCTTTTTGCAAACGTTCGCGAATCTGGCGGCTGGTAACGAATTTGCCTTCTGTACCGGCCAGAGGGCTGGTGTTTACCATAAAGTCCATGGTAAGAGTAGGTTCGTCCACGCTGAGCATTGGTAAGCCTTGTGGCTGTTCGCGATCTGCGATGGTGACGCCGATACCAATATCTTCTAATCCGGAAATGGTGACGATATCACCAGCTTCTGCTTCCTGTAGTGGAATGCGCTCTAGACCTTTAAAGCCAAGTAGCTGATTGATTCTTCCCTGACCAATCTGCTGGTCTTCATTCATAATAGCCACTACCTGACCGGGTTTTATGCGTCCGTTCAGAATGCGGCCAATACCGAGACGGCCGGTGTAATTGTCATAATCCAGCTGGGAAATCTGCAATTGCAAAGGTTTGTCGGCATCGCCGGCCGGTTCAGGTGTATATTTGAGAATGGTCTCAAACAGCGGACGCATGTCGTTGGATTCGTCTTCTTCATTCAGTTTAGCAAAGCCAGTCAAACCGGAAGCATAAACAATGGGGAAATCGAGCTGTTCGTCTGTGGCACCCAGTTTGTCAAAAAGTTCGAATGTCTGGTCGATTACCCAGTTTGGACGTGCACTAGGCTTATCAATTTTGTTGATAACCACAATCGGTTTCAATCCCAGTGCCAGTGCTTTTTTGGTAACAAAGCGGGTTTGCGGCATTGGGCCTTCCTGTGCGTCAACCAATAGTAGTACGCAGTCTACCATGCCCAGTACGCGTTCTACTTCGCCGCCGAAATCAGCGTGCCCAGGGGTATCGACGATATTAATGTGATAGCCTTCATATTCGATGGCTGTATTTTTAGCCAGAATGGTAATGCCACGCTCTTTTTCTAGATCGTTGCTGTCCATTACCCGCTCGTCTACTTGCTGGTTGGCACGAAATGTACCAGACTGGCGTAGTAACTGGTCTACCAGTGTGGTTTTGCCGTGGTCGACGTGTGCGATAATGGCAATATTGCGAATTTTTTTACTCATGGGGGTGTGTAACCTAGTTGTATTTGCTATTCAGAGGTAAATTAACCTTGAATTATAACATTTACTCTGCTTTTCGTGGAATTTTTAGCAAAATCAGGCTGTCTGCTAATCTTAATCGCGCGGATTTGTTTCGACTGCTGCTAGGGTTATAGCCATGAAGCGTCTATTGTGCTTTATCGGCTAAAGAGGTTATCAACGAATGCTGTATTGTTTTATACATAGGAATCTGCGTAATGGAACAGTTGGAATTTTTTGTTATTCCGAGCCCCTGTCGCGGCGTATGTGAAAGTAATCATAAAGGCTATTGCAAAGGTTGCCTGCGCAGTAGGGATGAGCGTCTGTATTGGTTAAAGTTTTCTGATAGGCAGAAGCAGCAGGTACTGCGTTTATGTCAATTGCGCCGGCGTAAGCTTGAACAATTGTTGCAGCAGTCACGACAAATTGGTGAAGACAAGGACAGTTTAATAGAAAAATTATGGATACAGGCGGATTTTGATTTTTAAAATTCTGAATAAGCTGTTAATCTGCGCTAAATTTTGTTTTAGGGGAAAAAATGCATTTTCTGATTATCAGTATCTTATGTAGTGTGGCTGTATCCGTATTGCTGAAAGTAGCACGTAGAAATGGAGTGGTTATTGCTCAGGCGGTAGCAGTGGGTTATCCAGTAGCCGCTTTATGCAGTTGGTTGTTTCTGCACCCACAGTTGTCAGACTGGCAAGTCTATGCCCACCACTGGATAATTTTTCTTGCACTGGGTATCGGGCTGCCACTTGGCTTTATTGTGTTGGGCAAAGCCATTGAGCAGGCCGGTATGGTTAAAACAGATGCGGCACAGCGCCTTTCGTTATTTTTACCTATCCTGGCAGCTTTTATATGGTTTGGTGAAAGCCTGAGTAATAATAAAATAATTGGGATTGCACTAGCTCTGATGGCTTTGTTGGCGTTACTTTATCGCGAAAAATCTACTAAAAGTAAGCAAAAGGGTGGATTTTTCAGTACCGCAGGCTGTCTTTTTGGGGTGTGGCTGTGTTATGGCACAACAGATATTTTATTTAAGCAGATGGCTAAAAGCGGCACAGCTTTTGCTCCTACTTTGCTGATAGCATTTATTTTGGCTGCTGTGCTGATTATAGGCTATTTGCTTTTACGCCGAACGGTCTGGAATGCAGCCAGTATTCTGGCCGGTTTACTACTGGGCTGTCTGAATTTTGCTAATATTTTGTTTTATATTCGTGCTCATCAGCAGTTTCAGCAGAACCCGTCACTGGTATTTGCTGGCATGAATCTAGGTGTGATTACGCTAGCTACAGTAATTGGTGCTTTGATATTTAAAGAAAAAATTAATGGCTTGAATCTAGCGGGTATTGTGCTGGCCATAGCTGCTATCTGGTTTCTGTTTTACGGCAGCAGTCTCCATTCAATTTTGCCAGGTATGTAAAATAAAAGCTGTTCTGGTGATCTAGAACAGCTTTTTTATGCTTTAGCTGGCATTGCTTAGCTGCGCCAGCTGCTGAGCCTGATGCTCGGCTATCAGTGCCTGTGTCAATTCGCTTAAATCACCGTCCATAATAAAATCAAGTTTATGTAAAGTAAGATTTATGCGATGGTCTGTGACCCGTCCCTGAGGGTAATTGTACGTGCGTATGCGCTCACTGCGGTCACCACTGCCAATCAGACTTTTGCGCTCGGCCGCTTCTTTGGCATGAGCTGCATGTTTCTGCTGTTCGTATAAGCGTGAAGCTAGTACCTTCATTGCCTGTGCTTTATTCGCATGTTGTGAACGGCCATCCTGACATTCTACTACCATACCGGTGGGTAGATGGGTGATACGTACGGCCGAATCGGTTTTATTGATATGCTGTCCGCCGGCGCCGGATGCACGGAAAGTATCAATACGCAAATCATTCGGATTCAATTGTACTTCCGCAACTTCGTCAGCTTCGGGCATGATGGCTATGGTGCAGGCTGAAGTATGTATTCTGCCTTGACTTTCAGTAGTCGGTACACGTTGTACTCGATGTCCGCCTGATTCGAATTTGAGCTGGCTGTATACATTCATGCCGGCAATACGTGCAATCACTTCCTTATATCCGCCCAAGTCGCTTTCACTGGCTGATACAATTTCTACCTGCCAGCCCATACGTTCGGCAAAACGGGTATACATGCGCATCAAATCACCTGCAAACAAAGCTGCTTCATCACCGCCGGTACCGGCACGGATTTCGATAAATATATTCTTATCGTCGTCTTCATCTTTGGGCAAAAGCAATTTTTGCAGTTCACTATCTAACTGAGCAATCTGATTGCGCGCATGATTAATTTCTTCTGCTGCAAATTCTTTTAATTCTGGGTCTGTCAGCATTTCTTCAGCAGCTGTCAGATCAGTTTGCGCTTGTGTGTACTGGCGGTATGTATCTACCACGGGCGTGAGTTCTGCATGTTCACGAGTGAGGCGACGATATTCGTCTATATTGTTGGTAACATCAGGAGAAGCCAGCAATGCGGTTACTTCCTCCAGACGTTCTGTCAGGTGCTGTAACTTTTCTATCAATGAAGGTTTCATCTGGAATCCCGTAATTATTTAAACTTTTAATCAATTGAAATTTTTGGTGAGTACTACTGCAAACCTATTGCTGAATTACATTTACTGCTGTAAATGTGAGTCATTCAGGTGATAAATCAAACTAATGGCCTTTGCCAGCTCAGGATGTTGCTGGCTGTCTTTATTCAGTGCACGAGTAGGTGCATGCAGGAGAGTATTGGTAAGTTCATGGCTCAGACGTTGCAATACTTCTTCAACTGCTGTGCCATTACGCAAGCGGCGCATAGCCTTAGCTACCACTTTGCAGCGCTGTTCTTCGCCTTGGCTACGCAAAGCGCAAATCAAGGGTACGCTGCTGCGTGTCTGCTGCCAGGCGATAAATTCTGCCACTTTGGAGGCCACCATTTTTTCTGCAGCTGCGGCAGCTTGCTGTCGGGCAGCCTGTCCATGCTGCACAATACTGACCATATCGTCCACAGTATATAGATAAGCATCGTTGAGCTCACCGGCTTCTGTTTCGATGTCACGCGGCACAGCTAAATCAAGCAGAAATACAGGCATACCGCGCCGTAATTTAAGTGCACGCTCGACCAAACCTTTGCCAATGACCGGAAACGGGCTGGCAGTGGAGGACACCACCACATCATATTCAGGCAGGATATCAGGTAAGTCCGTCAGAATACGGGCATTGGCACCGTTATTTAATTTGCTGCACAACTCCTGGGCTCTGGTTAGCGTGCGATTAAGTACCGTAAGGCGTCGAGGATGCTCGGCAGCAAAATAGGTAGCCACTAGCTCAATCATTTCACCGGCACCCACCATTAATACATTCAACGCGGCAATATCAGGAAATATCTGTGCAGCCATTTTCACCGCTGCCGCCGCCATGGACACTGAATTTTCACCAACGGCACTTTCATTACGAATCTCTTTGGCTGCTGCAAAGGTTTTTTCAAATAATGCATTCAGGTGCTGGTGTAAAGTATGTTGACAGCGTGCTATGCGCACCGCTTCTTTAAGCTGTCCCAGAATCTGTGGTTCACCCAGTACCATGGAATCCAGACCGCAGGCTACCCGAAAAGCATGCTGTATGGCCTGCACATCGTGCAGTCTGTACAGATAAGGTGCGAATTCTGTGAATGGTAACTGATGATAACTGGCCAACCACTGTATGGCAGCATCAGCATCTCCAATACAATAGATTTCGGTGCGATTACAGGTGGACAAAATCATCGCTTCAGCAATATTTGTCTGACAGCCGAGTGAACAAAGTGCTTCTGACAGTACAGCCGCCGGAAAGGCCAGACGTTCGCGCACTGAAACAGGAGCGGTTTGGTGATTAAGTCCGATAACGGTTAAAGACATGTTGCCTGAAGTTATTTGCGTTTACCCGCTGCGGCGGGTAGGATAATTGCCAAGCAGACTTTATATTACGATTAAATATAAAGCTGTTAAAGTGCTCAATTATACGCTATTAGTACCGAAAAATCAGCAAGACGGTCTGGCACTGCTATCATCATTTTTGCGTGTATAAATTTATACTATGAATAATCTGGATTTGCATGACATACGTCAGGATTACAGCCAACAGTCACTTAGTGAAGCCGATTGTTGTGCTCATCCACTAGAACAGTTTCAAAAGTGGCTAACAGAAGCCATACATGCCAAAGTGAATGAGCCTACTGCGATGAATGTGGCTACAGTGGATCAACATGGCCGTCCCAATGCGCGCGTCGTATTATTAAAAGAAGTGACCGAAAAGGGCTTTGTTTTCTTTACCAATTATCATAGCCGTAAGGGTCGTGCTTTAAGCCAGCACCCCTATGCTGCACTGACTTTTTTTTGGCCAGAGCTGGAACGCCAGGTGCGGGTAGAGGGTGTAGTACTGCAGCTAGCTGCTGAAGATTCTGATGCTTATTTCCGTTCCCGTCCCTACAGCAGCCGTATCGGAGCTTGGGCAAGTGAGCAAAGTTCGGTTATCAGTAGTAAAGCGGTGTTGATGACTCGTGCAGCTACGTTTGGAGCAAAATACTTGTTGAACGTACCACGTCCTCCGCATTGGGGTGGGTATCTGGTCGAGCCTGAGCTTGTGGAGTTTTGGCAGGGAAGACCTAGCCGTCTGCATGACCGTGTTCAGTATCTGCAAGAAAAAGGCTTATGGATTAAGCAGCGATTGGCACCTTAGCATTTGCTGACGTTTTTTCTAGTTAGTACTATTGGTCACGGTTCATTTTGTTTGCGAAAGTTGTAGCCAGCGGGCTGTCGCTCAGAACTTTCCGCTGAATAAATTCTTCAGCCATCGTTTTAAGTTGAAAACGATCTGTATTTTGATTTTCTGTAATCATTAGTGGTTCAGCAAAATCCACTTTTACTGTAATTTCAGGTATCGAAACGATGTTCCACAGACTGCGCAGCAAACTGGTTTTACCGGCAAAGGCTACTTTAGTTGTGCGTTTGGCCTGAGTATCGTAATAACGTATGGCAACAGACATTACGGGTCGATTTGCATCAATGGCGGCTTGAAATAGAGCAGCTTTAAAAGGTAAGGTAGTCAAGCCTTCAGAGGTGTAGGCTTCGGGAAAAAAGAGCACATTTCTGCCTTGCAGCAAAGCTTCTTTGATAGCTTTAATTACTGGGCTAATATCCTGCCGTGACAGCCTATTAATGTAGACGGTACCACCATTAGTAGCAAGTTTGCCCAATATAGGCCACGACTGAATACTTTGTTTGGCAATATACCCGCCTGGTATATAGGCCATCAGCACAAATATATCTAACCAACTCACATGATTAGCCACAGTCAGCCACGGCATACTGGCTGTATTTGGTAGAGGTTGTTGCGGTTCTAACTTAATATGAAGTATGTTGAGCAAATTTCTTCCAATGGAAACTAGTTCTCCATTGCGTTCTGTTGCACTGAGTTGCTCAAAATTATTAACCCGTCTGATGGTTTGTCGTAGCCACAATGCCAATTTAAAAATACGTTTATAGCGGGTAAAAAAAGAAGTAGATTTTAATGATGTCATTGTTATTTATCGTTATTTTTGGCAATGAGGGCAATAAAAACTGCTACGTTGCCCCAATACCATTTTCTCAATCGGGTGGCCGCATTGTAAACACGGTTCTCCAGCTCGTCCGTATACATAATGTTGTAACTGAAAATAGCCACTATTACCAGCACTGTTTACAAAATCGCGCAGCGTACTCCCACCAGCAGTAATTGCTTCCTCCAATATTTGCTTGATAGCTATAGTCAGTGCATTAACCTGAATTTTGTTTAAGCTCATGGCAGCGGCTGCAGGATGAATTCCAGAGCGAAATAGTGCCTCATTGGCGTAAATATTGCCTACTCCCACCACCGTATGATTATCCATAATTGCCAGTTTAATCGCTCGCTTTTGTTTAGCCAGTTTTTGCTGCAAATATTCTTCATTAAATTTTTCACTTAGAGGTTCTGGTCCTAAATTAGCCAATAGAGGATGTTGTTCAATCATGCCAACAAACCACAAAACCGCTCCAAAGCGTCTGGGATCATGAAAGCGTAGCAAAGTGCCATTAGTAAACATAATATCCAGATGGTCATGTTTTTTCACTGCTGGCGCGCTGGAGTCAGTAAAAATACGCAGGCTTCCAGACATACCTAAATGAATAATTAAGGTTCCTGAAACTAATCCAACTAACAGATATTTTGCCCGCCGTTTCACCGAAACAACTATTTCCCCCTCAAGTTGCGCACTCAGATTCTCCATCACCGGCCAACGCAACCGTGGCTGTCGCACTTCAACACGGTCAATAGTCTGATTCACAATATAAGGCGCAATTCCTCGCAGAGTGGTTTCAACTTCAGGAAGTTCTGGCATAATTTAATGATAAAATTCAGAATAAAATCGACACAATATCATCATGAAAATAAATTTGAAAGTATATATCTTTGACTTGAGCAGTATGATAAAACTGGTAGATGTATGCGCAGCCAAAATTGTCTGTGGTAAAGTAGCAAATTACTTTACCGCAATGAAAAATAGTTATTAAGCGGGCAATGGCTGGTTCTCAAGATTGTCTGCATAACATAAATGAAAAGACATCTGATTTAGCTGAATAAATCGAAACTGCCTATACCGTAATAGAATTGTTATTAGTTTAAAATCAGTCTATACAACAACTGATCAGCATATTTGGAGAAGTTTAATGCCTCGTTGGATTCATCGCCTTACCCCGATTGTTATGAGCTTAATCGCCATCAGTGCGGCTAATGCGGGCAATACTCAAGAACGGCCGACATCAATACCATCGATTCAAACCAGAATAGAGCGGGTAAACCAAATTACTTCACCCGATGATGCTGAATCACTACAAAGGCGTCTTACTATTTCTAGCCGTGCTAATGACATCTTCACCCTCTTTGCTAGCGAGCTAATTTATTCGCAGGGAAAAAGCGATATCGCATTGGCAACAGACATGCGTATGCTCGAACATACACAGGAGCCTGAAGTAGCTGAACGTGCTATGGAAATGGCTCTTGGAACCAATAAAATAGCCGAAGCGCAAGCTATTGCTGAGCGCTGGAAGCAAATTGAACCAAATGAAACTCCTGCTAGACAGCGCCTGTTGTGGGAGCTGGCATTGGCCAAAAACGATTTCCCGCAAGTTGTCAAAAACACAGACGCCGTTTTATCTCATGCCAACGATTACCAGCTGCGTCGCCTGTTTTTAAAACTGGCACAATTTCGCTTGAACCACTTGAATGCCTCGGATGAACTGAATGCACCAATCCACAAAACCGCAGTATTACATCCTGAGATGGCCGAAGCTATGATTGCTGATGCCATCTATGGGGTAACCGGTGCACATGAAGAGCAGACCATCAAAGCATTACAGGCACTGGTGCGTTTAGATAGTGATATTTTTCCGGCCAGCCAGCTCACTCTAAACTTAATAAATATTAAACAGCCACAATATCTGCTGGATTTCTATCAGCAAACCGGTGTAGATAGTATGCCTTCTAAATGGCAAAGTCTATATATAGAATTATTGATTAAAAATAACAAATTGCAGCAAGCCTATCAGACCCTGCAACCTTTGCTGGCCAGAAGCAAAAGTGCCGATCTTTATTTGCAGGCTGCATTCCTCGCCGTTAGCCAGAAAGCGGACACAGCTACCATTGCTTCTTATGCTGAAAAAATAGCTGAACTGGGTAACCGCAATCAGCGCAGTAAAGCGGCAATCATGGTAGCTATGCGCTATTATGATGAACACAACCTAGCAGCATCACGTTCATGGGTGGCAAAAGCTGATGATCCCCAATTTGCTTTTGATCAAGCGCTTATGATGTGTTCACTCGAAGCGGAAGAAAAACACTGGTCAGCTGCACAGAAATGGTTGAACAAAGCTCAGGCAAGCAAAAATCCAGGGATTTTCTTCAGCGCGACCGATTTATTACGACTACAAACATTCGTTAACAGCTCTTCACTCACCAGCCGACAGTACGAACAATATCTGAATAAAATGCTGGTCAAAGCAGAGCAGGGGAATTCAAAAGAGCGCACAGAAAATGTGCCACCTTTATTACTTCTGCGTGGCTTGTTATACGCAGATAAACTTAACGAGCCAGCCAAAGCCGTTGCCGATATGCGCCGTTTTGTACAAATGCGGCCAGATCAAGTAGATGGCCTGAATGCGTTAGGCTATACCTTACTGAGTTTGCCGAAAGAAAACTGGCACGAAGCTCAGGTACTGCTTGAGCGCGCTTACGCCTTAAGTAGTCAGTCTCCTGCTGTCAACGATAGTCTGGGCTGGGCGTATTATTTAAATGGTAATGCTCAGAAAGGCTTGCCTTTGCTTGAGTATGCCTATCAGCAGCAGCCGGAAAGTGAAGTGGCTGCCCATTTGGGCGAAGTATACTGGCATCTGGGCAGAGAATCAGATGCTCGTCGAATATGGTCTCAAGGCTGGCTTAAGCCTAAAAGCGACCGTAAAATACTGAGTCAGATTCTAAATAAACATGGTATCAAGCCAGACAGCCTACCGCTAAATACAGCAAAAAAAGAAGCATCACAGTCAAATGTGGATTTTCATCTGCAACAAGCCAGTGCTTTATATTCTAATGACGAACGTACATCTGCCGCATTTATCGACAACATCAACAAAGTAATGCAGACAGGAAATGCAATTCAGCGCAGTGAAGCAGCATATATGGCAGCCTCACGCTATTTTTCTGAAAAAAATCTTCCTGCTACACGTGAATGGCTAAGTAAAGTTACCGATAATAAATTTGCCACTGATAAAGCATATCTGATGGGTATGCTTGAAGTGGAACAAAATAATTTGTCTGCAGCTCAGCAGTGGCTTCAGCGCATGAATCAGAGTAAACAACCGCTGTATTTTGAAGGCGTATTCTTACCACAGGCTCTATCCATATACATTGATTCTAAAACGCTTGAACCTAAAGCATATGTGCGTAAACTGACTCAGCAACTAGAAGAGGCACAGAAAAAGGCCATCGTTACAAAAAACAATCTGCCGGTAGTGCTTATACTCTATTTCCGCGGAATAACTTATGCAGAAAAACTTGATCAGCCAAAAAAAGCAATCAAGGATTTTCGTGCCTATACCGAATTGAAACCGGATGATGCAGAAGGCTACAACGCATTAGGCTATACCATGCTGAGTATGTCAAAACGTCATTGGGCTGAGGCGTTAACCATTCTGCAACATGCCTATCAGATTGAACCTGAATCTTACGCTATTCAAGATAGTTTGGGCTGGGCGTATTACCTTAATGGTGATTCCAAAAAAGCCTTACCTTTGCTGCGTACAGCCTATGGCAATACAAAAGAAAGTGCCATTGCTGCTCATTTGGGAGAAGTTCTATGGCAAATGGGTGAGCAGGAGCAGGCAAAGCAGGTTTGGGCACAAGGCCTGACTTATCAGGATTCTGACCAAAAAGATTTACAGCAGACCTTAAAAAAATTTGCTGTCAATCCAGCCAGCCTGTCTGACAAAGCAACATCAGAAAAGACAGAGCAAAGTAAATAAACCTTAATCAGACTATTAATTACATGAGTCTGAAAACCGGATTTTAATTGAACTTTTTAAGAAGCTACCGCAATGGCAATATATGCGGTAGCAATTGATGAACAGGCAGACTGTATCCAGAATATCAACTTAGTAATCAAACCATATTGATATATAAACGATACTAGGAACCAGAACGGAATATTATGTATTCATTGCTGCGCAAACCGTGTCTTCAGCTATCAGCAGCCGTTATAAGCTTAGCTTTAAGCGCCTGTAGCAGCATGGCACCAGAGAAAATTACCTCTACCTCAGACTGGCAGGCAGGTCACGAACAGACATTATCCGGATTTGATAGTTCAGGCCGGCTTGCCATCAAAGATCAGGGCAAAGGAACCTATGCCAACTTCAGTTGGCAGAATTTAGGTTTAGTACAAACCATCGAAGTAAAAACACCTCTGGGCAATAGCGTAGGGGTTTTATGTCAGGACAGCGACGGCGTTATTGCTGAAGACAGCAAAGGTCAAGTTTTTTCTGCCAGCAGCATTGAAGAATTAAGCCAACGTATGCTTGGATTTGTACTACCCTTTGATCATCTCAACCAATGGGTACAAGGGTACTGGATTGAGAATGAACCCTACCAGCTACTACCCGACGGCAAACTCAAACAGTCTGGCTGGATTATTCAGCGTCAGCCGCAAATAAATAGCCGTAGTCCCCATATTGTAGAGCTGAATAATGCACGTTTTGATATCAGGTTAGTTTTTGATGAATATACTGATACTCCAAGCCAGTCATCAGCCAAATGTGAATTACGGCATAAACCATCCTGAACGCAGGAATTAGCATAATATGGATAATTTTCAGCCAGCGGCTGATGCCAGCCATTTTTTGGTACCCGCCAAACTGAATCTAGATTTACGCATTATCGGTCGCCGTGCAGACGGCTATCATTTGCTTGAAACCATTTTCACCTTAATAGCACTGTATGACCACATCTGGCTTAGAAAAAACACCAATGGCAGCATAACCATGCATACGCCCGTAACTGGTGTCGAACCGCAGCAGGATTTATGTGTACGTGCTGCACAATTGCTGCGCAGCCATACCGGCACAGAGCAAGGAGCAGACATTTGGCTAAACAAAAAGATTCCCATAGGTGGAGGACTGGGAGGGGGTAGCGCTGATGCGGCAGTGGTGTTAATGGCACTCAATCGCTTGTGGCAACTGAATCTAACCACAGACCAGTTACTACATTTGGGCGTACAACTAGGTGCTGATGTGCCATTTTTTATTTTCGGACAGAATGCTTTCGCACGCGGTATTGGTGAAGACTTGGTACCTATATGCTTGCCAAAACAATGGTATGTGATTATCAAGCCACCAGTGCATATCAGTACAGCGAAAATTTTTGCACATAAAGACTTGACACGAAATTCCAAGCCACGCATAATGCCAGACTTCCAAGCAGGACAGCACTGGCGCAATGATATGCAGAGCGTTGTTTTAGCTGAGTATCCAGCGGTAAGGGAAGCATTTGAAGCTTTGGCTGAGTATGGTTCACCCATGATGAGTGGTTCTGGAGCATGTGTGTTTTTGTCATTTGATTCTGAAAGTGCCGCTCAAGCTGTTTACAATAAAGTTTCTGACGCGCATCAGGCGTATTGTGTTGCTTCCCTGACGAGGCATCCGTTTTATCAATGATGTGTGTTGTTGGGGAGTCGTCAAGTGGTTAAGACACTGGGTTTTGATCCCAGTATGCGTAGGTTCGAATCCTACCTCCCCAGCCAGTTGTTAATATAAACACTGGGGAGTCGTCAAGTGGTTAAGACACTGGGTTTTGATCCCAGTATGCGTAGGTTCGAATCCTACCTCCCCAGCCACACTTGGAATAATATAGTAGTAAACCATTTTGGGGAGTCGTCAAGTGGTTAAGACCCCGGATTCTGATTCCGGTATGCGTAGGTTCGAATCCTACCTCCCCAGCCAAATTAAGATAAGCGTGTAAGGTCTACTTACACGCTTATTTAATGTTTAAATGACAAACCATTGAGTAAAAGCATGATTACACCGCCAAAAGTGGTATAATCTACTGCTTGCATAGTCTGGTTGATGCAAAACAGGCATCGATTAGACGCAACAAAATTGCATCAAGGAATAAACGTTTATAATTTAGTGGTAGACAAACCGGTTAAAGGATTGCATAACACAGTATAGGTTCAGTTACCGTGATAGGGATATGGTTGTTTATCATGCTGCTATCTGCAATGACTAATATTCGCTGATGAAACCTGATTTACACCTGATACTGCAGCAAACCATTACATACCGGCAAATATTTTCAAAAGAAGTGGTGATTACTTTTAAATTAGAGGTAACGAGAAAGCATAATAGCTGATAGAGTAAGTAAAATTGCTTGATCTGAAAATTATGCCCTACTTATTTGATGACAAAGCACCTGTATTTTAGGTGCGAAGAAAGCCATAGATTAATGTTTAATCTACCTCACACAAACCAAAGCAAACCAAAACAGGATTCAGGTACAACAGAAATGGCAGCATACGACAGTTTGATGGTGTTTACCGGCAACGCGAACCCAGAGCTGGCTAACAACGTAGCCAGACATTTGGACATTTCATTGGGAAGAGCCTCTGTAGGAAAGTTTTCAGATGGCGAAATCGCAGTTGAATTACTGGAAAATGTACGTGGGCGCGATGTATTTATCGTACAGTCCACCTGTGCGCCAACTAATGACAACCTGATGGAAATCCTTACCATGGCTGATGCACTCAAACGTGCCTCTGCTGGCCGAATTACCGCTGCCATTCCTTATTTTGGCTATGCTCGTCAGGATCGTCGTCCACGTTCAGTGCGGGTACCGATTTCAGCCAAATTGGTAGCTAATATGCTGTATTCTGCAGGTATCGATCGCGTGCTCACCGTGGACTTGCATGCCGATCAGATTCAGGGTTTTTTTGATATACCAGTTGACAATATCTATGCTACCCCGATTCTGGTGCATGATATTGAAAAACAGCGCATTGATAATCTCACTGTAGTCAGCCCTGATATCGGCGGAGTAGTTCGTGCGCGCGCTGTGGCCAAAACTTTGGGTACTGACTTAGCTATTATTGATAAACGTCGTCCCAAAGCTAATGTAGCAGAAGTCATGAATGTGATTGGTGAAATCCAGAATCGTACCTGTCTGATTATTGACGATATGATTGATACGGCCAATACCTTGTGTAAGGCAGCTTCTGCACTAAAAGAACGTGGTGCCGAACGCGTATTGGCCTATGCTACACATCCGGTATTTTCTGGTGAAGCCATTGAGCGTATAGCATCATCAGAAATCGATCAGGTGGTGGTAACCGATACCATTCCATTATCCGTAGCTGCTCAGAATTGTGAACGAATTCGTCAGGTAAGCATTTCAGGCTTATTGGCTGAAACAGTACGTCGTATTAGCAACGAAGAATCCGTGTCATATCTCTTTAACGAAGATGTGGCCATACCGGGAGCGATGTTTCTCCCTTAATCCCCCAGATGTCGTCTTAAGCTGGTCGCGGCCGATGACGGCATGATTAACCTTGGAGTAGTTATGTCTTACGAAATTAAAGCAGAAATCCGTGAAGCTCAGGGCACTGGTGCGAGCCGCCGCCTGCGTCGCGAAGGTAAAGTACCAGCTGTATTGTACGGTGAAGGCACCGAGCCGGTAGCCATTACTGTAGATCACCGCACCTTATGGTATGCTCTAGAAAAAGAAGCTTTCCATACTGCCATTATCAAGCTGGACGTAAATGGTAAGGCCTACGACGTTATCGTACGTGATTTCCAAATGCATCCCTTTAAACAACAGGTACAACATATCGATTTTCAGGCTGTTGATGCCAATAAAGCCATCAATATCCGCGTACCACTACACCTGCTGAACGCTGCTATTTCTCCAGCAGAAAAATTGCAGAGTGGCCGTGTCTCTCTACTGGCTACCAGTGTAGAAGTAAATGCTTTGCCGAAAAATATTCCTGCAGTGCTGGAACTGGATGTCGCTACTATTAGTGCTGGTGAAATCCGCCATTTGTCTGATTTGGTGTTACCGGAAGGCGTAACTTGCGTTGCTCTGAGTCGTAAAGAAAATCTGGCCATTGCTTCAGCCACTGGTAAAAACAAATAAGTTGTTAAGAATTCAATCTGTTGAATCTTAATATCTATAAAAAGCCTAAATCTGTTGAGACAGACTTAGGCTTTTTCTTTATTATTCTTATTCTAATCAATGTATTCCTGACAGAATAAAAATGCCCGATGATTTTGTATTATCAAAAGTTCAAACCAATATCATTGGCCTTAAAAAATTTACTTTTAAGAGTTAGATACAAAATATTCTGTGATAAATTGAAGCATTAAAATTATCCATCTTTTCTATTATCTAGTATTGGTAATAAAAAAACCAAGAAACCATTAAATATAGAAAGTTTGAACATATAATATAAAAGCTTCCATAGATTCAACAATAGAAGCTCTATCATAAATGCAATATCAACTAAACTGCTTTTCAGCTAAGAATAATTATTTAAAAAATAAAAGGATAAGAGATAAAGTTAAAATTAGGTTTTTTTGCTGCCGAATTGTCTACGTGTACGTTTTTCAGACTTTGAATGCTGGCTTTTGCCTAAATTTAGTTTGTTTGTCTTTTGCTTTTTATTAGTTACTTTTTGTGTCTTTCCAGAAGAAGAGACATTCAGTTTATTCTGAATTTTCTGGGCACTATTTTTCTGGCGTCGCCTACCGCTATTGGCACTGATTAATACCAAATCAATTCGGCTGGTATCGAGATCGGCTCGTGCTACTTTTACGGTAACCTTATCGCCCAGTTTGAATCGAATACCGCTACGTTCTCCAATAATGGCCATTAATTCTGGATGAAAATTGAAATAATCCTCACCCAAATCACTGATATGGATCATACCGTCAATATAGACATTATCTAACGTAACAAACAATCCAAAATTGGCCATGCCGGAAATTGTACCGGAAAATACCTCTCCAATTTTGTCACGCATATAGTAAGTTTTAAGCCAGTTTTCAACATCACGGCTCGCATTATCAGCTTTACGCTCAGCCAAAGAGCAATGTACTCCAAGCTCAGTCCATGATTTTGGCTGATACTGCTGATGCTGTAAAACAGCCTTGATGGCACGATGTACAGTCAGATCGGGATAGCGCCGAATAGGAGAAGTAAAATGAGTATAAGCAGGATATGCCAAACCAAAATGGCCAATATTTTGAGGCTCATATACTGCCTGCTGCATTGAGCGTAATAGCATCACACCGATAACATTGCGATCCGCTCTGTCTTTAATTTTTTCGCTCAGCTCAGCATAATCCTTAGGTGTTGGGTGATCGCCACCATTCAGACTCAAGCCAAGCAATGCCAGTTGTTCTCGCAATGTATTTAAACGCTCACTGGTTGGACCAGCGTGATTACGATACAGGGTAGGGTGCTTGTGCTGTTTGAGAAATTCTGCGGCGCAAACATTTGCTGCCAGCATACATTCCTCAATCAGCCGATGAGCCTCATTGCGCTCAACTGGGACAATTCGTTCAATTTTACCCTGCTGATTAAAAACCATCTGCGTTTCAATACTTTCAAATTCTACAGCACCACGTTGCAGACGTTTTTTCAATAATATCTTATACAGCCGATATAAATTCATTACATGCGATTTAAGCGGATCGTCAAACTGATCATTACTAATCCAGTCCCAAGCCTGCGTATATGTTAGGCGCGCATGAGAACGCATAACAGCTGGATAAAACTCATAACTTTTTATATTGCCCGCATAAGTGATAACCATATCGCAGACTAGACACAAACGCTCAACATTAGGGTTAAGTGAACATATTCCGTTTGAAAGATTTTCAGGTAACATGGGAATGACACGGCGCGGGAAATAAACACTGGTCGCGCGCTCCTGAGCATCACGGTCTATTGCATCATCGGGCTGAACATAATGGCTGACATCAGCAATTGCAACCAGAAGCCTATAGTTACGTCCAATTTTTTCAGCATATACAGCATCATCAAAATCTCGGGCGGTTTCACCGTCAATCGTGATTAAAGGCAACTCGCGCAAATCAACTCGGTTTTTTCGCTCAGTAGGCTTCACGTGATCGGGTATTTTAGCTGCCTGCGTCAGACATTCTGAGCTGAATTGGTAAGGTAAATGATGTTTGCGGACAGCAATTTCAATTTCCATTCCGCTGTCTGCATAATCCCCCAAAATTTCTATTACCCGCGCCACAGCAGCCTGTGTCGCGTTAGGATAAGATTCAATTCTGGCTACCAACACTTGTCCAGTTCTCGCTTTACCCAATGAATCAGGCTGGAGCACAATACTGGCTCCTAATCGCTTGTCTTCTGGCACCAGCATTGCGACACCATGCTCTATAGTCAGGCGGCCGACTACGTCTCGATTGGCACGCTCTATCACATCCAATACTTGACCTTCACGCCGACCGCGTCTATCTGTGCCTGCTGGTCGTACCGTAACAATGTCACCGTTCATCAACCCACGCATCTGGCGGGTATAGAGTACAAAGTCACCGCCATCACCTGGATTTAAAGGTACTGCAAAACCAAAATCATCCTTGTGAACTTCCACTCGGCATTTTACTAAAGCCAGCTTATTAGCGACACAGACGGCACCGCGACGATTAATTAAAATTTGTCCGTCACGTGCCATAGCAGTCAGGCGGCGTTCAAAAAATTCTTTTTCATCCTCAGTAATTGTGAGTTTTTGTACCAGCTCATTGATTTTGACAGGAATGCCGATTTTTTCCAAAACGGCAATTATCCACTCACGGCTGGGTAAAGGATTAGAATATCTCTGTAATTCTCGTTCTAAATAAGGGTCTTGATGGCGTAAATCTGATTTTTTTTTCATATAGTATTGACAATCTCTTTAGAGAATATATAATGCATTTCCTCAGCTAAAGACATACTTTAACTGAAAGTTGCAATATATGCAAAAGCCCAGGTGGCGGAATTGGTAGACGCGCATGGTTCAGGTCCATGTGCCAGCAATGGTGTGGAAGTTCGAGTCTTCTCCTGGGCACCAGAATTCTGCAAAAAAGATATCCAAATTATTGGATATCTTTTTTTTATGTCTCGATATTCGATTATTTTGCTGGGTACGTAACCTAATGATGCTGTAGTCTGATTCTGATATTATTTACGTTGAAATATTCTAATTGCGATTTAAAATAATCAATAGTATTACTGTGTTAATTTATTTGGTTACAAAAAAACGAAGTAGCATGAAACATATATCCTAATAAAGTACAAAATTGTTTATGAAACAATTATTTCAGATTATAAAAAACTTTTAACAGAGATACCCAATTTTTATTTAAAGCGTATTAAATAAAAAATAATAAGCTTCACGATAACCAGCTAATGTAGAAAAATAAAAAATTTACCGGCTACGATGAATGCAATACGGATTTGAAGTACTATATTTTTACAATTTATATTTTAATTAAGCATTCGATACAGATAATTAATTAAGTGTCTTGGAATTTTGTAGGTATTATCAAGCTGAACAAACTACCCTATGATAATCAATCTCAGCCAATCCATAAAGATAATACTCTTGACAATTGCTCTTGAGAATATATAATGCACAACTTCTCTGATGTGACTCACAGCGCTTAGTGTTGTGAAAGAAGCCCAGGTGGCGGAATTGGTAGACGCGCATGGTTCAGGTCCATGTGCCAGCAATGGTGTGGAAGTTCGAGTCTTCTCCTGGGCACCAGAATTCCAAAAAAAAAGATATCCAAGCGATTGGATATCTTTTTTTTAACTATTTAGTAATAAATAAAATTTTGGGCACATTGATTGCCTTATCTATTAATCAATGAGTATATGCAGATTCAGATTAAAGTAAAATAGGGTGATAAATCGAATATTCAATGATTAATTAAAATAGTCTCTGATGTGATATGCCCAGTAACCGATTCCAATAATTTTTTCCTTGCAAAATAATATTTATTAAGTTTGATAAAATTAAAACAATACCAAGATTTGAACTACTTTCTCACATTAACTGGTAACTGATTAAATGCCCATTCTTTATCTGTGCAAACACGTGCCAATACCAAACCTAGGGGCAGAGAAAGTACGATAAGCATGGCTTGTGCCCCCCAGTTAATGGCGTTAATGATGTCGTTTTGCTGGAGAAAATACATAGCTCGGAACATATAAATTCCTGGTACCATAATACATACTGCCGGTACGGACAAAGCTATACGTGGGGATTTACTGTGATGGCTAAAATAAAACGCACTGAGACCAACAATGAAAGCAGCTATTAATGAAGCTCCCTGTATCGGAATGTTGGTAAAGTCGATTAATTCTAGGCGTAAAGTATTGGCATACATGCCGATAAATGCAGTTGTCAAAGCTGTTTTAATCGGACTATTGAACAATAATGAAAAGCCCAGCACGCCAAAGAAGCTGGCAAGCAAACGAAAAAAGGCTGTCCAAATGGGATACAGAGTAGGAGTCAGCATGGGTTCTGGTGCCATGTGTATGCCGGCAGCTACAATCCAGGCAGCAAAAGTGGCACAAAAAATCACTGTTACCGCATAACCCACACGCTGGATACCAGAAGAAAAGTCTTGTTTGGCTAAATCGAGTACACCAGTAATTAGTGGAAAACCGGGTATCAGAAACAGCATTGAAGCTATATAACCGGCTGTATGTTGAATATTGATTTTTAATAATATGTAGCTGATGCCGATAATCATAAAATATAAACTTGAAGCCACAGCAGCTGCCAGCATGGTTACCACAAACTGATTTAGGTGCTTGTGTAACAGCGTACGCCGTAGAGCCTGCCCGAAGCCAGATGCAATAAATACGCCCAGCATTTCTACGGGCCCTCCGCCTATTAAAAAAGTAAATGATGAGCAGGCAATAGCTGCAAATAATGCAGATTGTGGAAGATTATATAAAGCCGGTTGATTTTCGATTTTCGCCAGAGATTGGTCGAGATAGCGAATCAATTCGCTTTCGCTCATTTGTTGGTAACGGTTTTGTATGTCGATTAATAGTGTTTCCAGTAATTGAATATTATTGGTATTAATGCCTACACTTTGTATGTTGGTTACCTCGGTTTTAAACTGTTTGCCACTACGACAGGTGGAATTGATTTCGGTTAGTGTAATATGCGCCTGATTTTCTACTCCCAGCATAATGGCTACATGGCGCATGGATTGTTTGATACGGTAGCTGCCGGTACCTGCTGCCAGACATATTTTGCCTACACGTAATACCAGATCAGATTTTATGTTTAGCTGAAGTTCATCGGAAGATAGGGGTAGTGGCATGATGTTTTTATTTGATAAGAATGTAAGTCGATATTATAACGCTTGTAATTATAGAAAGTATTAGGGTTAATTATTCTTGTTAATATTGATTGTAGGGCTGAAAAAAATTCTGCTGATTCATTCCAAAAATATCTATGTAATAAAGCATAAATGTTCAATAAGTCCAATTAAATCCCAATAGTATATGACGTTTTATATAAAATTGAGTTAAACTACTTAGCGCTTATAATAATATACTAATGGTATTCTAATATGATAAAAGATCCAGTAATTGCTGAAGAAATCAGAGATTTAATGTTTAAAATAACCAACGATTTAAACCAGACACTTTTTAAAGTCCAGGATTGTTGTCCTGAAGAAGAATTCAGAGCTTACAGAAGAGTAGTCGGAAGAATTATGGGAGAAATGCTTGATTTTCTAGAGCCTGCATTTAAGGAGCATCCCGAACTCAAACCCAAGGAATGGGATTGAAACAAACTATAAACAATTACTTTTAAATAAAATGGTTGATATTGTTTCACTACAGAACCATTACTTATATTTAACCGGTTTTAGCCGGTTTATTAGATTCATCTTCAATAAAATTAAATCATTTTTATAATCAAATTTTAAAATAAATACTAGCAATTCAGATATATATTTTCAGATTTATTTTAGTGATAAAAAAAGCAGCTTGTAATGTATCTGACAAGCTGCTTTTTCATAATTAAAAATAAAAAATTTATTCGTTTATTTGCGCTGTTAATTCTCTTGTTTCATGGAAACGGATATCTGGCCAGCGTTCTTCAGTTAAAGATAGATTAACACGGTTGGGCGCGAGATAAGTAAGGTTGCCACCGGCATCAGTAGCAAGATTGAGTACGTTGGCCTTTTCGAATTCGGCCAGTTTTTTCCGATCTGCACAGGATACCCAGCGTGCTGACCAGATGCTAACAGATTCAAATACGGCATCGACGCCATATTCATTGGCTAGTCTGGCAGTGACTACTTCAAATTGCAATACGCCAACGGCGCCGAGTATAAGGTCGCCGCCGTTGTGGGGGCGGAATACCTGCACAGCACCTTCTTCGCCTAACTGTTGTAATCCTTTTTGTAGCTGTTTCATTTTCAATGGATTTTTAATCCGCACAGCGCGAAACAGCTCGGGAGCGAAAAAGGGGATACCAGTAAAGGTAAGACGCTCGCCTTCAGTGAAGCTATCACCAATCTGGATATTGCCATGATTGGGAATTCCAATGATATCGCCAGCAAATGCTTCTTCAACTAATTCGCGGGTGTGAGACATAAAAGTCACCACACTGGAAGCAGCAATATCACGGTTCAGGCGCAGATGTTTGATTTTCATACCGCGAGTAAACTCTCCGGAGCAAACGCGCAGAAAAGCAATACGGTCGCGGTGCTTAGCATCCATATTAGCTTGAATTTTGAAGACAAAACCAGTGAATTTGGCTTCAGTTGGTTCGACAACGCGTTCTAAGGTTTCGCGTGGCTGTGGCGCAGGCGCCCAGTCTATCAAAGCATTAAGAATTTCCTGTATACCAAAGTTATTAATGGCAGAACCAAAAAATACTGGTGTCAGTTCCCCGCGCAGAAAGGCATCTAAATCAAATTCGTTTGATGCTGCTTGTACCAATTCGATTTCTTCACGTAATTGCTGGATTTCAATGGGAAAAAGTTCATCTAAACGCGGATTGTCAATGCCTTTGATAACGTCAAATTCATGAGGAAGTTTTTCACTGCCAGCTTCAAACAGATATATTTCGTCGTTAAGGATGTGATATACACCTTTGAAGTTTTTGCCCATTCCAATTGGCCAAGTAATCGGAGCGCAGCGGATGTGCAAAATATTCTCTACTTCATCCAACAATTCTAATGAGTCACGCACTTCACGATCATATTTATTCATGAAGGTGACGATAGGGGTATCACGTAAACGACAGACGTTTAAAAGCTTGATGGTTTGTGCTTCAACACCTTTGGCGGCATCAATTACCATCAGAGCGCTATCAACAGCAGTGAGTACACGATAGGTATCTTCAGAAAAATCTTCGTGTCCAGGTGTATCAAGTAAGTTGACCACATGTTGGCGGTAGTCAAATTGCATCACTGAAGAAGCTACAGATATGCCGCGTTGCTTTTCGATTTCCATCCAGTCTGAAGTGGCAAATTTGCCAGATTTCTTTCCTTTTACAGTACCTGCTGAAAGAATAGCACCAGAAAACAGTAATAGTTTTTCGGTGAGGGTGGTTTTACCGGCATCAGGGTGGGATATTATCGCAAATGTACGGCGGCGTGCCGCTTCTTGGGCAATCTGGCTCATGATTTTATGAATTCTGCAAACAATAAAACAAGACGGCTACGGCCGTCTTGTGAGAATGTTTATATTGTAGCACAGATTAATATTAGAACTGTTAATTGTGTGGTTTAGTGAAAAAAAACAAATTAATATTTATGCATGAATAGATGCTTTGAAATGTTTAGCCTTGTATTTTAAGTCAGTACATAATCAGAAGTTTAGGGCATCATTTAATGCTTAAGAATTTTCTGTATTAGCAGGATTAAAAAAACATTTTTTTATAGCAATAATATTATTGTCACATTTTAGTTCTGATTCGGCTGCACTGTGTTTGATTACTGCCAAAGCCAAAGTAGAAGTTTGCTGCGATACTTGATTGATTATTAGTCCGACTTCTTCATTATGGTCGTCAAAAATTGGTTTACCTGCTGAAACTGAACCGTTTATTTCCATAAGTGCTAGCCCTCTTTTTACCTGACCACGGTATTGAGCGCGGGCGATGATTTCCTGACCGGGGTAGCAGCCTTTTTTGAAATGAACAGCACCTATTAGTTGCTGATTAAGCATTTGTGCAACGCAGGTTTCTGTGGTCTCTTTGCTAATCCATGGATTACCGCTGGTAATTTCATGTAATTTCCATGATTCTGTAACTTCTGCATTAAACGGGGGCAGTTGGCTGGTTTGTCCAATCTGGATTATTGAGCCATCTGGCAAAGTGATGGACCAGATTTGATTGGTCTGGCTAGTTGGCAATACATACTGTGGTTCTGATGCTGTGGATATTGTTTCGGGTACGCTGACTGCTGCACCCCAGTCTGCCATGATTTCCAGTTTTACTTTACTGCGCAAGATGTACATTTGCAGTTTTTTTTGCAAGGTATCGGTGAGGCTGGCTGAGGTTAATATAATAATATCATTATCCCTATTAAGTACCAGCATATTGGCTATTACGCGACCCTTGGCTGTATTGTAGGTAGCCAAACAAGCATGGTTGATAGGCAAATGATTGATATCATTTGATAATTGGTTGTGTAAAAAGATTGCTCGATCTTCGCCGCTTACACGTATCAGTCCGAAATAAGGCATCAGGGAAGATGCTGTGTGTGTCATGGAAAAATCCTGTTTGTTTTGCAGGCCTTTATTATAATACTGAATGCTTAGCTAACAAGCTAAAAGCTCCGCCCAATATCTGGTGCGGAGCTTTGTTTAAGGGGCTTAATGAAGGATTTATTTTCCTTCTACTTTTGCTTTAAGTTGTTGATACATATCTGGATGCTCGTTTTTCAGTAATTCGGCAACTTCCATATTTATGCGATTGAGCTTGCTTAATTCCAGCTGTTCAACATGTACCAGCCGTACCAGTTCGCGAACTGGTTTCGGAATGTTGCGGCCTGCTTCATACCGAGAACCGCCGGATTGTGTAACACCTACCTGACTCCAAAATTCAATCTGGTTCAAACCGAGTTTTTTACGGATTTCGCGCACATTGTTGATAGGTTTAAAAGCTTTCATAATTTTTATACCTTAAAACGGGTTGTCTATGTTTAAGTAAAATTAATTAATATGATCATTCATAAATATTAGTTGTTTTGGTAAGTTTGGTCATTTATTGTAATAAACCCTACTTATCAATATGCATAATTATCTATGGACTTCAATATTATCACAATATTTTTTACATTCAATACAATATTGCTAATGGTTTACCTATTTAAGGTGATTTTGAATGATGTATTTTTATTTTAATTAAACTATTTTAAAATTTATTGCCTTAAATCAGATATAGATGTTGTATTAATGTAAAGTTTTACGTTTTTTTTGGTATTTTAAGGTTTTCCTGTCAGTGGGCTGATTGTGAGTATCTCGTAGCCATTATCTGTTACTAGTACTTCATGTTCCCACTGGGCGGAGAGTTTATGGTCCTTAGTAACTACTGTCCAGCCGTCACCAAGAATACGCAAATGGCGTTTTCCTTGGTTAACCATTGGTTCTACTGTAAATATCATTCCCGGCTGTAGTTTTAAGCCGGTATGGCGGCGACCATAATGCAACACTTGTGGTTCTTCGTGAAAACCTTTTCCCACTCCGTGGCCGCAGAATTCTTGAACCATGGAATAACCGGCATTTTCTGCTACCTGCTGACAGGCATAGCCAATGTCTCCCAGTGTTGCTCCTGGTTTGACAACGGATATACCGGCCATCATGCTTTCATGGGTGACATTAATTAGGCGGCGTGCTTGTGGACTGATTTCGCCTACAGCATACATGCGACTGGAATCTCCGTGGAAACCGTCTTTAATGATGGTGACATCGATGTTGATGATGTCGCCGTTTTTTAAAGGTTTGTCATCTGGGATACCATGGCAGATAACATGATTGACGGATGTGCAGCAAGATTTGGGAAAGGGTGGATTGCCATATCCCAGTGGTGCGGGATAACCACCCTGTACGTTAATGTGGTAATCATGTATCAGTTTGTCAATTTCGTTGGTGGTGACACCTGGTTTGATAAATTGGCCAATATAGTCTAGTGCTTCAGCTGCCAGCCGGCCGGCTACGCGCATTGCGGCAATTTCTTCTGCATTTTTAATTATCACGCCCATGATTTTTCCTTTTAGGCTAATTTATAATGTTTAAATGATGGTTATGCTTTAAGCATTTACTAGAAAGCTTAGTTCTTCTGCTATATTTTGTTTGCGCATCAAGCTTTCTCCAATGAGAAAAGTATTTACCTGATGCTGCTGCATCATGTGTATATCATCTGTGGTAAAAATGCCGCTTTCGGTAACGACTGTTTTGCCATTTAGTGCAGGCAGAAGTTTGATGGTTTGCTGTAGGTCTACTTCGAAAGTGCGCAAGTTACGGTTATTGACGCCCCAGAGTGGGGTAGACATGGAGATGCATTTCTCTAATTCATCTTCATGATGGATTTCAAGCAATACGGTCATACCGAGCTCGTGGGCTATGGCTTCATATTCATTTAACTGGGTACGGCTGAGTGCTGCTGCTATCAGAAGTATGGCATCTGCATTATGTGCTCGTGATTGATACACCTGATAGATGTCGATGATGAAGTCTTTTCGTAATACCGGCAGGCTGCAGGCATTACGGGCAATATTCAGGTATTCCAGACTTCCTTTAAAGTAACTTACGTCGGTCAGGACGGACATGCATGCGGCGCCACCTTGCTGATACGCATGAGCAATATCGGCGGGTGAAAAATCGGGACGAATCAGTCCTTTGGAAGGGCTGGCTTTTTTTACTTCGGCAATGATGGCTGCTTTGCCTTGCTGATGTTTATGATGTATGGCTTCCAAAAATGGTCTTGCCGGTGCCTGATCATAAGCTTTGGCACGTACTTCGGACAGTGTTTCAGCGGACTTGGCTGCAACCATTTCGGTTTTTTTGGTAGCAATGATTTTATTTAGGATATCGCTCATGGTTTTGGTCCGGACTAGGATGCTGATTGTTTACAAGATATGACCGCTATATTCATAAATCTAATTTAAGTCTGACTTATGAATTTTAGGATTGTGTGTCTTCGGTAATTTCGTTTTTTAATAACTGAAAAATAGATCTGAATGCCTTAGGCGCTTTACCAGCGGCCTGTTCTTTACGCGCATTGCGTATCAGTGTGCGCAGGTTGTTGATGTCAATATGTGGGTACTGGCTGATAACTTCTGTGAGACTATTGTCGTCTGCAATTAGACGCTCTCGCAGGTATTCGAGTCTCTGTAAATAGGCATTATGCGCACTGTTTTCGCCTTTGAGACGTGATAGAAAATCGCTGATCGGTGCGGTATCAATTTCCCGCATCAGGCGGCCAATATATTGTGCCTGACGTTTGAGGGCGCTGTTAGAGCTGATTTTTTGATAGCTTAATACAGCCTGTAATAAGTCTTCGGGCAGATTGATTTTTTTAAGAGTATCTGCGGATAGTTTGGTTAGTTGCATACCCAGTTGCTGCAAATCATTCATTTGCTTTTTCATACGGGTTTTGCTGACCCATTCTTCTTCTGTCTGAAGTATGTTTTCAGTATGGCTGTTCATATGTTAGGTATCACTAGTGTATCTGAATTTTATTTGTGTATTTTAGCAAAAAATCCATATTATTTCAGTTGGCATGGCTGTTTTACGGCTGCCAGTGCTGAATTCAGCATGCTAGAATGCATACTTCTTGGCAAGAAGGTAAATTATGTTTCATCACGGTGCTGAACAGTTACAAGAATTGTGCCGGCAGGCATTGTATAAAGCTAGGGTGCAAGGTGCGAGCGCGGCTGAAATTGATATCAGTGAATCAGTTGGACAGAATGTGCAAGTACGCCAGCAGGATGTTGAACATATTGAATATCAACAGGATAAATCTTTAGATGTGACGGTTTATTTGGGTCATGCCAAAGGCCGGGCTAGTAGTGCTGATTTTAATAATAGCGCCATTGATGAGGTGGTTACTGCAGCATTGAATATAGCGCGCTATACGGCACAGGACGAATGTGCAGGACTGGCTGATGCTGACTTATTGGCTACTGATGTGGGTGATACGGATAGTTATTTCCCCTGGCCGTTGTCTGCTGATGAAGCTATCGCTATTGGTAAACGAACAGAACGGGCTGCACTGGATACAGATGCACGCATCAGCAATTCTGAGGGTGCTGAGGTTCAGACAGACCATTATCAGTATGTCTATGCCAATAGTAATGATTTCTGTGCTTATCAGCGTGGCAGCCGGCATAGCATATCCTGCAGTGTAGTGGCCTCTGATGCGTCTGGTATGCAGCGCGACTACTGGTATGATTTGGCGCGTGCCCCTAAGGATTTAGATACGGCTGAGATGATCGGTAAGACAGCTGCTTCTCGTACTGTGCGTCGGTTGGATGGTCGCTCTGTAGCGACGGGCAAATATCCTGTAGTATTTGATACGACGGTGGCAGGAAGTCTGATTGGACATCTAGTGGGAGCGCTTAGTGGTGGCGCTTTATATCGAGAGACTAGTTTTCTGGTTGATTCTCTGGGTAAACAGATTTTGGCACCATGGGTGTGTCTACATGAAAGACCGCATGTAAAAAAAGCTCTTGCCAGTACTTATTTCGATGCCGAAGGTGTGGCCACACATGATCGCATTATTATTGCAAATGGATATGTGTCGGGCTATTTTCTGAGTAGTTACAGTGCGCGTAAGCTAGGCATGACTACGACGGGTAATGCCGGTGGTGTACATAACTTATATCTTAATCATACGCATAAATCTCAGGCAGAGCTGTTGCAGACTATGGGTACGGGTTTGCTGGTTACTGAGTTGATGGGTCAGGGTGTAAATGGTATTACGGGTGATTATTCTCGTGGCGCGGCTGGTTTCTGGGTAGAAAATGGAGTCATAACATATCCCGTAGAAGGTATTACGATTGCGTCACGTTTACAGGATATGTTTATGGCGATGATAGGTGCCGCAGACGATGCATTGAAACGCAGTACGCACAAGGTGGGTTCTATTCTCATTGGGGATATGACTATTGCTGGTTCATAAGTGTCTATTTATGTATCAGATGATGGAAATGACGGATTTGGGTCAGTTTGAAAGGACTTAAGATGAGCTTCCGTAAAGCATTATGGTGTGTGTTTTTTCTGGCTGTACTGTGTGCTGCTGCTTCGTTTATCGGCCAATATGTTTTGGGTATGAATCCTTGTGTATTGTGTATTGTGCAACGAGTGGCAGTGATCCTTACTGCATTGCTGGCTCTGTTATGTGCTTGTTGCCCTAATCGCAACTGTATTGAAAAAGTGATTAATGCAATTGTGGTTAGTTTGGCTCCGATTGGCGGTCTGTGTGTGGCGATTTATCAGATTTATATTCAGCATTTACCTTTAATTGACCAGCCGTCTTGCGGAGCTCCATGGACGTTTCGGTTGCGTGATGCGCCGTTATTTCACTGGTATGAACCGATTATCCGTGGTACCGGTAATTGTGGTGAGGTGCAGCATATATTGTGGATACCGTTACCAGTATGGAGTGTTTTATTTTTTGTAGCGGTATTGCTATGGGTATGGGGATGGTTATGGCATTGTCGTACTCGCTCCAGAAAATGATAATGCTCTGTGTATTCTGTAATTGATTTGCCTGAATGAATGTATATGGTATGAAAGCTAGATTTTTACTAAAAACGGCAGCTAGGTTGACACTGACTGGATTTTTGTTGTGTGGTTTATCTGCGTGTAAGGAGCATGGTAGCTGGAGTGGAGCGGATGATGATTCTCCGGATGATAACGGTAGAATATTGACTCAGCCTGCGCAAATAAGTCGGCTGATACCTGCACGTGTTGCTGAGCGGGATGCATGGGCAGCTGATATCAGCCAGATTATGGATGAGCTGAAAATCAGTAAAACCAAAGAAAATGTATGTAGTGTGGTAGCGGTAGTAGACCAAGAGTCAAATTTTGTTGCTAATCCCACTGTACCTGACTTAGGAAATAAGGCGATTAAAGCTTTTCAGACTGAAGTACCGCAGAAATTTGTGAAACAGTTTGGTCCGGCTCTTGGCCCAGCTGTTTCGCGCTACTTTACATATGTATTGATTAATGAACCCAGTAAAGACAACAGTTTTCTAATACAAATGCGTTCGGTAAAAACCGAGCAGCAGCTAGACTGGATATACCGGCAGATTTTTGCTTATGTTTCCAAACAATTTTATGCTGATTCGATAGCTAATGCAGCAGCTAAATTCATGGGCAAGGATTTGGGGGAGGAAAATAATCCCATTACCACCATTGGCTCAATGCAGGTATCTGTAAAATATGCGCGTGATCATCAGCGTGACCACGCTTCTGTTAATGAGTTGAGGGATTATATGTATACCCGAGAGGGCGGCTTGTATTACGGTATTCATCGACTGATGAAATATCCTGCTGCCTATGATAATGCACAGTATCGGTTTGCTGATTATAATTCCGGTATGTATTCGAGCCGTAACGCTGCTTTTCAACAGGATATTAATAAATTATTGAATCTTGATATGGCTTTGGATGGGGATTTATTGGTTTATGATAAGGATGATAACCCTCAATCTATGCCAAGTCAGACTGAAACTGCTTTGAATCAGTTATTTGCTGACCATGGTATTTCAATGAAACCGGAAGATATTCGTTCGGATTTGTTGCATGAAAAACAGGCTGAGTTTGAAAATACGTCCACGTATCAGAATGTGATAGCAATCTATAAACGTCAGTTTAATAAAAATCCTCCGTATGCAATTATGCCGCAAGTTGTGATTAGCGGGCCTAAATTAAGCAAGGATTACAATACTAACTGGTATGCGAATAATGTTAACCGTCGCTATGAGGCATGTATGCGACTCGGTGGCGGACGCCATCCAAAGAAATGAATCAGGTTTAAATTGATGGCTAGTGTGTTTATGCACTAGCCATTTTTTGTATATTTTAATTTTGGGGTTTCTGTTTTGCTTCCAGTGTTTCCCAACGTTCAAGGTTTTCTAGCAATAATTCTTCAATTTCTGCAACACGTGCCTGCCATTGTGCAGCCTGTTTGTAATCGTTTTTAAAGATTTCAGGATCAGAAAGTTTATTATTTAATTCTGTTTGTTCTTCTTCCAGAGCAGCTATTGTATCGGGTAAGCTGTCCAGTTCACGTTGTTCATTGAAAGAAAGTTTTTCACTGCGCCGGTTTTTAGGGCGTGTTTTATCAGCGGTGTTGTTATTGGCCTTGTTTGTAATATTTAAAGGTGCTTGCAGGCTTTGCTCACGTTTTTGGGCATTAATATAATCCTGATAGCCGCCAATATACTCTTTTAGCTGGCCATTTCCGCTAAATACAATGGATTGAGTGACTACATTATCCAAAAATGTACGGTCGTGACTGACCAAAAACACCGTGCCTGTATAATCACGTAATAATTCTTCCAGCAATTCCTGTGTATCGATATCCAAATCGTTAGTAGGTTCATCAAGTACTAGAATGTTGGCAGCGCGGGTAAACAGCTTAGCCAGTAGCAAGCGGTTACGTTCTCCGCCAGACAATGATTTTACCTCGCTACGCACTCGCGCAGGTGAGAACAGAAATTCTTCCAGATAGCCGATAACATGTTTGCGCTGACCACCAATTTCTACGTAATCGTTACCTTGGCCGATGGTGTCGAAAACGGTATCGTTTTCATTCAATGCGCTGCGGAATTGGTCAAAATAAGCTACTTCCTGACGTGAACCCAAACGGATTTTACCGGTTGTGGGTTGTAGCTCTCCTAAAATCAGCTTCAGAAAAGTGGTTTTACCCACCCCATTTGGCCCGATAAGGCCAATTTTATCGCCACGCTGAATAACAGCGGAGAAGTCGCGCATGATGATGTGGTTACCATAGGCAAATCCTGCATGCTCAAGTTCGGCGATGATTTTGCCGCTGGCTTCGCCTCGGTTAAGGTTGAAACTGACTTGCCCCTGAACTTCGCGACGTGCGGCACGTTCTCGCCGTAGTTGTTCCAGTCGTTTTACCCGCCCTTGGTTACGGGTGCGACGAGCTTCTATCCCTTTTCGTATCCACGCTTCTTCCTGCGCATGGAATTTATCGAATAGGCGATTGTGTTCGGCTTCAACAGCCAGCTCTTGTGCTTTTTTTTCACTGTAAGCACTGAAGCTGCCCGGATAGCTGCGCAGATGTCCACGGTCAAGCTCTACGATACGAGTAGCCACTTTATCTAGAAACCGTCTGTCGTGAGTGACGACAATCAGACTGCCGGCAAAATTACTCAGCAGATTTTCCATCCATTCAATTGCTTCGATGTCTAGATGGTTGGTGGGTTCATCTAGTAAGAGAATATCCGGTTTTTGCACCCATGCTTGTGCGAGTGCGACTCTTTTTTTCTGACCGCCACTGAGATTAGCGATAATTTCATTTTCAGGTAGGTTAAGTTCGCTCAAAGTTTGGGCAATCAACGCATCAAATTGCCAGCCATTACGGTTTTCCAGTTCGTTTTGTAGTTCCGTTAAACGGTTTAAGCTTTTTTCATCGCTTATATTCTGGCTAAGTTCGTGATATTCATGCAGTAGGTTTTGTAATTCGCCTAATCCCTGAGCAATGGTATCGAAAATAGTTGCCTGTGGATCGAAAAACGATTCCTGCGGTACATAAACGATTTTCTGATCGTTTTGAATGGTGAGTATTCCATCATCCAGTTTTTGTACTCCGGCGAGAATTTTTAGCAATGTTGATTTACCGGCACCGTTGCGGCCGATGAATCCGATTTTTTCTCCCGCATCCATTTGCAGAGATGCATGATCTAATATTGGGTGATGGCCAACTGCAAAGCAGGCATTATCCAGTGACAGAATACTCATATTTCAACCAGACTACGTTAGGATATTTGTGATAGAAAGACTGGGTATTGTAACAGTTTAATTATTGAAATGTTGCTGTTGTCCTGTATGGCTACTGGTTAAAAATTTGGCAATTTAGGTCGGGCTGGCGGCTAGCATGAAAAAAATTTTCTTCTTCATCGCAACGGCTGCTGCTGGTTTGGCACATAATAATTCGGCCATCCTGATTAAGTTTAAGTATACGTGGTTCTTCATTGGTATTTAGAGCAACAGCTTTAAGGGTGAAGTGCTCTTCTCGAGTAAAGCGAGGATTGCCTTGAAAGCGGAAGCAAAAATATTGATTTTGTGTGATAGGTAGGGTTGGCCAGCTGTTTCCATTTTTTCGGTAGCTGATATGATGCTGATAGTGTTTAGCTAAATACTGTCCGTTGATGAGCAAATCTGCCTGAGCCTGATGAAGTCGGGCTTGTAGAATGTGTTTATGGTAGAAAGGATAGGCTAGGGCGGCTAATATTATAATAATGGAAAGCGTGATTAATAAATTCAATAAACTAAATCCCAATGAGTATCGTGTGGATAAATATAGTTGATGTCTGAATGGGAATCGACGAGGTACCATGATTTAATAAAAAATTATATACTATCGGCATTATATTATAACAACATATATATATGGAATATATTTTATTCGAATAAAACATTGTGCTTTGGGATTGAATGTGGTTAATAAAGTAATAATCAAAATATAAACAAAAAGTTATTTTTATTTGATTTGTTTGAATTTTTGTTTATTATTTGGCTGATTTCACAGAAATAAATCTACTTACTTAAATAGTAGATTAATAGAATTGAATATTTTTAGTTGTTTTTTTGTTTTGTACTAAAAATATAAAACGGGCTATATTGCCCGTTTTGTAATATGTTAAATACTTTTTCGGGTTATCAGCGAGGATGTAAACTTTCCATGCGAATCATCGTTACAGGCGACAATACGCGCGGTAAGGCTTGAATCTGTGACATCGCTTGTTTGATAAAGCGTTCTTTAGTCGAATGGGTCAGGATTACAATTTCCGCAGTCTCTTTATTGATAATGCCTTTTTGAATGAGTGCTTCGATAGATATATTTTCTGCAGCCAGAATATTGGCTATTTCACCCAGAACACCTGGTTCATCGCAGGCAGATACGCGTAAATAATAACTACTGGTGATTTCATCCATGGGCAGAATGGAAATATTTTGTAGTGAACTAGACTGAAATGCCAGATAAGGTACCCGATAGCTGGCTTCAGCGTTCTGTAGTCGGGTGACATCCATAATATCTGCCATGACGGCGCTAGCTGTAGGGCCCGCACCGGCACCGGCACCATAATACAATGTCTGCCCGATCATATCAGCCTGAACTGATACGGCATTCATTACGCCTTCCACTTTTGCTAGTAGGCGGCTTTCAGGTATCAAAGTAGGGTGTACCCTTAGCTCAATACCTTCTGGAGTTTTGCGTGTAATACCAAGGAGTTTTATGCGATAGCCTAGTTCTTCAGCATAGCAAATATCCAGACTTTGCAGCTGGCTGATGCCCTCCAGATAACACTGACTGAAATTAATCGGGGTACCAAAGGCCAATGCAGAGATGATGCTAAGTTTATGGCCTGCATCATGTCCTTCGATATCGAAAGTCGGGTCTGCCTCGGCATAACCTAAAGCTTGAGCCTGTGCCAGTGCTTCAGGGAAGGTGCTTCCGTTAGCACGCATTTCGCTGAGAATAAAATTGCTGGTGCCATTGATGATGCCGGCAATAGATTCGATATGGTTGGCTGCTAGCCCTTCACGCAATGCTTTGATAATCGGGATACCTCCGGCCACTGCTGCTTCATACATCACCATTACGTTGTGCTCAGAGGCCAACCGGAAAATTTCGTTGCCGTATTCAGCCAGAAGCTTTTTATTTGCTGTAACGATATGTTTGCCATTTTTGATCGCCTGAATCACTGCATCTTTGGCAATGGTTGAACCACCAATCAGCTCTACTACCACATCGACATCAGGAGCTGTAACTACATCAAATACATTGTCTGTAATGTTGGTATCGGGGCCGCATATTGTTCGCGTTCGCTCAAGATTTCGGCTGGCTGCATGTGTAATAATCAGCTCCCGCCCCAGTCTGCGGGTGATTTCATGTGCATTATTCTGTAATAGTTTGACGGTACCACCACCAACTGTACCTACGCCCAGCAAACCAATGCGAAGTGGCTGCATTTTTACTCCTTAAATTAGACGAATATGATTGTATGATGCTTGCAATTTTACGTAAATAATCTACTATGCTAGCGGAAAACCGCTTTTTTGACTACTACTGCACTATCTGAAGATGTGTCTTAGGCGTAAGGAATATTTAATGCAGATTGATGAAATCCGTGACAAACAGGGTTTGTGGATTGAAGAAATTGATACGGGACTAATTACTATTAATGGAAAGCAATATTCAGAGCCTGTTTGTATTACAGATATTGAAGTATTGCCATTAGCTAAAAATAATGCAGCAGAATTAAGTATTGAAGATTTTGCTCTTGCCTTGCAGAAACATCCAGAAGTTATTCTGATTGGTACGGGTAGTCAGCATGTATTTATCCATCCGCGGCTGACTGCTCAGCTGGCAGCCAAAGGAATTGGTGTAGAAAGCATGACTACTGCGGCTGCCTGTCGTACATATATGGTATTGCGCAGTGAAGGCCGTAGTGTTTGGGCTTGGTTGTGGCCATTAATGGAAAATTAGAGTTTTTTTGGGAATCAGAGTTCTGTATGGATGGAATAGTCGCCAAGGGTGTAGATATGTTTATTATACTGGCTAGATAGTGTTTGTTTAATTGAATGCTTGGCATTATCTTTTGAGTATAAAAATCAGGCTGCCAGTAAGAATGAATGGCAGCCTGTATCTTATTTATATCAGCTATTTATTTTACGATTGTTGTATTCTGGCCTTTGATTATGCTCATACCGGCACTAACGAGGCTGCCAATATCGGCCACATTGGCCGGCATAATCAGTGTATTGTTGGTTTTTGCCAGTTTGGCAAAGGCATCTACATATTGTTCCGCAACTTTAAGATTAACAGCTTCGGTACCGCCAGGTTCTTTTACTGCGGCAGCAACCTGACGAATGGCCTCAGCGGTAGCCTGAGCCACCAAACGCAGGGCTTCAGCTTCACCTTCTGCACGATTGATTTGAGCGACTTTGGCGCCCTGAGACTCATTGATTGAAGCTTGTGCTTCACCTTGAGATTTCTGAATTTCGGCTTCACGCTGACCGGCTGCCAGATTAATCTGCTCTTGCTTGATACCTTCAGATTGGGCAATACGGGCACGCTTTTCTCGTTCAGCGGTAATTTGTGCCTGCATTGAACGTAAAATTTCCTGCGGTGGTACTAAATCTTTGATTTCATAACGTAATACTTTTACACCCCATGATACGGCTGCTTCATCCAGAGAGGCTACCACTGTACGATTGATGTCGTCACGTTCTTCAAATGTTTTGTCCAGCTCCATACGGCCGATAACTGAGCGCAATGTGGTTTGTGCCAGCTGGGTAATGGCTACGACAAAGTTGCTGGAACCATAGGAGGCAAGCTTAGGGTCTGTTACCTGAAAATAGATGATGCCGTCTACTGTAAGCTGGGTATTATCCCGAGTGATGCATACTTGGCTGGGTACGTCCAGCGGGATTTCTTTCAGTGTATGTTTATAAGCTACTCTGTCAATAATCGGAATAATAAAATTCAGACCTGCTTCGAGGGTGGCATGATAGCGTCCCAGACGTTCGACAATGTAAACCTCTTGTTGTGGTACTACTTTAAATGCCATGCAAATAAAAACGACTATGGCAGCAAGAAAGATAAAGGTCAGAATCATGATTATTCCTGATGGTTGGTAGATGCAGATAGAGTGAGATTTAAAATATTTCCGTTATGACTGATGATATGAGCAGTGTCACCGGCTTTGGCATGGGTAGGCTGAGTAAAACGTGCCTGCCAAATGGTGCCGCGGTATTGTACTTGCCACAAGCCATCGGTAAGTGGTTTGGACAGGGTAACAATCTGGCCATAGTCAGGACTGTCACTTGCTTTGGCTTTGTTTTCACGCGGATGCTTCTTTTGCCATACTCGTACAATAATAATACCGATAAGAGAAAAAAACGTGGCTAAAATTGCGTTGGTATTGTTACTGGTGTGTAGCAGCCATTCAGCTAAACCAGCGCTTAAGAATGAAGCGCTGATAACAAGTAAATAAAATGTGCCGCTAAACATTTCAAGTACAAACAGTACTAGGGCAAGAATGCACCATATCATTAAAATCTCCTTTTTTTGTATTGGTTTTTTAGGGAATTGTTAATTATTCATGAGCTGCATATACCCGTTGCCGGCGCGTTTCACTTAAAACGATTCCAGTACTGACAGAGACATTGAGGCTTTCAACCGTACCAAACATGGGGATAGAGACGAGTGTATCACACAGGTCACGCGTTAAGCGGCGCATGCCGCTGCCTTCTGCGCCCATCACCCAGGCTACTGCTTGTGGTGCATTAAAATGATATAAATCATCACTGCCATCCATGGCTGTTCCAACGATCCAGATGCCACGCTGTTTCAATTCACGGATGGTACGTGCTAAGTTGGTTACGGTAATGTAAGGTACAGTTTCTGCTGCTCCGCAAGCTACTTTGCTAACGGTGGCATTGAGGCCGGCACTTTTGTCTTTGGGAGCGATGACAGCGTGCACGCCCATTACATCGGCTACGCGCAAGCAGGCACCTAGATTATGCGGATCGGTGATGCCATCCAGAATAAGCAATAAAGGTGGTTCATTCAGATTATCTAGTACGTCTTCTATGTCTATATGTTGTTTGGAGGCATCGATAAATCCAACTACACCTTGATGGCGCGCGTGTTTGCTTAAGGTATCAAGGCGAGCCTGATCAACGCTGATAATGCGTACATTTTCTGCTTCAGCTTTATTTATGACGTCGCGCATACGGGCATCATGTTTTCCTTCGAGTACATATAGTTCGATAATGCTACTAGGGTTTTGCCATAGACGTGCATTAACTGCGTGAAACCCGATGATGAGACGCTGATTAGACATAGATATTACTTCAATATGTAAAGTGGACAATTATAGCGGAAAACGTGGTATCAATCTGATTGTACCTGATAAATATAATATTAATATGTTAATGTAATTTGATTTTATCTGGCTGTGGTGGGGTTGCTTTGATAAAAGTGTGCTAGCGTTGATATGTATAAAAGCTGCAAGAAATTACATGATTTTGTAAAAATTGTAATTACAAATTATTATTGTGATTCAATGGGTTGTAATGGCGTTAAAGTGAGTGGTTCTGTTTGCAATATTAAAGCAGTAAACGGTCTGTTGTGGCATTTAGATTATCAAAACTAAATGGCATAGCCAATTTTTTGGTTAATGAATAACCTAAATAACCGTAAGGAGTATCTATGGCATACTATCTGTGGGTGTTGGCAAAGTTTGTTTCTGGCTTTCTGATTGTTATTCTTCATCTGAATTTTACTGGTAAAACTCAATTAAATCAGATGACTCCGGTGGATTTTATTGGGAACTTCGTCCTCGGCGGTATTATCGGCGGGGTAATTTATAATCAGGATATTCCATTTTATCAATATATTATTGTGTTGTTGATGGGTGTGGTGCTGATTTCAATTTTAAATTGGTCGTGTAAGCATATTTCATTTTTAAGAATGTTTGCTATTGGTGAGCCGATTCCGATTATGAAAGATGGACGCTTTCTGATGGATAATATTTTAGATAAAAGAAATAAAGTTGATATTCTGAATATTGCTTCTTTATTGCATGCACAGGGTGTGACTTCTTTTCAGGAGGTGAATTATGCCCAGATTGAACCCAGAGGTGATCTGACTATTTTGACCGATAAAGGAAAATACCCTTCATTGATTTTATTTAAGGACGGAGAGTTTCGCAAATCCGAGTTAAAGCGAATTCATGAGGATGAGGAATGGCTGAAACAAAAAATTCAGCAGGAGCATCTGGCAGAAGACGATATCTTTATGGTTGAGTTTTGGAATGGGCAGCTGAATTATATTTTAAAGACTGGTGAAGTGAAAAAGGAAAAACAGGAGAGATAGTTGAATTGCATGGTAATGCTGGAGAAATGCACAGAAGAGGTTACAATAGCATTTTGATTAAAGTTTTTATTGCTGTGCAGCCATTAGAATATTGTTATCAGAAGTTAAGCCATGGCAGAAATGTCATGGCTTTTCGTTTTCCTTTTCTTTCTCGTAGTCAGCGTCAGGCACTGATCGTACTTTATGCTTTGCAGCAGGAGTTGCAAGATGTGGTACAGGATTGTTCGCAAGCTGATCTGGCTTTGACTACTCTCAGCTGGTGGGAGAAGCAGATAAACGGTTTGTTTGCAGCAACAGATAAACCCGAACATCCACTGATGCAAGCGCTGCTACCTCTGATTGGATTATATTGTCTGCCGCAGTCGGAATTACAGGCACTGATAGATGCCTATCGTACTGAGTTAACTCAGGCGAGATTCCATGATATGGTTCAGTTGAGCAGATATGCAGCGGCAGCTGGGATGGTACAAGGGCGTTTAAGTAGCAGGGTATTAGGATTTTCTGATCCCCAAACATTGGATTTTGCCGGCAAGGTAGGTGAAACAGCCGTATTAGTTAGGTTGTTTTCCAGAATTGGAGCGGATGCACGACAAGGAAAATTGTATATTCCGATAGAAACATTACAGGCTTTTAATGTACCGGCGCATCTGGTAATAAACAGACAAGGAGGGGCGGAGTTTAAAAATTTACTGAATATGTCGATGGCTGAGCTGCAACAGCAGATAAAATCGGTTGTAGCCATGCTGCCATCGGCAGATCGGCGCCGTCAGCGCGCCAGTCTGGCTGTTCTGGCAACGATAGCAGCTTTGCTGGAAGAGATTAGGCTGGATGGAGTGGAAAATATAATGAATTATCAATTAATTGTTCCGCGTGCACGTCAGCAGCGGCTGGCATGGAAAACATGGTTGTTTGGCTTCAATCCTGTAGGCTAAGTTGCCTGAATAGTTATCATGGCTGTAGGATTAGAAAAGTGAGAAATGGCACAAATTGCTATCTTTAAGCATAGTTTATTTTATTTAATCTAATTGTTGATATTTTATTGCTTAAATAAATTAAATTATGAATTTTTATTTCAGTATAAAATAGTTTGCTTTGGTAATTTCGATACGCAATCAGACTGGATTTTTGTATAATTTATGCCATCATCTGCTTCATTAAGTGGGTGATGGCAATTTTATTGCGAAAAGTTTTTGAATAACCCTGTGCTGAGGAAATTACTATGCTCAGAGCAAAACAAACCTTAATGATTCTGGGCTTAACTGCTGCCTGTCTGCTAACAGCTTGTTCGCCTTCTGGTCAGAGTGAAAAAGCCGGTACTGATAATCATGGTATGAAAAAGGTAGCCATTACGGCAATTGTTGAACATCCGGCGCTGGATGCGGTGCGTCAGGGGGTAATAGATGAATTGCGTGCAGAAGGTTATGAGCAGGGTAAGAATTTAAAGCTTGATTTCCAGAGTGCGCAGGGTAATACAGCTACTGCTGGCCAGATTGCGAAAAAATTTGCTGGCAGTAATCCTGATGCGATAGTGGCAATCGGAACGCCTAGTGCGCAGTCCATGGTGGCTGCAACACGTAATATACCGGTGGTATTTGCTGCCGTAACTGACCCTGTGGCTGCTAAGCTAGTACCTAGCTGGGAGCCAAGCAAGACAAATGTTACCGGCGTATCTGATGAGCTGCCTTTGCAGCCACAGATTGCTTTAATGAAGCAGGTTGTGCCAAATCTGAAAACGGTAGGATATGTATACAGTCCGGGAGAGGTGAATTCCACTGTGGTACTGGGTCAGCTGCAATCATTATTGGCTAAAGACGGTATTAATGTAGCTGCTGCACCAGCACAGCGCACCACTGATGTACCTATGGCGGCTAAAAGCCTGCAGGGCAAGGCGAATCTGATTTACACTTCGCTGGACAATAATGTGGTTTCAGCTTATGAATCCATGTATAAAGTAGCGAAAGACATGAAAATGCCGTTGGTGGCTTCGGATACTGGTTCGGTAAAACGAGGTGCAGCTGTGGCATTGGGCGTGAATTACCATGAGCTGGGTATGGCTACAGGTAAAATTGTCGGCAAGATTCTGAAAGGCGAAAAAGCGGGCAATATTGCTCCACAGCGTATGTCGGCGGAACAGCTGGATTTGATGGTAAGTAAATCGCATGCTGCTGAACAGGGAATTACTTTACCGCCGCAATTGCTTAAAGATGCTAAAATTATTGATTAAGATGATCAGCCCGAGGGCTGAAAACCGTGACATCGGCAGGCTGCCATAAGCTTTGCCGATGTTGTTTTTATTTCCAACTATAATGAAACATTCGTTTATATGTCTTCTATAGCTTTATTTGGTGCTTTAGAAAGTGGTCTGATCTATGCCCTTGTTGCTTTGGGTGTGCTGATTTCATTTCGTATTCTGGATTTTCCGGATCTGACAGCAGATGGCAGCTTTCCGCTTGGTGGAGCAGTGTTTGCTGTATGCGTCACTCATGGGATGAATCCTTGGCTGGCTACCGCGCTTGCGGGGGCAGCTGGAGCCTGTGCAGGCCTGATAACTGCATGGCTGCATGTATCATTAAAAATCATGCAGCTTTTGGCCAGTATTCTGGTGATGGTAGCCTTATATTCCGTGAATCTGCGTATTATGGGTGCGCCGAATTTGCCATTGCTGGATCAGCCTAGTGTGTTTACGCCGTTTTTTAACGCTGACGACAGTAATCAGTATTGGGTGCAGCCGCTGGTTATTTTTGGCTTTGTATTGGTAGCTAAGTTTTTTCTGGACTGGTTTTTTGCTACCGAAATCGGTTTGTCCATGCGTGCGACCGGCGTGAATGCACGTATGGCTCGTGCTCAGGGTGTCAATACTTCGCGTATTTTATTGCTTGGTATGGCTCTTTCTAATGCTTTTATTGCTTTGGGTGGCGCGCTGTTTGTGCAGACACAGGGCGGAGCTGATATTTCAATTGGTATCGGTACCATTGTGGTTGGTTTGGCTGCGGTGATTATTGGTGAAACGTTGATTCCCGCCAAACGTTTTATTGTGATTACGCTGGCGGTAATTGTGGGGGCTGTGCTTTATCGAGCCTTTATTGCATTAGCATTGGGCAGTGATACACTGCAACACATTGGCTTCGGTCCGCAGGATTTGAATCTGATAACGGCTATTCTGGTGGTTTTGGCACTGCGCCTACCGGTGATTAAACGTTATTTTAAAAGGAAACTAAAATCATGATGCGCGCGGATGATTTACGCCTGACATTCAATGCGGGGACTCCGATAGAAAATCCTGCCTTGCGTGGCATGAGCCTGAATATTGCTGAAGGTGAGTTTGTCACTGTAATCGGCAGTAACGGTGCTGGTAAATCTACTTTTCTTAATGCTATCAGTGGCGATATTCAGGTAGATTCCGGCACAATCACTATTAATAATAAAAATGTTACCAATGAGCCTGCCTATAAACGTGCACCTCTTGTGGCACGGGTGTTTCAAGATCCGTTGGCTGGTACCTGTGAGGCGCTGACAATAGAAGAAAATATGGCTCTGGCACTGAAGCGGGGAAGCTGCCGAGGTTTACGCTCAGCTATTAAGGGGCAATATCGCGAATTATTTCGCGAAAAATTGGCTATGCTTAATTTAGGGTTGGAAAATCGGCTCAGTGATCGAATTGGTTTGCTTTCAGGCGGACAGCGTCAGGCAGTCAGTCTGCTGATGGCTTCTTTACAGAGCTCAAAAATTTTGTTGCTGGATGAGCATACTGCTGCACTAGACCCAAAAACTGCTGCCTTTGTACTTGAGTTGACGGATCGTATCGTGCGTGAAAACAAATTAACGGCAATGATGGTGACTCATTCTATGCAGCAGGCTTTGGATCATGGTACCCGTACTGTTATGCTACATCAGGGGCGGGTAGTGCTGGATGTGGACGGCGAAAAGCGCGCAGGCATGGGTGTGACTGATTTATTACAAATGTTCGAGCATACACAAGGTGAGAAAGTCACTGATGATGCGTTATTGCTGAGTTGAATTTTGTGCTGAGAATACAGGCTGCTAAGATGGGTTTTGGCAGCCTTTTTTGTTTGATTGGATAATATTATGTCGGTACCGGATTTGATTGTGCTGAATAAGCCCTACGGAGTGATTTGCCAATTCAGTGCTCATGAAAAATATCCTACTCTAAAGCAATATGTGCCAGTACCGGATGTTTATCCTGCCGGCAGGCTGGACACGGATAGTGAAGGATTACTCTTGCTCACAGCAAACGGGCGCTTGCAGGCCAAAATTGCGCAACCGAAATACAAGCTGATCAAGACGTATTGGGCACAAGTTGAAGGTAAACCAGATAAGCAGGCTTTGCAGCACTTATCACGTGGAGTAAATCTTGGTGATTTTGTGACTGCTCCGGCTCAAGTGCGTGTGCTAGATGCAGCAGAAATCAAACATCTGTGGCCACGAGTACCACCTATTCGTGAGCGCAAAACAGTAACTGACTTCTGGTTGCAGATTGGTATCAGCGAAGGCAAAAATCGTCAGGTACGTCGCATGTGTGCTAAAGTAGGCTGGCCTTGTTTGCGTTTGGTGCGGGTGGGTATCGGCCGTCTGAATGTTTTTTCTCTTGATTTGCCTTTAGGGCAATGGCAAGCGGTAAGGCCTGAAGATTTATAAGATTTTTTATATTACTGACATAATAAACCCTCAGAATAGACGTCTGAGGGTTTATTTTATTGATATGCAAATTTTAAAGTTTAGAATGCAGGGATGATGGCGCCCTGATATTTTTCTTCAATAAATTTTTTCACTTCAGGGGAAGTCATGGCCTGTTTTAGCTTCTGAATTTCTTCGCGATTTTCATCCCCTGTGCGTACAACCAGAATGTTTGCATAGGGAGAATCTTTTTCTTCGATAAACAGCGCATCCTTAGTGGGTACTAGCTTGGCTTCCATGGCAAAATTCGTATTAATCACAGACAGGGTGGCGTCATTCAGAGTACGAGGCAATTGTGGCGCATCCATGGGGGTGATTTTCAGATGTTTCGGATTGTCGACAATATCACGTACGGTGGCGCTGATACCCGCATCAGCTTTCAGTTTGATTAAACCTGCTTTCTGAAGCAATAGTAAGGCGCGGCCGCCATTGGTGGCATCATTGGGAATGGTTACTAAACCGCCATCCGGAACTTCATTCAGAGATTTTACTTTTTTCGAGTAAATTCCCATGGGTTCTACATGAATATTAGCAATAGCGGTTAACTGCATTTTGTGTTTTTCAACAAAATCATCCAAATAGGGTTTGTGCTGGGTAAAGTTGGCATCTACATCTTTTTCTGCCAGAGCAATATTAGGGCGGACGTAATCCGTCATTTGCACTATCTGTAAATCAATACCTTCTTTTTGCAGTAGCGGTTTGGCCACTTGTAGAATTTCTGCATGAGGTACGGGCGATGCGGCTACTTTCAAAACTTTTTCTTTAGCAGGAGTCGGAGCGCTACCGGTGCTGGCGGCTGGTTCAGCTTCGTTTTTCTGGCCGCATGCAGTCAAAACTGTACTGATAGCGGCTACAGATAATAATGCAAATAACAATTTTTTCATATTTAACCTTAATGAAGATACACAATAAAATGCAGAGCTTTACCTTAACATAAAATGCTTATATCTGGTGGTTTTTACACATAGTAAAGCCATAAGCATTTATTATGGTCGTTCCAGAATGTATTGGTCAGATAATTTTGGTATTTATTTATTTTTCAGCATGGGTTTAAGATATTTGCCGGTATAGCTTTTGCTATTGGCCGCTACTTCTTCTGGTGTGCCTTCTGCAATTATTGTACCGCCGCCATCACCACCCTCAGGGCCAAGATCAACAATATAGTCAGCAGTTTTAATCACATCTAGATTATGTTCAATAATTACTATGCTATTGCCTTTGCCTTTTAAGCGCTGGATTACATCCAGCAGCAAGGCAATATCGGCAAAGTGTAAACCGGTGGTTGGTTCATCTAGAATATACAGTGTTCTGCCGGTATCGCGTTTAGACAGCTCCAGTGCCAGTTTAACGCGTTGTGCTTCACCACCGGAAAGCGTGGTAGCAGATTGCCCTAGACGTACATAGCCTAACCCCACATCCAATAGCGTTTGTAATTTACGTTTGACCGTTGGTACAGCATCAAAAAAAGTACATGCTTCTTCTACCGTCATTTCTAAAATTTCACTGATATTTTTACCTTTATACTGTATTTCAAGTGTTTCGCGGTTGTACCGTTTGCCATGGCAGACTTCACATGGCACATAGATATCGGGCAGAAAATGCATTTCTACCTTGATGACACCATCACCCTGACAAGCTTCGCAACGTCCACCTTTTACATTAAAGGAAAAACGGCCGACGTTATACCCGCGCTCACGAGAGAGGGGTACACCGGCAAACAGCTCACGGATGGGGGTAAAAAGGCCGGTATAGGTAGCGGGATTAGAACGCGGTGTGCGGCCAATAGGTGATTGATCAACGTTGATAACTTTATCTAGATGTTCCAGTCCTTTGATATCATCATAAGGTGCCGGTTCTTCTCTAGCCCGATTTAGTTCCCGAGCGGTGATTTTGGCCAAGGTATCGTTGATCAGAGTGGATTTACCGCTGCCTGATACACCGGTGATGCAGGTAATCAAACCCAATGGCAAGGTTAGGTTAACATTTTTCAAATTGTTACCGCTAGCACCGCTTAATACCAACAAACGTTTTTTGTCTATGGGAGTACGCTGCTTAGGTATACTGATGGCTTTTTTACCGCTTAAATACTGGCCTGTTACCGATTCCTTGCAGGCGGCAACTTGTGCGGGTGGCGCAGCAATAATCACATTACCCCCGTGTTCACCGGCACTCGGTCCCATATCAACAACAAAATCAGCTGCTCGAATCGCATCTTCGTCATGCTCAACTACGATAACGCTGTTGCCTAAATCACGCAGGTGCTTAAGCGTATCCAGTAAGCGGTCATTGTCGCGCTGATGTAGACCAATAGAAGGTTCATCTAGCACATACATTACACCTGTGAGGCCGGAACCAATCTGGCTGGCCAAACGAATACGTTGTGCTTCGCCTCCAGACAGTGTTTCGGCACTACGAGCGAGATTGAGGTAATTCAGACCGACATTAATCAAGAACCCAAGGCGTTCGTTAATTTCCTTAAGAATTTTTTCGGCAATTTGTTTTTTGTTGCCTTCTAAGTTCAAGTTTTGGAAAAAATCAAGTGTAGTAGTCAGTGGCCAGGAATTAATTACCTGCAATGGTTTACCACCTACATATACGTAGCGTGCCTCGGTACGCAGACGTGCACCGTCGCAAGCAGGACAGGCACGATGACTTTGATACTGGGTTAATTCTTCGCGTACAGTAGTGGAGTCAGTTTCACGGTAGCGTCGTTCCAGATTAGGTATAATCCCTTCAAATGGATGGTTGCGAGTGTGGGTGCCACGTTCAGATAGATAAGTAAATTCAATCTGTTCTTTACCCGAACCATACAGAATAATATTCTGAATTTTTTCAGTGAGCTGGCTAAATGGTTTATCAATGTCAAAATCATAGTGATGAGCCAGAGACTGAATCATCTGAAAATAGAACGTATTGCGTTTGTCCCAGCCTTTAATGGCGCCTGCAGCCAGTGATAAATCTGGATGCATTACTACACGTTCAGGGTCGAAATAATCCATACTTCCCAGACCGTCACAGCTCGGGCAGGCGCCTACTGGATTATTGAAACTAAACAGACGTGGCTCAAGTTCCTGTAAGCTGTAGGAACATACAGGACAGGCAAAACGGGCAGAAAACCAATGTTCTTGACCGGAGTCCATTTCAATAGCAAGTGCACGCTCATTACCCAGTCTCAATGCAGTCTCAAAACTTTCAGCCAGCCGCTGTTTGATATCTGAACGTACTTTTACACGGTCGACAACCACATCTATATCATGCTTGATGTTTTTTTGTAAACTGGGTACTTCTTCTATGGCGTAGACTTCGCCATCTACCCGAACTCGTGCGAAGCCCTGAACTTGTAAGTCAGCAAAATAATCGACAAATTCACCTTTGCGTCCGCGCACGGCAGGTGCCAGAATCATTACTCGACTCTCTTCTGGAAGTGCCAAAATATGGTCTACCATCTGCGAAACTGTCTGACTTGAAAGCGGAAGGTTATGTTCTGGACAATATGGAGTGCCGATGCGAGCGTACAGTAAACGCAGATAATCATGAATTTCGGTGACCGTACCCACTGTAGAACGGGGATTGTGGCTGGTGGCTTTTTGCTCAATAGAAATAGCTGGAGAAAGACCTTCTATCAAATCGACATCTGGTTTTTCCATCATTTGCAGAAACTGGCGAGCATAAGCAGACAGACTCTCTACATAGCGTCGTTGTCCTTCTGCATATAATGTATCAAATGCCAGTGAAGATTTGCCGCTACCAGAAAGGCCGGTAATCACGACCAACTGATGGCGAGGTATATCCAGATCAATATTTTTTAGATTGTGTGTGCGTGCGCCGCGAATATGAATGGTATCGTTATCTGACATAATGCCTTTCCCGAGCAAAAGGAATGGGATGCTGGCTTTAATCAATTTGCTGTTTATTAAAACCATCCGGTATTATACCCATTTTAAAACTTGAATTTAACGCTATCCGGTAAACGTTTTAATGTTTGCGTAAAATAAATCTCTTAAAATCAAGGTTTAATTCTTCGCAGCGCCATAAGTAGAATAGTACCGGTAAATTGCCGAGTGCCACTAGCAGATATAGTATTTTGATACTGTCAGAAAGCCAGATAAGTACAGCACTCAACAGGGCAGCGCAGACCATAAATAAACCGTTGATAATGTTATTGGCTGCTATAGCATGAGCACGGAATGCATCAGTACTGGCCGTTTGCAGCCACGTATACAAAGGCAGTGAAAAGAAACCACCACAGAATCCAATGCCAATAATGCACAACATGATAGAAAAGCTGTGAGAGCGGCTCACAAATTCATTAATACCACCTATTGACTGGTGAGGTGTTTGTGTAAACCACACCAGCAGCAGACCAAATATAGTCATTCCCAGAGTGCCGAGCACGACCAGACCAAGATGCAGTTGATGGCGGCTCAGACGAGCGCAGGCAATGGAACCAGATCCTATGCCTAGTGAAAATAGCGTAAGCATCAGATTGAACACAGCCTCATTACCGCCTAGATTCAGACGAGTAAACGTGGGAAGCTGGGTAATATACACTGAACCAAGTAGCCAAAACCAAGAAATACCGATAATGGCAACCCAAACATTTTTTTGCCGATAAGTCTGTTGGAGTAGCTGTATGGTGCTGTGCCAGATATTTACATTGATATATTGCTGTGGAATCTGAGCCGGTACTCGAGGCATGAACATGCTTGAAAGTTGCCCAAGTATGGCAACCAACAATAGAATACCAAACAGCCATGCGGTATTGGTACCGGCCAGAATGGTGCCGAATATTTGTCCGAACAATATGGAAAGAAATGTACCACTTTCAATCAGGCTGTTGCCATTAAGTAATTCATAACGTGGTAAATATTCCGGCAAGATGGCATATTTCAACGGGCCAAACAAGGTAGAATGGGTACCCATTAGAAACAGACATAGCATTAATAGAGATACTGACTCTAACCAGAAGCCAATTCCAGCTACCAGCATAATGGCAATTTCAGCTGCTTTAATCCAGCGAGCCAATATTGCTTTATCCAGCTTATTACATAATTCACCTGATAAGGCTGAGAACAGAAAATAGGGCAGGATATACAACAACGCACCGGCGTTGAGCATTTGACTGGCTGGCAGCCAAGAACGAGTTCCCAGTCCGTAAAAGCTTATTAATACAAATAATGCTGTTTTAAACAGATTATCGTTAAAAGCGCCGAAAAACTGGGTACCAAAGAGTGGCAGAAACCTGCGGGTGCGGGCAAAAGCAAACTGACTGCCAGAAGGCAACATATCAGGTGTAGACATAAATAACCTTGTAAAAGGGTGATCTGATTAATTACAGGGTGCCAGTTAGATCGTATAGCAAAAAATGCTGGTCACAGAGATTCAAGTATTGTTGCTTTAAACGTCCAATAATGTGGTCTTGTGCATCACACAATTGAACGTAATCCGACTGCCGGTACCATTTCAGGCTTTCTTGCTCTGATAGTTGCTCCAGTAGCTGCCATTGAGCCGCACAGGCTTGACGGTCTGCTGCATCAGCCTGAGCTTTGACAGCATAATAACCAGTGGCACCATCGGTGTAAGCAGAATCCTCTTCATCAGTCAGCACCAGAAACCCGAGATGATGATTGTCGTTACTGTTAATACTGAAGTAGAGCATAATAAAAATTTTCTTTGAGCATTGAAAAGGACTTATTCTGTTTTTTCTCATGAATCTGGCAGAATTCTAGCAGCTTATAAAAAAATTTGTATGTTAATCTGCATACTTTTCGAAACAAAATATGTATTTGTATTATCAAATTGTCATAAAACTTTCAGGTTGGATTTTTTGCTGTATATATCTGTACCTATAAGTTTTAGTCTATCATTTAGATAAACTAATCTGATTGTTCAAGTAATTTATGTCCTGTAGTTTCCAGCGCTGAGAGAAAGTAGCGATTACTGGAGTGATTGTTAGATGTAGTCTGCAAGTAGATTGGAACGGAAATAAAGTATTGAAATGTGTTTGTGGTAATGTTAAAAGCATAAATAATAAATCAATAATCTACTCATTAGAGGAGGAGATACTGATGAAGGAATTAGTACTCAGCGTTTATAAGCAGGTATCGTTTTGACATGCACAGTGTTACTATCAGTACATTATTTCTAAATCTATCATGCTGATAAAAGATAAAAAAGGATTTATGCAAGTACGCACAAACCCTTTTTTAGATGATAATTAATAAAGATTACAGATTGGTCAATTTAATTTTCTGACCCGGACGCAATACCTGCTTGCCATGTACTTTTTGTAGTTTGCTCACTGGAATATTCAGCCGTTGAGCAATACTACTGAGTGTATCGCCTTTTTTAACAGTATAGGACACCGGAACAATACTACCTTTGGTTTCTTTGCCTTTACCTACAGCTGCAAGCATACGTTTGTTATCGCTATTAGGGCTAATTTTCAGTACTTGTCCTATCTGAAGATTGTGTCCACGCAAATTGTTAGCGGTGACTAAATCGGCTACATTAATATTATAGCGTTGAGCTATGGAAAATAAAGTATCACCTTTGTTCACTTTGTGAGCAATACTGCTGCGGCTATCTGCCACGTTAATGGTATTGCGTGTAGCGCGTTCTGCACGAATTTCTGCAGACCGCGCTGCCTGAGCTTCTTCACGTTCCGCCTGTGCCAGTGTTTTCTGTACTGAAGCGGCTGCTGCTGCCTGTAATTCGGCGTTCTGGGCAATTTGCATCAATGCATCATTGTTTTCTGCTACAACTGGTGCTACTGAATTGGCGGCAGGCTGAGAAGTGGCAACAGCTACGGTTTGAACTGTTGTATTTTCTGGCAAAGGTTGTGCAGTATTAAGTGCCGTAGTGGTAACAGTAGTTGTGCGGGTTAATGCTGGTGCCTGCTGATTGTCTGTATTCACCACTTCACTAGTCTGAGAAACAGATACCACCGGATGTGTTACAAAGGTGCCGGGAGGCAAAACAGGCTGTGCCATTGCAATATTAAGCAACGGGTCTGTATCTGTATTGCTGAAAGAATCCAGATTCTGATTGCTGAAACTGTTTTTACTGATTAGCAGGCTGCGTCCAGCAGGCACAGTATTGCCGCTCAGATTATTCAAACGTTTGATTTCGGCGCTGCTCATTCCTGTCTGTGCCGCTAAATCAGCTACGCTGGTGGGGGCAAATGCTTTATAAATATTCCAAGACAGCAAGCTGCTTTTATCTGCTTTGCGGTAATTACGCTCGAAAGTGTTTACTGCGGTAATCGGCAGCAGCATTTTGCGGTTTTCTTTTGGAATAAATACTGGGCTTTTGAAGCTGGGGTTAAGTGTTAAAAACTCAGATGTAGAAATATTGGCCAGTCGCGCAGCAGCATCTATATCAATTGGCTGATCAATGCTGATGGCTTCGAAATAGGGGCGGTTAGGCACAGAAACCAAATTGATGCCGAAAGCCTGCGGGTTTTCAATAATATTACGCACAGCCAGTAGCTTGGGTACGTAATTACGGGTTTCATTGGGCATGCGCAGGTTTTCATATGTGGGGTCTATCCCTGCTAGCTGGGCGCGTTTGATGGCCTTGCCCACATTGCCTTCACCCCAGTTATAGGCAGCCAGAGCCAGTGACCAGTCACCAAATAGGCTGTAAAGATATTGCAGATAGTTTAATGCGGCATCGGTAGCAGCATAGACATCATGTCGACCATCGTACAAATTAGTTTGTTCCAGACCGTACTGTCGTCCACTATTTGGCATAAATTGCCACAGACCTGATGCGCCTACACGAGACTGTGCCTTACTAACAAAAGCACTTTCAATAAATGGCAGCAATGCTACTTCTGCTGGCATCTGACGTTTTTCGGCTTCATTCACAATGTGATATAAATAGGGCTGACTCCGCAGAATAGTACGGTTGAAATAGTCGCCATGGCTTGAATAATATTGTTCCTGCCGGCGAATAATTTCAGGATTAACTTCTGTCATCCTGAAATCCTGACGCATGCGTCCCCAGATATCACGTGTTGAATACGCTTTCCCTTTTAGGGTGGCTGCATTCAGGTTCATGATTGATAGTCCGATGCCATTACTGGTATAAGATTGGGCAAATGAGATAGTAGGGGCGAGTACTAAGCTAGTGAGTGCTAGTACCATATGCTTCAATTGAGCCATTCGGATAACCGTAAAATTTATGCAAAATCCTATTAATATTAAATAGGAAGTCCTTAACGGTCAAGGATAAATCCCTATTTTTACAGTAATCATGAAGATGTGCTAGATGTTTTTAAATGGCTATGGCATTGATTTAACATAAACACGATGGTGTGGTTAATGAGTTATCCGCAATTGACAGACTGGCTTACACAGCATGCTTTCGGTGCTTATCTGAGTAGCCTTGAACAACAGTTTATTCGGCAGAAATTGGCCGTGTTGCGTTTTGGTACCATTATGCAATGTGGTTTTTCACACTGGCAATTCAAAGAGGTTTTTGCAGCTGAATCCGAATATCTGGTGCAGAACAATCATGCAGACGCCAATGTTGCGGTAGTGGCTGAAAATAATTTTTTACCATGGGCAGAACAAAGTGTAGATACTATTATATGGCCACATGGTCTAGATACGCTTTCCGCTCCGGATGAGACGATAGCTGAAATGGCGCGCATACTGGTACCTGGTGGTCATCTCATTCTGACCGGTCTGAATGTTAAGGGTTACTGGCGTTTATTTTGTCAACGTGGCATCTCCGTATCGTTACATTTGTTATCGGCCAGTGCTGCAGTAAAACGTATGCAGCGCTTCGGTCTTTTTTTGGAAGAAGGTCAGTTTATGGGCTATGGTATTCCTGCATGCTATGGAACAAACCATCATACAATAGAGTATATGGGTAATCGATGGTGGCCGCATTTGGCTGCTATATATGGTTTGGTATTGGTCAAGCGGACAATACCTTTAACTTTGACGCCGCAAAATACGAGTCTGATACTAAATCCCGTAAGCAATATGGCCATGAAAGGTATAGAATTAGATTGAAATAAAAAGACCTGAATTTATTCAGGTCTTATGTATATCTTGATAAATCTCAGGCAGCTTTGTCTGTATCTGTTTTCAGCTTTTTATCCATCATTTCTTCAAATTCACGCATGCACGCAGACGCAATGGCGAACATATTATCAATTTCCTTTTTGGAAATAATTAGTGGTGGTGCAGCGACCATGTGGTCACCACAGGCACGGAAAATCAGATTGTTTTTGAAAAAGATATCGCGACATATCAAACCTGTGCTGCCAAAATCGTCAAAAAGTTCTCGTGTTTCACGGTTTTTTACGAGCGTAAAACCACACATCAGTCCTTCACTGCGGATATCAGCTACATATTTGAATTTGCTGAAAGTCTCTTGCCAGCGTTTGCGCAGATAAGGGCCGGTTTTAGTACGTACCTTTTCAATTATGTTTTTTTTATCCAGTATATTGAGGTTTTCGTACGCCACTGCAGCTGCGACGGGATGTCCACTGTAGGTAAAGCCATGGTTGAATTCTCCGCCTGCCAGCAATCCTTCAGTTACTTTGTCATTAACCAAAACTGCGCCAATCGGCAAGTATCCTGATGACAGACCTTTGGCTGTGGTAAAGATATCCGGTGTAAAACCTAATGTTTCAAATCCAAACCAATTACCGGTACGACCATAACCACAAATCACCTCGTCGGCTACCAGTAAAATGTTATATTTTTTACAAATCTCCTCTATTCTTGGCCAATAGGTAGTAGGCGGAATGATGACTCCTCCAGCTCCTTGAATCGGCTCACCGACGAAAGCTGCGATTTTATCTGCTCCTAAAGCCAGTATTTTTTCTTCCAGCCAGTTGGCAGCACGAATACCAAATTCTTCTTCACTTTCATTGTCATCGGCCAGACCGTAATACCAGGGTTGATCAATATGTACTATGTTGGCAATGGGTAAATCACCTTGCTCATGCATACTTTTCATGCCGCCAAGGCTGGCTCCGCCAAGTGTGGAACCATGGTAGCCATTCCAGCGTCCGATGATGATTTTTTTATTTGGATGGCCCACGGATGACCAGTAATGGCGCACCATGCGGATCATGGTATCAACAGATTCAGAACCTGAATTGGTATAGAACACATGATTAAAATTTCTGGGAGTAATTTCAACCAGTTTTTCGGATAATCTGATTACGGCCGGATGGGTGGTTTTGAAAAAAGTATTGTAAAACGGTAGCACTTCCATTTGTTTTTCGGCAATTTTGGCCAGTTTTTTCTGGCCGTAGCCAATGTTCACACACCACAAACCGGCCATGCCATCAATGATTTCATTGCCTTCGCTGTCATAAACATAAATTCCCTTTGCCTTTACCATCATGCGTACCCCATGCTTTTTAAGCTGAGCGTTATCTGAAAATGGGTGCAGATGATGTTTTACAGCGTGTTTGTTATCGGTTTTTTTTGTCATATCGATGCTCCTTTGAGAAAAATAGGTATAACCTGTTTGTCACCCTGCCAGTAAAATTCAAACAGGCATAAAAGGTAATGTTGTTGTTTACACATGTAATAACAAATATTTGCGCTCCCATGGGCTGATTACGCGGAAATACTCTGATACTTCCTGTTCTTTTACTGCTATATACATTTCTACGAAACGCTGTCCAAGGATATCGTGAATGGGTTCACATTGACGCAAGCGTTCAATGGATTCTTCCAAAGTGGTTGGGAACTGATAAGGCAGGGAATAAGCATTACTGCTTAAAGGTGCACGTGGCTGTAGTTTTTCTTTAATACCCAGATAACCACAGGCCAGTGAGCAGGCAATGGCCAGATAAGGATTTACATCCACACCGGCTAGCCGGTTTTCAATACGTCTGCCTTTGGCACTGGCACGTGGTACACGCAGGCCGACGGTGCGATTATCATATCCCCATTCAACATTGGTAGGCGCAGCTGTAAAACGGGTTAGGCGACGAAAGGAGTTTACATATGGTGCAAAGAAAGGCATTGTTTGTGGCAGGTATTTCTGTAAACCACCGATGAAATGGAAAAATAGCTCTGAAGGTGAACCATCATTATTGCTGAAAGCGTTATTGCCGGTTTCTACCTCGACCAGACTCTGGTGTATATGCATGGCACTACCTGGTTCGCCTTCCATGGGTTTAGCCATAAATGTCGCATACATTTTGTGGTGAAAAGCAGACTCACGAACAGTTCGTTTAAACAGAAAAACCTGATCTGCCAAATCCATGGCGTGACCATGTAGGAAATTGATTTCCATCTGGGCAGCACCAATTTCATGAATCAAGGTATCTACTTCCAGATTTTGGTCATGACAATAGTCGTATATTTCTTCAAAAAGCGGATCAAATTCATTTACTGCATCCACGGCATAAGAGCGCCGGCCAAATTCACTGCGTCCGGTACGGCCAATTGGTGGCTGTAGCGGCACATCCGGATCAGGATTGGGAGAAATCAAATAAAACTCCATCTCCGGCGCCACAATAGGTTTCAGCTCCATATTTTCATACAGATTTAGAATGCGTCTGAGCACATTGCGTGGTGCGGTTTCTACCGGCAGACCGTCGGGGGAGAAACAATCGAATATTAGCGATGCTGTTGGATCTTGTGCCCAAGGCACAAAACGTAGGGTAGACGGGTCTGGCTTTAATTCCATATCTGCATCGGTTTCATCAAGCAGGCTAGATTGCGGATATTCACCGGTAACTGTTTGCAGTAGCACTGCTTCCGGTAGCCGCATATCAGGCTCAGATATGAATTTATCTTTAGGGATAATTTTACCGCGTGCTACACCTGTGATGTCCGGCAAAATGCATTCTACTTCAGTGATACCATGTTCTTTAAGCCAATTGAATATATCATCATACATAAGTCACCTTAAAATGATTCCTTTTGCTTATGCAATTTGTATTGCATACATGCTTCACGAAAAGCCTTAAAAATAGCAATAGAAAGCGGTTTCTGCCCATACAGCCATTCAGGATGCCATTGCACTGCATAGCCAAATAGAGGTGCTGCATCTATCCTGAAAGCTTCAATCAGGCCGTCTGGGGCAGTTGCTTCAATGCTAAGCCCGGGTGCTAACGTTTTTACTCCTTGCTGATGTAATGAATTAACTGAATACTGCTGCTGATTTGTTGCCAGCCACAACATTAACAGGCTGTCGTCGTGCAGATGAACTGGATGTGCGTCAGCGTACTGCACCTCAATTGATTGATTATCAGGTTCCCGATGGTCTAAAAAATCTGGAATTTCGTGTACATACTGATGCAGCTTGCCGCCTAGTGCCACATTGATTTCCTGCAAACCACGGCACACACCCAAAAGGGGAATACCTTCATCAATCAGTTTCCGGATAAAGGGTAAAGTTGTATGGTCACGCGCTTTATCGTGCAATGTGCCTTCTCGGGCGTTATCTCCGCCATACCAGCATGGTTCAATATTGGAATAGGAACCAGAGAGGAAAATGCCATCTACTAAAGGCAGCAAGCGTTGTAATGCATCTTGATCAGCCAGGGCTGGCAGCAAAATCACGTCGCCGACACTATTCTGTACAGCCTGAATATATTTATCGCCTACAGCGTGAAAATCCCATTTACCTATCTGCTTTACATCACACGGAATACCAATTACCGGACGCACTTGCATAAGTTAATCTCAAGATTTTAATAAATAAAAGAGTTTCTGATTCTGTATTGCATAATCCCACGCCACGCAAAAAATGGCAAGATTTCTTAAGTTAAAGTATTAAAGTGATAAGTTGTTAATTCGAGTTTTAAATAAATATTGCCAGTGAGCTGTTGTTATTAGTCCTTCATTATTTTGGCAGTACATATAAAAACATTTTAGTGTCCGATGAATGTAAAAAAAGCCCTGAATTAATTCAGGGCTAACAAAATCTTTTGAATAGCTTTAGAAGCGGCGCTGTAATTTTGCAGCCAGCATAATACTGGCGGCCAGTTCTTCTATCGATTTATGTGTGGTATTGGTAAACGGTATATTAAATCGGCGAAACATTTCTTCAGCTGTTGAGATTTCACGGCGGCAGTTATCACGGCTGGCATAGCGGGAGTCCGGACGGCGTTCCGAACGGATATGGTGTAGACGGTCTGCTTCAATTGTCAAACCATATAGTTTTTGCCGAAATGGCTGCAACATTCTTGGCAACTCGCTGCTTTCTAAATCTTCAGGTATGAGAGGGTAATTGGCGGCACGGATACCGTACTGCAATGCCAAATAAAGACATGTAGGAGTTTTGCCACTACGGGATACACCCATCAGAATGACATCTGCTTTCTGTAATTCGCGATCAGTAATTCCGTCATCATGATTAAGCGCAAAATTAATTGCCTCCATACGCTTATCATAGCGTTCTGTATCATGCATACCATGAGTACGCCCAATGGAGTGATTAGCTTCTGTAGCCAGTTCATCTTCAAGCTCACCAATAAAGGCATCATAAAAACTCATGTGCATGCCAGCACTAGTTTTAATCAGTTTGCGTACATTTTCATCAACAATACTGGAAAATACCAACGGTCGTGCTTCACATTTGCTGGCAGCGGTATTAATCAGGGCAACAATTTCCTTTGCTTTTGCTTCGGTGTCTACAAACGGATAAGTAGCCCGTTTAAATTCTATATTGTCAAACTGATTTAGTAAGGCCAGCCCCATACTTTCAGCTGTAATTCCGGTGCGGTCAGATACAAAAAAAACTTGGCGAACTGGTTTCATAATTATTTACACAAATTTAATTTAAAAAATCGGTAGATGAAAGCCGATGGTCAGACATTGTAAATGAAGTTGGCTGTGGACAGATGTTTAAAATTAGCTTTTTTTCCACATTCAGCCAAAATAAAGTTAAATCAGACCGAACCTGCCAGAAATCAGCAATAAAATGCAGATTTAAATCAAAAATATCATAATTTTAGATTTATGTTGTTGAAAGGGTAATTAAAATGCAATATTTGTCCAAATAATTGATAATAGAATTAAAATATTTATTCATTCAACAGCTTGTGCTTTACATACATTTGACCAAAGATAAACAATGCTCACATAAAGTAGATAAATAGCCAAAAATACATGACATTTTATACTTGAATAGTTAGAATAGGCCGTCTTCAACTTTCCCCACTCCACATTGGATAACCATCATGGCCGGTAATAACGTAATCTGGTTTGAAAATTTGCGCATGACCGACGTTGAAAGCGTTGGCGGCAAGAATGCTTCTCTTGGCGAGATGATTTCACAGCTCACCGAAAAAGGTGTGCGTGTTCCCGGTGGTTTTGCAACCACAGCAGAAGCCTACCGCAAATTTTTAGCCTACGAAGGTTTGAGTGAACGCATTAGCAGCGAACTCAAGGCGCTTGATGTCGATAATGTTGCCGAGCTGGCAAGAGTAGGTAAACAAATCCGTCAATGGATTATGGATACTCCTTTCCCGCCTGAACTGGAAGCTGATTTACAGGCGGCATGGGAAAAAATGGTGGCTGATGCCGGTACAGATCAGATTTGTGTGGCTGTACGCTCATCCGCCACAGCTGAAGATTTACCTGATGCATCCTTTGCCGGACAACAGGAAACATTCTTAAATATTAGTGGTTATGATAATGTCAAAGAAGCCATGCACCACGTATTTGCTTCTTTGTATAATGATCGTGCCATTTCTTATCGTGTTCATAAGAATTTTGCCCACGACATCGTAGCTCTGTCTGCAGGGGTACAACGCATGGTGCGCTCTGATAAAGGCGCATCCGGCGTGATGTTTACTATGGATACTGAGTCTGGATTTGATCAGGTAGTATTTGTGACATCATCATATGGTCTGGGCGAAACAGTTGTACAGGGTGCCGTAAATCCAGATGAATTTTACGTACATAAACCGACATTAAAAGCCGGTCGTCCTGCCATCTTGCGCAAAACCATGGGTTCTAAACTGATTAAAATGGTTTTCACAGAAGATGCACAGGCAGGCAAATCTGTACAGACTGTAGATGTAGAACCTGCTGAGCGGAAAAAATTCTCTATCAGTGCCGAAGAAATTACTGAGCTGGCGCAATATGCACTGATTATTGAAGAACATTATGGTCGCCCAATGGATATTGAGTGGGGACGTGATGGTATTGACGGAAAACTATATATTCTTCAGGCTCGCCCTGAAACCGTAAAATCTCAGGAAAATAATAGCCGCGTATTGCGTCGTTATCAGATTAATGACAAATCTACCATTCTGGTAGAAGGCCGCGCTATTGGTCAGAAAGTAGGTCAGGGTAAAGTACGATTGGTTAAATCCGTTGATGAAATGGATAAAGTTTTACCAGGGGACGTGCTGGTTACTGATATGACCGACCCCGATTGGGAGCCCGTGATGAAACGTGCTTCAGCCATTATTACCAATCGAGGCGGACGTACTTGCCATGCTGCCATTATTGCGAGGGAGCTAGGTATCCCTGCTGTAGTTGGTTGCGGTAATGCGACTTCTGCATTGCAGGACGGTCAGGAAGTAACCGTATCCTGTGCTGAAGGTGACACTGGTTATGTTTATAAAGGCTTGCTGAAGGTAGATATTAATGAAATACCTTTAGATAATATGCCTGAATCACCAGCTAAAATCATGATGAACGTGGGTAATCCAGAGCTGGCATTTAGCTTTTCAAACTTGCCGGGCTATGGTATCGGGCTGGCCCGTATGGAATTCATCATTAACCGTCAGATCGGTATTCACCCGCGTGCTCTGCTGGAATTCGACCAGCAGGATGAGCAGATGCAAGCTGAGATTACAGACCGCATAGCTGGATATACCTCTCCGGTAGATTTTTATGTAGATAAAATTGCAGAAGGTGTAGCTACACTGGCTGCTTCAGTTTATCCGAAAAAAGTAATTGTGCGCATGTCTGACTTTAAGTCAAACGAATATGCCAATCTACTGGGTGGTAACAAATACGAACCTCACGAAGAAAATCCGATGCTGGGCTTCCGTGGTGCGGCTCGCTATGTATCAGAAGATTTCAAAGATTGTTTTGCGCTTGAATGTAAGGCACTCAAATACGTTCGTGATGAAATGGGTCTGACGAATGTTGAAATCATGATTCCGTTTGTACGTACTTTGAAAGAAGCGGAAAATGTAGTACGTGCATTGAAAGACAATGGCTTGGAACGCGGTAAAAATGGTCTGCGTCTGATTATGATGTGTGAATTGCCTACCAATGCTGTACTGGCTGAACAATTCCTGAAATACTTCGATGGGTTCTCTATCGGCTCTAATGATATGACCCAATTAACTTTGGGTGTGGATCGTGATAGTGGTGGCCCGATTGCAGGTACGTTTGACGAACGTGACCCTGCTGTTAAGGTTATGTTTAGTCTAGCTATTCAGGCATGCCGTAAGTTAAACAAATACATTGGTATTTGTGGACAGGGACCATCAGACCATGCTGATTTCGCCAAGTGGCTCATTGAAGAAGGTATTGAAACGATTTCTCTCAATCCTGATACCGTAATTGAAACTTGGTTGTATTTAGCAAAAGAATTGAAAAAATAAGTTTTCAATTGATTGAATGCAAGGCCGCTAACTAACAGCGGCCTTTATCTTTATCTGTTCAAGCCGATACGGTATTTTGGTATTTATAATCAAAGTACATATCATTAAATATTACATATTTATCCTGATTAATCTGGCTGCATATCCTTGGACTTGGGATTTACTATTTAACTGGAATTGCTAATTTAAATCGTATCAAGCAAACATTGTATCTGTAAAAAAACAAAACTATTAGATTTCTATTCGAACTCATTGGTTAATTTATTTATTACTATCATTTTAATTTTTAAAATAAAAAGTATTAGCTTAATGCATATTAAATTAGAAATTTTAATAAAGCGGAAAACTGATTCGAAATTGCAATAAAAGTTTAAAAACTCAATTTTAGATGTAAGCGGGTTTAAAAATCCGGTTAATTATGATAATAACTATCTATTTTATAGATATGAAATAGATATATTTAAAGATAATATTATTTATTCTTATTTTTTGATCATTGTCAGGGTATTTAATATCAAATTGGTAGGATTAATTAATATATGTTTAAAATACATTCAGATTTATAACCTGAATCTAAAAGTTGTATAAATGGCAATTTTATTTAAATTTGCTAAAAGCTCAATGATTTTATAGCGCATGAAGCAATTTAATCCATTGCTTTTATTATTGTCTAAATTTTCATAAGCTTTAATCTTAGGCTATATATTAGTTATTATTGATTTCTAAAAGCTATATTCTGAATCAGAATGATAAAAGACAGATTTAGGTGAAGGTAATCTGCTTTTGGGTTTTACCTTTACATAAAAAAACAGATAGCTTATTGGCTATCTGTTTTGAAAGAAATTATTATTTTTGGTTCTTCTTGTCTTTATCCGCTGTTTTTGCAGGTTTTTTGGCTGCTAATCCCAATGACTGATTCCATTTGACCGGATCTTTGACTAAGTCCAGTGCTGCTTTTAATTGAGCATCCTTGGCTGGATTGGGGTCTCGACGAGCAAGCCAGTCTTCTTCATCCTTTTTCTTTTTACTGTCTTTTGATGCGTCAGTATTTTTAGCGCCGTTATTTTTGGAGTTGTTGGTAATTGATGTATTGGCTTTGGCATCTTTAGTACTGTCTTTATCAGCAGTAGTATCAGTTTCATGTAAGGCAGCTTCGCTAGCTGAAGCAGAAGACGTAGATTTTTTCTGTCCGCCCAATAGATCACCATTTACTTCTTTACCACCCAGCGGGTTGCTCAAATGTCCACCCAAATCAGCCTCGCGGCTTTCGTATGTGCGGTTTTTATCTTTAACCTCTACATCGGGTACGATACCTTGTGCTTGTATGGAACGGTCATTAGGGGTGTAGTACAAGGCTGTAGTCAGTTTAACAGCACCGCCGTTGGACAAAGGAATAACAGTCTGAACAGAGCCTTTGCCGAAACTCTGCGTACCAACAATTACAGCACGCTTGTAATCCTGCAAAGCGCCAGAAACGATTTCAGATGCAGAAGCAGTTCCTGAATTAACCAAAACCGTTACAGGAATGCTTTTAAGCTCATCCGTCAGATTAATGAGCGGATCGTTACCTTTAACCACGTAATCTTTAGGAATCGTTCGTAAAACCATTCCTTCTTTTTTGTCGCGGTTTTTAGTGCTGACTACTTTTACTCCAGGTTTCAGAAATACAGCGGAAACACCCACTGCACTGTTCAATAAACCGCCTGGATCGTCACGTAAATCTAATACCAAACCTTTTAGTGGTGCTTTATTCTGTTTGTTCAGTTCTTTAAGAGCATCAGCCAGCAAGCTGACCGTGTGTTCCTGAAACTGGGTAATGCGCACATAGCCGTAATTTGGTTCCAGTAATTTAAAGCGAACACTTTTTACTTTAATAATAGCGCGGGTGAGGTGTACCACAATGGGCTGAGTTTCATCTTTACGAGCCAGAGTCAGTGTGATACTGGTGCCTGGTTTACCTCGCATTTTTTTAACCGCTTCAGTGGCTGTCATGTTTCGGGTAGATTCATTGTCAATTTTAACAATGTAATCACCGCTTTTAATACCTGCACGATCGGCCGGTGTATCTTCGATAGGCGCAACAATTTTAATCAGTCCGTCTTCTGAACTGATTTCCATACCTAAACCACCAAATTCACCGGTAGTGCTTTCCTGTAAATCGGAATAATCTTTTACCGTTAAATATTCTGAGTGCGGGTCTAGGTTATTAACCATGCCTTTCATGGCACCTTCTAGAATCGTATCATCGGTTTTATTCTCAACATAATTGGCTTTTATTTGTCCATAAACTTCGGCCATTGTATGCAAAGATTGTACGGGTAATGCTTCGGATTTTTCATTGGCATAGCCCTGTATGCTCAGGGTTAGAATCACGCCACTGAAAGCGCCTAATGTATATAAAGCAGCTTTTTTTAATCGGGAATTAGCCATTATTTCTGTTTTTCTTTCTGATAGCGACAATGATTCAGGTCTAGAAAACCTGTTTGTAAGGGTGATTCATATATTTTATTCAGGCCAAAGTTTACATCATAATGTAAGTACAGGTAATAGTGCGCTATATTCTATTTCAGCGCAGCCATGATAATGGGTTCATTGCCTGATTATGATAGCGGATTTCAAAATATAGTCCATTCTGGCCGTCTGGTAATTTACCACTTATACCAATGTTTTGACCAGCGTCTATCGTATGATTGGCCGTGACTCCTACTGATGCTAAGCCGGTGTAAATACTGATATAGCCTTCACCATGATCGATAATAATTGTGTTGCCATACCCCTGTAAATAAGCTGCATAAGCTACGGTGCCACTGGCTATGCTATGCACAACGGCGTTATTACAGGCAAAAAACAATCCTTTCCAGATACCGCCATTAGGTCTACTTTCACCAAATCTTCCAGCAATGGTACCGCTTACCGGTCGTGGAAGACGACCTTGTTTTTGAGCCAGACCTTTGATTAATGGTGAGTTAATGTTATCTGTAGCCTGTAATGCCATATCTTCAGCGGTTAGTGTTGAAGATGATGTATTGTGAACGGACTCTGTACGGTTAACAGAGTTGGTAGATATTTTGGGTGGCTGCGGTTTTTCTATTTTGCCTGAAATTTGTTTACTAGGTTTACTTGTTTGTGCCAGACGACGCATGGTTGCCTGTGCTGATAATCGGCTCAGCAAATTGTTCAGACGCTTTTCAGCAGCCTTGAGTGATTGCAGCTGTTTATTTTGTACCGTTAACTGCTGACTTAATACTGTGGATTGACTTTGCTGACTTTGATGCCGTATTTGCAGTTTGTTAATCACTTGCTGCTGCTTCTGGCGTAATTTTGATAGCTCATTTTGCTGTTTTGCTACTGCCTGTTGCTGCTCACTCATACGCGTCTGTTGCTGTTGTAAACGCTTAATCACTCGTTCGTTGGCCTCATTCAGATAGCGTATATATTGTAGTGAGCGGCCTTTTTTGTCTGTCGAATCCTGTTTGAGTAGCAGATATACACTGTTTGGTTGGCGATTACGATAATGAGCATTCAGTAAGCGTGCAATTTGAGTCTGAGTTTCGGCTATTTGTGTACGTGTTTTATCCAGACTGGTTTGCAGTGTTTCTAACTGGCGCATACTGGTTTGTTGCTGTTGCCTGAGACGCCCCAATTCATTCCTAGCTTGATTTAGCTGCTGGCTGGTTGCTGCCATAGAGGCATCAATTTTTTTCTGCTCAACAGTTGTTTTGCTAATCTGATTCTGAGTAGCTGATATGGCCTGATGTACCTGTTTCAATTCGCTGCCAGGTTGTATTTTTTGATTGCTGGCAGCTATGGCAACAGAAGTTGCCATACAATAACAGGTTAGGGAAAGACAGAAAAAAGTTTTCATCAATTGTTTGTAAATTCAATCAGATTGCGCCCTGTCATCTCTGATGGAGGGTTTAGACCGAGAACCGCTAATAAGGAAGGTGCCACATCTTTTAATGCTCCGCCGGTATGAATGGTGGCTTTTCGGCCAATATATATAAAAGGCACCGGTTCAACTGTATGCTGGGTATGTGGCTGTTGATTTTCTCTATCATACATGTGTTCGCAGTTGCCATGGTCTGCGGTGATTATTACTTCACCGCCAGCAGCTAGGGTAGCTTCTACCACACGCGCAACACAGCTATCCAATGTTTCCACTGCTTTGACGGCAGCATCCAGCGAGCCTGTATGTCCAACCATGTCACCATTAGCAAAGTTGCAAATAATGACGTCATGGCGATGATGTTGCAGGCTGTCTATGATTTCTTCAGTGATCCCGACGGCACTCATTTCTGGTTGCAAATCATAGGTGGTGACTTTAGGAGAAGGAATCATGATGCGTTCTTCTCCTATATAAGGTTCTTCACGTCCGCCACTGAAAAAATAGGTTACATGAGGATATTTTTCAGTTTCGGCAATGCGCAGCTGGCTTAGTCCTTGTGTAGCCAGAAATTCACCTAGTCCATTACGCACAGATTGGCGGCCAAACATTACCGGATGAGGAAACTGCGCACCATAGGCTGTGATGCTGGCAAAGTAGCCAGGCTGTACTGTGTGCTGACGTTGGAAACCGGTAAAATTTTCAAAGGTAAGCGCCTGAGTTAATTCACGCGCACGGTCGGCGCGGAAATTGAGAAACAATATCGCATCGCCGTTTTTCAGTTCTGCATCAGGGCTCACTATTGTAGGTTTGACAAATTCATCCTGTTCACCACGTTCATAGGCTGCTTCAAGTGCAGAAATCGGTGAAACAGCATGATAGGGTGCATCACCAAATAAAGTATTGTAAGCTGCTTCGACTCTGTCCCAGCGATTGTCACGATCCATGGCATAAAAACGCCCGACTATGGCGCCGCATATTACCTGCGGATGCAGCTGCATATATTCTTGCAAACGCAATAAATAGGGATGTGCACTTTGGGGAGGTGTGTCACGTCCATCCAGAAACGGATGCACTACTATTTTTTGCATACCGGCTTCAATAGCCGCGTCTATTACTGCAAAAAAATGCTCAATGTGACTATGTACGCCCCCATCTGAAAACAGGCCAAGCAGATGCACGGTACGATTAGTGGTCTGCCATGCTTCTTGCAAAACAATGTTTTTTTCTAGACTTTTATCTTCAATCGCCATATCAATACGGGTGATGTCCTGAGGGACAACTCGGCCGGCACCAATATTTAAGTGTCCTACTTCTGAATTACCAAACTGTCCTATGGGTAGACCAACCATGCGCTCAGATGCATCAATGGTGCCATAAGCGTAGTGCTGACGATAATTATCGATATGTGGTGTATGTGCCAGTAAAATAGCATTGTCATCACCATCGGCACGATGGCCGAAACCATCCAGAATTAAGAGAACGACAGGTTTGGTTAATGACACAATTGGCCTTTCTGTGATGGTGGGTTGTGTATTCTGACAAAAGTGCCAGTATTATCCAATAGAGTTTGGCTAAGAAGGATGGTATTAAACCAGCTTTAAAGTAAGATAGAATTATAGCTAAAAGCACTGGCTTGAGAAACAGCTGGACAGACCCAATTTAACGATAAATTAATTATATCTGGTTTGATTTTATTTTTTTATGGATATGCAAAATATGGCTGCTCAACGTGGCACTTCTTTCAGTTTTTCTCTGGCCAATCATTTTTTGATTGCAATGCCAGCAATGGAGGATCCTTTTTTTAAAGAAAGCGTGATTTATCTGTGTGAACATAGTGCCGATGGTGCCATGGGTATTATTGTAAATAAGCCGTCACCGATTATGATGGATTTGCTATTTGACTCTGCTAAAACCCCAACGCCGGAACGGTTCCATGGCCAAAATGTTCTTATGGGCGGCCCAGTACAGGTAGACAGAGGCTTTCTGGTTCACACTCCGGCCGGTTCATGGGAAAGCAGTTTGATGGTCACTGATGATATTGCTATGACAACGTCTCGCGATATTATTATGGGGCTTACTCAGGAAAATGAGGTAGATAAGGCTGTGGCCACTATCGGTTATTCGAGCTGGTCGGCAGGGCAGTTGGAGCAGGAACTGGCTGATAATAGCTGGATTACTGCACCTGCAGATATGCAAATTTTGTTTGATATGCCCTATAAACAGCGTTATAAGGCCGCTTTGCAGTTGCTGAAAATTGATATTACCAATCTGAGCGGGCTGGCAGGACATGCCTGATTCGCTTTTATCTCCGTTAAGAAGTGGGACGGTTCTTGGTTTTGACTATGGATTAGCGCGAATTGGAGTAGCTGTAGGAGAGGCGGAATTGTCGACCGTACATCCGTTGGAAACTATTACGCTTATCAGCAATGAAGAACGATTTATACGTATTGCATCTCTTATCAAAGAGTGGCAGCCAAAGGCTCTGGTAGTTGGATTGCCAACTCATGCTGATGGTGCTTCAGATGAGGCGACGGCACAATGCCGGCGTTTTGGTAACCGTTTGTATGGGCGTTTCCAATTACCCGTATATTGGGTAGATGAGCGCTGGACGTCAGCCGTGGCTGATAGTTTGCTCAGTGAAGCTGGTATTTTTGGAAAAAAACGTAAGCAGGTTTTAGATCAAGTGGCTGCACAGGCTATTTTGACAACGTTTTTCAGTTCCGGCGCTTGTAAAGCCAAATTGGTTGAATAGGTGAACTTCAGATACAGTTTTTTTATTACAAATTGATTCCAATATTAGAGTTTCTTCAGAAAACAGCACTTCTGAATTTTCTTTTCTTTCATTTTTTTGTTAATCATCTATTTAGCTGGCGAAAAATGCCGGTATATTCTCTGTCGTGAATATACAGCAGTTCACATTATTTGGTTTTATTTTTGCGAAACCGGGGATAAACTTAACCTCAGTAAATAGAGAAACAGTTTAATCAGACTAGGACGCATAATGAGCACAGATAGCAGTATCAGCTTAGATACAATGGAGGCCAGCACTAAAGCCAATATTCTTGCCGAGGCTTTACCTTATATCCGGCGCTTTTCCGGCGTAACCATGGTAATCAAATACGGTGGTAATGCCATGACAGATCCCCAACTGAAAGAAAGTTTTGCCAAAGATGTAGTTTTACTGAAACTGGTAGGAATCCATCCAGTAATTGTTCATGGGGGAGGCCCACAAATTAATGATTTACTTCAAAAAATAGGCAAAGATAATCAGTTCATTCAGGGTATGCGGGTGACAGATCACGAAACCATGAATATTGTTGAAATGGTACTTGGTGGTTGTGTAAATAAGGAAATTACTTCTCTTTTAAATCAGCATGGCGGACATGCAGTAGGTATTACAGGACGGGATAACCATTTTATCAAAGCTAGAAAACTATATGTCTCTACCCCTGAAAACGCCCGACAGGATATCGGGCAGGTTGGAGAAGTAGAGTCTATTGATACTGCGCTGATAGAGGAAATGGTCGAACACGGCTATATACCTGTAGTGGCACCGGTAGGGGTAGGTGAGCAGGGCGAAGCTTTTAACATTAATGCAGATGTGGTGGCAGGCAAATTGGCAGAAAGCCTGCAAGCAGAAAAGCTGATTATGCTGACTAATACCATAGGTGTACTGGATAAAAATCAACAGTTATTAAGCCGTTTAACACCGGCAGATATTAATGCATTAATCGCGGATGGTACCTTACAAAATGGTATGTTACCCAAAATCAATGCGACCTTGCAGGCTGCAATGCATGGCGTGCACAACACACACATTATCGACGGACGTGTGCCACATGCACTGCTGCTGGAGATATTCACCGACAAAGGTGTGGGTACTATGATTCTTGGTCAGAATGAGCAGGCTTAATAGTGCTAATTTAGGTGCCGACAATATTTAATTGTTGTGTAATTAAATATTTAATTTTTTTTATTGGTATAATTGTTCAAAAAGCTTGACACTAAAATTACAAACGCTATAATTTCGCCTCATTCCCTGATAGCTCAGTCGGTAGAGCGACGGACTGTTAATCCGCAGGTCCCAGGTTCGAGCCCTGGTCGGGGAGCCAGTTTAAAAAAAAGCACTCATTTATTTGAGTGCTTTTTTCATTGTGTACGTTTTATCTGTTATTCGCCAACTTTAATCAGTTTCACATTGAAGATTAAAACACTGTTAGGTGGAATAGCGCTTGTCGGGCTTTGTTCTCCATAAGCAAGATTTGCCGGGATATAAAATGTGTAGTCACTGCCTTCTGACATCAGCTGCAGACCTTCAGTCCATCCAGGTATGACGCCGTTAAGTGGGAAAGTGGCTGGCTGATTATTACGCTGTGCTGTGCTATCAAATACTGTGCCATCGATCAAACGCCCTTCATACTGAACAGTTACCATATCGCTTGCTTTCGGCTTTTTACCACTACCTTCATGATTGACTTTATATTGCAAGCCAGAAGCAGTAGTAATAACCCCAGGTGCAGTTTTATTTTTGGCCAGAAACTCATCTCCAGCTAATTGAGGGTTACGGGTGGCTGATGTGGCTGAAGAAGCAGCTACCGGCTCACTACTATTATTTTTAAAACCGTTGTCCGCAAAGTTGCAGGCTGATACAGCCAGCAAAGTTGTGATACCCATTATAGTTAAAGACAAGCTTTTCATAATTTCTCTTTAAATGTTGAAGGAAAAGCAATTATAGCCAGCCATCCACAAAAAATAAATTTACTCATCAAGCCTCGCAATTTTAAATACAAAAGTAGAAGTTGTAGGTAATATTTTATTGTGATGAATTTGCTTATTTGAATAAATATCAGTTTAAAACTAACGCATTTCATTTTTTCAGAACTTACGAAATAGAATTATCTGTGTGAAAATGCACACACTGTTTAGCTGAAAATATTGTTCTTTTTAATAACGTATCAATAGATCATTACAATTTTCTTTTTATTAAATTCACACTTGTTTATCTGTTCTCAAGTACAGAAAATTGATAACTGTTGTCTTTGCGAGACCATATGCTTTTATTTACACTTATGTACCTAAATTAATATTAGAGCAAATATAACTTCCGAATATCTATAAATCGTTAAAACAAAATTGTTAATATAACAAGAAAAAAATTATATTAACCAGAATTATGGCAGCTTTGAAGTATAAGCATGCGAAATGGAAAGAGAAAAATATGGATTTGGGATTGCTTCGCGACTAAATGATGTCAGTTCAGCATTTTGCAGGTATTCTTACCAGTAGTGTTAATTGAATGTTGATAATGGCTTGACATCATGAGAGCATGCAGAATAGAATTGCAACTTATAAGAAGAGGTCAATTCTAAATCTATGTTTAATGTTTGCTGTGGCAAAGTTAAACCAAATCGACTTTCAATAAAATACCCTTACCTTTCTTTTGCATACACCCATGCATTTAAGGCTTGGTAACAGGAATTATTATGAGTTTACGGACTCATCTTATCTTAAATTCTAATAAATAAGTTCATTTAAATCTTTATGCACGTTTCTGAATTACAAAACTTACATGTGTCTGAGTTACTGGGCATAGCTGATGAATTTGGCATTGAAAATGCCAACCGTTTGCGTAAACAAGATCTTGTTTTTGCGATTGTACGCATCAAAATGAAGCAGGGAGAAGCTTTTACCTGCTCTGGTACCTTGGAAATTCTTCCTGATGGCTTCGGTTTTCTGCGCAGTATGGACACATCTTATCTGGCTGGGCCGGATGACATCTATGTCAGCCCCAGTCAGATTCGACGTTTCAATCTGCATACCGGTGATACAATTGAAGGCAGTGTACGTGTACCTAAAGATAACGAACGTTATTTTGCATTGGTGCGACTGGATAAAATCAATGGTGATGATCCAGAGGTATGCAAGCATAAAATCCTATTTGAAAATCTTACGCCATTATTTCCGGATCGTCAGTTTGTATTAGAACGTGATATCCGCTCAGGAGAAAATCTGACCGGCCGTGCTATAGACCTGATTGCTCCCATTGGCTTCGGCCAACGTGCTTTACTAGTAGCACCGCCGAAATCTGGTAAAACCGTAATGTTGCAAAATATTGCCCATGCAATTACAGCTAATTATCCAGATGCAGAGCTGCTTGTTTTGCTGATTGATGAACGTCCGGAAGAAGTTACCGAAATGACGCGCTCCGTACGTGGGGAAGTGGTTTCTTCTACCTTTGATGAGCCAGCTACCCGCCATGTACAAGTAGCGGAAATGGTGATTGAAAAAGCTAAGCGTTTAGTAGAGCATAAAAAAGATGTAATTATTCTGCTGGATTCAATTACTCGTCTGGCACGAGCTTATAACACTGTCATACCAGCTTCAGGCAAGATTTTGACTGGTGGTATTGATGCCAATGCATTGCATCGCCCTAAACGATTTTTTGGTGCCGCACGTAATGTGGAAGAAGGCGGTTCATTAACGATTATTGCTACTGCTTTGGTTGAAACCGGTAGTCGCATGGATGATGTAATTTACGAAGAATTCAAAGGTACGGGTAATATGGAATTGCATCTGGACAGACGTATGGCAGAAAAACGTCTATTCCCGGCCATCAACATCAATCGTTCTGGAACGCGTCGTGAAGAACTGCTGGTATCAAATGAACATCTGCAAAAAATGTGGCTGCTACGCAAGTTTTTGCATCCAATGGATGATATTGAAGCTACTGAATTTATCATTGATAAATTGAAACAGTCCAAAAATAATGCAGACTTTTTTGATTTAATGCGTGGTAGTAAATAGTAAAATAATACCTTACTAAGCCGTGTTTTAATCTGTAAACACGGCTTTTTTATTTATGATATTTAAATATTGATAAAAAAGCTATACTGATAAATACTGTATGGCTTTTTTATATCAGACTGAACAATATTTCAACAGTAAATGATTCTGATAATTATAAATGCATAAAATCGTGTTGGAACTACTTAAAGTTTAAGTTCATGTACATGAACACCATTAGCATCGACAGCGAGATAGCCTCCATAATTTTCAGCCCAGTCTTGTATAACATAACGTTTGAATAACTGATTATTCAGTTTAGATTCATGTACGGCAGGGCGGTGAGTGTGGCCATGAATCAGCGTTGGTAAGGTATCTTGAGCATGGTTTTCCATCAGTTGCTGGATGGCACCTTCAGTGACATCAGAGATTTCACTTTTACCTTCATTATTTTTACGTGTCTCACTCATTTGACGAATTTGTCCGGCTAGTAATCTCCGTTCTGCTATGGGTTTACTTAATACGGCCATCTGCCATAATGGATTACGTGACTGCATACGAAATTGCTGATAAGCTACATCATCGGTACATAGCTCATCTCCATGCATGATAATATAATCATGACCATAAAGATTAATTTGTTGTGGTGCATTTAATAGCTGGATACCGCTTTCAGCGGAAAATTTTTCTCCCAGCAGAAAATCACGATTGCCATGAATAAAATAAACCGGCGTGCTGGCAGTAAATTCTTTCAGCTCTTTTTTGATGGTGCGGATAAAATCACTGTCATCATCATCGCCAATCCATACATCGAAAAAATCTCCCAGAATATATAAGGCATCAATATTTCCCTGCCATTGTTCTAAACAGCGCTGAAAAAGTTTATTTAATGGAGGAGTTTGTTCTGACAAATGTAAGTCTGAAATAAAAATAGTGGTGTTCATGGTTTGTCGATTTAATAATATCAGGCTAAAAATTCACTGTACTTTGCTGCGTCGAAGCCAACAAGTACGCGTTGATTATCATTTATTAATACAGGGCGCTTGATTACTGATGGTTGATTCATCATCAGCTGTATGGCCGCTTCATTGCTGCAGAGTGCATCCTGCTGATCGATGGCACTTAATTTACGCCAAGTGGTGCCTTTACGATTAATAAGGGTTTCTTTAGGTATTTGTGTCAGCCAAAATTGGATATCTGTAGCTATGGGAGGTGTTTTTTTGAAATCAATAAATTCAGCATCAATTTTATGCTCTTGTAGCCACTGACGCGCTTTTTTTACCGTATTACATTGGCTGATACCATAAATCCGAATACTCATAATTAAGACCATGTAAATGTACATAGGAATATTATACCGGTTTGCTCTAACGAGCTTAAGTGTTGGTTTGTTGCATGCAGATTGTTTTTAAACTCACGATATAGGGTCTGCATTGCTAATCTGACACATTGGCAGTATGCTTAAATCAGTGCAAAAATATTATTTTATAAGGAAAGTCGGTATGAAAAAAATCAGTTTATTATTTGCCGCCAGCCTGTTACTGGCCGCCTGTAGTGGTAAACAAGAGGCGAGTAATAGTAATTTTACAAATGCAATTAATGAATTTGGCAAAAATGATAAGGTATGTCTGGCGGTAAATTTGGTATTAGACAACGCTCAGGGTGGAATTAATAATATGATTACTCTGGGAAATAAGGAAATTCGGATTGCCAGAAAAAACAGTGATGGAGAGAAAGTCAATAAAACAGCTCTGAAACAAATGGATATTCTGACAGATGCAGATTTATACGAACAAGGGAAAGATGTCACATTAACTGTAAATGGTGGACCAGATATTCCACAGGCAGTGTATTACCGGACCAGCAAGGGTGAAGCTAATGTACTCAACAGTGCTCAGGGTAGTCTGCTTTGCCTTGGTACACAAAAGGTAGATAAAATTGTGCTCTTTACTGAACCCACACCTGCCAATGGTATGACTATTTCCAAGGTGGTTTATGATGCCAAATTGGTACCGGAAAAATGGGCTGAAAATCTGATTAAAACCACTGATGAAAACTGGTGGAAATCTTTACAGGAGCCACAACGGCGTGCTGCTATATTAGTCTTGACTGATAAAGGTTGGAAGGATGAACGTGCATTACATTGATTGTAATAAAATCAATAAAATGCAAATGGATTTTCACTGATTAATTGTTTAAAGAGTTAGATAATTGGTTATCTGACATTATGCATATAGATTAAAATTTGGTTTGGCGCTAGCGGATATTAAAAATCTCCAGATTTTTATTTAATCTGGAGATTTTTACACGATAATGACTATGGTAATTGTTTAGTATTTATACTACGGCTTCTTCTTTACGTTTAGGTGGTTTAACCAGATTTTGTCGGTTCAAACCAAACATCAGCAGTAACGGACTGGCTACTAGTACTGAAGAATAGATACCAAATACAATACCAATAGTTAAGGCCATGGCAAATCCATGCAGTGCCGCTCCGCCAAAAACCAGCATGGAGATAACCATTGCTTCGGTAGAACCATGCGTAATAACTGTACGGCTCATGGTCGCGGTAATGGCATTATCAATGATTGCCGGTACACTTTTGCCGCGCATATGGGGTTTGCGAAAGTTTTCGCGGATACGGTCGAATACCACTACTGATTCGTTCACTGAATAACCAAGCACAGCCAGAACACCTGCTAGTACAGTAAGTGAAAATTCCCAGCGAAATAAAGCGAAACAACCCAGAATAATAACCACGTCGTGCATATTAGCAATGATGGCAGATACGGCAAAACGCCATTCAAAGCGCATGGATAAATAGATAATGATGCCTAGAACAACCATGCCCAGAGCAAGCAGCCCATGTGTTACCAGCTCTTCACCTACCTGTGGGCCGATAAATTCTACCTGTCGTAAGCTTACGCCATCCTGATGCTGTTTAAGCAGATCCATTACCTGATTAGATAACTGAGCGGAGGACATATTCGCTTTGTTGGGTAAGCGAATCATAAGTTGTTTATTAGTACCAAGTGCCTGTACCTGAACTTCACCCAGTTTTAATCCATCCAGCTCAGTGCGAATCTTGTTTAAATCCGCACTCTGCTGAAACTCCACTTCCATTACGGTACCACCAGTGAACTCAACTGAAAAATTCAATCCGCGTGTCACCAGAAAAAATACAGCCAGAATAAAAGTAATTAGTGATATCGCCGTTGTTAGCTTGCCATAGCTCATAAACGGAATGTCACGTTTGATTTTGAAAAATTCCATAATTATTTAAGCCTTGTTTTTACTGGTAGGAGCATTATCAGCAATCCAGATGTGGCCGATGGATAGGGTTTTTAATTTACGTTTGCGGCCGTACCATAGATTTACAATGGCACGTGAAACTACCACAGAGGAATACATGGAAGTCAGAATCCCCAGACAGTGCACTACAGCAAACCCACGTATAGGGCCGGAACCAAAAATCAACAGAGCCAGACCAGCAATCAGTGAAGTGATGTTTGAGTCTACAATTGTGTGCCATGCATGATCATAACCGGCATTGATTGATATCTGCGGTGTATTTCCATGGCGCAATTCTTCTCGAATGCGCTCATTAATTAATACATTTGAGTCAATTGCCATACCAAGTGTCAGGGCGATAGCGGCGATGCCCGGCAGGGTAAGTGTGGCTTGCATTGCAGACAGAATAGCAATCAGAAACAGCAGATTACAAGACAAGGCAATCACTGAAAACAGGCCAAACATGCGATAGTAGAGCATCATGAATACAGCAACTACTACAAAACCCCATAATGTAGAGTGAAATCCCTTACTGATGTTTTCTTTACCCAGTGACGGACCAATGGTACGTTCTTCGATAATTTTCATTGGCGCAGCCAGAGAACCAGCACGCAACAGCAGGGCAGTATCATTGGCTTCGGCTATGCTCATGTTGCCGGAAATGATAGTTTTGCCACCCGGAATAGGTTCATTGATTACCGGTGCAGTAATAACTTCGGCTTTACCTTGATCAATAAGTACCATGGCCATGCGCTTACCTACATTATTTCGGGTAAGGTCTGCGAAAATACTTGCACCGGTACTGTCAAAGTTCACACTGACTCCGGGTTGCCCTCTGTCATTGAAACTTGCTTGTGCATCATTAATGTTATCGCCAGTTAGTTCAACCTGCTTGCTCACCAATGTGGGAGCTCCATTACCAGCAGAAGGTAATAGTTCATAACCATCCGGATTGTGTCCTTGAAGTGCCTGCTGATAAAGATTTGGATCGTCACTAACCATACGCACTTGCAGGGTGGCGGTACGGCCAATGATATCTTTGGCTTTAGCTGTGTCTTGTACACCTGGTAACTGTACGACAATTCGGTCAGGGCCTGCCTGCTGAATGACAGGTTCTGCCACGCCTAGCTCGTTAACACGGTTGTGAAGGGTATTGATGTTTTGGGTCACTGCATCAGTGCGGATTCTAGCCAGCGCAGTATTGCTCAGACTGACGATTAGACGGTCACCGTTTTGAGTAAGTGTGGCATCGTTGAGATATTTTTTCAGACCAGATGTTGCATTGTCGGCGTCACTGGTTGATTGAAAAGGGATGGTCAGTGTTTGTCCGTTTTTAACAATATTGCCGCTGCGAATTTGTAGTTTACGCAGTTGACGACGAATATCGCCGGCATAGCTGTCTAAGGTCTTGTCTACGGCTGATTCCATATCAACCTGCATGGTAAAGTGCACACCGCCGCGCAAGTCTAGCCCTAGAAACATAGGCTTGGCGTGAATTTTTTCCATCCATTCAGGCGTGTTGGCCAGCAGATTTAAAGCCACTATATAGCCATCTCCAAATTGAGAAGCAATGGCATCACGTGCTTTAAGCTGAGTTTCTGTATCGCTGAAACGAACTTTTAGACTACCATCGGTAATAAACATACCCTGATGCTGTATATGTGCAGCTGCCAGTGCTTGTTTAACCGTGTTTTCAGTCTGCTCGTTAATTGTAATAGCTTGACGGTTGGTAGAGATTTGTACTGCTGGTATCTCGCCGAAGAAGTTTGGTATGGTATAGAGCAGCCCCAAAACTATGGTGACGATGATAAGCAGATATTTCCATAAAGGATAACGATTCATATTTGCTGCCTTACTTGCAGACTGTTGTTTTTCAATATAAGTAAAGAAAATAAAGGCCGCAACTGAAACGTTGCGGCAGATAACAGGCTTTATTCTGGTGCCTTGCCACTGATGGCATTGCGCTCAAATTCAACTTCTACTTTCGGTGCGATTTCAATGGTGAAGTATTGATCGTTTACTTTAGTAATTTTGCCGACCATTCCAGCCAGTGTAACTACTTTATCGCCTTTTTTCAGCTCAGTTAACATCTGCTGATGTTTTTTATGTTTGCTTTGCTGCGGACGAATAATCAGAAAATAAAATACAACTAGAATTAATAAGAGAGGTAAAAACTGCATCAGGCTACTTTGTGTACCGGCAGTGTTGGCAGCATAAGCAAAATCAATCATGGGCTTACTCCGTGTAATTCAGGTAAATAACACTATTAAACCCGTTATTGTAATCTGCAATGATGATTTTATCCAGTTTTGTACAATGTATTGTCTGAATCTTTAGATTCAGATGCTTATGCTGGTTACAGCAGGTCTAATACTGCCATGGATGTGGTTTTTTCTGCAGTGACGATAAAATGGTCGAGCAAGCGGATATCCAAAAGGTTAAGTGCTGCTTTAATCTGACGAGTAAGCTGAATATCTCCTGAAGAAGGCATAGTTGATTGGCCAGGGTGATTATGTGCCAGAATAATCGATACTGCATGGTGGCTCAAGGCAGCAGCAGCTACTTCGCGCGTATATACTCTGGCTTCATTGATGGTACCTCGGGCAAGCTCAATGGTATGCATTAGCTCATTGCGCTGGTTTAGTAGTAAGGCCACGCAAACTTCTACCTTTTCATGCCCTATAAGCAAACGTAGAAAATCTGCGACTGTTTCAGGCTGGGTGAAAACCGGACGGCAATGTATTTCTTCTGCCAACATGCGTCGGCTGATTTCACGAATAACAGCAAATTGGGTATAACTGGCTACACCCATGCCATGGTACTGACAAATTTGCTGACAGTCTGCCTCAAGTAAAGCCCGCAGGCTGCCTGTTTTGGCAATTAGCTCTCGTGCCAAATCAACGGCACTTTTCCCCCTCGTTCCTGTACGCAATAATATGGCCAATAATTCTGTATCGCTGAGTGCACTGGCACCCTGCTTGAGCAGTTTTTCCCTTGGACGATCGTGTTTAGGCCAGTGTTTGATACTCATTTTTTACGATTATGTCATTTAAAGACGAAATCATAATATAACTTTGTAATAAAATAAATTGATTTGCTGTTGTGTTGGTTAGGGTATCTGATGTTGAAATCCTTATATGCGAGATTGTAATTTAATCCATATTGTTATGATAACGATCATGTGCTTGTTTAAAATGATTTTGTATCAATTGATTTGGTTTTTTATCAAACAGGCTGAATAGCACAATGGCTATTGAAGCAAGCAGAAAGCCCGGGATGAGCGAATAAATATTAAACCACTTGAAATTGATCCACAAAAGTACGGTTATCGCCCCTGTAATCATACCGGCCAAAGCGCCATTACGTGTCATTCGTGACCAGAATACTGAAAAAATTATGATTGGTCCGAAAGCTGCTCCAAAGCCGGCCCATGCGTGGCTGACCAAATCCAGCACGCTGTTATCCGGATTAATTGCTAATACGATGGCAATGACTGAAACCAGTAACACCATGCTTCGTCCTACCCATACTAGCTCTCTTTGCTTTGCTTTAGGTCTAAAGTAAGCGCGATAGAAATCCTCTGTGAGGGCGCTGGAACAAACTAGTAATTGGCAGCTCAGGGTACTCATTACTGCAGCGAGTATGGCGGCTAGGATGATGCCAGCTATCCATTGATTAAAAAGCAATTTTGACAGTTCGATGAAAATACGCTCATGTTTACCGTGGCTAACTAGATAATTCAGTTCAGGATGTCGGGCAAAAAAGGCTATGCCGAAAAAGCCAACGGTAACTGCTCCAGCCAGACATAAAACCATCCATGTCATACTGATGCGACGGGCATTTTTCATCACTTTATGTGAGTCAGCAGCCATAAAGCGGGCAAGAATATGTGGCTGCCCGAAGTAGCCCAGACCCCAGCCTAGCAAAGAAACAATTGCAACCAAATCCATATGGGCAAATAAATTAGTGTAGTCGAGGTTTAAGGAGTGAATATAGGCAATTGAATCCGAAAGACCGCCGGCATTTATTATTACCATAATAGGTGTTAAAACCAAAGCAAACATCATTAGACTGGCTTGAATAGTATCTGTCCAACTTACAGCTAAAAAACCACCGACAAAAGTATAAATGATTGTCGCACCCGCTCCTGCCAGCATAGCCCAGCCGTAACTCATTCCAAAGGTGCTTTCAAATAGTTTGGCACCGGCAACTACCCCTGAAGCACAGTAAATAGTGAAGAAGATAAGAATGATCAGCGCTGAGATAATACGTAATAAAGAGCTATTGTCATCAAAACGGCGTGCAAAATAATCTGGCAGTGTCAGAGAATTATGATTAATTTCAGTAAATACTCGGAGACGACCAGCAATCAGTAACCAGTTTAAATACGCTCCGATAATCAGGCCAATGGCTATCCAGCTTTGTGATATCCCAAACAAAAATACAGCTCCCGGCAGACCCATTAGCAGCCAGCCGCTCATATCTGAAGCACCGGCTGAGAGTGCAGTAACGATACTGCCAATTCGACGTCCACCTAAAATATAATCGCCGAAGTTTTGCGTTGAACGATATGCAAAAAATCCAATCGCTATCATTCCTACTATGTACACTGCAAAGGTGACAATCATTGGTAAGGACATTTTTTAAACCTGTATATATATATGGAATATGATATTAGTTTTGGTAAAAGTAATATGCCTAAAATCAGGAGGTTTATTTGAAATAATTTACAGAATTGTTTATATGTCTGCAAAAGATACAGATAGTAAAATCAGAGCAATGTGATAACCATTGTTTTATTGGACACTGATTATGTGCATCCGGATAGTTTCAATTTATCCTGCATAGGTTCGATACCAGAAGTATATAATACTTTACATATATATACTCTTGAGAATTATTTTGTACATCCTCCATCCCAGTTCTTCATCATATAGATTGAAAAGCTATTCGGATATTTTTAGATAGTCTCAACTTTATGCCAGCAGTGACGATTTATTTAGATAGGCTGATAAAGTTTTCAATCTGGCAATGTAGATATAAAGGTTGTTGTTTATTAAAGATCATTAGATTATTTATATTAGATGTGAATAAGGCTTGTAATGGTTGAGTTTTTCGCTTTAGGTAATGGCAAAAGCAGGAATATTTAAATTCTTAAAATGGTTTTCTATTCAATTGGGGAATACAGTATTTACTATAAGTGGGTTATCGGAAAGAAATAATGGTAAAACAAAAAACTCAGTTTCAATGTCGCAGTTGCGGTGGTCAATCGCCAAAATGGCAAGGTCGTTGTCCGCACTGTGGTGAATGGAATACGCTAGAAGAAACGATAGTTCTGCCTGCAGCTAATGGCAATAGCCGCTTTCAATCATGGGCCTCTGGTCAGTCTGCGGTACAGTTACTGGCAGAGGTAAGCGCAGTGGAAGTCCAGCGTACGCCTACCGGTATGAATGAGCTTGATAGGGTACTGGGCGGAGGTCTGGTGGATGGTGCTGTTATTTTGCTGGGTGGAGATCCCGGCATAGGTAAATCTACTTTACTGTTGCAAACAATTGCTTTACTGGCTGAAGAAGAGTCAGTACTGTATGTTTCTGGTGAAGAATCTGCGCAACAGGTGGCTTTACGAGCTCAACGACTTGGTATCCAAGCGGATAGGGTGCACTTACTGGCAGAAATCCGTGTTGAGGCCATAAGCGCGGCTATAGCACGTCTGAATCCCAAAGTAGTGGTAATTGATTCAATTCAAACTATGTATTCTGACAGCATTACTTCTGCACCTGGATCGGTTTCTCAGGTACGCGAATGTGCCGCTCAGCTAACCAGATTAGCTAAGCAGCAAGGCATTAGTATGCTGCTGGTAGGACATGTTACTAAGGATGGTGCAATAGCCGGTCCACGTGTTTTAGAACATATGGTGGATACGGTTTTGTATTTTGAGGGTGAAACTCACTCTAATTATCGCATGATCCGTGCGATTAAGAATCGTTTTGGTGCTGCCAATGAGTTAGGCGTATTTGCTATGACTGAAAAAGGGCTCAAAGGGGTATCTAATCCATCTGCTTTGTTTCTATCCAGCTACCGTGATGATGTTCCCGGCTCCTGTGTGCTGGTTACTCAGGAAGGGTCACGCCCATTGCTGGTGGAAATTCAAGCATTGGTAGATGATGCGCATGGTTTTACGCCAAAACGTTTAACGGTGGGACTAGCACAGGAGCGGCTGGCAATGCTGCTGGCTGTGCTTAATCGTCATGCAGGTATTGCTTGCTATGATCAGGATGTGTTTCTAAATGCGGTTGGTGGTGTAAAAATTACCGAACCGGCTGCTGATTTGGCTGTAATACTGGCTATGTTATCAAGCCATCGTAACCGTCCGTTGCCGGAAAAGTTGATTGTATTTGGCGAGGTGGGCTTATCTGGAGAGATTCGTCCTGTGCCTCGCGGCCAGGAGCGTTTACGAGAGGCAGAAAAACTGGGGTTTACTCATGCCATTGTGCCGGTAGCCAATTGTCCGAAACGAGCAGCAGATTTTCCGGGGTTAACGATTATTGGTGTCAATTCGGTACAGGAAGGAGTGGATGCCAGCCGGCGCAATTGATGATTATATTTGCCAGAATACGATTAAAGGAATAGTCTTGTTAGTGATAAATACTATTTTTAAATGGTATTGGTTCTAAAAAATGGAGATAAAAATTATGTCAAATCCTATCAAGCTTGTAGCTACAATGGAATTGAAAGCAGATGCATGGCCAAACATTTCAGCAGCTGTTGAGCAATGCATAAAAATGTCACGTGAGGAACGGGGCAATGTATTTTATACAGCTAATAAAGATCTTGATAAAAAAGACCGCATTGTATTTGTGGAATGCTGGGCTGATGAAGCAGCCATTAACGAGCATGGACAAACTGCTCATTTTCAAAATTTGATTAAAACAGTAGAACCTTATTTAAAAGAACCTATGCAGTTGTTAAAATTGAGTGAAATTACCAGTTTTTAAGTCGGTTTAGGCGGTAATTAACTATGTAATCGCTCATAATAAAGCCAGAATCAGTTTTCAATATTCTGGTTTTTTTATGTGTAAAGCTATAAGAATCCAACCGATAGCTTTATCAGACTGAACGATATTTTATGGGGACACGAGATTGAAAACCATTCAGATCGAGGGCCAAGAGGCTGTTGTAAGTAATATTTTTTGTATCGGTCGCAATTATTCCGAACATGTAAAAGAATTGCATAATGCTAAACCTGAAGAACCCGTGGTATTTATGAAACCCACTTCTGCACTGGTACAGGCTGGAGAAAATATCATACTGCCTGCATATAGTCAGGATGTGCATCACGAATGTGAACTAGTAATTTACATTAAAGAAGATGTTAAAGATGTTGGGGAGGATACCGCTTTAGATTTTGTGGGCGGATATGCAATTGGTTTGGATTTAACAGCGCGTGATGTGCAAAGTAAGTTAAAGGAAAAAGGTTTGCCATGGGAGAAAGCTAAAGGTTTTCCCACTGCTGCATGTATTTCATCCTTCATTGCTGCCGATAAAATTAATGATATTCAGCAGCAGGATTTTTATTTAAAGGTTAATGGGCAGATACGTCAGCGTGGAAACAGTGGTGATATGATGTTTACTTGCTGCCAAATTATCAGTTATTTATCACGTGTATATGGCTTACAGGCTGGTGATATTATTTATACAGGTACACCGGCAGGTGTTGCAGCCATTAAATCTGGAGATGAATTAGAATTAATCTGGCCGGAAAAAATTTCAGTTAAATTTCAAGTGGCGTAGATGATCTAGCTTGATATATTTAAGCGCAATTGGTTTTCCAGTTGCGCTTAAGCTTTCTGTCGGATTTTAAGTAATCAGCATCCGATCATTGCTCAGCGCAGGGTTTGTGTTTTCCATTTACCCCTATTTTTTTCAATACCCTTATAATAGTAGGTTTCCAAAAACTAAAACTTTCCATGTCAAGCAAACCGTTTTCAGTCAGATTGCCTTGGTGGTTGGCACTTTATTTTATTATTTGGGCAGTACTGCCATTTATACTTTCCGCCAGCTATCCTTTGGACGTACCTGAAGGTATTTACTGGGGTCGAGAATGGCAATGGGGATATTATAAGCATCCACCTCTTTCAAGCTGGGTTTTATATTCTTTTTATAATCTTTTTGGACACATTGGTCCCTATATCCTGAGCCAGTGCACTATAGCTTTAAGCCTTTGGTTGGCCTATTTGTTTGGACGTGAGCTGATGAGTCCGGCCAGAGCTTTTTTAGGCAGTTTGTTTTTATTGGCTGTGTTTTATTATACTTGGCCATCATTGGAATTTAATCATAATATTGCACAAATGCCAGTCTGGTTGGGGCTGGTTTATACATTTTATCTTGCGACACGAAAAAATCACTGGCGCTATTGGTTAATATTTGGTTTTATAGCCGGTGCCGGTATGCTGGTGAAATACACTGTGGCAGTATTGATTTTTACCATGCTGCTGTATTCCTTGTGTACTTCTTACCGCCGCTTGTGGTGTACACCGAAACCTTGGCTGGCAATGCTTCTGGCTTTGATGGTATTTGCTCCGAACGTATATTGGCTGATACAGCATGATTGGCTACCATTAACTTATGCTTCAGCCCGCTCTGCAGAAGATGCCAGTCGCAATGGCCATTTGGCTGCATTGGGCTATCTGGGAACACAGATAATCAATCATCTTCCACTATTGCTGATTTTGCTTTGTAATCGGACACGCCTGAGCTTGCGTACACCAGCACAAATTCTTCATCAGTCAGACTGGCGTTTCCTATTATGGATGGGATTGATGCCGACGCTATTACTTGTTGGTGCTGGTTTGATTTTTGGATTAGGTTTGCGCGACATGTGGGGCATGCCGATGTGGGGACTTTCCGGATTGATTATAGTTGCGCTGATTCCTGAACAGGTGTTTACGCTTAAAAAATCCTCCTTGCTCAAAGGCATTGCTATCTGGGCATTGCTTGTTACTATATTGATGGCTATCTATGTTGAATTTGGTGCACGCATACGTCATAAACCTTCACGCATGGACTGGCCGCAGCAGGCTCTGGCTACACAAGCAGATATGCAGTGGCAAACGTTTTCTTCATGTAAACTGGATAGTGTTACGGGTTCAGACTGGATTGTTTTACTAGTGGCTTCTTATTCTGAATTTTCACCTTCGGTGATGGTTTCTGGTGATGCGGCCTATTCACCATGGATGAACGCTGAACGCTTGCATCAGCATGGTACTTTAGCAATATGGCCGGCTAATGAGCAGCCAAACCTGCCCTGGTTACAAACACTAAATCAACAGCCTGATATGGTGATGAAACAAGGAGAATGGTTTATTAGATGGACCAAATTACCTGAGCGCGAACCGCTGAAAGTAATCTGGCAGGCTTATATACCTAAAAATTGTCTTAAATAACAACAGGTATATTTTTTATAGCTTAAAAATTGGCTATTATTTACTCAGAATTTAAGTTATTTGCTTTGGTATTAGCCTGCGAGGTAAATTAAATGGAAAAAAATAGAATTGGTTTGAGTATTATTTTACCAATATACAATGATGCAGCAGTGGTAAAACGTTTTTTGCCAGAGTTATTTTCTTTTACTGGACAGCAGGAGCAAGCTTGTGAAGTGATACTAGTTGATGATGGTAGTAAAGACCATTTAAGTGCTACTTATAATCAGTTCAAAGAGCAGCTTCCTCAAAATACAGCTTTGCGACTAATACAATTTTCGCGCAATTTTGGTAAGGAAGCAGCGCTGACTGCTGGATTGGCACAAGCTCAGGGGGAGCTAGTGACGATGATGGATGCAGATGGACAGCATCCAATAGTTGTGCTGAAGGAAATGCTGGACTTAATGCATACCAGAGATGTGGATGTAGTGGCAGCAGTACAAACCTCGCGAGAACACGAAAGCCTGTTAATCCGGACATTAAAAAATGGGTTTTATCATTTCATGCAGGATACGCACCGTTATGAGCTGACCCCGAATGCGGGCGATTTTCGTTTGATGAAGCAACGTGTTGTTCAAGCTTTATTGCAACTACCGGAGCGCCAGCGATTTATGAAAGGGTTGTACGCATGGGTAGGTTTTTCCACTCTATATATCCCATTTCAGGCTTCTCCGCGAAAGACAGGAAAGAGTAAATTTAATTATTTTAGTCTGTTTGAGCTGGCTCTTGTTGGAATTACTTCCTTTTCACAACGACCCTTGCGCTGGATTTCACGTATGGGTCTGATTCTTTCTTTATTGGCCATCATATACGGACTATACATCGTTGGTGATACCCTGTTTTTTGGCAAAGATCTTGCCGGCTGGCCTACACTGGCTGCGGGAATAATGTTTTCCGCAGGCATTCAATTGGTTTGTCTCGGTGTGATTGGTGAGTATATAGGCCGTATTTATGAAGAAGTGAAACAACGGCCGCTTTATCTGGTGGACAAAGTGTGGGACAGTCGCGACCAAAAATGAAATCATTATCTAAACAGGGTTTGTGGTTTGTTGTTGTAGGCTCAGCTGCTGCGGCAACGCACTTTTCCTGTCTTGTACTGCTCGTACAGTATGCAAAACTATTGCCTGTAATCGCTAATCCAATGGCCTTTTTATGTGGATTCGTGGTTAGCTTTGTCGGCCACTATCATTTTACATTCAGCCAAACAGGCTATACTTGGCTGCAGGCACTCTGGCGCTGGTTTTGCAGTTCCTTGACGGGATTTGCATTAAATCAGATTCTGTTTATGGCCGGAATCAATTGGTTTGGAAATCAGGCCTACTGGTGGTTGTGGTTTATTGTAACCGCAATCGTAATGGTATTATCTTTTTTACTGGGTAAGTTTTGGGCCTTTAACGAGAAAGTAAGCCATGAAACCAGTCATGATTAATGTTGATGATTTGGGGCTGTCTCCAGCTGTTAATGAAGCCGTTCTGCGCTTAGCGGAGATGCAACGTATACAGGCTAGCAGTTTTATGAGTTTTGGGACAATTGCACCAGATGAGGTGGCTGAGCTCAAAAGGCATCACATCGACATAGGCCTGCACTTTGATTTAACCGGTTTCGCGGCTTCGGGTGGTCTAAAACGAGTTTTATTCAAATCCTATCTGCATGGATGGAAACAAAACAAAATACAAAATGCAATTAATCAACAGCTGGATTTATTTGAAGATAAAATCGGCGCGAAACCAGTTTTTGTGGACGGACATCAACATGTCCATCAGTTTCCGCAGATACGTTCCGTATTAATTAATACATTATTGCGACGTTACGACAATACAATTGCTATTCGCAGTACAAAAACCACGCAACGAGATATAAAAGCTAAGATAATTCATGCCCTCGGCGGCTCACAATTGGATAAATTTTTACAAAGTGTACATATACCGCACAATCATGCTTTTGCTGGTATTTACAATTTTAAAGCTGATAGACAGATACTAGAGTTTAAATGGAATGAATGGTTGGCAAGTGCTTCTAATAGTGGTTTGCTTATCATGTGCCATCCGGCTATACCATCCAAATTTTGGACCGACGAGATTAAAGCGGCGCGTGAAACTGAATGGTTGTGGCTGAAAAGCGAAGCATTTGCTTTGTGCTGGCAGCAGCATCAATGTCAAAAGGCAAACTGGCAAACATTGCTACAAAGCCTAACTCTTCAGTAAACTTTATTTTAATATAACAATTCTAGCCAGTTTCACTACTATTTACAGTATACTTGCATTTTTTAGCCTTTGGCTTGGGTGAATCCCTCTGCACATTCATAATATATCAAGTACACTATTTGTATCGCATTACACATATATAAACAGGAAGAAGTCGCTCAGGGTTATTAAGGGTCGTTATGATCATATTTGAAAATATAAAAAAAACTTATATCAAAAACAAACAGCAAGTACATGCCTTAAATGATATCAATCTTACTGTAGATACCGGTGATATCTACGGGTTGATCGGTTGGAGTGGAGCAGGCAAAAGCAGTTTAATCCGGCTGGTTAATCAACTGGAAAAACCTACTTCAGGTATCGTTAAAGTAGATGGCGTTGATTTAAATAAGCTGGATGTGAAGGCACAACGTGCGCACAAGAAAAAAATTGGCATGATTTTTCAGCATTTCAATTTGCTAGAATCCAAAACTGTTGCTCAGAATATTGCCATTCCATTAGTTTTACAGGGCTTAAACAAGGAAGAAATTGAGCGTCGAGTAGAAGCCATGCTTTCTTATGTTGATTTGTCCGGCAAAAAAGCGAGTTATCCCAGCCAATTGTCCGGCGGACAAAAACAGCGCGTTGGCATTGCACGTGCTTTAATTACTGAACCCTCTATACTTTTATGCGATGAAGCTACTTCAGCGCTAGACCCGCAGACAACCCTTTCTATTTTAAAATTATTAAAACAAATCAATAGTGAACGCAATATTACAATTTTGCTGGTAACCCATGAAATGGAAGTAATTAGTTCTATCTGCAATAAAGTAGCGGTAATGGAGAAAGGTCAAGTTATCGAGCAAGGTTCTGTACTGGATATTTTTTCAGCACCTCAGCAAGAAACAACCAAAAAATTTGTGAGTACCGTTATCAATGCAGAAATACCAGAAGCTGTATTAGATAGTCTGACAGAACAAGGCAATATATTTAGATTAGAATTTTTAGGTGATTCAGCCAGAGAACCTGTTGTTAATGAGCTAATTTTGAAGCAGCTCGTAGAAATCAATATTCTTTTTGCAAATATGCGTGAAATAGGAGGCGTTGTGCTTGGTAGCATGTTTATTCAGATGAATGGCACAGAAACAGATGTAGACAAAGCAGTGGCGTTTTTGCAGGAAAGAGGCGTTAAGGTTGGAAGAGGTGGTGTATGAATCATTGGTTGGATACATCACTAACAGCTGACCAGTTTGGTACAGCTTTATTGCAGACTTTTAATATGGTCAGCATTTCTTTTGTACTTGGTTCAATACTGGGTACTGCATTAGGCGTTTTACTGTTGCTGACACGTCAGGGTGGCGTGTGGCCTAAACCTATTTTGTATAACCTGCTAAATATCATTATAAATATTGTCCGTTCATTACCTTTTATCATCTTGTTAATATGCGTCTTGCCGGTTGCCAGTATATTTATTCATACATCTATTGGCACTAAAGCAATGATTATTCCGTTGATAATATTTGTTTCACCATACATTGCACGTCTAATAGAAAATTCATTACTAAGTGTGCCCGCAGGAATTATCGAAGCAGCTCAATCAATGGGTGCCACAAATTTTCAGATTATTCGCTACTTTATTCTACCAGAGGCGATGCCCTCAATACTTCTTGCCCTAACCACAGCGTTGATTGGTTTAATTGATGCCACAGCAATGTCCGGAACAGTAGGAGGAGGGGGGATTGGTGATTTGGCAGTAAATTACGGTTATCAGCGCTTTGATTACGTGATTATGATCGTTACTGTTATCGTGTTGGTATTAATCGTACAAATCATTCAGACTTTGGGTAACTGGCTAGCGGCCAGAGCCAAAAAAAATTAACCTTATAGACGGCTTAAAGCCGTCTTTTTTAATTATAACCTTATAAAATTACGTTCTTTGGTTAGTAGATAACTATTCTATTATCATTGCTGCTATTCAAGAGAATATACAGACTAATTTTATTTTGAGTAAACCTATGCTCGATATATTCATCAGCGAGCAAATAGGAATTACAGAGTAAAACAAATTTTTATTTCACGGAATCAATTAATGTTATTAATTTCCATTCAAAAATAAAAAGATATTATTTTATAAAATGAAATTTTAAATTACCCACAATCGGAACAAATGGTATGAAACTGATAAAGTATTTTTTGATATTAATTGTGACATGTCTGGCACTCGTTGCATGCCAGCAAGAACAGAGCAGTACTAAACAGATTGTTATCGGCACTTCGCCTGGACCCTATAGCCAGTTGTTTCTTGATGCCATCAAGCCGATACTGGAAAAACAGGGTTATCAAATTAAGCAAATTGATTTTTCAGATTTGATGCAGGCAGACATTGCCTTGCAGCAAGGTAGTGTCGACATCAATGTTGATCAACATACTGCCTATATGGATGCGTTTAACCAAAATAAAAAAGCTAATTTGGTAGCATTAACTCATATACCCACCGTACCTACAGCAATCTATTCCAAACGCCATACCAATCTGCAAGCAATAAAAAATGGGAGTGCAATTGCTGTACCTAATGATCCGGCAAATGCTGCACGAGCATACCGATTGTTAGCCAAAGCAGGATGGATTACTCTAAGCCCCTTATCTAATCCAGGTATGATTTCCAAAAATGATATTAAATCGAATCCCTATAAGCTGAATATTACTGAACTGGATCCGGGAAATATTCCTCGCACTTTGTCTGATTTCGATTATTCAGTTATTCCTGGAAGCAGAGCCTATGCAGCTAAAATTAATCCTGATCTGGCATTGCTTCAGGAAGACATTGTCCCTTCATTTGAACTGGTAGTTGCTGTAAGGTCAGATAATGTGCAAAAACCTTGGGCTCAAGCAGTAAAGGCTGCATATAATTCAAATGATTTCAAGCAATATATGCAAACTCATAACACCAAGCACTACTGGTATATTCCTGAAGAAAAAAACTGAAACAGGAATCCATAAAAAAACTGCCTTAAATTAAGGCAGTTTTTTTATTTTTGTATCAGGCTGCAAAGCGTTTTTCAACTTCGCTCCAGTTAACAATTTCCCAAAAATTGCTTAAGTAATTAGGACGGCTGTTACGATAATCAATGTAATAAGCATGTTCCCATACATCACATGTCAGCAAAGGTTTATTATCAGTTGTCAATGGAGTGGCCGCATTGCTGGTTGATACCAGATCCAATTCACCTGCCGGTGTTTTTACCAGCCAAGCCCAGCCAGAACCGAATGTTCCGGCAGCTACTTTATCAAACGCTTCTTTAAATGCATCAAAACTGCCCCATTTAGCATTGATGGCCTGTGCCAAGGCTCCATTTTCAGTTAGTGCCACGCCTTTGGGTGCAAAACCAAACCAGTAAAATGTGTGATTCCATGATTGTGCAGCATTATTGAATAAACCGCCTGAAGATTTCTTAACAATTTCTTCAAGTGGCATATTTTCAAACTCAGTACCCTTAATCTGATTATTCATATTACTGATATAAGTCTGATGATGCTTACCGTAGTGATATTCCATGGTTTCTTTGGAAATATGAGGTGCTAATGCATCTAAAGCATAAGGCAAAACCGGTAATTTATGTTCCATGGTTGCGATTCCTTCTGATAGAGTGGTTAGTTTGTGTTGTACAGTGCGTCTATCGTTCAGGCAAATGATATTTATTTGCAAATATATAGAACGTTTAACTCACCTTAAACCTTTATATGGTTCGTTAATATTGTAATACACTGCTCTCATCTGCGGCAAATAAGCATGGTCTTAATGGTAAAATTGAAAAAGAAGTTATTAAAGTAAGAATATATGGAAGAAAACAATATAAACAACGAAGAAATCAGTCAGCTAGCCGTTCCACCACATTCAATGGAGGCTGAACAGTCTGTTCTGGGTGGTTTAATGTTGGAAAACAGTGCCTGGGACCGAATCGCGGATGTAATCGATGAAAATGATTTTTATCGTCATGAACATCGGCTAATATTTAAGGGTATAAAAACACTGGTTGAGCTTTCCCGTCCTGCAGATGTCATTACCGTGCAGGAAGAACTGCAACGAAGAGAAGAGCTTGATGCAGCTGGCGGCCTTGAGTACCTAATTACTTTAGCTCAGAATACACCTTCTGCAGCTAATATTCGCCGATATGGAGAGATAGTTCGGGAGCGTTCTATTATGCGTCAGCTGGCACAGGTAGGGACACAGATAGCACGCTCAGCCTATAGTCCGCAGGGTAAAGATGCTGCACAGATGCTCGATGAAGCAGAAAATAGTGTATTTCAAATAGCAGAATCTACCGCAAGGTCGAAGCAGGGTTTTTTAACCATGCCGGTGTTATTGAAAGAAGTTGTTACAAGGATTGATTATTTATATTCACGGGACAATAAAAACGATGTTACTGGAGTGTCAACCGGATTTATTGATCTGGATAAAATGACTTCTGGCCTACAGCCGGGGGATTTGATTATTGTAGCCGGACGCCCGTCTATGGGTAAAACGGCCTTTTCTTTGAATATTGCAGAACATGTAGCTATAGCAGAAAAATTGCCGGTTGCGGTTTTCTCAATGGAAATGGGTGGAGCACAGCTGGTACTGCGTATGCTTGGTTCAGTAGGGCGAGTAGACCAAAGTGTACTTAAAACCGGACAGTTGCAGGATGAACACTGGGGTAAACTTAACGATGCAGTAGTTAAACTTACTGATGCTCCTATGTTTATTGATGAAACCCCAGGTTTGACTGCATTAGAAGTACGTGCACGTGCGCGACGTCTTGCCAGACAGCAAGGGGGTAAATTGGGTCTCATCGTGCTTGACTACTTACAATTAATGTCCGGCTCTGGACGCTCAGATAACCGAGCTTCAGAATTAGGAGAAATTTCACGGTCTCTTAAGTCCTTAGCTAAAGAGCTGCAGGTGCCTATCATCGCATTGTCACAATTATCGCGTACAGTTGAGCAGAGAACAGATAAACGACCCATGATGTCAGATTTAAGGGAATCAGGCGCAATTGAGCAGGATGCTGATTTGATTATGTTTATGTATCGTGACGAATACTACCATCCAGACAGCCAATTTAAGGGATTGGCAGAATGTATTATCGGTAAACACCGTAATGGTCCAACAGGGAAAGTGCATCTGACATTTCAAGGTCAGTTTACTAAATTTGACAATGCGGCCATGCCTGAAGGTTATTTTGATGAATAATTCAGTTTTCAAGCCAGAAAAATAGTCATAAACCAGTGAAATGTTGTAAAATTATACGAAAATAATTCCATATTAACTTAATTTGGGCACTTTTAGGGTTGAATTATGGTTTCATCCAAACCAAGCAATGCTGGTTTTACCTTGATAGAACTGTTAATCGTTATAGCAATTACAGCCATACTTGCGGCTGTAGCCTTACCAGCTATGAATCATTTGGTTGCTTCCCATCGAGCTTATAACCGTGCTGATCAATTACTTGCAATGTTTCAGTTTGCCAGAGCTGAGGCTATACGTACTAATACTCCAGTTTTAATCTGCCCCACATTAATTAGAAAAAATACTTCTACTTCTAATACTTGTGTAAATTTTGGCGATTATGAAAATGGTACAAAATGGCAAGGTTTTATTGCGTTCAGTGATAATGATTTAGATGGTGCGTATAATGCCTCTAAAGATACATCAGTACGCACAGTAGCTTTAAATCAGAATTATGATGATAATATAAATAAAATTAAAGTTAAAATGCATTGGGGTGTGTGTAAAAATGGCAAGGCTGATTGTAAAGACGAAATTGCAGAATCCAAAATGCTAGCTTTCATGCCAAATGGTCAGTTTGGATTAGGTTATGGCAAAAATTCATCTAATTGGGATATAGGGCAATCCAGTGTAGCGTTAGAAGTTACTGATGCTAAATACGAAGACATTAAAAGACGAATCATAATAACACCAAGCGGTAAGCCGATTGCCTGTTATGGAAAATCTGGGAATGATTCGGTTTCAAATACTCAGATTTGTACTTCTCAATTATTTAACTAAAATTATTAATATGAAAATATTTGGATAAGTTTATGAATCAATGCCATTTAGTTGTATATTCATTACATAAATTAAAGAAACAAAATGGTTCTACAATTGTAGAAGCAATTGTGGCTATGTTTGTATTGTCATTTGGTGTATTGGCATTGATGCTGGCTCAGATTACAGCGGTGCATACTTCAATTAATGCTGCAAACCAAGGAGAAGTAACAAGAGCAGTGCAAAATTATATCGAACTAATGAATTCAGAAGCCAGAATTTCCCTTAAAGAAAAATTAGATGAAAATAAAAATAAAATATTATATATAGCTAAAGATTATTCAAATTTTGATGATGCCAACTGTAATAATCGTTTAAATATTCATTTAACTAATGCACAAATAACTTCCTGTACTATTCGAAATGGTAAAATAGATGTTTCTTGGAGTGGTCAGGCACTGGACAAAAACGATAAGAATAATAATGTTAATAATAATAATAGCTTTTCGTATACTCTGACTGCAGGCCAATAATGAAAAAAACATTAAATAAAAATATTAGGATTGTACTGATGAGAAAATCCCATATAGAGCCTCAACCAAAGAATTTTCTAGTCAGACAGCAAGGGTTCAGCTTGGTTGAACTTATGGTGGCAACGGCAATCAGTATTATTGTGTTACTAGCAGCAAGCTCAACCTTTCTAGCAACTTATAAATTAAAAGAGCAGGTTAAGACACGGATAAATTATGAACAAGATGTTCGTAATGCTTCGAATGTTATACGAAGTGATATGCGTCAGCTAGCTAATTTTAGCTGTATGAATCCCCCTGATATTAATGAATTAAATGACATTTTTACTGGAGCATTCACCAACTCTAATAATAAACAGTATTTATCTACTACATTTACTAAAGATATTGGTGTCACACCTGTAGCAGGAAGCAAACCTTTAGTACTTACGTTTATAAATGATAAATTAGCCAATAATATTCTTGCTAGCCAATGCAATACTGACATTAAAAAACTGGGTGAGCATGAAAAACTTGGTGAAGCTGTAAGTGGGGTTGTTTATTTGGTAGGGACGACAGTTTTTGATTCTAAGCCCGGTTTTTATCGTATAAATTACATTAATCAAATGTGGAGTGCTCCAGAGTTGATCGTGAGTAATGTCGTAAAAGCCAAATATGATTTTTATTATGATGCACATAAAGATTCAGAATGTCCACTTATTCACAAAGCTTCGGAGGCTTCAGCTGCTTCAAGTGCATCTGAAGCAGGACAAATGAAGCCGTTAGAACCAAATATTAGCCATAAACAAGATTTGGATTTGGATTTTTTGCACCCTCCGGTAATGATTAAAACTACACTTAGTGTAAATCCAAATTTGACAAGCACAAGTACAAATAATACTGAAATAGATTATGAAATCAATGCAAGTGTTAGACAGGGTGAAGTTTGTACAAGTGGTAAATAATTTACAGATAAACTATTCTGGAATATGACATCTGACATGAAAATCGATTATAGATCCTTACAAACCAGACAGTCTGGATTTGCATTATTTCTAGTTCTGATAATGATGATTGTTATTGCATTTCTGGTTGTAGCTACGATGCAAAGCACATCAATGGATACTCGAACCAGTGCTAATGATAGTGATCATCAGCTTGCTCTTCAAAATGCTCAGATTGGTTTGAAAGCAGCAGAAGATAGAATTAGCAAATGGCCAGGTTTGAAAACACAACAAATATTTTCATGTGATTGTAAAGATGGATTATGTGCAGCTAATGGGATTGATGCAGCCGCAGTATTAAGTGTTTTAGCTGCAGTTGAAAAGAATTGTGGTGAATTGCCTGATGTTTGGAAACGATCAAATGTTTTTTCAAATATAGATGGCAAAGACAATAGAGATCCATCAACCAAAGTTCAACCAGATAATACCACTCCTTCCTCACCACAAAATCAAGACGTAAAATCTAGATATGTCATTGAATATCTGGGACCCGATAAAAATGCAGGTGTTGGTATATATTTATTTAGAATTACGGCCAAAGGTTGGGGAAAAAATGATAGTACTACTGCCATTGTTGAGGAAACCATTCAGGCATCTCTATATGATTTTTGATAAGATATAAACTTTATACTTGGTGCAGATGCATGAGAAAATATAATAATGGTTTTACTTTAATAGAACTTATTATCGCAGTAGCTGTTATGGGAATACTGGTAGCTCTTGCTTTACCAGCCTATGATAACTATATAGAAAAAGCAGATTTAGCAGATGCTACTTCTACATTGATTATGATCAATCAGGATGTTGCCCAGCAAAAACTGAGTTTGTTTAATAGTAATATACAAAAGTCAAATATAGACGAAGCAATTAAAAATCATGTTGGTAAAAATACTAACGTGGATAGGAAATATACAATAGCCGGAGTTTGTGATAGTACCGATAATTGCAGTGATTTTCATCTATATGCTGAACCAAAAGGGGGAATAAATTTAAAAAAATCCATTTGGATGAGCAGTGATTCAAGTACTTATATTTGTGATAATAAAGACGTCAGTAATATAAGTGATCCATCTGGAAGCCCTGAATGTAAAAAACAATAATTAAAAGCGAACGCTAAAATTTTTTTAATACTAATGTATTTATGGATAAGAATAAATATCTCAGATATATTCTAACTATTGATATTTAAACAAATCTATATTTATAATTTTAGCGCAAACAGTTATTTATCCAGTTAAGACGTTGTTGCCGATTTAAAACCTGTAAAAATTCATGTTGAACTTTTAATTCATCTACGTCTTGCTGCATCCGCGGCATATAATGGTTTAAAACATAGCGTTTGGCGTCAGCTTCATCAAATTTAGGTTGCATCAGAATCTGATTTAATTGTTCATTTTTACGTTTGTTGTTTGCAGTACGTTGTAAGTTGGTATCCTGATTTCGTTTATACTGCATTCTAATAAATCTGAGTCTGGCTTTTTGCATTTGTGTTAGTTCTAGCTTGCGGACATCACAATTAACTTGTCCAGAAGCAAAAGTAGAGCAAGTGAATGCGAATAGTGCAATGCCGGTACAATAGCGTACTATTTTTTGCCAGCAAAGTGCTACCATTGTGTTCTCCCTTTAATTTCCATCGGACAATATGAGTATACTTCATTAGCAGTCAAGCACATATAATGGCCGTAAACTTGCGTAAAGAATATTATATACTTGGAGTCTTTTATTTATGAATAACTTAAAAAAGCCTGATTTTTTTATTGCACCCAGTATATTGTCTGCAAACTTCGCTTTTCTGGGAAATGAAATAAAAGCCGTTATTGACGCAGGTGCAGACTGGATACATTTTGATGTAATGGATAATCATTACGTACCGAATCTGACATTTGGACCCATGGTTTGTCAGGCTATCAAACCCTATGCTTCTGTTCCTATAGATGTGCATTTGATGGTAGAGCCAGTAGACGATATGATTAATGCATTTGCTAGCGCTGGGGCAGATATTATTACTTTTCATCCTGAAGCTAGTAAGCATGTAGACAGAAGTTTATCTCTGATCAAAGTAGCAGGATGTAAGGCTGGGTTGGTTTTAAATCCTGCTACTCCATTATATGTTTTAGAGCAAGTAATGGACAAATTGGATGTAATATTACTGATGTCCGTGAATCCGGGATTTGGTGGTCAGAGTTTTATTCCTTCGACTTTAGAAAAAATTCGACAAGTTCGCTCCATAATTGATACATATGCCAATAATAATGGACGCTATATACGTCTTGAAGTGGATGGGGGTGTTAAGATAGATAATATTGCTGAAATAGCAAAAGCAGGGGCTGATACTTTTGTTGCTGGATCTGCTATATTTGGGTTTGAGGATTATGGCAAACAAATATCTGCAATGCGTGAACAATTAGCTAAAGAAGGTCGAATCTAATTAAATCGCATTAATTTACATGTTAATAATTTATGTTTGTATTGTCATATGATTGTTAATTTTATTTATTAACATTTTAATTTTATATATTCAGTAGGTTATGAAAAAGCAGTCCTTTAATAGCAGACTGCTTTTACTCTCAATTTGCAATCGAAATAATTCTACAAAATGCTTATTTAATGAGCTTCTTCCCAATTATGTCCGCTGCCAACATCAGCAGTTAATGGAACGCTTAATTTGGCAACAGCTGACATTAATTCTGGTAATTGATGCATTACATCGGAAAGTTCTGATTCTGTTACTTGTAATACCAATTCGTCATGTACCTGCATAATGAGTTTTGATTGCATATTTTGCTGTTCCAGCCAATCTTGCACTGCAATCATAGCTCGTTTGATTAAATCAGAAGCAGTTCCTTGCATTGGCGCATTGATGGCTGCTCTCAAAGCTCCAGCACGTTCTGTACCATTGTTGCTCTTTAAACCTGGTAAGTAGAGGCGCCGACCAAATAAAGTTTCTACAAAACCATGCTGAAATGCCTGTTCTTTAGTTTTTTCCATATATTCATGCACACCTGGATAACGACTAAAGTAGCGTGATATGAAATGTTGAGCTGCTTGCAATTCGATTCCTAATGACTTCGCCAAACCATATTCGCTCATACCATAAATCAGCCCGAAATTAATCGTTTTAGCATACCGACGTTGTTCAGCTGTTATTTCATTTTGCGAAGTAGAAAAAATTTCGGCTGCTGTGCGTTTATGGATGTCTTCATTATTTTGGAAGGCATCAATCAGAGTGGCATCTTTTGAAAGATGTGCCATGATACGTAGTTCTATCTGAGAGTAGTCGGCAGAAACGATTAGCTGGTCGGGTGGGGCGATGAAACTTTTGCGGATTCGGCGGCCTTCTTCTGTGCGGACAGGTATATTTTGCAGATTCGGGTTGTTACTAGCCAGTCGACCTGTAATGGCTACGGCTTGCGCGTAGGTAGTATGTACACGCCCAGTATGTGAATTAATCAGCTGAGGGAGTTTGTCGGTGTATGTGGATTTCAGTTTTGCCAGCGTTCGTGTCTGTAGAATGAGCTTGGGAAGGGGATAATCCGTTGCCAGTTTCTCAAGCACAGCTTCATTGGTTGAAATTGCACCAGATAATGTTTTTTTAAGTCCCGTAGTTGGGATACCCATTTTATCAAATAGAATGGCCTGCAGTTGTTTGGGGGAATTCAAATTAAATGGTTGGCCTGCCAGCTGATATGCCTGTTCTTCAAGTTTGATTAGCTGATTGCCTAGCTCGTGGCTCTGTTGTGTTAATTCTTGTCGATCAATTAATACTCCAGTACGTTCCATGAGAAATAATATGCGCTCAATTGGAATTTCTAGATGATGGTAAAGCTCTAGCTGAGCTGAATTCATTTGCTGCCGGAGTAAAATTTCTAAACGCAATGACACATCTGCATCTTCTGCAGCATAATTCACAGCTTCATCCAGAGGCACATCGGAGAAACAAATTTGCTTGGCGCCTTTACCACATAAATCTTCATATTTAATAGTCTGCCAGTTTAGATGCCGGAGTGCTAGCTCGTCCAGACTATGGCCAAGGTGGCTTTCGACAATATAAGAAGCAAGCATAGAGTCGCCAATAATACCATTTAGGCCGATGTTATAATTGGCTAATACGTGTTGGTCATATTTAATATTTTGACCGATTTTGCCAAGCTTATTTGATTCTAGATAAGGCTTCAAACAGGTTAATACCGTTTCTAAAGGTAGCTGTTCATTTACAGCAGTAGGGTTGTGACCTACAGGAATGTAAAAGGCTTTACCTGGTTCTAAAGCGATGCTGATACCTACTAGATTAGCTTTCATGGCGTCTAGATTATCGGTCTCAGTATCCAGAGCGATGGTATGGGCGTTTTCTAACTGTGTTTTTAATTCTGTTAATTGTTCATTTGTTGTAATTGCTGAATATTGTTTAGGAATGTTCCTTAGATAATCCGTTTCAGTGCTAATTGTATTATTGTCTGTACCAGAGTTTTTAATGATTTCTGATTCGGCAAACAAATCTCCTGTTGGCTCTTTAGAATCATTTAAGTGATGTTCATCCAGATGCGTTTGCGCTTCTTTTAACCAATTTTTAAAGCCAAATTCTTGAAAGTTTGGTATCAATTCTTGCCAGTTTGGCTTCTGACGTTTTAAATCTTCTAGTCCGCGTGGTAATACATCTTGCAGGTTTACATCTGTTTTAATTGTGATTAACTGGTAAGAAAGGGGGAGTTTAGGTATTGCGTGGCGTAAGTTTTCTCCAACTTTACCTTTAATATCGTTGGCGTGCTGGATGATATTCTGCAAGGTTTCATATTCCTTTAACCATTTTACAGCTGTTTTTGGCCCGCATTTATCAACACCTGGCACATTATCGACCTTATCTCCAATTAAACTTAGATAATCAATAATTTGTTCAGGCTTAACACCAAATTTTTCTATTACACCTGTGATATCAAGCTTTTCATTGTTCATGGTATTGACTAGAGTCACCTGATTATTTACCAGCTGAGCCATGTCTTTGTCGCCTGTGGAAATAATTACTTCGTATCCAGCCTGTTGTGCCATGCAGGATAATGTACCTATAACATCATCTGCTTCTACACCGCTAACAGATAATACAGGCCATCCCATCAATTTGACTAGTTCTGGTAAAGCCTCAGCCTGTGGCCTTAAATCTTCAGGCATGGGGGGACGGTTGGCTTTGTATTCTGGATACATCTGATGGCGAAAATTTTCGCCCTTTGCATCAAATACGCAACAGGCATAATCATGTGCTGTATCCATGCGCAGGCGTCTGAGCATATTCAGTACACCGTATAATGCTCCCGTGGGCATTCCTGTAGGACTGGTTAAAGGTGCTAAAGCATGAAATGCGCGGTATAAATAAGATGAACCGTCAACCAGTAATAATTTTTTTTGCATTATAATTCCAGAATTATCAAATTTAGCCCAGAAACTTTCAAACTCATTCAGTTCTTATAGCCTGTCTGTGTCAGTAGTATATTGCAGAGCATATCTGTATTTTACGATAAAAAATATGGTTCGTAATTTAAACTATTGGCTTACTGGGTAAAGTATGTTTGCGTAGTTATGAATTCGCAGATATGTAAGTGCTACATGCGATAAATAATAATATTTTATATTGATTTATAATTTGCATATTTCGCATAATATATATTATGTTAAATTTTAGTATTGATTCTGTTTGTGTCTATCTTTTGCTTTTCAATTTTTCGTCACCTTTTCATTTGGACTTGAAATTACTTTTCTGGCAAGTGTCTCTAGGTCTTTGCTATGGTAAAGATCCAAACATTTTAGAAAATCAAATTTTATTCCTTTAACTTCCTGCTCAGCCAGTGGATTAAAATAATTACGGGATAAATAAGAATTGATTAGTACAATTTCTTTATCTATACTTTTATCAATGTCGTAATCAATCCAGTCTTTTAGTGCACTTACACTGCTGCCTGTATCTTTTTCTACGTCTTTATTTCCTTTGTATGCTTTGGTGATACAAGATGCAAAAACCATATCCTTATAATTCTCTATAAAGGTACGGTTCACTGCCTCGGGAGTTGATGCTTGGCTAATCAATGGCAATAATATGGAGCAGCTGGATATTATTTGCAATTTAAATTTTTTCATTTCAGTTCCCAAAAATTGGCTTGAAGTGTTACATATCCCTTTTCAGGCTCATTTTCACTAAAATAACAGTGATCATAACATGAGTTACCATCAAATAGTGTGGCGTGGCCATTTGCATTAGACCATCCTGAAACTTGAAATAATATAATGCCTTTTCTTCCTATTGCTGTTGGATATTTAATAGATTCGGGTTTACCCCATTCTGATATAAGAAAGCTAATTAAATTAGTTACTCGATAGTAATACCAGTTTTTATCACTTCTTGAAACTGTAAGCTTGCCGTTAGGTTTTATTTTTTAATCCAGAATAATTCAAAATATAACTCATCCGAACTGCACAAGTATTCACCCATTTAGTGGATGAATCTGGATTATTAATATTATCAGCTACACGACCGCCTATGACATTAGCTACTCTGTTTAAACGCTCGGTTTCTGAATCATTTTTATTAAAATTTTTTTGTGACGCAGCCCATGCATTGGCAAAAAGCGGTTTTATTCCATGTATAACTCTCATATAAAACCCTTTTATATATTTAAACTTATTTGATATAGTTGCTGCAAAATTTTTATAAGTATAAAATTTTGCAGCAGATCTTTTGATAGGATTTATTTTTCTGATTATTGATTCTGCCAGCGCTCTTGAGATTCGCGTATGACTGATTTAGCTTCGTCGATGTCACCCCAGTGTGTTACTTGGGTGGTACCTGCCTTTTTCAAATCTTTATAATGGTTGAAATGGAATTCAATTTGTTTGATTAATTGTGCCGGCAAATCTGCTAATGTTTGAACATTGTTGCCATTATTACGGTCATCAGCCGGAACTACGACAATTTTGTCATCAACTTCTCCATCATCTACGAATTTCATAACACCAATAATTCTTGCTTCCAGATAAATTCCCGTACTCAAAGGCTGGTCAGTAATAATTAAGGCATCCAACTCATCACCATCTTCATCGAGAGTTTGCGGAATAAAACCATAATTGGTGGGTTTGGCGAATATCACGGGTTCAACCCGATCAAGTTTCATAGCACCAAGTTTGCGATCCCACTCTATTTTATGATTTGAACCTGCTGGAATTTCTACAACTACGTTGATAATACCGCCGTCTACATTACCGGCATCGAGAATTTTATTGAAATCTGCCATGATATAAATGTCCTGCAATAGTTTTGAGTGGCGGTATTGTAAACAATGGACTTTTGTTTGCCCATATTTTATTGGATAAAATGTTAGTTTTCATTGATATTTTGTTTTATTTCAGATTAAAGTAAGAAAGCCAGTATTTCTCAATTCTGACTTTCTGTATCATTACTAAATCTTGTAACCATTTAATTCTTTTATTTTATTTTCAGATTTATTGATAATACAATTATCATAATTTATCTGAGTTTCAATGAGGTTTTTAGCTGTCGGTCTGGAAATGCAATATTTATTGATTTCATCTGACCACTGTTCATATGTCTGATTAAGATTCTGCTGAATATCGTCAGGGATGGTTGACCAAGTAATATTTACTCTTTTAAGTGCATCGGATGCTTTTGCATCCATTTGAGCTGCTTTTTCTTGTTTTATATCTGTTAGATTTGATGCCTGCTCATCCAGTAACTCTTTAGCACGATTATTCAGCATGACGGATTCACAATATTGGTTGGCAACCTGTTGAGCCAATATTGTATGATAGCCGGTTAGCGAGCACGAAGTGGTTAATGCTGTGTTATCCCAGTCTTTTTGTTCTTGTTGTATAGTCGCTTTGAAATCTGGATCAAGATTCGACCATATATTGCGTAGATTAGCTAATGCTTTTGCACGATCCTGCTGGAATTTATTTAAAAGCTGATTTAATTCTTCCGGCGTCTTGGTATTCAGATTTAGACCTGTACTATCGGAGTCGTCTTCCAGATTTTTATCTGCAGTATTACTCGTTTGCTGCGCATTGACGGTAATGCTTTCACTTGCTGCGCTTGCAGATAAGGTACCGGAACCATTGTTGGGTTGCAGGTCTTTTTTGTTACCAGCAAAAATGAAATACATGGCTACTATAATAATAAGTCCGATAATGATGATTAAAATTATTTTTACGCTATTACTGTGTGCTGGTTCGTTTTGTTTTTGATATGGTTCTTCTATAAATATTGGAACAGTTTCCTGATTCTCATGTGCTTTTTCGGAAGGCGAAGTTTCGGTTTTAGATGATAGAAGTATGGCTTTCTGAGCTTCATACTCTTCTTTGGTTATCGCGCCTTTTTCGAATAGTTTAAATAATGCTTCAAGTTCTTCTGTAAGAGAAGATTTATCCATACCCTACCCCTGTAAAAAATTTATGTGATTGTTGATAACATAAAGTAAAGATATATTTGTTGCAAGCTTTTATGCTCGTTTTCAGCAAATAAATTTAGTTTACAGGTTATTGTTATATTGGATGAAAATACACAATTTTCATTTTGGTAATTTTTGAGTAATACTATTACGTTACTCTGGAAAAAATGGCCGAGAACGCACCGTATGGGGCACTGGCTTGGCAGAATCTATCAATCAGGCAGGTGCAAAAATTGGTGACAGCATCAAACTGGAAAGGCAGCGACTGCAAGCGGTTACAATCCAGATTCCTGAACGTGACCAGAATGGCCAGATAATTGGCCAAACTGAAAAACAGGTAAACCGTAACCTGTTTTCAGTTGATATACTGCAACAAGCCAGTCAACAGCCTGAACCAGCTCTACAACCTGAACCAATTTCGCAGTCTGAACCTGATTATCCATATCATATGTCTGACAATGAATTAATAAACTTATATACTGAATGGGACAACTATCAAACCTTACCCAGACCGATTCAGATTCCATTGCTGGGAATGATACAGGAGCAACAGCAACAGACTGAGTATTCAGCCTCATCATCTATTGAACCGGAAATTGAAAGATAAAATATGACCAGTTTACTTACAGAAACATCAGAACTGATTGACGATGGAAGCGGTGAAAACACACTTGACCAATTCCTGTTACCTCACGAAATACAGCTGATGGCCATTATGAATGAAACTGAATTTGACCGTTATCTGCAAGCATCAGTCAACAGTGAAACACTTCAGCAATATCTGTCTGATTCAGAGGTGCCAGAATAGGTGAAAACACTGATCATCCAAAGCAATCCAACTTGCTGACCAACGCCTCGCCAGTTTAGCTGTGCGGGGCTTTTTTATTGTATCCGGAACATGTAGTTATTCATCACAATTTAACCTTTATTCGGGATTTTTCCTGATATCAGACCGTTCGCGTGTATTCGCTGAGCGGTTTTTTATATTTTTGCACTGACAGACAACGCATTATGAATAGCAAAAAAACGCCACAGCAAAAACAGCAGGACTATGCAAAAATATAGCTGACGAACTAATACTAATAACCCTGATTAAAGCCGTTACAGCACCATTTCAGATACCCTGGAACCCAGCCATGAGTTCTGGTTTAATCTATAACCACATTACCGATAAAGAGTACAGCGGCAGCAATACACTGTATCTGATGATGCAAAACCGCAATGATCCACGTTGGTTAACCTACCAGCAGGCACAATCCATTGGTGCCTAGGTAAGAAAAAGAGAACATGGCGTCAGCCTGATCAAACTGGTTACTCATTCAGAAAGTGTTAATCGGGACGAAAACGGAAAGCCGGTTTTAAATGATATAGGTGAGCCGGAAATCATCCGTTTGCAATTAGAAAATCCTTATATCAAGAATTTTACCGTTTTCAATGCACAACAAATTTATGGTTTGCTGCCACTGAAACAAGAACCATTACCAGAACTAACCTGGTCAAGTGACAATCCGGCTGAACGCATTCTTATCCCATAAAAGCAGAAATTGAACACCAACACGGTAATAACGCATATTACAACCCGATAAAGGACAATATTGTATTACCTAAAAAGAAACAGTTTGCCGACGCCGGTTCTTACTATGCAGTCGCCTTGCATGAGCTTGGGCACTGGACAGGACATGAATCAAGACTGAACCGACAGCTGATGAATCAATTTGGCTCTGATGACTACGCTCGCGAAGAGTTACGCGCAGAAATCGCATCAATGATGATTAACCGAGAACTAGGTATGCCTCACGACCCAGAACGTCATGCAACTTACGTGAATAACTGGGTAAGTGTTCTGGAAAAAGACCCTACAGAGATTCTGCATGCCTGCCGCGATGCTCAGAAAATACAGAAATATGTCCTCAGCTTTCAGCAACAGCAGCAGATCACTCCTGAAACGGTATAAAATAAACTAACGCCGGAAGAAGAACTACTAAACTGAGCCAAAGAAATCTATCTGAGCCAAAACTCCCTACTGTCCAAAACTGAGCATCAACACCGCCAGATACGGTTGTATGCGGTCGAAAAAGTGCTGGAAAAGTTACCAGACAACCTGAAAGCAAAAGCCTTAACTAATTTCTATAAACAGTAAATCAAAGCAGCAGGCATCAATGTCGAATACCCACAGGACAAAGGTATTTTGAAAGAATATGAACGCTAGGAGAACTGACCATGAGCCAGCCTAAAATCTGAGGTTTAACCGAAGATGTAAAGAAAAAACTGAAGGACGTTGCACTGGCTAAACTGGGTAAGCCCAGTATATCCGGACTGGCCAAGCACCCTTTACTGAAAGAACTAGATAGCCCAGCACCTGTTATCCGTAAGAGCGATGATACCGGCAAACAATGCAAAAAGTACCGGTGGAATTGCAACTCAACCATCACCAGAACACATTATTACGCACCTCAGCTGAGCAGCAATCGATGACAGCCAACGCTCTGGCCGTGGACATCATCAACTATCACATCACAGGCCACCCTGCCCTGTCTAACAGCGAAGTCCTGGCTCTGTATCAGTTCAATTACCAGCTGCTGCGAATTGGCCGAAACCTTAATCAGATTGCCCGCCATCTGGATGCTGGCGAATCGGGTGGTATTATCACAGACGAAATCCGCCAGCTGCGCACCATTATTGACAAACATACAAAAGTAGTACAGGAAGTGATGCAGGCCAGCAACATGAGGTTTGAATGAATAAGTCAGTTGATGATTGGTTGTTAGGCCATAAAACACGAGCCGTCAGAACAAAAGATTCTGGCGGTTTTTTGCTTGTCCTCAAGAAATCCCCACCACTTAGACCAGGCTACGGTTTGGCCAATTTACGCACAGCTGCTCTGAAACAGCCTGAAGTGATGGTAAAGATAACACGACGCAAAAGTAATGCCTGTAACGGCCTGAAAGGCATACGCAATCATCTTGATTACATCAGCCGTAACGGTGAGGTAGAGGTTGAAAATCAGGACGGCGAAAAGCTGAATGGCAAGAAAGCATTGCGTAACCAGACAAAAAACTGGCAAAAACTTGGCATATCAGAAAATGAGAAACGCTGCGAAGCACTTAATATTGTGCTTTCAATGCCCGCAGGAATGCCGCCACAGGCCGTAAAGAATGCAGCAAGAGAGTTTGCCGCCGAACAGTTTCAAGTCCACCAGTACGCGTTTGCGTTGCATACAGACAGTGACCGCCCTGACGAATCGACTCACCCACATGTACACCTGTGCGTACTGATACGTGATTAGTTTGGCCAAAGGCTTAATCCCCGTAAAAATGATCTGTTCGAATGGCGGCTGCGATTTGCTGAAAAGATGCGCGAACAAGGTGTGCCTTGCGCAGCTACTCGTCGCCAGCACAGAGAAGTAACCAGAAAAGGAGAAAATTTTGTACTGCGTTCCATGCGAAAACGTGGTTATGCAGGCAATGTTCACAAAGAACAGGCTAAAGTATTAATTGAAGCTATTAAAACCGGTAACAGACCGGCACATATCTTCCTGAAAGAAGCAGTTGCAACACGTTCAGAAATCGTCAGCGAATATGCCAAGATAGCCAAAGAACTATACAAAAGCGGGCACAAAACCGAAGCTCGACTGCTGACTAAATTTGCTACAGATGTAACTAAGGCTGGTTTTACTACTCAGGCTCAGGAAAGATATGATAAAACTGTTAGTAATTTGAACTATACCCCATTTAAAGATATTAAGCATGATGACATTCAACGGTAGCTAAGTCATAATTAAATGAAGATTTATATGTAAAATAAACGTTTTATTAAAATTATTTGAGAGTATTTTATTTTTTTGCTATAAAATTTTTAGATGTAATTTTAACAAAATTTAAAACGTGGCAACTAAAGCATATTTATAAGCTAAACAAAGGGATTCTATATGCCTTCAACCGAATTTAATTTAAATAATATCGAAGATTGTTTTAGGCTTGCTGTAAAAAATATAATTAAATATGGAGATACTGATATTTTTCCTTATCCTCTAGAAACAAGAATGTTTGAGGATATAGAAGAGGATATTATTAATTCGTTATGTGACACTTATCAATATTTAAATGATAAGCTTGAGCAAGCAATGCCATTAAATATAAATTGTTGCGCAACAGTAGGATATACTGGTTATAGATGGGCAACCCAAATTGACCCATACTGGAATGTTTTTTTTCTTGGTTTAGTTTTGAATCTATCTAATGAAATTGAAGAAAATAGATTAGATTCTGACTATGTTTATTCATATCGATTTAAACCTAATTATAATAATTTTTCATTATTTTCTAGTGATATTGGTTGGAAAAAATTTCAAAAAGATAGCTTTGAATTATGTCAAAATAGTGACGATATAAAATATGTTCTTGCATGTGATATCGCCGACTTTTATCCTAGAATTTATCACCACCGTCTAGAAAATGCACTTGATGATTTAGATAAAAAAAATTTAAAAAATACATCGAGTAAGATTAAAAAATTACTACAAGTTTTTTCAAACTCTAAGTCATATGGTGTTCCTGTTGGTTGCCCAGCATCAAGAATTTTGGCTGAACTATTATTAAACTCAATAGATCATATTTTACAAATAAATGGAGTTAAATTTAAAAGATTTGTTGATGATTATACAATATTTTGCGACTCACAAGAGTCTGCTCACTCAGTTCTAACATTAATAACACATAAATTGATGGAAAATGAAGGATTAACTCTTCAAAAACATAAAACAAATATAATGTCCAAAGACGAATTCATTTCGTATACCAAAGCTAAAATTTATGGATTTGACGAAGATGAAAATTCAACACAAGTTGTTGAATTTATGAGGCTACCAATAAGATATGATCCTTACTCCTCTGATGCCGATAAGCAATACGAAGAGATTAAAGATTCACTTAAAAACTTCGATTTATTAGGTATGCTCAGTAGTGAAATTCAAAAATCAAGAATTAACCAACCGCTTGGTAAACAATTAATCAAATCATTAACTGTTGCTGAAGACACTACTTTATCTAGTGCATTTAAGATAATAATTTCTAACTATAATGAATTGTATCCAATATTCGCTACTATAATGCAAGTTGCAATATCTTGTTGGAAAAGATTTAGTAAAGAGATAAAACAATTAATAATAGATTCTATAGAAAATTTAATAAAAAATAACTCTTTTATATTAAAAACTGAATTAAACCTAGCATATGCATCTAAATTATTAGCTAAAGAGAATTGTGATCAAACCCGCATTTTACTAATTGAAATTTATTCTAAAAATAATACAAGTATTATTATTACTAATATTGTTACCCAAGCAATGATTAAATGGAATCAAAGATATTGGTTATCAGATTTAAAATCAAAATTTCATACAATGAATATGTTACAGCGTAGATTGTTTATTATAGCAAGTTATCAATTAGACGATGAAGGAGATCATTGGAGAAAGCATAACAAGAAAACATTTACTTTTATAGAGCAATTATATATACAATGGGCATCGAAAAGAAAACAAAAAAATAACATAGAGGAAGCATTATGATTTCTGAGATTACCTTTTCAAGAAAATTTACTTCTTTTTGGAATCAACTTCTTCCAAATGCAAATAATTATGTTAGATTGGTCAATGGATGTCTACTTGAAACACTCTATGAACCACAAAGGCATACGGAAAATAAAGAAAATATAGCTTTAATTAATGAAATTTCCTTCAATTTATACACTAAAATAGTTAATGGTACACTGCTATCCCCTATAGTTTTTAAAAATGAATTTTTTAGAAGCAAAAGTTTTTCTTTATTACTGGAAGAAGTGAAGTCTAATCTCCTCAAATTTAGGTATGGTTCTAAATTTTTGTTACCATTTAATCAACAAGAAATAAATTCTATAAGCAAACTAACTTCTAATTTGTTAGATTACTTTAAAAACTATTCTAATATTGTTATTGCACCAGAATTTAGAGGATGTGGATTCATAGATCAGGTAAAAGGAGATGTTTATGTAGATTCAAAATTGATTGAGATTAAAGCAGGTGATCGATATTTTAAAGTTATAGATTTTAGGCAAATACTTATTTATTGCACGCTAAATTTTTATTCTAATGATCGTAAACCTATCAATGAAATAAAACTTTTCAATCCTAGATTAGGAATTGCATTTTCAACAAATGTACATTTATTATGTAAAAATTTAGCGGCATTACTTCCAGAAGAAGTCTTTTATGAAATTAAAACTTTTGTAACTGAACATGATTTTATTACTGGGGCATTAACTTCAAATTTAGCATAATGATGTGCTTTGGTTTCTAAGAAAAATTATAGCCACTTTAGAATCTAAACATTTTTTTTAATATAAAATATACAAAACAAAATTTAATAGTTAACGAAATGTTTTATCTAAAAGTTTATCTGTAATAATGAATCGACTACCATCTTAACAATTATGACGTTTCTGACTCGTTTTCTTAATAATAGTTTTCATAAGCTATCTATTTATAACATTGCACTAAATTAAGGCAGCTTAAAAGTAGAAAATTATCTCTATTCAAAGAATTAAATATTTCGAAATGCGAAAATACGACTTTGAAAATTAACATTTTTACATTACTTTTGAAATTTCTATTTTGCTACTCCACCATGTCTTGAACAGACTCCTTTCCCTGCTTTTGATGAAGTTCCATCGGAACATCTGGCACTATTAGGGTAATTTCTTGGTTGCATATTTTTATTTCTTCTTCTTGGCAAATCATCATAGACAACTTCACCGTTGAGTTTGATAAAACCACCCATTTCTTTCTGGATGTTTTCTTTCACATACCCCATCACCAGTCAATTCTGAAATACGAACTGCTGTTTTTCTAAAGGTGCTTTTCGATAGCCATTTGCAATTTGGCTAATCCATGAATAGTGTGTATTAAGCTGTCGAGCAATATATTTAACCCGTCCTATTTACATACTCAACCATTCTTTTAATGTACAACCCTCTGACATCTTTTACTCCTTTATCGTATTTATTAGAAAAAAATTTTGTGCAATGTTACCTATAGCTAACATTTGGAGTTAATATTTTCTGTAAATTTTATTTCCCATAGGGAATATAAAGTTTTAGATAATAACAAGATGAAAACACTTTCAGAACGCATTAAATTCCGCTTAAAAGCTCTTAAGAAAACGCAAGCTGGGCTAGGTAATTATTGCAAAGTAAAAGTGCCATCTGTATCACAATGGACTAGTGGCATGACAAAGAATCTAAGGAAAAAATCTTTTGCGTGCAGCTGAGTATTTAGAATGTGATCCTGATTGGTTGTCAACTGGTAAAGGATTTTGGCATACTGATGTTTCAATGCCTTCAGAATGTACTTCTGAACACGAAGATAAAGAACATCAAGCACTAACGGAATTTGAATTGTTAGCTATCAGCCCTTTATTTCTGAATGATTTTATTATAAGTACCTCCGACATTAAATCTTCAATGGCATCAATTCACTATACTGAAGAACAAAATAGAAGAATGTTTGGCGCAAAGGAGCCATACAATCTCAGAATTACGAATATAAAAGTCGACAACATGTCTGGTACACTTGAACCAGGCGATTTAGTTTTTGTGGATACGTCTACCACTAAATATGATGGTGACGGTATATACCCTTTTGTATTTTCAAACCACTTACATTTAAAAAGAGTACAGATAGTAAGCCATACTCTTAGGATTATTTCAGACAACTCAAGATACCAAACATGATCCATTTCTCAAAAAAATAAAAACCAATATGACCGTTTTGGGAAAAGTCTTGATATCACAATTTTGTCACAGCAAATAAATCAGAGGAGGAAGTCGTTACAGTAGAGATGATGCGTAAGATACTGAAAGAAATGGAAGATAAATGGTGGGTCGTCAGGGGATCGAACCCTGGACAAATGGATTAAGAGTCCACTGCTCTACCAACTGAGCTAACGACCCAACAGGGAGGTAATTATACTCGTCTTTACATTAAAGGACAATATATACAGTGGATCAGTTATATTGTCCTTTAAGTTTTGATATAAGTATTAAAATTCAATGTTTTATAGAGTATCTGGTTGTGCTTTTAATATGTTTTGTCCCCCTAGATAAGGTTGTAAAGCGACAGGAATGTTGATGCTACCATCTTCATTCTGATGATTTTCTAGCACAGCTACTAATGTGCGGCCGACAGCTAAACCGGAACCGTTTAATGTATGAACTAGCTGGTTTTTACCCTCGCTATCTTTAAAGCGCGCTTGCATACGTCGTGCCTGAAAATCTTCACAGTTTGAACAACTGGAAATCTCGCGATAGGTATTCTGTGCAGGTACCCACACTTCTAGATCGTATGTTTTGGCTGCACTGAAGCCCATGTCTCCTGTACATAATACGATTACTCGATAGGGTAATTCCAAAAGCTGAAGTATTTTTTCTGCATGACCAACCATTTCTTCAAGTGCAGCATAAGAATTTTCAGGATGCTGAATCTGTACCATTTCTACTTTATCAAACTGGTGCTGTCGTATCAGTCCGCGTGTGTCTTTACCGTATGATCCGGCTTCGGAGCGGAAGCACGGTGAATGTGCGGTTAATTTCTTCGGTAATTCATTTTTACTCAGAATGCGTTCACGTACGGTATTGGTTAGGGTGATTTCTGCGGTAGAAATCAGATATTGTTCCTGATTGTTTTCTTCTCCGCCGCAAGTAACTTTATACATGTCTTCAGCAAATTTAGGGAGCTGTCCTGTACCTACGAGTATTTCGGGATTAACAATATAAGGGGTGTAATGCTCAACGTATCCATGCTTCTGTGTATGGGTATCAAGCATAAATTGTGCTAATGCTCTGTGTAGCCGTGCTATCGGACCACGCATTAATGCAAAACGGGCACCTGATAGTTCTGAAGCTGTTTTAAAGTCTAAACCTAGTGGTTCGCCGAGATCGACATGGTCTTTAATCTGAAAATCAAATTGCCGTGGTGTACCAACACGTCTGATTTCTACGTTTTCGGTTTCGTTTTTTCCTACTGGTACATCGTTATGAGGAAGGTTGGGTATGGTTAGGATTAAATTATCTATCTGGCTTTGTATATTTTGATAATTCTGATCAGTCTGTTCGAGCTCTGTTTTAATTTTGCCTACTTCGGCCATCACTTCGTTGGCTTCATCATGTTTACCCTGGCTTTTCAAAGTGCCAATCTGTTTGGACAGGCTATTGCGTTTAGCTTGCAGTTCTTCAGTGCGAATCTGCAATTGTTTGCGTTGCTGTTCTAGTTGGGTGAATGCTGCAATATCCAGCTGGAAACCACGGGTTTGTAATTTTCGGGCAACTGTGTCGATGTCTTGTCGGAGTATTTGAATGTCTAACATGATATTAATGTGTTTGTTGACGGTTTGTAGCGTTTATTGTAAACGATTAATTGCAGTGACGCAGGGTGAACATCTGCAAGCTTACTGCATGTTAAGTTTTCTGTATGGCAGCTAATTGTTGGGTTTTCTGAATAAATTCGGTCTGTTTGGTTTTGGCTTTGCCAGAATCAATGGCAGTAATTGCTAAATCCACTGCTTCTTCCAATGAGGTAGTGATATCGGATGCATAAATGGCGGCAGCCGCATTCAAAACGACGATATCACGACAAGGTCCTTTTTCTCCGTTTAATACAGCGTTCATGATATGCAGTGATTCTTCGCTGTTGGCTACTTTAAGGGGTTTCAAATCTTCGATAACCGGCATGTCGAATTGTGCTGGATGAATATCATATTCCATGATAGTACCGTTTTTCAATTCGGCTACGCGGGTTGTACCAGTGAGCGTAATTTCATCTAGGCCATCGCTGCCATGAACCACAAGCACATGTTTGCTGCCTAGCTGTTTCAGTACACGTGATAATATACCCACTAAATCTATGTGGAATACACCTAAAACCTGATTTGATGCTTCTGCCGGATTGGTTAGTGGTCCTAAGATGTTAAATACGGTACGTACGCCAAGCGCTCGGCGTACCGGAGCAACATAACGCATGCTGTTGTGGTGATTGGGAGCATACATAAATCCGACACCTAGCTGATCAATACATTCGCCTACATGTTCGGGCGTTAGTTCGAGAGCCGCACCCATGGCTTCGATAATATCGGCAGAACCACTTGAAGAGGATACTGAACGCCCACCATGCTTGGCAACTTTGGCACCTGCAGCGGCTACGACGAACATACTGGTAGTTGAAATATTGAAAGTATGAGCATTGTCGCCTCCGGTACCTACGATATCTACCAAATGATCCCGATATTGTACGGGTACTTTAGTGGAAAATTCACGCATGACTGTTGCTGCGGCGGCAATTTCAGATACGCTTTCTACTTTGATACGTAAACCAATTAGTATGGCAGCTATGATTTCTGGCGCCACTTCCCCATTCATAATCTGGCGCATTAAGTCGGTCATTTCATCGTAAAATAATTCGTTATTGTCCAGTAGACGGTTTAGAGCCTGTTGCGGCGTAATCATATTTATTCTTTCTGAAGTAGATTTCGTTTTGCAGATGTGATTATGGTTATGGGTGTTGCTCTAAAAAATTTTGTAACATCTGATGGCCATATTCTGTGAGTAAGCCTTCAGGATGAAACTGTACCCCTTCTATTCTAAGGGAGCGGTGTCTGATACCCATAATTTCGTTATCATCTGTCCATGCGGTGATTTCAAGACTGTCTGGTAAAGTGTCTTTTTCTATAACCAGACTATGGTAACGGGTGCAATTTACTGGATTAGGCAGGCCAGTGAACAATGAATTGTTGTGATGATAAACAGGCGAAATTTTACCATGCATTACTTTTTTGGCACGGACTATATTGCCTCCATAAGCAAAGCCAATGGCCTGATGTCCAAGACAAATACCCAGAATAGGGATTTTGCCGCCGAAATGCTGGATAGTGGCTACTGATATTCCTGCCTCTTTGGGTGTACAGGAACCTGGGCCAATGACAATTTTATTTGGAGCTAAGGATTCTATATCTTTCAGAGTTATTTCATCATTGTTTTTAACGGTTATTGTTTCGCCTAGCTGACCAAGGTATTGCACGATGTTGTAGGTGAAACTATCGTAATTGTCGATAAATAGCAGCATTAGCTCTACCTTGTATTGTTGGGTGTTGGTCGATATTAGATAATTTTAGTTAAGGTTTTAAAGCAAGCTTTCTAATGGTAGCCATGATAGTATTTTTACCCAAGCTCGCTTCCACACACTGGTATCTGGGTCATGATGATAAACCCTGATTTGATTTTTGTCGTTATTTTTCAACCATTCTAGTTTTCCCTCAAGTGAGAGTTTTACTTGATAAGTCACGTCTGGTAATGCCTCATTGATGGCCTGATTCATATATTGTGCCATTTCGGGTGATTGAATAACAACACCCATTTCGGTGTTGAGTCTGGCGGAACGTGGGTCAAAGTTCAGGGAACCGATATAAAGCTGCTGTCCATCTATAGTAAATGTTTTGGCATGAAGACTGGATTCAGAATTACCTGTAAATGCCCTGTCTCGGTGACCTTTGATAAAACCCTGATTTTTCAGTTCGTATATTTCAACACCTTCTTTTAATAAAGGAATACGGTAGCGGGAATAGCCGGAATGAACTACTGGTACATCTGTTGCAGCCAGTGAGTTGGTAAGAATTCTGATTTTTACCCCTTCTTCTCTGAGCTTTTGCAAATATTCTAGACCCGTTTGAGTTGGTACAAAATAAGGAGTTATAACCAGTAAATCTTTTTGTGGTTCAACAACTGATGCGGCAAGTGCATTCAGAGTTAAACTGGCTTTTTCATATTTTATGACAGGTTGATGATTGGTATCTTTTATATCTGAAGCAATTACAAGACCTGTCTCGATATTTTGCTTAGCTGTTTCCTGTTTACTTTTAGGTAATGCTTTTTCTGGATTGTCACTTACTAAAATTAAATGTGCCCACTGGTAATCAAGTGAGCCATCTAGTAAGCGATTGACGAAATTGTCACGATTATAGGCATTGTCATAGCTATCTGCACGCAAACGGTTGAAACTACGCCGCTTAAATACTGTCATACTAGGTTGAAGTTTGTTGCGTCTGTGAACTATGCTGCTAAAATCATATGCAGATGCACTGTTCCAATAGCGATCGAAATTATTAGAAACCTGATTGACGATAGGACCTATGGCGAGAATATCCAAGTCAACAAACAACGTACCTTTTCCCATATCGAAATACTCATCACCGATATTACGCCCACCAAGAATGGTAGCCTGATTATCTGCAGTGATGGATTTGTTGTGCATACGTCGGTTTAATCGCGCAAAGTCGGTAATGTAACTTAAAGCGCGCCAGTGCCTATGGATAAAAGGATTAAATAACCGGATTTCGATATTAGGCTCCTGATTGAGAGCCGTGAGAACTTTATCCAGCCCTACAGTGTTATTGTCGTCCAACAGTAGACGGACATGTACACCTCGCTGAGCAGCTAAGACAAGTTCGTGGAATAATAGCTGCCCAGATGTGTCATTGCGCCATATGTAATACTGAACATCCAAACTTTTCTCAGCTGCACGTATCAAGGCAACACGTGCTGCAAAGGCTTCATGGCCATCATCAAGTGGGTATATACCCGAAAATCCCGGATGCTGGCTAACAAGAGAAGCATTTGCATAAGCTAATGAAGTTGGGATATCGGCTGCAACATGAGTTTCTGTTGTTCGTCCCTGAAGTGACGGTAATGTCTGACAGGCAGTTAATATAAAAAGTGTGCACAGGTTGAAACAGATAGTACAGATTTGATTAAATATCTTACTATTCATGTGCATACCATATGTTGATTATGCTGCTAAATTTTTTAAACTGCATGGAGCCAATAGCAATTTATAAACCTAAATCTTGCCATATTGAATCGATTTTGGCTATGGTTGTTGCATCTTTACGTATCACTTTGCCCCACTCACGGTTGGTTTCTCCTTGCCATTTATTGGTAGCATCCAATCCCATCTTACCTCCTAGACCACTGATGGGGCTGGCAAAATCGAGATAATCTATTGGTGTATGATCGATTAGTGTTGTGTCCCGTACGGGATCCATACGAGTGGTAATAGCCCAAATGACTTCTTTCCAGTCACGTATGTTGATATCATCATCCACAACAATTATGTATTTGGTATACATAAATTGCCGCAAAAAGCTCCAACATCCCATCATGACCCTTTTGGCATGTCCAGCATATTGTTTTTTCATGCTGACAATAGCCATACGATAGGAGCATCCTTCAGGAGGAAGATAAAAATCAATTATTTCAGGAAACTGCTTTTGTAATAGAGGAATAAATACTTCATTTAAGGCAACGCCTAAAACAGCAGGCTCATCTGGCGGTTTGCCAGTGTAGGTGCTGTGGTAGATAGCATTTTCACGCATAGTGATACGTTCTACGGTGAAAACTGGAAAATAATCCTGTTCATTGTAATAACCCGTATGATCTCCATAAGGGCCTTCCAGCGCTATTTCATCTTGCTGTATCACGCCTTCAAGCACAATTTCTGCTCTGGCTGGTACATGTAAATCGTTACCAATGCATTTTACTAGTTCGGTACGTGAACCTCTTAATAATCCGGCAAACTGATATTCGCTCAAGCTATCTGGTACGGGAGTAACTGCTCCCAGTATTGTGGCCGGATCACAGCCAAGTACAACTGATACAGGATAAGGCTTATGAGGATATTTTTGTTTAAATGCCTGAAAATCAAGTGCTCCACCACGGTGTGCTAGCCAGCGCATAATGAGTTTGTTTTTTCCCAGTAATTGCTGTCGGTAAATACCAAGATTCTGACGTTTTTTGTCCGGTCCGCGGGTGACGGTTAATCCCCATGTTATGAGTGGCGCTGCATCTTCTGGCCAGCATTTCTGAATAGGAAGCTGCGTTAAATCGACGGCATCTCCTTCAAGAATGATTTCCTGACAGAGTGCTTTTTTTATGATATGTGGCGCCATACTCCATAAATCTTTGAGTAAAGGAAGTTTGGCAAAGGCGTCTTTAATACCTTTGGGCGGTTCAGGCTCTTTCAAATAAGCTAGAGTTTTGCCTATCTCTCTTAATTGAGCAGTACTTTCTGCGCCCATACCCATGGCCACTCGCTCTGCTGTGCCAAACAAATTGGCTAAAACCGGAAAATTATATGGTTTTCCTGACTGACTGACTGTTTTTTCAAACAGCAAAGCTGGCCCTTGTTTGTGTAATACCCGATCTGCTATTTCGGTTATTTCCAGATATGGTGATACAGGGATCTGAACCCGTTTTAATAGCTGCTGCTGCTCGAGCATGGCAATGAATTCTCGTAAATCACGGTATTTCATTACTTTAACTTTCAAAATTCATTTACTGTGTAATCGTTGTTGTACGCTACTGTATTCGCCTTCAAGTAGTAAAGGCATAGCTGTCAGTGACTTTTGAATTGCTTCATTGATTAAGTTTTGTTCCTGGGCTTGTGGTTTATGCAGTACATAGCTGACAACAAGGTTACGGTCGCCGGGATGGCCGATGCCAAGGCGTAAGCGATAAAAATCTGGGCTGCTAAGCCACGCCTGAATATCTTTTAAGCCGTTGTGACCACCATTGCTACCACCTTGTTTGAATCTTACCTGTCCGCAAGGTATGTCAAGCTCATCATGAACTACTAAAATTTCTGCAGGTGTAATTTTATAAAATTTTGCCAGCGCCAGAACAGAAGTGCCTGATTTATTCATGTATGTAAATGGCTTTAATAGCCAGATTTCTCTATTAGCCTGATTAACTCGTGCGATCTGTCCAAAAAATTTTTTTTCTTCTCTGAAACTGGTTTTCCATAATCTGGCCAGTTCATCGACAAAATCAAAACCGATGTTGTGACGTGTATGTTCATACTCTGTGCCCGGATTGCCCAGACCTACTATGAGCCGTATTTGGGACATAGATTTTCCTTAGAATGTTTTGCAAGTAAGATAATTAAATACAAGAAAAAACGGATTACTTTTTTTGTTGTGCTTTACGACGTCTATTTTCTTTTGGGTCGATAAGTAATGGCTGATAAACTTCTATGCGATCCCAGTTGCACAGGATGTAATCATCTTTAATTTTTTTGCCAAATACACCTATAGGGGCTGTACGAAAATCAATTTGTGGAAATTGTTGTGGCAGATCTGATTCCAATAATGCCTGACGTGCTGTGCTTCCCGCTGCGACTTTACCTTGCCATAGATGCTGACATTCAGGTGTTGCGCACACGGCTTCAACCATAATATCAGTCATCATAGCGTCTGTCGGCTTCCTGAATAAATGCATCTACTAGTGTAGTAGCTATATGGTTGAAAACAGGTCCAATTAGTGCTGAAAGAACGGCACTAGAAAATTCATATTCCAAGCGAAAATCAATTTTACAGCCTAAATTATCGATAGGGGTAAACTGCCAGAAACCTTCTAGCCGGCGAAACGGGCCGTTAAGCAAACTCATTTGTATTTTGTGAGGTCTGTGATTGATATTCCGGGTAGCAAAGGATTGGTGTATTTTCATGTAATCCATATGCAACACTGCTTCAAGTGAATGTTCATCTCTTTTTAAAATTTCTGTTCGATTACACCATGGCAAAAACTGAGGATAATCTTCAACGCTATTGACTAGATCAAATATGTGCTCGGCACTATGGAGTACTAAAACGCTTTTTTCAACTGTTTTCATTTTTTGTCACATTTATTGCGATATGGAAGAGAATTAGTTTGCATGGTAATCAAGCTGTCAAAGTCAGAAACAGGTGCTTAACTTCTGACCATGCATCACCCTCTTCCACACCTTTGATTTGTCTGTCGATGTGCGCACATGTCTGCAAAGCGCCTAGTAAACGTTTTACACCAATGCGTTTGGCTGCAAGCGGAGCCAGAGTCTGTTTTTCTCCCCATAAGCGCAGGCTTTGGCGTAATTCGCTGAGGGGTTTTCCTTGTTTTTGTGCTGCCAGTAAGCGTAATAAGGTACGGATGTCCTCACTGATTACCCATAAAAGTAATACTGGTTCATTGCTCTCTGCTGCCAGTCCATCAAGCAGTCGTACCATCCTTTCGGAATTGCCACTCATCCATGCAGCTGATAGCTGAAATACATCAAATCGCGCCACGTTTGCCACTGCAGCTTGTGCTTCAGGCAGTGTAACAATATGACCAGCAGGATGGATAAGTACAATTTTGTCAATTTCCTGTTTTGCCGCTAGAAGATTACCTTCCACTTTTTCAGCAAATAGTGCTAAAGCATCGTTGTCGATGCTAAGCTTTTCTTCAGCTAGGCGTTTTTTTATCCATTGAGGTAAAGCTGTCTGGCTGACTGTTTTGGCTTCATAGACTTGAGCGACTTTAAACCAGCTCGCAAACCATTTACTCTGTATTTGTGTACGTTCCAGTTTAGGCAATATCAGCATCAGACAAGTGCTTTCCGGTAGATGCTCAGCAAGTTGCTGTAGTATTGCCGCACCTTCTTTGCCAGGTTTGCCAGATGGCAAATGTATTTCCAATAGTTTTTTATCAGCAAATAAACCTACAGATTGTACTGAAGCCAATAGAGATGACCAATCAAAGCCGGATTCAATTATGACGACTTCACGCTCAGAATATTGCTGCTCACGTGCGCCGGTTCTAATCTTGTCTATAGCCTCTAGCCGCAATAAATCTTCTTCACCATGAATCAGATATGCTGCGGCCAGAGGATGGATATATATTTCACTCATTCTGTGGTATTGACGGGTAGAAAAGCCAAACGCCGCACTATTTGTTCTGCTGCATCGGTACGCATGTCATGCCAAATCATGTTTTGCTCGTTTTCTTTTGCCAGCACTTCATGATCAGAATAATCCATATAACGATTTACAGTTACTTGAATAGGATCTCCTAATGGCTGGTCGTGGCGATAAGCTTGTACCGTAACGTTCAGTGATAACAAATATTCACTGGCTCCACCGGACAAGTCTACAGAAGATGTAGTTGAGTCCTGAGTAGCAGCAATTACTTTTACGACCACATCTGGCTGTTCGGTATCAACAACAACATCTGGCTGACGCCGCAATACTACTTCTAATGCCCGTTGCATACTACCACCATCTATTTTCCAGCTGTGATAGGGCAAAGGTGTATCAAATGCGGATGTGCCTTTCAGATGAAAGCCACAGCCGGACAATGCAAATAAGATAGTCAGTACCAGCCATTTTTTCATATCTAATCCTTTACGCTTGAGCCAGTTTGCTGCGTAATAAAGTTTGCACCTGCTGCGGGTTGGCTTTGCCGCGTGAAGCTTTCATTACTTGACCTACTAAAGCGTTGAATGCTTTTTCTTTACCTGATTTAAATTCTTCAACAGATTTCTGATTTTTAGCAAGCACTTCATCGATGATTTGTTCTATAGCGCCGATATCTGTCATTTGTTTCAGGCCATCACGCTCAATAATGGCATCAGCAGTCAGATTACTGTCCCACATGGTTTCAAAAACCTGCTTAGCTAATTTGTTACTTAAGGTATTATCTGCAATCCGGTTAGTCAGTCCAGCTAGACGCTCGGCACTGATCGGACTGGCTGATATGTCAATTCCGGCTTTATTCAGCGCAGCCGCAAGTTCTCCAAGCATCCAGTTGGCTACAAGTTTGCCATGCCCCCCTATTTTTGCAGCCTGCTCAAACCAGCTGGCCTGAATATGGTTGCTGGTTAATAAGCGTGCATCATAGTCAGAAATGCCATATTGCTCTATGAAGCGTGCAGCCATTTCTTTTGGTAGCTCAGGCATGGAGGCTTTGGCCGTTTCCAGCATTGTATCTGTAATTACAACCGGCAATAAGTCTGGATCAGGAAAGTAACGGTAGTCATGAGCATCTTCTTTGCTGCGCATTGCACGTGTTTCCCCCTTATTGGGGTCAAACAGGCGAGTCTGCTGTATAACTTTGCCTCCGTCTTCAATCAATTCGATTTGCCGTTCAACCTCGTAATTGATGGCCTGCTCTAGAAAGCGGAAAGAATTCAGATTTTTAATTTCACAGCGTGTTCCGAATTCAGCCTGTCCTTTAGGGCGTACTGATACATTGGCATCAATACGAAATGAACCTTCTGCCATATTGCCATCACAAATATCTAGCCATGTAACTAAGCTATGCATTGCTCTAGCATAGGCAACGGCATCGGCAGCCGAACGCATTTCAGGTTCGGAAACTACCTCTAGCAAAGGTGTACCGGCACGATTTAAATCAATACCGGTATAGTGTTCGAATTCATCATGTACAGATTTGCCAGCATCTTCTTCCATATGCGCTCTGGTCACGTTGATGATTTTAACTTCATCACCTACTACGATTTCCAGCTGCCCATGCTCTACTATCGGTAAATCTAATTGACTGATCTGATAGCCTTTTGGTAGATCAGGGTAAAAATAGTTTTTCCGGTCAAATACGTTTTTCCTGTTAATCGTGGCATTCAATGCCAAACCAAGCTTGATGGCTTTATTTACCACTTCGCGATTCATTACTGGTAAGGCACCGGGCAAGGCGCAATCTACTACATTTGCCTGAACATTCGGCGCTGCACCAAAAGCAGTAGAAGAACCACTAAAAATTTTGGATTGTGTATTTAGCTGAACATGGATTTCCAGACCGATTACAGTTTCCCAATTCATTCTGTTTTCTTTCAATTCGTATACTGGCTGTTATTGTGCAAATGGTGTTCTGGTATGCCAGTCACTATGTTGCTGTATTTGATGTGCAATTCCAAGCAGGCGGCTTTCGGCGAAATAGTTACCGATGAGCTGTACTCCCACAGGTAGTCCACTGGTGGTTTGACCGGCGGGTAAGGCGATGCCCGGTAATCCAGCTAAGTTAAGTGAGACAGTGTATATATCAGAAAGATACATTTGCACTGGATCGTTACTGTGGCTGCTTAGTTTTGGTGCAGCAGTAGGTGCTACCGGAGCCAAGATAATATCGCATTGATTAAGTACAGCTTGAAAGTCGTTGGCTACCATACGACGTAGTTTTTGTGCTTTAAGATAATAGGCATCATAGTAACCATGTGATAATACATAGGTACCAATCATGATGCGCCGTTTTACTTCTTCACCAAAGCCTTCAGCACGGCTTTTACTGTACATTTCATCTAAATTGCTGAATTCTTTTGCTCGGTATCCGTAACGAACACCATCATACCGAGATAAATTGGTACTGGCCTCTGCTGATGCCAAAACGTAATAAGCCGGAATGGATAATTCAGTATGCGGCAAAGAGACATCAATAATTTCTGCCCCTTGTTTTTTCAGTATATTTAAAACTTCCTCAATGGATGAATGTATTTGTGAATCAAGCCCCTCTCCAAAAAACTCTCGTGGCAGCCCTATTTTTAAACCCTGAAGCGGACGGTTTAAATCTCGAGTGTAGTCTTCCTTATCACGCTCTATACTGGTGGAATCCCGTTCATCAAAACCGGCCATGCTGTTTAGTAGCAAAGCGCAGTCTTCAGCGGTTTGTGCCATTGGGCCGGCCTGATCAAAACTGGAAGCATAAGCCACCATGCCAAAGCGGCTGATGACACCATAAGTAGGCTTCAGACCAGTGATGCCGCAATGAGCTGCCGGTTGACGGATAGAACCACCAGTATCTGAACCTAATGCTGCTGGTGCCAGTCGCGCTGCAACAGCAGCGGCAGAACCACCGGAGGAACCACCAGGAACATGATCATGCTGCCAAGGGTTTTTGGTAATGCCATAATGTGAGGTCTCAGTAGTTGAACCCATGGCAAACTCATCCATATTGGTTCGACCCAGTGTGACCATACCTGCATCCAGCAAATTCTGTACTACAGTGGCGGTATAGGGGGCAGTAAAATTATCCAGCATTTTGCTGGCACACGCGCTGCGCCAGCCTTGCTGGCAAAAAATATCTTTGTAGGCTATGGGTACACCTGTCAATACACTGGCTGAACCTTGTGCCAAACGGTCATCGGCAACTTTGGCCTCTGTTAGAGTACGTTCTTTATCCAGCGTAATATAGGCATTCAGGCTGGGATTATCCGCTGCAATGGCTGCTAGGTATTCCTGTGCCAACTCGCTTGCTGAAGCCTGTTTGCTTTGCAGTAAATCACTGCATTGTTTCAATGTGTAGTTTTTGGGCATGGTGGTCAGATAATGTTCAAACAGTGTGATAAGAAGCTGTTTGTGATAATTTCAAAAATTAAAGATATGGCTTAATTGGCAAATCTGAACTTATTCGATTACTTTAGGTACAAGGTACATATCTTTGTCGACCAAAGGTGCACAAGATTGTATAGCCTGATGCTGATCAGTTTCAGTCACGATGTCATTGCGTAAACGTAATGCGAGTTCATGAGGATGTGCCATCGGTTCAACTTGGTTTGTATCGACTTCCTGCATTTTTTCGACCAGTTCGAATACATGATTAAGTTCTGCCAGCATATTATTTCGCTCAGCTTCTGAAAGACTCAAGCGAGAGAGGCGTGCGAGCTTATCTACATCACTTAGTGTTAAAGCCATCAAAAATCCTTAAATTTGATTTAGCAAAACGAGCAAACTGCGGTATCATTGCGCGTTCTGATTCGGTTTTTACATAGTCAGGAATTATAACCGAAATCCCTATTCTATGGCGCATTGATTTGCTTTGGTTAATGTGTCAAACAACTGCTTTTGCCATACTGATAATTTTAAAGTTCATTAGGACAGCCCCATGTTTCGCTTTTTTACTAAATATTTATCCAATGATCTGGCTATTGATCTTGGTACAGCTAACACTCTGATTTTTATTAAAAATAAAGGCATAGTATTGAACGAGCCATCTGTGGTGGCGGTACAGAACGATACGATAAATGCCAAAAACGGCATGCTGGCTGTGGGAACGGCGGCGAAAAAAATGCTGGGCCGTACACCGGGTAGCATTCAAGCAATCAGACCGATGAAAGATGGTGTGATAGCTGACTTTAATGTTACTGAAAAGATGCTGAAGCAGTTTATAAAAAAAGTGAACAATAGCCGTTTTACTGCTCCGCGTATCGTAATCTGTGTACCTTGCGGTTCTACTCAGGTTGAGCGCAAGGCTATTCGTGATTCTGCTCTGGCAGCGGGTGCATCTATCGTAAACCTGATTGAGGAACCGATGGCTGCAGCGATTGGTGCCGGTTTGCCGATCGAAGAACCAACAGGATCCATGGTGGTGGATATTGGCGGTGGCACTACTGAAGTGGGGGTAATTTCGTTATCCGGCGTGGTGTATTCCCACTCTATCCGTGTGGGTGGTGATGCGTTTGATGATGCCATTATCAATTATGTGCGCCGCAATTATGGCATGTTGATTGGTGAATCAACTGCTGAGGAAATTAAGAAAAATATCGGTTCTGCTTTCCCCGGGATGGAAGTTAAAGAAATTGAAGTTAAAGGACGCAATCTTGCTGAAGGTATTCCGCGCGCCTTTACAATTAGTTCTAATGAAGTGCTAGAAGCGCTGACAGAACCATTAAATCAAATTGTGCAGGCCGTTAAAAATGCTCTGGAACAAACACCTCCAGAATTAGGTGCAGATATTGCCGATCGTGGTCTGGTATTAACTGGCGGCGGTGCTTTGCTGAAAGGGCTTGACCGATTGCTATCAGAAGAAACCGGTCTGCCAGTTATGATTGCAGAGGATCCTCTTACCTGTGTTGCCCGCGGTTCTGGCCATGCGCTAGATATGATTGGTAAGATGAATTCTGTATTTGTATCTAATCCCTAAATGCCGTAATTTTTGTTCAATGTAATTGATAATGGCAGAGCCTTCACTAAATTTTGTTCACAATGGTCTGCGCAGTACCAGTAAACTGGTTGTTCTGTCACTGGTTTCGGTAGTGTTGCTTTTGCTTGATAACCGATATGATGTGGTTAAAATAAGCCGCAATTATATTGCTACGGCTTTGTACCCGTTTCAGTGGCTAGCGATGCAGCCGGTTAACGCTGTTTCCAATGGTATGGTTTTTCTTGAGAAGCAGCAAAATCTGAGCAATGAAAACAGATTATTGAAGGCTCAGAATGCACAATTAAAATTGCAGCTCAGTCAGCACGCAGTAGAGTTAAAGTCTGTGCTTAATCTGAATCAGCTGAATCAGGTGCAAAAAGCAGCTTTGCCACAGGCGCAGGTAGCGCAGATTGTATCAAATGACAGTAATCCGCTTGCTGATAGGTTTATTATTAATAAAGGTAGCCATCATCAGATTCGCATGGGAGATGCAGTAAGTGATGAGCATGGCCTAATCGGACAGATTACTGCAGTTCAGCCTTTAAGTTCGGAGGTTATGCTGATAACCAGTACTAATGCAGTGATTCCGACTATGGTTATGCGCACTGGAGTTCGTACATTGGTTTATGGTCGCTCTGGTAGTTTGGACTTGCGTTATTTTCCGGCTAATGCCAGTTTATTACCCAATGATTTGCTGGTAACGTCTGGAATGGATAGTGTTTATCCAGCAGGTATACCAGTTGCTACCGTCACAAAAGCACAAAGTGGTAATGGTTCGCCCTATTATCGTGCTCAGATTGAGCCGGTGGCACAAATGCGTAGCAGCACATTTGTGCTGGTTATTCCCCAAAAGCATGGGCAGACAGCTCATTATTCTGCTGATGTAGCAGTGACTAACCCAACATCCGCCAATCATGACTGAAGTAGACAGCCTGCACCGCCATACCCGAAAACGGCTTATTGTTTTGAGTCTTGTGGCTGCATTATTTCTAGATTTAATTCCTATTCCCCAGCCACTAGCCGGTTGGCTGCCAGCCTGTACGGCAATGATGACTTTGTACTGGAGCTTACACCGGCCGCAGAATGTTGGTATTGGCATGGCTTTTATACTTGGTCTGATTGTGGATGTTGGTCAAGGTACACCATTTGGTCAGCATGCACTTGCTTTGATTGCTGCGGTGTATGTAATTGAGCAAAACCGGCACCAGATGCTTGGTTACTCATATGGGTTTCAAGCACTAACCATTTTTGGTAGCTTGATGCTGATGACACTAATTTTGGTAATTGTTCATTTTTTTTCTACGCATCAGTTCACAGGCTGGAATCTTTTTGTTTCACCCTTTATCAGTGCTTTGCTCTGGCCTCTGTTATCTAAATTCATGCTTTATCTCGCCTACTCTAGACGTCTATGAAAGCACTGCAATTTCGAACCAAAAAAAAACGTCCGTCCAAACCGGCTCAGTATGGTGATCTGGGACTACGGATTGCAGTAGCATTTATATTAATTATTGTTTGTTTTTGCCTGTTAATTGCACGCTTTGTTTATTTACAGGTTATCAAATATGATGATTATGTTATTGCGGCTACCAATAATCGTATTTCTTTGATTCCTACGCCACCGGTACGCGGTGAAATTGTAGATGTTAATGGTGTAGTGCTAGCCCATAATTATCCCGCATATTCGCTGGAGATTATCCCTAATCAGGTGCCGGGAAAAATTGATGATACTATTAATGCTTTACGCGCTTATGTAGACATCACACCCAGTGATTTGAAACGTTTTGCTAAATTTCGCGCTGATTACCGGTCTTACGATAAAGTCCCTTTAAAACTGAAGCTCACCATGGAAGAAGCCAGCCGCCTTGCAGCTGAACTATATCGGTTTCCGGGTGTGGAAATAAATGCCCGGACTTTCCGAGATTACCCGTATGGTGAGTTACTGGCACATATTGTTGGTTATATCGGCCGTATTAGTGACCGTGATATGGCGGCGCTGGATAAGGCTAATCTTACTAATCTCTACCGTGGTAGCACACATATCGGCAAAATGGGACTGGAAGAATATTATGAGCGCCAGCTGCACGGTGTGCCTGGATATCGTGAAGTTGAAAAAGATGCTCAGGGTCATATTGTTCGGACAATAAAAACCGTACCAGCCATTCCAGGCCAAACGTTGAGGCTAGGACTGGATATCCGTGTACAGCAGGAAGCCGACCGGTTGATGAGCAATAAACGTGGTGCGTTGGTGGCGATAAATCCGCAGACCGGAGCCATTCTAGCAATGGTATCCAAACCAAGCTACAACCCTAATTTGTTTATTGATGGAATAGACACGGAAACCTGGAAAAGTTTGAATGAAGATTGGCGCCATCCATTATTGAACCGAGCTACACAAGGGATGTATCCGCCTGGTTCAACTTTCAAACCCTTTTTGGCTATGGCTGCACTTGAAAGTGGCAAACTAAATCAGAACACTGTCTTGCCTGCCCCTGGTGTCTGGAGTATTCCCGGTTCTACGCATCAGTTTCGTGATGCGGCACGAGGTGGACATGGTTCTGCTAATCTGAGCAAGGCCATTCAGGTATCATCGGATACATTCTTTTACCGGCTGGGCTACGAAATGGGTGTTGACCGTATGTCGCCCTATCTAGCCGAATTTAATCTTGGTAAACAGACCGGTATTGATATTAATCATGAATATGCAGGTGTGTTGCCAACTCGTGCATGGAAAGAGAAAAGATTTGCTCGTTATAAGCCACAGGCACGGGTGTGGCAACCGGCCGATAGTGTCAGTATGGCCATTGGACAGGGTTACAATGCGTATACACCATTACAAATGGCTTTTGCTACTGCTATTTTGAGTAATGATGGCATTGTTTATCGTCCTCATCTGGTACAGGCTTTACTCGACCATAATTCCCAAAAAATGACCTTGATTGATCCTCAGCCTGTCAGAACTGTGCCATTTAAACGCAGCAATTTTGAATATGTGAAGGACGCAATGCAAAAAGTATTGAAGCCGGGTGGAACTGCTGCTGCAATCGGCTCTGGTTTGGGTTATACCATGGGAGGTAAAACCGGGACGGCACAAGTGGTACAGATTAAGCAAGGTGCTCGTTATAACGCTGCAGCACTAAAAATGCAGTTACGTGACCATGCTTGGTTTATTGCTTTTGCACCGGCTGACAAACCTCAGATAGCTATAGCTGTAATTCTTGAAAATAATGGCTGGGGAGCTACGGCTGCACCATTGGCTCGACAGCTGGCCGATTTTTATCTGTTGAAACTCAAAAATCTTCCTAGCGCAGGTGTGGCCAGCAATGCTTCTGATTTGCCGGTAAATGATTTATCCAATAATGCCATGATGGATGCGCAACAGCATGATGAGCATAATCAGGCTGCTTTGCCACCATTACTGCGTGCCTATCGTCCACAGTCAGGCTTGTGAGATAAATAAATATGATTAATGAGAAGCAATGGTTGAAACGTATCTGGTATAAGCTCTGGGCACCGATGGATGTGTGGCTTTTTTATGCTATGTTGATAATCTATGTCATGAGTTTATTTCTACTTTACTCGGCAGATGGACAAGATTTTGGCCAGCTGGAAAATAAAACCTTGCATACTATTCTTAGTTTTATTTTATTATGGCTGATTGCACGAACTCCACCGCAGATATTAAGTAATTTTGCGTTACCCCTTTATGGTTTAGGTATATTACTTTTGGTGGGTGTGCATTTTGCTGGTATCACTGTAAATGGCTCTACTCGCTGGCTAAATATTGGGATAGGACGAATCCAGCCCTCAGAAATCATGAAAATTGCTGTACCAATGCTGATTGCATGGTATTTCCAGAAAAATGAAAGTAATATTCGCTGGTATCACTATATTATTGCCTTTGTGCTGATATTTATCCCTGTAGCACTGATTTTGAAACAGCCTGATTTAGGTACTGCCACTTTGATTATGGCCTCCGGCTTGTTTGTTATATTTTTTGCTGGTTTACCGTGGAAAGTTATTATTACTGCGATTATCGGGTTTGTGGCTATGCTACCTATAATTTGGAATTATGGTATGCATGATTATCAGCGTATGAGGGTTCTGACTTTGCTTGACCCTACTAAAGATCGTCTTGGTGCTGGTTATCATATCCTGCAATCGATGACGGCTATTGGATCAGGAGGAATTTGGGGAAAAGGTTGGCTCGAAGGAACTCAGACACATCTTGATTATATTCCTGAATCCACAACTGACTTTATTTTTGCAGTTTTTGGAGAAGAGTTTGGTCTGATTGGCAATATTCTGCTAGTGAGTGTATATACATTTATTTTGGTGCGCGGTTTATATATTACGCTTAAAGCACCTACTTTGTATTGCCGTACTTTAGCTGGTGCACTGACTATGACATTATTTTGCTATGCATTCGTTAATATGGGCATGGTTAGTGGTATTCTGCCTGTGGTGGGAGTGCCTTTGCCATTGGTAAGCTATGGTGGTACTGCTACTTTATCAGTAATGGTGATACTGGCGATGCTAATGGGTATTAGTAATCAACGTAAAAGCTAATTTCAGCTCGAATAATTTATACTGTAGGGTATTGTGAAAAATTATAAAATCGAAACCAATTTTGGTTTCGATTTTATATTGATTTAAAGCTTGCTCTTAGTTAATTAAGCATCAGGAATGTTTATTTGGGGCGATGAACCAGTACTTCGTCAATTAATCCGTATTTTTGTGCTTCTTCTGCTGACATAAAATTATCACGGTCTGTATCTTTTTCAATTTGTGCCAGTTTTTGGCCAGTATGACGAGCTAAATGTTCGTTTAACTGTTTTTTCAATTTGAGTAATTCACGCGCATGAATTTCGATATCAGATGCTTGTCCGCCTAAGCCGCCGCTGATGAGAGGTTGGTGAATCATTACACGGCTGTTTGGCAATGCGAAGCGTTTACCTTTAGCTCCGGCAGATAAAAGGAATGCCCCCATACTTGCAGCCTGACCCAAGCATAATGTAGCTACATCTGGTTTAATAAAATTCATGGTATCAAAAATAGACATGCCGGCAGTGACAGACCCACCCGGTGAATTAATATAGAGAGAAATATCTTTATCGGGATTTTCGCTTTCCAAAAATAATAACTGAGCTACAATCAGATTAGCGGTTTCGTCTGTAACAGGCCCTACCATAAATACAATCCGCTCTTTAAGTAAACGTGAGTAGATATCGTATGCGCGTTCACCACGGCCGCTTTGTTCGACCACCATGGGTACGAGACCAAGATTCTGTATATGTGACATGTTTTTTCCTCAATAGAAATAAAAGCACCCAAGCAGCTTCTCAACTACTTTGGTGCTTTTGGTCATTTATTCAATGTTTGCTATGTTTAGGCCTGTGCCTGCTGTCCCATTACTTCATCAAAAGTAAGCACTTTATCGCTAACTTTGGCTTTACTGAGAACATAGTCTACAACATTTTGTTCGATAGCCAGAGAAGTTGGCCCTTGCAGATTTTTTTTGTCGCTATAGTACCAATCAATAACTTCCTGTGGATCTTCATAGCTGTCGGCGAACTCATTGATAACTTTACGTACCTGTTCTTCGCTTGGCTCCAGTTTTTCTTCGCGTATCAATTCGCCCATAATCAGGCTAATGGCTACTCGGCGACTAGCTTGTTCATTAAACATGTCAAGCGGCAAGTCCAAATCTTTTTGATCCATACCCTGCGCGGCAAAATTTTCTTTCATGCGTGCTGCCATGCTCTTGGCTTCTTCGGTAATCATAGAAGTAGGTACTTCGATAGGTGTAGAGGCCAGCAAAGCGTTAATAGCACTATCTTTTGTCATTTCACTAACGCGACGGTTTACTTCTCGGCTGACATTTTTTTTGATTTCAGCACGCATTTTTTCTACGTCGCCGTCTTCAATGCCCAGTGATTTGGCAAATTCTTCATTTACTTCCGGCAGAACAGCTTCTGAAACATTTTTTAGAGTAATGGTAAAAATAGCTGTTTTACCAGCGAGCTCTTTGCTCTGGTAATCTTCTGGAAAGGTAACTGATACTTCTTTTACATCACCTTCTTTCATACCGGCAATACCTGTTTCGAAGTCAGGCAGCATCTGGCCTTTCCCTAGTAAGAACGGATAGTTTTCAGCAGATCCTCCAGCAAAAGCCTCTCCATCAATTTTGCCAGCAAAATCAATGATTACCCGGTCTCCAATTTGTGCCTCCCGTTCTACGTGATTAAAACGTGTACGCTGCTGGCGCAAGATGTCGATGGTTTTATCGATTTCTGTATCACCGATTTCAGTACTGAATTTGGTGACTTCCTGAGAAGTTAAATCGCCGATTTTGATTTCTGGAAATTCTTCATACACTACAGCAATTTTGTAAAATTTTTCATCGTCCTGATCTTCATCTTCCAAAGCGGTGAGGCTTTTCAGGCCTGCAACTTTGAGTTTTTCAGCTACAATGAGGTCTTCGAAAGCTTTATGGGTCATTTCGTTCAGCACTTCATCGCGAATGCCATAGCCATACATGGAATCAATGATTCGCAGGGGTGCTTTACCAGGGCGAAAGCCATCAACGCGAGCACGTTTTTGTGCCACTTTCATTCGTGCATTGACTTTTGCCCGGATGTCTTCCCAGTTCAGAGCCAAAATAATTTTACGCTCTAAATTATCTAATTTTTCTACTGTTACGCTCATCGTTAACCCTTAGATGTCAGTTAATCTGATTTGTTTGATTTGTCTTCAGGCACTGCCTGGGCTGTCAGTACCCGGCATTCTTTCATGCAGACAAAATTAAATCGCAAGTTTACCATAAGCCTTTATAAAAGCCTATGTAATGTCCGAGACACTTGCAGTAATTTATGGTTGAACAGGATTTTTGTCTTTTTTCATGATTCTTTCTGTTTCGTGCCAGTAACCATCTTCATGCTTTTGTACTCTTGCTATGATGCCCTGCTTTATTTGTTTAATCTGATTAAAATTCACAATCGCATTGCTGCTAATGCGTACTGGTGATAGTAAAGATAAGTGATTAAGTAGATAAAAGCGAGAATCTTCCGGAGCTTCCAAATCAGACCAGTCTTCGATATACCGTCCCTGCCAGCATAAAGGATTTAATGGTGTTTGAAAAGGTGTGTTGCCCGTAGGGGTAAAGAGCATACCTCGGATTATACTGGCTTGCCGGAGCTCTTCTGGTTGCACAGATAACTTTGCCAGCGATTTTTTGGCTTCTAGACTTGTGCTCAATGCTATCTGCTGTATGATTTTATCCCTTTTGTTTTTCAGCAGATCTGACTGATTTAGACCAATAAAGCTTTCCAGTTTATTTGAATAACTACCATAATATTTACACGCCAATTCTAGATGATATTTTTGATTATCCAGCTGTACGATGAAATCCATGGCTCCAGCTGTGCGCTGCTTAGCCATCACTGTCAGATTATGGGCAATGAGCTGGCTATGCGGTGCATTTAAAAACCAGTATTGCAATAATTTTTCTGCATATATACCCAGATGGGATTGATAACCACTGTGTCTTTTCAGGAATATATATAAATCCTCGGGTTGTTTATCAAGAGCGAGTAAAAACCGAAAGCCATCATCCCCAAGTAATTGGGAAATAGGCAATTCTAAGGTAGATATCCATGGTGAAGGAGCGGTTAGTAAACTAGCCAAATCGCGTACAATGGTTTTTTTTAACCGCCACCAGATGGGATCAGACGCATAATTCATGAGTAGTGCTTTCTCCTTTATAAACATGATTTATTGAAAGTTAATCTTGCTTTTTCTGAATTTGCTGGTTAATGGTGTTATAAAAGCCACGTAAGATGTCAATATCTTCGGTACTGAGTTGCGCTCGGTCAAACATGGCAGCCATACGGCGCATTAACCTTGTTTCATTACGCCGGTTAAAGAATCCGGCTTTATCCATTACCTGACGTAGATGTGCCACCATATCATGTGTTTGTTGATGTGTGGCCAGATTTTTTGGCTGTATCAAATGAGCCATGCTGCTGTTTACATGGCTGAATAATTCATAACAAATTACCTGTACGGCTTGGGCTAGATTTAGTGAAAAATATTCAGGATTACCGTTGATGGTAATTAGGCGATTGCAGCTTTGTACTTCTTCAATACTTAGTCCATAAGTTTCATTACCGAATACTAATGCAATTTTCTGCCCAGCTCTGGCTGTATCCAGTAATGATGGCATGATTTCGCGTGGTGTGTACAAAGGAGCTGTTAGCTCACGCCGCCGGCTGGTAAGGGCACAAGATAATGTGGTATCAGCCAGAGCTTCATTAAGTGTGGCTACTACGTGTGCGTTTTCCAGCACATCTTTTGCTCCAGATGCAAGAATAAAGCTTTCTTCCGGTAAAGCAAATGTGTCTGGATTGGTACTGTCGAATACTGGAGGCTGCGTTGTCATGGGAGTTTGCATCAGATTTGGTGCGACCAGTGTCAGGTTGGTGAGACCCATGGTTTTCATGGCACGAGCTGCGGAACCAATATTTGCCGGATGGCTGGTACGTGTGAGTACTACAAGTATGTTACTTAAAAAATCGGGAAGTACGGGTTTGTTCATGTTTAATATTAAATCTGGGGAAGAGCTCAGAAATAGCAGAATCCTGATATATCCAGCATATTATAGCAAAATGAGTTTATATATTCTGTATATGAAAGTAGCCGGTTTTGGAAAAAGCAATTTTGCCGTATAATTAATTTCTCTATTCCATTGCCGCTATGTTGTTTTAATGCGGCATTTGTTCTTTAAAACACGTCTTTTCTATCTGTTTGAAGCTTTTATCAGCCATATCACGAGAATGAGCATGAATCCTATTTTGACTACTGCCTGGAAAGCAGCGCGTAAAGCCGGCCAGATGATGCATCGCGCCAGCAGCAATTTAAATAATATTAAAATTGACAATAAAGCTGCTAACGATTTTGTTTCTGATGTTGATCGTGAGGCGGAACGAATTATTGTTAGCACTATTCAGGAAGTATATCCCCAGCATGCTATTCTGAGTGAAGAAGCCGGTCAGCTGGGAAATATTCATGCTGAGTATCAGTGGATTATTGATCCTCTGGATGGAACTACGAATTATTTGCATGGACATAAGCAATATGCTATTTCTATGGCGCTATTGCACAAGGGAACATTGGCTGAAGCACTGGTTTATGCTCCAGAGCACAATGATCTATATGTTGCCAGCCGTGGGCAAGGTGCGCTACTAAATGACAAACGTATTAGAGTAAGTAGTCGTATTGACTTGCTGCGTAGTCTGATTGCTACCGGATTTCCGGTGGTTGATCAGAGTATGATGAATACTTACCTAGCCATTTTAAAAGATGTGCTGGCTAAAACAGCCGGTGCACGCCGTGAAGGTTCGGCCGCATTGGATTTATGTAATGTAGCCTGTGGCCGTGTGGATGGTTTTTTTGAATTTAATCTTAAACCTTGGGATGTTGCCGGCGGTGCTCTGATTGTTCAGGAAGCTGGTGGGATTGTTACCGATATGCAAGGTGAGCAGGCGTGGCTGGACAGTGGAGATATTGTAGCTGCCAATCCGAAAATTCTGGCTCAATTATTGCAGATTTTTGCACCTCATTTAGCGGTATAATGTAAGTAAGTTGTGATGGTTTAGGCTAATTCTGGTTAAATCATCACAAACAAAATTACTGTGAAATTTGCTGAAGGCGATAACATGAAAAAACTACTGTTTACTGCATTATTAGTTTCTTATGTTAGCCTGCTGATGGCTAAGGGCATTGAAGCAAATAATGCTTGGGTTCGTTTTAGTGTGCCCGGCATGTCGTCCAGTGGTGTATTTATGGATCTGGATAATCAATCCGGCAGGGATGATATACTGCTTAGCGCTTCGACACCGGTGGCAATGTCTGCTGAAGTGCATGAAACGGTAGAAACTGACGGTGTGATGAAAATGCGTTCTTTGTCCAAAGGTTTGCCTTTACCTGCTGGCAAAGTGACACATTTACAGCCAGGAAAAATGCATATTATGCTGATGGGTTTAAAAAAACCATTGGCTAAAGATACTACTATTCCATTGCGATTGACTTTCCGTCATGCACGACCCCTTGTTCTAAATGTGCCTGTTGCTATAGGACCGGCTTCCGCTGATATAAGCCAAACTGAAAATTCTCATCATATGCATCATTAAAATAATCTGTGTCTTAAATTAAATGACGGGGAAGTAAATTTTAAACAGAATTAATTTGTTAACTCTGTTTACAGATGCGGGCTGATATAAGTATTTTTATATGGACTTAATCCACGCTTTTGTAAGGCTTGGATTGTTTTCTATTGTAACGGTTATTTCAAAATGGATTTGTCCTGAAGCCGACAAATCTATATTTTGAAACAATTTTAAATTAAGTTTTTATGATTTCCTTATTGCATTCAGGCAAATTTTGGTTGAAATTGCTGGTTTTTGGCTGCCTGAGCATATTTTTGCTATTGGCCATTGATATGGCTGTGTTGCATTATTTGTTTAATGCTAAAGAAATTAATAAACGTGCTAATGAGTTTGTGGCCGATAGTGGCAGGCAAGTTTTTTTTGATGCAGATATCAGCCGTTCTATGTTTCCGCGCCCTACTGTGACATTACATCAGGTACAGGTTAAAAATGTTGCCTCTAAAAAAAATGACATTAATGTAGGCGAGATGAAAATCGGCTTGGGCTGGCAAAGTTTCTTTGGTCGCATGACAATTGAAAAATTGCAGCTTAACGATGCAAGTATCAATCTGGTACGCGGTAGTAACGGCCAGTGGAATCTGGCTGATTTATGGCAGAAAGCATATTCGGGTAAACGTTTACATATAAACCGGCTGATACTGGAAAACGCTAAATTTAATATTCAAGACGATCAGAACTTACAATATATTAAGCAGATGAATCTTCAATGGCGTAATCTTGGCAGCTCCAGTGCACTGCAACTGGAGGGAATTTTAGGAGGCCAAGATATGCAAACTCTGCATTGCAAGCTCAATGCTGTTTATCATCCTGATGCTGTGATGCAGTGGAAAGATGTTAATCTGGAAATAGATACTAAAGTCTCTGTTTTGGGTGAGAGTAACGGCCAGTGGCATTTTGATGCACGCTGGTTGCCACAGCAGCAGTTACTGCAGACAGCTGCTGTGCAATGGCAGTGGCATAGTCAGCGTAATCAGTTGCATGTGACCGGCAATGGGCAAAACTGGCAGGTAGGCTGGGCCAAACTGTTTTTACCACAATTAAATGGTGTTGCTACAGCTCAGATTGGTGATAATGCGATTAATGCCACGGTGTCTGCCACCAATACCAGCTGGTTGCAGAATCACTGGTTTTTACCTCAGTTTCAGATTGACAGTGGTTGGCAAAGCCATTTGTTTCAGACCGCGCTTACTGTCAGTGGTCAGCTATCATGGTTGGATATGCGCCACTGGAAAATTGACAATTTTTCGGTGAATAGCCATCAGGATACTGTCAATGCCCTACCCAACTCCCGTTTCATCAGTGATTTATCTGGCAGTGTTCAGGGTGACGATGCCGGCAACGGTCAGCTTAATCTGCAAGGCCAGTTTGATAATCAGCCTGTCAGCATTTCTCTTGACTATCAACATGATAAACAGCAAGCAAAAATAAACGGAGGCATTCATCTGGCACAGTTAAATTTACGCCCTTATGCAGATAGCAGTACTAGTTTGCTCCCGCTAGACTGGCAACAGTTATGGTATCGCTGGTTTAAGAAACGGTCGCTTACGGCTCAACTATCCATTGATTCTCTGCTCACACCAACCGTAGTTGTAAATCAGTTTAAAACTCAGTTGTCTCTAAATGCACGTACGTTAAATTTGGACCCGATCAGTTTAAATATGTATGGTGGTAATACTGATGGATTGTTGCAGGTGACTAATTCTAATCCTTTAAGCTGGAAAGCACGGCAACACGCACGTGGTGTGCAAATGAAATCTTTTTTACAAGATACATTTGGTTTGCATAATCTTGATGGTGAAGGTGATGCAGACTTTGATTTCCATGGAACAGGTGTCAATCGTCAGCAATGGCTTTCCAGTCTTTCGGGTCAGGCGGATATCCATATTCGTCAAGGTGTGTGGAACGGTATTGATATTAATAATATTCTGCAAAATAGTGACAGTCAGACAACTGTAGCTTACAACGAAACTAGCCAAACGCCTTTCCGCTATATTCGCTTGCAGATTCCATTGAGTAATGGAAATACCAGAAGTAGCCGTATGGAACTACATGCTGATAATTTTGATATCAAGGGTACTGGTGATGTGAAGTGGTTACAACAACAGATGGATTATAATGTTCTGATTGCTACTAGACGAGCCCAGCAGCAAACTTTACTGCCGTTACGGATTAACGGAACATTTACTAGACCATCATTCTCCATAGATTATCAAAAACTTACTGCTGGTCTACATACTTCACAGCAGAAGCAGAATAGTCTTCGGCAGACATTGCAACAGCAATGGCTCTGGCTAAATCAGGGTAGCAATGCATCAGTAGAGCATCATGAAACTGTAAGGCAGCCATGAGTGCTTATGTCTTCCAAAATTGGCCGCAGCCAGATGAGCTGGCTCAGCAGTTGGGAAACGATGAGCAGGCTGAGGTTGTGGTGGTAGCCGAAAGCTGGCCGAAGACATTATTGGCTACTTCAGATGCTGGGCAAGCGATAGTGAGGTTTTGGACTCAGGCAAGATTATTCTGGCAACAGCAACCAGTATTCAGCTATCCATTTCGAGCGGCAGGTAAATTCCTTCTTATTCAGCCGCAAGAATATAAGCACTGGGCGCAGTTTTACTCGGGTTTTGCACACGATAAGGCTGACATTGGTGTTAGTGGTTTTAAACCTTGGCTAACATTGCCTCCCACTCGAGCAGTTAAATCTGTAGTGGTAATCGGTGCCGGTATTTCTGGAGCTGCCACTGCTTTTGCTCTTGCCAAACGTGGGATTGCGGTCACAGTAATTGAACAACATGCCATCGCCAGTGCTGCTTCTGGCAACCATCTCGGGCTGCTGTATGCCAAAATTTCTCCCAATTATACTGTGCAGACAGAGCTGTTGCTGGCAGGCTATGGATTTAGCCGTAGCCTGCTTCAAAATAGTTTGCCAGTGGGTCAAGGCTGGCTAGACTGTGGTGTACTTCATTTGAACTACAATGATGCCGAAAAGAATCGCAATGAATTATTAGCTTCACAAAATTCTGATAATGCTTTGTTTCGATCTGTCACGCAGGCTCAGGCTGGTGATATTGCCGGTATGGAATTACTTTCAGGAGGATTATGGTGGCCATTTGGTGCAGCCATCAATCCTTATAGCTGGGTTGATGCTTTGCTTAGACAACCTATAATTGAGGTGTTGACTGCAACTAAGGTTACAAGTGTTGCGTATCAGAATGATGGCTGGCAAATTGGTTGTCAGAATATGAATCGATCATTCACTTTGAAAGCATCCCATGTCGTTATCTGTGCCGGAGCGGACAGTGATAAGCTCTTTCCAGTTTCTGGCTGGCCATTACATAAAATCAGAGGGCAAACTACCACAGCTTGTTTTAGAACTGATGTTATAAAGCCAAGCTGTGCGCTAAGCGGAAATAGCTATATTACCCCCGCATGGCAGGATAAACTTTGTTTTGGTGCCACTTTTCATCCGAACAATACCGATAACAGCCTAAATGAAGAGGATGAAAATGTTAACTGGCAGCAATTACGCCGCTGGCTACCACATCTCGCAGCAAATCTGTATCCGAATACAAAACCGCAGGGGCATGCGGCTATACGCTGTGATGCATTTGATCATTTGCCTTTGGCCGGGCCTGTGGGCAATGCAGAGGCGATGCTGCAGCAGTATGCCCGCTTGCGTTTGGACAAAAATTATCGGCTTAATCAACCTTGTCCATGGCAGCCAGGTATGTTTATTAATACGGCTCATGGCAGCCGCGGTTTGCTGACAGCGCCTTTATGTGCCGAAGCAATTGCTGCTGCCATACTGGGTTTGCCCTCTCCTTTATCTGTGCGGCTGCAACAAGCTTTGCATCCTAACCGCTTACCCATTAGAGCGCTAACACATCATTTATCATTTCCTTTGCCTGCTTAAAATTTCTCATTTTGCTAAAACTTTATAGTATAGGTATGATGAATGTAATGTTATACTATAACATTAAATTGTCATTGAGCTGATCCGGTAAAGGCATCACAATGTTTTCACTTTTGCTATGCGGTGTGGGTAAACGCTTGATGGGTGTGGGCGTTATTTTGGCTTTGATGTGGTTGATGTATGCATGGGCAGTGAGTGCATCATGAGTATTCAGGTAGACAATGTCACGGTCAGTTATCGCCAGCGACCAGCTATCCATCATCTCAGCATTGATTTTAAACCAAATGAAATGTGGGCAATATTCGGCCCTAATGGAGCGGGTAAATCCACGTTGCTCAAAGCCATTATGGGGCTAGTACGACCCGATAGTGGTGAAATTTGCTGGCAGCATTTACAGCGCTCTGATATAGCTTATCTGCCTCAGCAGTCGGATATTGACCGCAGCCAGCCTATGAGTGTGTTTGAACTAGTTGCTATGGGGTTATGGTATGAAACTGGTTTCTTTGCGGGTATCAGTAAATCTATGCATCAGCGGATTATTGCAGTATTAACTCAAGTTGGTATGCTGCAATATCAGGCACGCAGTATCGCGCAGTTGTCTAACGGCCAGTTTCAACGAGTATTACTGGCACGCATGCTGATTCAGAATGCTCGTGTTTTGTTGCTCGATGAACCATTTAACGCAGTTGATGCTGCTACAACTTTTGCTTTGTTGGATATTTTGAAAGCATACCAGCAGCAGAAGCAATGTACGGTGATTACGGTTTTGCATGATTATGAGCAGGTGCAGGCGTATTTCCCCTACACTTTGTTGATTGCTCGGGAAAAAATTGCAGCGGGTAAAACGGATCATGTATTAACTGAACAATATCTGCAACAGGCGGCCGCAGCAATGCAGCAATACGAACAGGACCAGTGGTGTAACAGGTAAATTAATGAATATGGCCTATTTACTCTTTCAGCCTTTTGCTGATTACGATTTTATGCGTTATGCATTATGTTCAATTGTATTTCTGGCTTTAGGTACTGCGCCGGTTGGGGTTTTTTTGATGATGCGGCGTATGAGTCTGGTTGGGGATGCGCTCGGGCATGCTATTTTACCGGGTGCAGCAGCCGGCTATATGCTAGCTGGCTTAAGTTTACCAGCAATGAGTTTAGGCGGGTTTATTGCTGGCCTGTTGATGGCTTTGCTGGCCGGTTTGGCCAGCCGATTTGCCAATGTGCGCGAGGATGCCAGCTTTGCCGCTTTTTTTCTTACCTGTTTGGCCTTAGGTGTAGTGTTGGTGAGCCGAGGGGGAAACAGTGTTGATTTATTGAACTTACTCTTTGGTTCCATTTTATCAGTCGATAAGCCAGCGCTGACGCTGGTGGCGATAGTGAGCAGTATTTCAATGCTGGTATTGGCCGTAATATATCGCCCGCTAATGCTGGAAAGCATAGATCCACTGTTTCTACGTGCTGTGAACGGTAAAGGCACGCTTTGGCACATTATTTTTCTAATACTGGTTGTGATGAATCTGGTTGCTGGATTTCAGGCTTTAGGAACACTGATGTCTGTAGGTTTAATGATGTTGCCCGCTATCAGTGCCCGTTTGTGGCAAAAATCAATTGGCGGTATTCTGATGATAGCAGCTATCATTGCTGTGTTGTGTGGCTATATAGGTCTGCTATTGTCTTTCTATATTGATTTACCATCTGGGCCGGCTATTATTCTGTGCTGTGGTCTGGTTTATATACTGTCATTATTTGTTGGCAGTGAAAGCGGTATTTTATGGCGTGTATATAAACGTCAGCGACACCATGTTGCTTAGAGATAATTTTTGCATCATAAATCACTGAAGGATATATAAAAATGAAACGAGGCTTTTTTATTTGCCTGTTTAGTATGTTTCTGTGTAGTTTAGCCAGCCTGCTTCAGGCGGCACCGCTGCCGGTTATCACCAGTTTCAGTATTCTGGGCGATGTTACACGGCAAATTGGCGGTGAACGTGTACAGGTCAGAAGCTTGATTGGTTATGATCAGGATGCGCATATGTATCAGCTGGTCAGTAAGGATTTACGCGACATGCGCTCAGCCAGACTGATTCTACTTAATGGCTTAGGCCTAGAACCATTGTCTCTGCAACGAGCTGCTCAACAAAGCCGTGTACCTTTGGCTACTGTTACTCAGGGTATTCAGCCTTTGATGATGGCAGACGGCGGCCACGACCATCATCAGCACACAGACCCACATATATGGAATGACCCCGTTCTGATGCAGACCTATGCGCGTAATGTTGCCGGAGCATTGATTAAAGTTGATCCGCAAGGCAAAGCCTATTACCAGCAGCGGCTGGCGGCTTACCAGCGCCAGCTGGCGGAGCTCAATAACTGGGCTACTAAAATATTTAATGCTGTACCGGCAGACAAACGTAAGGTTTTGACCGGTCATGATGCTTTTGCCTATATGGCCAAGCGTTACAGTATTCAGTTTATTGCTCCGCAAGGTGTAAGCACTGAAGCCGAGCCATCAGCGCGTCAGGTGGCAGCAATTATTAGCCAGATACGCCGTGAGCATATCAAAGCCATTTTTATAGAAAACATTAAAAATCCGAAAATGGTGCAGCGAATTGCCAGCGAAACTCAGACAAAAATCAGTGGTCGTTTGTACTCAGATGCCTTGAGCAACGGAGCGCCAGCGGCAACCTATATCGATATGTTCCGTTTTAATGTTAATGCACTCGCTGCGGCTATGATATAGATTGAAAATACAGTTTCAGAATTATTTGGCCGTTATTATCTAACAGAAAACATATTTAGTTTTGCAATGCCAGCCGCCAGTTGTGTACATCAGACTGGCGGCTTTGTTCGAAATTTTCCAGCATTTCCAGTTCAAAACGGGAAAAACCTGCTTGTTCTCGTGCTTCGATATTTACATAACCTCGGAAAATAAATAAATCATAACGGCTGAGTAAACGCCGAAATAAAGCCTGTGGTTCTAGTCCTCGTTGTGCGCATAAATACTGATACCAATAATTTCCCACTTGAACATGGCCTACTTCTTCGCGGTAGATAATATCTAATACTGCACAGGTATACTCATCTCCTTTTTGTGCAATTTTAGAGCGCATTCCTGGGGTAACATCCAGCCCACGTGCTTCCAAAACGCGTGGTACCAAAGCCATCCGTAGCAGTGGGTCGAATGCGGTTTTATAGGCCATGTCCCATAAATGATTGTGCGCAGCAAAGTCACCATAATCATAGCCGAAAGCTTGCAGACGTTGCCGCATAAGCTGAAAATGATGTGCTTCTTCAGCTGCAATACGTACCCAGTCGCGGGTAAATTCTTCTGGCATGAGACGAAAGCGGTAGGCTGCGTCTAGCGCCAGATTGATTGCATTAAATTCAATATGACAAACGGCATGTAATAAAGCCGCATATCCTTCCTCGGTTGAAAATTTACGGCTTTTCACTTTAGAAGGCGGTACCAGCTTAGGTCTTGCGGGATGGCCCGCAAAACGAAAATCACGTATAACAGCCGTTACCTCCCTCTTCAAAGCATTGGCTGGTGTTTGAATACATAATTTATGAGCAATATGGCTCAAAGAACATTTTTCATCAGGCAAAGTACTTAACAAAGCTGATTCCAATAAGGCAGCAATGGACATTTTCACAGAAAAGGGTAAAAAACTGAGCATTCAGTATACATGTGCTGCAGTAACAAAATAAACTTTGATTTAAACTGAATTTACATTTTAGATAGTGTTTATCGCTGCTTAGTTTTACAATACACAGAATTATTTTTTTTCTAAAGGTTAAATTTATGAAAACAGCACGTATACTTAAAGTGGCTCTGCTTAGTCTGTCATTGTCTGCCGCCCTACCAGCTATGGCCGATCATCAATGGCAAACCTGTGCTGAAAAACAGCAACAGATTGATAATCAAATGCAATATGCCCGCGCCAACAATAATCAAAGACAGATTAACCGTCTTAATGCACAAAAAGCCGATATTGCGCAAAATTGTGACAACAATGATTTGCGTCAGAAATATCAGCAGAAAATTGCAAAGCTAAATAATAAAATTGATGAAACACAGCGTAAGCTAGCAAAGGCTCAGGCAAAAGGCGATAACGATAAAGTAGCAGAGCTGCAAAACAAAATGAATGAAAATACAGCTAAACTTCAACAGGCAAAACAGAATTTTGCTCGTTTTGAGCAGGCTACCAAACAGTAAAATAGGCTAATTTTCACACCAATGAAAAAGCTGATTTATCCGCTTTTTTATTGGTATTTTTATGCCAAGTGCAGACGTGTCTAGGTCTTATTCCAGAATGGAATGACCTATCAAACATTGATTTTCTGTTCCAACTTTATCTGTAAACAGCTAAAATATTCAATAATTGTTAAGCAAAGGAGTATTTAATGCGGATTTTGTCTCAGGCTGTACTCAGCGGCATTTTGGCTTTCAGTACTGCATGGGTTAATGCAGGCGGACTGGAAACTTTGCAAAAATTCAATGCTGATACAGATGGTATTTCCGGACAGTTTAGTCAGTCAGTGAAAAGTAAAAAGCGAACTCAGACAACTGCGGGTACTTTTGCTATTCAACGGCCGGGGCTGTTTCGCTGGGAATACACCCAGCCCTATAAACAAATAATAGTAGGCGATGGAAACACTGTCTGGCTTTATGATCAGGATTTGGCTCAAGTCACAAAACGTGCTCAAAATCAGACAATTGGCGATTCTCCTGCAGCGATTCTATCTAATAAAACAGCCTTAAATGCCAACTATTCATTATCTGATGATGGTAGCAGCAACGGTATTGACTATGTCCGTGCCTTACCTAAACGTAGTAATACAGGCTATCAGAATATTCGTATCGGTTTTAAAGGTGAGAATCTGGCTAATATGAAGCTAAAGGATAGCTTTGGTAATCTGACTACGATTACATTCAGTAAAATCAATACGCATCCACAATTAAACCGGGCACAGTTCAAGTTTACCCCTCCCAAAGGTGTAGACGTTCTAACTCAGTAAGTAAACTTATAACAAGGCAAACAGACAGGTTTAACCTGTCTGTTTTTTTGCATTAGCAGCGATGAACAAATGTCCGTCCATTGTGACTACTTCGACACCAACGCGGCCGGAACATCATCCAGTCCATATCATCGTCCCATCTACGTTGCATGGCCCAGCTACGCGCCTGCTCTAGCTTCACCTGATTGATATAATTATTCCATGCTAGCTTGTAGCAGCTTTGAAAAATAGGCAAGTTTACTTTCTGCATGTACTCTTGAGCTATTTTGGCATTAGCAGGGTCGGAAAAAAAAGCTGGATTCTGCATCTGAGCCTGCATCAGCTCAGCGGTACGAGGGTCGCACTGAGCAGCTAAATCAAGTTGTAATTTTTGCTGTGCAGCTTTCTCTGCCGCAGCCCGTGCTGCTTTTTGCTCTGGGGTAGCACATGCAGCCAGTATGAAAGCTGTTAGGATATATATAGATAGTTTACGCCAGTGCATGTTGAATCCTTCAAATCAGCCGTTTATTTATTTTATCCATTATACGCCAGTATATTATGGCGTTCAGTTGCTGGTAAACTAAAGCAATGCTGGTTTACGCTGCCAATAAGGCCGGTAGTTTTGTAATAACTTCCAATGTAGTGGGCGTGAAGATAGAGTTGTCTGTAATCCTCCCTGCCGGTCGGTGCGTAATAGAGTAACACCTTCTTGTTTCAGTAACTGTTGAACCTCTGCGTGAGGATGGCTATAAGAATTGGCAAAGCCGGCACTGGCTACTGCATAGATAGGAGCCACAGTACGAAGAAAGTTTTTTTCACTGGAATGTTTACTACCATGATGGCCTAATACAAGAATCTGACTAAATAAATCATCACCATAAGCGTCTACTAAAGCTCGTTCTCCTTGTTTTCCCAAATCGCCAGTTATTAGCAGTGCCTTATCAGCGCTGATCACTCGCAAAACACAACTGTAATCATTTTTTTTATTATTCTGTGTTACTGGTAGATTCAAAAACTCAAACCATACTCCATCCCATTTCCAGTTTTCACCACCTAGGCAGGGTTGCACCGGAAAGTTATAGGCTTTGCTCTGTCCAGCAATAATTTTCAGTGGTTGCAGCTGTTGCCTAATTAACGAAGCACCACCATCATGATCATTATCATGGTGTGACAATATCAGCGTATCCAAACGATTGATACCAGCCGCACGCAGGTTGGGCATAAGCACAGATTGTGCCGCGTAAGCTGTACCGGTATCAAATAGCAATTCATGTCTGGCGGTAGTAATGCTGATGGCTAGTCCCTGCCCTACATCCCATATTTTGATATTAGTTTCGCCAAAAGCCGGTTTAGGAGGCCGGTAGCCCAGCAATAAAAGCAAAATAAGCAAACACAAAGGCCGCAAATACCAGCCTTTAGGCAAAAGTAACAACATAACTGCAACAGCAGCAATCAACCACAAGGCCAACGGTGCCTGTGCTGGATAGTATTCTGGAGCGTAATCAGCAATCCAATGCAGCATACGCATGGTTCGCTCAGCCAGATAAGCCGCCACCGTACGTAAGATATCAAATGGCAATATTAACGAAAGCAAAGCCAGTGGTACCAATACCAAAGTAAACCAAGGAATAGCAACAGCGTTAACCAGTGGCGAGATAATGGCTACCGAACCGAAACAATAAGCCACCAGCACCACGGAAGCCATACCGGCAGCCCATTGACCCTGTACCATCTGCCTCCATTTAGCATGCTGACTATTACCGTCACCTGCCCACATCAGCACTGCTACCAACAGAAAAGAAAGCCAGAAACCCACGCTTAATGACGCTAGCGGGTCAAACAGCAACACTAATGCTATGGTCAGCCACCACACTTGAAAAGCGCGTAAATAACCGCGACGCCACGTAAGTGCCAGTATAATAATCATTAGCATACTCCGCTGTGTAGGTACAGCAAAGCCGGCCAGTGCGCTGTAAACAATGGCAGTTATAACTGCTGTAGAGCGCGTATATATCCACGGCTGATGGATTCGCAGTGGCAGATACTGTAAGCACTTGCTGCATAACCATCCTGCCAGCATGGCCAACATCCCCACATGCAATCCGGAAATACTGACTAAATGATTTAGTCCCAACGGGCGGAATATCTGCCATGCACTTGCTGGTAATGCAGATTGTTCACCTACAGCAAGCGCTTTCAGCAGGGCTACACCTTGCGGATATTTTTGCTCCTGATTATGCCAACGTGCACTGCACCACATGCGCCACTGAGAAAGTTTTATTTTCCAATCTGAAGTAACTGTTAATGCTTTACGCTGTCCCTTAACGACATTAGCCATAGCTCCGATACCATTACTGAGCGCCCACGCTTCACGATTGAACCCAATCATATTGTTTTCCCCGATCATAGCGCGAACTTTGGCCTTAATCTCCCATCGGCTCCCCACTGGCCATTCTTGCCTGCTGTAATCAGTAATCAACCATTGTTGCTGCCGGCCATCAGGTAGGTTTACTTGAGCAACAAAGCGGCTGCGTTGTGTATCCTGCTGTGGTATATCTTTAACCTGAATAGTCACAATCTGTAGTTGTGTCTTATCGGCTATTGGCCACTGCTGCTGTAAGGCTATATCGGTGCGCCATAACCCAAAAATTACACCGGCACATAGTGCTGCAACACAACGACACCACAGCCAACCAGAACATAAATACAGTATTAATAATAAGAAAAAGCCACCAATCCATGGCCAGATATCAGCCTGAGGTAATAAAAAAGAGCCGCAAATACCTGCTACCCACCATGGCAGCCATGCACAGAAAAAACGGAAACTAGCCATACAGAAAGCTATAACTTCCTAAAACATTATTAGAAGATTGATTAAGGTACAGATTATACCAAATAGATTAACTAAAAAATTTATTTGTAATTATTAATTATTCATTAGTTATAAATTGCAAATTAGAAGCCGAATCAATTTTGCTGATATGCTAATGTGAATCTATCTTCAATAATTCGGTAAACCAATGCTTGCAGAATCTAAAATAAAAGGTTCTCTATTATATCAATTTAATATCAATAATTTAAAAACAAACAAATTAATTGTATACGAGATTATAAATACATACTTTTGATTAATTGAGCATACCGATGCAGATGATACAAATCAAACACATATAACAGTTAATAAAGCTGCATCTCAATCAAACCAATTCTGAATCTTTGTTCGCTCCTTAAAATAAAATTTAATCAACATCAGTAATAGCCACTGTGAAAACAACCAAATATGGGTATAATATAAAGTTTGATATTTGTAATCAGAACATATTAAAAAGGACTTTCTCAAAATATGGCACCACAGCCTGCCGAGGGCGGAAAACTGAAAAAATCTCTTAAAAAGTACATGCTCACCGGCGTGCTGGTTTGGCTGCCCATTATTGTCACCATTTGGGTAATCAGCTATATCATCGGTATGGCTGATGAGCTGGTGAATATTTTACCGGCACGCTGGCAGCCACAGGCACTTTTTGGTTTTAAAATTCATGGACTGGGTCTTGTAGCAGCCATAATCGTGGTTTTCTTTACTGGCCTATTGGCTGCAAATATGCTCGGACGTAAAATATTTGCTGCATGGGACGCCTTGTGGGGACGCATTCCGGTAGTGAAAAGTATTTATTCTGGCGTAAAAAAAGTTTCTGAATCTCTTTTGTCAGACTCGCGCCAGTCATTTAAAACACCGGTTCTGATCCCGTTTCCGCAACCCAACATCTGGACAATCGGATTTGTATCTGGACACATACCGGATAATATTGCGTCGGCATTGCCAGAGCAGTCTGATGCTACCCAGTCCAATGAATATATTTCGGTTTACGTGCCCACTACCCCCAATCCTACTGGTGGCTACTATATTATGGTCAACAGTAAAGATGTGCGTGAAATTGATATGAGTGTGGACGATGCACTGAAATATGTTATTTCATTGGGAATGGTGCAGCCGGATGAACCGCCGCACAATCAATCTTTACAGGCGATATTTTCTTTACATAAGCCCGCCAGACCAAATTAGCATACAATTAGCATACAACTGGCCGGAATGGATATTCCTGATAACACAATTAACCGTAATCACAGTAACAAAGGCATCAAAATGCGAACCAACTATTGTGGCTTAATCAACGAGCAATACCTAGACCAAACTGTCACCGTGAAGGGCTGGGTTCATCGCCGCCGAGACCATGGCGGAGTGATATTCATAGATCTGCGTGACCGCGAAGGCATTGTACAGGTTGTAATTGATCCGGATACACCGGAAGCATTCAGCTTGGCTGATTCTGCACGTAATGAATACGTATTGAGCATTACCGGCCGCGTGCGCGCACGTCCGGAAGGAACTAAAAATGACAAAATGATTTCTGGTGGCATTGAACTGCTGGCCAAAGAAATTGAGATTCTCAATACTGCAGCTACGCCCCCCTTCCTGATTGACGATGAAGGCATCAGCGAGAATGTTCGTCTGACCAACCGCGTTATCGATTTACGCCGTCCAGTAATGCAAAATAATTTGCGTTTGCGCTATCGTGTTGCCATGGCCGTGCGTAACTATTTAGATAGCCAAGGTTTTATCGATATTGAAACACCGATGCTTACCCGTTCCACTCCAGAAGGTGCGCGTGATTATCTGGTGCCCAGCCGTGTATTCCCAGGTGAATTCTTCGCTTTACCGCAATCACCGCAATTATTCAAACAATTACTGATGGTGGCCGGTTTTGACCGCTATTATCAGATTGTTAAATGTTTCCGTGATGAGGATTTGCGTGCTGACCGTCAGCCGGAATTTACCCAGATCGACCTTGAAACATCGTTTCTAAACGAAAACGAAATCATGGACATCACTGAAAACATGGTAAAACTGGTATTTCAGAAAGCCTTGTCCGTTGAATTGCCCACATTTCCTCGCATGAGCTGGCATGATGCTATGTTCCTTTATGGTTCAGACAAACCGGATTTACGCGTTAGCCTGCAATTTACCGAACTAACCGACGTAATGAAAACGGAAGAATTCAAAGTATTCCGTGCGGCTGCCGACATGAAAAATGGCCGTGTTGTGGCTTTACGTGTACCGAACGGTGCCTCTTTGAGCCGCAAGGAGATTGATACCTATACTGAATTTGTGGGTATTTATGGAGCCAAAGGTCTGGCTTATATCAAAGTTAATGATATTAGCAAAGTAAATAACAGCGAAGACAGTGGTTTACAGTCACCAATTGTGAAATTTTTGTCTGACACCGCGTTGCAATCAATTATTAACAAAACCGGTGCTCAAAATGGCGATATTATCTTCTTTGGAGCCGATAAAGCCAAAGTGGTAAACGAAGCTATTGGTGCTTTGCGAATCAAAATTGGCCACGAACATGGTGCTGCAAATGGTTACTTTACTGATGAATGGCGTCCGTTATGGGTAGTTGATTTCCCCATGTTTGAATATGATGAGGAAGAACAACGCTGGTCTGCTATGCACCATCCGTTCACCGCTCCGAAGGCTGGCCACGAAGACCTGCTCGCAAGCGCTCCGGAAGAATGTATTGCCCGTGCTTACGATATGGTATTAAACGGCTGGGAAATCGGCGGTGGTTCTATTCGTATCCATCGCGCAGATATTCAGGAAAAAGTATTTGCTGCGCTAAAAATCACGCCTGAAGAGCAGCAGAATAAATTTGGCTTTTTACTGAATAATCTGAAATTCGGTGCTCCACCCCATGGCGGTCTGGCTTTCGGTTTAGATCGTTTGGTAACCTTAATGGCAGGTGCGGATTCCATTCGAGACGTGATTGCGTTCCCGAAAACACAACGTTCACAAGACTTGCTGGTAGATGCACCAAACCACGTTGATGAAAAACAACTGCGCGAACTAGGCTTGCGCCTGCGCCAGAAAGTACAAACTGAAGAACAGAATTAAAATGTTTTTCTACAAAAAAACTGCCTGACAAATATCAGGCAGTTTTTTTATTGATATAAAATATAATAAATAGAAAAACATGCTATGAATTAGATATTAACATCTCTGTAACCAGACACCTGATTCAATATGCGGCGTGAACGGAAACTGGTCAAACATCGCAGCCAGCCTTACCTGATGTGTTGTTAACAAGGTTTGTAGATTATCATACAGGGTAACGGGGTTACAGGATACATAAATTATATTGTCGAATTTCTGTAATAGTTGCAGCGTGTCTGCATCAATACCGGCTCGTGGTGGATCCACAAATACCGTACTGAATTCATAATCACCCAAATTAATCTGTTCGCTGACAAGACGCTTAAAAGTTCTAACACCGGCATAGGCTTCAGTAAATTCTTCAGCCGAAAGCCGTGCAATAGCTATATTGTGAATTTGGTTGGTATCTATATTCCAGCGGGCAGCCTGTACTGAGGTTTTTGATACTTCGGTAGCCAGTACGCGACGGAAGTGACGCGCCAATGGCAAGGTAAAATTCCCATTACCGCAATAAAGTTCCAGTAAATCTCCCATTGGAATAGCTTTAGCAACATTTGTTGCCCAGCTAAGCATCGACTCACACACCACTGCATTAGGCTGGGTAAAGCCGCCTTCCAATTGTTTGTACTGAAACACTTCATTATCTACGCTTAATCGTTCGATAACGTAATCGCGCTCAAGTACCACTTTTTGTCCACGGCTGCGTCCTATAATCTGAATACCCAGTTCAGAGGCTAAGGCTTTAGCTGCCTGCATCCAGTCGTTATTCAGTTTTTTGTGATATATCAGGCTAACTAGCGTATCTCCAGCCAGTGTAGTTAAAAATTCTACCTGAAATAATCGTGATTTAAGTAATTCATTAGACTGTATGCAATCAAGCATTACTGGCATCAGTGAATCGATATTTTTATGAGCGACAGCAAAGTGCCGCAATTTTTTCACATTACCATTACCGGCCTTTTCTCCTGGAGCAAACATGGCATAACTGCATGTCTCCCCATCATGCCAGATGCGAAATTCAGCACGCATGCGATAATGTGATGCAGGTGAAGTAAAAACCTGCATCTCAGGAAATGCACAGTCGGCAAATAATTTATTAAGATAAAGTTGTTTCTCAGTAAGCTGTTGCTGGTAGGCGGCAATGGTCATGAAGTTTTGTCAGGCAAAGCAAAAAGGGAGCCATTATAACAAACCCTTGTCTACTCCCGCACATCCCGCAGTGTTTGCTGACCATAATCGTCGGCAGCAATCATGGCCGCAATCTTCTGTGCGGTTTCGGCAGCACTCTGCAACTGGCTATTTGTTTTCATATTAATAAAATTGTTTACCATGGGAAATTTGGCGGCATCAGCTGCACGGATGCATTGCTGCATATTAGTATCCACTACACCAGGAGCAATACTGGCAATACGCACGCGTGGATGCTGCTCCGCAGCAATGACGGCTGCATGCTGATCCAAAGCTGCCTTGGTGGCACCATATACACTCCAACCGGCAATGGGATGGCGACCGGCACCGCTGCTGATATGGGCAATGCGTATAGCGGCTTTGGTGGCAGCTGCAATAACTGCATTAGTGAGCAGCATAGGCGCAGTGATGTTTACAGCTATGGCTTTGGAAATGGCATCACAGCCTTGCTGACCGGCCAGAGCATTTGGCTCCACTATTCCGGCATTATTAATCAGCGTGACCTCATTTTTATTTTCCAGTCCGTTTTGCCAACTGGCCGATTGCACCAATGTGGATATAGCTTCAGTATTGGCAAAATCAATAGCATATTGTAATAGCCTTTCTGGCGGATTATCCCAGCCATGGCGCGACAATCCGATCACCTTAACTTCTTGATTCAGATAATATTCAGCTAGTGCGCGCCCCAATCCTCGGCTATGTCCAGTGATTATGACACAATTTTGCATATTGATTTCCCTTTCCAGTATTTTGCTCATTCCATGCAGATAAAAATATCTACAGAGCTAATCAAGTTATATTTATTCTAAAACAGCCTCAGATAAATTTTCCAGCTAAAAGATAGCAAAAACAAACTAATTTTTAACACTTACTGATATTTAATTCGTAAACATTGTTAATTCAAAGATTTAATTAAATTTTGAATTAATATCTACACATTATATCTTTGAAATAAATAAAATTTCTAACCCTTTGATTGGCTCGATTCAAATTAATATTCTCATAAAAAGCAGTAAGTACATTATTGCTTTTACCTGATAAAAAAATTTAATTTACAAATGAAAAATAAACTAATTCAAAGAGATGTAATTCAAAATTTATTATTTTAATATAAAAATATATTCAAAACGGTTGACAACAAAGTTTTACATATTAAGATGCACTGTAATTATCAGATTGACACCAAAAGGAAATTTATATGTCATTAGGTGCTATTCGCCATAACTGGGCATTGCCGGAAGTTATGGAATTATTAAAATTGCCGTTTAATGATTTAATTTTTATGGCACAAACTGTGCACAGACAAAACTTTCCAGCCAATCAAATACAAATATCGACACTTTTATCTATCAAAACAGGTGCCTGTCCTGAAGATTGCAAGTATTGTCCCCAATCAGGCCATTATAATACCGGGCTGAATAAAGAAAAATTGCTTGAAGTACAGAAAGTAATTGATAAAGCGAAAGCTGCTAAAGACTCAGGTTCCACTCGTTTCTGCATGGGTGCAGCATGGAAGCATCCTACTATAAAAGACATGCACTATGTTTTAGAAATGGTAAAAGGAGTAAAAGCATTGGGAATGGAAACCTGTATGACATTGGGTAGTTTGACGCAAGAACAGGCAACCGCCCTTGCCGATGCGGGATTGGACTACTATAACCATAATCTTGATACTTCACCTGAATTTTATGGTCATATAATTACTACTCGTACTTATAGCGAAAGATTACAAACACTGGCTTATATCAGAGCAGCCGGTGTGAAAATTTGCTGTGGCGGCATTCTTGGTATGGGTGAGTCAATCAAAGATCGAGCAAATCTGTTGATTCAATTAGCCAACTTATCAGAACATCCAGAAAGTGTACCCATTAATAATTTAGTTAAGGTTAAAGGTACTCCTCTGGAAAATGAAAAAGATATTGATCCGTTCGATTTTATTAGAGTCCTAGCTGTAGCCCGTATTATGATGCCAAAATCCCATGTTCGCTTATCCGCTGGACGGGAAAAGATGAATGAACAAACTCAAGCTCTTGCATTTTTAGCCGGCGCTAATTCATTATTTTATGGCGATAGGTTATTAACAACTGCAAATCCACAGGTAGAAAAGGATCAGGCTCTTTTCCAGAAGCTTGGAATTATTCCAGAAAAACATGAGGATCACAGCGATGAAATTCATTTAGCAGCCATAGCACAGGCCGTAAATGAACAAAGACAGATAAATAGCGCGAACAAAACTTCAGTGTCCTAACAAAAAAATCAACACTTAAAAGTTTTAGCTTAAATATAAAATCAACTTTTTTCAATATTCTGCTGTCAACTATAAAAATTGAATATTGATTTTGATACCATTCGATTTTTATTCAAAAAAAATTAAAATAATGAGGCATAATTTATTCATCAAAATCAAATAAATTTATAGTAGGATAACGTGCATTAATTTTGGTTTTAATTATGAATACCTTAATGACTTCACCCCCACTACCACATAAAACGATTACTATTCTAAAACAACTTGATATACATAATGTGGAAGATTTGCAGCGCCGTGGCCCGATTACAACTTTTTTACAGCTGCGAAATATTAGTACAGGTACTACTGAAAGAGTATTATGGCAATTGATTGCGCTAGCAGAAAACTGTAATGTTCAAAGCATAGGCACAGAAGAGAAAGAATATTGGCGGCAACAACTCAAACAACATCCGCCAGTAGCAATATTTCCAGCAAAAGAAAACATGGAATCTTGGATGCGTCATGCATTAATGGCAGCGCATCAGGCACAGTTATTGGATGAAGTACCTGTTGGCGCGGTAGTTGTTTATAAAAATAATATTATTGGTCTAGGCTACAATCGTTGCATCACTGATCATAATGTGAGTCATCACGCGGAAATTCAGGCACTGACAGAAGCAAGCCAAAAACAAAAGAACTATCGTTTACAGGAATGTGACGTTTACGTGACTCTTGAGCCTTGTGCCATGTGTGCCAGTGCTTTGATTCAGGCTCGAGTACATAGAGTTATTTATGGCGCTGCAGAACCCAAAACTGGTGCAGCCGGCAGTGTGATAGATTTATTTGCCGATCACCGGCTTAATCAGCACACTGCTATTCTAGGCGGAGTAATGGAATCAGAATCGCGACAAATATTACAGCAGTTTTTCCGTAAAAGGCGTTCATCTTCTCTTTCCATAGATGACAATTCAATCTGAATGATAGATATTAGAGTAATTACTGCCACGAATGCATCATTTATTTTCTTATCTATCACATCAAATCGTAGCCGAATCTACCAATCATAATACATAGTAGAACAATAAATCCTTTGCGTAGTAATTTAGTACCGCCACGCATGGCCAGTCTGGCTCCAATTAGCCCGCCGGTTAAATTCGCTATTGCCAGAGGAATGGCCCAATGCCATATTACATAGTGATGAGGTATAAAAAAGCACAAAGCTGCAAAATTTGTGGTCAGGTTGATAACTTTGGATGAAGCCGTAGCAGTAATAAAATCAAAGGCGAAAAACCGCACAAACACAAAAGCCAGTAAACTACCGGTGCCTGGGCCAAAAACGCCATCGTATAAGCCGATAAGAGCGCCGATTATCAAACCATGTACGTATTCGCGTTTAGTAAGCACACTTTGGCGCTCAACTTGTCCAAGGTCTTTTTTCAGAAATGTATATGCCGCCATCACGATTAAAATAACCAGAATAGACGGCTTCATCCATGACGTTGGCAAGTATACAACAATATGAGAACCCAGATACGAAAAACCAAATGCAAGTACAGCTGCAGGTATCAGCATAGCCCAAGGTACAGATATGCGGCGAGTATATTGAGCAGTGGCCACTAGTGTGCCACTGGCTGAAGCGAATTTATTCACCCCCAAAACAACCGGAGCGGGAGTTTGTGCTGGCAGTACACCAAAGAGGCCAGGTATCTGTAACAACCCACCCCCACCCACTGCTGCATCCATCAGTCCAGCACTAAATCCTAGAATTAACAGCCACCAAATATGGGCATCATTTAACCAATCCACATATCTTCCTGTCTAGCGCATAGCGCGAGTTGTGATGCGCTGCATTAATTCATTGTGGTTCCGCGGCAAGCCGTCTTCACAGAAGGTCTGATACAGTACAGAGCGCACTCTATCTAGTTCATTCAGTGAAGTACCGATTACCTTCCATTGGCCATTGCGTGGCTGGATCCAGCGTTTGTTGACATCATCCCCAAAGCCAAATACTTTCATCCGTCGTGTAGGACAATGAATCGCTTCTGCTGAAAGATTGTTAATGCCCTGCGCAGATTGCTGATTCAGAATATAGTGCACAGTTCGATCGGGATTGATGGAAATGCTGTTGAGCAAAAGCTTGGGGTGGCCGCTGTAAGTCTGGTTGATATATACATCTACCCACTGCTGGTTACCAGCAGGATAAGCGGGTAATGGTACAGCTTGCTCTTCCCATGCCTGATTTTCGTCTGGACCTATATAGTGTTCGTTATATAAGGTTTCCTTTCGTGCCAGTGCAAGAGCACATACACCAAATAATAGGGTTGCAAGCACGGTTTTGGCAATATTCATACCAAATTCTCCGGAACTGAGTATCTATTCAGTATTCTTGATTATGAAATCGTTCGGTACATAGCAGCTAATTTTCAGGCTGTCTACCTTTTCGAACAGACAGCCTGATGGTTTACTGACATTACAGTTTTAATGCCGCCAACACTTGAGTTTTCACTGCCTCTACTGGCTGCGTACCGTCTACACGGATATAATCTGGCGCATTGTCACCATCCTGTTTGCCATAAAAATCAATCAGCACTTCTGTCTGCTCATGGTAAACCTGCAAACGCTTTTTGATGGTTTCTTCCTGATCATCGTCGCGTTGAATCAACGGTTCGCCGGTTTCATCGTCTACGCCGTTGACTCTGGGTGGATTGTAAATCAGATGATAGGTACGACCTGACGGTTGATGAACTCTGCGGCCGGATAGGCGTTCGATAATTACTTCATCTGGTACGGCGATTTCTACCACTGCATCCAAATGCACACCTGCTTTTTCCATTGCCTGAGCCTGAGCCAGCGTGCGCGGGAAGCCATCAAATAAGAAACCATTGGCACAATCTGGCTGAGCAATCCGTTCTTTAACCAAGCCAATAATAATGTCGTCCCGTACCAATCCGCCGGCATCCATAATTTTTTTGGCCTCAACACCCAGAGGTGTGCCGGCTTTAACAGCCGCACGAAGCATGTCTCCGGTAGAAATCTGAGGAATATTGAAAGCAGCAGTAATGTATTGTGCCTGAGTGCCTTTTCCGGCTCCTGGCGCGCCTAACAATAAAATTTTCATTGTAACTCCTGAAAAACACTTAAATTAAATAAAAGATAAACTGTTCAGATTTGATGTTGTCAGTTTGTCCAACTGGCACGTACGCGTTCAAGATCAGCTGCTGTATCCACGCCAGCCGCCGGTGCGTGAGAGGTAATTTGTACTGCGATACTGAAACCATGCCATAACACCCGTAACTGCTCCAGTGACTCAATTTGTTCCAATGGTGATGGAGTTAGCTCAGTATATTGGTGCAGAAACTGTACCCGATAGCCATATATACCGATATGCCGGTAAACAGAGATATCGGTAGGCATTACTTCAGCGCCGCTACGCATTAGTTCCCGCGGCCATGGTATCGGGGCACGGCTGAAATAAAGGGCGTTATTTTGATTATTCAGCACAACCTTAACGCAATTCGCATCGGTAAAATCAGCGTAATCGGTTAATTTGTGTGCAGCGGTAGCCATGGGAGCCTTGCTTTGCACCAACTGCATAGCCACAGCATTTATTAGCTCTGGTTCAATCAGTGGCTCATCCCCTTGCACATTGATAACACAATCCTGATCAGCCAAATTCAAAATCCTTGCAGCTTCAGCCAGCCGAGTAGTACCACTTTCATGCTCGGTGGCTGTTAGCACTGCTTCAATTCCATGCGCCTGACAGGCAGCCTGAATATCTGCGTGGTCTGTAGCTACAACAATTCTGTCTGCATTACTTAGTTGCGCACGCTCGGCTGCGCGTACCACCATTGGTTTACCATGGATATCTGCTAAAGCCTTATTAGGCAGACGGCTGGAAGACAAACGAGCCGGAATTAATACGATAAAATTACTCATGCGCTAGCCGCACATTCTTCATCTGATAGCTGACGCGCCTCATTAATCAGCATATAGGGAATACCATCTTTAATCGGAAAAGCCAGACGAGATGCCCGACACCACAGTTCCTGCTGCTGTGCATGCCATTGTAGTTTCCCTTTACATTCGGGGCATACCAGAATATCCAAATATTTTTGATCCATTTTTAGTCCTTCATACCACTGTGGTGGCAAGCTATATCCTTATTGATTCGGATTGTATTTGAATCAGGCACAGCCGCTTAATTAATTTCTAATCGCAATCATCAATGACTTTACCATATAACGGAATACTGAGACAGTACACATTTGTCTATCCGTTATGTACTCATCCTGCTTTATGCTGATTACGCTCTAGTGCAAATGAGGCATTTGATATCAGCCAAGATGCTATCCCAGAACAAATTTTACCAGCAGCCAGTGCTGATGGCATCTGTTTAATTAAATAACTATTGGAATTTATGGGCGCTGTTGTAGTTGTAATTCAGTCTGAATAAAGTGTGCTAAATCAGGACAAATCTGTGCAGAGAGCGGTAAAACCCAGATATTGTTTAGCATAGGGATGGTAAGTTTAACTGCGTCCTTTTCGGTGATAAATACCACGTCTGCCTCTGGCCAGTCTGCCGATTCAATGGTGGCATGATCATTTAGTGCTACGGTTTGTACAAGCTCAATCCCCAAATTTTGCAATGCCAGAAAAAAACGCTGCGGACGCCCTATGGCTGCTATAGCAGCACAATGTTTGCCGCTAAATTCTTGAGCCTGTGCCGTACGATGCGGCTCATTCAAAGAATAAAAAGCGCCATAATTGATTGAGCTATAACCCTTCCATTGGTTATTTATGATTAGCCCCGCTTGGTTGGCCTGTTGTATAGATTGCTGGTTACCCTGACTGAAAATAATACCATTTACGTATTGCAGCCGGCGTAAAGGTTCACGTAAAGGACCATTGGGCAGTACATCCATTTTTCTGCCGATATCAACAGATGGAAATACCACGATTTCCATATCTCGTTTCAAAGCATAATGTTGTAGGCCATCATCACTAATCAGGAGCTGTATGTCTGGGTAGGCAGCTAACAGTGCTTGGCCGGCAGCCTCACGTGTGGTGGCCACTGCAATTGGTGCCTGTGTTTGCAGAAACAGCATTAGCGGTTCATCTCCGGCCTCACTGACAACAGTGCCATTCTCAACAATAACAGTCTTCTTACTGTTGCGCCCATATCCCCGGCTGATAATACCTACTTTTATTTGTCGCGCCTGCAGTGCCTTTACCAAAGCCGCTACAAGCGGTGTCTTACCTACTCCACCAACATGGATATTGCCAATCACCACTACTGGGCAAGACAATTTGGTGCTAGATAATATACCTGTCCGATAAAATAACCGACGCATCCAGGCAATGGTCTGAAAGATTCTGGCCAGCGGCCACAATGCGATACTCAAAGCCATTTGAGGATGCTGCCAGTGACGCTGTATTAAACCGGCTAACCAGTCCATGTTGTGGCTCTCAACGATAAAATAATACTATACCATGGTGCGCAGACGGAACTGAAACTCATCATAAAAGGCCGTATAATATTCAGCTAATAAATTTGCACAAAAATAATGGTGTCTTCTATGTCTGAATTCTTTGCGCCTGCGGCGCTGAGTGTTTCTGAGCTAAACGCATGTGCGCGGCAGTTGCTCGAAGAGAATCTGATTGGTCTGTGGGTAGGCGGAGAAGTTTCCAATCTTACCCGTGCAGCCAGTGGACATTATTATTTTTCTCTGAAAGATGCGCGCGCGCAGGTTCGCTGTGTATTGTTTAAAGGTGTAGCACAGCAAATGAGCCAGCCATTGCAAGAAGGTGATCATCTGGAAGTTTCCGGCAAAATCAGTATTTATGAAGCCCGTGGAGAATTTCAGATTACCGTTAATGCCGTACGCCATAAAGGCTTGGGACAGTTATACGAAGCTTACGAACGACTCAAGCAACAATTAACAGTAGAAGGCCTGTTTGCAGCCGAACGTAAACGTCCGTTACCTGCTCATCCGAAGGTAGTCGGCGTGGTAACCAGTCTGGCGGCTGCAGCTTTACGCGATGTGGTGACAACTTTACGCCGGCGCCATAGTGGTATTCATGTGATAGTTTACCCTACAGCGGTACAGGGTGCTGGCAGTGAAATGCAGATTGCAGCGGCTATTGCCAGTGCCAATCAGCATGCTCAAGCAGATGTACTGATTGTCTGCCGTGGTGGTGGCAGTATTGAGGATCTGTGGTCTTACAATGAGGAAATGGTTGTTCGTGCTGTAGCCGATAGTATTATTCCGACCGTGAGCGGTGTGGGGCATGAAACTGATTTCACCCTAACAGATTTCGCCGCTGATGTGCGCGCGCCTACGCCCACTGCTGCCGCAGAACTGGTTAGCCCAGATATGGCACAATTGCGGCGCAATGTCGCTCTATTGCAGACCCGTATCTATCAAATACTGCAGCAACGCTATTATGATGCTTCACAACGGCTGGACTGGCTGGCACGTCAATTAAGACACCCACAGCAAAACTGGCAGCAACAACAGCAACAATTATCTGATATGCAGCGCGTATTGCAGCTCAGCATGCAGCGGCAATTCAGGCAGCACCAGCAAAATCTTTTACAGCAACAGCACCTTTTAAACAATCTGCGGCCTCAGACTGACCATGCGGACCAGAGGCTTGTTTTTCAATATCAGCAATTGCGGCAGTTATGGCAACATATTCTGCTACAGGCACAGCAAAGATTACAACAGCAGAATTCGTTACTTGAGGCTGTATCACCTTTGCAGATTTTGGCCAGAGGTTATAGTGTGGTAACCAATCAGCGTGGGCATATCGTAAGTGATGGTAACAAACTGAAAACCGGTCAGTTTCTCAATATTCGTTTTGCCAGCGGCGAGCGCAGTGTACAGGTCGCTCCACCCAAAGTTCAATCGGATTTATTTGATAACTGAATTGGAATTTTAAGATAGCAATTCTGACGCAAACCGATTTCACGCAATCCTGATTCTCAGAATCACAAGTCATTGCTCATTGAAAAAACTTTTGATAAAAACATACCTTATCAAAAGTTTTTATCTTTGGTTTAGCATAAAACGCCAATATATTAACGCTTAAAGCTGTCAATACTTAAAGAGTGCGCTCTTCTGGTTTTCGTCCAGCCCAATCGCACACAAATTGCCATGCCACCCTGCCCGAACGGCTGCCACGGCTCTGGCTCCAGTTCAGTGCTGCGCGTCGGGCAGTATCATCCAGCTGTAAACCTGCCTCAGCCAGCCAGTTTTCTACGGCCTGCAAGTAAGCATTCTGGTCGAATGGGTAAAAACTTAGCCACAATCCGAAACGATCAGACAAAGACACTTTTTCTTCAACCGCTTCCTGTGGGTGGACTTCTCCGCCTTGGCTTGTCTGAGCCATATTGTCTGCCATATATTCCGGCATCAAGTGACGTCGATTGGAAGTTGCATAGACTAATACATTATCACAGCGTTGTGATAAACCGCCGTCCAGTGTAGTTTTCAAAGCCTTATAAGCTTCGTCGCCATCTTCAAACGACAAATCATCACAAAACAAAATAAATTTTTCCGGCCTTTGTTTTAGTATATTCAGCAACGCAGGCAAAGTAAGTAAATCATTTTTATCTACTTCCACCAGTCGCAGACCCTTGCTGGCATATTGATGCAATAACGCTTTTACCAGTGAGGATTTGCCTGTACCGCGTGCACCGGTCATCAATACATTATTTGCAGAACGGCCAGCTAGAAACTGCTCAGTATTACGCACTAGTTGCTTGCGTTGCTCATCAACAGCGGCTAGACAGTTAAGATCAAATGTATGCGGATGCGGCAGGCTTTCCAGAACCCCTTTATTACCTAGCCTATGCCAGCGATAGGCAATAGCTGTCCAGTCTGGTTCCTGAGCCAAAGGCGGTAGTATGGCATCAAGCCGCTGCAATACTGTAGCAGCCAGCTGTACGAGTTCCTTGCGTTTCATGTGTTTTCCTCATGATTATTTTCGTAGTTTTTTAATTGCGCTTTTGTAAGAATAAAGCAAAGGGTGCATTGTGAACACGATTGATAAAAGCATATTGCAGCACGGATATCTGCTGTTGCGGCAACTCTTCTGCCCAGCTTAGCACGGCCACTGCCTCAATTTTACCCTGCTCGTGACCAGGATAAATTACAACTGCCAGTATGCCACCAGGTGCTAGATGTGCTAATCCGGTCTGCATGGCTTTAAGTGTGGTAATGGCTGTAGTGGTACAATTTTTGTCCGCACCTGGTAAATAGCCCAAATTAAACATAATGGCACTAACTTCGCTTTTGATATATTCATTCATATGTTCATGGCCTGTCTGTATCAGATCTACCCAATCACTCATACCAGCACTTTCAAGTTTGGTACGTGTAGATACAATAGCCGCAGGTTGAATATCAAAGGCCACTACTTTCCCAGTAGGACCTACACAGGATGCTAAAAACAACGTATCGTATCCATTACCTGCCGTAGCATCTATTACAGTATCACCAGCCTGTACAACCTGACGGATTGTAGCGTGAACAAAATCTAGAATATTTAATAGCATTGTGTAGACATCTGATTTTCCAAACACAGCAACATTGCAGTTATCTGTTCTGCAGCATGTTAAGGATATCAGAATATTTTGATGTAAACAAAATCATTTACCATGACTGATTGATTGTTATCGGTAGCCCCAGATAGCACTAAAATCCAACCCTTTTTACATACCAAGTTCACGCAGGAAACGAATATCATCCGCCCAGCCCGATTTCACTTTTACCCAAACTTTTAAAAATACTTTGGTTTCAAACAATTTTTCCATATCTAGCCGAGCCTCAGTAGATATTTTTTTTAGCTTTTCACCACCCTTACCAATCAGAATGCCCTTCTGGCTGTCTTTATCCACCAGTACAGCAATATATATGCGATACAGCCCTTCTTCTTCTTCTGCAAACTGCTCTACTTCTACATTCATCGCATAGGGCAGTTCTTCGCCCAGATAACGAAACAGTTTTTCGCGAACAATTTCCATGGCCAGAAAACGTGCCGATTTATCGGTAACCATGTCTTCCGGATAAAGCGGTATACCTTGTGGTAGCATTGGCTTAAGCGTGCGTACAAGCTGTGCAACACCCAGACCATGCTTAGCACTGACCAAGATAATGCTGGCAAAAGTAAATTCTTGCTGCACTTCCTCAATAAATGCTTGCATCACGCTCTGGTCTTTGGCTTTCGCCTTATCCACTTTATTGATAACCAATACCACTGGAATACGCTTAGGTAATTGCTGCAATACTTCACGATCTGCGTCAGAAAAGCGCAAAGCTTCAACAACAAATACAATCACATCTACACCGGCAACTGCTTCGGTGACATTCTGATTCAAACGATCATTTAATGCATTGCGATGGTAAGTTTGAAAACCGGGTGTATCCACAAATACCAGCTGAGCTTCGTTATCGGTATAGATACCATTCACTTTATGGCGTGTAGTTTGAGCTTTTTTACTAGTAATACTGATTTTTTGGCCTATCAGATGATTCATCAATGTGGATTTACCCACATTCGGGCGGCCAACGATGGCCACAAAGCCGCAACGGAAATTATCGGATGAAGAGGGATACTGGTAATCGGGCTTTACAGACATACATTCTTTCAAAAAATACAGACAGCCTTGCCTAGGCTAAAATTAATGCAAAACGTGCAAAAGTAAGCGCATAAAATTTATTTATTCCTACTTAGCCATCAGAATAAATGATTACTTATCATTTGGACAAATAATTTGCGCCGAAACTAAACTCAAAGTTGTTTTTTCTTATTCAATTAGTGCTCTGAAGAGGTGTTTTACAGTAAGAGGATAAGTTGAAGATATCATAATCCATCAGTAAAATAACTTAGCTTTCTGATGCAATGATATAAAGCATATTTTCAGATGAATCGGTAGTCCAGATAATCAAACTTTTGTGCTATCTAACAATATCAAATAATGCATTAACATGCTGGAAATGAATACAGGATTACCCATCGCTTTTCTTATCACAAGGCTTTGAATTGGCAATAATTATCTGCCTATTTGTGAAATCTTAGTCCAAACTTGATAGGCTTTTAGCATAGCAAGAGAAAAGCTAAGCTAATCTCACATTTCATGCCGATATATTCATCCGCTGAAAAAACTTGCTTTTAGAGCAAGCCGCTAATTGAGAAATATCATTTATAGTTTAGCCATTAAATTCTATTTTTTTCTGGTTTTGGCCAGTGGAAAATGCTTTTCCATCCAATCCAAAGCAGTTTGTGCGGTTTGCTGCTCTGCCTCACGGCGGCTATGCCCTGTAGCTTCAGTCTGAAAGCCGGTTTCACCTAGATCACATTGCACCACAAACTGCTGATCCTGTCCTTCCCCAATCTGGTCTACAATTCGGTATTTTGGCAAGGGCATGTGCCGTGCCTGCAAACCTTCCTGCAAGCGGGTTTTAGCATCTTTGCCGCTGTCTTGAGGATTAATATGCCGGATACGCTCCGCATACAAACGCCTTACCACGGCTTCAGCAGTATTAAAATCGGCATCAAAACTCACCGCAGCAAACAGGGCTTCCATGGCATCGGCCAATATTGAAGGCCGGCGAAATCCGCCGCTTTTCAGTTCGCCGCTGCCCAGCAATAATGCATCGCCTATTCTTAATTCAGCCGCAATCTGAGCGAGAGTATCCTGATTCACCAGATTGGCACGCATTCTGGAAAGCTCTCCTTCTGTCAGGCGTGGAAAGGCCTGAAACAACATTTTAGCTACCGAATAATTTAAAATTGAGTCGCCTATAAACTCAAACCGCTCATTGTGTAACGCGCTGTAACTGCGATGCGTCAATGCCTGTTGTAGAAAATCAGTGCGTTTGAAGTGGTAGCCAAGCATTTTTTGTACATTAATCAAAGCATTTTCATGGCGTACATCATTTTTTTTCATTTATTATTTATAAATCCTGTATCTAATTTCTTTACTGACAAACATTTCCTACATTCACATACTAACTGCAGGTGCACTACAAAAGATAAAGCGCAAGACAGATTCTTGCGCTTAAAATCAGACATTACTGAATTTTAGTGCCGATTCGTTTCATATCACCCAAATTCAACCATATCAAAAACGCTTTACCCACTACCAGCTTATCATCCACAAAACCCCAGTAACGGCTGTCTTCACTGTTGTCACGATTATCACCCATCATAAAGTACTGGCCTGCTGGTACGGTACAGCTAAAGCCACTACTGTCAGGATAGTATGAGCACATTTCTCGATTCGGAAAGTCAGAGTGAACACCTTCTAAGATAACTGCTGGTTGCTGCGGCATTTTCAATACTTCGATTCCCTTATTACCCAGCTGTTCAGTTTGCTGTTGTGCCTGAATCATAATTTTGCCCAGATTAGGTACCTGTTCCTGGTAGCTATATATTTTCTGCTCATCAATATCATTAACTACCTTACCATTGATGGTCAGTGTTCTGTCCTTATAAGTAATCACATCTCCCGGCAAGCCAATTACACGTTTAATATAGTTTACTCGAGTGTCACGAGGGTAATTAAATACCATTACATCACCACGCTCTACCTTGTGTACCGGAATCAGTACATTATTCAGAATAGGTAAGCGAATACCATAGGCGAATTTATTTACTAAAATAAAATCACCCGGAATCAGCCCCGGCCGCATTGAGCTGGAGGGAATCTGAAAAGGTTCAGCAACAAAAGTACGCAAAATGAAAACCACCAGTATGATGGGAAAAAAACCACTCATATAATCAGTAAAGTGATTATCATCGGGCTGAGCAGAATTTTTCCTTTTACGGCGATGAATAAACCAAGCTACTCCAGTAAACAGCACAAACAACAGTAGTACTGCAGTAAAACTCATCAGCACTGATAACAGCCCAAACGCACCTACCAACATCAACAGGTAGCCCCATTGCAGCGAACCGCTCCATTCACCGTTTTCTTCGCGCTCTTTTGTGCTTTTAATAAACAGCAAAATACCCAAAACCAGCAAAATCGCTGCGCCGATAATCATTGTTTTTGACATGTGTTAATCTCCAACCTGCAAAATCGCCAGAAAGGCTGTCTGCGGAATTTCTACATTGCCTACCTGCTTCATGCGTTTTTTACCGGCTTTCTGTTTTTCCAGTAGTTTTTTCTTACGCGTAATATCACCGCCATAGCATTTGGCCAGCACATTTTTACGCAATGCCTTAACATTTTCACGCGCGATAATCTTACCGCCGATGGCAGCTTGTACCGCAATATCAAACATCTGCCTTGGAATCAGTTCGCGCATCTTGGCAACTAGCTCGCGTCCACGATGAACTGAATTGCTACGGTGTACAATCAGGCTCAGTGCATCGACCTTTTCACTGTTGACCAGAATATCCAATTTCACCAAATCGGCTGCTCTGAATTCCAAAAATTCATAATCCAGTGAAGCATAACCGCGCGATGTTGATTTGAGTTTGTCAAAGAAATCCATTACCACTTCATTCATTGGCATTTCATAAGTCAGCATCACCTGCCGTCCCATGTACTGCATGTTTTTCTGTACACCGCGTTTCTGGTTGCACAATGTCATCACAGCACCAACATATTCTTGTGGCAATAAAATGGTTGCGGTAATGATTGGCTCATAAATGGCTTCGAGTGTGCCGATATCTGGTAATTTAGATGGATTCTCAATTTCAATACGCTCGCCACTTTTTAGCAACACTTCATAAACCACTGTTGGCGCAGTGGTAATCAAATCCATGTCAAATTCGCGTTCTAGTCGCTCCTGCACAATTTCCAGATGCAGGAGACCCAGAAAGCCACAACGGAATCCGAAGCCAAGTGCTTGAGACACTTCTGGCTCAAATTTAAGCGCGGCATCATTCAGTTGCAATTTTTCCAGCGCTTCACGCAAAGCATCATAATCGTGGCTTTCTACCGGATATAGCCCAGCAAACACCTGTGGCTGTACTTCTTTAAATCCGGGTAAAGGTTCACTGGCAGGTTCTCGAGCCAACGTAATGGTATCACCTACCTTGGCCGAACCGAGCTCTTTCACTCCCGTAATCAGAAAACCCACATCACCAGCATTCAACTGTTGTTTCTGCACTGATTTGGGCGTGAATATACCGAGTTGTTCTACCTGTGTTTCCGCACCAGTAGCCATGAAACGCACTTTATCTTTCAAACGGACACAGCCGTCCACCATGCGAATCAGCATTACCACACCTACATAATTATCAAACCATGAGTCAATAATTAGAGCTTTTAATGGAGCATCTGCTTTACCTGAGGGTGCGGGTACCTTTTTGACAATTTCTTCGAGTACATCCTCAATACCGACACCACTTTTAGCTGAACAGCGTACCGCATCCATGGCTTCGATACCGATAATATCTTCTATTTCTTCAATCACTCGCTCAGGCTCAGCCGCCGGTAGATCAATTTTATTCAGCACCGGCAGGACTTCTACGCCCAAATCAATTGCGGTATAGCAATTGGCTACTGTCTGCGCTTCCACACCCTGCGAGGCGTCTACTACCAGCAAAGCTCCCTCACAAGCAGACAGCGAGCGGGATACTTCATAGGAAAAATCCACATGTCCTGGAGTATCAATCAGATTCAGCTGATAGACTTGGCCGTCTCGCGCTTTGTATTGCAAAGCTGCTGTCTGCGCCTTAATAGTGATGCCGCGTTCTTTTTCAATGTCCATCGAATCGAGCACCTGAGCGCTCATTTCCCGGTTTTCCAGACCGCCACAATACTGAATAAAGCGATCCGCCAAGGTCGACTTCCCATGGTCAATATGGGCGATGATAGAAAAATTGCGTATATTGTTCATGTAAGCCATTAATTTAAATTAATTCTGATAGGAGTATTCTGGCCATTGCAAAGCCAAAAACCAGAAAATAACTGCTTATTTTAGCGGAATGCGCTGCTGTGCGCCGAAGAATTTATCATAATCCTAAAAAGATTTTAAAATTCAAACAATAGTAATCCAAAAATTTCATAGCAGTACCTAGACTGGTATCACTTCTGCTGCCAGTGATTCTGATTGCATTGAACATCCAGAAAAAAGCATTTCATTGGCTGAATCGTTAAATCCTTTATCAATCGCAATTTATCGCTCAATATAAAATGATTATCAAATTGCCATAAATTTTTCTGGCAGACGTGGTAAGTCGAATACAGAAAGATTACAATAAGAATTAAGACCGTTGTTTAAATGAAAGTGGTTGCATGCTTAAAATCAGCACACAGTTTGATGGTGGTAAGGTTGAAATTGTTGAAGCCAATGATCCATCTAATATCCTGCTCAAACTTCCCAAAGACAATGCTGCCGAATTTCGTCAGTGGTTTTATTTTCGCGTGCAGGGCGTAGCCTACCAAAATCTTCGTCTGAATTTCATCAACACAGCCGAATCAGCCTATCCAGCCGGCTGGGAAGATTATCAGGCCATGTGCTCTTATGACAGAATAAACTGGTTTCGTGTCCCTACAACTTTAGAAAATGGCATCTTAACCATTTGCCATACGCCATTGTCCAACAGTGTGTACTACGCTTATTTCGAACCATATACCTATGAACAGCATCTGAATTTGCTGGGTGACAGCCAAAGTAGTGGATTGTGTCAGATAGAGGATTTAGGCAGCACTATCCAAGGACGTGATATCAATTTACTCACTATCGGCAATCAAGTTGCCAGTGATTTAAAAATTTGGATTATTGCGCGCCAGCATCCGGGTGAAACCATGGCTGAATGGTTTATTGAAGGCGTGCTGGGACGCTTATTGGACCATCAAGACCCGACAGCAAGAGCCCTGCTGGATCGAGCTACTTTTTATATTGTTCCCAACATGAATCCTGATGGTTCGGTACTGGGCAACTTGCGCACCAATGCCGCCGGCGCCAATTTGAATCGTGAGTGGCTGCAGCCAAGTATGCATAACAGCCCCGAAGTGTATCTGGTACGCGAAAGAATGCATGAGACCGGCGTGGATTTGTTTTTGGATATACACGGTGATGAATCTATTCCTTATGTATTCCTTTCTGGTAATGAAGGTATTCCTTCTTTTGATGAGCGTTTGCATCAATTACAGGAACAGTTCAAACAGGCTTTTTTGGTGGCCAGTCCCGATTTTCAAGATAAATATGGCTATGAAAAAGATGCAGCTGGTCAGGCTAATCTGAATATTGCTACTTCCTATATCGGTGAAACATTTAAATGTCTGGCATACACCTTGGAAATGCCATTTAAAGATAATAATCAGTGGCCAGATGATGATTTCGGATGGAATGGTCAGCGCTCTCTGCGTCTTGGTGAAGCAATTCTGAGCCCAATTTATTCTATTCTTGATAGTTTGCGTTAATTTTCACCTCGATTATCCAAAGCCTGAACAGTGTTCAGGCTTTTTTGTATTTTTTAGTAAAATCAAATGATTAATGGTTACATACGCAGCATAATGAACTTGGGTTATATGTAATTGAGTTGTCTGTATTTTATCCATGTTTGTTTAGGAAATAATCATGAAAAAAAGCGTACTCGTATATAGCATTATAAGCATTCTTTCACTGGCTGCCTGTTCTCGCGATGATTCATCAGAAAAACTGAGCTGTAACACCGAACAAATCCGCAACCAGATCCAAGATACTCTGCACACAGGCATTGATAACAATGCTCGTCAATTTGCTCAGACAGATAGGCGTCAGTTTGTTGATGCCGATAAAGTAATCGGTGCCGGCGGCGAATTAAATATTGCGTTGTCTGAAGGTAAATTAGATAAAGATGGAAATGGTAATCCGGTCTGCAGCAGTGAACTAAAAGTAACTGTTCCTACCAATATCTGGCAGCAGATACAAACCAACGCTCCACTGCTTTTTGGTAAAACAGATTTTATTGCTCGCTTGAATAAACAACTGCAAGGCAATGAAGTGGTTTTGCATGACAATGAGTTTACTAAACCCATTCAATATTCACCTGTAACCATTAATGGCAATGCTGCATCTAATGCAGCGTCTGCGACCAGTGCGGCTACTAACTTCGATTTGGCTGGCATACAGACTTTAGGTACTGTACTGGGCAACGCGTTATTGCCTTACGGTATCAAAGATATAGTAGTGATTAATGGCCATACCTACAAACGAGCTGACGCCCTTGAGTTAATTAATAATCCTAATGCCAAAGTCACACCGGTTGACCAACAAAGCCAGTCTGCACAGATGGCCAGCGCCATTCTGAACGGCCACGCAGCAGCAATAATTAACGACAATCAGGCTAACGATAATGCAACGGGTCGGAATTCTGAAAATGCAGCCAGACAGGGCGAGATAAATGCTAGTCAGCTACAGCTGGCACGTGACAACAATCGTAACGCTAACAATGTAATCAACACATTATGGCGTAATCTGGATGACACCGTGCGTAAAACCTTACAGCACGAAGAACAAAAATGGATAGCTAATAAAACCAGTCAGTGTCAGGCACGTGGAGCTAAAGCAAGCTCAGCAACTTATGCAGAATTTCTGCGGCTGGAATGCGATACTCAATTGACTAATGAACGCATCAAATACCTCAACGGCTACACTTTGCGCTAATTGATTTTCCAAACGGGCACCAATAATTCTGCTGAATTTTGGTGTCTGTTTAATTTGAGTGGAAAAATATTTTAAATCACATCAGCTAGAATACCTTAAACTGAATACTTTTATACTTCATTCAGGTTTCCAAAGTTTATAATCTGTGTGAAAACAATCTCAATCTTTTACAGCAAAATACTCTCTTTTCTGCTTTGTACACATTTGCATTGGTACTAGCGCCTATTATCCTTACAGCAATGAATGGTTATATATCAGCACTTTTATTCTGATAAAATGATTTTTTGGTAAAAATTGTAGACTATTCCCAATACGGGTTTAGATTCCTGCATACAATAAGATGGTAAATATTTGCGGTGATAAAAGATAAGCCTACGAAGAATAGCCTAAACAAACCCGAAAAAATGTAAATCATCCTTTTGTATTTATTGACTTAATATGACGGAACGAAAAATAATCCATATAGATATGGATGCTTTCTATGCTTCAGTTGAATTACGCGACCGTCCTGAACTAAAAAACCAACCTGTTGTGGTGGCCTGGGATGGCCCCAGATCGGTTATCTGTGCTGCGTCCTATCCGGCACGTCAATACGGTTTACATTCAGCCATGTCGGTAACAACAGCCAAAAGATTGTGCCCTCAGGCAATTTATATCCCACCAGATTTTACTAAATATCGGGCTGTATCCAGTCAGATTCACAATATATTTAGGCGCTATACTGAACAAATCGAACCCTTATCTTTAGACGAAGCCTATCTGGATGTTACCGATTACAAAGGTCATTTGCCTTATGCTCGAGATATTGCACGGGAAATCCGTACGTCTATACTGAAAGAAACGGGTCTCACAGCTTCTGCCGGTATCGCCCCTAATAAATTTTTAGCCAAAATTGCTTCTGACTGGCGTAAACCCAATGGCCAGTTTGTGATTGCGCCAGTACAAGTATTAGACTTTCTACACAATCTACCTTTAGGTAAGATTCCCGGTGTCGGCAAAGTAACTGAGCAGAAAATGAATGCTTTAGGCTGGAAGACTGTTGGAGATTTAAGCAAAGTAAGCATGTCGGTTCTGGTACACCATTTCGGCCGCTGGGGTTATCGCCTCTTTGATTTGGCACAAGGCCGTGACGACCGTGTAGTTACACCAGAACGCAACCGACAGCAGATTTCTACTGAAATTACGCTAGATAATAATGAAAGCCTGCAAGAAATTGCTCGCCATCTGCCAGAGCTGGCTGAGGTTTTAGTACAAAATATGCAGCGCAAGGGTCTTCAGGGTAATTGCATTACTTTGAAATTAAAAAATACTCAGTTTCAGATTTATACCCGTTCTCAAACCTATTCATCGCCATTGCCGGATGCAGCTGCATTGGTAGCGGCTGGGAAGGATCTGATGCAACGAATGCCTGATGATAAGGCGTTGTTTCGTTTAATTGGGCTAGGTATCAGCGATTTTTATCAGCATGAGTATCAGGCTGATTTATGGAGTCCAGAACACAGCTGCTAATACTTCACATACAGATCTATATCTACTATATGTCTGACTGGCTTCAGACATATTTCTGACTACATTGCACTACATTTTGCTGGCTTAAGTTAACAAAATAAAGGATAATCATTGTGACGGACTACAAACTGAAATATGTAGTCATCTATCAGAAAAAGTAACAGTACAGGAGTTACCATGAGTCACATTAAAGTGCCTACTGAAGGTCACAAAATCGTTTCCGGCCAACCCATTCCGAATGATCCAATTATTCCGTTTATTGAAGGGGATGGCATTGGTGTTGACATTACGCCGGTAATGAAAGACGTGATTGATGCAGCAGTAGCCAAAGCCTATAACGGCTCAAGAAAAATTGTGTGGATGGAAGTTTATGCCGGTGAAAAAGCCACGAAAGTGTATGGTGAAAATACTTGGCTGCCGGATGAAACATTAGAAGCGATTAAAGAATATAAAGTAGCCATCAAAGGGCCGATGACTACACCCGTGGGAGGTGGTATCCGCTCACTGAACGTAGCCATCCGTCAGCAGCTTGATTTATATCAATGTGTCCGTCCAGTGCAGTATTTCACCGGTGTGCCCTCACCTTTGAAAGACCCGAGCAAGGTAAACATGGTTATTTTCCGCGAAAATACTGAAGATATCTACGCAGGGATTGAGTGGATGGCTGAAACAGCTGATGCCAAAAAAATTATCAATTTCCTGCAAGATGAAATGGGCGTAACCAAAATCCGTTTCCCGCAAACCTCCAGCATCGGTATCAAACCTGTATCTAAAGAAGGTTCTCAGCGTTTAACCCGTGCGGCCATTCGCTATGCTATTGATAACGACCGCGATAGCGTTACCTTTGTTCATAAAGGTAATATCATGAAATTCACCGAAGGCGGTTTCCGAGACTGGTCTTATGAAGTAGCAAAAAATGAGTTTGGTGCTACATTGATTGGTGAAGGACCTTGGTGCGAGTTCAAAAACCCGAAAACCGGTAAAAATATTGTAATTAAAGATTGTATTGCGGATGCGTTCCTCCAGCAGATTTTATTACGTCCGGCAGAGTATGATGTCATCGCGACACTGAATCTCAATGGCGATTACATTTCCGATGCATTGGCTGCACAGGTAGGGGGTATCGGTATTGCTCCAGGTGCCAATATTTCTGATGAATATGCCGTATTCGAAGCTACTCATGGTACTGCACCTAAATATGCTGGTCAGGATAAAGTTAACCCAGGATCCATTATTCTTTCTGCTGAAATGATGTTGCGTCATCTGGGCTGGAAAGAGGCTGCTGAATTGGTTAATGCTTCAATCGAAAAAGCCATTGCTGATAAAATTGTAACCTACGATTTTGCTCGCATGATGGAAGGCGCTAAAGAAGTTTCCTGCTCTGCTTTTGGTAAAGCCTTGATTGAGCGTATGTAAAGCGTAATGTGATAATTTCCTAAAAACCGAATCTGAAAGATTCGGTTTTATTATATTCAGACTTCACGTTGGTAAGATAGTTTGTTATATGATGTTTTAATTACTGCCCAAAGGTTACCTTCATTCTGATAAAATAAAATTAATCTAAACAATCTAAATTGCTAAGCTAGTCTGCTGATAAATATATCTATGATTTTTGGAATTGATATCGATTCATGTGGTCGCTGCACTCATTATCATACAGAGTTTGACATTGCCGCGCTGCAATGTGCACAATGCAGACAATATTATGCCTGCTTCAAATGTCACGACCAGTTGTGCAATCATAAGTTTGTTGCCATGCCGGTGCAAAATAGCAAACCCGTGATGTGTGGGAAATGTAGACATCTTCTGACCTATGCACAATATCAGCAACACCGTTGCCCATTTTGTCAGTCAGCATTCAATCCGCGCTGTGGACTTCATAAAGATATTTATTTTAAATAAATTTTATAAATTAGAATTAGTTGTCATTCAGGTCAACAACCAAACCATCCTCATCCCACTCGGTTTTACGCATTAGTTCGTTTTTCTCAAAAACCGATTCGCTTTTTTTAGCCCCTGAGTCATACCAGCTCAAAACCACACCACTGACTTTATTTTCGTGGATAGCAACATCAGCTAACAAATGGCCTTTATCATCCCATGTTGTCATGGTTTGTACGATACCATGATGGACATACATATCCTGTTTCAACTGACCGTTCGGATACCAGCGCTGCCAGCGCCCTTCAGCTTTGCCATTAATAAAATTCAGCTCGCCACGCTTTTGTCCGTTTTCATACCAGCTCATAGTACGGCCGCTAGGCTGCCCTTTCTGCCAGCTCATTTCAATCGCCATCTGGCCGTTTGGATACCAAGTATGCCATTGTCCAACAGGTTTACCGTTTTTGTAATTACCTTGAATTTTTTTTTGGCCGTCCGGATACCAGAGTTGCAATTTACCCTCTTTCATTGCCGGTATAAATTGTTGCAGCTTATCTATCGGTAAAGCATAGCTGTCACTATATTTGCTCTTGTCTGGATAGTAAAAATCCTGAACTTCGATTTTTTTACCATCATCATGAAACTGACGCACATATTGAGCTTCGGATTGTTTGTTTACAATCTGACCATTTGCATCAAAATACACAGTTTTGTGAGTGTGAGAAAATATCAGCCACACTAACACAATCAGAATGAGTATTACGGCGAGTACGTACCAGTAAATACGTCTGGCTACATACATGACTTATATCCCTTTTCACTAAGCAGAATCATTATTTTATGCAATAAAAATTATTACTATCATTATTACATTATTTTTCAAACAGATTCATTACTATTTGAATAAATGGCCTATTTTTGCCAATAGCTTTTAACATTGACAAATTCATATATACCAAATTCCGACAACTCTCGTCCAAAACCCGAATCTTTAACGCCACCGAAGGGCAAACGCAGATCGCTGCTGGTATGACGGTTAATAAAGACACTGCCAGCGTTGAGGCGTTCAGCATACTGCCATGCATGATTTGTATCATTGCTGTAAATGCTGGCTCCAAGCCCGAAAGGATTGTCGTTGGCCAGCATTACGGCATGTTCACTGTCTTCAGCTCTCAGAATGAGCGCTACAGGTCCAAATACTTCCTCATTGTATACACGGCATTGCCGATTAACTTTATCTAAAATCGTAGCGGGATAAAACCAGCCCTGCAGATTTTCTGGTATTTCTCCTCCTAGCAAACATTCTGCGCCATGTGCCAGAGCATCCATCACTTGTGCGTGTACACTGTCGCGCAAATCCTGTCGATGTAATGGAGCAAGTGTGGTTGCAGACAACCATGGAGCCCCCATCTGTAATTTCTGACAATGGCGTTTAAAAGCTGCGATAAACTCTTCAGCTATATCAGCATGAACAATAATGCGTTTGGCTGCATTACATGATTGGCCAGCGTCCCGAAAGCGTGAATAGCATGCTTCAGCAGCTGCCTGCTCAATATCTGCGTCATTTAACACGATAAATGCATTGCTACCACCGAGCTCCATAACACATTTACGCAGATGTTTTCCTGCTAGTGCCGCCAGATGCCGACCAGTATGGGTAGAACCTGTGAAAGCCAGCGCCTGTGTCTGAGATATGGCATATTCAGTATCTTTCTCCTCCAACCAGACTAGTTGGAAAGGTAAATCCTCTCCCACCAATTCAAACAGCATCTGGCTGATTTTACCAACAGAAGGTGCGGGCTTAACCATACAGGCATTGCCAGCACATAAGGCTGGTATAGCAAAGCGTAATATTTGCCATACTGGATAATTCCACGGCATCACTGCCAATACCGTACCCAACGGTTCAAAGCGTACCTGACTCAAACTCGCCTGTGTAGCAATGGTTTTATGCGCCAACAGCTCTGGAGCCAGATGAGCGTAGTATCGGATTAGGGCTATGGATTTTGTGATTTCAGCTTCACACTCACGCAGGCACCGTCCTACTTCAATACAAATCTGATACGCCAGCTCGTCTCGCGCCTCTTCAAGCCGGGATGCAAAGCTCAGTAAATACTGTGTGCGAATTTGAACATTTTTACTGGCAAAATCATATTGACGTTGGCTGAGCTGCTGACTTTGCACATCAAATTCAGTTTTTGTCAGACATGTATGGCTAAATAGGAGTTCACCCGATACAGCATGATAACTGGTATACAACACAACAATCCTTTATCTGCATGATGTGTTTCAGACTGCATGCAGTACAGAAAAATTCAGTGTCCCAAATAATATTGACCTTATAAAATTTATAAGGTCAATGGTATAAATTACTGCTCGTCAGCTGTATCCAGCTTTTGTGCCCCTTGTTTGAGTTTATAACGACTTTTTAACCAGGCTAAATTACTGGTGGCCAGATTCTGTGCCAAATTCTGACTGATTACCTGTTTTGCCTGTGGCAGAACATTCGCCATATCCTGTGGTTGTTTTATGGCATTAACTTTTACCAGTACTGGATTTTGCTGATCACTCAAAAGAATGTAGGCAGGTTTGCCACTAACAGGTTTGGCTTTAATCCAGCTCTGAAAATCAGTTTTAGACATCATTGCTACAGCCTGCTGCGGCGTTAAATCAGCTGTTTGCGACCAGCTCAAACTGGCATTGACGTTTGTACTAACGTTGTTTAAAGCTTGCTTTGCTGCTGCTAAAGCCAATTTTTTACTTTCTGCGGCCACATAATCCTGTTGAACTTGTGCTTTGATTTCCGTAAAGGATGCCTGATGTTCTTTACGCACATCGATAGCACGAACTACCCAGTAATTGCCATTACCTATATCAATTGGTTCAGAGTTGTAGCGTTTAACCAGAACATCGTTGCCAAATAATGCATCCTGTAATGCCTTGGGCATGCCACTATTATTAGCCATGTCTCGAGTGAGCCACACCTGATCTATTTTATGTATCGTTAAACCTAGCTTGTCTTTTATCGGTTGCAAGGTTTTCGGATTATTAAAAGCCAAGTCACTCACATTTTCTTTTAATTTAGCTACCACAGCTGCACCCTTACGGGCTTGAATTTCCTGTGTCAGCTGCGTACGGACGTTCTCTAGCGCCGGTTTGGGTGCTGAGGCCGTAGTCGGAATCTGATTATAGGCTTCCTGTATCTCTGCTTCACTCACGCTTTCTTTAGCACCAAGTTCCATGGCAGACAACTGGACATATTCATATTTGACAGCCTGCGGCAAATAATATTTTTTCTTATTCGCTTCGTAATAAGCTTTTAGTTTGTTGTCGTCTACTACTACCTGATGAGTGAAATTAGCGGCAGGAAATGTCAATGTCTGTACTTCACGAGCAGCCTGTAACAGATTCACCATTTGTTTGGCCTGAGCATCGCTGACCACATTTCCCGCTTTCATCAAATTAAGCATGGATTGCATGGCATATTGTTTACGCATACCGTCAATAAGCGCATCTTCAGACATACCGGCTTGTTGCAGGAAAGCACGATATTTGGCTTCTACAAATTTTCCGTTTTCCTGAAAACTGGGATCAGATGCAATAACCTGCTTTATCTGATCTATTGGTACAGTGATATTCATATCATTTGCACCCTGCTGCACATATGCCTGATCGACCAGTGAATCATATACCAGCTTTTTGCTTACCGGATTCCCAGAAGCATTTTGTATTCGGCGCTGAAAATCATTAACATCATTTACTTTGATTTTAATGTCGCCAACTTTGCTGATGTAATCTGTACCGGGAACAGCCAGTGTGTAACCACCGGCAAATACAAAACTCAAGCAAATCACACCGAGAATAATCTGAGCCGGTGTTCTATATTTTTCTACAATGTGGAACATGAGATTCAGTTAACTTTTCTAAAGCAGATAAAAGAAGCCTATTGTAGCGTTTTTTGTGAGGCTCAACCATGCTGTTTGTACAGCTAATGCACAAAAACGACAGACAAAAGAAAAGGCGGGATATCCCGCCTTGATTTAAAACATAAAACTGAATTACAGAGCATCTTTCAGTGCTTTACCGGCACGGAACTTAGGCGTTTTAGCTGCTTTGATTTCTAACGGTTCACCTGTTTTAGGATTACGTCCAGCACGGGCTGCACGCTCACCAACATAAAAAGTACCGAAACCTACCAGCGTAACTGTGTCGCCACTTTTCAAAGTGCGGGTAACAGCACTGATCATACCGTCCAGAGCCTTGGCGGCAGAAGCTTTAGATAAATCAGCCTCTTGGGCAATGGCTTCAATCAATTCAGACTTATTCACAATAAAGTCCCTTTCTGTTGTTATGTTCATTTGATTTTCAGGAACCATATGTGCAGTGGAACCTGAACAATACATTACGATTACTTTATAACAAGCCCAAATTCTTTATGTCAAGCATCGTCACCGCTGCATAAGGTTAAATCATGCCAAAAACAAAGCCATTCACCAATTAGTGTTGGTGAATGGCTGCATATCAATGTTTTACGGTTTTAGTAGTTGACTTGGCCGCAGATTTAGCTATTACTCCTTCTTCAGGCACGCTTGTCCATGGAGTAGGCGGATAAGCCAGACCGAGATTAAGCACCTCATCAATCCACTGTACCGGGTGAATAGTGAGTTTTTCGCAGATGTTGGCAGGAATTTCTTCCAAATCTTTGACATTGTCTTTTGGAATCAACACATGTTTGATACCACCTCGTAATGCAGCCAACAGCTTTTCTTTAAGACCGCCAATAGGCAATATTTCGCCGCGCAAAGTGATTTCACCAGTCATTGCCACATCTGCACGTACCGGAATACCGGTAAACGCAGAGACCAAAGCCAGTGTGATGGCACTGCCAGCACTGGGTCCATCTTTAGGTGTCGCTCCTTCGGGTACATGAACATGAATATCGTTTTTCTCATAAAAATCAGGTTCAATGCCTAAGCTTTCAGCCCGAGAACGTACCACGCTCCATGCAGCACTAACAGATTCTTGCATAACATCACCAAGCTTACCGGTGCGCAAAATATTGCCTTTACCACGAAATTTGCTTGCCTCAATGGTTAAAAGCTCACCACCGACTTCAGTCCAAGCCAGCCCGGTAACCTGACCAACACGGTTTTCATTTTCTGCAACACCATAATCAAAGCGGCGAACACCCAGATAATCATGCAGATTATCAGCATTAATTACGATTGCTTCAGGCTTGGTTTTGGTTTTTTTAGCTTTACCGGCACTAAGTTTTTCTTCTGCAACAGCCTGTTTCATCACTACTTTACGGCAAATTTTGGCTATTTCTCGATCTAATGAGCGAACACCGGCTTCACGAGTGTAATAGCGGATAATATCGCGTACTGCAGATTCTTCTATGCTGATTTCGCCTTCCCGTACACCGTTCTGTTTGATTTGCTTAGCCACTAAATATTTCATGGCAATATTGATTTTTTCGTCTTCGGTATAGCCAGAAAGACGAATAATTTCCATGCGATCAAGCAAAGGAGAAGGGATGTTAAGACTGTTGGATGTGGCAATAAACATTACATCCGACAAATCAAATTCTACTTCTGCATAGTGGTCAGAAAATGAATGGTTTTGTTCAGGATCCAGCACTTCCAGTAAAGCACTGGCTGGATCACCCCGAAAATCATTACCTAATTTATCAATTTCATCCAACAAAAACAGTGGGTTTTTCACACCGGCTTTGGCCATGTTTTGCAGAATTTTACCAGGCATGGAACCAATATAAGTGCGCCGGTGGCCACGGATTTCACTTTCATCGTGCACACCGCCTAATGCCATGCGTACATATTTTCGTCCTGTAGCCTTAGCTATGGATTCGCCCAGTGAGGTTTTACCTACACCCGGTGGTCCTACGAGACACAAAATAGGACCTTTAAGCTGATTCATGCGTTTCTGCACGGCAAGGTATTCAAGAATACGCTCTTTGACCTTTTCTAATCCGTAGTGATCTGCATTCAGAATTAGGTCTGCTTTGGCAATGTCCTTGCTTACTTTAGATTTTTTCTTCCACGGAAGCTCCAGCAGAGTGTCAATGTAGTTGCGAACTACGGTAGACTCTGCTGACATCGGTGGCATCATGCGTAATTTTTTGAATTCAGAAAGACATTTTTCTTCAGCTTCTTTGCTCATGCCAGCGTCACGAATTTGAGTTTCCAGATTAACCAGATCATCATCTTCTTCACCCAGCTCTTTCTGAATCGCTTTTACCTGTTCATTCAGATAGTATTCCCGCTGAGATTTTTCCATCTGCCGTTTGACGCGGCCTCGAATACGTTTTTCTACCTGAAGGATGTCCAGTTCTGATTCAAGCAAATGCAATAAATGTTCCAGTCTTGCTGTAACATTTATCATAGACAATATTTGCTGACGCTGATCTAGTTTAAGTTGCAAATGGGCGGCAATAGTATCAGCAAGTCTACTTAAATCTTCAATCCCATGAATGGTAGTCACTACCTCAGCAGGAATTTTTTTGTTTAACTTTGCCAGTTGGTCAAACTGGGAAAGCAATGTACGGCGTAATGCTTCATCATCATGAGAATCGGTATTGATGTCGGCACATTTTTCTATGTGCGCTTCGGCGTAAGGGCCGCTCTCATCTATATACTGTACTTGTGCACGATACAGACCTTCTACCAGCACTTTAACTGTGCCATCTGGTAGTTTGAGTACTTGCAGAATGTTGGCTACAGTACCCATTGCATACATATCTTCTGCATGTGGTTCATCTGTATCGGCATTTTTCTGTGCCAGTAAGAATACGGGCTCGTCATGCTCCACAGCTGCATCCAACGCTGCTATAGATTTTTCGCGCCCGACAAAAAGGGGCAGTACCATGTGCGGGTAAACAACAACGTCGCGTAGGGGCAACATTGCCATAGTTGTTGGCTGCACCGGAGAAGAATCATAAACTTCAGCCATGTAATGCCTCAATCTTTCCTGTAAATATGCTATAAAATTGGATGAGAAAATGGTGCTGAACCAGCGTTTTTCAAGTGCTTTTGTGCTGATTAATCATTGACGTGATTTTGGGTAAGGGCATAAATGGATTTAATATGCCTATAAACTAAAGGCCGGCCAGGATAGATTTATTGCGATCGCTGAACCGGCCAAAGCTAATTAGCGGGTAACCGGTTTATAACGGATACGTTTGGGTTTGGCACCTTCCTCACCCAGACGGCGTTTTTTATCTGCTTCATATTCTTGATAATTACCATCGAAGAAGACCCATTTCGAATCGCCTTCTGCCGCTAATATATGGGTGGCAATACGGTCGAGGAACCAACGATCGTGGGATACCACTAGTACACAGCCAGCAAATTCTAATAAAGCATCTTCGAGCGCGCGCAGGGTTTCTACATCCAAATCATTGGAGGGTTCATCCAGCAAAAGCACATTGCCGCCAGAAATTAGAGTTTTGGCCAGATGCAGCCGACCGCGCTCACCGCCGGAGAGTTTGCCGACGATTTTGCTCTGGTCACTCCCTTTAAAGTTAAACCTTCCTAGATAGGCTCGTGCCGGTATTTCAAACTGTCCTACCTGTAAAATATCCCTGCCTTCGGCAATTTCGTCAAAAACGGTTTTATCTTCATGCAGGCCATGCCGGCTCTGATCTACAACAGAAAGTTTAACAGTCTGACCAATCTTCACTTGTCCCTGATCTGGTTGTTCCTGTCCGGTAATCATTTTGAATAAAGTGGACTTACCAGCTCCATTTGGTCCAATGATGCCGACAATGGCTCCCGGCGGGATTTTAAAACTCAAATCATCAATTAGTATTTTGTCGCCAAAACTTTTGCTGACGTGTTCGAATTCGATAACTTCATTTCCCAGACGCTCTGCTACAGGAATAAAGATTTCCTGCGTTTCATTGCGTTTTTGATATTCGTAGTTACTCATTTCTTCGAAACGTGCCAATCGAGCTTTGGACTTGGCCTGACGCCCACGGGCGTTTTGTCGCACCCATTCAAGCTCATGTTTCATAGCTTTTATTCGCGCTGCTTCGGCTTTGGCTTCGTGTTCCAGTCTGGCTTCTTTTTGTTCCAGCCATGAGCTGTAGTTACCTTTCCATGGAATGCCGTGACCGCGGTCTAATTCCAGAATCCATTCAGCAGCATTGTCCAAAAAATAACGATCGTGCGTTACAGCTACTACAGTACCAGGAAAACGAACCAAAAATTGTTCCAGCCATTCTACCGATTCGGCGTCCAGATGGTTGGTAGGTTCGTCCAGTAAGAGCATGTCTGGTTTGCTCAATAGTAGTTTGCACAAAGCCACACGACGTTTTTCACCGCCAGAGAGATTGCCGATAAGGGCATCCCATTCCGGCAGCCGTAAGGCGTCTGCAGCAATTTCCAGCTGATGCTCTATATTGTCACCAGCTCCTGCTGAAATGATGGCTTCCAAACGAGCCTGTTCCTCAGCCAGCGCATCAAAATCTGCGTCCGGTTCGGCGTAGGCAGCATAAACTTCTTCCAGTTTCTTTTGCGCGGTAGCCACATCGCCCAATCCGGATTCAACTTCTTCCCTCACAGTTTTATTAGCGTCCAGTTGGGGTTCTTGTGGTAAATAGCCGATTTTAATGCCACTCATTGGAATGGCTTCGCCTTCAAATTCGGTGTCTACACCGGCCATGATTTTCAGTACGGTGGATTTACCTGCACCGTTCAGACCCAGCAGGCCAATTTTGGCGCCAGGAAAAAACGACAAGGAAATGTCTTTGATAATTTGTTTCTGTGGCGGCACGGTTTTACTTACGCGCAGCATGGAGTACACATATTGGCTCATAGTTTATTCTGTAGATTAAATTGATGTGTATCAGCCTCTATTTGGAGACTGGTTGTCATGATTTTGATTTTAACATGCATATTCCTGCTTTCGCGGAAAGCTTTGCGTTAAAATACTCCCTTTTATTTTGCCGCCTTAGCATATGCATATTATCTCTGCTCTGATTGATTTTATTTTACATATTGACCAGCACCTGCAATTTATTGTCTCTCAATATGGTGTCTGGATTTATGTGATTCTGTTTGCGTTGATATTTTGTGAGACGGGGTTGGTGGTTACCCCTTTTCTACCTGGTGATTCATTATTGTTTGCTGCTGGTGGTATTGCTGCCGTCGGGGAAATGAATATTCATTGTATGGTAGTGTTATTACTGCTGGCAGCTATTATTGGCGACGCAGTTAATTTTTATGTGGGTCAGAAATTCGGTGCACATCTGTTTGCCAATCCACAGTCGCGGATATTTAAGCAGATTTATTTGCACAAAACTCAGGAGTTTTATGCAAAACATGGTGGAAAGACCATAATTATTGCTCGTTTTGTCCCAATTGTGCGCACTTTTGCCCCCTTTGTGGCCGGTATGGGGCACATGCATTACGGTCATTTTTTTCGCTATAACTGTATTGGTGCTATTCTCTGGGTGGTGCTCTTTTCATATGCAGGCTATTTTTTTGGCAATCTGCCGTTCATCAAAGAGAATCTATCTTTGGCCCTGATAATCATTATTGCTATCTCACTGCTACCGGCAATTATTGAAATCATGCGCCATAAGCTGGGCAAAGGCACAAACAAATAATTTTTTATCTGCTGCTGAATAACTATTTACAGGAAAAATATGAGCCAGATACATCTGTTATCAGATCATTTAATCAACCAGATAGCTGCCGGTGAGGTAATTGAACGTCCGGCCAATGCGCTAAAAGAGATTATTGAAAACAGTCTCGATGCTGGTGCTAGCCATATTGATATAAAACTGGAAGCTGGTGGTATCAAACGTTTGTGTGTGACAGATGATGGACAAGGCATGAGTGAATCCGATATACCGCTTGCTCTGCATCGCCATGCCACGAGTAAAATCGGCAGTTTGGAAGATTTAGAAAAAGTTGTGAGCATGGGTTTTCGCGGTGAAGGTCTGGCCAGCATCGCTTCTGTAAGCCGTCTGACCTTAACCAGTCGCACTGCTGATGCCAACCATGCCACGCAGATATACGCAGAAGATGGCCGGCTCAGCCCTATCAAAGCTGCTGCTCATGCGGCTGGTACTACAGTAGAAGCAGTGGAACTCTTTTTCAATACTCCGGCCAGACGACAATTTCTCAAATCTGCAGGTACCGAATTTGCCCATTGCCGCACTATGGTTGAGCGTCTGGCGATGGCACATCCTGATGTGGCTTTTGATTTGCAGCATAATGGCAAAGATATTATTAGTCTTCCAGCTCAATCGCTGTTTGAGCGCTGTACCGCTATTATGGGTACAGATTTTGCTGCTGCCAGTCTAAATGTGGACGAAAGCATGAATACCATGCGTGTGTATGGGCTGATTGGCAAACCGACCTTTATGCAGGGAAAATCCAGTCAGCAATATATATTTGTTAATCAGCGCTTTGTACGTGACAAAATCATCTTACATGCTGTAAAACAAGCTTATAACGATGTTTTGCATCAGGCGCTCACACCGGCATTCGTGCTTTTTTTAACTCTGCCACCAACAGAGGTCGATGCCAATGTGCACCCTACTAAATCGGAAGTACGCTTCCGGCAGAGTCAGGCCGTACATCAGCTTATTTTCCATGCTCTGAATAAATGTCTGGCAGCAACAAATGCCGCTCAAACCGAATCAGTTTCGCAACCAGCCACCGTACTGGCTGACATCATGCAAAAGCAACCGGCTGATGTACAGCAGCTATTTGCTACTTCTGAAAATAAAAGCAATTTACAGAAGACTCCGGCTCCTTATCAGCGCAGCCATACGCCACTGCAGCGTAACTTGAGTCTAAGAGAATCGCAAGCTGCTCTGAACACTTATGCGCAGCTATATAAACAGGAACCGTCTACGACAGACAATTCTATAGCGGACAATTTTGAGTCGGAAGCAGATAGTGAACTCGTAATGTGGGAACAGGCTCGAGGTGTAGCAACAGCTTCAACAACGCAGCAGACAACAGTAAATGATACGGATATTCCGCCATTGGGCTATGCCATTGCTCAGTTACTGGATATTTATATTCTGGCTCAAGCTGAAGAAGCACTCATTTTGGTAGACATGCATGCTACTGCTGAACGGGTAAATTATGAAAAGATGAAACAACAACGCGATGCTACAGGTAAAGTGAGTAGTCAGACCCTACTCATTCCAGTACGCTTTCAAGCGAGCAATGAAGAAGTGGCTACAGCAGAGGACTATTCTCTTACGCTGCGGGAATATGGTTTAGACATTCAGATTGAGAATAACCAGCAGCTGGTGGTGCATTCTGTTCCGGCCATGTTGATAAAAAGTGATATTCAGCGACTAGTACAGCAGGTATTGGCTGATATGATAACTATTGGCAGCAGTGATGTAGTAAAAGAACGTGAAAATCGAATTCTTTCTACTCTTGCTTGCCATGGTTCAGTTCGTGCTGGACGTAGATTAACTTTACCAGAAATGAATGCATTACTGCGGGATATGGAAAAGACTGAACGTGCTAATCAGTGTAATCATGGCCGTCCGACATGGGTAAAATTGCGCTTGCAAGATTTAGATGCTTTATTTTTACGTGGGCAGTAAAACTGTGCAATATTCAGAAGCATTACAAATATCAGTACTTGTATAAATAATCTTAATTCAAAACCCTCTTTATCTAAAAAGATAAAGAGGGTTTGTTGATTATGACTAAAGTAACAGTCTAATGGCTTGTACTAGCGGCTACTGCAGATGCAGCTGGCAGTTCAGCATAATCAGGTTCGGTTTCTGGCTCCGGCTCTATATTCCACATTTTGCCGTTTAGGTAAACTTTGCCATTAATTAATTTCAGATGGGTTTTCACAATACCGTTGCTCACCTGAATGTAGCCTTTTGCCTGCATGGATTTAATTGCACTATCAATCATCAGACGTATGGTCTGGTCGATATCCTCTAGCGCTTCTGCACCGCCAGCACTAGCATCAACAGTAAACAAAGCTCTAGCCTGACTAATGGCAAAATTTTCCATTATTGCCTGCGGTATGGCAAAATCCATTTCGGATTCAGTTTTATTCAGCATGGTGCTCAGTTGCTGCATATCAGATGCAAGCAGATTTTTAAAACCAAGATTACCATGAATATCAATCAATCCCTGTGGCATTTGCAGGTTAAAGGTATTGAGTTTGATTAAAGGATCATGCGTAAACAAACCCAATCCTTCGTTTCGTACGGCAGAAACAATGGCTGCGCGTAGCTGATCATTATTCAGGTTCTGGGTAGATAGCTGAGTAATTTTGTTATTGATGGCTACCAGACTGGCTGCATCCAAATGTTCTGCGGCTGCATCAATATCCAGAGGGCCATAGACATCATTGCCGTACTGCATTCTTTCGAAGCCGAATTTACCCTGACTATTAATCCATTGATCCTGCTCTTTGGTGGATGTAGAAAGTTTCAAATTCTGAATATTGATTTTGGTGGGCATATTATTGCCGGCCGGACTGATAAAGGCACCTATTTGCAGATTAGTAACCAGATTAACCAGCTGATCCAGACGGATGTTGTTGTCAGCGGTATCATTCCAAATAAAAGTAATATCTTTTATGCTAAGGTCACTGTTTCCAAGAGCCAGGGATGTCTTTCCATGCTCAGTATGACTGGTAAACTGCAAATCCTGATAAGAAGCACGGCCTTTGGTCGACAGAATCATGTCCAGACCAGGGCTGACTGTGTGGCTGTCATAACTATTGAAATCTTCAGCGTAATCAATAGTAGAATCCAAGCCCTGCCAATTTATTTTAATACCTGACAATTCTTCATAATTGAATTTAGGTATCACTACATGCATCTGCCCGCTGCCGCTCAGATTGATGGTGTTTTCAAGTTTGACCGGAGCTTCCTGCCCGAAAAAACGAGCCAGAATCTGCTGCGCCTGCGGGGTAAAGCGCAATTCTGTTTCCACATGTGCTCGTACCGGCCGGATGCTGCCGGCAAATAAACCATGCCGTACATGATTAACCACGGTAATAGGCTGTTGTAACACGGTACGCACATTATCAGGAAGCTGTTGCTGAATACCAGCAAAAAAGCTTGGTTTAAAGCGAATCTGCATGGTTTCAGTAGAGGTAAACCATCCACGCTGATAGCTTTGTTTATCAATAATTAAAAAAGAGCTTTTAGCCAGTAAATCGCGTTGTTCATCCATACTTTGCTGCGTTTTTACCCCTAAATAGCAAGGTAAGGCGAGTACAACAAGCAATATGACAGCCACGATGGCGGCAATAATGGTTAAAATCCGTTTATTCATGCTCGAAATGTCTTATATATCCACGTTCTGGAAGAGTTGCAGGATAACATCAAACTGGCTGTTTGTCCGCGGTGTTTATCGGTGTAATCAGACTTATTCAAATGTGAACAATTTTGATTTGCATGTACCGGACACATAAATTGGTTAATTTAGTGTACCGCCAGCCGTCAGTCGCTGACGCTGTTGTTCAAATAAACAGACAGTTGCAGCCATGGCAACATTAAGTGATTCTGTTTGTCCGATCATTGGTATTATTACATGCTCGGTAGCGCTGTGTAGCATTTTTGCACTTAAGCCACTGCCTTCATTACCAAATAGCCAGCCAACAGGATGAGTCAGATTCAGTGTGTACAAGTTTCTGGCTGCAGTGCTTAATGCGGTAGCGTATAAGGGATGAGCGTAATCTTCACGCCAAATATCCAAATCAGCAACCGTCTGTATAGAAAGATAAGCATGTGCACCCATGGCGGCCCGTAAGACTTTTGGAGACCAAACGTCAGTACTGTCTTTACTGAGCACAATATGCTTAACACCGGCCGCAAGAGCGCTGCGTAAAATCGTACCAACATTTCCTGGATCTTGTACCCGTTCTAACACAACTACATCGTTATCTATAGATGCCTCAATCTGCGTAGGTAGGGATAAGATGGCAATTGGTTCTTTTGAGTGAGTTAAATCGCTGATTTTCTCTAACAAATGGTCGGCAACTAGTACAATTTGCTGTGCCGGTAGCTCTCTCATTAAGGCAACTATTTCAGGATCATTTGCACGAATTTGCGGTACATACATTGTGTGGATGGTGTGACCTGCCTGCATAAATGTCTGAATCAGGTGTATACCCTCCACCACAGCAAGCCGGTGCTGACGTCGATAATGTGATTGTGCAATTAACCGCGACAGATGCTTGAGTTCGGTATTACTGGCTGACTGGATAATTTTGTAGTTCATACCGAAATTCCATTTTCTGATGTGAGTAGACTTAATTCTTTTTGAATGTCGGCAATAGTCGTTATTTTACGTAGTTGTATGAATAACTCTCCGGCTTCTGCATAGTGCAGTCTGAGCATGCCAAGCCATTGTTTCAAACGTGCCACCGGATAATTGACATGGCTATTGCTTAGCTGACAACAGCCATTAAAAAAATCCTCAATCCATGGCAAAATTTCGGTCCATGTTAAAGCAGGAAGATTGATTCCCCGATTGGTGGCGGCAATCTGTCTTGCTAAGTCCGGACATTGAACGGCACCGCGTCCGAGCATGACATCGGTACAACCACTGATTTCGCGTATCTGATGATAATCGGTTAAAGTGAACACATCGCCATTGGCAATAACTGGAATGCTTAAAGCTTCGCGGATGCGTCCTATCCATTCCCAGTGTGCGGGCGGCCGATAGCCTTCTGTTTTTGTACGTGCATGCACGGTGACTTCACCAGCACCACCCTGTTCGATTGCGTAAGCGCATTCTAGTGCAAGATTTTTATGTTCATAGCCCAGTCGCATTTTTGCGCTCAGTTTGATTTCAGCTGGTAAACTTTGACGTACGGTAGCAACTATTTGTTCGATTTTTTCTGGATACTGCAAAAGTACGGCCCCACCCTGATGTTGATTGACGGTAGGAGCCGGACAACCAAAATTCAAATCTATATGGTTGGCACCTAATTTAACTACCTTCAATGCATTTAAAGCCATATTTTCAGCATGGCTGCCCAGTAACTGAACGGCCACAGCTGTGCCGGCTTGAGTCTGATTATTCTGTGCCAACTCTGGCATGTATTTCAGCCACATAGACTTGCCGTGCAAGGTATGGGTAATCCGTACAAATTCAGTGACACATATATCAAAGCCACCTATACGAGTTAATAAATCGCGCATAGGTGCATCTATGAGTCCCTGCATAGGGGCAAGTAATATTCTGGGAAAAGATATTTTCGTCTGTATATCAGGACTGCTCACGCGTATAACCATTGCTCTTACAAAAAACAACGCAACCTGTTGTCTGACAAGTTGCGTTTTTAATTATAAAATAAAAATGGTTGCAGCAGGTTTAATCGCGTAATGTTTCAATTAGGTCGATCAGTAATTCTACCTCTTCTGTCTTCAAAACAGCAAACCCATCATTCAGACCCAGATCTTCCAGCAGCATTTCTCCTGCCGGTGTTTCATGCATGGAGGTAAATGCATTCTGTAAAGTATCAAGCATATCTGCATGCCGCGGATGTAGCAAAATCATATGATATAAATCATTGATTTTACTTTCAATCAGCAAATTTAGGCGGCTGAGTGTAATTGAAGTCAGCTTGTGATAGGCGGAAGACATAAATAAGCCTATATCACCTTCGTGCTGAATCAAACCGCGTGCCACTGCTGAAAATGATTCACTTTTTACCCATGTGAGGTCTTTTTCTTCAATATCTACTGCTTCCAGTAGACGTAAAGCAATCAATTTGACATCATAATTTTCGGTACACAAAATCTTCATACCGGGTTTGACATCCTGAAGTGATTTGATTTCACTGTCAGCCGCACTGGCAATAACCATTTCATCGAAACGATTAACAGGACGAACGACCGGCAAATAACCCAACTCTCTAATCAGCTTAGAAGCATTAAATGGATTTGCATAGATAATATCGACATTGTTTTTGTCAATTTCCTGCTGCTCTTCTTCAGCATTGCTGGCCATAAACAGGTGCACTGGGGCATCAATTAGGCGTTGCAGACGGGTATTTAGAAAATGCCAGCCAGCATAGAATTCAGGGGGAAAATCTGGTGCAATCAGAAAATTAATGGTCATGAATTACCCCGTTCTTCTTTCATTAGTCCTTCATACAGACTTTGCATTTCCAGCACCTTGCTGCGAGATGGTTTTCGCCTCACTGAAGTATATCCCTGAATCACACCATCCCTTATATTAGGCACAATTGTTGCATATACCCAGTAAAATCCACCATCTTTACGGAGGTTTTTAACATAGCCGTGCCATTTCTTACCCTCTTGCACGGTATCCCACAAATCTTTATAAGCCACTTTCGGCATATCGGGATGACGCAGGATATAATGCTCAGCGCCCATTAGCTCTTCGCGCGACCAGCCGCTCATATGCACGAATACTTCATTGGCATGTGTAATTATTCCCTTTAAATCTGTAGTAGAAGTAATCAGACAGCCATCAGGAAATTCTGTTTCTACATCAGTACAATATACGGTGCGTGTTACCCCATCGTAATGTGTCAATTCAAATGTACGGTGCTCAATTTCAGGCACCTGCATCGGTGAAATCATTCTGACTCCATTTTCTTGAATGTGGACAACCAGACGAATAATGCAAAAGTTTATATACCTTATATATTGCGCCGATTAGCAAAATAATACAAAGCATTTGATTAATTTGTATAAAAAATCACACAATTTTTTGATGAAAATCAAATAATGCAGGAAATTATGTAAATAATTTCCTGCATGGGTAAATCAGATATAACATAAAATAGGATGCTTATACGCTCAGAATTTATGCCAAGAATCTATTTTTTTCTTGCATAATCAGATTGATACAAACCTGCCCATTTCATGATACCGGCAACTTCAAATTCATTGAATTCATAATACTGCCCGCGTTTTAAACGTTTAGGTAAGGAGATTGGACCAAAGCGTACCCGTACTAATCGACTTACCGTTAAACCCTGACTTTCAAACAATCGCCGTACTTCACGGTTACGCCCTTCTTTGATGATGATGTTATACCATCGATTGGCTCCTTCGCCACCCTGTTCCCACAGATGTTGAGCCTTTGCCATACCATCTTCAAGTTCTACACCATTTAGCAGGTTTTGTTTTTGCTCATCACTGAGCTCACCCAATACGCGTACTGCATATTCACGCTCAACTTCAAAACTCGGATGAGCAAAACGGTTCACTAATTCACCGGAAGTTGTCAGTATCAGTAAGCCGCAGGTGTTGATATCCAGACGCCCGATTGCCACCCAGCGGCTGCTGGCCGCTTGCGGCAGGCGATCAAATATACTAATTCGCCCCTGCGGGTCGTCACGGCTGACAATCTCGCCTTCCTGCTTGTAATACACCATGATGCGCGGCAGGCGATCTGGCCATTTAATATTAATCGCAGAACCTCTTACGCTGACTTCATCTTCTGGCGTGATTCTGTCACCTAACTGCGCTACTTTGCCATTTACTCGCACCTGTCCTTGACTGATCCACTGCTCCATTTCACGCCGTGAACCGACTCCAGAAGCAGCCAGGGCTTTTTGCAAGCGCACTGGTTCCATTTTTTCCAAGTTTACACGCTGTTCTTTCAGTATACGGGAACGTTGCAATATATCTTGATTGGGTGTGCGCTGCACCAGCTTTCTGGCACGCTGAATACGTACTTTGTTTTCCACTTTCTGTTCGAAAGCGGTATTTTTTCCAGTAGTTGCATTTTTATGTTCTAATGCAACCTTTTTTATCTTATTATTTTGCCGGCCTTTACTGCTGACTTTATTACTCTTTGAGGCCACACCATCGCGTATCTGGCGCTTGGTTAATTTTTTGTTGGCTTGACTCATGTTTAAACTCCCGATCCGTCATCCGACGGTTCTTCTGCGGTTGTTGAAACTTCCGCAGGTTCACTTAATTCAGGTAAAACCAGTTCACCCAATTCGGTTAAAGGTGGAAGCTGATTTAAATCTTCCAGCTGTAAATCACTTAAAAATGTAGCGGTAGTGGCCCATAAGTTGGGTCGCCCTACGCTGTCGCGTTGTCCGATAATCTCTATCCAGCCACGATCCTGCAATGTTTGTAACACATTACTGGAAACAGCCACGCCACGTATTGCTTCTATATCACCACGTGTAACCGGCTGCTGATAGGCAATTATTGCTAGTGTTTCCAATACTGCACGTGAATAGCGCGGTGTGCGTTGCACATCCAGACTGGCCAGCAACGGATAAGCTACCGGTGTGACCTGAAATCGCCAGCCTTCGGCACAATGCACCAAATTCAATGCGCGTTCATGCCAACACTCCTGCAAATGAGACAATACACTACTCAGTTCATCTGCTGATAATGGCGGCTCCCTGAGTGAGCACAATTGCTTCTCGCTAAGTGCCTCACTTTGGGTGAGTAATGCAGCTTCAATCAAAGCTTCGATAGAGACTGTATGATTCATAGCCATGAGTTCCTACGCTGTCAGTGCAGACATGATAAGGTCTAGAAAAGAGATCAACTTTTCCGTGCAGCTTTTTTGGCTGCGCGCTCAGCTTTTAGCTGAGCTTCCTGCATTTGTCCTTTTTTCAGCCACACTGCCCATTGGTTTGGGGTTTCCAATGTAATTCGGCCAATCAGTCCATCGCGAAAATCGGTGAGCACACGCTCAGCTGCTTTCTGGTAATCAATGCGGCCTCCGCTTAACAAGGCACCGCGTTTTTTACCAATCCATTCTAGCCAATTGTCATCACGCCAGTGCGGGCTTTCACTCAAATCTGCCTGATATCTCAGTTGCAGTAAAGAAAGGTAATGGCGGCGCAGATAATCTAGTAATTCAAGTGTTACTGTTTCCTCATCTAGTGCGTTGCGACCCACTGCTCCACTAGCGGCCAAATTATAACCGGCTTCTTCGACAATGATTTTAGGCCACAGCATACCGGGGGTATCATATAACCAGAAATCATCTGCCAATATTAGCCGCTGCTCTGCCTTGGTGATACCTGGTTCATTGCCGGTTTTGGCACTGCGTTTACCCAGCATACCATTAATCAATGTGGATTTGCCTACGTTAGGAATACCACAAATAAGCACTCTTAGCGGACGGTCTAACCCATGGCGATTGGGTACCAGTGATCGGCACGCTGCAATGATTTTACTTGCTGCCTGTTTTTCTGATGCATCCAGTGCCAGTACATTGGTATGAGGCTGGGCGCGATAGTCGGTCAGCCATAGCTCAGTACGCTCTGGATCGGCTAAATCTTGTTTATTAAGTATTTTAAGTTTGGGTTTATCGGCAGCTAGCTTGGCCAGCAATGGATTGGCACTTGAAGCCGGTAAACGTGCATCCAGTACCTCAATAACCATATCCACACTTTTAATACGCTCGGCAATGGCTTTTTTGGCTTTATTCATGTGCCCGGGATACCATTGAATCGCCATAAACTGTCCTTGTCTGCTAAAAAATCCTACACAGAAAACACACAGGCAGCCTGATTTCAGGCTGCCTGAATAATTCACTGTACTTATTATACCGTTTTTTCAGAATTTTTTCTCAATTCCAGCTGCCGATGCCGAATGATAACCGAATATGCATTAAGCTGCTGTGCGAGTGCCTGAACAATATATACAGAGCGATGCTGTCCGCCGGTACAACCAATGCCGATATTAACATAGCTGCGGCTTTCCTTTTCCATTTCGGGCAACCAGCGGCATAAAAAACCAGATAAATCTGCAATCATTTCTGCCATAACCGGCTGGCGAGCAAAAAAATTTTTTACTGGCTCATCCAGTCCGGTGAAAGGACGCAAATCAAAATCGTAATAAGGATTGGGAAGAAAGCGTACATCAAAGACAAAGTCCAGTCCTGCTGGCACTCCATATTTATAGCCAAAAGATTCTAGTACCACACGCAGGGGTGCCACCGGCAGATTCAACCATTGCTGTATTTGACGGCGCAACTGGGGTACGTTGAGCAAAGAAGTATCAATTACATAAGCGAAGCTTTGTAATGTAGACATATATTGCTGTTCGGCAGCGACACTTTCATTCAGTGTCTGGTGCTCTTGCGCCAGAGGATGGCTGCGGCGCGTTTCTGAAAAACGACGCAGCAGAACAGGTACCGATGAAGTTAGAAACAGCAGATCTACCTGATGCCCTAGCTGCCGCAATCTTTTTACTAGCTCTAACACTTCTGCTGGATTAAAGCGTGAGCGAATATCTACGCTTACACCCAATTGAGCTGTTTGGCTAGCGGCATAATGCTCAATCAGACCGGGTAATAGCTTAACTGGTAGATTATCCACACAGACAAAGCCAACATCTTCCAGCAAACGCAAAGCAATAGATTTTCCAGAACCGGATAATCCGCTAATCAATATTATCCTCATGATTCACCGCATCCTCTTTTAGCATTGAATTATGACGATCCAAAAATTCCTTGGTACTGTCTTTACCTCTCATTTGTAAAACAAAATTACTTACTGCAGCTTCCACCAAAACGGCCAGATTGCGCCCTACGGCCACCGGTAGGGTCACACTACGTATAGAGACATTCAGAATGCTTTCGGTTTCACTTTTGATACTCAGACGATCCATTCGTTGCATATGGCTATCATCGGCAAGTACCAGATTGATGATGAGCTGTAGCTGTTTTTTCGGGCGCACGGCGGTTTCACCGAAAATGGCACGGATGTTGAGCACGCCTAGCCCACGCACTTCCAAAAAATCTTTCAGCATGGCAGGGCAGCGCCCTTCCAGCGTTTCCGGCCCAATGCGGTACAGCTCTACGGCATCATCTGCGACCAGACCATGGCCACGGGATATCAACTCCAGTGCCAGCTCGCTTTTTCCTAGTCCAGACTGGCCGGTAATAAGTACGCCGATTTCAAATACATCTAAAAAAACACCGTATTTAACAGTTGAGGCAGCCAGTACCCGTTGCAGATAGATGCGCAGCACATCCATCAGGAAGGGACTTTCTGTTTTCGATGTTAACAGTGGCACATTATGCGTATGACAATAATCACGCAACATATAAGGCACGGGTAAATCATTAGCCACAATGATCAAAGACATGGTAAGGTCGAATAATTCATTGAGGGTAGTTTTGATTTCTCCGGCCTCAATCTTATTCAAATACTCAACTTCGGCAATACCGATTACCTGTATCTGATTGGGATGGATAAAGTTTAAATGGCCGACAAGAGCCAATACCGGTTTATCAGCATCGATACTGATGCGGTTATCAGCGCCAGCGGTGCCGGCAGACCACGCCAATTTAAGCTTAGTCTGGTTATCATGATACAAACGCCGTACCGATATGCTGGGCATAAAAGTCTGTCCTTATAGCTCTTCGGCAACAAGTATATCGCGCACACTTTCAGCACTGGTAGCAGACAAAAGTGCATTGCGAACTGATTTCTGGGAAAATTTTCCTGCCAGCTCTGATAATACATTCAGATGTTTAGTGGAAGCATTTTCCGGCACTAATAGCACAAACACCATGTTTACAGGTTGCTCATCCGGTGCATCAAAGGCTATGGGAGTTTGCAGCCGGAAAAACGCGCCTACAGTATCTTTTACGGTACTAGTTCTACCATGGGGAATAGCAACGCCTTTGCCTAAAGCTGTAGAACCCAGTTTTTCACGTGCAAACAGGCAATTAAATACATCTTCTTGCGACAGACCGGCCTGCTCGGATAATAGTTTTCCGGCTTCCTCAAACAATCTTTTTTTACTGCTAACATTTAAATCGAGAACCACGTGTGAAACCGGTAATATATCCCCAATTAAACTCATGCTCATTTTCTATTCCTATCAAATTGCTCATTGCAGCGGGTCTTAAACCCTTGAGCTACAGGATGTGCAATTTCTTCAATTACTATTAATCAATTACCCAATTATATTATCTTCTAATTGCATAGACGGTTATGTATTAAGGCTGGCCTAGCCAATAATGCAGCAATAGCCCTACAAACCAGATAAGTCCGATACGGTTGTTACGTAAAAACATAGCAAAGCATATTTTGCGGTCTCGTGTGCGAATATTCCGCCACTGTATATACTGTAAAACCAGCACCAGCGGCAAAGCAAGCCAGTACCATATAGTGGCCTGAATCATCCCGCCAGCAATAATCATGAATATATCAAAGCCAAGATGGCACAACATTACTGCAGTGATATCATGCTGCCCGAAAGTGATAGCAGAAGTACGGATGCCAATTTTCAGGTCGTCCTCCTTATCTGCCATCGCGTAAATGGTATCGTAGGCCAGAGTCCATAATGTATTGGCTGCGAGTAATACCCATGCAATCATGGGTACCTGATTGCTCACTGCTGCAAAAGCCATCGGAATACCGAAAGAAAATGCGAGGCCAAGATATAGTTGCGGCAGCGGAAAAAAGCGCTTGGTAAAGGGATAAGTCATAGCCAAAAACAAAGCCGGTATACTCATCAACCAAGTAAGCCGATTCAATGGCAACAGACACAGTGCAGCCAAAATACACAGCACCAGCGTAAGCAAAAGCGCTTCTTTTTTGCTCACTTTTTTCAAAGCAAACGGGCGTTGATTAGTACGGTCTACCGCACCGTCAAAGTCGCGGTCGGCATAATCGTTGATCACACAGCCTGCACTGCGCATTAAAAAAGTACCAACAGTAAATACCATCACCGTTATCCAGTCTGGATGGCCATCACCTGCAATCCACAGTGCCCACCACGTGGGCCAGAGCAGCAATAATGTGCCGATAGGACGGTCTATACGCATTAACTGCATATAAACTTGCAGACGGTCCGCCAGCCGCCAGCATTGATTCTGCCGCAGTTTACCTTCTACAGAAAATCGATTCACGCCAGTTTAGTCTTCCAATGTTAATGCTTGATTAAAAAATACAAAGATAGTCGGGGTGACATTGCCAGACCATCTGGTTAGCTCTACTATCAAACTGAGAATGGAAACCAAACAATTGTAACATAAGCATAACAGTACACTGCACTCTGACACCATAATCCAAAGGAGTAAGAAATGGACTTAATTTTATGGCGCCATGCCGAAGCTGAGGATAACTGGGAGGATATGGCACGCAAACTCACTATTAAAGGCCAACTGCAAGCAAAGCTGAGCGCGCAATGGCTGCGTCAGCATCTGCCGGATAATCGTCAAATTTACTGTTCAGAAGCTGTCAGGTCTCAGCAAACTGCTCGTTATCTGAAGCAGCCGTTTACTGTAAACAAATTATTCAATCCGGACTGCCACCCGCTTGATCTAGCAACGTTTCTGCAACAGCAGCCCCCTACATCCACTCAGATATGGGTAGGGCATCAGCCATGGATTGGCCAGTTTTGTGCTTATCTTCTTAATGGCGTCTGGCTGCCACAACAATTCTGGTCGGTAAAAAAATCGGCTTTTTGGTGGTTTGATGTCCGTTTTTACCAGCAACGCCATCAAGCACGAGTAAAAGTGGTTTTGTCACCGTCAAATTTAAAATAAATCCTTTATTTAGAAAACACATTGCTATGAAGTTTTTTTCCAAAAGTGTGGTCAATCTGCATGGATGGGTTAATGAGCAGAGCTTTTTTGCCAAACTGTCCAGAAATGCTTTGCGTTTGGGCAAACCAGTGGTTATACAGCTGTACTCGTTATTTCTGCTATTTAAATCCCCTCAGACGCCTTTACGCAGTAAAATGTTGATTCTAGGTGCCTTACTTTACTTTTTGAGCCCAATAGACCTCATACCAGACTTTCTAGGGCCGCTTGGTTTCACCGACGATATTGCCGTTATTGCTATGGTATGCAAACAACTACAAACTGCTCTCACACCAGCTTTGAAAGAACAGGCTCAAAACGCAATCAACCGTTTTTTTACCAACAAGGCTTAGAGCTGGTTTAAGCATTTTGCTGAGTATTAATGCTTCTGTGTCTGATATCTATGCAATAATTTATCCAGAAAAACATATAGTTTCTGATTCATGGGTTCGTAATCATAGTCCAAAATTTCAGAAGCAGGCTGTATATACGGATACTGTCCGGCATGCTGCAAATCAGCCTTTGAATGGGGAATTAATGATTCAATTGCTGCCCGGTTGAATTCAAGATGACACTGAAATCCGTATGCTATTGGCGCAAACCGGATAATCTGGCGTGGACAACCAGTACTATAAGCTAGAATCTGTGCCTTTGGAGGTAGTCCAGGCATATCTCCATGCCAGTGGCCCACAGTCAATTCCTGACCAAAATGTTCTATCATCTCATCGGCTAGACCTGCCGCTGTAAGCTGAATCGGAAAGTTACCGATTTCCTTATTTGGGCTGCTTTCTACCATACCGCCCAGCGCTTGTCCGATTAATTGTGCTCCCAAACAAATTCCCAGTACTGCTTTACCATTATCAATGGCTTGGCGGATAAGGTGCTGCTCAGCAGCACTGTCAAAATAGGCACAATCCTGTATTGTAGTTAGTGGTGACTGAGGGCCACCCATGATAATGAGCATATCAAAGCCATCGGCAGATGTTGGCACTTTATCTCCCTGATAAATAGCAGATAACGAAATTGTATGCCCCCTACTTTGCGCCCATTCGAGGCATACTGCCGGCTGCTCAAAATTTTCGTGCACAATAATATGTATTCGCATTCTGTTCTCCTCCATATAAATCAACTAAATAATTATACTAAACTATACTAATATACTAGCTAAAACAAAAGCTGTGCGTAATAAAGGCGAACATAATAGCGCCGTACTTTCTAAAGTACGGCGCTGATTTAAAGCTCAAACAAAATTAATTATTTGCTGGCTTTAAATTCTTCGTAATACTCGCAAGCCAGTTTATGCAGTGAAGCACCGATGGCTTTGTACTGGTATTCGTTCAGGTTGGCCAGAGATACACGACCAGATGGGTGACGTACTGCAAAGCCTTTACCAGGTAACAATACTACGCCGGATTCATCTGCAATTCTGAACAGCAGTTCATTTGGGTTTTTGGTTTTAACTACCCATTCAGCAAACTCGTTACCATACAACTGACGGGCAGTATCTTCCATATCCACCAGAGTATAGTAATCTACGCTGTTTTCGTTGAACTCGTGTTTGATACCCAGCTGTTTGTACATAGCGGCGCTGCGATTGCGAATCAGAGCCATCAATGCGTCTTTATACTGTTTCTTGGTATCCATCATTTCAGCCAGAGAGAACAGTACCATCTGTACCTGCTGCGGAGTAGACAGACCAGCAGTGTGGTTCAGCGCTACAGCACGGCTATCAGCTACCATACGGTCAATCAGTTTCAGTTTTTCTGGTTCCGGCGTAATAGACAAGTAACGTTCATGCAGAATTTTGCGTTCTTCTTCAGGCAGTTCTGCAATTTTCTTATCTAGTACATTTTCTTTGGCCATGGCAATTACGCCCAAACGCCAACCGGTTGCACCAAAGTATTTGGAGAAAGAGTAAACCAGAATGGTGTTGTACGGACACATGGTAAACAGAGACTCAAAGTTCTCAGCAAAAGTACCGTATACGTCATCAGTCAAGATAATCAAGTCAGGACGTTTTTTCACGATGTCCGCGATAATCTGGAGACTGCGGTCGTCCATTTTCACTGAAGGTGGATTGGACGGATTAACCAGATAGAATGCTTTGATAGAAGGATCTTCTAGTTTACGCAGTTCGCTTTCAGGATACTGCCAGTCCAGTTTCGGATCAGCATTGATTAATACTTCTTCCAGTTCGTAATCATTCAGTTCTGGAATTTCCAGATAAGGCGTGAAAATTGGGGCACCCAGAGCAATTTTGTCACCTTTACGAATCAGACCATTCTGTTTCAGCGAGCTGAAAATATAGGCCATAGCGGCGGTACCACCTTCGGTGGCAAATAAGTCGATATCATCGTTAGCCAGTGTTTTGGCGCCCATTTCTTCAAGAACGTAGGTTTTAACGATTTCTTCAGACAAACGCAGCATGCGGTCTGGTACGGGATAGTTGCAGCCCAGAATGCCTTCAGTCATTTCCAGCAAAAACTGATGCTGATTGTAGCCAAGCTGGTCACGCACGTAAGACATGGCTTTACTCAGGAAGTCCACACCAGGTTTGTGGCGGTTGCGACGAATGAAATCGTCGAAGCGAGCCATCAAATCATCTTTAAATGGCATTCCGCCGATATTCTGGTCTAAGAAAGAGAAAGAGATTTCAGACTCTTCAGTAGCAAACAGACCTAATTCAAAAAATGCATTACGGGGCAAAGTAGCCAGAAAGTTGGGGTTACCACGGCCAGCATTCAGCATCATGCGGTCATTGCGGCTCTGTGCCAAGTCAATCAAATGATTTTTCAATTCAAATGGGCTTAAATTAGCATATTTTTCAAAATCATGTTTTGAAGTCATAACATTTTCCTCAAGAAGTTAAAAGCACATATCAAACAAGAGCCACAATCAATGGACCTAACAGTGTTAGGAACACATTGGCTAATGCATATGTAACGGCAAATGGAGTAGTCGGAATGGCATTACCTGCTTTATCCAATACTTCACCAAATGCAGGATTAGCACTACGTGAACCAGCCAGCGCACCGGCAAAGATTGCAGCGTTGTCATAACGCAGCACATAGCGACCAAAGAAAATTGCAAGAATCATCGGGACTAGTGTTACCACAACACCAATCAAAAACAGGGTCAGGCCATGTTCTTTAATTGTGGTAATTGCCTGTAAACCAGACTGCAAACCTACTACAGACACAAATCCAGCCAGACCGAAATCTTTCATGAACTGGGAAGCAGCTACCGGCATATTGCCAAATGTCTGCTTGCGAGCACGTAACCAGCCGAAAAACAGACCAGACAACAGCGCACCGCCACCTGCACCAAGCGTAATCGGGATATTGCCTACACGGACAACCACCCAGCCAATAATCAGGCCAAGTACCACACCCAGACCGTGATAAGCCCAGTCGGTTTTACTGTTCACTGTAATTGGCGCACCAATAATATGAACAACACGATTAATATCACTGGTAGAACCATAGATGGTCATCACATCACCGAGTTTGAATTCGGTATCCGGTGTTACATCCAATTTTTCACCGTTGCGATGTAGAGCAATCAGATAAATACCATGCTGAATTTCAAAATCGTGGTCACTGGAATGCACTTTGGAACGGATTTCAGCCATGGTTTTGTTGGCATAATCAGGGTTGCGGAAGACCACGTCTTTAGTATCCACAATCACTTCCAGACCCTGTTCAGAATCCAGCTCACGTCCAAACAATGTGCTAACAGCAGCCACTGCTTCACGGCGGCCTACGATCAGAATGATGTCGTCTTTTTTCAGCACTGTAGACGGTGTGCAATCAATTAAGTTACCGTGACGTTTAATGCGCTCAATGGTAATACCCAGATTGTCCAGCTCAATATCTTTAATGGATTTCTGAATGTCATTTTCCACTACATAGATACGACCTACCATCTGCGTAATCGCCATACCCTGATTACCTTCCAGTGCCATTGCACCTTTCAGCTGTTCAGCTTCAGCAGCTACTGCATCATCGCGAATATCACGACCCATGATTTTCGGCAGCAAGTTCATACAGATAATGATCGCGCCTAATGAACCAAAGATATAAGTCACCGCATAGCCAATGGCCACATTAGCCTGTAATTGCTGCAACTGATCAGCAGGCAGTCCCATATGTGTCAAGGCATCGGCAGCAGTACCCAAAATCGCTGACTGGGTTAAACCACCGGCAGCAAGGCCAGCAGCCAGACCTTTATCCAGGTGGAACAGGCGTGCCATAATCATCACCGTGATAAAACCAGTAATGGCAATGAACAAAGCCAAAAAGATTTCACGCAGGGTTTTTACACCTAGTGAACGGAAAAACTGGGGACCACTTTCATAACCCACAGCATAAATAAATAAAGTAAACAGCAATGCCTTAAGACCAGAATCAATGTGTACATTGAGCAAGCTTAAAACCACTGCCACCAACAGAGAGCCAGCGACTCCGCCAAGCTGGAACTTACCGAAACGAATACTGCCCAGTAAGTAGCCCAGACTTAATGACAGAAACAGCAGAATAACCGGCGATTCCTGAATATTAGTCAAAACCCAATTCAACATATGTCTACCTTCTCCTGAAAGAACGAAAGCTAGTGTGCGCTTGTGTGCTTTTAATTTTTGTCTTAATTTCAATAGGTATGAAAATAATTGATAACTTTAGTATTTTGTTAATTTTTATTGCATAAAATTAAATCAAATAATCACATTTAACTACTATGTAATAGCAATTTCACACTTTCCAAAAAGCGAAATTAAAAGCGCGCAACCACTGATTTATAAGCAAAAAGTTAAGAGATTGTTCAGATAAATTCATTCATAAATAAATATTATTATATTTTAATTATGCTTATTGAATTTTAAGTTAGAAATATTCAATAAATATGTATTACTACTCACAATAAAATATTTCATTTCTTACTAAATATATTTAGCCAAAAAGCATAATAATTTATTAAGATATATAAATGTCATCTCAAATACAATTGATAATCTCTAACATATTGAAATGATAATAGGAATCTTAATTAACAACTCCTTTATTTTTGATTGATTCTGTAGCCAATTCACCACAAAAAAAGATTTTAAACTAAAAAAAATGCCATTAAAATTAACAAAAATTGCATATTAAAAAAATTTGGCTTATTGAAAAGAAATTCATTTCAATTATATTCATAAATTTAACCAAAACCCCTTAATCGTTTTTCATACCTTCGTTTTTGCGATTTTTCTTATCAAAATCTGCTTTAATCAATGCATAAAATACAAATAAACAATTAAGAAATAACATTATTTTTATAAAGCCAGATCATTCATTCTTCTTTTTCAGTGGTTGCACATCAGCAAGTGCATTTATTTTGGGTGTATGGTGGCAAGATAAAACAAAAGCCTGAGAAAAATCTCAGGCTTTAATCAATATAAATCAAATCCAGCATTTATTACATCTGCCGAACCTTATCTTTCAAAGCAAATACCTTGTTAGCGCAATATAGGTACAGCTTCAGTATTAATAAAATTGACCACACCACTTACTTGATTCTGCACATTATCAACTGCATCGGTACCGGTTGCATCTGTAGCAGACTCTTCATCAGTGTCTGACTGAGTAGCAGCAACATCATCTCCATATAAAGTAAATGGTTCAGGTGTCGAGGTATTAGGTGCTACCCCAATATCCTTAATCAGACGCTGATATTCTGAAGATTGAACTAGTAATAGTTTGGCAGCCTTACGCAGATTATTAACTTCACTGTGTGCTAAATAAAACGTTGTCGGAATATGAATAACTTTATCCCGCAGCGGTGATGGCGGCATATCCAACAAATTCACACTTACATAATATACCTGTGGTGTACCTTCACTGCGGCTCTCGTTCCACCAATCCACATATTTTTGAAACTGATGCTGCGTATCTTCTGAATATTTTTCAATCGGAATACTAGTAAGTGCTCGCACAACTTCAGCTGTACCTGGAACACTAGCACTACTGTCTATGGAATTTTTGCGCAGAGTTTGTGCATTCACATTAATAATAATGATTTTATGAATCTTCGCCGACTCCAGCCGGTCATATAAAGTTTTATTACTATAGAGCTCCGTGGCATCCAGCAGACTGCGCAAACCCAGATTATCGGTCAGCCCACCATCCAACAAGTGAATATATGGGCGCTTCTGGCTATCTTGATACTGCTTCAAATTGGCACGGTATACGGCTCTAGTCTGCGCTCGGAATGAGGTCGTCCCAGTAGCATCAACATTATTACTATCAACTAAGTTATCCGGTAAATGATAGTGGCAGTTGCCACCATTATTATTTAAAGTTACCGGAGCAAAGACGAGCGGTACTGCACTGGAAGCAGCCACCGCGCGCGCAATCGGCAAATCGGTCAGATCCAAACAAAGTAAATCAAAATATTCTTGGGTAAAATCCAGGCGGCTGCCCAGACTCATATCAGTAGCACTAATCACTACAAACGGCCCTTGCCGCTTATTATTCAAATCAGCATAAGTTGCCCCGTGATATAAGTGTAAATCCAGCTGCTCCTGCAATAAATCTCCACGGCCAAATTCTGGTGAACCAAGCCTTGACCAGTTTGCCATCGAGAATAACTGCCCAATAAGCATTTTCTGTAAATTCAAATTGAGAAAATTCTGCTCGAATTTTGGAATGGTTTCCGATCCATGCAGCCCAAAATAAGTAGCCAGGATAGAACCACCGGAAATCCCATACACCACATCTACCGTATCCAAGAGGCTTTTAGGCCGGCCATCTATTTTGACCTGTTGTTTTTTCAGCGATTCAAGCACGCCATAGCCGAAAGCAGCCGCACGTGTCCCCCCACCGGACAGCATGACAATTCCGATTACATCATCTTTCTTATCCGCTTTATTATTAAGTAGAGCGCGTTGCAAACGATAGCCGTCTGGGTTCTTACTAACATCATCTATTACAGCTACAGGCTGATAGCGTAGTGTAGAACAAGCTGCCAGCCCGAATAATGCCATCAACATCAGCACTTGTCGCATCATTGATCGATTAAAACATAGCTGCATGCATGGCTCCCGAAGCAGAAAATATAGATATTAAACAATATTCTTACAGAAATCATACGTCGCATTAGCGAGTAAACTAATAATGCGACATCTTCAACACTTAATTTTGAATATACAGCATTTGCATTTCAGCACAATGCTCATTCCTCCTCACTGCTTTGCCAGCCTCCTCCCAGTGCCTTATATAAATTCACTAGATTACGTGCCTCTTCTAGCCTTACCTGCACTTGCTTGTCAGCAATATCCTCGGCATTCAGGCGTGCACGCAAACTGCGATCGAGCGTCATATCGCCAAAGCGAAACAACTTTTCAGCGGCGCCAGCCTGACTGGTTGCCTGAGTTTGTGCCTGATGTATCAACTTCGTCTGCTGATACAGACTAAACTGCATCTGATAGGCATTATCCACTTCAGCTAAAGCTTGAAGAATTAGATGATCATATTCAGCAATTGCAGCCTGTAGCTGAGCGTCTGCTCTTTCGATATTGTGATTAATCCGTCCGGCAGTAAATACCGGAATCGTCATACTGGCGTCTAGTAACCCGCCTGTATTTTTTAAATATGAAGTATTACTATTTAAATGTATTTGTCCTGTCTGCCATAAAAAATTCAGGCTGAATCGTGGCAACCTATCAGCTTTAGCACTGGCTAGACCAGCACTCATTGCTTTCACCATATTTTCCTGAGTGCGAATATCTGGTCGACGCGTAATCACGTCTAGAGGCAGTTGTCCGGCCGGCGCAGCGGGAAGTTGCTGCAAAATATCCACTGGTGCAGCTGCAATGACAAAACCTTGCGGTTCCTGACCTGTTAAAACCGCTATATTGCGCTGATACACTTCAGCCTGAGCCTGATAAGTAGTAATCTGCGCCTGCATCGAAGACAACTTGGCGGCCACTTCTCTCACATCATAAGCCGTCGCCTGCCCAGCACGGAAACGACCTTGTGTATAGCGCTGCAACTGTTTCAGCGTCGCCACACTGTGTTCGCCTATTTTTGCCCGCTGCTGCATGGCTCGCATTTTCAGATAATTCTCTGCAATCTCACTGCTAAGCATCATTTGCGCACCATGCCAACGCTCAGTCGCGCTTAGGCTTAGATATCGCATTTCATCAGCGTCACTGCGTTTCTGTCCAAACACGTCAGGTTCCCAACTGGCGGTGAAACCTGCCTGCACACTATTGCCATGCAAACGAGTGCGATTGGCACCCAGAGGCGAGCCTGCAGCCTGTAAATAATCACGAGTATTGCCAATCAAAGGCAAATTCAGATCTTTCAGAGTATTGTCACCATTATATCGATGCAGGCCGCCACTACTTTCTACTCCAGCTTGTGGGCGCAAATCCGCTTCAGCCATGGCTGCACTGGCTCGCGCTGCAAGCATATTGTCTTTCATGCTAGCCAAATTACGATTGTTTTTCAAACCGATTTCAATCAGGTCGTTTAATACCGGATCAGGCCAGCTCTGCCACCAGCGGCTGATATCTGCTGTTCCCCGTGCTGCAGCATTCTGCTCAAACTGTTGAGGAATACCCACTGTAGACCTCACCTTTATATCGGTACGGCTACAGCCTGCCAGTAAACCCAAAGCGAGTACTACTGCCAACCACGTTTTATTCATTTCCATTTGTCCTGAATCTACGACATCTACATTAAGAATGCTGCGCCAGCATGCCGCGAAAACGTGACAGTGCCAAGGCCAGAAACAGCACGCCCATAATGGACATCATCATAATTTTCGGCCATACGGTCATCAGCCCAGCATTGCGAAACAACACATCCTGACTAAACTGAGTAAATTGTGTTTCAGGTGACAACCACGTTATATACTGAAAAAAAGCCGGCATACTTTCCAAAGGTGATTCCGAACCAGAAAGCAACCGCATCACCACATATATCGGCAAACACAGCAAGCCAAATTGCGGCATCGTCGGCGCCAGCGTGGCAAACCAAATACCCAGCGAAGCCACCGAAAATAAATAAATAAACATACCCAGACTAAACAACGACACCGAGCCGTTAATCGGAATATGCAGCCATCCCTCAATCACTAACCACAGCGACAACAGCGAAGCCACCGAAATCACAGCACCATTAGCAAAAATCTTCGCCATCACAATTTCACTAGGACGTACCGGCATCACCAATAACTGTTCAATCGTGCCGTGTTCGCGCTCACGAATAACCGCTGCCCCTACCAGAATAATTGCCAACAAAGTTAAGTTCGATACCACATTCATTGTTGCAATAAACCACGCCGATTCGCCATTGGGATTAAATTGGACATTCATCACTGGCGTGACAGGTGAAAAAGTAGCGGCCGACTGTTGCCGTAAAAAAGAACGCGTTTGCGCATCAATAATCTGACTTAAATAATTAAAGCCAATACCAGCCTGAGTTACCGACGTTGCATCAGCCAAAACCTGAATAGTAGGCGATCTGCCAGCCACCACATCCCGCTCAAAATTAGCCGGAATATCGAGAACAAAAACATAATCCCCTTTATCCATTGCCGCATCAATATCTTCGCGTCTTACTTCTACCGGCTGCTTAAAATAGGGTTCCAGCAGCGCATCCCGAATCCGGTACGATAACACACTGTGATCTGCATCCATCACCGCTACAGAAGCATGGCGCACCTCAGTAGAAATACTGGTAGCCACTGTATAGATAGCCACGGACAGCACCACCACCATCAGCGCAATCAGCACCACATCACTTAGCAGACTTTTCAGCTCCTTGACACTCAGCACCCAGACATTTTTAAACCATTGCAGCATCTACACCTCCTGCTTTTTCAACAAGCAGCCGGCTAAAAACACATACGCCAGACAAAATGCCAGCAAAACAAGATAGTAGTTAACAAAATCCAGAAAACCCAATCCTTTAGTAAAACCACCAAGACTAATTAGCTGATACCATGCTGTGGGGAAACTCCAGCCCAGCCAGTAATTAATACCGGTGAGTGTAGACAACGGATAGAGCAAGCCAGAAAAATTAAGCGCCGGAATCAGCGACAGAATGGCCGAACCAAAAATTGCCGCCACCTGAGACTTCACAAAGCTAGAAATAAGCAAACCAAAAGCTGTGGCTGCACAAATCAGCGCCAGAGCCCCTACACTCATAGCTATAAAACTGCCACGTACTGGTACACCAAGCACCACCACCGCCAGCCACACTAGAATCAAATAGCTAATAAAAGAAACCACAACATAGGGAATCTGCTTGCCAATCAGAAACTGCCTTACCGAAGCCGGCGAAGTGTATAAATTGGTAATCGAACCAATTTCTCGCTCCCGCACCACACCCAGCGCCGTCATCATCACCGGTATTAGCATCATCGCCATCATAATCATACCGGGTGTAATTGCAAAAATGCTTTTAAAATCCTGATTATAGACATAACGAGGTGCAATCTGTGCTGCCGGTTTAAGCGAAATAGGTAAACCCGTCTGTGCCCATTCCGCCGCTGCATAACCTTCCAGTATCATGAGAATAAAGCTTTTAATGTTTTCTGCCATAAAGGGCATCGTGCCATCAACATAAAAACCAACTTCCGGCTTATCTCCGCGCAGTAAGTCACGGCCAAAATGTGGCGGTATATCAATAACCAGACGCGCCTTAGATACCTTCAACGTTTCATCAATTTCATTTGCACTGTGCAGCGTGCCGGTAAAAGTAAAATAACGCGAACCACGGAAATATTCGACTAAAGCACGGCTTTCCACCGTCTGGTCACGGTCCATTACCGCAAATTTCACATGTTCCACATCAAAGGATACAGACCACGCCGCCATCATCATCAGCACCACCGGTCCAAACAAGGCAAAAAATAGGCGAATTTTGTCTCGCATCAGCTCTTTGCCTTCACGTACTGCAAACGTCCATACTGTCCGAAACCAGTAAGAAACACTGTCCGCATTCATAGCCTTCTCAGCCACAGCTGGCGCCATTGCAGTTTGCTGCTGTTTCTTCTGTTCTGAATTTAACTGCGGCACGCTATTCTCTGTTTTGTCTACCGCTTCCTGTAAATAATCAATAAAAGCAGTTTCCAGATCATCTGTTTGTTTATTGGCGCACAACTCCTGTGGTGTACCAATTGCCAGCACCCGCCCCTGATGCATAAACGATATGCGGTCACAGCGTTGCGCTTCATTCATAAAGTGGGTAGATACAAAAATTGTGGTACGATTCTGGCGTGATAAATCCAGCAGATGATGCCAGAACATATCTCTGGCCACAGGATCCACACCAGAGGTAGGCTCATCCAGTATCAGAACTTGTGGATGATGCAAACAGGCAGCAGCCAGTTGCAAACGTTGACGAATACCTAAAGGCAATTCACTCGGTTGCGTATCTGCAAATTCCTGTAAATCAAACTGCTGCAACGATTCCTGTATCGCCGATTCAATTTGATTTGTATCCATTTCATACAGCTTGGCAGAGAGCACCAGATTTTGCCGCACCGTCAATTCTTCATACAAAGAAAACGACTGCGACATATAACCAATCTTCATGCGCGTCGTCATATCATTAGCATCAACAGTTTTACCCAGCAGCTTAGCACTACCAGAACTGGCATCCAGCAAGCCGGTAAGCATTTTCATCGTAGTTGATTTGCCGCAGCCATTAGAGCCCAAAAAACCGAAAATTTCGCCCCGTTCAATAGTAAAACTTACATTATTAACAGCTACAAAATCGCCAAATCGCTTAGTTAATTCCTTAGCCTCAATTGCCGGAGGTGAATTTTTGTCTGGTACAAACGGCGTCAGCTCTAAACTGCCACCTTTATTTTGCTTTGCCTCAGGCAACATTTTCACATACGCCTGTTCCAGCGTATCCGTATGCGTATCCTCCAGCACCTGCTGCGTAGGAGCATTAACAATCAGACGACCATCGTCCATAGCCAGCAGATATTCAAAGCGTTTGGCCTCGTCAAAATAGGCGGTAGCGACAATTACAGTCATATCCGGGTTTTCTACCCGTAATTCATCAATTAGTTGCCAAAACTGCCGCCGCGACAATGGATCCACACCAGTAGTCGGCTCATCCAGAATCAGCAGTTCCGGATTATGTACCAACGCACAACACAGACTCAGCTTTTGCTTCATCCCACCGGAAAGCTTACCAGCTGGTCGTTCGGCAAACGGAGCCAATCTGGTTGCCTGCAACAAACGAGCAATCCGCTGCTTACGCTCCCCACCACGCAAACCAAATAGCCGCGCATGAAAATCCACATTTTCATTCACTGATAAAGTTGGATACAGATTTTGTCCCAGCCCCTGTGGCATAAAGGCAATCCGGTGACTTAGCAATTGGCGGCTGTGTTTCAACGCCATACTTTCACCAAAAACCAGCACATCACCTTGCTGGATAATCTTTACACCTGCTATCAAAGACAGCAAAGTAGATTTACCTACCCCGTCTGGTCCAATCAGTCCCACCGTTGCGCAGCGGCGGATTTGCAAAGATACATCGCGCAATGCCACCGTCTGCCGATACTGATGTGACACATGGCGTAAATCAACTGCCCAATCTTCCTCTGTATCAGCCTGCTCTCTGGCAGTTTTCTCCATTTCAGGCACCCTTGGCTGCTGGTTTTAAATTAGGTAATTTAACCTGCCACTGCTGCGGCCATGCTTTATTGTTATCAAAACGGATATAGCCATTACCCGTTAATCCGCCCTTGAGCAAACCGCTATACTGCAACGCCACCTGTGCCGGAATTTTCAGTTTTACCTTATACATCAGCTTCTGCCGCTCATTCAGCGTTTCCACAAATTTCGGCGTAAACTGCGCATTAGAATCAATAAAATCCACTTTAGCTGGCCATACTGCATCCATTCCATCCAGCACAATCCTTGCCTCATCACCGAGTTTCAGCTTACCAATCGTATCCGTAGACAAATATACCGACAAAGTTACATCAGTCGGGTCAAGCAAAGAAACAACCTTATTCCCCTCACCCAGTACATTGCCCGCTTCAGCAATCCGGTACTCCACTCGACCTGCTTTGGGTGCCCGAATCAACATATCGTTATTAGCAGAAAATGTCGCATCAATCTGTGCCTGTGCCTGATTCACTGCCGCAAGCGCCTCAGCTCGTGCTGCCTGCGCCGATTTAACCTTGGCAATTGCCGCATCTCGTTCCGCCAGACGTCGGCGTAATTCAGGTGCAGACACCAATTCATCCGATTTAAGCTGGCGCGCATTGTCCAGATCCATCTGCGCCACTTTATGAGCTTGTTGCTGGGCAGCAATTTCCGCCTCAGCCTTAGATACATTTTCCAGCGCACGTTGCTTGTCTGCGCGCGCGGCCGCCAGCTTACTACTGGTCTGATCAGAAGACAGTTCAGCCAAAACCTGATTTTTGGCTACCACATCCCCCTCATCCACCTTCATTTCAATTACTCGTCCAGAATAAAGTGTCGCCACATCCAGCCGTTTTAGCTCCATGCGTCCGTTTCCGCCTGCAAAACCATCCGGTAAAGACACATGACTGCGTATATTTATCCAAACCGCCACACCCACCAGAACCAATACCACCAACACAAACAACAGCCTTCTTGTTTTCATTTATCTGTCCCTGAATGTACTGTTTTTTATTGGCCTCACATCATGAAACCCACCAGAATTTCATCACGCAAGTTAACATATAAAATATACACACTTTTCATTAATAACAATAGTTTACTATCATTGTTGTAGTGTTACCATAACCTGTTTCTGGCACAGAATCGTCTACATAGTCACTGTTCGCACCTACCAGCTACTTGCCAGCCTGTCTTTTTTTACTGACAATCAAAGCACCCTTCATAAGGACAACCAACATGATTATAGTAATGCAGCGTCAGGCTACCGAAACACAGATTAACAGCGTCATCAGCTACATTCGTGAGCGCGGATTGCACGAGCATATTTCGCGCGGAGAAGAGCGCACTATTATTGGCGCAGTTGGCGACGAAAGAGTGTTCGAACCACGCGAACTGGAAGCACTAGCCGGAGTAGAAAAAGCCATGCGCGTACTTCAGGATTGGCGCATCATCAGCCGCGAGACCAAAGCCGAAGACACCGTCATTACCGTACGCGGACAGCAGCTTGGCGGCAACCATCATCAATTGGTAGCCAGCGTAACCAACTCACAATTGCCAGAAAACATCAACATATTCATCGATCCCTTTTTTCAAGCGGCCTCACCCTATACCCCACCATCTCAACCGCGAACCAATATGCAGCAACAGATAGCCAGTGCCCATCAGGCAGGTAAATCAGTATGGCTACGCATCAGAGACGTGCGCCAGCTCGAACCAGCCTTACAAGCAGAGGCCGACATCATTTATCTGGGCGGCGAACTCATGTCTAACCGTACCCTGCTCAACGAAGTGGGATGCCTAAATATCCCTGTCGTATTGTGTAAAGACAAACATCATCAAGTCGATGACTGGCTTATAGCTGCTGAGCACATCGCCTTAAAAGGTAACCACCACCTTATGCTTGGAGAAGCAGGCACCCTCAGCCTTGAGCGCAATGCCCCTTACCGCCTTGACGTAGAAGCCATTGTTAAAGCCAGAAAAATTACCCATCTACCCATCGTTGCCAACATTTCACATCTCGCCCATGCCTACATGGACTCCACCACACTCATGCAGATAGCACAGGCGGCAGGAGCCCACATCATCATTTATTAACTGGACAATAAGTCTAAAATTAAAAATTTTACAAAAACAAATAATTTCTTTAAATTTGGACAAATTAATTCAGAAAATACATAAAATTTGTCCAAATAAAGCATAAAAATGCACAAAACTAAAAAATTAAAGCATAAAATAAAATTTTAACTTCAAAATAGGAGTAAACTTCACAAAAATAGCACTTGCTTAACATCAACACCTGCTTTATCTTAAACACTCATTTAGCTAACCCAAACCTGCTCATCCGACTACCGGACGCAGAACCAACAGTTCATCACAATAAGTGCGTTCGCGTACCCCAAATCGCTGTTCGCATTTGTTAAATCTTACCGGATTGCAGATGCATTGGTTACGTGTCAGTCGGACAGCCAGAACATAAGAGGTTGATATGCAACTTTCAGGTGCACAAATACTCGTGCAGAGTCTCAAAGCCGAGAATGTAGAATATGTTTTCGGATATCCCGGCGGAGCAGTTCTCGAAATATACGACGCCATCTTTCAATTAAAAAAATTTCGCCACATCCTTGTCAGACACGAACAGGCTGCCGTACATGCGGCTGATGCCTACTCACGTGCCAGCAACGGTGAAAAAATAGGCGTCGCACTGGTTACTTCCGGCCCAGGAGCCACCAATGCCATCACCGGTATCGCCACCGCCAATTCCGACTCTGTCCCACTCGTGGTTATTTCCGGTCAGGTAGGTACACCTGCCATTGGTTCCGATGCTTTTCAGGAAGTAGACACCATCGGCATCTCCCGCCCCTGTGTCAAACATAACTTTTTAGTTACCCATATTGGCGAACTAGCTGAAACCATTAAAAAAGCCTTTCAGATTGCCCGCACAGGCCGCCCAGGCGTAGTCGTGATTGATGTGCCCAAAGATGTAACACAGGCAATGGCCAAATTCAGCTATCCACAAGAAGACATCAACATCCGCTCCTATCAGCCCGTAACCCATGGGCACACCGGCCAGATTAAAAAAGCTGCACAAGTACTGGCCGCAGCCAAACGCCCAATAGTACTGTTCGGCGGCGGCGTGGTATTAGGTAATGCCAGCAACGTACTCACTGATTTCATTCAGTCTACCGGTACCCCCTGTGTTGCCACCTTGATGGGGCTGGGTGCATTTCCCAGTACCAACCGCCAGTTTCTCGGTATGGTAGGTATGCATGGCAGCTATGAAGGCAATTTAGCATTACAAAACGCCGATGTTGTACTAGCCGTTGGGGCACGCTTTGACGACCGCGTTATCTCCGTACCGGACAAATTCACCGATGATGGCAAAAAAATTATCCACATCGATATCGACCCCTCCAGTATTGCCAAACGCGTAAAAGTAGATGTACCGATTGTTGGCGACGTTAAAAACGTATTAGCAGATTTGCTTGCCCTGTGGCAAAAACAAAATCTGGCATTCAGCAACAACGCTCTGGAAAAATGGTGGAAATCCATTGAAAACTGGCGCAGTCACAACAGCCTGTGGTTTGAAAGCGCAGATGAATACATCAAACCACAACAAGTCATCCAGACACTAGCCAAAATCACAGGTAACAACGCCCTCATCACCTCCGACGTTGGCCAGCATCAGATGTTTACTGCACAGTACTATCCGTTTCAACGTCCCCGTCAATGGCTCAATTCAGGCGGACTAGGTACCATGGGTGTAGGACTGCCTTATGCCATGGGTGCCAAACTGGCGCGGCCGGAAGAAGATGTATTCTGCATCACTGGGGAAGGTTCCATACAAATGAATATTCAAGAACTTTCCACCTGCTACCAATACCGTCTGCCCATTAAGGTCATCAACCTCAACAATGGCTTTCTCGGCATGGTACGACAGTGGCAGGAGCTCTACTACGAAAACCGTTACTCCGAAACCTACATGGATTCACTGCCAGATTTTGTCAAACTAGCGGAAGCGTACGGACACGTCGGAATTCGGGTTGAAAAACCTGCGGATATAGAAGGTGCACTGAAAGAAGCTATCGCTCTGAAAGACCGTCTAGTATTTATGGACTTCATTACCGACCGCACCCAAAATGTCTACCCAATGGTAGGTAACGGCAAAGGTCTGGATGAGATGGTGCTTCCACCACATATGGATAAAATCAAAGCTACAGCTGCCAACGAGCGCGAGCAGAATAGCCGGAGCGCATCATGAGACACATCTTATCTATTCTGATGGAAAATCAATCTGGTGCGATGAGCCGTATAGTCGGCCTATTTTCAGCCCGTGCCTACAACATCGATTCCTTATCTGTTTCCCCAACAGAAGATAGAACCTTATCACGCATGACCATCGTTACCAGTGGCAGCGACAACGTCATGGAGCAAATAACCAAACAGCTCAACAAACTGATTGAGGTTATCAAAGTAATCGATTTAAACGACAGCCAATATGTCGAACGTGAACTCATGCTGGTCAAACTACGTGCCACCGGCAAAGACCGCGATGAAATCCTGCGCCTAGCTGATATTTTCCGCGGCCACATCATCGACGTGACCGACAAAACCTATACTGTAGAAATCACCGGTACCAGCAACAAGCTCGATGCCTTTCTAGACACTGTAGGCAAAACACTGATTCTAGAAACCGTCCGTACCGGAGCTGCCGGCATTGGCCGCGGTGAACGCATGCTACGCATTTAAGCACAAACCCAAACACTTTCGGCCGCATCAGGCCGAAACATGAACATAACCAAGACACAAAGTTTTAACAAAAGGAATAACAATGCAAGTTTATTACGATAAAGACGCCGACCTTTCATTAATCAAAGGCAAAACCGTAGCCATTATCGGCTATGGCTCACAAGGACATGCACACGCAGCCAACCTAAAAGATTCAGGCGTTAATGTAATCGTCGGCTTACGCAAAAACGGCAACTCTTGGCACAAAGCAGTTAATGCCGGCCATGATGTACGCGAAGTAGCCGAAGCCACCAAAGCCGCTGATGTAGTAATGATACTTACCCCAGATGAATTTCAGCCTGCCGTATACATCAACGAAATTGCCCCCAACCTCAAAGACAACGCTACCGTAGCCTTTGCCCACGGTTTCAACATTCATTACAACCAAATCATTCCAGCTAAAAATTTGGATGTGGTGATGATTGCTCCTAAAGGCCCAGGCCATACCGTACGCAGCGAATTCCTCAAAGGCGGCGGTGTACCTAGCTTGATTGCCGTACATCAGGATGCCACTGGCCGTGCCCGTGACATTGCATTGTCTTATGCTGCTGCCAACGGCGGCACCAAAGGCGGCGTAATTCAAACCACATTCAAAGAAGAAACCGAAACCGACCTTTTTGGCGAACAAGCCGTATTGTGCGGCGGTTTGGTTGAATTAATCAAAACCGGTTTTGAAACGCTGGTAGAAGCCGGCTACGCTCCAGAAATGGCCTACTTCGAATGTCTGCACGAAATGAAACTGATTGTAGACCTCATCTACGAAGGCGGAATTGCCAATATGAATTATTCCATTTCCAACAACGCAGAATACGGCGAATACTTTACCGGCCCACAAGTAGTTAACCAGCACTCCCGCCAAGCCATGCGTGAAGCATTAAAACGCATTCAGAATGGCGACTATGCTAAATCATTCATCGTCGAAGGTGCTACCAACTATCCTTCCATGACAGCCCGCCGCCGCCAAAATGCCGAGCACCCGATTGAAATTATTGGTAACCAATTACGCAGCATGATGCCATGGATTGCCAAAAACAAACTGGTTGATCAGGACAAAAACTAATCAGCCGCAGCAGTCTGCTTGATTTAAAGCAAAAGCTTGTGTATGCATTTTCCATATACAAGCTTTTTTTAACCCTTTCAACCAAAAATAAATATGACCAATACCCCCGCATCGCAGTCAGCTACTGCAACCGCAAAAACACAAAACTCGCCTACCAAAGTCGCCATCGCCAGCCTTGTAGGCACCGCCGTTGAGTTTTACGACTTCTATATCTACGGTCTGGCCGCCGCCTTGGTACTGGGTGACCTGTTTTTTCCAATTCAAGACAAAGCCCTCACAACTATGGCGTCCTTTCTGACTTTCGGCATCGCCTTTATCGCCCGCCCGATTGGTGCCGCATTATTTGGCCATTTTGGCGACAAAGTCGGACGTAAAACCACCCTTATCGCATCCTTACTTATCATGGGTATCAGTACCACCCTAATTGGTATTCTCCCCACATTCCAGCAAGCTGGCTTTATCGCCCCATTATGCTTATGCGTCCTGCGCTTCTGTCAGGGCATCGGACTTGGCGGTGAATGGGGCGGTGCCGCCTTATTGGCTACAGAAAATGCACCTAAAGGCAAACGCGCCTTATTTGCCATGTTCCCGCAAATAGGGCCTCCTATCGGCTTCATTACAGCCAGCCTGATATTCATACTACTGTCCAAGCATCTAACCAACGATCAAATGATGGCATGGGGCTGGCGCATTCCGTTTTTACTAAGCATCGTATTGGTTGGTCTCGGCATGTATGTCCGCATGTCTATTATTGAAAGCCAAGCATTCCGCAACATGGTTGCCAAGCAAAATCACGTCAAAGTGCCGCTGAATGATACCGTTCGCAAACATTACAAACAGCTCATTCTTGGTTCTCTGGCTGCTATGTCGTGCTTCACCCTATTCTTCCTGACCACCGTATTTTCACTACAATACGCCACCACCACACACCCATGGCAAAGTACGTCTTTATTTAACAAAATCGAATACCTATCCATCTTAATGGGGGCAATCGTATTCATGGCCATAGGGTCACCCATCTCTGCATGGCTGTCAGACAGAATCGGCCGTCGTCCCGTATTTCTGATAGGAGGCATCATCACCATCATAATTGGTCTCTTCTATGGCGATTTAATCAACAACAACAGCACCATAGTAGCAGCTGTATTCTTGTCTTTTTCCCTCTTTATCATGGGAATATTATGGACACCTCTGGCCGCGTTTCTGCCAGAAATTTTTCCAACCAACGTACGTTATACCGGAGCGGCCATCTCCTTTAGCTTCGGCGGCATACTGGGTGGGTCACTCACTCCTTTTCTCGCCGCATCACTTGTTAAAGAATACGGTTTACAAGGTAGTGTCTACATTGGCTGGTTTCTCATAGCCGCCTGCCTACTCAGCATCATTGCCGTACTATTACTGCCTGAAACCCATCGGCAAGAAATAGAAAACTGATACAAATAAAAAACCGATTGATTCAATCGGTTTTTTAATGCCACATTCACATTGCCGCAGCGTCAATCAGTCTTCAAAAGCATCACTTTCTGCTAAAATACCCACGAAAACACAGCATAGCAGAAATCATCATGAGCATAATCAATAACAAAAAAGCCTTTCACGATTACTTTATCGAAGAGCAAATAGAAGCCGGTATCGTCCTCGAAGGCTGGGAAGTCAAAGCCATCCGTGCCGGCCGCGTGCAAATCAAAGAAAGCTATATTCAATGGAAAAAAGGTGCATTCTATCTGGTAGGCAGCCACATCACCGCATTACCCACAGCGTCCAATCACGTTAAACCTGATCCAGTACGGCAGCGTAAACTACTGCTGAAACAATCAGAAATCAATAAATTGATTGGTAAAGTAGAACGCAGCGGCTATACCCTTGTTCCCGTAAACATGCATTACAGCCATGGCTATGTCAAAATCGATATGGGTTTAGCCAAAGGTAAAAAACAGCACGACAAACGCCAGAGTAGCAAAGAAAAAGACTGGAACCGCGAAAAACAGCGGCTCATGAAACAGGCTCGCTGATTTATGTATAAAATAAAATCTTTACAAGGGAAATTGAATCAACACAATTTCCCTTTTTCATAAATTTCCGCATAAAAAAGCCAAAATAAATTTCTTTTAATTGATTTGAATTTCGTAATAATTCTCAGCGGTTTAACATATCCTAATTTATAAAATATCCCTCTTATAAAACAATGTTAACTCATATTAAAATAAAAAATATATTGGATAATCAAAATACCTCAATCAAATCAATTTAATATATATTTTAAGTGACTAAGCGAGAAATTATGAAAATATCATTGGTAAAGTAAAGCCAATACATCAATCCACACATAAATAATCTCCTTTATCAGAATATCAACTGTGGCCATCTATCAGCTGTTTTCAGGTAATAAAAAGCAGTCCTCAGGAAATCAAATAAAACAACGTAGGCAACCACCAACGCTGAGCACTTCTTAATAATCTCACGAGTTAAAATAACGTTGAAAGCTTCACATACCTCTTCTCTTGAAACAGCAGTACATATTGGCAACGCTCTTTTCATAACCAGCTTAAAACTAAAAAACGTGCACGTGTCACTGAAATAATAAACATCATTGGAAAAAAATTCTGGATTTTTGTATCGATTAACAATACCTTTCACCGCATAAACAACTTCAGGTACAAGCATGAATGATCAGCAAGCAATTTTAAAAGTAATGAAGGAATGGCGCTGCAATTCCAAAGCTTATGCCAGAATTTATCTGTTTGCCTGCTGCGTATGTGCATTTATATCACTGGTGTGCGGGCTGGATGTATTAACCAGACACAATGAAACGGGCAGTTTATTGTTTTTTACATCAGCACTCATATGTACCTTTTTTCTCTTCAGACGATATAAAAACAAACGGCACAACATTAAACAAGTTCGCTTCACCACTAAGGCAGTTTACATAGAGAAACTAAAATTAGATATCAGCTACCTTAAATCTGTTGAATACATCAGAACACTTAAAAACAGCGATAACTCAATCATCTCTATCGAATTCAGCATGACATTTTTTCCTAATACGCTAGTTAAAGATAACGTACATTTTTATATGGAATTCGGAAAAATATTATTTGGTACCAGCGAGAAATACGACTACCAGAGACGATTTATCAATGTACTGAAGGTACTAGCAAAAGACAGACGAGAACAATTGAAAAAACAGCAAAATTAGATTCAAACAGCAAAACATCCTTACCCAAAACGCATCAGCATTAAAATAAACATATTAATCAATCTTATCAGAAAATATTGCATATTTTCAAAACATGCCTCCTCCCCATGTCAGGCAGAAGCAGAAATAAAAACCGAAAAGTGTTAAAATAACGCGCTTTATATCCAAACACCCGTCAAGAGCCTAGCATGAATCAGGATAAAATCTTAATTCTCGATTTTGGTTCACAAGTAACCCAGCTCATCGCCCGGCGCGTACGTGAAGCTCATGTTTATTGTGAATTACATTCATTTGATATGCCCATTGCCGATATCAAGGCATTTGCCCCTAAAGGCATTATCCTGTCCGGTGGCCCCAATTCAGTCTACGAATCAGACTATCAGGCCAATCCGGAAATTCTGAATCTCGGCATTCCCATTCTCGGCATTTGCTACGGCATGCAATGGCTGGCGCATACCATGGGCGGAGAAGTGAGCGGTGGCGACCAGCGCGAATTCGGCTATGCTCAGGTGCACACAGAAGACAGCCAATTCACCAATGGCATTTTTGACAACCAGCCCAACACACTGGATGTGTGGATGAGCCATGGTGATAAAGTCAGCAAACTGCCGGTAGGCTTTAAAAGCATTGGCCACACCCCGAGCTGCCCCTATGCCATTATTGAAAACCCGCAAAAACACTTTTACGGCGTACAGTTTCACCCAGAAGTAACCCACACCAAACAAGGGCGTGAATTAATCAATCGCTTCGTACTGGATATTTGTCAGGCCAAACCAAGCTGGACAATGCCAAACTACATTGAAGAAGCAGTCAACAAGATTCGTGAACAAGTAGGGACCGATGAAGTCATTCTGGGGCTTTCTGGTGGGGTTGATTCATCTGTAGCCGCAGCACTGATTCACCGCGCCATCGGAGACCAGCTAACTTGCGTTTTTGTAGATCATGGCTTACTGCGCTATAAAGAAGCTCAAATGGTCATGGATATGTTTGGAAAAAATCTTGGCGTAAACGTTATTCACGTAGACGCTTCTGCCGATTTTCTATCCAAATTATCAGGTGAAACCGACCCAGAACGCAAACGTAAAATCATCGGTGCCGAATTTGTCGAAGTTTTCCAGCACGAAGCCGGCAAACGTCAAAATGCCAAATGGCTGGCTCAAGGCACAATTTATCCAGATGTAATTGAAAGTGCCGGAGCCAAAACAAAAAAAGCACATGCCATTAAAAGCCATCACAACGTGGGTGGACTACCTGAAACCCTCAACCTGCAACTACTCGAGCCACTGCGAGACCTTTTCAAAGACGAAGTACGCGAATTGGGTGTAGCTTTAGGTTTACCACGCGACATGGTATACCGTCACCCCTTCCCTGGTCCCGGCTTAGGCGTGCGAATACTGGGAGAAGTAAAACGCGAATATGCTGATTTACTGCGCCGTGCCGACCATATCTTTATCGAAGAATTACGCAACACCTGCGACGAAGACGGCGTATCTTGGTACGACAAAACCAGTCAGGCATTTGCCGTTTTCCTGCCAGTAAAATCCGTAGGCGTCATGGGCGATGGCCGCACATACGAATATGTAGTTGCTTTACGAGCTGTGATTACCAGCGATTTCATGACCGCTCACTGGGCACATTTACCCTACGATTTACTGGGTCGCGTATCCAATCGCATCATCAACGAAGTGCGCGGCATCAATCGCGTAGTTTATGATGTGAGCGGTAAACCACCTGCTACTATCGAATGGGAATAATCACAAATTACAATTAATTTAACTCAAAAGCCTTGTTCTACAAGGCTTTTATTTTTAATTAAAATAGTAAACTGGAATAAAACAAAACCTATAATAAAAAACTAATCTACATACACAAACTACAGAATAAAATATTATTTTAAAGATTTCACTACTGAAGCTAGCTTTTCTATATAAATCATTTACCAAACTCAGTTAAGCTAACTCCATTCAAAAATACCATTATCTATGCCTAAAAAGCATGAATCACCATAAAGCATAAGTATTTTACATATAAATTTAAGATACCTATACTTTCTCAAATCATAAAAAACCAATGATTGGTAAAAGAAATTTTTAAAACAAAGTTATACCAATAAGTTTAAAACTGCTATAGATATTAATTATGCCAATGAAATAAATACCTATCTACAACAATTAGCAACGAAAAGGAGAATTAAAATAATGCAGTCACAAATCAATTTATCACCATTAAAAGCCCAATGGTCTGCCGTATTTTCTCTATTTCTAGGCGTCACCAGTCTTATAAGTGCAGAATTCATTCCCATAAGCCTACTCACCCCTATAGCAAAATCCCTACATATTACTGAAGGCATGGCCGGGCAAACCGTCACCGCAGTAGGTATTTTTGCCGTATTGTCCAGTTTGTTTCTATCTAGCATTACCGGAAATATAAATAGACGCAAAGTATTACTAACACTTTCTCTAATGCTAATCATAGCCAATATATTGATTGCCTTTGCACCAAACTACATCCTATTATTAATTGGGCGTAGCATACTAGGACTATGTGTTGGCAGTTTCTGGTCTCTATCTTCCGCTGTAACCATGCAGCTGGTTCCTAAACAGAATGTTTCACGTGCTCTTAGCGTCGTTTATGCCGGTGTATCTGTAGCAACCATCATTTCCCTGCCATTGGCCAGTTATCTGGGCAACCTAATCGGTTGGAGAAGTATTTTTCTGTATTCAGCACTTTTAGCTGCGATTGCATTTATTTGGCAGTTCTTCTCATTGCCACAGTTAGCTCCCCAAACTGATAGCAACTTTAAAAATATGATATTGCTGCTGAAACAGCCATGGGTAAGCACCGGTATGCTAGCCACCATATTCAGTTATGGTGGATATCACATTTTTTTTACATATCTAAGACCTTTTCTTCAGCATACTCTTTCTCTGCCCGCCAATACCTTATCAATGTTATTACTACTATTTGCTATAGGAAACTTTATTGGGACAATGATTGCAGGCTGGATAATGCATTACTATTTTAAATCGGCCATGATAATCAGCCACATAATATTTTTTATCCTGGCCATCAGTTTATTTTCCAGCAGCAATAATCCGGCAACCGATTCAGCATTAGTCGTAGCTTGGGGATTTATGTTTGGTTTTCTACCTGTTGGCTGGTCCACCTGGATAGCCATCACATTAGCCAATAAATCCGAAATGATGGGCGGCCTTTCAGTTGCAGCTATTCAGTTTGCCATCGGTTTAGCCGCCGCAATCGGTGGAAGTATTTATGACCATCATGGTATCAATGGCATATTTTTGATATCGGCATTGATTTTCATCGTGGCATTGTTTCTTATTCAGACCAGTATGACATTATTAACGCATACCACCACAAACCAACTACCCTAATTCTGATTACCAGCAAAGATATACACTCATGAGAAACGTTTATTTATATTTTAGAAAATATTTTCTACCTTTACTGAATCTAATATTTTTATCAATGCTATCTTCACTATCTAACGGAGCTGATATGTACAGTCAGACAGATAATTTCTATCAAAGTAATCTTGTTACAAGGCAACCAGTAACTTTTCTTAATCAGTACCAAATGAAAGTTGCCGGAAATCTGTTTATTCCAAAAAGTATCATTACCGGCCAAAAATACCCCGCAATAATTGTCGGCCACCCAATGGGTGCAGTCAAAGAACAAAGTGCCAATTTATATGCCACTAAAATGGCCGAACAAGGCTTTATTACGCTTTCTATCGATTTATCATTCTGGGGTGAAAGTGATGGACATCCTCGCAATGCCGTATTACCTGATATGTACAGCGAAGATTTCAGTGCCGCAGTAGATTTCTTAGGCACTCAGCCATTTGTAGATCGCAATAAAATAGGCGTCATCGGCATATGTGGCAGCGGTAGCTTTGCCATCAGCGCCGGTAAAATTGATCCTCGCCTCAAAGCCATTGCCACAGTCAGCATGTACGACATGGGTGCAGCAACCCGCAACGGTTTGCACCATACACTTACCCTGCAAAAGCGAAAACAAATCATCCAGCAAGCTGCAGAACAACGCTACATTGAATTTACTGGCGGAAAAATCGAGTATACCGGAGGCACCATTAATAAAGGAAAAATCACTGCTTCTGACAGCCCAATAGCTCATGAATTTTATGATTTTTACCGTACTGCTCGTGGTGAGTATACACCTTCCGGTTCACAACCAGATTTAACTACCCACCCCACCCTAAGCAGCAACCCCAAATTCATGAATTTTTACCCCTTTAATGACATAGAAACCATCTCACCACGTCCATTGTTATTCATTACAGGAGATAAAGCCCATTCTAAGGAATTCAGCGAAGATGCATACCGCCGCGCAGCCGAACCCAAAGAGCTGTATTACGTAAAAAATGCTGGCCATGTAGATTTATACGACCGCGTTAACCTTATTCCCTTCGCCAAACTAACCTCTTTTTTCAAAACCAACCTTTAATCAGCCAATATAAAAACAGCTAATTCAAAATAGTTTGAATATATTTATTTTGCCTGCATCTTTGATTAAAACTAAAGATGTAGGCAGAGACTGACAATAAAAGCCATTTAACAGAGCACTAAATAGAAAAAACTTCTTTTAAACGCTGCAAAAACAGCATAGAAACTTTTGAAAACAATTGAAATCTTTTCCACACTATGTTGACATCCACTTCCAATAGCGGATGTAGCGGCCGAAAACAGAAAACACTGTCTCCACTAGTATTAATCAATTTATCCAAACACAAAGCATAGCCCACATTCTGCTCAACCAACAGCGCCGCATTAAAAATCAAGTTATAGGTTGCAACCACATTAAGCTGGTCATAATCTTTTTTTATCCAACTAGCTATACTGTTACTCACATACTTTTGGCGCGACATAATCAGCGGCAGTCCCCATAAATCTTGCGGTTGGATAAAATCGCGTTCAGCTAGTGCATTATCTTTGCGCATCAGCACACCCCATCTGTCTTTCTGCGGCAAGCAGATCGAATCATATTTATCCACACGCGCTGGATCAATTAATACACCAAAATCAAGTAATCCTTTATCTAACCGCTCAGTTACATCATTGGCATTACCACTGAAAATATGAAAGCGAATACGAGGATAATCTTTCTGCATCATCTTGATTACCTCTACAACCGGTCTTAACGCATCCGTTTCACCACAGCCAATATAAATATCTCCGTGCAGACTTTTATCTAAATGATGAAACTCAGACTCCGTTTTGTGTACCAGCTCCAGTATCTGCTCAGCACGTTGGCGCAAGTGTATGCCTTCTTCCGTCAGCGTAATTCGTCGGCGGCCACGTATAAACAAAGTACATCCTAGTTCTTCTTCCAGCTCAATAAGCTGGCGCGACAGCGTAGGCTGAGTAAGATGCAGGTAATCAGCTGCGGCTGTTATACTTTCTTCTCTAGTCAGTGCCAGAAAATAACGCAATACTTTAATATCCACCAAGCACTTCTCCCATATCCTTTCAGTGCACAGACTAGCATCTTCTACCTAAGCAAAAAAATTTATTATCAATCTAGAACCAAATTCATATTTTCTTTACAAGAAAACAATTAAATATCATAGCCATTAAATTAAAGCTTATTCAATATATAAATCTAATTAACTTATATTTAAGTAAAAAACAAAAGGCCGCTAAAAAGCGGCCTGAAAAACATGATTCTGAATTAATCCTGAAATTTTTTCTTAATGGAATCCACAGCATTATCGATAGCATTAGCTGCATCATGCACAGCATCTTTTACACTGCCAACGGCTTTATCAACAATACCTTCAGACTGAGTCTTAGTATCGCCAACTACCTTACCCACATTTTCTTTTACTTCACCTTTGGCTTTATCTACAAATCCATTATCGTTCATATTCATAACCATCTCCGTTCTGTTTGATTATTGCTTAAAATTTTTTATATAAAACACTTATCCTTCAGTGATTTATCTTAGAGAGACAACCAAAAGCCCGCAATAGATATAGTCAGAATTTGCAGCTAATTACAAACATCACAAAAAAACTAGTAAAACCTAGAAATAGTTAACTTAAATACAAACAATAAATACAGTAACAGCCGAATTTAAAAAGCCGTTTCAGAAACACATTAAAATAATTAATCCAATTCAAGAATTGCCATTCAAATTTTAACTTTGTTTTTTTTTATTGTATTTTGTTAAAATTATTATAAACACAATGACTTAAATTGGTTATCTAACAATACAAATTACATAGCAAAGTCAGCTAAAAGCTATTCTGAATGTTTTAAAAAATTTAGAAAGTAGAGATCAAAATGGCAGATGATAAAGTTAACAAACAAATTGAAGAATTAAGCAAAATAAGCCGTGATGATGGAAAAGAAAAATATGCTAAGGCTCAGTTTGAATTAGGTCTTATTTATGAAGATAAAAAACATGATTATGATAAGGCTGAAGAGCATTACTTAAATATTTTCAGAGAAGACGCAACTAAATTTTTTGCTAATGCTCAATTTAATTTAGCTATTATTTATCAAGAGAAAAAACAGGATTATGATAAGGCTGAACTCTTTTACTCTAATATTACCAAAGAGGATGAACCTTCTATTTATGCTAAAGCTCAATTTAATTTAGCTTTTATTTATCAAGAAAAAAAACAGGATTATGATAAGGCTGAACTCTTTTACTCTAATATTACCAAAGAGGATGAACCTTCTATTTATGCAATTGCTCAATACAAATTAGCTCTTATCTATGAAGAAAAAAAACAGGATTATGATAAGGCTGAACTCTTTTACTCTAATATAACCAGAGAAGATGAACCTTATATTTATGCTAAAGCTCAATTTAATTTAGCTATTATTTATCAAGTAATAAAACAGGATTATGATAAGGCTGAACTCTTTTACTTTAATATAACCAAAGAGGATGAGCCTTCTATTTATGCAATTGCTCAATTTAGTTTAGCTCTTATCTATGAAGAAAAAAAACAGGATTATGATAAGGCTGAACTCTTTTACTCTAATATAACCAAAGAGGATGAACCTTTTATTTATGCAATTGCTCAGTTTAATTTAGCTATTATTTATCAAGAGAAAAAACAGGATTATGATAAGGCTGAACTTTTTTACTCTAATATAACCAGAGAGGATGAACCTAAAATTTATGCGTTTGCTCAATATAATTTAGCTCTTATCTATAAAAAGGAAAAAAATGATGACGATGAGGCTATAAAATTTTTTTCAAATGTCAGTCATGAGTATGACTCAGAATATTATTATCTTGCACAGTTTGAGTTAGGTAATATTTACTTGTTTAAAAAACAACTACCCGAAGAATCCATTAAGTTTTATAAACAAATCAAATATCGCAATTTAGCAGCGGATAATTATATATCTGCTCAAATAATATTAGAACTAATTAATCAAAAATCGTGTAGTATATCTAAAATAAAAGATGAAAAAGAATTATTAATTAATAATATTGAAAAAATTTGCCATTTATCTCAAAAAATAAAAAATTCATTAATAATTTCTTTCAAAAAAAAATCGTTTTCAAATGAAGAAACGAATACAAAAAATCCAGAACGGCGCGTAGCCCATTACACTAGACCGGGTGTTTTATTCAATTTACTTAAAGGCAAAAATCCAAGTAAATTCAGATTGAATATCGTCGATTTTATGAATGATCCCAGTGAGAATCAGGTATTAACGCAATGGCTGAATATTACAACTAATCCAGATAATGAAATCAAAACTTTCTTAGCCAGCTTTTCCTTCAATCATAATTCTTTGAATCAATTCCGATTATATGGAAATGAGGAAAACATTCTTGGCTCGGGTGTTAGCATAGCTTTCAACCAAAATTTCTTCGGTCAGAATACTGAACGCAGTATAAATATGGACAATATTAATATAATGAATCATTTTTCTAATTCTATTTCTGAAAATAAAGATTTAATTTCAAGTCAAGTTAATATCGAAAATAATATAGAAGAAAATATCTATCCATTATCTATATATCGATGCCTTTACTTTGACCCAAAAACAGAATATATATCATTAGCCAAACGGAATAAGCAGTCTTTTTACTTGGAAATGTATTATGAAAAAAAAGATACAGAAGAAATAGATCAGGAATGGGAGAAATATATTGAAGCTTTAGAAGAAGAGCATAAAATAAAAACCATTCGCCATCAGTTAAGAGAAATAAAAGATTTAATGCAAGACCTTTTAAAAAATGAAGAACTGAATAAGCTATCTAATTTAAAACAATTACTTAGCTTAGCTGTCTTACCTATATCCTGCCTGATAAAACACGCTGCTTTCGAAGATGAGGACGAATGCCGCATGATTTATATAACTCACATCGCAGATAAAAATATTGTCGAACCAACAGATTATCAAGCCGCTAATAATTTGTACATTGAATATAAAGAGATAGAAGATTATATAGACAAAATTTATCTGGGTCCGCAATGTAAAATGCAGCATAAATTATGGCTACAAAATCATTTCAAGAAAAAACAAACTGAAAAAGAAATCAAACTGATTAAATCGGAAATGCCTTTGCGTTAATTTTTATACTGAATAATGATAGCAAAAGTGTATTTTTGCATTTAGCCTACCAAGCAATATATTTAACCCATGTATAATCTGCATTTATGTAGAATTTAACTAAGGGCTTCACTGTACTCACACAGTGATATGGCCTTGATTCAATGGTTTTTAGAAGTGCAAACAATGCAGGAATACAAACGTTTAAGCGCCAGCGATGGTACTGCAACGGCCAATATAAATCAGCAGATTAATCAAGCTCTGCCGCCAAGAACCTTGTCTGTGGCGCCAATGTTAGACTGGACAGACCGGCACTACCGCTATATGGCCAGACTAATTAGCCAAAATACATGGCTGTATACGGAAATGATTAACGCTAATGCCATCATTCATGGCAATCGAGATAAATTGCTGGCATATCATCCGCAAGAACAGCCCGTTGCCTTGCAGCTTGGGGGCAGCGAACCCGATGTATTGGCGCAGGCAGCGAAAATTGCTGCCAGCTATGGTTACAACGAAATCAACTTAAACTGTGGTTGTCCTAGCCCGCGCGTACAGCATGGTGCTTTTGGTGCTTGCTTAATGCGTGAGGTTGCGCTGGTAGCCCACTGTCTGAATGCCATGCAGGAAGCCGTAGATATTCCGGTTACCATTAAGCATCGCATCGGTTTGGATAAAGAAACTGCTTATGAGCCATTAGCTGATTTTGTCGGCACATTGCGCGAACGTACCGCCTGCCGCATTTTTATCGTTCATGCGCGTAATGCATGGCTCGAGGGGCTATCACCAAAAGATAACCGTGATATTCCACCACTACGCTATGACCATGTTTATCGCCTGAAACAGGAATTCCCTGATTTACAAATCATTCTCAACGGTGGCGTGACCAGCAATAAGCAAATTAGCCAGCATTTACAATATGTCGATGGCGTGATGGTCGGGCGTGAGGCTTATCATAATCCGATGCTGATGCGTAGTTGGGATGCTGAATTTTATGGCAGTACATTTCCTGCAGTGGGATATGAAGCCTTAGTCGAGCAATTGATTGAATATACACAGCAGCAGCTAGCTGAACCCGATAATTCTTTGCGCCATATGGCACGTCACTACCTAGGGCTGATGCATGGTCTGCAAGGAGCACGCCAGTGGCGGCGTATGCTATCCGATGCTTCTTTGTTAAAAAATAACAATGCCAGTTTAATTGCTGCTGCATGGCAGGCAGTGAAAAATAGCAGCGTCAGCCAGCCTGCATCAATTTAAGCTACAATTACCCTATTTTGTATTGGATAACCTGCATGCAACAGTATCTAGACTTAATGCAACATGTACTTGATCATGGCGTGGACAAATCAGACCGTACCGGTACCGGTACTCGTTCGGTTTTCGGTTATCAAATGCGCTTTAATCTCGCCGATGGGTTTCCTGTACTCACTACTAAAAAGCTGCATTTGCGCTCCATTATTTATGAATTGCTGTGGTTTTTACGCGGCGACACCAATATCCGCTATCTGCATGAGCACAATGTTACCATTTGGGATGAATGGGCGGATGCTGATGGCAATCTAGGGCCGGTTTACGGCTACCAATGGCGCAGCTGGCCAGCACCGGATGGCCGCCATATCGACCAAATCAGCAATTTGCTGCAGCAGATTAAAAACAATCCAGACAGTCGGCGCCTGATTGTTTCTGCATGGAATCCGGCATTGGTAGATGAAATGGCCTTACCCCCTTGCCATGCTTTGTTTCAGTTTTATGTGGCAAACGGCAAATTGTCCTGCCAGCTTTATCAGCGCAGTGCCGATATATTTCTTGGTGTACCGTTCAACATCGCCAGCTATGCCCTGTTGACCATGATGATTGCTCAAGTGTGTGATTTACAATTAGGTGAGTTTGTTCATACCTTAGGTGATGCTCACTTATACAGCAATCATTTTGAGCAGGCAAAATTGCAACTATCCCGTACACCGAAAAAGCTGCCCCAAATGCATTTAAACCCAGATGTAAAAGACCTATTTGCATTTCAGTTTGAAGATTTCACTCTAACGGATTATCATCCAGATGCTCATATCAAAGCCCCAGTAGCCGTATGAACAAATTCCGTAAAATCACCTTAATTGCAGCGCTTTCTGATAATAATTGTATTGGCAAAAAAAATCAGATTCCATGGTATGTACCCGAAGATTTTCAATTTTTTAAACATTACACCATGGGCAAACCAGTGATAATGGGGCGCAAAACATGGGATTCGCTGCCCAAAAAACCCTTACCAGGACGGCCAAATTACGTAATCAGTCGAAATCCGGAGCAAGAATTTTGCGGTGCTACATCCTGCCGGAATATCGAAGAGGCTCTTTTCCAATTAGCAGACACTGATGAAGTCATTATTATGGGCGGCGCACAAATCTATGCTCAAGCGATGCCCTTAGCCACTGATCTACGCATCACCAGAATTCATTTAGATGTTGCCGGAGATACATTTTTTCCAGAAATTAGCCCCCGTGAATGGCAATTAGCAGAAAGCAGTAATCATACGAGTAAACAAGATAATATTGTTTATGACTTACAGCATTTTGTACGCTTACCCACTGCCGATTAATTCCAATAATTATCCAGTAGTTAATTCGCATTCAAACTGAATTTAGCAATAGAGGATGAGGTTAAACAAGCAGGCTTTTTTTAAATATTAAATTTAATTGTTGCTTTGCCTGTATGATAACTATGATGTCTGATATTTAATGTCGTAGCCAATCTTCTATCCTCTGCTATTTTCAGACCTAATAAAAATAGATTCATTTAGAAATGAATTTTCTATTTATGCGTAAAATTAGCTTTAGTGTAATCAGCATAGATATACTTTGACAGTTATCCATCCTTCGCCCACAATAAGCCTACACGTCATTAACGAGATTAAACATCAAAGGATATAGTTATGAGTACTGTTACCCTAAAAGGTTCACCTGTTGAAGTAAATGGCCTTTTCCCCCAAAAAGGCACTACAACCCCTGAATTCACCCTTACCGATGCGAATTTAAATGAAGTTTCATTGGCTAGCTTTGCCGGCAAACGCAAAGTTCTAAATATTTTTCCAAGTGTAGATACTGGCGTTTGTGCAGCTTCAGTACGCCATTTCAATGCTGATGCGGCTAAATTGAGCAATACAGTTGTTTTATGTATTTCAGCCGATTTACCTTTTGCACAAGCTCGCTTCTGTGGTGCTGAAGGACTAGATCAGGTAATTACCTTATCTACATTCCGCCATCCCGAGTTTCGAGAAGAATATGGTGTAAAACTGAGCACAGGCCCTTTAGCTGGGCTGTGTGCCCGTGCTGTGATTGTTTTAGATGAAAACAATCAGGTTTTACACAGCCAGCTGGTAGCTGAAATCACTACCGAACCAAACTATGAAGAAGCATTAGCAGTATTGTAAAATATAATATCCAGATAAGCGTTCAGAAATCTGAACGCTTTTTTGCTTTTGCACTATGTCGTTGCAAAGGCAGCTTTGTTAAAATCTCATCAGAAGAAAATTAAAATAGCAGGAAACCATATCAATGAACCCACAATTAATCGTTACAGATGTACAACGCCCTAAACTAATTCCGCCCAAGGGTGCCAGCAAAGTATTGCTGCACTCATGCTGTGCACCTTGCTCCGGTGAAGTAATGGAAGCCATGCTGGCCGCAGGCATTGATTACACCATCTATTTTTATAATCCGAATATTCATCCGAAAAAAGAATATGAAATTCGCAAAGATGAAAACAAAGCCTTTGCAGAAAAATTCAATATTCCGTTTATCGACGCCGATTATGATATGGACAACTGGTTTGCCCGCGCCAAAGGTATGGAGTTTGAACCAGAGCGTGGTATTCGGTGTACCATGTGTTTTGATATGCGTTTCGAACGTACAGCTTTATATGCTCATGAAAACGGTTTTCCGGTCATCACCAGCTCTCTAGGCATTTCTCGCTGGAAAAATATGCAGCAGATCAATGATTGCGGCAAACGTGCGGCAGAAAAATATCCTGGTCTCACATATTGGGATTACAACTGGCGCAAAGGCGGTGGCAGTCAGCGTATGATAGAAATCAGCAAACGTGAGCAGTTTTATCAGCAAGAATATTGCGGCTGCGCTTATTCTTTGCGTGACAGCAATGCATGGCGTCGCGAACATGGCCGCGAAAGCATTAAAATCGGCACTAAATACTATGGCACTGAAGAGAAAGCTTAAATCACAAGATTCAGTGCGGTAACAAATCAATCATAGCAACCAATCTAAATTAGCTTAAAGTAATGAAACAGCGGATTCATCAAGTAAATTCGCTGTTTCATTAATATTTCGATAGGGTTTTAACCATCAGGCTAGTAAACTCGCTTTTTTATTTATCTCAAATACCATTTGTAAATGTCTGGCATCTAAAAATAACGACAAAAGATGCAATTTACACTTCTTTCAAATGACTCATATGTAGCTTTTCTGACCATTTTCTGCCATCCTTGCAAACAGAAACTCAGCTTATTAAAGGATAAACATGAATCAATGGATTTTCCTATCCATCGCCATACTAGCGGAAATTTTTGCAACCAGTATGCTCAAAGTAAGTAATGGATTTACCAGACTCATACCTAGCTTCTGCTCCATTATGGGCTATATCATTTCCTTTTATTGTCTGGCACAGACACTGAAAACCATGCCGGTAGGCATCGCTTATGCTGTATGGTCTGGAGTTGGCATTGTTTGCGTATCACTAATTGCATGGATAAAATTTGGCCAGAAGCTGGATATGCCGGCTATTATCGGTATAGGTCTGATACTGGTAGGAGTTGTAGTCATTAATCTTTTTTCCAAGTCAATGACTCACTAACAAAAAAACCGTGGCTAACCCACGGTTTTTATCAAACAGAATAAATGATTATTCTGGAGATGATGATTTTGGTTCATGCTGCAGGCTTACAGCCCGTGCAGGAACAATGGTAGAAATCGCATGCTTATATACCATTTGTGTTACAGAGGTATTACGCAATAACACAACATACTGGTCAAATGACTCTACCTGACCTTGCAGTTTAATACCGTTAACCAAATAAATAGAAACCGGTACATACTCTTTTCGCAGTGCATTCAAGAAAGGATCTTGTAACATTTGTCCTTTGGCGCTCATTTGGATACTCCGTTTTTTTGATTATGTTGTCGCTAAGCTGCACCCGCGTACAGCGATTAGAAAAGCGTAGTCAATGCTACCACATTAATGGGCATTTGTTTTCTTTGTACTGACTTTATTTTTACGTTTTACCTGCTTTTTCGATTGTTTAATCTGCTCACGTTTGGCAATCCGGTTACTCATTTTAACTCGACGCAATGGCTGTGCAGGCTTGCTGTCTTTTTCTTCATATGGATTGTGGTTAACATTATATTGAATACGTAAAGGTGTACCCTGTAAATGAAAGGCTTTGCGAAACGTTTGTGTCAGATATCTGGTATAAGCATCACTAATATGTTGCAACGCATTCCCATGAATCACTATGACTGGCGGATTCATACCCCCCTGATGGGCATAGCGCAATTTAGGACGAATTAGTCCGGCACGTGGTGGCTGCTGCCGCTCAAGTGCACTTTGTAGTACGCGAGTAATTTTTGGTGTGGGCAACTTAATCATTGCTGCATCATATGCTTCTTGAATTGAGCTAAACAGCCCGTCTATGCCCTTCTCTTTTAATGCAGAAATAAAATGAAATTTTGCAAAATCCAGAAAATATAGTTTACGGGCAATATCACGTTTTACCTGCTGTTTGCGTTCTTCGCTCAGTCCATCCCATTTATTGACAGCCACCACCAAAGCGCGTCCGGCTTCAAGAGCAAAACCTGCAATAGTAGCATCCTGATCAGCTATATCCTGCTGTGCATCCAATACCAACACAGCTACATTTGCCTCATCAATAGCTTGCATCGCCTTGATTACAGAAAATTTTTCAATTGCATCATCTACTTTTCCACGCCGGCGCACCCCTGCTGTATCAATAATCGTAAACGGCTTATCACCCCGTTCAAAATCAATATGTATCGAATCACGCGTTGTTCCGGCCATATCAAAAGCAATGACTCGTTCCTCACCAAGAATGGCATTTACTAGCGTTGATTTGCCTACATTAGGACGGCCGATGACTGCAAAAACCGGATGCTTGCTTTCAGTTTCTTCTTGCTCTTCAGGAAACGATTCCAGCACAGTTTCAATCAGCTCATAAACACCATCACCATGTGCACCAGAAATGACTACAGGTTCACCAAGACTGAGCTCATAAAATTCAGCCGCTAAAACTGGCCGATTACCACCCTCACCTTTATTCACTGCCAGATACACCGGACGGGTGCTTTGACGTAGGCGATTGGCGATAATTTGATCTTGCGGCGTTAAACCCGTCCGCCCGTCCACCAAAAAGATAACTGCATCTGCTTCATCAATAGCCTGTAAAGTATGCCGTGCCATCTCATAGAGAATGCCACTATCTACAACTGGTTCAAAACCGCCAGTATCTACCACCAGATAAGGTTTGCTTCCCACCCGTCCATGGCCATAGTGACGATCTCGTGTCAGACCCGGTAAATCAGCAACCAGCGCATCTTTGGTTCGGGTCAGGCGATTAAACAGAGTTGATTTGCCTACATTCGGTCGACCAACCAAAACGATTGTTGGTTTCATATAAATTCTTTCTAATAATTTTACTTCGCTGTAAAACAGCAACAGCCTGCCATAGGCAAGCTTTTTAAAAAACTACAATCCTGAGATTAAGGCATGATTACTTGCTCGTAATCTCAGGTTGAAATATACCAATTAGCTCAGACTGCTGATTTTCATTTGAAGCACATCGCGCTGTACTGAATCCTTGTCCAGAAGATTCAATGCCTGCTGATAAGCTGCCATGGCTTCGGTATTCTTCTTTTGTGCCTGTAGCACATCGCCCTTAGTTTCCAAAAGAATAGGTTTAAACTGGGCCACTACTTTTACATCCAGAGCCTGTAATGCTTCGTTATATTTACCCTGCTGCAAATAAACGGTAGCCAGCCTCTGAGCAACAATTGTCTGCAATAAGTCATCTTTCTGTCTATCTTTCACCCATTGCAAATGACGGATTGCTTCATCATACTTATGTTCATCAAAAGCAGATCCGGCCATCATCAGTGTGGCCTGAGTGGCATTCATGGTATCCGGATATTTTTCCTGTAGCTGCATCAGAGCTTTTTTACTTTCAGCCATATTATTTGCACTGGCCTGAGTCACAAAAGTTTCAAATACAGCAGCTGCTTTTTCATTATTATTGCGAATATGCCCCTGATAAAGCACATAACCCAGATAGGCCAATGCAAGCAAAAGCAAAACTGCAAAAATCCATCGTCCCCAACGCTGCCAAAAGTACTTAAAATTCGCAACTTCCTGTTCATCCTGAATATGTACAACCATTATGCATTCTTCCATTGTTGGATTAACTGTAAAACTGCATTTGCAGCAACAGTTTGTTGTTCATGAGTACGCAGATTTTTAACTGTCAGCGTATTGTTTAACATTTCTTCCTGCGCCACAATTACAGCAAAAGCTGCACCACTGGCATCGGCTTTTTTCAGCTGCGCTTTCAAACTTTGATCGCCACAATGCAGGTAAACACTCAATCCAGCTTCGCGTAATATTTTTGCATTCTGCATTGCTGTCAAACTACTACCTTCACCCTGATGCAGAACATAAATATCAGGAGCAGCATTAACCTTCAATTTTCCGAATTCCTGCACAAGTAATAATAAACGCTCAATTCCCAGTGCAAAACCAATTGCCGGTGCCGGTTTACCTCCTAGCTCTTCAATAAGGCCATTATATCGGCCACCACCACACACCGTAGCCTGTGATCCGAGCTTATCCGTTGTCCATTCAAACACTGTCAGATTATAGTAATCTAACCCCCTAACCAGACGTGGGTTTTCAACATAATGGATACCCAGACCATCTAACATACTTTTCAGAGTATTATAATGTGCCAATGACTCATCGCCCAAGTAATCAGTCAAGCGTGGGGCGGCATTGGCCATTGCCTGTAAGTCAGGATTTTTAGTATCCAGTACCCGTAAAGGATTAGTATGCATTCGCCGCCGGCTATCTTCATCTAGAATAGCTTCATGCTGTTGCAGATATGCAATTAAAGCTGTGCGATGTGCTGCCCGCTCCTGCTGATTACCCAAAGTATTGAGCTCTAAAGTAAGATGTTCTTGAATGCCTAGGCGTTCCCACAAATTGGCACTCATAGCTATAAGCTCAGCATCCACATCAGGTCCGTCAAATCCAAGTGCTTCAACTCCAACCTGATGAAACTGACGATAACGCCCTTTCTGCGGCCGTTCACGTCTAAACATCGGCCCCATATACCATAACTTTTGCGGGTTATTATAAAGTAAATTGTGCTCTACTACGGCGCGTAAACAGGAGGCTGTACCTTCAGGCCTCAGGCTCAAACTTAATTTATCGTTTGAATCGGCAAAAGTGTACATTTCCTTGCCAACCACATCAGTCTCTTCGCCGATAGAACGCACAAATAAACCGGTTTGTTCCACCATCGGCGTCCGAATCTGGCTATAGCCAAAACTGCGTGTCCATAATGCCACTACATCTTCAAATGCCTGCCAGAGTGCTGCTGTTAGCTTGAAATCTTTTTGCACTACTGGTAACAAATCATTCATGCCTTTAACGGCCTGGATTTTCTTACCCATAATATTTTATTTTTATCCCTATGAAACAATACAGCCTGTCACAGCTTGAAGGTCTGTTTATTGTAAAGCGGCAATCGGAATAACTTTAGCTGGCGCCCTTTTTTTACCCTGACTGCCATAATTAGTATGGATATATTCTTCAACTAATGCCAGAAATTCTTCAGCCATATGCTCACCTTTTAGAGTGGTTTTCCGTTCACCGTCTATATATACAGGAGCCACAGGCGTTTCACCAGTACCGGGTAATGAAATACCTATATCAGCCAGTTTACTTTCACCTGGTCCATTCACAACACATCCCATTACTGCTACATTCAAGTTTTCTACACCAGGATATTGCAAACGCCACACCGGCATTTTTTCACGCAAATATTGCTGAATATCACGTGCCAGCTCCTGAAAAACAGTACTAGTGGTTCTTCCACAACCTGGGCAAGCTGTTACCAATGGTGTAAACGAACGGATACCCATAGTCTGCAAAATTTCCTGAGCCACAACGACTTCCTGCGTCCTAGCACTTCCAGGTTCGGGCGTTAATGAAACGCGAATCGTATCACCAATGCCCTGTTGCAAAAGAATGGATAATGCAGCAGTGGAAGCAACGATACCTTTACTGCCCATTCCCGCTTCAGTAAGACCCAAATGTAATGGATATTGACAGCGGGCAGCTAGATTATGATAAACCTCAATCAAATCCTGCACATTTGATACTTTACAAGATAAAATAATTCGATCTGAAGGCAATCCCAGATTTTCAGCCTTTTGTGCTGAATCAAGAGCTGAAACAATTAAAGCTTCTTTCATTACAGCTTCAGCAGGCTGAGGAACAGGTAAAGCCAAATTGGCGTCCATCATCCGTTTGGCCAAAGCCTGATCTAATGACCCCCAGTTCACTCCGATACGAACCGCCTTATCATTTTCAGCTGCAGTGTGAATCATAAAGGCAAATTTTTCATCGCCTTTAACCCCTTTGCCTACATTTCCCGGGTTAATGCGGTATTTTGCTAGTGCCCGAGCACAATCTGGATAATCTTTGAGTAAGCGATCACCATTAAAATGAAAATCCCCTACTAACGGTACATTACAACCCATATCATTCAGTCGCTGACGAATTTCAGCCACTTTAGCAGCAGCTTGGGGGGTATTTACCGTAATTCTAACCAGCTCAGAACCAGCATCAGCCAGTGCTTTCACCTGATTAGCCGTCAGTTCAGCATCAGCCGTATCAGTATTGGTCATAGACTGCACTCTCACCGGTGCGTCAGAACCAATTACAATTTGTTCAATTTTTACCTGATAAGTTTTCCTGCGTACTCCGGACAACGTCATTTCAATTACCACCTACCATAACTACAGCAGTTCTTTTTTTATTTTGAGGAATAATAACATCTTTGCCCGCAAACTTGATGCTGGCCCCGGGTGTATAACCAATAATAACTTTATAAGGTGCACTGCCGCTAAATTGTTGAGTGCTTCCGGCATCGACAACCTGACTGATTAATACTTTGCCATTTTTGTCACTCACTTGTAACCAAGATTTATTTTCAAGTTTGATAAGCAACGCCTCTGAATCAGCAGCAACAGGCTCTGATGCATTAGTTTTGGTATTAGCTTCCTGAGGCTGACTGTCGCTGATTACTGTAGTCGATGCAGTACTGCTGACTTGTTCACTTGCAGGCATCGGTACCACACGAATATTACTAGCTGCAATATCACTAATGGACGCAGTTTGCGCAGAAACTTCCTGACTAGCTGTAGCAGCCTGTTTGGCATTTTCAGATGTTGATTTACTTTGCCACGCATATACCACTGCACCAATGATAATCAGCACCAGCAATGCAATAAGCCAACGCGGGAAATGGCGGCGTTGCGGTTTGTCCTGAAAATCTAATTCAGAAGATAACACTTTGCTACTGTCTGATGTGGAATAGCGTTGTCCGGATGGAAAAATCTGCTGCAAATATTGCTTAAATTCTGACTCATCCAGCTCAAGCAAGCGTGCATAGGAACTTAAAAAACCTTTAATGAATACCGCTTCCGGCAAACCTTTATAACTGCCACTTTCCATTGCCTCAATCTGTCTAGCTGGTAATTTTAAACGCTCTGCAACCTCACCAACAGATAAGCCTTTTTGCTTTCTTGCCTGGGATAATATTGCTCCCAAAGTGACAGCGGCATTCGGGCTGGAATCGAGATTTTTGGTTTGCTCATTCATTAGAATTTTCCTGTAGAAACCTGCTCTAATTCAGCAGAATAAGGGAAATTATTACGCAATTGTGCTTCATATTCATAAGCCGCTTGCATATTACCAAGAGATTTTTCAATTCTCCATCCAAGTAACAAATCATCAGCAGATAAACTATTTACCTGGCTTTGGTATTGTTTAAACAGATAATTGGCTTCAGAAACACTACCTGATTGCAAATCATTTCGAGCCATTTCTTTCTTTGCAGCAATAAAATTAGGATTAGCAGCTAAAGCCCGCTCAAAATAACTGTTTGCCAGTTGATACTGTCCCATCCGACTACTACAGATTCCTTTATTAAACTGAGCAACTTCCGGTGTAGGATAAGTCGGATCTGATAAAGCCTTATCAAAATATGAAATGGATGCATTTGGCTTCTTAAGAACATCACAGACAAACCAGCCGAAATTGTTATTAACTTCAGCACTGTCTGGAGCCAAAGCAAGCGCTCGCTGAAAACTTTCTTCTGCCTTAGCTGGCTCTTTCAAATACTGCCAGATTTGCGCACGAATTAACCAAGCATCAAGTGAGCTACTGTTATTTTTTATAGCTTCATCAATAGCTTCTACAGCTTGTCTATAATTTTTATTTCTTAGATATTCTACTGCCAGCTGGGTTTTAATTTGAGCTACCTCGCGTGCTCGCTGAGCAGCAGTTGGCTTTTTATCCAGAGTTTGAGTAGCACAAGCTGATAAAATTACAGTCATCAGTAAAATTGATCCAAGTTTTTTTTTCATCAAATTACCCCTGTACAAGCTGCCATTTTTGTTGACGCCGAGTTTTATCTTTTACTTTGCCAGCAAGCTGACCACATGCTGCATCAATATCATCACCACGAGTTTTTCTGACAGTAACAACAAAACCTGCTTCCAGTAATATTTCTCTAAATACACGGATGCGCTCGTTAGTCGATCGTTCAAAACCAGAATTAGTGAATGGATTAAATGGGATCAAATTGAATTTACAAGGTACATCTTTAACCAGCTCAATCAATTCGCGTGCGTGTTGAGGTTCATCATTGACACCCTTTAACATAATATATTCAAAAGTAATAAAATCACGTGGAGCTTTAGCCAAATAACGCTGACATGCTGCCATTAATTGGCTAAGCGGATATTTTTTATTCAATGGTATCAAATGATCTCGAACCTCATCATTTGAAGCATGCAATGAAATAGCAAGAGCTACAGGCATCACATCCTTCAATCGATCCATTTGTGGCACCATGCCCGACGTAGACACTGTCACACGGCGACGGGACAAGCCATACCCATGGTCATCAAGCATTATACTCAGCGCTGTAACTACATTTTCAAAGTTTGCTAAAGGTTCGCCCATCCCCATCATTACCACATTGGAAATCACTCTTTCATCCCTAGGTGTCACACCCAGCGCTTTATTTGCCCACCAAAGCTGACCGATAATTTCTGCAGTAGTGAGGTTACGATTAAAACCCTGTCGGCCTGTTGAGCAAAATAAGCATTCTAAAGCACAACCAACCTGTGAAGAAATACATAAAGTACCCCTACTATCTTCAGGAATAAATACTGTTTCCACACCATTGCCTGTACCTACGTCTAACAACCATTTACAAGTGCCATCTGCAGATTTTTGCTCTACCAAAAGATCAGGCACTTTAATTTCTGCCTTATCCAATAATTTATGGCGTAATGATTTAGCCAGATCAGTCATATCTGTAAAATCAGCTACACCCCCTGGGTGCATCCAGCGCATAACCTGCTTGGCACGAAATGGCTTCTCCCCCATCTGAGCAAAGTGTGCAGTTAAGCCGGGTAAGTCAAAATTTAGCAAATTGGTTTTCATCTGGAAAATACACAAAAATTACGTAACAAATGCTACAAAACAAACTAATCTAAAACATTATGCTGATAATACAAATTTATTCAACAATTTATACAATTCTTTAATTTTTACCAGATAAAAAATGCCATACTTTTTTTAGTGTTTTCTCAGTTTTTTTCTTTTGAACTATCACATTAAATAAACGACGATAATGATTAGGCGGACAAGTTAAGACTTCAGTAGCATGCCAACCATCAGCAGTATTTTTAAAAAGAAAACTGCTGTTATCACGTATATCAAAGCCTTCCACACTCTCAAAATCACTAATGTCTGGGTTAGTTTTGGCTGTTTTTTTACCACTGAGAGCCAATATTGAACCACCCCATTCTATTTCCCAGTCTGCTGAAGTATTAAAATAAAAAATATGTGTTCCGATTTTGTCAAAACTATCACAATGTGGTGAAACCTCAGAACCTGTTTCACCAACATGCCACGCATACCGAATCTCATATTCATCAAGATTTAAATACCGTCTTAAAAACTCCTGATAAGGTTCAAAAGTTTGTACCTCCCGAACAAACTCTTGCCAAACTTCAGGTAATTGTTCTATTTTGGTAACGCCTGGTCCAGACTGGTCATTTTTATGATATATAGATTTCTCAAAAGCCAGATAATAACGGTTATGAGGACGCTGACCACTTTTTCCACGTGGTCTATTAACATGTTTTTCAAACAACTCAAGACTTGGAAAATTATTATATAAATTATTAAATGCTTCTGGTAACAAAATTTCCTTAAATAGATGATTCGGAAATGGTTTTGTTTCGTTAAATGTTTGTACAGAAAGTGATTTTAAAGCTGGTAAATTAAAAAAATCAGACATCTCATTTCTCCAGTTAACATATATAGTTACAAATTAGTCCACCCCTATAGGTGGACTAATTCAATTCATATACAAACTATTTTATCGTGTGCACAATTCATCGGCAGCAAAAAAATAAGCAATTTCTGTAGCTGCATTTTCAAGGCTATCAGAGCCATGCACAGCATTAGCATCGATTGAATCAGCAAAATCAGCTCGAATAGTTCCGGCTGCTGCGTCTTTCGGATTAGTTGCACCCATGAGCTCACGATTTTTAGCGACCGCACCTTCTCCTTCCAGTATCTGGATCATCACCGGACCACTAATCATAAAATTCACCAGTTCACCAAAAAAAGGACGTTCTTTGTGTACAGCATAAAAACCTTCTGCCTCAGCTTTAGACAAATGTTTCATTTTTGCAGCGATAATTTTCAAACCATTATTTTCAAATCGGCTGTAAATCTGTCCAATAACGTTTTTTGCAACTGCATCAGGTTTAACAATAGATAAAGTACGTTCGATAGCCATGTTTGTTTCCATTATATTCAAATTAATAAAAATACATATTTTTAGGCGCAAAGAATGCGTAAGACTGTTTTTGTCATTTTAACAAATTTCCGCTTTATTTAATATCTTTTCCTAAATGTACAGTTTCTTTATCCAAAGTAAGATGAGGCAAGTTTAAATATTCTTCAGACTGCATTTCTGTCAGACGACTGGCCGTTCGGGTAAATTCATTAGCAAAGTCACCTTCCGTATATATATTATCTATTGGCACATCACAACTGGCACAGAGTTTGATTCGATAATCATACAATACATCAATAAGCCAAGTGAGACGACGGGCTTCTGCCATCTGAGCAGAGCCCATCTTCGGTATAGCAGATAAAATCAGTACGCGAAATTTTTGCGCCAGCTCCAGATAATCATTCTGTGAACGCGGTCCACAGCATAAAGTTTCAAAATCAAACCAAATCGTTGAATCAGATATTGCTTTATAGGACAGTTTCCGGCCCAATATTTCGATATCTCCGCCAGTGATTGGCTGCTGACCATTTATTTTATGAAAAATATCCCCTAGTTTTTTTTCGCTAACTGTATCTGCCGGTATGTAAAATATATCAGCAGGCTTGAGCGATCGCATGCGATAATCTTCACCACCATCAACATTTAGAATTGTCAGTTCTTTTTCAATCAATGCAATAGTTGGTAAAAAACTGGAACGGTTTTGCCCCTGATAATAAAGATCTGCTGGAGCATAATTAGATGTAGCCACCATTACTACGCCTTGCTCAAACAGGCCTTCCAGCAAGCGTCCGAGAATCATTGCATCAGCGATATCACTGACATGAAATTCATCAAAGCATAATACCCTAACCTCACGAGCAATATCCTCTGCCACAGCATGTAAAGGATTGGCCTGACTATGATGCTCTTTCAGACGTTGCTGCACTTCTGCCATAAACGCGTGAAAATGGACTCGGCGTTTGCGCCGATAAGGTAAGCAACCAAAAAACACATCCATCAAAAAGCTTTTACCACGTCCAACACCTCCATACATATATAATCCTTTGGGTGCCCGAGGTGAACGTAAGCTGCGTCCTAAAAATCGATTACGCTTGCGTTTAAACATCATTAACTCTGTCCAGAGCCTGTCAAGTTGTTTAATAGCCCGCAACTGAGCGGCATCATGTATGAATCCAGGTTTCTGCTCTGCAGCCTGATACCAAGACAGAGGACTTTGATTATTAAATTCGGGAGCAACAAAGACGGATGTGGTCATATTGTTCGTTTTCTTCTGAGGAAAGAGCGTATAAGGCAAAAGTTAAAAGACGTAACCATAGCACACTCATTAAAGCTTCGACCACCCAAAAATAAAAATACGCCGCAGAAACTGCGGCGTTAACGTCTATCTCAAATAAAAAAGTATTACTTGTCCGCAGACAGTAGCGCTTTGTCTACGCGTTCACGTAATTCCTTGCCAGGTTTGAAGTGAGGTACATATTTTTCAGGTACCGAAACTTTTTCACCCGTTTTGGGATTACGACCAATGCGAGCTGGACGGTGGTTCAGATCAAAGCTACCAAATCCGCGAATTTCGATTCGCTGGCCTTTTGCCAAAGCACGAGTCATTGTATCAACGAGAATCTTGATACTTTGTTCGACATCCTTAGCATTTAAAATGGTACTATCATTATTAACAGTATATAACTCCGCCAAGCGAATCATTAACTCCGACTTCGTCATAACCGCTTATTCGCTTTCACCAGATAATTTAGCTTTTAACAAATCACCCAGACTGGTGGTACCAGCTGAGGCATTGTTAGCTGATAATGAACGCAGAGCAGCAGTATTGTCCTGTGCATCTTTCGCTTTGATAGACAAATTGATGTTGCGGTTTTTACGATCTACTGTAGTAATCACAGCTTCAACATCATCGCCTTCTTTCAAAACATTGCGAATGTCTTCAACGCGATCATTAGAAACTTCTGATGCACGTAGATAGCCTTCAACATCATCTGCCAATGCAATGACTGCGCCTTTAGCATCCAGTGATTTTACTTTACCGGTTACAATGCTGCCTTTGTCATTTACACTAACATAGTTGCTGAACGGATCACCTGCCAGTTGTTTCACACCCAGAGAAATACGTTCTTTGTCTACATCGATAGCCAGAACCACGGCTTCAACTTCTTCACCTTTCTTGAACTGGCGTACAGCTTCTTCACCGCCATCAGTCCATGAAAGATCAGACAGGTGCACTAGACCATCGATACCACCAGGCAAGCCGACAAATACACCGAAGTCAGTAATAGATTTTACTACCCCTTTGATTTTATCGCCTTTTTCATGATTGGATTCGAATTCCTGCCATGGATTAGCCTGACACTGCTTCATACCTAGGGAAATACGACGACGATCTTCATCAATTTCAAGAATCATCACTTCGACTTCATCACCCATCTGAACGACTTTACTTGGATGAACATTCTTGTTCGTCCAGTCCATTTCAGAAACGTGTACCAGACCTTCAATACCCTGCTCGATTTCCACAAATGCACCGTAGTCAGTAAGGTTAGTTACCTTACCAAATAGGCGAGTACCTTGCGGATAGCGACGAGCCAGACCATTCCACGGATCTTCGCCCAGCTGTTTCAGACCCAGAGATACACGGCTGCGTTCCTGATCGAATTTAAGTACTTTGGCTTCAACTTCCTGACCAACTTCCAGCACTTCACTCGGGTGCTTAACTCGGCGCCAAGCCAAATCAGTGATGTGCAACAGACCATCAATACCGCCCAAGTCAACGAATGCACCGTAGTCAGTGATATTTTTCACAATACCTTTTACTACAGAACCTTCTTTCAGATTTTCCAGCAGTGCTTTACGTTCTTCACCAAGTGTTTCTTCTAATACAGCACGGCGTGAAACAACAACGTTGTTGCGACGTTTATCCAGCTTGATTACTTTGAATTCAATTTCTTTACCTTCAAAGTGAGAAGTATCTTTAACCGGACGAACATCTACCAGCGAACCAGGCAGGAAAGCACGGATGCTGTTGATCATTACAGTCAGGCCGCCTTTGACTTTACCGTTGATCACGCCAGACAGAATTTCACCATTTTCCATGGCTTCTTCCAGCTTAATCCAGTCTGCCGCACGCTTAGCTTTTTCACGAGAAAGTTTGGTTTCACCAAAACCATTTTCCACAGATTCAATGGTTACAGTGACAAAATCGCCAACTTTAACCTCAATCTCGCCCGCTGCATTCTTGAATTCGCTCACATCAATCAGAGATTCTGATTTCAGACCGGCATTCACAGTGACGAAATTATTGTCTATAGCAACAACTTCTGCGGTGATGACTTCGCCGGGATTCATCTCTTGCAAGGTGAAACTTTCTTCCAGCAACTGGGCAAAATTTTCCATAGTCATATATATATGTTCTCAAACAAGTATCGTCAGGGGATACGAAAGTTAGTTAATCAAAACCGGCACACCCTGACTGTGCCAGCAATACTATTAATTTAATTGCGACCAATATAATAAATACATACACCAGCGCAAAATATAAATATGTAAAACAATTATTTGATACAGTACTCGAATGCTCTTGTATTGGCGAACACACTTAGCACTGCGTACAAAATCCGAGAATTATACATTATTTTTAGATTTTTCGATACCAATCAAGTACTTTTTCTACACTTTCTTCAATAGTAAGTAGAGATGTGTCAAGAATTTTGGCATCACAAGCAGGTTTAAGCGGAGCCACTAATCGGGTGCGGTCTGTCTGATCACGTTTTTCGATATCAGCCAGTATCTGCTGATATTCGATCCCATTATTGGCAATTCCAAACTGCAAGGCACGCCGTTGTGCTCGTACTGTAGCACTGGCTGTAAGAAATATTTTCAGTTCAGCCTGAGGAAATACGACTGTAGCCATATCTCTGCCATCTGCCACCAATCCTTTGGAAGTCAGAAAATTGCGCTGACGTTGCAATAATGCGTCTCTCACTGCCGGTAAAGCAGCAACTGCGGAGGCTCCCATACCAATATCCTCGGCACGAATTTCTGCTGTTACATCCTTACTATCAAGCAAAATGCATTCATTGTGGAAAATCACAGGTAGATTCTTTGCCAACACTGCAACACCTGATTCATCCTGCCAATTAATATGCTGTTGCCGTGCATAGAGTGCAGTCAACCGGTACAAAGCTCCAGAATCCAAATAATCTCTATTGAGAACATTTGCTACTCTTGCTGCCACAGTCCCTTTTCCAGAAGCACTTGGACCATCAATTGCAATTACTTTCAAACGTGGCTCAAGTTGTTTCGCCACCATATTCTTCCTTTATTAAGTACATCTTTTATATATTGTACAAAATTTTTTCAATGACCAGTATCTTCGGGATAACTGATAATCGAAGATGCGCAATCACACCCAATGTACTTTAACCGCTGTTAAAGATTTCCAGTCTGGTTCTAACCTTTAGCATAATGCTTAAAAGCAGTTATTGGCATCTATATATTCAAATTTCAGATTTATCAATGTGCTTCAACTTGTTTTAAGGATTTCTTCATCTGTAAAATGGTACGCCACTGCATTACAGCAGATACAGTGAATAAAGCAAGCATAAAAGGACATTCATACAATTCTTCCAACAAGTCATCATAAGCAGAATTGAAAAGAATAAACTGTGAAATCCAACGACCACGTTCAATGGCATCAGCAAGTAGAAAACCAGCCGCAGCAAGCAAAAAATTCCAAATAGGAAAAGGCTGCTTGTAATAATAAACAATTCCTTCACGCAAACGAGGCCAAACCAGCATCAAGATTAACCCGAGAATCAATATTGCCGCTATTGTGTGATATACCGCGTGTTCATAGCCGGGAAATGTCTGCCTACCCCAATTCTGGTCACGTCCCAGCAACAAAAGCCACCATAAGGATGCCCATAACCAAAACGCTTTTTTCTTACCGGACAACCCACTGCAAATAGTTGAAAAAAAAGTAAATAAGCAACAAAAAAGCAGAAACAGCGTCTGCCCCTCTTCAACTTTGGAAACAAAATCAGGAGGAATGTGCAATTGCTGCGCGAAAGGCACACCCAATATCATGATCAACCAAAGTGTACTGAGTTTGGACCAGTGCCAATCAAATTTAAATTTCATACTAACTAACTTTTATTTTAAGATACTAACATGTCTAATATTATACCTAATCTAACTAATACTTACTGGTTTTATATTTAACCACTTATTATGCATTTTCATGTTTAACTTTGCCGAAATCCATTCTTTTTTAGCATATCCGCCCGCACAATTAACTGATAAACTTGCAAACTAATCATGAAAATTTATTAATACCTGAATGAATACACTGCATTTAACATCCAGCACTTGTCATGCCTCTACCATTAACTTACCCGGTTCGAAAAGTATCAGCAACCGAACTTTGCTTCTTGCGGCACTAGCAGACAATACAAGCGAAATATACGATGTGCTGGATTCTGATGACACTCTACATATGCTGAATGCATTAAAAATATTGGGTGTTAAAATTGAACAGCTACCCAATGCAGAAAAAGAATCAGGGTTGAATTTGCGGATATACGGATGTAATGGTAAGTTTCCACAACAGCAAGCAGAATTATTTTTGGGGAATGCAGGCACTGCTTTTAGACCCTTAACTGCTGTACTAGCAATTTTGGGTGGGGAATACTATTTACACGGTGTAGCACGTATGCATGAACGCCCGATTGGTGACTTGGTCGATGCGTTAAAAACAGCCGGCGCAATTATTGAATATAAAGGAAAAACAGGTTATCCACCGTTACAAATATATCCAGCCCAAACTCCGACTAATCATCTCCTCAGTATTAAAGGTAATGTCTCCAGCCAATTTTTGACAGCATTACTGATGGCTTTACCCTTAACCGGACAAGCTTATACCATCAAAGTAGCAGGTGAATTAATTTCAAAACCCTATATCGCTATCACTCTTAAATTGTTGCAACAATTCGGAGTACAAATAACCCATAAAAATTTTCAGATATTTCAGCTACCGGCAGGTCAACATTATCATGCTCAAGAAAAATTATTTGTTGAAGGTGATGCATCCAGTGCTTCCTATTTCCTCGCAGCCGGACTTTTATCTGGCCAACCCATACGCGTAAATGGCATAGATGCCAATAGTATTCAAGGAGATATAGCTTTTGTACATGAACTTGAAAAAATCGGAGCACGTGTTAGCTGGGGAAACCAATATATAGAAATATCTCGTTCACCTGAGCAAGAAATCTTACCATTTGACATTGATGCCAATCATATTCCCGATGCAGCCATGACTTTAGCCATCATTGCTCTGGCCTGTAAAAATACCTGTCGCATTCGAAATATTGCCAGTTGGCGCGTTAAAGAAACTGATCGCATTTCAGCCATGGCAACAGAATTGCGCAAACTTGGCGCTAAAATAATCGAAACTGAAGACAGTATCAGCATTACACCACCAACTACATTACAATCAGATGTACATATCAGTACCTATGATGATCATCGTATGGCAATGTGCTTTTCATTAGTAAGTCTTTTGGGAACATCGGTCTATATCGATGATCCTCAGTGCGTGAATAAAACCTTTCCCAATTATTTCAAAATTTTTGCCAGCATGTGCACACCTGTTTAAAATCTAAATTTTACCTTGTCTGTTTCGATTAACTTTGGCATTAAGCCAATATTGCTATAATTTAATTTTTTATCCAGCCATGCTACAAGCAGACCAACTTTCCGGTGCAAAACCACAGCGGGTTATCAGCCCACAAACTGCCTCCGCTCAAGAAGAGCAGCTGGAGCGTGCATTACGGCCGCGCGCATTAACAGACTACATCGGCCAGCACAAAGCTAAAGAACAGCTTTCTATTTTTATACAGGCGGCCAAAATACGAAAAGAGGCACTGGATCACACCCTTTTATTTGGCCCACCCGGCTTGGGCAAGACTACTCTTGCTCATATCATTGCCCATGAGCTTGGCGTGAGTTTGCGCCAGACATCAGGTCCTGTGCTGGAACGCGCAGGCGATCTCGCTGCCATTCTGACTAATCTCGAACCACACGATGTCCTTTTTATAGATGAAATTCATCGCTTAAACCCTGTAGTAGAAGAAATACTGTATCCCGCACTGGAAGACTACCAATTGGACATCATGATTGGTGAAGGGCCGGCAGCACGTTCGGTGAAAATAGACTTGCCTCCTTTCACACTGGTAGGTGCCACCACGCGTGCAGGGATGCTTACAAATCCATTGCGTGATCGTTTCGGTATCGTTTCTCGTCTAGAGTTTTATAATAATAATGACTTAACAACAATCGTTACTCGTTCTGCACAGCTATTACAACTTCATATCGACGACACAGGTGCAGCTGAAATTGCCAGACGCAGCCGTGGCACACCTCGCATTGCTAATCGCCTGTTGCGCCGCGTACGCGATTATGCCGAAGTGAAACATGAAGGAAAAATCAATGCAGAAATTGCAGATGCCGCGTTAAAAATGCTGGATATCGATCAATCTGGACTTGATGTAATGGATTGCAAATATCTTGAAGCGATTCTCTATAAATTTTCTGGTGGACCAGTAGGTCTTGACAATATTGCTGCAGCAATCGGTGAATCTACCGATACCATAGAAGATGTAATAGAGCCCTATTTAATTCAACAGGGTTTTTTACAACGTACACCTCGCGGACGCATGGCAACAGAACTTAGTTACAGCCATTTTGGCTTACCAGCTCCAACCATTAAAACCTGATTCCCAAAATACATTGCACGAATCAGCCATACCAGCATCAGACCTATCTCAAATTAACTGAGCACAATTATTCAGGAAAATACTCATGACTCCAAATCAGATAGATGCCAGCATATTTAAAGCCTATGATATCCGCGGTGTAGTTGATGTGTCTTTAAACAAAGATACAGCTGAACTGATTGGCCGCGCCATAGCCACAGTAGCACTAAGCAAAGGCATCAGCCAGATTGCTCTTGGCCGTGATGGCCGGCTTTCAGGTCCAATACTAGCAGCTAGCTTGATTCAAGGCATCACTGCCTGTGGTATCAACGTGATTGATGTAGGAATGGTAGCTACACCCATGCTGTATTTTGCCGCAGTAGAGCATTGCCAGGGCAGCGGCATCATGATCACCGGAAGTCATAATCCACCAGATTATAATGGTTTTAAAATGATGCTAGCTGGCACCACGCTTGCCGGCGACGATATACAAACATTACGCACAATAATTGAGTCCGAACAACTTGCTGCAAATGCAGAACATAGTGGCAATGTGGTTCCTTTGCCTATAGCAAGGGAATACATTACTTACATAAGCAATCAGGTGCAGCTTAAGCGCCCAATGAAAATCGTAATTGATGCGGGAAACGGCGTAGCCGGAGCCTATGCAGGTGACCTGTATCGTGCGCTTGGTTGTGAGGTGAAAGAATTATTCTGCGAAGTAGATGGCCATTTTCCTAATCATCATCCTGATCCTGCCAAGCCAGCTAACCTGCAGGATTTAATTCAAGCATTGCACAGCAGTGACGCTGAAATAGGGCTGGCTTTTGACGGTGATGGTGATCGTTTAGGTGTAGTCACCAAAGATGGACAAATCATCTATCCAGACCGGCAGCTAATGTTGTTTGCTGCTGATGTACTAACTCGAAACCCTAAAGCGAAAATCATCTATGATGTAAAATCAACCCGATTATTAAAACCGTGGATTGAACAACATGGTGGTGAAGCCATCATGAGTAAAACCGGACATAGCTTTATTAAAGCCGCTATTAAAGAACACGGTGCATTGCTAGCTGGTGAAATGAGTGGCCATGTATTTTTTAAAGAACGCTGGTTAGGATTTGATGATGGCTTATATGCCGGTGCACGATTACTAGAAATATTATCCGCGACTGAAGATCCATCTGCGGTTTTAAATGCCTTACCTGAAGGCATATCTACTCCTGAAATTAACATTGCCGTACCTGCCGGTCAATCAGGACACGAAATCATATCCAATCTGGCTAAAACAGCTGAGTTTAGCGGAGAAGTAAAACGCATTACTATTGATGGATTAAGAATAGAGTTTGAAAACGGCTTCGGGCTAATGCGCGCATCTAACACCACACCTGTCTTAGTCTTGCGTTTTGAGGCTGATGATCAGCAAGCTCTGGACGGTATTATTGCTCAATTTAAAGCTGTAATAGCGCAAAATCCTGATTTAGAATGGGCTTAAACAAGTTTATATTCCTGTATATATAGACTACCCGATATTAAAAACACAGACGGCTACCTATTTGGTAGCCGTTTTGGAATAGATAAAATATCTACAACACAGCAGAATCAATTAACCTTTTACTCTACTGCCGGTTTCACGAACGAATATCGTCATAATAAAAGCTAGAATTAATCCGACTACAAACACGATATCAGCATTCTGGAAAACTTTCAGATTCAACTGACCTTCAGCCCCAGCCAAATGATCAATCAGTATGCTGAAAAGATTAGTCATAATCGCACTAATAACAAACACGAAAAAGTTAATCACACCTGTAGCCGTACCCTTCACCTCATCTGGATTAACTTCTTTAATCATAGTGTAAGGAATCATAGCAGCGCCTGAAGCAACCCCAAATAGAAAACCCATAATATAAGGGGGCATAGCGTTAGGCAAATACACAATCAGACCACCGGTAATGCCCATAGCAATAATACTACCCATTACAACAGGTTTACGGCGTCCGATCACATCTGATAAATAGCCCAGAACTGGACAACCAACCACCCAGCCTAAAGGTACCATAGCCAAACGCAACGCCACATCATTACTGGCGCTCAGACCTTCTTGTAAAAACTGATTACCCCAGGCAATATTTCCCACATTAGTAGGCAAGAACATCATAGCCCCAATAAAGGCACAGATATACGATTGAGGGTTTTTCAGCACTACCAAATAAGGATGGCTGAGCCCAGTCCAGTCAATTTTTCCTTCTCGTGTACGTGGAGTAATGAACACTGAAGCAAAGAATATTACTGCCAGCACACCAGCGGCCACCATCCAGAACATTTGCCAGGTCAAAATCTGATTTTTTATAATTGGAGAGACTACAGCCTGCCCCATGAAACCGCCTAGCATACCAAAGCATTGTGTCATACCAACGGCAGTAGCCAGCCATTTTTTGGGAAAACCACGCGTAGCTAAAAATACTGCACTGGTAAAAGCAAGCCCAGAACCCGCACCTTGCAGGAAACGTCCACTCTGAGCAGTAATTACTGTACCCGAGCAAAACAGCACACATCCAATAGCAACTAAAATAATACCCAATGAAGCTGTAAAACGTGGCCCAATTCGATCCAACAATACACCGGATACCAGCGCAAAAAAAGCATAAGAATAGAAATACAGGCCAATAATACCGGCCATTTCCACTTTACTTATTTGTAAGGTGGCAATTATTTCAGTCTGCATAATACTTGGTGCAGAACGCAATGCATATTGGACAAAATAGAAAATGGCACAGATTAACCAAGCTATCACAAATGTTTTATTTAATAGGTTGGATTCTTTACCACTGGGAGGAGACACTGAGGCTCTTGATTCTTGATTCATAGCGCTCTCGCTTTCGTTTAATTACGAATGAAATATCACAAAATCATTCTAACAAAAGCCAGCATGCTTGAACAATAAAGTTAACTCATGCGCCAAAAAAGAAATAAAACGCTAAAATTACATTTATTTAAACAATAAAATTGAATATTAATTCAAATTAAACATTATTAGTAAAATAAAATGCCAATAAAATGATATTCCAAAAATATATTCGAATAGATTTAACACATATAATCATTTTTAACTAAAATGCATTAATATGTTTACAATGTTTTTACACGTGATAGATACCTAAGATAGTATAATTTTTATTATAATTTATCGTTATTTTATGGATATTGAAAATAAATAATCAAAATTTTATAAATCTCTTAAATTTAATTGCTATCAAGACAAATTATACAAAAAAAACGATTTGATTAAAGCGAATATCAAATTATTTATCATCTACAGCATAAACAAATGACAAAAATTTAGAAATTTATTTGAATTTATTCTTGGCTTTATTAAGGCCAATTAATTTTTAGTTCAGGATGTATTAATAAATATCACCGGTTAATCAAAGTCGAATAAATTTATGTCCTTGAATAATGCAGTTCTTATAAGGCAAATAAACACATAAACCATTATTATTCAAGGACATAAATAAACCTTAATAATTATCAACTATAGAGAAGCATTAATAAAAGCTTCTAGTTGCCCTTTATTCAAAGCTCCGACTTTAGTTGCGACACTGGAGCCATTTTTAAAAATCATAAGGGTGGGAATACCACGAACTCCAAATTTTGCAGGCGTTTCCTGATTTTCATCTACATTTAGCTTCACAATTTTCAACTTTCCCTGATATTCAGCAGCTAAATCGTCCAATATCGGGGCAATCATTTTACATGGACCGCACCATGGTGCCCAAAAATCCAACAATACGGGCACGTCTGATTGTAAAACTTCATTTGCAAAATTTCCATCGCCTATATGAACAATTAAATCACTACTCATTATGGTTTCCTTTATTATCACATTGTCTATATACCATATAGCCAATCGTCTATCATTGCAATAGCTGAATATTACCCAAGAATGAATACAACTCTACACATACATTAGTTCTCAAATATACTTCTGAAAATTATAGTATTACATTGTAATCACTGTCAGAGCATTGGCTAGATCAGCCTTTAAATCCACCGCATGTTCCAGTCCAATCGATAAACGAATCAATCCTGGCTGAATAGCTGCATCTAGCTTAGCTTCAGGAGTCATGCGACCATGCGTAGTCGTCCATGGATGCGTCACAGTAGATTTTACATCTCCAAGATTACCGGTTTTACTAAACAACGTTAAAGCATCAATCACCTGCCAAGCTGCCTGCTCTCCACCTTTTACTTCAAAAGCCACTACTATACCGCCACCTTGCTGCTGTTTGCGCACCAAAGCTTTTTGAGGATGATTTGCCAGCCCAGTGTAATGAACAGCCACGACTTGTGGTTGCGTAGACAGGAACTGAGCTACTTCTAATGCATTAGCACATTGTTTTTCCATGCGGACATATAATGTTTCCAATCCACTTAGCAACACCCACGCATTAAAAGGTGCCAGCACTTCCCCAGTAGTACGTACATGCTGGAAAATTTCATTAATCAAGGCTTCACTGCCACAAATTACGCCACCCATCACTCGCCCGTGGCCATCGATTGCCTTAGTAGCAGACTGTACGGATATATCAGCGCCCAGAGCCAGAGGTTGCTGTAATGCTGGAGAAAGAAAACTGTTATCCACCACCAGCAAAGCCTGATTAGTGTGCGCAATTTCTGCTAGTTTCCCAATATCAGCCAATTCATTTAGCGGATTAGATGGTGTTTCCACAAACAGCATACGTGTATTAGGACGCATAGCTGCCTGCCATTCATCAGTATCAGTTTGGCTAACCAATGTTACTTCAATGCCAAAACGAGGCAGAATATTATTCAGTAAACCTATTGTGGTACCAAACAAACTTTTACTAGCAACCAGATGATCACCGGCTTTCAACAAAGCCAAAAAAACGGCGTTAATAGCAGCCATTCCTGTAGAAGCTGCTAAACCAGCTTCGGCCTGCTCCAGCTGAGCTACTCGTGCCTGAAAAGCAGCAACATTTGGATTATTAGTACGAGTATATGTATAACCCGGTACCGAACCAGCAAATAGAGCCGCGCCGGCCTCAGCACTATCAAACATAAAACTACTGGTTAAAAACAAAGCAGAATTATGCTCATTATATGAAGTTTGTTCCTTAGCACCTCTGATCGCAATAGTTTCTGGGTGCAAATGCAATGTAGACATAATAATTAAGTTAATCTATAAATATGAGTAAAGAATTGTGCCGTTTTTTTTTGGATTATGCAAATAACCAGCTAATCAGATTCAGGAATGTAGTATTCTTTGTACCAGACTTCCCACACCAGTATATACAGCTAAATTTCTAAACATTGGGATACAGAATTCTCATATTCACAGTTATAGCTAGGCAAAAGGAAAAAATATGTACTTTGTAATATCACCTGCAAAAAAACTGAATGAAAAAAAAGAAAATTTAACCCACAAACATACACAACCTGAGCTATTAACACAGGCCAGAAAATTAATACCAGTATTAAAACAGCTGGCTCCGCATGATATCGCCGAATTAATGGGTATTTCGGACAAACTTGCAGTGCAGAATGCCGAGCGTTTTAACGACTGGCAGCCTCCTTTTACTCTAGAAAATGCAAAACAAGCAGTCTATTTGTTTAATGGTGATGTTTATGAAGGCCTTGATGTCACTACATTATCCTCTGAAGCTTTAAATTATATACAACTACATCTAGGTATACTTTCCGGTTTGTATGGTTTATTAAAGCCTCTGGATCTAATTCAGCCTTATCGGCTGGAAATGGGCACCAAACTGGCAAATGAACACGGTAAGGATTTATATGAATTTTGGGGAAACACTATTACCCATACAGTAGAAAAAAATATGCAAGCTGCTCACGACAAAGTATTAATTAATCTGGCGTCACAGGAGTATTTCAAAGCCATTCAGCCATCAAAATTATCTGCACCTGTAATTACACCCGTTTTCAAAGACCAAAAAAACGGTACCTATAAAATAATCAGCTTTTATGCCAAGCGTGCACGTGGTTTATTTGTGCGCTATGCTGCCCAAAACGAACTGAGTGAACCAGAGCAACTTAAAAATTTCGATTGTGAAGGCTACTATTTCGACAAAGCATCATCTACAGATAAAGAATGGGTATTCCTAAGGGATGAAATACATCACTTATAAAATTTAATTAAAAATAAAAATAATGATTTAGCAGATAACTGCAAATTATTAAGATAAAAAACTTGGCAAATGCGCATTTATCGTCTAATATGCGCATCTTCAAAGACGGAAGCGTGGCAGAGCGGTTTAATGCAACGGTCTTGAAAACCGTCGAGGGTTGATAGCCCTCCGTGAGTTCGAATCTCACCGCTTCCGCCAAATTATAATTAAAAAACACTCATTACTAAGATTTTTATTTTTTAATCTTTATAAAGCCCATAACAAAACGGGCATTGTCGACATAGGAAATTATGGGAACTTATCGAGTGGCACAGATCTGTCCAAACGGACATGTTGCTACAACCGCAGCAGACGTTTATCCCGAATTTCGAGAAGCGTTCTGTTCGCAATGTGGAGAAGAGACTATAACACAATGCCCGAATTGCAGTGCACCTATCCGTGGTGACTATCACGTTGAAGACGTATTATATTTGGGTAGTGATTACAAACCACCAGCGTTTTGCTATAACTGCGGTAAAGCGTTTCCTTGGACTGAACGAAAGATCGCAAGCGCTGTTGAGTTGGTTAACGTTCAGGCTGCTCTTTCCCCCGAAGAATTGCAACAGTTCCGTTCCGATTTGGCAGAACTGACGAAAAATAGTTCAAAATTGCAAGTTGCCTTGTCTCGCTTCAAGCAGGTAATGAGCAAAGTTGGAACACCAATCGCTTCTGGCGTGCGTGACATTATGATTGATGTTTTTAGCGAAGCAGTCAAAAAGGCAATTTGGGGGTGAACAGCTCTAGCTAGGTATTCTAATCACATCAAGCCGTTACTACGAAAATTTTGTGTCGTGGATTTTTCTTCAAGTCTTTTACAAGACTATTTCACCTCTCACCCTGCGCTCAGCATCTCTTTTCTTTACCTGCTCTGAAACGTAAACTCCATAAGTCGGTGTTTTTCTTTTTTCCATACATTGCTCGTACATGGGTTGATTCCATACACCATTTGGAAATCCTATTCTTTCTACTCTATTTTCCGGCTTATTTGAAAGCTCTAAGCAATATTCTTGATTTTTACTTCTCAGCTCCTTCATTTGCGGCGATTCAGCATTATAATAAGCATCACTTTTTTTATCAAAACTAATACTTGATGATCTTTCAACATAATAGCCATTATACCAGTCCGATATACTACACCCTTCTAATAACAGACTGATACTAATCAAAATTAATAAGCGTTTTTTACTTGGGTGGTAGTACTGCATGACGTTTTTTACCTTTATAATTAAGAAAATGTCTGCTTGGGGAAATGCTTGATTTATTCTTTGGCTAAATGGTCTAGGGGTATTTATCGGTATAGTAAAAGGCATCAGAGTATTTGCTGTCATTCTCATACACTGACGCCCGTTAATTAGCTATATGTCAAACAACTTAGTAATTACATGTCTTATTGGTTTTCAGGAACTATTTCACCACGAGCCCTACGCTCAGCTCGACGTTTTTCTGCCTGAATAGAAGAATAAGCATCAAAAGTTGGTGTTCCATTTTCTTTCATACAAATTTCATACATAGGTGAATTATAAACTCCGTTTGGATAACCCGCACGTGATATTAAATTTTCAGGTTTTGATGCTAAATTTCTGCAAAAAACATCATTCATGTTTCTCAGTTGCTTAATTTCTTGGGATTCAGCATCATAATAAGCACTTCTTTCTTCAAGATAATGTTTCATCGATGACCTATCAACATAATAACCATTGTACCAGTCCGATATACTGCAACCACCTAATACCAGACTTATTCCTGTCAGAATTAATAACTTTTTTCTACTTGGGTGGATCTGCATAGTATTTCTTTCCTCCATAATTAAAGTAGCGTTTGTCATCAATCACATGAATCGGTATTTGTGTAATTTTAATTGGTTTTAGTGTTTTTTTGTCATAAGTTGTCATGTTACCTTGGCGGTCTACCAGATTGATATTACCGTCTTCTCCTATCACTACTGCTTGAGCAATTGTTGGATTGATATATCGTCCATTTTGGTCAAGTTTAGGTTCAAATACAGTATCTTTAATTTTTCCAAATTCTGGATTTGGAATTGGTAATCCTGTTTTTTTATTGATGTATTCTTTACCATTTGCATCAGTTAAATTTTTATCAAGATAATAAGCACCATTATAACTACTGTGACTGTAGCAGGAGCCTAAAGGATTACCAGTACAATCCCCTGCGGTAACTGGATTCAATCCTACCAGTCTGCCAACAAAGTCAGTATTGTTATTGCCCAGAAATAATGTGCTATTAATACCATTTTCATCAACGTAGCCATTTTTGTTCAGCATGTCAAATTCGCCTACGATATTGGCTGCCGGCCCTAGATATTTAGTTTGTTCAATCGGTATACCGGTTATTCCTTTTACATTTTGCAGATAAGCCGTGCTGACTTTGTCTGTCAGAGAACCGCGGATGTGGTTGTTAAACATAATTGGTGTACCGGTTTCTTTGGCCAATTCTTTCAATTCTGCGTTGGTTTTTTCGGCATTGGTCTTGGGCAGTCTGCCTCCAAACCATTCGTTGAGTTTATCCCACAAAGCATAGCTACCCACTTCACTTAATGCCGGAATAGCTTCCGCGGTAGGGTTGTTGACCACTACATACAAATTGCCACTGGCCGCTGCATCAGGATTCTGTTTAACGGCATTTCTGAATGCGGCATCTTCGTTGTTGTAGATTCCTGGATTTGAAATCATTATTACTGATTTGCCATCCATTATCTGGCGGTAATCATAAATCTCAGTGGCCGTACCCTCAAATGGTGCCCCTTGATTTTTTTCTTTGGTTATTTTGCTTTCGTCTCCGGCTGCCATGGCATCCTTAGCATTATTAATATCTTTACACTCGTACTTAGCTGCTTCACCGTTGCAGGTAACTTTATATACTTGTCCGGCAGTGATGTGGCGAGCAGCATTTTTGGTGTAATCGGCATGCTGGGCAACGGTTTCTAATGCTCCGATACCGATGTTACCTGCCCATATCAGACCAAGCGCGGTATCTAGATAGGCAACGTTCTGTTCTATTTTACGCCCTTCCTGTTCTAACTGGATGCTCTTTTCGGTTCGTAAGCCATCGTGTTGCAGCCGCTCCAGTTGCGCTTCTTCATATTTTTTGCGCGCTTTTTGCAGTAGCTCTTTTTTCAAATCCTGCCGATTTTGGTCAAACTCCTGTGTGACTTCACGCTGTGTATCCAGCTCTTTCTGAACTTTGTCTTTGTCAAAGTTATTACTCAGGCATCGATATTCATGAGAATATTATTATTATCAAAATATCAACCTTTATTTATGACGTTTTATATATTCTCTATAATATGGATTTTCTACCGGATAATCGGTTCGATTACCATTCTGGTCTATATAACGCCCATTTTCATCTACCAGATATTTTGCTGGTGGCTGTACATATCCATTCCTTGGATAAACCACTACTCTACTGCCCGTATATCCATTTGCTTAAAGCTGCTTTTGATATCTAGACACATCGGTGCTACAACCACTTATACAATAAAACTTGTTATCGCTATTAATTTCATTTTGCTTTCCATCATTTTATTTCCTTATACATAGATTAAATCTTTGCTTGAATCTAAAATCCTTTTTTTCTTAGACATTCATTTCTGGCTGGTATATATACTTCACCTAACCAATCCTGCATTTCTTTAGATCCAATATATTCATTCTTCGGCCGTGGAAGTGAACGCAATTCTTCAAAGCACTCTTGTTTAGCTTTTTTTTCGGCTTCAGACGAGAAATCCCAACCTGGTCCGTTCCAAAAACGGACTAAAGATTCATAACAGCCGGATAGTCCAAAACACAAGATGCCTATCAATAAAATATTAATGTTGTGTCTCATTTCATTTCACTCCTTGCCTTGCTTTTGAGGGTTTGACTAAAACCGGTAAAGAGGGATTAACTTGGTTTAAATTATGATTTGATCCCTTCAACCATTTTTTATTCCAATCATCTAAATAAGGATTATCAACTTTTTTATCGCCCGTCAAATTTCCGTTTGCATCTATATTTCTACCTTTTTCATCTACCAAAACATCTTTTGGTTTTTCTCTAAAATAGCTACTGTGCGAATACATAAAGGGTTTATCTTCTACGCCACCTGTAGGTGGATTACCTCCTATCGTATATTGACTACGGAACAATATTAGCGGACTTCTACCCACAAAATCGGTGTAATGCACTGCTGAATATGCTTTACTTCCTTCATAACCATTTATTAGTAGCTGGTCTGCATACTGTTGTACATTAGTTGCTGTACCGTAAAATCTTGCTTCTCTTATTGGTATGCCGGTTAATCCATTTCGATTAGCATACTGTAGCGCATTACTTGCCGTCATCCCACCACGACTGTGGTTACTTAGGTCTATTTTATAGCCTTTTTCTTTGGCATACTCATAAAGTAATATATTTGCTTTTTCTGAATTGGTCAAAGGAAGGTAGCTACCGCCCAAATCATTCACTTTATCATAAAATGCATATACTCCTTCTGATAAAAAATTGCTGGTTGGTGGATTGGCTGCTACATAGATACCATCTGCTCCTGTTTCCCACAAGTTCTGCTTAACCGCATTTTTTAAAGCATCATTTAATGGGTTGAGTATGCCAGGATTGGATATGGTTATTACACCTGTGTTCTGTCCAGGTTTGATTTCATTTATATCAAATATCTGTCTTTTATTCCCTATTTCTGCATAGGGACTGTCTGCATCTATCGGTCTGGTTTTCTTGTTATCGTAACTGTTATTGGAACAATATAAACCATCTTGTGCACAGGTCACATTCCATATCTGTATTGGTCTTCTGGCTGCTCTAACTGCGGGGTCAATAATAGCGCCGCCATCTGCATAAACCAGTGCAGCAGTATTACCATACCCATAAACCGTACCTAATATCATATCTGTATAGAAGGCGGCTTTGTCCCATTTATCGGCACTCCCTTCCAGTGCCAGTGATTCGTTAGTGTTATAACCATTTTTGCCGTCTATATAGTTGTCCTTACGAATATTTTCTGCCTGTTGGCGTTTATTATCGGCGATTTTATGCAAGATATTGCGTAATTCTTGACGATTTTGGTCAAACTCCTGTGTGACTTCACGCTGTGTATCCAGCTCTTTCTGAACTTTGTCTTTGTCAAAGTTGTTGCTCAGGTAGCCGGCTTTATCCGCATAGTTGTCGCTGCTGGTATCGGTATGAATTCCAGCTATGGTTTCGGCTACACTTTTGCCAGTTTTCTGCTGCTGGGCAGCAGCATCCGTAATGATGATGTTGCTCGTATTGATGCCGCTGTGGGTGGTACTGCTGCTATGGCCACTATCGTGTCCGAAGCCAAGGGACTTGCTGGCACCCGTTTCACCCTGATTAGCCAGGTTAATCTTGTCATTACCAGTAGGCTGTTTTTGTCCCAGTGTTGATCCACTAACGCTGCCACTGGCACCGATACCAATACTACTGCCACTGTAATCACTATGATTTTGGATATCGCTGCTCGTCAGGCTGCCGGTAATTACTTGGTTTTTGCCTGCCGCTTCGGCTGCTGCAGTAGAGGTGATGATGGCACCTTTGAGGTCGGTATTACCTTTGATGTTGAGCTGGTAGCCATTGTCACCGGCAATGATGCCGCTTTGTTCTGTTACAGCAGCATAATCGGCTTTAATTTTGCTTTTACTAAAGCTGGCAGAGGCGGATGCGCCATAGCCTACGGTAACCTGCCCGCTGATATTCTGCTGTTTGCTGTTATATTTGGCTGTGTCCTGCAAGCTTTCGATATTTAGTTCGGCTGCATCAATCTGTACGCCTTTACCTGCTACCTGTGCGCCTTTGATGTTGGTGGCTCCGCCGCTGGTAAGGCTGGTGTTGCCGCTGCTGCTTCCAATATGGCTGTTGCGGTAGCTGGTTTCGTCGCCATTGCCATGTCCTTTGCCGGCATTAACTCCGGCAGTAATACCTAACTTTGGACCACCTGAACCAATGCTGATGGATAACTTGGTCTACTTTGTCCTGCGGACTGATAATGCTTAGTTTGCCGTCAATATCTGCATTGATACTGTTGACAGTGGCCTGTGACCACTATCAGTGTGGCTAAAGCGGGTTGGCTTTTATGTGGGATGCCCTGATATCATTCAGATTGAACAGGGCAAGTTGGTAGTAGAGATTGATTTGCTGCTTTAAAACGATATTAAAGAACTCTATTAATTTTTAATTGGTTATTTTCATGATTTATTTAATTATGATCTTAATTCTAAATTTTAACTAATAAACTATTTAATCTCCATTAATCCATACTTGTTCTATCCAATCTGCAAGATCTTCCCAAGAATCATTGCTATAGCCATCTGGTGTCCAATAATGTACTTTACCATTTGGAAGTAAACAATAATAGCTACCATTATCCTCACATATTGGTAGCCAATCTTCAGGTAAACCTAGCTCCCTTGCTTCATTCAATACTATTGATAATTCAGAAGGATATTTTTTTTCTTTTGTTACTAATAGTAATTCAATTGTTCCATAAAAAATATTATCTGCTTCTTTAAGAAGCTTTCTGTAATCTTCTGGAAAACAAAAGTTAATTTCTTTCTCATAATTATCAAGCAAATTATCATCAGGAAGAGCGACATTAATTACCTCTCCATTTGATAATTTTTTTAAATGTTCAATAACGTTATTTAGATCACTCATTGATACTCCTATTATTTAAAATCATTTGCTCTATTTTTCCAATAATTAGAGCGCCATTTATTAAACTGATTACGATTTATTCCCGAAGGAATAGTATTTGGATTAATGTGAATTTTATCACTATATTGTTGATGAAATGATTGTGTAACTTCCGCTATGGCACTATCTTGCCGTTGAGTCATATGATGTAAATTAATTGGTTTTTTATCATAACCTATTGGTGCTCTCCCTTGTTCCATAAGCTGTAAATTTGTTTTTCCCGATTTAGGATCAATATATTTAGGATCAAATAAATCATCACGTTGATAAACCTTATTACCACTAAACTCTATAGGATCTTTAGACCAATATTTTCTTTCTTGCCCAAAATATTTTGTTGCATCAGCCTGTGTGGCTCCTGTCATCCCCTTTCCTGCATTCCCATCCATTCCTTTTTTAATTTTATCCTCTTTTATAAGATTAGCCACATTTTCAGTTTGCTTAACCATTTCTGCTACATTTCCTGCTTCTTTCGCTTTTTCATAGGCTTTTTGTGCAGTATGCATTTTTTTAGCTGCATCACCAACAAGTGGCACTACTCCAATTGCGGTAAATACATAATCCCCAACTGTCTCTGCTTCATACAATCCCTTTATATCTCCTAATATTGGTATAAAATCTATTACATTGCTTATAATAAACTTAGCTGCATCCTTTTGAACTTCTTCTCTTTTTCTTTGACATTCGCTTGGATTTAAGTTTTTACAAATTAATTTGATAAATTTTTCTTCATTTAGCTTTCTAGTTTTTTCAGGAGTTGTCCCAAAATAAGGCCAATCATTATTGTTTAGGTTATTATCTACAGCCGTATGCGCAGCCTGATTACCTTGCGCTGCATCTGCCATACCTCCACCCGCTACCGCTCCCGTAGCCGCTCCTGCCAGTCCTGATATTGCTGATACAGTTGCCTTCTCCTCTGCCGTCAAATCCTTTGGTTCTTTGTCATACAGCCATTTCGATACAACGGGAGCAATTGCCTCTGATCCACCTGCCGCCAATGCTCCTGCCAATGCATCATTCCCCCCTGCTGCCGCTACCGCTGCACCTAATACTGCATGTGCCACCAGATGAGCTGTGCTGCCTTCAGCTTCTTTGCCTTTAAAGTATTGGCCTATCTGATAGGAAACCACCGGACTGGCTGTGGCTGCCAATATGCCCCCTACGCTATTGGTTGGTGCGGCCAATCCCGCTCCGATGGCATTCAGCAGTAAGCCGCCTGTGTTCCATTGCGACAGTTCTTTTTCGTATTGTTCCCGCTCTGATAAGGTCAGGTTTTCGTCTTTCAGTTTTTCTTTCAGGCTATCCTTTTTGCTGTTTATCATTGCTGAGGTAGCCTGTATATTGGCGCTGAATTCCTGTGTGACCTCACGCTGTGTATCCAGCTCTTTCTGAACTTTGTCTTTGTCAAAGTTATTACTCAGGTAGCCGGCTTTATCCGCATAGTTGTCGCTGCTGGTATCGGTATGAATACCGGCTATGGTTTCGGCTACGCTTTTACCGGTTTTCTGCTGTTGGGCAGCAGCTTCCGTGATGATGATGTTACCAGTATTGATGCCGCTGTGGGTGGTACTGCTGCTATGGCCACTATCGTGTCCGAAGCCAAGGGACTTGCTGGCACCCGTTTCACCCTGATTAGCCAGATTAATCTTATCGTTACCAGTAGGATGTTTTTGTCCCAGTGTTGATCCACTAATGCTGCCACTGGCACCGATACCAATACTACTGCCACTGTAATCACTATGATTATGAATATCGCTGCTCGTCAGGCTGCCGGTAATTACTTGGTTTTTGCCTGCCGCTTCGGCTGCTTCGGTAGAGGTGATGATGGCACCTTTGAGGTCGGTATTGCCTTTGATGTTGAGCTGGTAGCCATTGTCACCGGCAATGATGCCGCTTTGTTCTGTTACAGCAGCATAATCGGCTTTAATTTTGCTTTTACTAAAGCTGGCAGAGGCGGATGCGCCATAGCCTACGGTAACCTGCCCGCTGATATTCTGCTGTTTGCTGTTGTATTTGGCTGTGTCCTGCAAGCTTTCGATATTTAGTTCGGCTGCATCAATCTGTACGCCTTTACCTGCTACCTGTGCGCCTTTGATGTTGGTGGCTCCGCCGCTGGTGAGGCTGGTGTTGCCGCTGCTGCTTCCAATATGGCTGTTGCGGTAGCTGGTTTCGTCGCCGTTGCCATGTCCTTTGCCGCGGTTGGCACCTGCGGTGATCTCGCATTAACCACAATATCTTTTTCACATAAAAAACCCACCTATATTAAGGTGGGTTAGTGCAGATAAATGGCCATGTTCCTTTTCATCGGCTGTTTAATCTGACGACGTTTTACCATCTAGCCATTACACGTCGCTAACGGTACTCTGTATGGTTACAGTAATCTTAATTATTACACTATTTCGCCTCGTGCTCTACGCTCAGCATCACGTTGTTTCGCACGATTCGATTGATAGGTTTGAAACGTGGGTGTTCCGCGATTTTCCATACACTTTCCAAACAAAGGTTGATTCCATACACCATTTGGGTAACCTTTTTCTTGAAGTCGATTTTCCGGCTTATTTGCTAGCTCTAGGCAATAGTCTTGATTTTTTTTTCTCAGTTCTTTCATTTGCGGAGACTCAGCATCATAATAAGCATCACTATCTTTCTGATAGCTTTTCCATGATGACCTATCCACATAATAACCGTTATACCAGTCCGATAAACTGCAACCACCTACTAGCAGACTGATTCCTGTCACAATTAATAAGCGTTTTTTACTTGGGCAGTAGTACTGCATGACGTTTTTTACCTTCATAATTAAGAAAATTTCTGCTTGAAGAAATGCTTGATTTATTCTTTGGCTAAATGGTCTAGGGGTATTTATCGGTATAGTAAAAGGCATCAGAGTATTTGCTGTCGTTCTCATACACTGACGCCCGTTAATTAGCTATAGGTAAAACAACTTAGTAATTACATGTCTTATTGGTTTTCAGGAACTATTTCACCTTGCGCCCTGCGCTCAGCACGACGTTTCTTTGCCTGCATTGACATGTAGGCTTCATACGTTGGTGTCCCACGATCTTTCATACACCTTTGGAACAGAGGTTGATTAGATACACCATTTGGATAACCTTTTTCTTGAAGCCGATTTTCCGGCTTATGTGCCAGCTCTAAACAATATTCTTGATTTTTTTTTCTCAGATCTTTTATTTGCGGAGACTCAGCATCATAAAAAGCATTCCTATCTTTTTGGCCTTTGATAATCGCAGCCTCTTCAGCATAATAACCGTTATACCAGTCCGATATACTACACCCTTCTAATAACAGACTAAGGACTGTCAGAATCACTAACCTTATTTTACTTAAACGGGTCTGCATAGTATTTCTTACCTCCATAGTTAAAGTAGCGTTTGCCATTAATTTCATGAATTGGTATCTGCGTGGTTTTAATCGGTTTTAAGGTTTTTTTATCATAGGTAGTCATATTACCTTGCCGGTCTACCAGATTGATATTCCCATCGTTGCCTATTACTACTGCTTGAGCAAGCGTCGGATTGATATATTGTTCGTTTTTATCCTGTTCAGGTTCGGCTACAGTGTTTTTAATTTTGTCAAACTCTGGATTTGCAATTGGTTTACCCGTTTTTTTATCAATATATTCTTTACCATTTGCATCTTCCAGATTTGGTTTTAGATAATAAGCACCATTATAACTACTATGACTGTAGCAGGAGCCTAAAGGATTACCAGTACAATCCCCTGCGGCAACTGGATTCAATCCTACCAGTCTGCCAACAAAGTCAGTATTGTTATTGCCCAGAAATAATGTGCTATTAATACCATTTTCATCAACGTAGCCATTTTTGTTCAGCATGTCAAATTCGCCTACGATATTGGCTGCCGGCCCTAGATATTTAGTTTGTTCAATCGGTATACCGGTTATTCCTTTTACATTTTGCAGATAAGCCGTGCTGACTTTGTCTGTCAGTGAACCGCGGCTGTGGTTGTTAAACATAATTGGTGTACCGGTTTCTTTGGCCAATTCTTTCAATTCTGCGTTGGTTTTTTCGGCATTGGTCTTGGGCAGTCTGCCGCCAAACCATTCGTTGAGTTTATCCCACAAAGCATAGCTACCCACTTCACTTAATGCCGGAATAGCTTCTGCGGTAGGGTTGTTGACCACTACATACAAATTGCCACTGGCTGCTGCATCAGGATTCTGTTTGACGGCATTTCTGAATGCGGCATCTTCGTTGTTGTAGATTCCTGGATTTGAAATCATTATTACTGATTTGCCATCCATTATCTGGCGGTAATCATAAATCTCAGTGGCCGTGCCCTCAAACGGTGCCCCTTGATTTTTTTCTTTAGTTATTTTGCTTTCGTCTCCGGCTGCCATGGCATCCTTAGCATTATTAATATCTTTACACTCGTACTTAGCTGCTTCACCGTTGCAGGTAACTTTATATACTTGTCCGGCTGTGATGTGGCGAGCAGCATTTTTGGTGTAATCAGCATGCTGGGCAACGGTTTCTAATGCTCCGATACCGATGTTACCTGCCCATATCAGACCAAGCGCGGTATCTAGATAGGCAACGTTCTGTTCTATTTTACGCCCTTCCTGTTCTAACTGGATGCTCTTTTCGGTTCGTAAGCCATCGTGTTGCAGCCGCTCTAGTTGCGCTTCTTCATATTTTTTGCGCGCCTTTTGCAGTAGCTCTTTTTTCAAATCCTGCCGATTTTGGTCAAACTCCTGTGTGACTTCACGCTGTGTATCCAGCTCTTTCTGAACTTTGTCTTTGTCAAAGTTGTTGCTCAGGTAGCCGGCTTTATCCGCATAGTTGTCGCTGCTGGTAGCGGTATGAATTCCGGCTATGGTTTCGGCTACGCTTTTGCCGGTTTTCTGCTGCTGGGCAGCAGCATCGGTAATGATGATGTTGCCAGTATTGATGCCGCTGTGGGTGGTACTGCTGCTATGGCCACTATCGTGTCCGAAGCCAAGGGACTTGCTGGCACCCGTTTCACCCTGATTAGCCAGATTAATCTTGTCATTACCAGTAGGCTGTTTTTGTCCCAGTGTTGATCCACTAATGCTGCCACTGGCACCGATACCAATACTACTGCCACTGTAATCACTATGATTATGAATATCGCTGCTCGTCAGGCTGCCGGTAATTACTTGGTTTTTGCCTGCCGCTTCGGCTGCTTCGGTAGAGGTGATGATGGCACCTTTGAGGTCGGTATTGCCTTTGATGTTGAGCTGGTAGCCATTGTCACCGGCAATGATGCCGCTTTGTTCTGTTACAGCAGCATAATCGGCTTTAATTTTGCTTTTACTAAAGCTGGCAGAGGCGGATGCGCCATAGCCTACGGTAACCTGCCCGCTGATATTCTGCTGTTTGCTGTTGTATTTGGCTGTGTCCTGTAAGCTTTCGATATTTAGTTCGGCTGCATCAATCTGTACGCCTTTACCTGCTACCTGTGCGCCTTTGATGTTGGTGGCACCGCCGCTGGTGAGGCTGGTGTTGCCGCTGCTGCTTCCAATATGGCTGTTGCGGTAGCTGGTTTCGTCGCCATTGCCATGGCCTTTGCCGGCATTAATTCCAGCAGTAATACCTAACTTTGGACCACCTGAACCAATGCCGATGGTGGCACCGGCATTCCAGCCACTGGATTTGTTGCTGCTGCGCTCGCTGTGGTTTTGTTCAGCCGCCAGCAGGTTGATTTCGTTGTCTGCTTGTAAGTGTGTACCTTGTTTGCCATTGACATCTGAGCCAATGATGTTGATGTTGGAATCCTGTCCGGCTCCGGTTGCCAGTAGGTTGACTTCACCACCGGCATTAATCTGGCTGGCTGCGGCGACGCTGTCGCGGCTATGGGTTTCACTGCGGCTTTTTTGCTGGCCTACGGTGATGCTGATGCTGACATTGGTGGCGTTTTGTGGATTGTTGGCCAGGTCGGCGGCGGCATTGCCGGCTTTATACAAGTCTACGCCGGCATTGAAGGCTGCCATGGCGTTGACGCGCGCGTTTTTGCTTTCGCCTATGCGATTTACGGCGGTGCTGGCTGTTTGGATGGCATTGACTATGGGTACGTTGACGGCTACGGTAAGGCCGCTTTTTTCGAAGGTATGGATGTTGTCTCGGCTGTACTGGTCTTCGGCTGCGTTGATGTCTATTTGTTTCGCTATGATGTTTACGTCACCTTGCGGGGAGGAGACGCTGCTGCCGGTTTGGGTATAGTGGTTGCCGGCTACAATGGTGGTGTCTCCGTTGAGGCTGCCAACGCTGCTGCCGCTGTGGATGGTGCGGCGGCTGGTGGTGTCATCGGTTTCTTTCTGTTTCCCGATGCTAAAGCCGATGCCACCACTGCCCATTAGGCCAGACTTGGTTTCTTTGTGGTATTCCTGATCTTGATACTGGTTGGACGCCGCTGTGATGTTAACATTCTGGCCGGCTTTCAGCACCGTGCCATTATCGGAGATGATGTTGCTGCCACGGATGTTAATGTCTTGATCACTACTGATGCTGACTTTGGCGCCGGTGATATTGCTGCCTACAGCTTCATCATAGTTGGCCCGCGATTGGTCAAGACTGGTTTTTTTGGACATTAGGCCGCTGGATTTGATGTAGACGGAGTGGTCTAGCTCGGTCTGTTGACGCCCTTCTATGATATTGACACCGTTTTTGCCGTGCAGGCTGACGTTGCCGTTTTCGCTGTTGATGTCGCCCTGCCGGATGTTGAGCTGGTCTGCAGCCTGTATTTGTATATCACCGGCAGCACTGATGCTGGTGCCGTTTTCGTTTTGATAGTGGTTTATCCAGTGGTTTTTGTCGCTGCTGCTGCCGTCTGTCATGTCGCGGCGGGTAGTAACGGTATTGAGGTCGATGCTACCGGCACTGCTACTGAGCTGTGTAGTGCCATTATCTGCATTGTTGACGATGCTGGCGCCATGGGTAGTGATGCCGTGGGTACCGGCTACGCTGAGAACAGCGTCTTTGTCTCCGGTGACATACAGCCCAGCGGTGCGGTCGATAACGGTACCACCGTTGCGTTCATCGCCATAGCTGGCCGTGGTGGTGTTGAGGTTGATTTTATCGGCCTTGAGGCTGAGTAGGTCTTTACCTACTGCGGATCCGCCGTTGAAATTGATGCTGTCACTGGCGGTAAGAGCTACTTTGCTGCCGCTAAGCATGCCACTATTGTTAATATTCTGTGCCCCCAGATTGAGGATGTTCTGGCCGGCAATGCTGCCCTGATTGTTGATGTTGCCACTGTTTTGCAGGTTGATGTTGTGCGCACTGATTAGTGCGCCGGCTGTGGTCACGTCGTTATCACGTACTTTCAGGTAGATTTTGGGTACGAGTACGGTCTGCTGGCTGCCATCGGCCAGGGTGACGGTCTGGTTGACCAGCCAGACCATATCGCTGGTAAGCTGTGCCATTTGCTCGGCACTTAATGCGACTCCCGGGGTGATGTGAAACTGCTGTGCAAAGCTGATGCCGGCATTCATGAGTGCTTTGTACTGCTCTTCGTCATTACTGTAGCCTTCTAGCCGGCGGTAGCCGGTAAGCTGTGCTATCTGTTCGTTTATCAGTTTTTGTTCGTAATAGCCATCACCCAGCCGTTTTTGCATTCTGTCTGGATTCTGCCCTAATGCGCTGAGCATGTAGTCGCTGCCGAGCCATTTTTTCATGTTGGTGAACGCTGGATCGGTTTCAACTAAATAGCCGCTGTTGGTGGGATTGATGTGGTACAGGCTGCTGTTAGGCAAGTTGGTATTGAAGCGGCTGAGACTTTGGATGCTTTGGTTGTGGTTTTCTGTCTGTGTCTGCGCTTTATCCTGTGGTTGCAGCTGACTGCCTGTATTTGCCTGTTCGGCTTTGCCTTGATTGGCGCTAACGCCGGCATGTTGCTGTACAACGCTTACTGGTGTGTCAAATTCATGGCTGGTTATGATGGTTTCGTTATATGGCTTTTCGCCTGTTTTTTTAATTTTACCGGAGCCCAGTTTGGGATTTTTATATTTGTATCCACCTTGTTGACCATGATTTTCAACCCGCTGCTGGCCTTTGGTTTCTTGGTTTTCCAGATTGAGGCTGTCACCACCGGTCAGATTGCCACCGATGATGATACGGCTGTTGTTATTGACCCAGTGTTCGCCACTGATGGTTAGGTCGCCGCCGATGATGATTTCTGCTGGCTGACTTTCGGTAACACGCTGTTTATACGTATCACTTTTATAGTCCCACCATTTTACGTCTTTAGCTGAGTATTTTTTCCATTTTTTATTGGTGCCGTCATTGAATTTGAAACTGAGTTCTTTTTTCCCTTTTTTGAATTTTCCATCTACGCCATCTACCCAGATTGCTGGATTGCCTTTTTCTTGTATCTGGAAGATTTTTTTACTGTTGTCGAGATATTCTTCTACAGCAAAATGATTATTCAGATTCTGTAGTTGCCGTGCGGCGATGTTGCCATTTCCTTGTGCTTCGATGCGCGCGCTGCTGTTGAGCAGATTATCTGCCATACCCACAGCCTGATGCTGTTGGCTTAGGCTGCCCCCGATGGCGATGTCACCCTCGCTGGAAAGCAGGGCGTGTTCTTTGTTAACGATATTAGTTGCACCAATGTCCAGCCTCTGGCGTGCGGCTATCACTGCTGCTTTGGTTTCGGTGCCGCTGGTTTCTTCCTGATTGTATAAATCATGGCTGCCGATGGCGACATGGTTGCCATAGATGCGGCCGGTGCCGATGTTGTTGATGCTGTTTCCGGACTGTACTAGTGTGGTGCCGTTGCTGTTTATCAGGCCACGGTTGGTGATATTGCTTTGTGCCTGTAATTCAGTTTGGTTGTTGCTCTGAATGGTGCCGCTGGCCTGATTGTCGATATCGGCAGCTTGCAGACGCACGCTGTCGCCGCCACTAAGGGTATGGCTGTTGCTAATCGTCCCTTGGCTGCTGATAGTCAGGTTGTGACCGGCGGTGATGTCTGCATCGACGCTGAAGTTATCTGTTAATGCGATTTCTGCATCGTGGCCGGCAGCCATGGTGCCTGGGTTATTCAGATTTTTTGCCTGTAGGGTAAGATTCTGGCCGGCAATGATTTGTCCGTTCTGGCTGTTATCTATTTGTAAGGCGCTACCGCTGATATAAACGTCTTTTTGCGAGCTAATCTGTCCCTGCTGGTTGTTCAGGCTTTGGTTGATGCTGGTGCGCGTTTCTCCATTGGCACGTATGGCTCCATGGTTGTTATTTAGTGTGTCAGCATTAATTTTTATGTTTTCTGCGTCTACTGTGCCTTGTTGGTTATTGAATTCGCTGCTGTGAATTTCTGCTTGCTGTGCAGCACTGATTTTACCCGCTGTGTTATCGATATTACTGGCTTGAATGGTGAGCTGACCATTGCTGCCTATCTGGCCGGTATGGTTATTAAGCTGATTGGTTACGGTAAGCTGCTGGGCGTTGACGCTGCGAATAGCCCCCAGCTGATTATTTACGCTATCCGCTTTCAGTTGCAGACTGTCACTATCGATGGCGCCACTATTGTTATTTAGGTTGGCTGTTTGTATTTCAGCAGCACCTCCACTCCATAGCTGCCCGCCTTTGCTATTATCAATTTGCCCACTACTGTGTATCTGCAGTTGTTTCTGTGCCGCTATGACGCCGCTATCACTGTTGTCGGTGTTCTCTGCCTCTATGGCTATTTGTTCCGTCGATTGAATCCGGCCTTTGCGGTTGTCCAGCTCTTTGCCTGTGTACTGGAACGGTCCGCTGCTGCTGATTTCACCACTGCGGTTATCCAGCCGGCCTGTGCTGATGTGGACTTCGCCGGTGTTGAGTTTCCCTTGCTGGTTGTCGAGTAGTTCGCCGCTTACTTGTAATTTGTTTAGGTTGAGGGTGCCACGGTTGGTCAGGCCGTTATGTGCGTTTAGGTCGATGCCACCATTGGCAATTATTTGGCCGTTGTCGTTGAGAATTTCTTGTTCGCTGATGATTTGGCCGCTGGCAAATTGTTTTGGGGTGCTCGCCGCTGCTTCGGTCTGGCCTGCACCTGTGGCACTGGTCGGTACGGGGGTATCTTGGTTCTCTGCCGGTTTCTGCGGCTTGGCTGGCTGTTCTGTTGTGGCTGATTCGCTGCTGTTGCTGGTTGGAGGTTCTGATGGTGCATACCCGATCAGGCTGTTGCTGCTGTTATTCAGTTTATCCAGATCCAGTTTCAGGCTTTGCTGGCCGCTCTGGATGATTTTGCCCTGCTGGTTGTGGATGCTGCCACTGCTGATGTCCAGACGTCCGCCGTTGATTTCGCCCTGATTGCTCAGCAGCTGCCGGTTGCGGATGTTTAATTCGTCGGCACTGGTGATTAAACCGCTGTTGTCTAGCTGCTGGCTTTGTAATTGCATTTTGCCTTGGCTGGACAGGGTGCCGCTGTTGCGGATGCTGTCTGCATGTATGGCGGCAGTGGCCTCTTCTGCGGCGCTACTGTTTTTATCTGCGGCAACGATGCTGCCGCTGTTGCTCAGTTTGCCATCGGCACTGATGCTGACGCCTCCGGCTCCGGCAAAGATTTGGCCGGCATTGTTGATGCCGACGCCTTTGTCGTTGCTGATTAGTACGATTTTGCCGGCATACATGCCACCTAGGCTGCTGCTGTCTATGGCTATGCTTTGTTTGTTCGATATATCGTTGTTTACGTTGGCGGTGATCTGCCCTTGGGCATCGATGTCATTACTGCCGGTACTGATGCTGAGTTTATTTGCCCAGATGCCGGCATTGATTTGCGCTGCTTTGGACAGGATGTTGGTGTAATCGCTGCCGCTTGTGTCCAGCCCCTGTCCGTTGATGCTGATGTCGCCTCCCCGTACCTGAAAGCCGTCCAGGCTGCCGTTATTGAGTACGGGTCTGCCGGTGGTTAGGGTGACGCCGGCAGCATTGATAAAGCCGCCGCCATTGACGCTGATGCCAGAAGGGTTGGCCATGATGACTTCGGCTCGTCGGCCGGCTACTTCGATGTAGCCGTTGAGCCGGCTGGGATTGCTGCTGTTGATTTGGTTGACGATGATGCCGGCTTCGCCTTTGGCCAGCCATGGGTTGCCTTGTATCCAGCCAGCCTGTTTGGTCTGGGTGCTTTTACGGCTGTTGTTGAGGATGGCTCCTTGTTTGTTGACGTCTAATTGCCGGTACTGGTTGATGGATACGCCGCCTTTGCTCGGGGTCTGGATGTTGATTTGCGGGATGCCGTTGGCGGTTTGGAGGATGGTGGGTTGCTGGTTTTTGGGGGCTGACGGGTCGGCATGGATGTCTGCTGCTATGGCAGAGTGATTAATGAGTACGCATACACCTAATCCGAGTAGGATAGAGCTGGTTAATACGGGTAGTCTAGCCAGTAGGCTGCTGAAGATGGTGCCGCCGCTTTGATTACGGTCTGCGGTGCTTTTGCCTTCACGGATGGTGTTTTCGGCTACGGCAACCAGAATCCCTCTTTTTTTGTTGAATATGACTTTGTATCTGTTTTTATTCATGATTTTTCCTGTTATTCGGCCGTACAGTCTGGGCTAACGGCGTTCTGATATGTGTGGTTTGATTGTGTTATATGGAATAGTTGAGACTGAAGCCAACGGTGGTATTGGCGGTACGGAAGTACTGTGGTTTATATATTGGTTTGCCAGCAAAGATGTCGTAATACCACTGGCCACCGGCTTTCATCTGGCCTTTGAAGCCGATAACGGCACCAGCTAGTGTTTTACCCAGCTGCATTTCGGTGGCGGGGCCGGCAACGTGGCCGACATCTAGCCCTAGATATACCTGATGGGTACCTAGATATTGCCAGCTGAGGTTGTTGTTCCAGTACCAGCCTCGTTCTCCCATGAGGGTGACTTCGCCGTCAAATCCGCGCACGGTATAACGGCCGCCGATGGA
>NZ_MEIK01000035.1 GCF_002777855.1 Snodgrassella alvi
TGAAATAGTAAATTTATTTTCCGGAATTCTTGATAAACTTGATGCCCTTATACGGGCTCAAACAGATAATAGCAATTTATGGAACGCAGAACGGTGCGCTAATTTTTTTTCATGCTCCCCCGGTCATTTTAAAACCCGCATCGCCTGTAAACCTGATTTCCCTCGACCGGTTAAGTTAAATAAAACCGCGCATTCTTTATGGATTCCTTTGGAGGTTAAGAAATTCGCAGAAAGAAAACAGCTAATCAAGTAAATCTGCTAGATTGGATGCATCGGGGGCATAATATGTATTAAGCAATATTTTTATATCTCTATGCCCTGAAATCTTCGCCAAATTCATTACATCAACCTTTTTAGACATTCTTGTTAAAGCTTCGCGGCGCGAATCATGAAAATGTAAATCATATATTCCGCAACTACGGCAAGCGCGCCTGAATGTGGTGCTTAATGAGTCGGGGTCAAGATCGAAAACAGTAGTTAAATTGATTTGTTCAAGCTGGCGAAGTAGTTTTAGTGCTGCCTTTGATAGCGGGACATCACGAGAGTAACCGTTTTTAGTCATTTCTAAGTGTGCTACCCTGCGTTTAAAGTCGATATCATGCCATTTTAGGCCACACAACTCGCCAGCCCGCATAGCTGTTTCTATTGCAAACAAGAATGCTAAAGCCACCCTCTGCTTTTTGAGCACCGGCGGGGTGTCATCATCATAGTGACACCAAAAACAAATACGCGTAATCTCATCATCTGTAGGCCTGCGCGTTCTTGCTTTATTACCTTTAGGCCTCGTAATTTTTCTTGCTGGATTATCGTTAATCAAGCTCCATTCTTTTAAAGCGTAATTAAAAACGCTTGATAGCGTGCTTAGTTCTCGCGCAACCGTTGGAGATTGAACTTGTTTTAATCTATCGTCACGCCATTGCGCGACATGCACAGGTAATAACTCCGAAGTAAGAACGTTTGCTAAATCTGTTTTTAAAATTAACCCAAGCCTAATACATTCATTTTTACTGCCTCGTTTCTTGATAGTAACTTCTTTCATGTATCGTTGAATAAGGTCACCAACAGTGATATTTTTGGGAGCTAATCCAAGTTTTCGATTATTTATATCAGCTTCAGTTTGCGTAGCCCACTCCCGCGCCTCTGTTTTAGAAGTGAATGTTTTAGATATCTCATTACCTTTAATGCGAACGCGCGCAGTATATTTTTCGCCGCGCTTTACGATAGTGGCCATAAATGCAAGACTATTGGTCAAAAGCGTAACGATACACTAAAGATTTCGATATATAAAGAAAGTGACTCAGAATTGTCACATACTTGCTATAAAATATTGATAAATATGGGTTTGATGGTGCCAGTAATAGGAATCGAACCTACGACCTTCGCGTTACGAGTGCGCTGCTCTACCAACTGAGCTATACTGGCTGACTGATAAATTTTTCAGAACGGCGCGCAGTATAACACACCTACTTTTGATTCACCATCTTTAACAAAACATGCCTGAAATCTTAAAATCTTAAGAATTTATACTTAATCATACATATATAAATTATTTAGTAGCCGTACATTTTATGCGTTACTATCTCATTAAATTTTATGCTTCTCTTAATTAAAAATAATCCCAATAAGCATAATTTTATTTGAAATACAATTTCTTTCAACTATGCCATGTTTGAAAAATTCTTTATTTCTAATAATCAATAGATCTGTTAGCAACTTCAGATACTATTTTTTGCAGTTGCATATAGCAAAGCTAAAATATAGTCATTCAATTTTTAACGTTGTCTTTTCTTAAAATTGTTCATAACTTGTGTCAAGTTATATTTAAGCACGTCATCCACTGCCGAAGGCACTTCCGCCAATAGCTCACGCTGTAGCGTTGTTACTAGCCCAGCAGTATGTTTCTGTACCGCTACCCTGACCATACCAGATAATACATCGGCTAGATGAGGGCGTAATTTTTCAGTAAGCTGCTGTAATAGAGCCTGTTCTGAAATGCAGGTAACAGCACGATTTGCTGTACCTCGCGGCTCGATTACATGCATATGTACATGAATTACTGGCTGGCCATTTTCACTAAAGTCTGTATTGACATCAGTAACATCAGACTCAGAAGTCTCAGCCTGCACAACCGTTGCCTGATTTCCTTTTAGTTGAACAGTACAGCCAGATGGCAAAGTTTCATCTATCGGAGCACTTTGCAAACAGCTTTGGGCAGCCAGCCAGTCTTCCTGAATCAGTAATGCTGTATCATTCAAGGCAGATTCTTGTTGCTGAGCCTCCAACGTACTCTGCTGCTGCCATTGCTGCAGGTAGGCACGATAAACACGTTCTCGCTGTATCGGATCCAATACAACCTCATCAGTCTGATTATACTGGGAAGGATTAGGTTTTTTTGGTTTAGCTGTAGCAGGCTGCCGGTTGTGAGGTACTGTACCTGTTACCACAGCAGAAGTATGAAAAGCCTGCTCGTGTCTTCTGGTTTGATGTACAACCACCGTCGGCTTAATACTCTTGTTCACATCATGATGAACAGCATGATTATCATGCTTCTTTTTATTCTGGCGCAGTTGTTCAAGATTACGTACCCAATCAGGTTTGGCTTCAGCCGACTCACTATCTGTATTAGTCATAGATTGCTGTGCAGGCGGATTATCTTCACTCAAAGTAAAAACAAATTGATTTTGTTGTTCATACTGGTTTTTCACCATGCCCTCACTTCTTATCGTCTGATGTATTCTGGCTCGCTTCACATGAATTTTCACTGTGCCATATATAGGTAATTATAACAACTTTTGTAGGTTAAAATGCTAAAATAATGTATATTTTGTCCAATTTTATTAGGAATTAAATAATGAGTACCTTAGAACAACGAATTGAATTTCTCGAAGAAAATAACGAAGCCCTACTCATGCAAAACCGTGTGCTAGCCACTGCACTGAAAGGTTTATTGAGAGCCTTACCCGCAGATTTAGCAGAACTAGCTACAGAATCTATTCGAACAGCTTTTGATAACGAAATTGCTGAATTGCAGTATGAAGAAAATCCGCAAGTAGAATTATTTCATGATGCCACTTACGCTTTTTTTCATGAACGCGAACATTAAATCATAAAACAGACCAGCAGCAGATAGCTGGTCTGTATATGTTCAACTCTGATATTTTTCATGCCGGCAGTCACATATCGGCATAATTTGGTCCGCTGCCGCCTTCAGGACACACCCAGTCAATATTCTGCTCAGGATCTTTAATATCGCAGGTTTTACAGTGTACACAATTCTGCGCATTAATCTGCAATTGTGGTTCTCCTGCTTCTTCTATAATTTCATACACCCCAGCAGGACAATAACGCGTTTCCGGACTAGCAAATTTTTGATAATTAACACTAATGGCCAATTCTGGATTATGTAACCTAAGATGTACAGGTTGGTTTTCAGCATGGCTGATACCAGCCAAAAATACACTACTCATACGATCAAATGTGAGTTTGCCATCCGGTTTAGGATAATCAATCTTCTGGCAATCTTGTGCTGGTCGTAAAGACGCATAATCCGCCCGCTGATGCCTTAGAGTCCATGGTGCGTTACCCTTGAACACATATTCTTCTAGTGCACCATAAACTAGGCCTCCCAACAGACCCCACTTGAATGCAGGACGTACATTGCGGACTTTATTCAACTCACTAAATAACCAACTGTTTCTAAATAAACTTGTATAATTTACTGCCTCTGCATTACTGCTTTCGCCAGCTTCCTCGCTTAATACCTCAGCAACGGCCTCTGCTGCGAGCATACCGGATTTCATAGCGGCATGAATACCTTTAATTCGCGGCACATTCAGAAAACCAGCAGTATCACCAACCAGAACACCACCCGGAAACGTTAGTTTGGGCAAACTTTGCAAGCCACCTTCACTCAGCGCTCTTGCACCATAAGCAATACGTTTACCACCTTCTAATGTAGCTCTAATGGCCGGATGAGTTTTGTAGCGCTGCATTTCTGCATACGGAGACAGATAAGGGTTCTGATAGTCCAGACCAATCACAAAACCAACTGCTACTCTATTATCATTCAAATGATACAAAAAAGAACCGCCATAGGTTTTCTGATCCAATGGCCAGCCTATAGTATGAATCACTGTTCCGGGCTTGGATTTTTCCGGTGCGATTTCCCATAATTCTTTAATTCCGATTCCATAAGTTTGATGCTGGCAGTCTCTTCTTAAATCAAATTGCTGCATCAGTACTTTAGTAAGCGAACCGCGGCAACCTTCAGCAAAAATAGTCTGTTGTGCCAACAGTGCCATACCCTGCTGATATTGGTCACCATGAGTACCATCGCGTTGAACGCCCATATCGCCGGTGGCAATTCCCCGTACCGAACCATCAGCATGATAAAGTATTTCTGTAGCAGCAAAACCAGGATATATTTCTACACCCAATTCTTCCGCCTGCTGCGCCAGCCAACGACAAAACACGCCCAGACTAATGATGTAATTGCCTTGATTATTAAAACTGGCTGGCGTTGGCAGACGGTAAGCTTTTTTTTCGGTTAAAAACAGCAAACTGTCTTGTTTCACCACACACGACAACGGAGCGTCTTTATCCTGCCAATTTTCAATCAGCTCAGATAATGAACGAGGGTCAATTACAGCACCCGAAATAATATGCGCTCCAACTTCAGAACCTTTATCGACAACGCATACACTAATCTCGCGCTGTTGTTTAGCGGCCAATTGTTTTAAACGTATGGCAGCAGATAAACCTGACGGCCCAGCACCCACAATAACAACATCATATTGCATGCTCTCGCGTTCAAGGGTATCTGTCATGATAAGTTTTCCTGCTTAGAAACAAAATTACTCAAAATTCAGTAGCCATGCCTGATAAATGCTTGCTGAATACTCAAAACTTGTCATTATATCGAACAATGGCTTCAGACAGTGACTAAGGGAATAAGCCTGTTGTGATTTCCCTTTAACACTAGCCAACCCAAAGAACAAACCATAACCTAAAATAATTGAATATAAGCTGAAAAATTACTTCTTAAAAAATACTATAAACTGTTTTTCAACCAATTTACGATATCTATCCCAAATAGGTTTTATCAACACTAACTTTTCAACAGCTATGTTTCAGTAGAATAACCGAAGTAATAGTCTATATTGTGTGTACATCATTTCAAAGCAATGGCTCGTGCTGAGAATCGCTTTCATCCTCTCAAAATAAAAAATTGGCTACACAACCTATTCTAAAAAACCAAACAACAATCTTTGTTGATTTCTGAATATGAAATTAGCACACATTCATTGTGATTAATTGTTATTACTACAATGTTAATAAGTTTAGATATTGATAAATGGATTGAAGACTGTAATTAGGATAAACCCAAAGCACATAAGCCGATCTATCAACATCCCTTGTTAATTTAATTGTGGCAAGATTGCAAAAAAATCATCCACAGTGTCAGCAGCTAAACCAAGCAGCATCCAAGGTGTATAAGCCATAAATATGTAAATTTGTTGTAAAAAAACAACTTCTCTAATTTGCAGTAATTTTGTTGGGTAATCATTAAACTGTAACATTATTGCTGAATATTATTTACTTTTATTAAATTTTATCAATATCTTATAACTATACCCATACCTTAAGCTTATTGCTTATCTAGTAAGTATATCCTGCACCAGACTAGATTCTAACGTGCCGTTCTCAACAAGCTTCTGTAGCTGTTTAACAAAAATACACCTTTGGCAGATTGCATTAGTTTGCAAGGCGGGGCATAATTCGATTTGCACAAGTTATGCGCACTGTAGCTATTTATTGAAGAAATGATATAGTGTGCAAAAACTGGACTTCCATCACTAAAGTAATACTTTTTGATACAGATTAAGGTACATAATCATGAAAAAATCTCTGTTAGCTGCTGCTGCCCTGATGTCTTTGTTCTTGGCTGCTTGTAATAAAGATGAATCAGCTCCTGCTGCTTCTGCTGCCTCAGAAGTTTCAGCTCCTGTAGCTTCTGAACCAGCTCCGGCTTCTGAACCAGCTCCAGCTTCTGAAGTATCAGCTCCTGCTGTTGCTTCTGGCGCTTCTGCTGAAGCTGCTTCTCACTAAGCACATCAAATTAAAAAAGCCAGACTGGAAAGTCTGGCTTTTTTATTATCTGATACTTAATAAAAGGTTACTAAGTTAAGACCTAGCTCAAAAACAATAGCAAACTCTAACTACAATTTTCCTCTAAAACTTAACATTAGATAAATCAGTTGAGTAAATAAACAAAAGAGCAACAATGTCTGCATGCGCCATACCGATTTTTCCTTATTTTCTGTACGTGAAAATAGCATTAACATCAATAACCATTGAGTTCCAATCCAGTATAAAGGTTGCCAAGTAAGCATCTGTAAAACACTAACCACCAAAGGCACTAATAAAATTGTATTTTTGATTAGACATAAAATAAGTGTCAAACAGATAGCCAGCGCTCCAAACTGCAACCAACTACTATAAAGCAAATTAGATAAATAACCGTTGCTTTGAAGTCTATTGCGCTGATGAAGCATAAATACCGAACCCAATAACACATAAACTGGCATCAGAAATAAATTTAACGGTTTAAACAAACCAGCAATACCCGGCAATACCACACTACTCATAGCAGCCAAAATCACCCAAATGGTTAACGCTGCAGCCAGCCAGCCATAAAATTGATATTTACAACATTGCCACACAAACAGGACTGCATAAATCATCACAACCGCATAAATGATTAATGTAGTCATCAGCGTACCAGTTTTAGCAGACGTGCCAGCACCACGGCCATATTTTCTGCCATATAGCTTACCCATTCAGTAGCCATATCCGATGTAAAATGAGCTTCATCCTTATGGCCGACTACCAAAATTGCTAAAGTCTGTTCCTGCCAGCACAATGGCAGTTGTAAAAAGCTCTCCAGACGAGGCTGTGGAGGCAATAATTCCCGTAACACAACCACAGGTAAGGTACCACATATGGGCTTATTCAATTTTTTAGCTACAGCTTTAACCTTCTCATCTGCTATTAAAGAAGCAGGTATACGCACACTTTTAGGTGCTTCGGTAACAATTTTCAAGGCAAAATCAGGTAATGCAAATTCGTTTTTCAAGCCATCGCTGATTGCCCGCTGCCATTGAGCGACCGTATTTACAAAGAGCAGGCGTCGATCGAAAGCCATGAACTTAGCCATCAAAGTATGATTAGCATCCGCTTCTCCCAACATCTGTACCAATTGTGAAGCCATTTTTTCCGTTTTACGCTGCATAAACTGCATCCTGCCCTGCTGGAAAGACATTATCTTGCTTTCAATAGGTCGCAGGTTAAACTCTGCCGCATGTTCATACAGCCACTCTGGCTGAGCATGTAAAAACGCACGTATATCTGCTTCTTTGATACTCATAAATAATCAATCTCTCCATCAAAAACACTCTGGGTAGGCCCTGTCATCCATACATGAGCATCAGGTTGCTGCTGCCAACTGATTAATAACTGCCCCCCAGGCAAATTAACTTCTACCGGTTCATCATCGCCCAGCAATCCCAAACTGATTCCGGCTACAACTGCAGCACAGGCACCCGTACCACAGGCCTGAGTTTCTCCTACACCTCGCTCAAAAACACGCAGACGAATCCGGCGTGGTGCCACAATCTGCATAAAGCCGACATTAACGCGTTGAGGAAACTGTTTGTGGTTTTCAATAGCTGCTCCCAGCCGGTGTACAGGTGCTTGCTCAATATCTTCCACCACTATCACCGCATGCGGATTGCCCATATTGATACAGGTAACACTAACAGTCTCATTGCCGATTACGAGCTGATGGCTGATACTACGAGCATCTTCTTCATCAATAGCGGCAAACGGAATTTGCTCCGGAGCCAACAATGGCACACCCATGTCTACTGTTACCAAACCATCATCGTTTAAACGGGGCATAATCACGCCGCCAGCTGTTTCTACCACAATCTGCTTTTTGCTGGTTAACCCTTTATCGTAAACAAAGCGGGCAAAACACCGTGCGCCATTTCCACACTGTTCCACTTCAGAACCATCTGCATTGAAAATCCGATAGCGAAAATCAGCATCTGCTTGTCGTGGTGCTTCAATCAGAAGAAGCTGGTCAAATCCAACTCCGGTATGCCGTTGTGCCCATGCGGCAATTGGTGCTGTACTCGGGTTAAATTTCTGGTTGATACCATCAATAACCATGAAATCATTACCTAAGCCATGCATTTTGGTAAATTTTAACTTTGTCATAAGCAGCCCAGTTTATTATTCCAGCAGATAGGCGACTATGATACCGATTTATCTTGATAACGATAAGTTCTGAACATCAATAAAATCAAAAATCTTTACATTTCTATGATTTAAAAATAACTTAAATTGTGATTTTTTATACTTCATCTTTTGAATCAGATTCAGTATAAACCGCTAATAATATATATTCTGATATAAAAAATGGTATTAAAAAAATGAAAATCACCTGATTATTGAAATACTGAATACTATCAGCATATATACTATATATTTTTGCTTGATTATTTAATGTTTTCAATGAAGTAATCGATAAAAACTCTAAGTTTTGCTAAATTCCTATTTGACTCTGGGTAAAGAAAACAAAATTGCCATATATGATTAATAGAATATTCAGGTAAGATTTCTACCAATTTATTACTCTGCAACTCATTCTGCACCGCAAATTTAAATAAATGTACAATTCCACAACCATTCAATGCAAGAACCTTAGTCGCAAGAATGCTGTCAAACACTTGGATCTGGTTCGAATAATGAAAATCCCTTTTTGAATGATTATCTACAGAATTCCATAAGAATTTTTTGTTATTTTCGCTTATGCTGAAATTGATACACTGATGATTTTTAATATCTGAAGGCGATTGTATCATGCTGTTGTTAGACAAATATTCAGGACTAGCAAACAGACCGGATGTGGCATCATGCAATTTTTTTTTAATTAAAAAGGGCTCAAGTTTGGTCTCAGGCTGAATCAACCTCACTGATAAATCATAAGTTTCAGCCACAAAATCAATATTTCGATTAGTTACATGAAAATCTAGCTTCAGATTTGGATATAGTTCACAAAATTTATTTAAATATGGCGCCATTTTATAGTTAAAAAAACTTTCTGGAACACTGATTTTTAGTCTTCCAGCTACAGACTCTTTTTGTAGTTTAAGCTCTTGCTCAATACTGATTAATGATTCTAAAATTTCAGAGCATTTTTTATAATAAATTTTTCCTTCTGGTGTTAATTTGATTTTACGTGTATTTCGACTGAATAATTCAATACCAATCCTTTCTTCAAGCCTTTTAATAGAGCGGCTAACAGCAGCAGGCGTAATATTCAAATACTCAGCAGCAGCTGAGAAATTTTCATTTTCAGCTGCTACGAGAAACAGTTCAAGACTAGCTAAATTCATACCCTGTAAATGGTTTTTCATTTCAACAACTAAATATCTGCCTGATTTTTACGCATATAAAGATTATTCATTATTAATGCTATAAGCGTAATTACCATTCCCAAAACTTCAATATACGAAACGTGATGCCCTTGCAAAAGGCCAATAATGTACGATATAACGGGTACCAAATTAACAAATAAAACTCCATTGATTGTGCCTAGCGCTTTAATACCTGCATTCCAACTGATAATCACTAAAGTAGTTATAACCAAAATAAAAATATCAAATTTACTGGCTGCCATTGCCTGAAAATTTGGATAACTGGCGTAACCAAATAATGTTGCCGCTATAGTAATGAATATTATACTCAGTGTTCCTAAGGAAGAGCTTAACGCAGTGACACGTAAAGCACTCCAGCCATATACTGAAATCATAATATTGGCAAAATAGGTATATATTACCCAGCAGATAGTGGCTGCCAATAGTAGCAAATCGCCGATAAAGCTAGATGAAGCCCTCAAATGACTAAAATTACCATTAGTAATTACCAAAACAATACCAGTAAAAGCTAATAGCATGCAGAAACTAGTTTTAGAATCGGGGAAGCTACGATGAATAATGCATGTTAGCGCAAGCGATAATAAAGGCATCAGAGCTAATATAATCGTTGCATGTTCTGCTGAAGAATAACCTATTCCAATAAACGTGAGAAAATTTAGTCCTGCAAAGCCGATACTTCCAAAAAACCAGAGTAACAAGGTTTTACCTTCAGTTTGATAACTTTTTTTACCTTCTAGAATGATTAAAATCACACTGACAAGCACTGCCCCCAAAACATAACGAATGAAAGTAAGATAATAGCCATCAATACCTGAAGATACGGCATGTTTGGATGCGGGATACATAATTCCCCAGCCAACTACCGTAATCAATAGATATACAATACTTTTGCAACTAAATTGTCTGTTAATACCCATGTCTTTTATCCTGAAATGAATTGTATTGCATATTGTTATAATTCATTTCAAGTAGAAGAACATTATAGAGCGAGTAATAAGTCTTGTTACATAAAGTAACATCAGACAACATTAAGATCCAGAAAACCAACAAAAGGTTTGTAATTGATTCAGATAAGCGTAAATCGAATATACATTTAATTGCATCTCTCGCTACTCAATTGCTTACAGATTCATAACCGGCGGCTGCACCAGTATCAGCACTGTCGGCAAGGTAATCAAGCTTAATACCGTACTGAAAAAAGTAGCAGAAGAAACTAGTTGTGGTTTGGTGTTGAACTGTACAGACATCAATGTGGTATTGGCTGCTGTCGGCATAGCAGCAAGAACAATCAATATTTTTTTCGCCATCAGGTCTAGCGGCATAAAGTACACCAGCAGCACAGCCCACAAAGGCGATACTATCAATCGGAGTATCAACGCAAAGCTTATTTTAGGCAGTTCAATCTGCTTAATATGTAATGTAGCCAGCTGCATACCCAAAATAAGCATAATAACTGGAATGGAAGAATCTCCTATCATTCCTACAGCCAGCAGTATTTCTTTACTGAGTGGAATATGCAGTATCTGAAATATCAAACCCAATAAAGCACCATGTACAATCGGCATGCGTAAGACTTTTTTCAAAACTGTGCGCTGGCTGATGCCTTCAACATCATTGCTGCCTTTTGCTGCAAAATAAGTGCCTAATGTACTCATAACAAACTGTTGCAGTACCATCAGAATTACAGCGATATCAAAACCGGCACTCCCGAAAAATACCAGAATCACCGGTGTACCGTAGTTTCCATTATTCATAAAACATGATGCCAAAATCAGGGCGCAATTATCCTGATTGCGGTAATGACAAATTTTCGACCACAGATACACCAGTACAATCAGTCCGATACACAAAATCAATACATAGAAAGCATAATAAGCATAAGCAGAAGTCAGCTGATGGCTGTAAAACGTTTTGAAGGCCAGAAAGGGAGAAAGAATATACAAAGACATTTTCGATAATCCGGCTATATCGAATTTAAGGATTTTCTGACAGATGAATCCAGTAACAAAAATTCCGAAAACCGGTAATAAAATCATCAGAAAATGCATAATCTATCCTTACCGATAAACAGATATCGGATTGTCAATATGTCTGAAGAATTTTAGAAATTCTTAATCAGGCAGCTCTCGTACACAATGGCAACAATGTGACTATGGTTTAAAACCAGTTAACCAGATAATCTCGCCACAACGCTAGCACCCATAAAATTGCCAGTAGTAACATGGTTAATAATTGAGCAGCCGATGCTGTATCTTTAGCCCGTTTGGCCAGCGGATGTTTTGCCAACGAAGTATGGTCGACAGCTGCTTCAATAGCCGTATTAAAGAGCTCTACAATCCAGCTTAAAAACGAAGCCATAATTAAAACCATACGCGTCAGGATGCCAAAATCCAATACAAAAACCAGCACAATCAAAATTCCATTTAACCACAACAGCTGACGAAAAGCCGATTCGCTGCAAGCCGCTTTCAAACCAGCCAGAGAGTAACCATAGGCGTTGAATATGCGGCGTATACCGGTTTTACCTTTGATAGTATTGGCATACTGCTTATTATTTTCCGGCATGATAATATTATTGTCCTTTTAAAATCGGATATGGCTGCACAAGATTTTTTAAAGCGGGGAACCATATAAACGTGCAGCTTCTTCAACAGCATCGGCAAATATAGCAGCCACATCACAGTCAGTTTGCTTGCTAATTTCTTGAAAACCAGTCGGACTGGTAACATTGATTTCCGTCAGATAATCACCAATCACATCCAGTCCAGCCAGCAGAATACCTCTGCGTACCAGTTCCGGAGCCAATGTTTCAGCAATTTGCCTATCTCGTTCACTCAATGGCTGCGCCACGCCATGGCCACCTGCAGCCAGATTGCCTCGTGTCTCGCCCTGCTGTGGAATACGTGCCAATGCATAGGGAACAACTCGCCCACCAATAATTAATATGCGTTTATCGCCATGAACAATTTCAGGAATATAACGCTGTACCATGATTGTACGGCTGTCTAAACGCATCAGCATTTCCAGAATACTGCTGATATTAGGGTCATTCTGCTGCAATCGGAAAATCCCCATACCCCCCATACCATCCAGCGGCTTAATAATGATATCGTGGTACTCATGCAAAAAAGCACGCACATCTGCTGCACGGGTAGTGACCAAAGTCGGAGCAGTAAACTCTGTAAAATCTAAAATAGCTAGTTTTTCATTGAAATCTCGCATAGCCTGCCCGCTGTTATAAACACGGGCACCTTGTTTGGCGGCTAAAGTCAGCAATTGAGTCGCATATAAATACTGCATATCAAATGGCGGGTCAGTACGCATGATCACTGCATCAAAACTGTTTAGCCGATATTGCTGTTGAGGCAAAGGACTAAACCAGCAGTGGTCATGATCATCTCTGGCTTCGGTAAAGCCAAATTCGCTAGCCTCTGCCACAACATATTCTTGCTGCACACTTAGCTGACTGGCTAATGTGTGAAACAATGTCCAGCCTCGTGCAGCCATTTCCCGCATCATGGCATAAGTGGTGTCTTTATAAGTTTTGAAGCCAGCCATTGGGTCGGCTATAAACAGGATTTTCATTATATTTACCTACAGATAATTTAACCGGCTCAAAATCAACTTCCAGCCGGTTAAACCAGTACTTTATTTTAATGAACGAATGCCTACTGCTTCACGTACTTCCTCTAGCAGCGGTTTTGCCTGTGCACGCGCTTTTACCGCACCTGCCTGCAAAATATCTTCAATCAATGAGGGCTCTGCCATCAGCTGAGTAAATCGCTCACGCTTTTCAGCCAGCTCTTCATTGATTTTTGTTGCTAGCATTTTTTTAGCTTCGCCCCAAGCCAGACCTTCAGCAAGCATCTGAGTAAAGCTGCTCGTTTCTGTCGGTGTAGAGAAAGCTTTATAAATATCAAATAGGGGGCTTTCATCAGGCTGCTTCGGTTCGCCCGGTTCTTTCAGATTGGTAACAATCTTATTTACCGCTTTCTGCAATTTCTTTTCCGATTCAAATAATGGAATGGTATTACCGTAACTTTTGCTCATTTTTCGGCCATCCAGACCAACCAATGTTTCCACATTGTCATCTATTTGAGCTTCGGGCAAAGTAAACAAAGGCTTGAAACGATGATTGAAACGGCCTGCTATATCACGCGCCATTTCCAGATGCTGAATCTGATCACGCCCTACCGGTACCTTATCGGCATTAAATATCAGAATATCTGCACTCATGAGCATCGGATAACAGAAAAGCCCCATTTCAATACCGTGATCTAGGTCCTCCTGCCCTTTTTCTGCATTTTCCTGTACGGCTGCTTTATACGCATGGGCACGGTTCATTAGCCCCTTAGCTGTATTGCAGGTCAGAATCCAGTTCAGTTCCATTACTTCGGGAATATCAGTCTGACGGTAAAAAGTTGTACGCTCAGGGTCAAGGCCACAGGCCAGCCATGTTGCAGCAACAGCTTTGGTTGATTCATGAACTTTTTCCGGATCATGGCATTTAATTAAAGCATGATAATCAGATAAAAAAAGGAAAGATTCCACATCTGGATTCTGGCTCGCCTGAATAGCCGGACGAATGGCACCCACATAATTACCAAGATGTGGTATGCCGCTGGGTGTAACACCAGTTAAAACGCGCGTTTTTTTCATTATGAATCGTACTTTATGAAATTAATATTATTTTGAAACAAAATTTTCTGCTTACTCTAAATTACGTTGCAGTGAGAAAGTCTGAATAATAGAAGTAAATCAAACCGCTATTTCAGGCATATTTTCCAGCTCTATAGCTGCAGCCAGCAACGATAATCTGGCCAGCACACCATACACATAAAGACGGACACTTTCACAATCATTGGCCTGACTAACATTCTCTGTCTGCACGATACCCAATTGTTCCCATGGCTGAAATTCGCGTTTGCTGGCAGCATCTTCTTCCGTAATCTCAGTTTCAGGTGAGACAATATTGCAGTGCAATGGCACAAAATGCATACCCATAGCATTCAGATTTTCGTCTGGTCCGCGTCCCTCATGCACACGGTAAAAGCCACCGATTACAAACCGGTCCATCATATAAACCACAGGTTCTGCGGTAGCACCATGCAGTGTTTCGTAAGTATAAATACCTTCCTGCACAATCACTTCACTGACTTCCAGACCTTCTTTGATTTTAGCCATTTTATTGCGTTTTTTGCGATTGAGGCCACGCACCTCATCTGCCGAATGAACGCTCATCACCCCCATACCATAAGTACCGGCGTCGGCTTTAACAATCACAAAAGGTTTATCCTGAATGCCCAGTTCATCATATTTATTCTGAATACGTTGTAAGAGACGTTCCACAGTATCTGCCAGACGGTTTTCACCTTCGTGGCTGGCAAAATCTAAACCACTACATACTTCATAATATGGATTAATCGTCCACTCATCTATGCCTGCCACTTTGGCAAACTCTGCTGCCACCTGATTATATGCATGAAAATGAGTACTTTTTCGCCTCGTGGTCCAACCCGCTTTTAATGGTGGCAATAGTTTCTGTTCCAGCCCCTGAAGAATATCTGGTACGCCTCCTGACAAATCATTGTTCAGCAAAATCATACAAGGAGTGAAACCATCTGCTAGCTGTAATCGATTACCCTGCCGCAATACTGGCTCGAGTGTAATGTGGTCACCAAGCGCCGTTTCCAGTGTGGTAATCTGAGTAATTTCGGGATTAATTGTACCAATTCGCACATTTAATCCCACATGACGCAATATAGAATAGAGTGCGTAAACATTTTGCAGATAAAAAGTATTGCGCGTATGGTTTTCAGGTATCAGCAAAACAGACTGTGCTTCTGCACAGGCACGTTCCACTGCATCCTGTGCCGCTACAGAAGCCAAAGGCAAAAAAACAGGATTCAGGTTGTTAAAACCACCCGGAAACAGATTCATGTCAATACTGGCAAGTTTATATCCACTGTTACGAATATCCACCGAACCGTAAAAAGGAGCGTGGTGATGTCGCCATTGGGTACGAAACCATGATTCAATCTGCGTCTGTTTGGCTAAAATTGCCCGTTCAAAATTCTGCAATTCCAAGCGATGCGCTGCGGCCACATCAGGTAAACTCATATTTCAGTCCTTTCTACATATATATGCTGCATTACTTAGTGCATATAGTGGTCATTATTATAACAACAAACGCCAGATTAACAGAAAACAGCAACTATAATCGTTTTCACACAGATATTCAGGCCATCTACACTTGCAAAAAATAGACAATAAGTCTAAAAATATTCATTTAATTACATTCAAATCTGAATATTTTATATTTTTAGACAAAATGCTTGTAAATCCTTCTTAACAGTATTAAGATGCTTCACACATAAAACATAACAAAACAAAGCTAGTACAATGAAAGCACAAACCCTGTATGAAAAACTGTGGAATAGCCATATTGTCCAACAACAGGCTGATGGCACAGTTTTACTCTATATCGACCGCCATCTAGTACATGAAGTCACCAGCCCGCAAGCTTTTGAAGGACTGAAGCTGGCTCATCGGCCATTGTGGCGCGAGCAAAGTATAGTTGCTACTGCTGATCACAACACCCCTACAGACCACTGGGACAAAGGCATCACCGATCCTATTTCCAAGCTTCAGGTCAATACACTGGATAAAAACATACACGACTTTGGTGTAGAAAAATATTATCCATTCAAAAATATCAATCAGGGTATTGTGCACGTAGTAGGCCCCGAACAAGGCGCCACTTTACCAGGTATGACAGTAGTCTGCGGAGATTCACACACGTCTACCCATGGTGCTTTTGGTGCACTGGCTCATGGCATCGGTACATCAGAAGTAGAACACGTCATGGCCACACAGTGTATTACTGCCAAAAAATCAAAAACCATGCTGATTGAAATTACCGGCACGCTAAAACCTTGTATTACCGCCAAAGATATTGCTTTATATATTATTGGCCAGATAGGTACTGCCGGAGGCACTGGTTATGCAATTGAATTCGGCGGTGAAGCAATCCGCAATTTATCAATGGAAGGTCGAATGACCCTTTGCAACATGGCCATCGAAGCAGGAGCCCGTTCAGGCCTTGTAGCAGTTGACCAAACCACAATCGATTACATCAAAGACCGCCATTTCGCACCTAAAGGTGAATTATGGGAGCAGGCTGTTAGTTACTGGAAAACACTGGTCTCAGATGCAGGAGCCAGCTTTGATAAAACTTATCATTTTAATGCGGAAGACATCGAACCACAGGTTACATGGGGAACCTCACCAGAAATGGTAATTGCAGTAAATCAACAAGTGCCCGACCCTGATGCAGAAACGGATCCAGTAAAACGGGAGGGTATGCAGCGGGCACTGCAATATATGGGCTTAACTGCCGGTACACCAGTCAATGAAATTCCAGTTGATGTTGTATTTATTGGTTCATGCACCAACGGAAGAATTGAAGATTTACGTATTGCTGCCCAAGTAGCGAAAGGACGACATAAGGCAGATAATGTTAATCGGGTATTAATAGTACCCGGCTCAGGAAGAGTCAAACAACAAGCTGAAGCAGAAGGGCTGGATAAAATTTTTACAGCCGCAGGTTTTGAGTGGCGCGAACCTGGCTGCTCAATGTGCTTGGCTATGAATGCAGATCGATTACAGCCACATGAACGTTGTGCTTCGACTTCCAATCGTAACTTTGAGGGTCGTCAAGGGAACGGTGGTCGCACTCACCTAGTCAGCCCTGCCATGGCAGCAGCTGCAGCAGTCACTGGCCATTTTACTGATGTGCGACACATATAAAGTGAATAACTTGCAGTTTTAAGCCAGCAAGTGCATGATAAGCATGTAGTTCTGATTGAATGTGTTAATTATTATCTTTGTTGAAGGAGTAAAGCATGAAAAAAATGTTGTTAATTGCTGCAATGGTTATGGCTGTACTCTCTGGTTGTCACACAATTCATGGCGTAGGACAAGACGTCCGTGCTGGGGGTCAGCATCTGTCCAACGCAGCTAGTCGATAATATTACAAGGATAAAACCATGAAAAAACTGATGCTTTTAAGCGTTGCCATTGTTGGTTTTCTGGCTGGTTGTCATACAGTTTCCGGCGTTGGTCGTGATATTTCTGCCGGTGGTCAGGCAGTAAGTAATGCTTCAGACAACGTACGCTCAGAAATGTAACTGCGTGCAAGCCCGATAGGGCTTGCACTAAATTCAATCATTAACTACACATACTGAATCACCCGCATGAAATCTTTTACAACTCTTACGGCTCTGGTAGCACCGCTTGACCGCGCTAATGTAGACACAGATGCCATCATTCCTAAACAATTTTTAAAATCAATCAAACGCAGTGGTTTCGGCCCAAATGCTTTTGATGAGTGGCGTTATCTTGATCACGGTGAACCGGGTATGGACAACAGCAAACGTCCACTGAATCCGGATTTTGTACTCAATCAGCCACGTTATCAGGGTGCACACATTCTGCTGACCCGTAAGAATTTTGGTTGTGGTTCAAGCCGCGAGCACGCACCATGGGCTCTAGATGATTACGGTTTTCGCGCAATCATTGCACCATCTTTTGCAGATATTTTTTTCAACAACTGCTATAAAAACGGTCTATTACCCATAATTTTGCCCGAAGAAGTAGTGGATCAACTTTTTCATGAAGTTACTTCTCATGAAGGCTATCAGCTCAGCATCAATCTGCCCGAACAAACCGTTACCACACCCAGCGGTCATCACTACTATTTCGAGATCACCGAACACCGCAAACATTGTCTCCTCAATGGTCTGGATGAAATCGGCCTGACCTTGCAACATGCGGATGCTATAAAAGCCTATGAAAGCAGCCACAAACAACAGCAACCATGGCTGTATCAGTCCTGACTCCATAGAAACCTGTTTCGTTTTCATACACTAAAAATAAATTATTACTGAGTGCCAATCAGTGGCAGTCAGACAACATTCAGAAAGAATAAAATGAGTAAACACCTTGCTATTCTTCCGGGGGATGGAATCGGTCCGGAAATTATTGCTCAGGCCGTCCGTGTTTTAGACAAACTGATTGCAGAAGGACTAGATGCAGATTATCAATATGCTCCATTAGGGGGAGCTGCCTATGATGAATACGGCCATCCTTATCCAGAATTTACTCAAAAAATCTGCCGCGCTGCAGACGCAGTGTTGCTTGGTGCAGTCGGTGGTCCACAGTACGACAGCCTTGAACGCCCACTGCGTCCCGAACGTGGACTACTTGCCATCCGAAAAGATCTCAACTTATTTGGCAATCTACGGCCAGCCATACTCTATCCTGAGCTGGCCAATGCTTCTACCCTAAAACCAGAAGTAGTATCTGGTCTAAATATTTTGATTGTGCGTGAACTAACCGGCGATATCTATTTTGGCGAACCACGCGGCATTCATACCTTGCCAAATGGCGAACGCGAAGGTATTAACACCATGCGTTACAGCGAAAGTGAAATTCGCCGTATCGGTAAGATTGCCTTTGAGGCAGCACAAAAACGCAATAAAAAACTTTGTTCAGTAGATAAGGCCAATGTATTGGAAACCACCGAGTTGTGGCGTGAAATCATGACCGATATGAATAAAGATTACCCTGATGTCAGCCTTAGCCACATGTATGTCGACAATGCAGCCATGCAACTTGTAAAAGCACCTAAGCAATTTGACGTTATTGTAACGGGTAACATATTTGGTGACATTCTTTCCGATCAAGCTTCCATGCTGTCCGGTTCCATAGGTATGCTCCCTTCCGCATCGCTCAACGAAACAGGTAAAGGCATGTATGAACCGTCACATGGTTCTGCACCCGATATTGCTGGCAAAAATTTGGCCAATCCGCTTGCCACCATACTTTCACTAGCCATGCTGATGCGTTACAGCCTAAATAATGAGCAAGCCGCATGTAGAATCGAACAAGCAGTAGGCAAAGTATTGGCACAAGGGCTACGTACTGGTGACATCTATGAAGAAGGTTGCCAGCGTGTTTCATGCAGCCAAATGGGTGATGCTGTACTGGCTGCACTATAAGTCAATTGCACAAGCGCTTCAAATTACGTATATTTAACTTAACAGAGCATGCCAACCCTCTGTTAAGTTATTTTTTGTACAGCTGTTTTCTTTACTGAAATCGAATATCTTGAGCTACCGTTTAATACAACCAGCGCAACATCAAACTACAGAACTGCCTGCCGGCAGCTTGCCCGCACATCATGTTGGCTGTCCTTGCTGCGGCTTGTCATTAACCATTCCTGCTCTAATACCTGGCGAATCTGCCGAATGTCCGCGCTGCCAGCAGCGACTGGTTCGCATAGAAACCCACCCTCTTGATACTCCAATAGCCTTTGCCATCGCCTCACTAATTATCATGACAATTGTATATACACAACTGTACATGACTATAGACATGCTTGGCATTCATGTTGACCTTACCATTCCCTATATAATGGGTACTTTAGCCCAGCAGGACTATTCAATACTGGCAGAAGTAATGTTTTTTCTCACTTTTGGTTCACCAGTTCTGTTTTTACTGCTGTGCCTATACGTATATACCGGACTGCGTTATCAGCAAGTTCTACCTGGTATGCTGTACGCCACAAGAACACTAGTACGCCTGCGCCATTGGATTATGATAGACGTGTTTTATATAGCCACACTGGTGTCATACATTAAAATCAGTGCCATGGCACAAATGCATTTTGGGTTGGCATTCTGGTTTATGATGGTTTTAGCTATTCTATTGATTCGCACTTCTCAAGGCGTACCTGAACATTGGATTTTTTATCAGATACAGCGACTTACCGGAAACGATCCTACCAGACAAATCTACAGCGACCACACCATTAATTGCAATTACTGTTTGTTTGAACAACCAGATACCCAAAATGTCTGCGGTGTGTGTGGCTCTTATCTGAGCCGGCGCAAACCTCTCAGCCTCAGTATCAGCATGTCCTTTTTATTGGCTGCCATTATTTTTTATATTCCGGCCAATTTATTACCAATGATGATCACTCGTTCTCCAGGTACCAATCTTGCCAGCACCATTCTTGATGGTATCGAATACATGTGGAGTGATGGAGATGTATTTATCGCCGTCGTGATATTCAGTGCCAGTATGGCCATTCCTGTGCTTAAAATCATTTCTATGCTGATACTGCTTTATTCAGCAGCCTATCACCCACTGATGTCCCCTCGCCGTTTAACCATTCTATATCGCATTACTGAATCAATTGGACGCTGGTCTATGATAGATATCTTTGTAGTAATCATACTGATGTCCGCATTCTCTACACCACTTGCCCACGTAGCGCCAGGTTCAGCTACCATATATTTCTGCGGCGTAGTAATCCTGACCATGGTCTCGGCACTGAGTTTCGATCCACGCTTAATCTGGGATGAGCAAAACAACAAGCCCAGCATCAAAACAGCGCAATAAGGCATACATCATGAGCCAAACCGAAAACGAAACAACGCAAACTACAGCAATTGTAAAGCATAAACCTCCATTCAATGTACTGGTATGGATTATTCCTGCCCTAGCCTTACTCACTGGCGCTTGGCTACTCATACAACATCTTCGCCATACAGGACCGGAAATTACCTTGTATATCAATGATGCTGATGGAATTGCAATCAACTCTACAGAAATTAAAGTATTAAATGTTACGGTAGGCAAAGTCACATCAATCAGCATCAGCCCGGATGAAAAAGGTGTTCAAATCAAAGCCAAAATGAATGCTGATGTCAAAAATATGCTGCGTAAAGATACACAGTTTTGGATAGTCAAACCACGCATCGACCAAAGCGGCATCACCGGACTGAACACGCTGGTATCCGGTTCCTATATTGCCTTTACGCCTGGGCACAGCAAAGAAAAAGCTGAAACGTTTACCGTAGCAGATTTACCACCTGTTAGCGCCATTTCTCAGAGCGGAATCCGTCTGCGCCTGAAGGGTCACAGTGACAAACTGCTTACCCCCGGTAGCCCTGTTTTATATGGTGATATCAGTGCCGGCCAGATAGAAAAGGCCTATTTTGATCCCAAAGACAATAACGTTCACTACCAAATATATATCAACAGCCCTTACGACAGCCTTATTGGTGATAAAGTCAAATTTTGGCTCCAAACCGGTGTGCAGGTTACCGCATCTGGCGGCGGCGTCCATATCGACTCAGCACCATTACCTGCTCTTTTATCCGGTGCCATCGTATTTAAAACTATGTTTGAAGGCAAAGGTACACCTGTAGGCAATAATACAGAATTTACTCTATACAACAGCGAACGAGAACTAGACAACCTACCTACCAAACGCGCCCAATATTACGTTGTTTTCTTCCAGCAATCCGTACGTGGCTTAAGTGTCGGGGCTCCAGTAGAGTATCAAGGCATTAATATTGGTTCCGTTGCCGACGTACCCTATTTTGCACTCAATGACAGCCATAAACTCTTTCAGCATGGCTGGGTACCCGTTCGGCTGCGTATCGAACCCGGGCGTATGGAAATTAATGCCAGTAAACAAGATGACAAAATCTGGCAGCAACAAATTCAGCAGGCACTTAATCACGGTCTTTCTGCCTCGTTAGAAAAAGACAACTTAATCACCGGTAATCAATACATCAGCCTCACACAGGCTCAACCGGGGGAAACGCTGCTCAAACCTCTCTCACGCTATCAGGGATACACCGTTATCGGCAGCAATCGAACCGGATTAGATATGATTCAGAATCAACTTTCTGCCTTACTGACAAAACTCAATAACCTACCCATCGAACATTCCATGAAACAGCTGGACAGCACACTAGCACAGCTAAAAACCACCCTAGCCAGCGCAGACAAACTGCTGGCACAGAATAAAACCCAGCAACTGCCAGCAGAGCTTACCGCCACCTTGAAAGAATTGCGCACCACTTTGCAAGGTGTTTCCAGCACATCCCCACTTTATGGTGATATTCAGCAAACCCTGAAAAGTATAGATACAACTCTTAAAGAAGCACAGCCAACCTTGAAAACCCTCAGACAGCAACCAAACGCCCTTATCTTCAACCGTCGCGGCCATGATCCTGAACCTAAAGGAGCCAGATAATGAAAATCATACTACCACTTGTCTGCACTGCTGCTCTGACCCTCACCGCGTGTGCTGGCACACCAGTGACCTATTATCAACTACAAGGCAGCAATTATCAGTTGCCCACCACAAGCCAGCGAATACCGGTACAGATAAAAGTTGTTCTGGCAGAACGACTTAATCAAGGTAATTTAGTATATCAAGATACTCCAACCACCCTTCAATTTGCCCAGACACATTTATGGGCAGACGACTTGAGCAACGAAATCAAACTGGTTCTGGCTAATGAACTAAACAAAAAAAGCGTGCGATATTGGTTTACACCAGAAAACAAAACCAAAGCCACACTCACCGTATACATCCAATCTTTTCAGGGTAGCTATGATGGCTATATAAACATCAATGGTTACAGCAGCTGGCAGGGAGCAACTGAAAACAACAAAAATTTCAATATCCATATTCCGCAGCAAGGTAATGGCTACAGCAACATGGTTAATGCACTAGCACAGGGACTATCCAACGTAGCACAAACCATCGCCCCTGCTGACTAAACTTATTTTCTCTTATCATCCGCACAAATTTGGCCAGTAAAACTATTGTTTAACTGGCCGAAATGCTTAATCGATTGTTTAAAAACATTGACTTCACTAATTAATATTATCTATAACTTCAGTTAGAGCAAACCACAGAATGTCAACCGAGGGTATAACTGAAAAAATTAAATTAAAAAAATTCCTGCGAAAGAAAATCAGTCTATTTAAAGCATCAAACAATTTCATCGCCAGACAAGAAGAAAGATTTATAATAAAACACTTATTTCCTTTGAAAAAAAGCCATGAAACCTTTTATCGTTTCACAGATAGCCTGCTTCTTACTTTGTGCCTGTAGCATAGGAGTGCCTTCCAACGTCGCCATAGGTATAGGCGGAGGTAATCATAATTTCGGACTAGGCACCTCAATATATTTTCCTATTAAAACCAAACCAATACCTGCAGAACCGCCTACCATAGCAGGTACCGAAAAAAGCAGCCCTCCTACTGCCACTCCATCTGCTTCAAACAAGAAACAACCAGCAAGATAGCCTGTTTGGCAATACTGGCATTAAACTTAAAAATCAATAAAACATAAACAAAATACCAAAGAGATAGACACCGCAAACTCAAAAAACACTTCCAAATCATGTAAATTCATAACAACATCAATACCTATGCCACAAAAACAAAATAGCTTTTAGACAAATTATGCCTAAACCGTATAAACCGTGCTAAACTCAACAGCAACTTAAATTAATTACTCAAAAATCAGAGTAAAACCTATGGCTGGCAATACTTTCGGGCAAATTTTTACTGTTACCACCTTTGGTGAAAGCCATGGTGCCGCACTTGGTTGCGTGATAGATGGGTGTCCGCCTGGAATGAATCTAAGTGAATTTGATATTCAACAAGATCTAGACCGACGAAGACCGGGCACTAGCCGCCATGTCACTCAGCGTCGTGAAGAAGATACTGTCGAAATACTTTCTGGTATATTTGATGGCAAAACCACTGGTACACCCATCGGATTATTAATTAGAAACACCGATCAGCGTAGTAAAGATTATGGCGCTATTGCCCAAAGCTTTCGCCCCGGACATGCTGATTATACTTACTGGCACAAATACGGTATTCGCGATTTTCGTGGTGGTGGGCGTAGCTCGGCTCGCGAAACTGCCGCTCGAGTCGCTGCTGGTGCCATTGCCAAAAAATGGCTACGCGAACATTATCAAACTGAAATCGTTGCCTATATTACCCAAATTGGCGAAAAAAAAATACTATTCGAAAACGAAAGTTTTATAAACAACAATCCCTTTTTCGCTGCCAATCAGAGCCAGATTGAAGAACTGGAACAATACATGGACAGCATCCGCAAAGCCTGCGACTCTATCGGAGCTAAACTGCATGTTACTGCCCGTAATGTTCCAGTAGGTTTAGGCGAACCTGTATTTGATCGACTGGATGCCGATATAGCCCATGCCATGATGAGCATCAACGCCGTAAAAGGTGTTGAAATCGGAGCCGGATTTGAAAGTATTTGCCAAAAAGGCAGCGAACATGGAGACGAACTGACACCAGAAGGCTTTCTATCCAACAATGCTGGCGGTATACTGGGCGGAATTAGTAGTGGCCAAGATATTCACATTAATCTAGCCATCAAGCCTACCAGCAGCATCGCCACACCGCGACACTCTATCGACATTCATGGTCAACCAGTTATACTCGCCACCCATGGTCGCCATGATCCGTGTGTAGGTTTACGCGCCGCGCCGATTGCTGAAGCTATGCTTGCACTGGTATTGATAGATCATGCATTACGCCATCGAGCCCAGAATGCGGATATACAGGTAAATACACCAAATATTGCCCATCATAACCAATAGCCCACCAATATCTAGATGTAATTTTTATAGCCATCCATACAAGTAATGAACCAAATCATCTACTGATTAATTCCAATTACTAAAGTGGCCGTAAACAACAAGGAAGTAACTATATGAGTCAAGAAACCGCTTTGGGTGCAGCCCTCAAATCAGCTGTACAAACCATGAGCAAGAAAAAACAAACTGATATGATTGCCGAACATATCTACCGTAAGTACGACGTATTCAAACATTTCAAACCATTGGCAATTGGTATTGATCAGGACTTAATCACAGCACTGCCACAATATGATCCAGCATTGATTGCGCGTGTACTAGCTAATCACTGTCGCCGGCCACGTTATATCAAATCTTTGGCACGCGGCGGTAAACGCTTTGACTTGAATAACCGCTTCAAAGGTGAAGTTTCACCAGAAGAACAAGCCATTGCTAAGCAACATCCCTCGATGCAAACCACCAAACCAGCCACAGACAATACTTCAATCACTGAAAAAGAAGTTTCAGAAACTGGCCAAAGTATCGATAGCGAACAAACACAAAACTAGTACTACATATTTAACACACGAGCTTCATGCTCGTGTTTTTCATATCATGCTCTTCGATAGCCACTGCCACCTTAACCATAGCCCACTTATTGAGAACCTGACTCAAGTGCTGCAGCTGGCTGCCGAAAAAAACATCAGCCACTTCCTCGTGCCAGCAACCAATCCAGACGACTGGATAACCTCCCTTAATTTGGCACAATCTCAACCTTACATATACGCAGCAATCGGCATTCATCCATGGTATTTAGACAGCTTTAGCGATACTGCAATCGACAATCTGGAAAAATTGCTGCTTCAGCATTCACAAGCCTTAATTGGCGAAATAGGACTTGATTATGTTCATGCTGAAAATACAAGTGATAAAAACCAACAAATTAACTGTTTCGAAGCCCAATTACAATTGGCCAAAACAACTCAGCGACCAACAATCATTCATCATGTACATGCTACAGCTGACTGTTTGCGCAGTATTAAACGCTGTGGTTTTACTAATGGGGGTATTGCACATGCATTTTCTGGAAGCATAGAAGAAGCCCAGGCATGGATTAAACAGGGTTTTCTAATTGGTGCTGGTTCTCTGCTTTTGCGCCCACAGTCTAAAAAAATACGCCAAATCGCCACCTTGCTTCCTTTACAGCATCTGGTCATCGAAACAGATGCACCCTATATGTCCCCTAACCCTCAACACAGCAACAGTCCTGAGCATTTACTTCAGATAGCTAAAATCATAGCCAACTTGCGTAACATGCATTGGCAGGATATCGCCGCTATCACCACTCAAAATATGTTTAAATTATTAAATATATAAATTAAACTCTTATTTACAAAGATAATGTATTTAATCAATCAGCTGGTACAGCCAGATCTTACTTAAATGCAATGAATTATAATTTCCAAACATGTTACACCCCGATTTCTCAGTAGCTTTATGCACTTATCATTCAGATAGAGAATCCGCAGATAAACTAAATCATTTAAAAATAAACAAGGGGGAAATTTCCCCCCTTGTTTAACTAAAATACTCAGATTAAAAATTGACTTGTGCACTGATATTATATCGGCGTCCATCTAAAGTACGGCCATAATCTTGCTGATCAACTCTTTTATCAAAAATATTATAAATCCCACCACTCAGAATCAAATCTTTCCGAGGTTTATATACCAGACCAGTATCCACAAAACCATAAGAAGGCTTACCAATCGCCATAGAGGTACGTGACAAATAATCTGAAGTACGACTGCGGAAATTCCAGCGCGCCCAACTAGAAAATTTTGTATTCGCATTCCAATTCAGCGTGGTATTGAACATATGTTTAGGCATCTCATTTAGCGGTTTACCACTAAACTGCCCACTTTTTTGTTCACTCCGAGTAAAAGTATAATTGGCAGACCAATCTACTTTAGGCGTAATTTTCCAGCCAAAAGTTGCCTCAATACCGCGCAAGAGCGCCTTATCCACATTTTCACGCTGACTGATAAAATCAAAATACTCATTTCGCCATGAGCAAGCATTTGAACCAGCCTTGCCCTGACAAGTACGTACTTCTGTTATTTTATTTTTAAATTTAGTGTGATAAGCAGTCACCCCGCCGGACAAATTACGGTTATTATCCCAATTAAAACTAATTTCAAAATTATCTGATTTTTCTGGTTTCAATTTGGAATTACCCACAATCATCCCATTAGAATAACCACCACCAGTTGCCTGTCCCCAGCCATCTGACGCAGCGCGTAACGCCGGCGCCTTGTAGCCACGGGAATATCCTCCTCTAATCGTCCATTCATCATTCGGCGTCCATACCCCATACAACTTCGGTGTTAACTCCGAACCATAATTTTCATCATGATCAAGACGTGCCGCACCAGTTAAAGCAAAAGTTGGCACAATACGCCACTCATCCTGTCCAAAAATTGCCCAGGAATCACGCTCTAGTTTTGTTAATCTTCGTCCATTAATAATCAACTGATTACCGGAATCATTAAGCTGCTCTCGCTGCCATCTACCACCAATACTTAGCGTATGCCGATGCAAGCGAAACTGAGTTTGCGTATTGAATATAGTATTTTTTTCATGCATATCACGAGACGGGTTATCATTTTCCTCTCGCTGAACATATGATTGAGTATCAATATTTTCATAATATCCACGATGAGTGACACTATATTGATTACGGTCATACAGCGTATAGTCATCAGTTGGTTTTGCTCCGCGTCGCGGAGTCGGATCGATCGTTTTACCCACCTTACCATTACGGTTCTGCAAACTGCGGCTGACTTCAAAATCAACCGTGTTACTATCATCAGGCGTCCAAGACAGCACCAAATCACCATTGCGCATACGTTGTTCTTTATAGCCACCAATAAACTTATCCTCATCCCGATGAGAATATCCTGCATTAGCTCGAATACCCAGACGCTCTTTAATCAAAGGACCGGAAACATACACACTACTTTGCAATATATTGCCACTATTACTGTGCTGCTGAATCGTACCATCTGCTTTCACTGATCCTGTCCAGTCAGCAGCCGTTTTTTTCGTAATAATATTAATTACACCACCCATCGCATCAGAGCCATATAAAGCCGAAGCCGGTCCCCGAATCACTTCTATTCGCTGAATAGCAGATATGGGCGGCATCCAACCCTGTTCAATCCCAGGCCCATCAGAATTCGGGCGCACACCACGCGAATTTACACGCTTACCATCTATCAGCAACATCGTATACGCCCCAGACATACCCCTGATACTAATGTCCTTAGTACTGCCGCCACCGGTTACCACCACGCCCGGAACGTCTTGCAAAGCATCAGTCACATCATGGTACTCTTTAGTTTCCAGCTCCTTAGCATTAATTACTGTAATTGAAGCTGCAGCATTTTTTGCCTGTTGCTTAAAACCAGATGCAGTCACCACCACATCAGCCAAATCCGCCTCCGCGGCATATAATGGAGAAACCAAAGTAGGCAGAAGCGCCAGCGAAAAAGAATGATGGACGAGTTTGCGCATACAAAAATAGACTCCTGAAAATGATCACGCCAAAAAAACGCTTAAACTAAGGCGTTATATTTACATAATGATAATAATAATCATTATATAATTTAACATAAATAAACAATAAAAGCATTAAGTTTATTGACAAACCATCAATCAGTGCTACAACAAAGAAAGCCAGAATGACTATTTCAACCTCAATGAGCACAATTAGAAAGGCAGTCCAGCCCAGAAGATTCGATATTTTTATTTAAAACAAATCAGTTTTATTTATCTAAATGAGAATAAAAGAGAACAAATAAAAAATCCCTGAACAAATCAGGGATTTTTCAAAAATGGCGGAGAGTAAGGGATTCGAACCCTTGATACAGGTTTTGCCCGTATACTCCCTTAGCAGGGGAGCGCCTTCGACCACTCGGCCAACTCTCCGTAGAGAAGTGCGAACTATACCCAATCGATGCTTTACTGTCAAACAATATTCACGGCAAAACAGCCAGAAATATTAGAACAACTTCTAACACACTAACAGTAAAAGATATTTTCTTTTCGATAAAATCTATCATCAGCCTCATAATTTTATTACATAAAGCAAATACCTCCATAACACTGACAATTCCAGCAAAGCATCCGTATCAAGCTAAAACTATCCCTATACAAATAGCAAAAACAATATTTTGTATTAACATAGCTACACGCTTAGAGGGTCAAAATTTGCTGTACTATACAAAAAAATGCTTTCCAAATTCCAGCCTGTCTTATCCAAGTGTAAATTACCCTGTTCTCATACCAAGGCTTCGGTATAATACCAAGCTTAATTACCTCAACCTGCTAATCATTGACAGGCCTGTTGTTTGTACAATTTATCGCACAACAATACAAAAATTTAAAAAATCTGGAGACTTGCATGAGTGCAATCATTGACATCTTTGCGCGTGAAATACTCGATTCACGTGGTAACCCTACAGTGGAATGTGATGTTTTACTAGAATCAGGCGTAATGGGCAGAGCCGCAGTACCGTCTGGTGCTTCAACCGGCGAAAAAGAAGCATTGGAACTGCGTGACGGAGACAAACAGCGTTATCTTGGTAAAGGTGTATTACACGCCGTAGAAAATGTTAATAATGAGATTGCACAAGCATTAATTGGCATCGATGCCAGCGAACAAAGCTACATTGATCAGATTATGATTGATTTGGATGGTACCGAAAACAAGGGTCGTCTTGGAGCCAATGCTACCCTCGCCGTATCACTGGCTGTCGCCCGTGCCGCTGCAGAAGATGCTGGTTTACCTTTATACAGATACATCGGTGGAGCCGGACCCATGTCTATGCCCGTGCCCATGATGAATGTTATTAATGGAGGTGCACATGCCAACAACAGTTTGGATATTCAAGAATTCATGATTATGCCGGTAGGTGCAGAATCTTTCCGCCAAGCTCTGCGATGCGGTGCAGAAGTTTTCCACCAGCTGAAAAAATTGTGCAACGACAAAGGAATGTCTACTTGCGTTGGTGATGAAGGTGGCTTCGCACCCGATCTGTCCAGCCATGAAGAAGCAATCAAGCTGATACTGTCTGCAGTAGAAGCCGCAGGCTATGAACCCGGCAAAGACATCGTACTGGCTTTGGATTGTGCATCTAGTGAATTCTATAAAGATGGACATTACCAATTAACAGCAGAAGGATTAAACCTGACCAGTGCGCAATTTGCAGATTATCTTACAGAATTGGTGAACAAATATCCGATTGTCTCAATCGAAGATGGCATGAGTGAACATGATTGGGATGGCTGGAAATTATTAACAGAGCGATTGGGCAAAAAAGTACAGTTGGTAGGCGATGATCTATTTGTCACCAATCCCGCCATTTTAAGTGAAGGCATTGCTCAGGGACTAGCTAATTCATTACTCGTTAAAGTTAACCAGATTGGTACCTTATCAGAAACACTAAAAGCTGTAGATCTGGCGAAACGTTCAGGCTATACCAGTGTAATGAGCCATCGTTCAGGTGAAACTGAAGACAGCACCATTGCTGATTTAGCCGTGGGTACGAACTGCATGCAAATTAAAACTGGTTCCCTGTCACGCTCCGATCGCATCGCCAAATATAATCAATTATTGCGAATTGAAGAAGAACTAGGTAGCGCTGCTTATTATCCAGGTAAAAAAGCCTTTTATCAGCTGGGCTAAACCGGATCTAGGCAAAACCGATAGGCAAATAAGATGAAGTGGGTAACCTGGGTACTGTTATTGGCACTAGCCAGTTTGCAATACGACCTGTGGATGGGGCATGGCGGCTGGCAAGACATGTGGAAACTGGAAAAAAGTGTTGTTGCGCAAAATTCCAGTAATGAAGCATTGATACAACGCAATCGTGCCCTCACCGCTGAAGTTAAAGATCTTGCTGATGGAAAAGATGCAATCAACGAAATGGCTCGCGATAAGCTAGGATATATACAAGGAGGCGAAGTGTTTTACCGCTTTGTACCCTCTGGAACGCTCACAACCATAACTGATACATCAGCCACCATACCTACAAGATGACATCCCGATAATTACCCAGATAAACAGCTTTCATTAATGAAAGCTGTTTTTATTCACAGATGTGAAATGTCATTCAATTTGTATAAAATCTAAATTTCATATTACAAAATTTAGTTGTATACCTACGACAGCTACTGCCCATTTCAGGTCGATATTAAATCATAAAGCGGTAATATAGATAGCCAGTATATTTAACCATCAGTATGATGTTATAGACCATAGGCGCACGTTGTACATAAGTAGGGAATAAAAAGGCAGATAAATGATATCTATTCAGAAAACAAGTTACGGTCTCAAAGTAGTATTACATAACGACTTCACACTGAAAGACTTCAATCAACTGGAAGAAGCATTATTATCAGCCATTAATCAAAAACTACAGCCTGATTTATTGCTAGATTTGAGCCAAATGAAAGACTTTACCATCGATATGGCTCTAGAACACTTACGATTTTTACGTCAACATGCACATGACATCGGCCGTACCGCTATCGTTGTTGAAGACATATGGATTCGGCTTGGTGCACGTTTTGCCAACTTATTGACATTACAACACCCAAAATACTTTAGTGAAATCGAACCAGCACAAAGATGGCTAGAGCAGAATGCTCAAACCACAACTGTTATTGGTAACAATCATTAAATGCATCAATTTAAATTGATATATTCTACTTTTACCAAATAAACCTATTCCAAAAATAATAAAATTTTTAGCATAATTAATCACAATAGGTTTATCCAATTAGAAATGATCTGAGCAAGTACTTTCGGTTGCTCCAAGGGAATCATATGCCCGCTATCGTTAATAACTTTAAGGCTGGCCTGTGGTATAAATTCCTGCAACTCTTGTGCCTCATCCAAAGAGCGCATCTGATCCTGTGCTGCAGCAATAACCAAAGTTGGACAAGAAATTTTCTGGTCAGTTGGCGTTGCCCGACTGAGCAGTGATTGTCGTTTTAAAACCTCAAACCCCAAACGTTCACTCATACCACGAATACGAGCAATTAAATCCATATTATTCTGATTATCCGGACGTAAAGTCTGCATAATGGCTTTGTTTCCTAATCCTCGAAAATGTAAATGTTGCTGAATCTCTAATGTATTCAGCTTAGCCTTATGCTGTTCAGGAGTATCTTCACGTAATGACGATGCAATTAACACCAGAGCGGCAACCCGTTGCGGATATCTAGCAGCTAAAGCCCTTGCAACAAATCCCCCCAGAGAAAAACCGATCAGTACAAACCGTTTCGGTGCAAAAGCAGCTATATTCTCCGCCATTGTTTCAATATTTTCACCTTTGGCCAAGGAAGCACAGCATACAGATTGAGAAACAGGTAAATAAGATTTCATCTCATCCCATAATGTTTCATCCAGCATAAAGCCGGGAATACATACCCAGGGTAAAAAGCTTTGATCGGACATTTTATAATTCACTATCAAAAAAATTATTTTTACAAATTAAATATCAGATTAATTTCTACTCTGCCCACTAACGAATCAAAACAGATATTTTGTATTCTGCACATAAATAAAAATACAGTAAGCTTAATATATCAGCATTCTATATCAACTGAAGCTAAAGCATTTAAAGCAAAAACAACAAGTCATTTTACAATGATAACTATCATTAATTATCTCTATTCCTCTAGCAAGCAGAAATACCTTCACAAATACTCACTTTAGCAAGTAATTAGTATTTTCAACCAACGCTATCATCAATCACTGGGCTCTACACAGGCAAAAAATTTCTCAATCACATCCTCTGAATAATAAACATTATGCCATTCTGCATAAATACAATACATATAATTATATCTGTACCTTAAACCTCTACATTCACAGCAAAATTGACTTAACACAGCACATATCGCAAAATTAAACAGTCATTAACATTATTAATTGATTGAGAGGAAATTATGACCCAAAATTTTATTTTAACCAGTTCCGAATTTAAAAATGGCGATACCGTTGATTCCTCCTATCAAAGTGACCGAGATAATCAGTCGCCAGCATTGGCATGGCAGAATGCACCGGCCGGAACCAAAAGTTTTGCAATTCAATGTCATGACCCAGATGCACCAACTGGAGGTGCAGGCTGGTGGCACTGGATGGTAGTCAATCTTCCTAAAGACGTAACCGAATTACAACGCAATGCCGGAGCAGCAGATGGGCAAAATCTTCCCGTAGGTGCACAGCAACTACGTAATGACACAGGAACCTTGGGTTATTCAGGATTCTACCCACCGGAAGGCACGCCACCACATCGTTATATTTTTACCGTTTATGCTTTAGATACCAATAAAATTGATTTGCCGACGGATGTAACAACCAGCTGTGCAGGTTTTTTAATCAACAGCCATGCTATTGCTCAAGCTTCGATTACAATTTACTACGGTCGATAATTAATTCAATAATATTAATTTATCACCGAATATAAAAAAGGTTGGCCTTCAAAGACCAACCTTATATTTATAATTTATCTTCAATCTTCTATGGGATTTTCTTTTGCTACCGTATCTATCAGATGCGAAATACTCATACCCCGTTCAAGAGAATCGTCATAAATAAAAGTCAATTCAGGTGTTCGGAAAAGAGTAATTCGCCGCGCCAGTTCACTGCGCAAATAGCCTCTAGCATGTTCTAAAGCTTCTTCAGTAACAGCACGTGTAGCATCATCCAGCACCGTATAATAAACAGTAGCGTGGCTATAATCACGAGTTACTTCAACTTCATTAATTGTAATAAAACCGGCTCTCGGGTCTTTCAGACCCACACGTACCAAATTGGCCAACTCACGCATAATTTGCTCTTTGACACGATCCTGACGTGCATAACCGCGTTGTGGTTTGCGCATAATCAATCCTTTCTGTGAACAGGCAATAATACAGGCAGCCCAAAATATCCTTTTAGGCTGCCTGTTACTGCTCATTATCTTCAAAGTTTACGGGCAACCTCAACCACTTCAAATGCTTCCAGCTGATCACCTTCCATAATGTCATTATAGTTTTTCAGCATCAAACCACATTCAAAGCCCTGCCGTACTTCTTTAACGTCGTCTTTGAAACGTTTTAATGAAGCCAGCTCGCCAGTATGAACAACCACATTATTACGAATCAAGCGTACATGCGAGTCACGTTTAATTAAACCATCCGTAACCATACAACCAGCAATATTGCCTACTTTAGATACCGTAATAACCTGACGGATTTCTACCGTACCGATTACATTTTCTTTCTGCTCAGGTGCCAACATGCCACTCAAAGCAGCTTTCACATCATCAATAGCATCATAGATAATGTTGTAATAGCGGATTTCAATACCTTCATGCTCAGCCAGCTTGCGTGCAGTAGCATCAGCACGGACATTAAAGCCAATAATCACAGCACCGGATGCAATCGCCAAATTAACATCAGATTCGCTTACACCACCTACACCACTATGCAATACATCTACACGTACTTCATCAGTAGATAGTTTACGCAAGCTTCCAGCCAAAGCCTCATACGAACCCTGTACATCGGCTTTAATGATAATCGGCAGACTTTGTGCCTGATTTTCACCCATGTTATTAAACATGTTTTCCAGTTTGGCTGCCTGTTGCTTGGCTAGGCGCACATCGCGGTATTTACCCTGACGGAACAATGCAATTTCGCGAGCTCTTTTCTCATCTGCCAGTACGATGAAATCTTCACCTGCATTAGGCACATCAGATAATCCCAGAATTTCAACTGGAATAGATGGGCCGGCAGCAGCAATAGTTTTGCCATTTTCATCCACCATAGCACGTACACGACCGAAAGTTGTACCGGCCAGCACCACATCGCCTTTGTGCAGAGTACCACTTTGTACCAGCAAAGTTGCCACAGCACCACGACCTTTATCCAGCCGTGATTCAACAACAATACCTTTAGCAGCAGCATCAACCGGTGCTTTCAGTTCAAGCACATCCGCTTCGAGCAGTACTGCTTCCAGTAAAGCGTCAATATTCGTACCCTGCTTGGCAGAAACATCGATGAACTGTACATCACCACCCCATGAATCCGGCACCACTTCATGTGCCGTTAGTTCTTGGCGAATACGTTCCGGATTAGCGCCTTCTTTATCAATCTTGTTTACAGCCACAACCAAAGGTACTTTGGCTGCTTTAGCGTGAGCAATCGCTTCTATCGTCTGCGGCATTACACCGTCATCGGCAGCCACAACTAGAATAACAATATCAGTAGCCTGAGCACCACGAGCACGCATAGCCGTAAATGCTTCATGCCCCGGAGTATCCAAGAAGGTAATCACACCACGAGGCGTTTCAACATGATAAGCACCGATGTGCTGAGTAATACCACCGGCCTCACCCTGTACCACACGGGCACGGCGAATATAATCCAATAAAGAAGTTTTACCATGGTCTACGTGACCCATTACTGTCACCACCGGTGGACGTGGTAATGCTTCAGCTTCAGTAACAGTCGTATCCTCATCCAGAAATGCTTCAGGATCATCTGCTGCCGCAGCCTTACCGATATGACCCATTTCTTCTACCACAATCAGGGCGGTTTCCTGATCCAATGACTGATTAATGGTCACCATCATGCCCATCTTCATCAGGGTCTTAATCACTTCAGCTGCTTTAACGGCCATTTTATGAGCCAGCTCTGCCGCCGTGATGGTTTCCGGTACCAGCACTTCATGTACTACCGGTTCTGTAGGTGCTTGGAATGCATGCTGGTTCGGCTCTAGTTTAAGCTGTTTCTTACCACCTTTTTTACCACCACGTCTACGGCTGTCCTCGCCATTACCCATATCTGTTCCGCGACGGTTTTTACCTCCGCGAGTAGATTTATTTTTAGGCATATCATCTTCACGCTGATGACGTTGCTCATCTTTTTTGCGCCGTGAACCTGAATCATTCCCGCTATCCGCAGCTTTGACAGAAGCGCTGCTAACCGATTTCTTCTCAGTCGGTTTGGCTGAACGTACTTCTGCTGATTTCTGCTCGCTGGCGGCTTTGCTTTGTTCCATAGCTTGTTGCTTGGCCGCTTCTCGGCGCGCCTGACGCTCTTGCTTCTGTTTCAGCAGCATTTCACGCTGTTCTCGTAAAGCCTCTGCTCGACGTGCTTCTTCATCGCGTTGAGCTTGCTCTTCCGGACTAATAATCGGTTTGGCTGCTTCGGCCACCAAAGCAGCCAAATCCACTTTCTTCGCATTATTACGATTACGATTGCGTTTGGATTTGTGCTGCTCATTTTTATCTGCTGCTTTTTTATCAGCAGAAACTTCTGCCTTAGGAGCTACCACTTCAACCTGCTGTTGTTTAACTTCTTGTTGTTTCACTTCCTGTTTTACCACTTCTGTCTGCACAGCCTCCACTTTAGGTTTTGGTTCGGTTTTACTGGCCGTGGCTGCTGCTTTCAAACGCGCCGCCTCTGCAGCTGCGGCAGCTGCAGATTCTTCTCTGCGTTTGGCTTCAGCCTGCTCCTCAGCGGCTTTTTTCGCCTGTAGCTCAGCTTCAGTATCTACCTTAACTGGTTCTGATTCATGTTTTACAGGTGCCTGCTTTTCTTCAGACAAACTGACCTGCTGTTCTTCAGGTGGCACTACAATACGGCGACGACGACGGGTTTCAACCTGTACCCCACCTACCGTACTCTTTTCGGCCTGCTTCTTACGATTCAGTGTGATGGTACCGGCAGACTGACTACCATTAGACTGCTTTAAATAAACCAGCAACTGTTTCTTATCTTCAGCAGTCAGTTTATCTGATGCTGTCTGTTTGTGTACTCCTGCTTCGGCCAGCTGTGTCAACAGTCTAGTAGTAGACATATGTAGCTCCGAGGCAAATTGTTCTACAGTTATTTGATTACTCATTCGCGTACCCTCATATTTCGTCAAACCAGTGGGCGCGTGCAGCCATCACCACTTTCTTGGCGGTTTCCTCATCAATGCCAGTAATTTCAATCAGTTCGTCAACTGATAGCTCAGCCAGATCATCACGGGTTTTAATTCCCTCATTAGCCAAATCATGCAGCATCTCCTGATCGACACCTTCAAGATTTTTCAGGTCTTCATCCATGCGTTCCAGCTGCTCTTCAGAGGCAATGGCCAGAGTCAGAATCGCATCACGAGCACGGTTACGCAACTCTTCAACTGTGCTTTCATCAAAACCTTCAATTTCCAGCATTTCCTGAACAGGCACGTAAGCCACTTCTTCCAGACTAGTAAATCCTTCTTGAACTAGCACTTCGGCCACATTTTCATCAACACCAAGATTGTTTATAAAGAGTTCACGTATAGCCTTATCTTCGGCTTCGTGGCGTTCCTGCGCCTCTTCCACAGTCATAATATTCAATTGCCAGCCAGTCAGTTCTGCGGCAAGGCGTACATTTTGACCACCACGACCAATCGCCAGTGCCAACTGGTCTTCAGCTACAATCACATCTACAGAATGGTGATCTTCATCAATCAGAATGCGCGTAACCTCAGCTGGGCTTAATGCATTAATCACAAATTGAGCGGTTTCAGGTGACCACAACACCACATCTATACGTTCACCAGCTAGCTCCTCAGTAACCGCATTCACACGAGAACCACGAACACCGATACAGGTGCCTTGCGGATCAATGCGGGCATCATTTGATTTCACCGCTATTTTGGCGCGTAAGCCAGGATCACGAGTGACTTCTTTAATTTCTAGCAGACCGTCCTCAATTTCGGGCACTTCCATTTCAAACAGTTTCAGCAAAAATTCACGCGAAATACGAGTCAGGATAACCTGATTGCGATTGCCGATCTGGTCGACACGTAAAAACAGAGCTCTTACACGGTCTCCATTTCGAAAATTTTCCCGAGGAATCATCTGATCACGCGGCAGCAATGCTTCCAATCGTCCGATTTCCACAATAGCACCATGCCGTTCCATACGTTTAATCGTACCAAGAACCAGATTATCTTTGCGTTGTAAGAATTCATTTAAAATCTGTTCGCGTTCTGCATCACGAATGCGCTGCAGAATAACCTGCTTAGCAGTCTGTGCACCAATCCGGCCAAATTCAACATTCTCAATTGGCTCTTCATAATATTCACCAATTTGCAGCGTAGTATCCGGAATTTCTTCCTGTATTTCTTCAATCGTTTTCTGAATATCCGGATACGTATAGTCCTCATCCGCCACAATCAGCCAGCGGCGAAAACTGCGGTAATCGCCAGTATTGCGATCAATCACTACCCGCACATCCATATTTTCACGCTCAGTTTTTTTCTTAGCTGCACTGGCCAGAGCAAACTCCAGTGCACTAAATACTACTTCTGTATCAACGTTTTTCTCACTTGCCAAAGCTTCGGCCAGTAGTAAAATTTCACGACTCATTTAATTCTCCTTGCAAGCCTGCGCTTACAACAATATGAAAATTTAATTTAAAAATCAAACTCTGGCTTTAAACGTGCTTTGTCAACATTCTGCCATTCAATACATACCGTTTTACCGGCTGCAACCGCTGCACGTTTGGCCCTGCGTATTTCATTCGCCTCTTCCAGCGTAATACTAATCAAACCATTATCATCAATACCATTGATGCGACCGATAAAATTTTTCTGGCCATCAATCGGCAAACGGGTTTTAATCTTAGCCAGTTGTCCTGCAAAACGTGCAAAATCAGCAGGCTTAGTCAGCGGACGATCCAAACCAGGACTGGAAATTTCCAGACGCTGATAATCAACATCTTCTACCGCCAATACACGACTTAAGTGGTTGCTAACAGCTACACAATCATCCAGAGAAATGCCGCCTTCAGCTTTATCAATAAAGACCCGTAAATCTCCTTGCGAAGTCAGCTCATAATTCACCAACTCATAGCCCAGACCTGGCAAAGTTTTTTCCAAAATGCCCTGAATATCCATCTGTGCTCCGTAAAAACAAAAAAATGGCCTCAGGGCCATTTCTCAATAATTCGAAAAATTTCTTTATTTTAACTCATTGTTGAAAAAAAAGAAACCACCTGCCATTATTTTGATTGCCCATATAATGCGATAAAACTAGACATATCAATCAATTGTATCGGTTCTTATATTCTTATAACTTCTTAAAAGTCCGATCATAAAAAATTTTTAGCTTAACCCTTGGTTTTATTACAACAATACTTGCCACTACCTTAACTTAAACTGGCTGAAACCTGCATATTTACCAAAAATAAGCACTCATTTCACATCAAGAGCACACATCAAGGTCTAATAAACAAAAAAATCTATAAAAACCCAGTCTTAAGGGATTGGCTAAACCCCATGTTAAGACTAAACTGCTCCCCCTGTTAAACACATCAATAGGGTAAATAAATGCGTATACAGTTTTCTGCCAATACGACAATGACACTTGCAGCATTGGGCATTGTCTACGGCGATATTGGCACCAGCCCTCTGTATGCCTTAAAAGAAAGCTTTCGCGCATCTTCCTTAGCGCCCATTGAAACAAATATATTAGGTTTTGTTTCTCTTATTCTCTGGTCATTGCTACTAATAGTCACCTTGAAATATGTACTTTTTATTTTGCGAGCTGACAACAATGGTGAAGGTGGAGTGGTAGTCCTCATGCAACAGGCTATGCGGCATCTAAAAGGGAAACCAGTCTGGATTGCCATGATGATGGGGCTTACCGGCACAGCATTATTTTACGGCGATGCCATGATTACGCCTGCTGTTTCTGTACTTTCTGCTGCTGAAGGCCTGACCGTCATCAATGAAAGCTTTCGGCCGTACGTAATGCCAATAGCACTGGCAATTCTATTCGGATTATTTTTGATACAAAAAAAGGGCACTCATAAAATCGGCAAATTGTTTGGCCCTGTTATGCTTGTTTGGTTTAGTGCCATCGGCTTGATAGGTCTCTATCAGATAGTACAGGCACCAAGAGTAATATTGGCATTCAATCCCTACTATGGCATCAAATTTGCCATTGATCATGGCTGGGATGGCTTTATCGGATTGGGTTGTGTTGTATTGGCTGTAACTGGTGCTGAAGCTTTATATGCCGACATGGGGCATTTTGGTCGCCAGCCCATTCAAACAGCATGGATTAAAATAGTGTTGCCAAGCCTGATAGTCAATTACCTGGGACAGGGAGCATTGATTATGCATAACCCAACGGCAATTAACAATCCTTTCTATTTGAGTGCTCCACACTGGTTATTAATCCCATTAATCATACTTGCTACCTTTGCAACCATTATTGCCAGTCAAGCTGTTATAGCTGGTGCCTATTCTCTCACTCGTCAGGCCATTCAGCTTGGATTCGCACCACGCATGAACATCATCCATACCAATAATGAAGAAATTGGTCAGATATATCTGCCATTAGTCAACTGGTTATTACTAACCGCCGTTACCTTAGTAGTGTTGGCTTTTCACGATTCTGAACATTTAGCCTCAGCCTACGGCATCGCCGTTACCGGAACCATGGTCATTACCTCATGCTTGTTTTGTGTTGTCATGATTAAAAACTGGCACTGGCCTATACCCATTGCAGTAATGCTTACCTCATTGTTCCTTTGCTTTGATCTGGTTTTTTTCAGCAGCAATCTATTGAAACTTATTCATGGAGGCTGGTTTCCCGTAATGGTAGCTTTGATTGTCGTTACTCTTTTTTCAACCTGGCGCCGTGGACAATGGCAATTGCATCAGGCACAGCAAAGCAAAGAATTTTCACTTGATAACTTTGTCGAAAATCTACATGACTTCCCACCACAGGTAGTTACAGGTAATGCCGTATTTATGGTATCAGATCCATTCAGCGTACCTCGCGCATTACTTCATAACCTTAAACATAATAAAGTCTTACATAGCTACAATGTCTTACTCAGTATCAAAACCAAAGAAATACCTTATATCGCCGATAATGAACGCATTGCCATGAAGCAAATAGGGCCACGTTTTACCCGCGTAATTGCAAATTACGGATTTCAGGAAACCGCCAACATTAGCCACATTCTGTCATTGATGGCCGAACAAGGCATCACACTTGATACCATGGATACATCGTTTTTTCTTTCTCATGACAGCATCGTCGTTGCTGCTCGAACCAAACATGGCAATATGGGACGCTTACGCGCCCGCATATTTAAATGGCTATATAAAAACAGCGCAACAGCTACAAACTACTACCATATCCCTGCTAACCGTGTAGTCGAACTGGGCGCTCAAGTAGTCATTTAACCAACATACCCGTTACCAAAACAGGAAAAATTTATGAGTATTAAAATTGGTATTGTCGGTGCTACAGGATACACAGGAGTAGAATTACTGCGCCTTCTTGCCCACCACCCCGAAGCAGAAATCATTGCCGTTACCAGCCGAAGTGAAGCAGGAATAAAATTAAGTGAATACTTTCCCAGTCTGCGTGGGCAGTACGATGATCTGGTGTTTCAACATCCAGAACAAGCCTGTTTAAAGGATTGTGACGTCGTTTTTTTTGCTACTCCCAATGGCATAGCTATGCAGGAAGCACCACCTTTACTGGCACAAGGTGTAAAAGTTATTGACCTATCAGCGGATTACCGCATCAAAGATGTTTCTCTGTGGCAACAATGGTATCCATTTACTCATAGTAGCCCAGAATGGGTTGCGAAAGCTGTATATGGTCTGTGCGAACTAAACCGTAGAACCATCGCCAATGCACAATTAGTAGCGAACCCAGGCTGTTATCCGACCTGCGTCAGCCTGCCTTTAATCCCATTGCTGCAAAAGCAATGCCTGATTGATAATCAGCCAGTAATAGCAGACTGCAAATCTGGCGTTTCCGGTGCAGGGCGCAAAGCGAGCTCCAGCAATCTGTATGCTGAATGCAGCGATAATTTTAGGGCTTATGGCATCAGCGGCCATCGTCATTTACCCGAAATAAGACAAACCCTTAATTATCTACACCCCCAGATGGGAAACAATCTCGTTTTTGTTCCCCATCTCACCCCCTTGATTCGCGGCATGCATGCCACCATATATGTACAAGTAAAAAATGGTTACAATCCAGCCGAACTGATTGATGAATACTATTGTAACAGCCAAGTAGTAGATGTCATGCCAGTTGGCAGTACGCCGGAAACTCGATCTGTTCGCGGAGCAAATCTTTGTAGAATCAGCTTACAGCCAGCTCCTGAAAATAACACATGGATAATTCTGTCGGTTATAGACAATCTAGTTAAAGGCGCAGCCGGACAAGCAGTTCAGAATATGAATATCATGTATGGGCTTGACGAAAGCTGTGGATTAACATTTGTTCCCCTATTGCCATAACTAGCCGGCAGGATAGACAATCCAGTATGCACACATCTTTTAAAAGGAATTGCCATGTCAGAAACCGACATTGAAACACCCATTGTATTTACCGAAAGCTGCTGTACCAAAGTTAAAGATTTGATTGCTGAAGAAAATAACCCCGATCTTAAACTGCGGGTATTTGTAACTGGAGGAGGTTGTTCTGGTTTTCAGTATGGCTTTACGTTTGATGAAATCGTAAATGAAGATGATTTTGAAATTGAAAAAGACGGATTAACCTTTTTGATTGATCCAATGAGTTACCAATATCTTGTCGGAGCAGAAATTGATTACTCCGAAAGCCTGCATGGTTCGCAATTTGTCATCCGCAATCCAAATGCCACCACCACATGTGGCTGTGGCTCATCTTTTTCTGTTTAACCGTAAAACTTTAAAATATCAATTCAGCTAAAATAAATCATAATTAACTAAATTTAAAAAACATCAACCAGCCAAAACAGGCTGGTTGATGTTTTTAATTAAACAATGAACATTAAAATATAATTAAATTGACAAGTTTTAAAAAAATTTGTCATCTTCAATAAAATGTAAAATAACAAGTTATTTACATTAGTATTTTTATACCAAGCTTATAATAATCAAGGTGCCAGAGCAGTAAAGGCCTTTCTTAGTTAATAATAAATTAATAAGGAGCTTTACCATGAACCATGATTTAAAAAAATGTCCAGTTACCCACCTGACCACCGATCAGGGTGCCCCGGTATCTGATAATCAAAACAGTCTCACCGCCGGTCCTCGTGGCCCATTATTGGCGCAGGATCTGTGGCTAAATGAAAGACTGGCTAATTTCGTGCGCGAAGTTATTCCCGAACGACGAATGCATGCCAAAGGTTCTGGTGCATTTGGTACATTTACTGTCACTCACGATATTACACAATACACATGTGCCAAATTGTTTAGTCAGATTGGCAAAAAGACCGAAATGTTTGTTCGCTTTTCAGAAGTAGCAGCCGAACGTGGCGGCGGCGATGCAGAAAGGGATATTCGAGGATTTGCCATGCGGTTCTACACCGAGCAAGGCAATTGGGATATAGTTGGCAATAACACACCGGTTTTTTTTCTGCGCGACCCTCGCAAATTTCCAGATTTAAACAAAGCAGTCAAACGGGACCCTCGTACTAACCTGCGTAGCCCTACTTACAACTGGGACTATTGGACACTGCTTCCCGAAGCTTTTCATCAAGTTACTATTACTATGTCAGACAGAGGCATTCCAGCTAGTTATCGTCATATGCATGGTTTTGGCTCCCACACCTTCAGCTTTATCAATGCCAACAAAGAACGATTTTGGGTTAAGTTTCATTTCCGTACCCAACAAGGCATCAAAAATCTTACCGATGAAGAAGCTGCCAACATCATGGGACAGGATCGGGATAGTCATCAGAGAGATCTCTACAATGCTATAGAAAAAGGTGATTTTCCAAAATGGACTATGTACGTTCAAATCATGCCCGAAACCGATGCAGAAAAAGTACCTTATCACCCATTTGATTTATCCAAAGTTTGGCCACATGGAGATTATCCGCTGATCGAAGTAGGCGAATTCGAACTAAACCGTAATCCCGATAACTATTATCTTGATGTTGAACAAGCTGCTTTCGCCCCCAGCAATTTGGTTCCGGGAATAAGCGTTTCACCCGATAAAGTATTACAGGCTCGGTTATATAACTACGCAGATGCTGCTCGTTATCGCGTTGGCGTAAATCATCATCAGATACCAGTAAATAAAGCCCGTTGTCCCGTATTCAGCAATCATCGTGATGGTTTAACTCGAGTAGACGACAACTACGGTAGTCTGCCACATTACGAACCAAATAGTTTTCATCAGTGGCAAGAACAACCGGAATTCAGAGAGCCACCATTAAAAATACACGGAGATGCAGACTTCTGGAATTTTCATGAAGACGATAATGATTATTTCAGTCAGCCTCGAGCTCTTTTTAATCTGATGAGTGATGCTCAAAAACAAGTATTGTTCGAAAATACCGCACGAGCCATGGGGGATGCACTTGATTTTATTAAATATCGCCACATCCGCAATTGCCATGCCTGCCATCCTGATTATGGCGCCGGTGTAGCCAAAGCCTTAGGCATGACCGTTGAAGATGCGCTGGCTGCGCGTAGCAGCGATCCAGCTCAAGGTTGTGCAGTTTTAATTTAATTATTAATGTCTATCAGAAATCCTTAAACATTTGAGACTAAGGATTTCTGATTTTTATTTTTGTTTAAAAAATATTGTTTAAAACTTAAAATAAATCGATAGTCAAAATAACTGTTGAAAAAAAATAAATAATATCATACAATTAAGTAGAAATATTTTAATATTTATTAGCCTAATTTTCATGTTTTTTAGTAAATAAAAGGCTGTTAAAGATAAATTATAAAATCTGCAAATCTAAATTGCCATAATCTGTATGTATCTATTATTTCACGATATATCTATTATCATTTTCTTGTTTAGTTCCAATCATAGTGTTTTATTTTTAAACCTAGCAAGCCAAGAATATGTTATTAACAATATGAAAAATTTAATAATTTAAATATTTTTTCCATATTCATTATATCTTTTCCAATCTAAGCCTGAGTCTGAATATGGCTATAAAGTTACAAACTCTTTAATATAATTAAAGAGAAACTTGAAATTAATATTAGAGTGTATGATTAGCAAATTATTTAAATATAATTTCATAGGCATTAATTTTGTAAGACAAATATATATAAAATTCATTTTTTAATTCATTATATATACTTATATTTAATAATCAAATTACATACCATTTCAATATTAAAAATTATAACTAACTAATAAATATAATAACCACATAATTTTTTATACTATTCTAGGTGTATTAATTTTTAAGTATTTATGTTAAATTGTGGTAAATTATACTAACTTGTTTACTCACCCCTATGCAACCATCTTCGGAATTATCTGAAACATCTTCAGCACAAAAAAGTAATATTGCGTTATCAGCGCTTGTTTTATTGGCTCACTATCATGGTATTGCAGTTAATCCGGCAGATATAACGCATAAATACACAGAAAAAGAAGATTTAAATGTTGAACAATGGCTTCTTGCTGCAAAAGATTTAGGGCTGAAAGCAAAGCTGGTAAAACATCGTATAGAGCGGCTTTCATTAGTAGCATTACCAGCAGTAGTCTGGCGTGAGGATGGACAACATTTTATTTTAGCCAGAGTAGATGGCGACCGGTATCTGATACAGGATATAGCACAGGGCAAGCCGGTTATACTCAGCCAAGAAGAATTTGCACAGCGTTACTCTGGCCAACTGATTCTGGTTACTTCTAGAGCATCTGTACTTGGGCAATTAGCTAAATTTGATTTCACATGGTTTATTCCTGCTGTAATTAAATATCGCCGAATTTTTCTAGAAGTATTGGTAGTATCGGTTTTTATTCAGCTTTTCGCTCTGGTGACGCCTATGTTTTTTCAGGTAGTCATGGATAAAGTTCTAGTACACCGCAGTTTCTCTACTCTTGATGTAATTACCTTTGCATTATTGGTAATTATTATTTTTGATGTAGTCCTCAGTGGACTGCGTACTTATATCTTCGCCCATACTACCTCACGTATTGATGTCGAATTAGGTGCAAGACTCTTTCGTCATCTTTTAAGCCTGCCTTTGGCTTATTTTGAACATCGCCGAGTAGGTGATACGGTGGCAAGAGTACGGGAGCTTGAGCAAATCCGTAACTTTTTAACCGGGCAAGCACTGACCTCTGTTCTGGATTTGTGCTTTTCTTTTATATTTCTGATAGTCATGTGGTTTTATAGTGGATGGCTTACATTGGTAGTGATTATTTCACTACCCTGTTATGCCTTCTGGTCTGCCACCATCAGTCCCATACTACGTTCTAGACTGAATGAAAAATTTGCGCGCAATGCTGATAATCAGTCTTTTCTTGTTGAATCGGTAACTGCCATTGGTACGATCAAAGCCATGGCTGTAGAACCTCAGATGACCAGACGCTGGGATCAGCAGCTCGCAGCTTATGTCAGCTCTGGATTCCGTGTTGCCCGTCTGGCTACTATTGGCCAGCAAGGCGTACAGTTTATCCAAAAAATGGTCACACTTATTACTTTATGGCTTGGCGCACATCTGGTAATTAAAGGTGAACTGACTGTAGGACAGTTGATCGCTTTTAACATGCTTGCAGGGCAAGTAGCCGCTCCAGTTATCCGTCTGGCTCAGTTATGGCAGGATTTTCAGCAGGTGGGTATCTCTGTGTCCAGACTTGGGGACATTTTAAATACCCCAACAGAAAATCCCACTTCACGTATGGCCTTACCCAATATTAAAGGACAAATCGAGTTTGAAAAAATCTCTTTTCGCTATCGTCCAGATGGTGCAGAAATTCTACGTGATTTGAACTTAAAGATTAAACCGGGTGAAATACTAGGCATTGTTGGTCGTTCCGGTTCTGGCAAATCTACATTAACCAAACTGGTGCAACGTTTATATACGCCAGAGCGTGGACGGGTACTGGTAGATGGTAATGATTTGGCACTGGCAGACCCTGCGTGGTTACGTCGTCAGGTGGGCGTTGTTTTACAGGAAAACGTTCTGCTAAATCAAAGTATCCGCGCTAATATTGCACTTGCAGATCCTGGCATGCCGTTAGAAAAAATAATGTATGCAGCAAAAATGGCTGGTGCACATGATTTTATTATGGAGTTGCCTGAAGGATACGACACAATCGTTGGTGAGCAAGGTGCAGGATTGTCTGGCGGACAACGACAACGTGTTGCCATTGCTAGAGCACTGGTTGGTAATCCGCGTATTTTAATACTTGATGAAGCGACAAGTGCGCTAGATTATGAGTCTGAACGTGCAATTATGAAAAATATGCAGGCTATTTGTAAAGGTCGTACCGTTTTGATTATTGCTCATCGTTTATCTACAGTGCGTATGGCTAATCGCATTATTGCCATGGATAAGGGTAGCATTGTAGAAGAAGGTACTCATCAAGAATTACTGGCCAAACCAGATGGCTATTATCGCTATTTATATCAGCTGCAAAACAGCTGAAACGAATCAGAATAAGAAAATAATATATGAGTATTCGCATTCAAGCATTTAAAGATTTCCTGCAACGCTATAGCACAGTATGGAAAAATGTGTGGGCCGTACGGTTTCAGCTCGATCCACCTAAACGCGATAAAGATGAACGTGCCTTTTTACCAGCACATCTGGAATTAACCGAAACTCCACTTTCTGCGGCACCAAAGTGGACCGCTCGACTGATTATCCTGTTCGCAGTAATCGCTCTTCTATGGGCTTTAATCGGTAAGCTGGATATTGTTGCAGTGGCCACGGGCAAAACAACACCAGGTGGACGCAGCAAAGTTATTCAACCATTAGAAACTTCGGTAGTAGATAAAATTGCAGTAAAAAATGGCGACCATGTAAAAAACGGGCAAGTACTTGTCGAGTTAAGTGGCATTGGCTCTGACAGTGATTATGCACAATCGGAAAAATCTTTACAGGCGGCTCGTTTGAATAAATTGCGTCTGGAGGCCGTAATCCGCGCATTAGATACTCATCAGCCTCCTATACTGGATAAGAAGCTTGCGACACAGTGGCACCTTAGTCCTGATCAGATTACAGAAGCACAATCTCTGGCTTTAAATCAGTATCAGACTTGGTTTACTCAAGATGCACAATTGCAAACGGTGCTGCGTGAACATCAGGCTCAGCTTCAAGGTACTCAGTCTCAGGTAAGCAAGCTGGAGCAAACTACAGCCATTGAACAAAGCCGTACATCAGACTATAAAGACTTACTGGCACAAAATTTTGTTTCGAAACACGCTTACTATGAACAGGAAAGCAAATTTATTCAGAATAAAAACGATTTAGCTAGTCAGCGCAGTCAGTTACGGCAAATACAGGAAAGTATTCGTGAAGCAGAGCAAAATCGTCAATTACAAACCAGTACACTTAAACGAGATACGCTAGATCAGCTTCGACAGGCAAACGAACAAATACAGCAACTCACTCAAGCAACAGAAAAAGCTTTACAACGCAAACAGCTAATGACTTTGAAATCTCCTGTTGATGGTACAGTACAGCAGCTAGCCACCTATACTGTGGGCGGTGTGGTGACTGCCGCTCAACAGATTATGGTGGTGGTGCCTGATCAGGATCAGATGGAAATTGAAGCAATGGTATCAAATAAAGATATCGGTTTTGTCAAAGCTGGGCAGAATGCAGTTATTAAAATCGAATCTTTCCCCTACACTCGTTATGGTTATCTAACCGGAAAAGTAAAAAATGTTAGCTTTGATGCTATTGAAGATGAAAAACTGGGATTGGTGTTTGCTGCAACAATTGTTCTAGACAAAAATTATTTAATGATAGATGGTAAAAAAGTTAATTTGACTGCAGGTATGAATGTTACTGCTGAAATTAAAACCGGTAAGCGTCGCGTTATTACTTATTTATTAAGCCCGTTACAAACCAAAGTAGATGAAAGTATGCGAGAACGCTGATGCACAAAAATTACCCCTTAAATTGCAGAAAATTTATCTGTACTTTACTCGGCTTCGTATTTCTACACTCTAATGCACAGGCATTCGATTTATTCGAAGCTTGGCAGGCTGCAATCAATTACTCTGCAGATTATGCTGCGGCACAAAGCGAGCGGGATGTACAAAAGGAACAACTGCCACAAACTCGAGCTGCTTTACTGCCGCAAGTAAATACTAACTATGTATACCAGAAACAACCTTCCTCTTTATCCAGTACGACTCAGACTCACGGATGGAATGTTCAGGCAAGTCAATCATTATTTGATAAATCCAAATGGGCACAATATCAGCAGGGGAAAATCACGGCCAGCATGGCTGATTGGCAGCTGGAAAATGTGAAAGAAGATTTACTTTTTAAAGTTGCAAAAGCCTATTTTCAGGTTTTATTGATAGAAGACAAATTAGTTTCAATTGAAAAAGAAAAAGAAGCTTACGCCATGCAAATCAAACAGGCTAAAGCTTTATTCAATAAGGGTGCGGCCACTATTGTAGATACCAATGAAGCTCAGGCAGGCTATGAAGCTGCACGCGCAAAAAAAGTCAGTTCTATGACGGATTTGTTGGTAGCACAAAATATTTTAGCTAATATTACAGGATTGGATCCCAAACAAATAAAGCGGTTGAAACACACCGATTTTGGTGATTTACTTGGGAAAACAAGTAAATCAGACTGGCTGTTGCTGGCACAAAAAAATAATCCGGAATGGCAGCAGCAAAAAATGGCTCTGCAAAATGCTAAACAGGCTTATATTGCCGCCAAAGCTGAAAACTGGCCTAAATTAACTCTAAATGGTGGGTATCAGGATAATCATCAGATTCAGCAGTTTTATGGTATGGATCATGGCACGCGAAGTAAAGGAGGAATTGTAACCGTTCAACTTTCTATGCCTTTATTTTCAGGAGGAATAATTCACAGTAAAATTAAGGAAGCAGCAGCCAAAGAACAGCAAAATAAATTTCAACTAATTGCTACTGAACGTAAAATTGAACTGAACATAGATCAGGCTTATCAAACAACATTAGGTAATCTATACCAGATTCAGGCTCAACAACAATTATTGAAAGCCAATGCAGTAAAACTACAAGCTACGCAATTGGGACGTAAGGTTGGCATACGGAGCAATTTGGACGAATTACAGGCTTTGCAGGCCAAAGCTGATGCAGAGCAAAAACTGGCAGAAGCGCAGTATAGTTACATTACTACATATATTCAGTTACTTCAAAGTGCAGGTGTTCTGACACAAATGAACGAACAGAAAAAACTGCATAAATTGCTTTATTAAATATATATATTATTTGATTTAAGAAAAAATTAAATAGCTATTAAAATTAACTTTGATAACTCTTTTTAAAAGCTGTTTAGATTATTATTTAATCATTCATTGAAAGTTTTGATAAATTAAAATTTAGTTTCTTGAGTAACTTTGCTGACCTATATTTCCCCATGATGAATCATGAACTGAAATTATATGAATAAATTAAAATATATTGAATAACAAATATTCACGTACATTTGAAAGATATTTTTAAAAAGTTATATCCAAAATTCTAATTATTTAGAGTATTTCTTTTGACGTATTTGTTTTTGCTCAGTTGTATTCGATTTTGCTTAAAATAGCTAGCTTATCTCTATCATTCTTATTTATATAAAAAAATCATAATATGATATTGTAAAAAAAATGATTTTTGATTATTCGGAAGAGTTGTAACTTAAGCTGTATTCAATATCAAAATAATATTTCATTTCTGTTGAATTTTATGTGAATTATTTATTATGTACTACTATAGTGGATAAATATAATTGATACCCTACTGATAAACTTCTTTACCTATAGGGCATCAATATATTCTTACTACCTTTTTTCTTGTCGTCTTATAAGATAGACTGCCAAACCTAAAAATAAAAGTGTCGGCAAAAATGCTGCTACCGGTGTTGGCACTCCATATAATTGACTGGTAAAACCAAATAAACGACCCGAGAAATGAAAAAACAAACCCAAACAGATGCCGTAAAATAGTTTCAAGCCCATATTACCGCGCCGGTTTTGTTGGGGGGTAAATGCCAATGCCACCAGTGCCATAACAATGCAGGCTAATGGATAAGCAATTTTGCGCCACCAAGCGAGTTCATAACGAATTATTTGCTGGTGATTATTTTTCAGGTGCTTGATATACGTAGATAATGCGATGATAGACATTTGCTCTGGTGCTACCAGCAAAATATTGAGCAGCTGATGATTTATGGACATATGCCAATCAACATTTTCCAGATGGTTTACGACAATCTGATGTGCTTGTAATATTGATTGGTCTACCTGATGCAAGTGCCATTTTGTCTGTTTACCCGCCTGAGTATGCACATCTACATTAGCACTGGCAGCATGTAATGTTTCACTTAAATGAAATTGATCATCGTGTCGGTATATGCTGATATCTTTTAAACTACCATCTGGCAACATTTCTGCTACATTTACAATATCTTGGCCCTGTTTGAGCCAGATACCGCTATCTCCAGCACTAATAGTGTTTTGACGAGCGTGCAACTGATATTGTTCTGCATATGGTCCTGTTTTAGGAACCACATATTCACCTAATAATGCTGCGATAATTGCAAACATTAGACCAAATTGCAGCATCATACCAATGATGCTGGCCAAACTGATTCCAGATGTTCGGATGACGGTAAATTCACTATGGCTGGCCATTTGATTCAGACAAACCAAAGCACCTACCAGTACGGCCAGAGGCATCAGTTCATAAGCATGAGTAGGAATAAGCAATAAAACATAAAACAGCATTTTATCAGCCGTATATCGTCCGTCACCAACATGGCTAATTTCCCCCATAATATCGAAAAAGCTGTACAAGCTAATCAGCGCTAAAAGTGCATAAATTGTACAAATCGATAGTTGGCTAATTACATAACGATTGAGCAGACGCATTAGGAGCGGCCTCCCAGCAATGATGTAAATGCTGTTTTAAATGGTGCTGAAGGCATATCCCGCCAGCGTAATAGAAATAAAAATACCAGAAACATCAACAGATGCATTGGTATGATACCCAACCAAAGCGGAATACGTCCATTCTCAACTAAGTCACGTAGAAAAGTGAGTCCGTTCTGGTAAATCAGGAAGATGGCTATTGCAATCAGGATATTGTAGGTATGTCCTGTACGCGGATTAAAATAAGACAAAGGTAAGGCAAGCAGAGCCAGAATAATTACGCTAATCGGTAGTGACAACCGCCACATCAGCTCAGCTTTATAAATAGCTTCATTACTACTTAATAGTGCCGCTGTTGGTATGGTATGTCTATTTTGCTTCGGATCAATAATCATTGTATTGACACTGATTACAAGTGTCATTTTGTTAAATGAAGCTCTTTGATAATCTGCTTGTCCGGGTTGTCCGTAATAGCGGAATCCGTCTTCAAGTGTCAGAATTCTTTTTTCTCCATCCTGTTTAAACTCCCCTCTTTTGGCAAATATGGTACTGTCTTTGCCATTTTTTTCTTTTTCACGTACAAAAAGATTGCTGGCCTTGCCCGTATCAGGATCAAAAGTTTCAATGAAATAAACTCGAGGATGGCTTTTGCCTATTTCCCTGAATACGCCCGGTTCGAGCAAAGACATTTCCTGTTTCTGTTTCAGTAATTCTGCAAATTCTCGGCTGCGCCATTCTGCCCAGGGCTGTATCAGCATTGATACCAGTGCAACCAGCACAGAAAATGGTATGCTGAATTTCATAATTGGAAAAATCCAATTTCTTAATGATAAGCCACTGGATAGCCAGATTACCATCTCACTGTCACGCCAGTAGCGTGTCAATACTGTAATGATGCTGATGTAAGCTGTCAGAATTAGTAATACCGGCGTCAGACCTATCGTCCAAAAACCAATCAGCGCTGTTACCGCATCAATGGCTACTCGCCCGCTGGCTGCTCTTCCAAGTAAATTGATTGCCTGAGTAGCCACCAGTACAACAAGTAAAATCACGAATATGCCAACGGCCGTCCATGATAATTCTTTAATAAATTGGCGTTGATAAATCATAAATTAATAAACACATCAGCGACTGTCCATATTTTATTGACAGCCTGCGTTACAATAGGGGAATCCAAATCTGCCTAAAGCTGATTTGAACAGAATATATACAACGCCCTTAGATTGGGAGAAGAAATATGGAATTTAGCATAAAAACCGAACTATTGCAGCCGCAAAACAACAGTTCTTTACTGATTATCGCCGCTGCCAACAATAATCGCAATAACACTGTTATCGATACTTTGCTGTCTCAATTAGACCAGCAAGAAAAAGATTTTCTTGCTACACATACATTTGAGCAGAATCAGCTACAAGCTGTAGCTGTCGCACGTATAGAAGAAGAGGATTATGTCAACATACAAAAACTGGCAACATCTGTAGCATGCTGGGCCAAAGAACAAATTCGGATTGATGTGGATCTGAGCTTAGTTTCAAAAGCCATTGTGCAAAAATGGGTACAGGCATTTACTATCGCTGTAGGTGAAGCAGTTTATCGTTTTGACACTTTTAAAAAAGATACTAAGCCAATCAAATTGGAACAAGTACATTATTATACTAGTCAAGAAGTAAATGAATACCTTATAAAAGCTGAAGCCATAGTTTATGGAATGAATATCTGTAAAGACCTTGGTAATGCACCCGGTAATGTATGTACTCCATCCTATCTGGCCTCTACAGCGGCTAGGATTGCTGAAAACGTAGGTGCCAGTGCTCGTATCATGTCTACTGCAGAACTTCAGGAAATGGGGATGAATGCGTTACTGGCTGTAGCTCAGGGCAGTACAGCAGGTGCATACCTGATTGAACTGCAATATCATGGCGCTCCTGAAGCGGATAAGAAACCAGTGGTATTGGTAGGTAAAGGTATAACCTTTGATTCGGGAGGTATTTCGCTTAAACCCGGCGCAGCTATGGATGAAATGAAATTTGATATGTGCGGCGCAGCTTCAGTTATCGGAGCGTTTGCAGCTGCAGCAAAACTTAAGCTGCCCTTAAACCTAGTTGCAGTTATTCCTACTTGTGAAAATATGCCATCGGGTAATGCTGTCAAGCCGGGTGATGTAGTAAAAGCCATGAATGGATTAAGCATCGAGGTGCTAAATACTGATGCAGAAGGCAGGCTGATTTTATGTGATGCGCTGACCTACGCGGAGCGTTTCCAGCCTAAAGCTGTTATCGATCTCGCTACTTTGACAGGTGCATGTATTATTGCTCTGGGTCATGTAGCTCAGGGAGTACTAGGCAATAATCAACCACTAATAGAACAGTTGTTAGAAGCAGCCAACAATATTAACGATAAAACTTGGCAGTTGCCGTTATTTGATGAATATAAAGAACAGCTGAAATCCAATTTTGCGGATTTGCAAAATATAGGTGGCCGGCCTGCTGGCACGATTACTGCTGCGGCATTTCTTTCTTATTTTACAAAATCCTACCCATGGGCACATTTGGATATCGCTGGTACAGCATGGCATTCCGGATCTAATAAAGGTGCAACAGGCCGACCCGTGCCACTACTAGTGGAGTATCTGCTTCAACAAGTCTAAATGCGAGATGATATGGCCACTACCACTTTTTACACGCACCTCTCTGACATAGTTTCGTTCACCTGCCGGCTGACACAAAAAGTGTTTAAAAGCGGGCTAAGTGTATTAATTTGGCTAGAAGATGCAGGTAAAGTCAACGAACTTGATCATGCTTTGTGGTCTTTTAACGCTACTAGTTTTCTACCCCATGAAATCTGGCCTCACTCACAGCCTTTACCCGTAGAAGGACAATGGGTATTACTTTCTTATGGCAATGATTTACCTGCTATTAAAACTGATTGGGTGGTTATTAATCTGGCAGATGTTTATTGGTCTGACGCACCACAAAGACCAGAGCGTGTATTAGAGCTGGTGGCTAATGATCTGGATGAAGTCGCAATGGCAAGACAAAGATTCCGTACTTATAAGGAAGCAGGATTCGTAATCGAACACCATGATATGCGTAAAGAAAAATAAATCGTCAAACTAAAATTAGCGGGTTTTTATTAACCCGCTAATTTTATATTTTTTATTTTAAAAGTTTGCTAACGACTTGCGATAAAGGCGTATCGGTTACTGGTTGCTGTAGGATATTTTGCAAGGTACGGCTATCTAGAATACCAAACTCAGGACGCTTAGCTGCACACTTATAATCTGCGGTAGCGATGCGTTCTACCTTTACTTTACTATAGCGATCATCTATTTTGGCAGCTTCGATAAAAATGCGCTGAGCAAAATCTGCCCAGCTCATTTGCTGACTACCAGCAAAATGGAATATTCCACGTGGCGAACTATTTAATTCAGCTAGGCGGATGATGGCTTCAGCTAAATCTCCGGCATAGGTTGGACAACCAATTTGGTCATCAACGACCCTGATAGTCGGTGCTTCCAAACCTTTTTGCAACATAATTTTAACAAAATTGTGGCCATGTTCACTGTAAACCCAAGAAGTTCGGATGACTGCAGTTTCAACATGGGCATTTAAAGCAAGTAATTCACCTGCCAATTTACTGTGTCCGTAAATATTTGCTGGATTAGGAGCCATATTTTCAGTGAGCACTACATGATGATGGCCATCAAATACCTGCTCAGTGGACAAATGAATCAAACGTGCACCAATCGACTGTGCAGCCTGTGCTAGATTCAGAGTTCCGGTTGCATTAACTGCAAATGCTTTATCGCTATCTGTTTCAGCGGCATCGACTTTAGTATAACCGGCAGCATTGATGATCATATCCGGTTCAAATGTCTTAACCATATTGAGCACATTATGTGCATCTGTAATATTCAGTGTCTGAGAATCACTGGCTATCAATTCCCAGTTTTCAGGAAATCTTTCCCGCAAGCAACTTCCTACCTGACCTTTTGAACCCGTTAATAGAATACGCATAGCGAAGCCTTTATTATCAATGAGCAATGTAATAATTAATATTGTAATATCAATAATGCTGCATACATTATGTAGGATTAGTAAAATAAACTAACAATGAGAATATTGTTACACAACGAAATTTTATTTTCAGCTGTGTTTGATACATTAATTAAAGAATGTTTGATATAGGTAGATTTTTAACTGCTATAACAAACTACCTTTTAACCAAGAAGCACTCTGCTCATGGCGAATTGTCCAGCGACAATCATTACCCAGCAGTCTAAGATCGACTGATTGCCATTCAGATTCATTCAATGCCTCTTGATTTTCAGGAAGTTCGATTGCGTTTCTTGCGGATGAACCTAGAATCTTAGGCGCCTGATAATAAATAATTTCGTCTACTGCTTGGCTTGCCAGTAAAGCAGAATTCAAGGTCGCGCCCGTTTCCGCGAGAATCAAACCGATATTACGTTGAACCAGTATCGGCCAAAGTTCGGAAAGTTCTATTTGTCCGTACTGGTTTGGAGGCATGGTTACAACGGAAACATGGGGATATGGTGCAAAAACGGCATGTTTAGCCTTGTCTCGGATTGTAGTCACAATTAGTGATGGACTATTTGCATCCTGAATCACATGGAAAGCAGGAGTAATACGCAGCTGACTATCCAAAATAATACGCACTGGCTGGCGCAAGGTTGTAAACCTCCGCACATTCAACAGTGGATCATCTGCAATAACGGTATTGATACCTGTTAAGACTGCACAGCTCTCAGCGCGCAATGTATGAACATCATTACGAGCAGCATCACTTGTAATCCACTGGCTTTGCCCATTACTCAATGCAGTTTTACTATCAAGACTGGCTGCAATTTTTAGTCTGATATAAGGTTTGTTTCTTTCTTGTCTAGAAAGGAAACCTGGATTAAGTTCACGCGCCTGTAAGGTAAACAATCCGCTTTCAACATTCACACCAGCTTGTTCCAGCATCTTTATACCCTTGCCACTAACCTGTGGATTAGGGTCTAGCATGGCCACAACAACGCGCTTAATACCTGCTTCAATCAACGCCTGTGCACAGGGCCCCGTTTTACCTGTATGACTGCAAGGCTCTAGTGTGACATATGCAGTAGCATCGAGAGCCAATGATCCAGCCTGTTTCAACGCATTAACCTCAGCATGAGCTAAACCAGTTTGCACATGGAAACCCTCACCTACTATCTGCTCACCATGAGCAATTACACATCCAACCCGGGGATTGGGAGAAGTAGAAAACCGCCCTTGCCAGGCCAGATCAAGGGCGGTTTGCATAAATTTTCTATCCAGCTCGGAAAAGCTCATCATTAACTATTCTGTAAATTAATTGTTTTCAAAGTAGCTGCCAGAGCATCATCAGAGGCACTATCGCTGCTGGCACAAACTGTATACAGATTTCCATTTGCCACTAATGCAACACAGCTTTCATTTAATAAAGTACCGTTTTGCTGATGGCTGAAGCGGTAATTCATGCGGTTTTCAGTAGCAATTCCCAGCTTAACTTTGCTTATGGCTGCGTTGTTTTTCAAGCTATCTGCTAAATTTTTAAAATATTCGTCTGGTTTGATTTTCATTACGCCCAGATTATTTACCGCCAGTGTAATATTGCTGTCATCATCGTGCTGCAATAATGTCAGATTCTTTACCTGACTCTGATCAACCCAGTCAGAGGCACTATCCAAAACATCAGTAAAATCACCATCTAACACAATGCTAACTTTGCCATCGTTACTGCTTAATGTTTGAGTAGAGGTTGCATTAGTCTCAGAAGCGTCACTGGCACTACTTGCTGCCTGAGTATCGCTGGCATCAATCGTTACAGAGGTATCTTTCTGTTTACAAGCAGATAAACTCAGCAAAGCGATTGCAACCAGCAACCATAAACGAGATTTCAACATGATAAATTCAAGCTTTCATGACAAGGCATAATGGTTACAAAGTATAACAAGATTTAGCCGCCATTGCAGCGAACAGAAAGAAACAGCATGAGAATTTATACTTCTAATTTTTCTTTTTTAAACTAGCGATGAGCTGTGTGAATTCTGAAACATCATGAAAACTTTTATATACCGATGCAAAGCGGACATACGCTACTTCATCCAGTTTTGCCAGTAACCCAAGTACCATATCTCCAATCATATGGCTGGGCACTTCTTTAATACCCATATGGTAAAGATTGGTTTCAATCTCTGCTACTGCATTCTCAATACTTTCTCTATCCATTGGCCGTTTATGCAATGCCCTACTAATACTGGTATAAAGTTTAGCAGGATCAAAAAGCACTTTTTCACCTGTCCGCTTGATAATCAAAGGCATGCGCATTTCCACTACTTCCAGTGTACTAAAGCGGCTATCACAGGCAAGACAGCGGCGACGGCGGCGAATACTATTATTACCTTCACTCAGACGAGTATCTATTACCTGTGTATTATGATGTTGACAAAAGGGACATTTCATATAAATGCAAATTGATAAAAAAGAATTGAACAACTATTGTGGCAGGCACTACCAAGGCTGGCAAGCTTCTTTATACACAGAGTTAGTACAATTCGAACATAAAGCGCAAACTTATCCACCTGTACACAAATTTCAGCGCAAAACTGCGGGTAAAATCTGGGGATAACTATAATATACTATTGTTTTTTAGAAAATATTTTTAATTGATTAAAAAATAGGCAATTTATAAATACCTACCAATATTAAGTGTATACAACAATCGGGAACTATATATTCACTGAGCTAAAATCATCTACATCAACCTGTGAAAACATAATAAACATTGAAATAAAATTCACAAATAAACAAAGATGTGGAAGGATTGATTAAATTTTGGATTTATCTAAAACAAAAAGAAAAAGTACCATTTATATATATTGTAGATATTACAAAATTAATAGACATAATAATTGTGATTACAAAAAAAGATTTCTGTAAAAAAGCTACTCTGTTAAATATTTTCGCATCAGCAGGCAATTCACCGTAACCTCTTTATTAAGCGGCAAAGCACATTCTCCCAAAGAAACATAGCCATTGATTTCATAAAACTTTACAGAATTAAGCGATGCATACAGCTTCAGCATCCCCAAACCTGCACGAATGGCAACATTTTCAGCACGCTGCAACAAAGCCGTTCCTAACCCCTGATTATGTACAAACGGATGGATATATAATGCATCCAATTGTGCCTCAACAAGATCCATTTGAAAAAAACCCTGTATATGGCCCTTATAATCAACTACCCATAAAGCTTTATTTGTATCAGCCAGAGTATGTAAATAACTTTCAATATTTAATAATGATAACCAAGCTTTCAACACGGTTTCATCATACTTGCGTGCGCAAGTATATTGCACTGCATAGCGATGCGCATTGTAGATGTCTTCACAATCCTCCGCCCGTGCCGGACGCAAATAAGTAATAATACTCATAACAATTCTTTAAATTAGGTCTGCACTACGTAGATTTACTCATCAAATATTAAGATTTTATATCACACACACATAATTAAGCAAAACAACACCTTTCATTCATAATAAGCAGGTGATAGCATATAGATAGATATCATACAGCGACAGGTTATAACATCATGAATAAAAAAACTATTTATTTAGCTGGCGGTTGCTTTTGGGGTATGAAAGGCTATTTTAAAAGACTAAAAGGCGTGTTGCACACGGAAGCAGGTTATGCCAATGGACGTACTACTAATCCCAGTTACGAAGAGGTATGCAACCAAAATACCGGCCACGCCGAAACCATCAAACTTGAATACGATGCAGACATTCTGTCCTTAACAGATATTCTGCGACATTTTTTTCGAATCATTGACCCCACTACCCTAAACCGGCAGGCCCACGATGTAGGTACCCAGTACCGCAGTGGTATTTATTATGTTGATGCAGCTGATCGCGATATTATTCAGGCGGCCATCAAAGCTGAACAGGGTCGGTACACAGCACCAATTGTTGTGGAAAATCTGCCATTACAAAATTTTTTCCCGGCTGAAGAATATCATCAGGACTATCTGGATAAAAATCCACAGGGCTATTGCCATATTGATTTACAAAAAGCGCGTGAACCATTGCCCGAACTGCCTCAGCCAACTACTCCTACTCAAGCCTACAACCCTAATTCATTTCACAAACCCGATAATGCTGCTTTACATCAACAGTTAAGCGAAGAAGCCTATCAGGTAACACAGAATTCTGCTACCGAACGACCTTTTAGCCATCCCTATGATGAGCTGTTTGTTCCCGGTATTTACGTGGATATTGTAAGTGGAGAACCCTTATTCAGTTCGCGTGACAAATTCAATTCCGGCTGTGGCTGGCCCGCTTTTAGCCAGCCAATTCAATCAGAAGCCGTTAGTGAACATCATGATAACAGCCATGGTATGCAACGCACAGAGATACGTAGCCATCAGGCTGATTCGCATTTAGGACATGTATTCAATGATGGTCCGCAAGAACGGGGTGGTTTGCGCTACTGTATCAACGGCTCTAGCCTGCGCTTCATTCCATATGATGAAATGGAAGCAGCAGGCTATGGCGCTTATAAGGATATGGTCAAATAATATCTACCGTTTAGGCAGCACGGGTGCAATAGCCATGCTGCCTGATTAAAGATTTAAATACTACTGCCCATATCTAGAACCAAAGCAATATTTAACCGATATTATTTTGAAATTAAGAACCTACATCTTTCTATGCACTGATGCGGACAACAACGAATAATAAAAAATTACCTGAAAACGATCAAACAGGTATCATGTGAACTAACCAAACCTAAACCCATCAGGAACACCCCGTTATGCCATGGAATTTTCCGATATTGCTCACTTGGTTGCGTATCCTTATCATTCCTGTATTCACCCTCTTATTTTATTTGCCTACAGACTGGATCAGCGACCGTCAGATTATCAACTGGCTAGCGGCAGGCTTTTTTGCAGCCGCGGCCATTACTGACTGGTTTGATGGATATCTGGCACGCCGATGGGGGCAAACATCTAATTTTGGTGCTTTCCTTGACCCTGTTGCCGATAAACTAATGGTAGCTGTAGCCTTGATATTACTAGTAGCAACCGGCCGCACTTACGCTATATTTGCCATGATAATTATCGGGCGGGAAATCACCATTTCTGCTTTGCGTGAATGGATGGCTCAACTGGGTAAACGCAATAGTGTGGCAGTAGCCAAACTAGGCAAATTCAAAACCGCGGCTCAAATGGGTGCCATATTTATACTATTGATGACATCTCCCCCATTAGCAGAACCCAATCTGCTATGGAAAATTGGAAATATTCTGATGCTTGTAGCCTGCATTCTGACCATCTGGTCCATGCTGTATTATTTAAAAATGGCTACTAAAGAATTTAAATCTTAAAAAATCATAGTGAAAGCAAAAAAAAACAAGCAAGCTTCACTAATAGCCTTGACACAGATTTTTTCATCGATATAATGTTGCTTCTTCATTCAGTACGAATGAGCAACGCGGGAATAGCTCAGTTGGTAGAGCGCAACCTTGCCAAGGTTGAGGTCGCGAGTTCGAGACTCGTTTCCCGCTCCAAAAAAACATGCTCACATGTATAAAGTGAAAATGCGGGAATAGCTCAGTTGGTAGAGCGCAACCTTGCCAAGGTTGAGGTCGCGAGTTCGAGACTCGTTTCCCGCTCCAAAAAACATGCTCACATGTATAAAGTGAAAATGCGGGAATAGCTCAGTTGGTAGAGCGCAACCTTGCCAAGGTTGAGGTCGCGAGTTCGAGACTCGTTTCCCGCTCCAGATTTTGATTTAGTAGTTGCTCTACCCGATTGAGTAAATATTTAAGATTTAAGGCGGGATGGCAGAGTGGTCATGCAGCGGACTGCAAATCCGTGTACGCCGGTTCGATTCCGACTCCCGCCTCCAGATAGTTTGAATAGTTTTATGGCGGGGTGGCAGAGTGACTATGCCACAGTGTGCAAAGCTGTGTAGGCCGGTTTAAATCCGTGCCCCCGCCTCCAACATAAAAGTTAATACATCTTTTGTATTAATTTCCATCCGCCCGGGTGGTGAAATAGGTAGACACAACGGACTTAAAATCCGTCGGCTCTTAAAACGGCCGTGCCGGTTCGATTCCGGCTCCGGGCACCATTCTATACTCTCATATACTCATAAATGTACAAACTTGTGCAAATGAGTTTGAACTTTAGATATTTAAAGTTGTTCAAGTTTTTAATCCTATTTATAGCAGAATATAACATCTACACCAAGAATTGGTACACAGCTAATTTTTAGATTATCTTCGTACAGTCTTATTCAGTTACCGATTTGAGTGTGATATCAGCAGTTTTCTATGCAAACTTGGGAAAACAAACTAGAACTGAACTGTGATAATCAATCCACATAATATTGCATCCAATGGTAAACCTTTAATCAGTTCAGATATAGCTTGAGTTTTTTTCTAATATTGCTCAATCAAAGTACTCGAACTAAAACTTGAGTTTTAAGCACTACAAGTATCAATCTTAATATACGTATAACTTACTTTATTTTAAATTTTAATAAGCCGATGTGAGAGCTTAAGAAAAAGCCAAATCCTTGCATTATGCTCTATTGATTCTTCAGGCTAAAAAACCAAAAAATAATAAATTATACAAATAACACGTATTTCTAAGAATGTCAGAAGCTTATCAATCACAAATTAGTCAAAAACACATGCATTGTGAAAGTTGAAATATTTATTCCAAACATTCTAACCTGAAAATAGTAATAAACATATAAGCTTTCGACATCAAGCTTGTTACAGTATAACAACTTAATAAAAATTAAATAAATTCATCAATATAAAAATACATAATCAATAATATTAAAATAATTTAATTCTGTTTATGCGTACTTTGTCTCTATATCATCTGGATTAATATTTAATAATTCAAGCATTTTGAGTCTAGCAGCTAATTTTAGAGCTTTTTATCTCACAAAAGTTACTACCTGAGGGAAAGAAATAACTTAAAGAACTACCCATGCAAAATATGCAGCAATTAAGTCTTAATTCAGCCTTGATATTATGATGTGATAAGAAAACGTTATTGATCAAAATGAGCTGGCGTACCAAATTAATACATTTTGATGATTGATAATATAGCACTTTTATGTGAGTGCCTATTAATCTATATTTATATCAATTTTTATTAAATTTGCAGAAATTAATATATTTTTATAAATAAAAATATTTCAATACAGAAATCTGAATTTTTACTCATTAATTAAAATCTATTTTACAGTAGTTAGGCTTGAGATTATTACAGACCCATAGCTTGACGAATTAGCTGATTTTTAAGCGAATCTAAATTATTCACCATATTCATTCCCTGATTGCGCAACCAGCTTATTCCGGGTAGGTAATTATTGGCAAACAGTCTGAACAATCCATCACAACCCTGCTGCATTGTACGCACTGCTAGTAAGCGGGAACGCTGATATTGTCTGAGCAAAGACCAGCTACCTAAATCATCGGCATGTACTAGCAACTGACTGAGATATTCTACATCTGCGAAACCCAGATTAACACCTTGTCCTGCCAAAGGATGAACGGTATGTGCTGCATCACCAATCAAAGCAATACGCTGACTGATGATAGTCTGCGGCTGGCGCTTAATAAGGTTGAAAGCAAATACCGGAGTGATCGGGCTTAGTTCACCCAACTGATAATTGCCTGCTTCAGCTACTTTACAAGCAAAATCTTCACCATTCAGGTGTGAAAGCTTGTCTGCGGAAGCTGTAGACCAAACAATGGAAATTTGATGCCCTGGTAAAGGCAGATAAGCAAGAATATCGCCATGACTAAACCACTGATAAGCGCAACCGTGATGATATTTTTCTGTGTTGAAATTAGCTACCAAACCTTGCTGCTGGTACGGTGAAACGTTTACTGTAATACCTGCCTGCTGCCGTAGCCACGATTGAGCACCATCAGCACCTATGAGTAACTGACTGCGATAAGAAGAGCCATTTTCCAATGTAAGCTGTGCTGACCAGACATCAGTGCTTATCATTTGGGGCTTACTTTGCACAATGGTTACATCAGTCTCTACCAAAGCAAGCCATATTCTGGCTAGCAAATAGCGGTTTTCCAGCATGTAGTTCAGATAAGGTACTTTTACGCTGGCTGCATCAAAACTGATATGCCCGTTGGTGTCGCCATGTACTTCCATACGGCTTACTGGCTGTACCCTCTCGGCAGGCCATACACCTAATTTATTTAAAAGCTGTTGGTTGGCTGGGCTAATTGCATAGATACGCGCATCCCATGATTGAGTCAGACTGGTCAGCTTGGTTGTTGGTGGTGCTTTTTCTACTAGTAATACACTTTTGCCCTGCTGCTGCAATATGAGTGCCAAAGTTGCTCCAATTAGCCCACCACCGAGAACAATGATGTCAAAATCTGTTTGCTGCTTATGCTGCATTTTACGTCCTTATCATGCCAATATTCTTATTCAGCAAAATTTGTGAAGGATGAATTCAGACCATAAACCAATTGTTTGGTAAATGACTGTCTGAACGCTGGTATAGCACCCAGAATACTCATCCCTAAACTCTGGCCGTAAGCCAGACCACTATGGGCATGATCAAACAGTTGAACCAAAGCATGTGTGAAACCTACAACCACATTCGCATCATAAGCACGTGCTTGTGCATAGTTTCGTGCCAAAATATCATTATCCAGTTTTGCAATATCAAATGAGCCAAATACTACACTTAGTGTTTCTGCATCACGTACACCCAAATTCAGCCCCTGAGCAGCCACGGGATGCATGGTCTGAGCTGCATTACCGATACAGATTACTCGCTGGCTGTAAACACGGCTAAGCTGCCGCAATTGTAGTGGAAAAGTTGCCACATTGCCTATCTGACAAAGCCGGCCAAGACGGTTTCCCAGCACCGTTTGTAACTGCTGATTCATCGCATCCAAATCCATCTGCTGGCGTTGTTTTGCTTCCTGCGGCGTACATGTCCATACTAAACGAAAATCATTTGCATACGGCAATAATGCCAATGGACCATTAAGGGTGAAACGTTCATAAGCAACGGATTGATTGGAGAATTCAAATTTAAGAGTACTGACCAAAGCCTGTTGCTGATAATCGTAGCTGCGTATCTGAATATCAGGTAAGTCTGCGGCCAAATTACCGCCCTCAGCGAGAATTAGCCATTGCGCAGTAAATATGCGTGTCTGAAGCTGACTCTGGCACTGGATAGAAGCCCAATGTGGCGTTGTATGTATTTTTTCTACCTTAGTCTGCCATTGTACGGGAACCCGAAGTTTAGTCAGTGCTTGTTCACAGGCCTGAACCAATTTCACATAATCAATGGTGGCACCGAGATAAGGCAGATTTATATCCTGAGCTGACAATAGTACTCGACCAAAATGATGCTGCCGCGAAACGTGCACCTTCTGAATGAAAGTAAAAACATCGTCTGGGAGTTCCACTCCCGCATGACGAAATATTTGAATACTGTGATACGACAAAGCCAGTGTACGCTGATCGGTCAATCTGCTGCCGGCGGCACGAGCCTCAAGCAATAATACAGATTTTCCCTGTTGCTGCAACATCAGGGCTGCAAGCATACCCACCGGACCAGCACCGATAATCACAATCGGATAATGTGACAATGGTTGCATGATGCACCCTTTTACAATCAGAAAAACAGATTCTAACGTAATTTACCACTCGATAAAGTAAAAACAGCCATATAAGCATTATCCCTATCTGTACTTGGCATAGATTTTAGTGCGGCAGATTTTTTCTGCTCATTACACATATGTTTTCTATGGCAGATAAAGCTAATTATCTTATTGATAAATTGAAGTTGTGGTCTGGTTTTTTCTTTATTACTAGGAAATGAATATTGTCTGCTAGCTTTGCACATGTGCTCAAGGCTAATTATGTTCAGCCTTTTTTCGCATCAGTACACCACCTATCAGCATAGCCAGCAGTTGAGCGCTAATCAATGTGACTGCTGTCATAAACCAGCCACCACTTTCAAAAGCATGGCCACAAAGCAGTGAACCCGTAAAACCACCAGCATAGTAACACATGTAATATAACCCAGAAGCTAGCGAGCGGCCTTCTGTGACATTAGCAGATATATAAGTAATGGTGGAAGACTGAGTAATAAAAATTCCACTGCTCATCACGGCAAGTGCCAAAACAATCATCCACAATGGATGCAATAATGTTAATAATACGCCGAAAATCGACAAACTCATGGCCATTAATACAGTTAGATTAGTTCCAAATTTGATAATCAGACGAGCTGACAACGGTGTAATAATCATACCTATCAGATACACCGCAAATATATTGGCCAGTTGCGAGCTTGAAAGATTATAAGGCGGCTGATCCAAATACAGATTAATATAAGTGAAACATCCAACCAATGAAAACAGTACACAAAAACCTAGTGCACACGCCGCAAGAACGTAACGATTGTGCAGATGATGCCAGAGAGTCTTCAATGCGGTTGAAACCTGTGGCTTAGCTTCAAACTGTTTGGATGCTGGCAAGTTGCGCCAAACCAGTATGCCCCCCAGCAAACTGATGATACCCATTATCATAAATGCATGTCGCCAGCCGATAAATTCAGTGAGATAACCCATCAAAAACCGGCCAAGAAAGCCACCAAGCACTGTACCGGAAACAAAGAAACTCATAAGCCTGATGCGCGGATTGCCACTGAATTCTTCGCCTATATAAGCCAGCAATACTACAGTGATACCGGGAACAGCCAACCCTTGTACAAATCGCAGCCACCAAAGCCAGCTGATGCTATGCACAAAAGACACAGCCAGTGTTGGGATAGAGATAAATATGATTGAACCAACAATAAACATCTTGCGTCCGAAAGCATCTGAAATCATACCTAGAAACGGAGACATCAATGCGACTGCCAGAATAGTAGCGCCTACGGTTGAGCCGACAGTAGCAGCACTGGCATGAAATTCCTGCATTAGCACAGGCAATATGGACTGCACAGAATAGACTTGCACAAAAGCCAGAGCCCCGATGAGTAATACGGTAAATATGAGAGCAAGATTTAGTTTAGGTTTGGCTAAAGCCGCAGATAAGTCAGACATAATTGATTAAAACTATTCAACTTCACTTATCAATCATGTGAAATCATCAAGATAGGTGAAGCAAAGGGTTATGAATAATGTTTTTTAACATGAGTTAAATTTTGTGGAATGGTAATTATACCCTTTATATAAAATGTTGCTTTTCTGCTTTTCAAAAGGTTTGAGAACAACTTTGGATTTTCAGCAGTAATAATTTCACGCATGATAATAAATAAATTTTCATCACATTTAGCACTAAAGCACTTCAACAACTTTAAAAAGATATTGCTTATATTGGCGTCGTAAGACAAATAGATGTTTTCAATAGCACAGGTATGGTAATTTTAAATTCATTTATTATAATTATGAGTCGCACTTATATTACTTGTTAAAGTAGAACGAAATATAAATCAAACCTTGACGTATACAGCTTAACCTTGAAACTTAACACTAAAATATTCATTTTCAGTTATCACAAATAGCTGACTACATTTTTTTATATTATTAAAGTAGATAGATAAACAAAAATCATTCAGAATAACTAGTATTAAAATTAAATTAATGTCAAAATAAACTTTTTTATGTAATAAAATGCAATTTTGCATCACTCATAAACTTTAACTTTAATCTATGTATCGCTGCCTGTTGCATCAATGCGGCAGTAATCCTCAGGATCCTTGCATTATGGCAATAAGTTTTTTAGATAAAACCGACCTAAAAATCCTGCAAGTTTTACAAGACAACGGTCGTCTTACTAATGTAGAGCTGTCCGAGCGCGTGGCACTATCACCCTCACCTTGCCTGCGCCGGCTAAAGCAGCTTGAAGAATCAGGAATCATCCGTCGCTATGCTGCGCTACTAGACCCAAACCACGTTGCACTTGGATTACAGGCTTTTATTCATGTTAGTGTAAACAAGAATAAACAAAAGCGAGATGAATTTACTCAAGCAGTGCAAAATTGGCCGCACGTTCTAAACTGTTTTGCCTTAACCGGCGAATCAGATTATATTCTTCAAGCTTTTTTTTCCGATATGAATGCTTTCTCACATTTTGTGTTGGAAACATTGCTGGCCACACCAGGGGTGGAAGATGCCAAATCTAGTTTCGTTCTGAGAGAAATCAAGGCAACGACTTCTTTACCACTGGAACACCTGAATATTAGTTAGTATATGAGAAAAACGATGAGTCAGGCACAATCTGATTAATCAATTATTTCTAATGTTAAAACAGTTAATATAGAGGCGATAACGAGATTTATGTCTGCCAATGTCTATTCTGATGATGATATCTCCGCCATTTGCCAGCAATGGCTAGAACGGGCAGTAATCGGCCTGAATCTTTGCCCTTTTGCTCGCAGACCATACCAGCTACACAGACTACGCTTCAGTATCAGCCATGCTAGACATACTGATGCATTTCTTGATTTGCTAGAAAACGAATTACACCTTTTATTACAGACACCAGCCACTGAAATCGAAACCACATTAGTTATTGAACCAAAATTATTCGCTGATTTTGAGGTTTTCCTCGACGTAGTGGCTCTTGCCGAACAAGTTTTAGAAGATATTGATGCCACAGGCACCATTCAGATAGCACCATTCCATCCAAATTTTCAGTTCGCTGATGAACCAGCTGAAGACATTACCAATTATACAAATCGAAGCCCATATCCAATACTGCATCTGATTAGAGAGAGCAGTATAGATCAAGCTGTGGCCGCCTTTCCTGATGCAGGATCCATTTATGAACGCAACAAAACATTATTGCGCACGATGGGTACGGAAGGATGGTCTAGCCTCGGCATAAAGTATCCGCTACAAAAAAAGCACTGAACAGAGATTACATTTATATAGGCCAGAAGAGTACAGGTTAACTAAAGCGCGTCGGTTACAATCTATAGACAATACATCTTAAATATCTTTGATTTAAATTCCTTTTCTCTACTCACTTTTAAAGCAGAAAAAACTTTTCTTCAACCATTTTTTATTTTTGTTGTTAAAATCGCGATTGTTAAAATAAACCACCTTTGTAATGCTTCCGGTATCCCATTTCTCTTCCCTGTCCGCTTTAGCCATTTTGTGCCAAAAAAGTCACATATTGCGCTATATCAGCGCATTTATCGGCTTCTTCATACCTGCTACAGTGCTGGCTGCTGGCTTACCAGCTGATGAACTAAGTCTGTGGTGGTGTCTTCCTTTTATTGGCGTACTTCTTTCCATTGCCGTTAGTCCTTTACTGATACCAAATCTTTGGCATCACCATAGTGGCAAAATTATTGCTATATGGTGCTGTATCTTCCTGCTACCACTATGCTGGCAATTCAGTATCATGACATGTGTTTCACTTGTTCTGCATACTCTACTGCAGGAATATCTGCCATTTATGCTACTGTTACTGGCGCTCTATACCCTTTCTGGGGGTATAGTAATTCGGAATAATGGTATTGGCAGTGTTAAATTAAATGTTTTACTTTTAGCAAGCGGTACCGTTCTGGCTGGACTGATGGGAACGACAGGAGCTTCCATGCTACTCATTCGGCCTATACTGCGTGCCAATGCACAGAGAAGGTATCGTGCTCATATAGTAGTATTTTTCATTTTCTTAGTGGCTAATATCGGTGGAGGTTTAACACCGCTTGGTGACCCACCCTTGTTTCTGGGCTTTCTAAAAGGCGTAGGATTCCAGTGGACATTTAGTCATATGATTTTACCAGTATTGCTGAATACAGTGCTTTTACTAGTCTTGTTTAGCTGTATAGATAATTGGTTATGGCGACGAGAAGCCAGAATTGAGCCTCTATCACAACCACACAAGTCTACATGGACAATTGAGGGTAAAATCAACTTACTGTTTTTGCTGGCAGTAATAGTTATCATACTATTGTCTGGTTTATGTAAAAATTTTCCAATCTGGCAGTTTTTTGGCATAGAAATTAGCTTAATAGCCTGTATTCGTGATGGTTTACTACTACTGATGACCTTATGCGGACTGAAGTACACTCCATCCGCACTGCGTCAGCAGAATGAATTCAACTGGGCACCAATGCAAGAAGTCGGAAAGCTGTTTATCGGCATTTTTATTACCATTGCACCAGTGATGGCAATACTGCAATTAGGATCAGATGGTCAGTTTAAGCCACTAGTCAATTTCATTCACCACAATGGAGCGCCTGTAAATACGCTGTATTTCTGGATGAGTGGTGTTTTATCCGGTTTTCTGGATAATGCGCCAACCTATCTGGTATTTTTTAATCTTGCCGGTGGTGAAGCACAATTACTGATGCTGCAATATCCTAAAACACTGCTGGCTATTTCCATGGGCTCAGTTTTTATGGGAGCACTCAGTTATATTGGCAATGCACCTAATCTGATGATTAAATCAATCGCTGAGCAGCAGCATATCGCCATGCCCAGTTTTTTTGGCTACATGGGTTGGTCTTTAACTATACTTATTCCATTGTTTATTGTAGATACGCTTTTATTTTTTTAATTTATCGAGAAAATAACGGCCTGTAAGGTTAATTTGTTATGCATTTATTGAAATACCTGCAAGCGCAGGGTCTGGGCAGCCGTAAACAATGTCAGGTGCTGATTAAAGATGCCGCTGTACTTATTAACGGGCAGCTTTGTACCGATGCACGTATGGAGATAGAACCATCGAATGTCAGCAGTCTGCAAATTGACGAAGTGAATCTCCCACCTGTGCCATTGCCCTACTTTTATATTCTGCTAAACAAACCTGCTGACTACGAAACTTCACACAAACCTCAGTTTTATCCTAGTGTATTCAGCATATTACCCGAACCACTGCGCCATCTAAATATGCAAGCTGTTGGCCGGCTAGATGCAGACACCACCGGTGTTCTGATTTTGACCAACGATGGCCAGTTTAATCATCGCTGTACCTCGCCTAAACACAAGCTACCTAAAATTTACCGAGTTAGCCTGAAACATGCTGCTGATGAAAGTTTGTGTATGAAGTTACAGCAAGGGGTATTGTTACATGATGACAATGAAACTGTACAAGCAGAAAAGGCTGAACTGACCGACTCCCATACCCTGCTGCTTACCATTACTTCCGGAAAGTATCATCAGGTAAAACGCATGGTTGCAGCTGCGGGTAATCGGGTAGTTGCTTTACACCGTAGCGCATTTGGTCCCTGGCAAGCCGAAGATCTACCGGTAGGTGGCTGGCGTTTTTTTCAACCCGATTTCGATAAACTGCAACATGCTCAATACTGATCTTATTTTTCAGCTGATTAACATCATAGGTACTGTAGCATTTGCTGTGTCTGGCTATTTGGTCGGATTTCGTAAAAGGCTAGACATTCTCGGTGTAATAATCGTTGCTTTACTCACTGCAGTGGGCGGCGGCATGATGCGCGATGCCCTTATCGGACATATTCCGATGATATTTAAAAGCAATACCTCATTGTGGACTATTTTTATTGCGCTTTTATTATCGTGGTTGTTTCATATTCAGTATCAGCGTCACCGAGTTCTTGCAGTATGGTTTGTGGTAGCAGATGCGCTCGGGCTGGCTGCATTTAGCCTGACTGGTGCCGAGGTGGGTTTAGCATTGAAATTAAACTGGTTTGGCGTAGTCACCTTAGCCTTTGTTACTGCAGTGGGTGGCGGGATTCTGCGTGATATTTTAGTCAATGAAGTCCCGATCATTTTGCGTAGTGACATCTATGGAACTATAGCAATATTACTCGGGCTGCTATTATGCATATTGAATCATTGGAATATGGTTACACCATTGAGCATTAATGTGTTGTTTATCAGTGGTGTCATCAGCCGTTTAATCGTTTATCGCTACAACATCACCTTGCCCGGATTTCAAAAAAAGAAAAATTACAAAATATAACAAAAATACATGAACTTTCTCTGCAAAAAACAGTCTAAGTCATTAAGATGATATCCATACGCAGCAACAAGCGTATAACCTCAAGATTTCAAATGCTTTTTAGTATTCTCTTGTCGAAACATTATTTTGGCCCTCTGCTGCTTCTCCCCTTGGCACAGAGGGTTCTTTTTATCTGGAGTGAATTTAATTCATCTACCAGCAATCCTTTTAATCAAGATATCCCCATTTTTATCAAATAAATAACAGCAAGCTGCAAAACTCTTCATAGATGAGCGCTGTTTAACAAACTCAATCCAAACCTCTTTAACGCTAAAGTTCATCATACCATGCTAGTTATTTTTCGCTAAAATGCCGAGTGCAATTCGCAAAAGCTACCATTAAACCGTAAAATAGTTTAAATATTGCTGTTTTTTTTGCTTGAAATCTTATTTTTCAACGCTATGTACAGTAAAGTTAACTTTAGTATTCAAGATATGAAAGTATCCAAATAATGGACAATCGAAAACTACGATATATTGCTTCAGCTGTCATCCTCAGCCTTACTTTGAGCCCTTTAGCAGAAGCCAAACGCATTGGAGGCGGAGGAAACCGTGGTATGTCACGTTCCAACTATTCCAGCACGTATAGCAGCCCTTCCTACCAGTACAACCGCAGCAATTATGCAAATTCTTCGTCTAGCCGTCTAGGTGGAGGTAATAATGCAGGTATGTCACGCTCTTATTCAAACTCTGGACGCAATGATTACCGATACAGTAATAATCAGAACGGTTACGCCAATCAGGCTCAGCCTCGTGGAAACAGTACTGCTCGAGTAATTGGTGCCGGTGTCGCTGGAGCAGCAATTGGTGCATTAGCCGGCCATGCTATGGCAAACCACAACCAGCAGCAACCTGCTACCACCAACGCTAACCCTGCAAGTGATTACAATAGTTCGGTCAAAAATGTTGACAATCAGACCTCTACTGAGGCTAATCAGCAGACACAAATGGCGCAGCCAGAGCAAAAAAGCGGCTTTAGCTGGCTATGGCTTCTCATTATTGTGATTGGCGGAGTCTATTTGTATCGTCGTTTTGCAGCAAAAAAAAATAATCAGGGCAATATACCTTACAATACTCAGCAAAACAGCAATCATTTCGGCACTCAGAACAATAGCAGTAATAGTGCCCGAACCAACATATTTGGTCAAAATCTAAGCAATAATAGCTCTGTCATGCCAAACAATTTTTCGGGTATGGCTGATGGCAGTAATACCGAAGCATTTCTTCGCTTTGCTCGGCAGCGTTTTAATCATGTGCAATCCATGAATAATGCCTCGAATCTGGAAGAAATTAGACGCTACTTTACACCTGAAATGTTTGCCGCCATCCGCGACGATATTATCCAGAATCAGGATACGGCCGAATTCAGCGACCTCAATGCCGAACTGGTTGACAGCACACAGGAAAATGATCAGTACATTGCCAGCGTACGTTTTAGTGGACTGGTCAGTGAAAATCTGGGCAGCCCTCAGCAACCGTTCAGTGAAGTCTGGCATTTTGTTAAACCGCTTAGTAATCAGCAAGAATGGTTAATAGCCGGAATTCAGCAGGATTAATTGAGAACATTGCGTAATATAAATTACGCCGTTTAAAAAAAGCACTGATTAAATCAGTGCTTTTTTTATCATAAAGCTTTGTGAATATTAAGACCAGTACTGAAAGTCCGTTTAGGAGAGGGTTCGAAATAACGGCCATTACTATCATTGACAATCACCGAACCAGTGTAACGTCGATTAAACAGATTATCAATACGTGCGTAGCTGCTTAATGTCCAGCCTCGATAAGCCCATTCATAACCAATATTGGCAGATGCCAGCGCATAACCAGGGGCATGATCAGTATTGCTGTCATTAACGTATATTTTATCCATATAACGAACATCCATACCGCCTTGCCATCCTTGCTTCGGTTGCCATTGCAAACCAAAATACAATTGATTCTGTGCTACTCCCGGTATTTTATTTCCCTTACGCACAGCAACAGCTTTTCCTAGCGCCGGTATATCACTATCAAATTTGGCATCAACATATGAATAGCTAGCCCGCGCCTCCAAATTTTGCCACAGTGTTTTCTGCCAGCCTAACTCTGCGCCATATCTTTTGGTACGGTCAGCATTACGAAATGTACTACGGCCTCCGGCTGATACAGCTGAGACTATATCGTTATGTGACTCAGTGTGAAATGCTGTTGCAGAAAATATTCCCCATTGCTGGTCAAATTTCAGTCCTGCTTCAATAGTATCGCTGGTAGAAGGCTTAAGATTGAAATTAAAACCGGCCATACCATCTGGCCGATAAGCCATTTCAGTAAAAGTAGGCGTTTCAAAACCTTTGCCATAGGCAATATAGGCAGCCGCATCATCCCGGAAATCCCAGCCTAGCGAAATACTGGGCAATAATTTATGGTAACGCAGTGCTCCACTATCATCGCCATTAGCTAGATAATGATCCTGCGTTTTAAAATGTACATTACTATAACGCAAGCCTCCATCCACATGCCATTTCGGCACAAATCGCCACGAAAACTGCATATATGGGTCGAGATTCCATAAAGTATTGTATTCATCCCGACGCAATTTACCCTTTACCCCCAGATGGCTGCCGTTAAAATTATTGTATCCTTGCCGGTCTTCATTCTCACGGTCAAATGCCACTCCCCCAATAAGAGTGAGATTGGGCAAAGTGTTTTTGTTTAGCCAACGCAAATCGGCTCCATAATAATGTCGGGTAAAATCAATCACGCCTCCTGCGTGCTTAGGAGCAGTTTGCGCTTTAGCTGGAATCGACTGATATTGCACTACATGACGACGGCCGGCATAAACCATTGCATATAGACTATTATGCTCATTAATGGGTTTATCCCAAGTTAGACCAGTCTGGCTCTGGTCAATTTCCTTACGCATATTGTAATCCCTGACATTTTGAGCAATCTGGCGCGGATTCTCCTGCCATTGTTCACGTGTCAGTCCACCGGGATCGGCCGCTCTGATGCGTACCTGATTCAGCACCCAATTCAGCGTACTGCCATCATTCAGATTCCATGTAAATTTAGCATTATTCAGTACCTTCCGTGCATCGCTGTGTTCACGATATCCATTGGTATCAAAATAATTAGAACTGATATTATAGGCTGGCAGGTACGCTGATTCGCTCCCACTCTGTAACTGAAATGAAGTTTGCTGCTTAGCAAAACGACTCGTATTGAATCCAAGACTAACACTGGGCTTACCTTCGCCTTCACGGGTAGTTGCCAGTATTGTTCCTCCTGAGGAATTCCCATACAGAGATGAAAAAGGGCCACCAAGCACTTCTATTTTATCTAAAGAGTTCAAATCTATATTAGAAGTCTGCCCTTGCCCATCTGGCATAGAAGCTGGAATACCATCAACGTAAATGCGAATACCACGCACCCCAAAAGTTGAACGCGCGCCAAAACCACGCATCGAAATTTGCATATCCTGAGCATAATTTTCCCGTTCCAGAGCTTGTAAACCCGGAATCCCTTTTAGGGCATCGGAAATATTCGTTTTAGGTGTATCAGTTAGCGCTCTGGCATTAACGGTATGCACAGAGGCTGCTGTATCCAGCCACGATGCATGCGTGCGTAAAGCAGTTACTTCTATATCTGGCAACTGAGCATTATCTTTATCTTCTGCATAAACAGCAGCAGGCAACATAGCCAGTGACAAAACCAATTTCTTCAAGTGTGTGTAAGACATAATTATCAAATGTTGGAATAAGTAATATACATAAAAAGTAAATTTTTCAAAGAAATATTATTTGTAAATATTTACTTCCTAAATCAAAGATACATAAATATAACAGAAATATTTATATATTCTGAAATAGACATAAAATAAGCAGCTATTTATCTGTAAATATTGACAAAAATAATAATCAAAGCAAAAAATATTTAAAAAATATTAATAACAGCAGCTTATCAGTAAACATTGATTACTCAAGCTACTAACTGTACTCACTCACACCTGAAGTTTTTTCTGCACAGACTGCATCTACAATATCAGCTAATAAAAAAAGCTGCCGGTTTTTACCAGACAGCTTTGTATACATTCACAAACCGCTACAATAATGGGCCGACGAGACGCACAGAATTTTCGACTAGTCCCCACCATTTGGAACGCGCCTGCCATGCTTTAAGTTCAATATAGTCACAATCACGCAGATAGCCATTTTGTAAAGCAACAATCTTTTCCGTCATACCTTCATCATAAATGGCCAGACTAATTTCCATATTAAGATAAAAACTGCGCATATCCATATTAACCGTTCCAAAAAGCGTATAATCACTGTCAACAGTTAGTGTTTTAGCATGCAACAAACCACCTTTAAACAAAGCAATTTTAACACCGGCCTGAAGCAACATCGGATAATAAGCTCGAGAAGCATATTTAACCAGTTTCGAATCTACAGCCTCAGGTACAATCAAGGTTACTTCCACCCCTCGAGTAGCTGCTGTAGTCAGTGCCAGTAGCAAAGCATCATCCGGTACAAAATATGGGGTTGTAATCATAATCCGGCGTGTCGCGGCATGAATAGCGTTCACAATCGTGTCATAAATCACCGGACTTCCCTGTTCAGGTGCTGATGGAATTACCTGTACTACCACTCCGGTCTTTTCTTTTTGTGCAACCTGCAAATTTTGCATTAGAGCTTGTTTGCCATAGCTGTCTACCCATTGCTGTACCTGCATCAAATTAGATTCGGTCTCTACAGCCATATCACCGGCAAACACAGCAGCTAGTGGCTGAACCAAACTGCCTTCACAGCGCATCATCACATCCACCCACTGTCCGACACCAGCATTCTTTTTAAAAAACCGAGGATCCACCAGATTAAAACTACCGGTATAGCCAATTTTCTGGTCGATTACTGCAATCTTGCGATGATTACGCAAATCTGCACGGACAAAAAATGTACGCCACAGCTGTATAGGTAACGCTTCTGTTAAAGTAATACCAGCACTGCGTAATCGCCGCGGCCAGTCACTACGCCAGAATCTAGCGCTGCCAATACTGTCCACCAGCATACTGGTCACCACACCTCGTTGAGCAGCCGCCATAGCATCATTCAGCAAATCGACAATCACACCCTGAGGATCAACAATATAAAAAGCCAGCAGGCAGCTCGTTTTGGCCTGCTGAATATCATGGCGGATAGCAGAAATAATTTCCTCATCATGTGTCAGCAAAGTTAGATGATTGTACTCAGTAGCCTCAAAACCCGTTTTGTCTGCTGCAATCAGGCTGATTCCATGATAGCGCTCATTCAGACCACTACAAGCATGCTGATTGAAATCATGAAGATAGGTGTCACTGAATTTATGATAAAATTTCACCAGTTCCCGCTGGCGCCGCAATCGGCGCGAACCGAGTCTGGGTTCACCAATCAGCAAATAAGCCACAGCACCTACAAGAGGAAACGCCATCAGCATTAATATCCAAGCAACAGAAACACCTGTATTACGCTGGTGATACAACACCCGTACCATCAGTACAGTCACCACCAACACGTGTAAAACAACAAAAATTTCTGCCCAAGGAATATTGTGTAACATAAAAGCTGACCTGTTGTTCTTAAACACAAAAAATGATTAATTATAAAAATAAAGCAACTAAGAATAAATACGCAAATAAAATAACAGCCAGACAAAAATCTGGCAGGTACCGGAATCATCACTTCCTGTGCCTGCCTGTACATTAAGGTAATTTAGCTGAAAACTGTATGAGCCCCGTAGTTGTCAGTATCTAATGATGACTAAATCTGATGATATGGAGCTGACAAATTATGTACTGCTTCTACAGCAAACTTTACCATTTCTGGATCAGTATATTGATTAATTCCATGTCCTAAATTAAACACATGGCCGCTACCTTTACCATAATCGGTCAGTAAACGACGCACTTCACATTCAATACTTTCAGAATTACCAAATAATGCCAACGGGTCAAGATTTCCCTGCAAAGCTACTCGATCACCAGCTAACTTACGTGCCTGATGTAAATTTACAGTCCAATCCACCCCCAAAGCTTCGATTTCCAAATCAGCCAGCTGGTCAAGCCACTGCCCACCGCCCTTGGTAAACACAATTACTGGTACTTGCCGGCCATCTGCTTCTCTCTGCAAGCCTGAAATCACCTGTTGCAGATAGCGTAAATCAAACTCCTGAAAAGCTGCATCACTCAGAATACCGCCCCAAGTATCAAAAATCTGCACAGCCTGAGCACCTGCTCTGATTTGCTCATTCAAGTAAAGACTAACCGTTTGTGCATTGATATCCAGAATATGATGCAATAACTGCGGCCGCTGGTACATCATAGTTTTTAATAAACGAAAATCTCGGCTACCGCTACCTTCAACCATGTAGCAGGCCAATGTAAACGGGCTACCACTGAAACCAATCAATGGCACACGTCCGTTTAAAGCCCGCCGAATACTGTTTACAGCATCAAACACATAGCGCAACCGCTGCATATCCGGTACATGCAACCGCTGTACATCTTGCTCCTGCCGAAGCGGATTCATAAACTTAGGCCCCTCGCCTTCCACAAAGTGCAAGCCCAGACCCATGGCATCAGGTACAGTCAGAATATCTGAAAAAAGTATCGCCGCATCCAGTGCAAAGCGCTCCAGTGGTTGCAATGTTACTTCTGTAGCCAGCTCGGTATTATGGCATAACGCCAGAAAACTACCAGCCTTAGCGCGAGTAGCGCGGTATTCAGGCAAGTAACGTCCAGCCTGACGCATCAGCCATACTGGCGTGTACTCTACTGGCTGTTTCAATAAAGCTCGTAAAAAAGTATCGTTATGTAACACTGCCATAGTCTACCTCAGGCAGTCAGCAAAAAAAGTACTGACTGCCTGTAAAATCAAAATAAAAAATTACAATTCATCATCATTACTGATACTGGACAGAATCTGATTACGCTGCTCTTCTGCGGCCTCATTTTCACCCGATTGCTCCAGCACTTTTGCCAGCAACAATCTGGTCACATTATTGTTTTTCGCTTGCAAGCTCGCTTCTAAATAATTTTTCGCCTTACCCCATAATTGCTGCTGGTAGCTCATCTCTCCCATCAGCAATAACAAATCCGCATTATGTGGCTCCTGTTGTAACCATTTATCCGCTGCTATCATATTTTTTTGCTGTTCTTTACTGCTCAAAAACTGGTTAGCGTGATTAAAAGCAGGTAACAATGCAGCATCATGGCTACGTGGATAATATTTCTTTACCCATTTCACAGCCTGTGTATACATCCCTAGCTGTAAATACTTTTCTGCAATATCTGCATTCAACAAGCTTTCTTGTTCGTCCACTGGTATTGATTTGAGACTATTTTTCAGTTCAACAGGATTTTTGGCTTCAGCCAGTAATTGCCGGTAAGCCCAATATCTATATTGCTGTTGTTCACTATCACTTAATGCACTTGCACGGCTCAGTTTATCCACTTGCTGCAATACTCCTCGTGCATCATACTGATCCCAGTCATAGCGTAGTTGTAGTTTCACAAGCTGAGTTAAATTCGGATTGATTTTGGCAGCAGCATCCAATGCATTCTTAGCCTGCAGCTCATTGTGCTGAGCCAGAGCTGATTGACTAAGCAGCAGATAACGTGAGAGTTGCTGTTTTTCGGGCAGCTTGGCCACCTCGTTTAAATAGCGGTCTCGAGTACTCATATCATCCATTTGGTCTGCACTGTGAGCAGCCAGCAATAAAGCCAGTGATCGGCTATGCTGACCCTGTTTATTGCGCAGCACTCGTTCAGCCTCTCGGGCAGCAAACTGATAGCGTCCTTCAAAATAAGCCAAACCAGCATGATTCAAGGCCATTTCAACCTGATGGCGCTGATGATTTATGCGCCAATGTTGCCAATGGCCGGGGAGATGCACAAAACCCATAACAATGCGCAGCAAAATATACAGCATTACCACCGTCAAAAGCACCATACCGATAAAGAGCTGCAGATTAATACGTATCAACGTCTGTTCTACGACAATATAAACATCACCACTGTAATACTTGGCACCCAGTACCACAGCTACAGCCACTATAAATAGTATAATCAACCATAACAAAGATCTCATAATGAATGTTCTCCCTGCACGGCAGAAGCTGCTGTTGCATTTTTAGCGCTTTCCGCACTGGCTGCTTTTGCTGAATGAGTTTCGGCCACAGCAGAAGCACTGCTGGCACTTGAAGCACTTAAATCTGGCAACGCAGTTGACATATCCATACCAGCCTGATGCTGATAATCTCGCACTGCTGCCAAACTTGCAGAAAGATTACTGTCCTGATTGGTCTGAACATTCAACATTTTCAGTTGAGACAGCTCTTTAAGCCAAGATTGTGTCGCCGCAGAGCTACCATCAAAATACTGTTTAACCGTGGCCTCGGCTGTGTTCAAATCAGCGGCATAAACCTCACTACGCCGCTGAATCAGCGCAATACGCGCATCCAACAAACGCAGACGTAGATTTTCTCGTACAAAATAAATTTGTTCCGGCGACATTAACATCGAATCATTATGATTGATATGCCGAACTTCAACCATACTACTTAGCGAATGCAGTGTAGCTTGCCACGTACGCTGCCACCATGATGCATTTGGATTAATAGTTGCCGTACCAGAAGAGACATTAGGCTGCAACTGATTATCAACCACTAAAGGTAACCCCGCGACGCCAGATTCCAGACGATTTAGACGCAAAGAAGCACTAGCTACATCAAGATATGGACGACCTTTTAAGTTTTCGAGATCACTACTGATGGCTTTTTTAATTGGTAGTAACTGAGGTTGGTCAAAACGTGCCAAACGACTATCCAGATTTTCCAGCACATTTACGGCCACCGGAACATTACCCGATATCAGCAACTGCTGTGCAGCCAGATTTAGCGTAGCCTCAATCTCATCAACCAACCAATCAGTGCGGCTTTTTACCAGCTCCTGATAAGCACGAGTCAGACGGTCAACATTATCACCCTGTGTTTTCTGCTGCGTTTGCAAATCTTGCAACTGCTTACTTAATTCATCAACCAGCGCCAAACTTGTTTCCACCGTAGCCGCGGTTTTACTGGCTCCAATACCTGCATTTTCGATTTTCTGATCAAATTGCAGTTGCTGATTTTTCAGCAGATTCTGTCCCTCGACAAATAAAAATCCACTGGCACCCAATGCAAGTATCGACAGTACCAAAGCACCCAGTGCTATTCCCTTACCCGTACCAGATACTTGTTTTACTGAAGCTGGCCGGCTGGTTTCTTGAGGTACAGACATTCCTGATCCTGTGTTGTTTTTTTGAAAATCTTTAGTTTGATGGATGCCGGCTTTTTGTTTATCTGAAGGTTCAGCTGCCGCGGATGTAGTCGATTCAGGAGGTACACGCACTTCACCTTGTGTATTCACCAGCAATGGCTGCTTACCTTGCTCCGGAGACTGACCAGACTGCGTATCTTGTTGTTCACTCATTCGGTATACTCCCTGCACGATAATTGGGACAACAGCTCAGCAGAACAACTATCACACTGTACTGTCTGAATGCAAAATTTCCAATCCACGCTGTAAATCCGATACCAGCATCGTAGCTACATCATAACTCGACAGCGCTGCTTCCACACGTGGATGGTGAACTAAGTATAACAAGCTTTTGCCAATTGCGTACAAATCTGGCGGCATCTGCGAAAACCACGCATTTACAGCAGCACTTGTCGTCATATAAACAGCCTTCAAACGCTTTTCTTTAAGTGGCTGCCTCAATACTGACCAATTAAGCAGCTGTGGCTGGCGCTCATACACTTCAGCCAGCTCAACCTGCCATCCTTGCTGACCTAGCTTGTCAACCAGCAATTCACGACCGCCAACACCCCTAATCAGCATCATCCTTCCATTTTTCTGATGCCATATAGCTAAACGTAAAACTGCTTCACTATCATTGCCATCAAGCGGATAAACTACCTGTTTAAAACCGTAAGCAACTAACACTTTTGCTGTAGCCGCGCCTACAGCCACATGCATTACATTATCAGACTGAACAAGATATTTGGCAGCAATGTGCACTGCGCTAGGGCTGACCCACACAATAACATCTTGTTTCAAGCTGCGCTCAGCCAGCTGCTGCAAGATATCATCAAAAGGTAGCAACTGCTGATACTCCATTAATAATGGCTGCCATCCAGCACGAATACAGCTTTCTATATCAGCAGCCGCAGCCTGTCGCGGACGCATCAATACAATGCTGGGATGAGTAATCATTGACCGGACAGCACTTCATTAATCAAGTCTCTGGCGCCCAAACTGGCTAATTTTTGTGCCACGTTTAAACCCAGTTGTTCCGTATCACTCATAGAAGCCTGCGCGCTAGCACGCAGCACCGTTTTTCCATCAACAGAAGAAACCAAACCAAACAATTCAAGCGTACCAGAGCTTTCAACACAATAAGCAGCCAAAGGGACTTGACAGCTACCACCCAAAAACTTTGCCATGGTTCGTTCTGCCGTCACACAAGCCGCTGTAACTGCATGATGAAGAGGCTGCAATAAGTGTAATAAATCAGTCCGGTGAGAAGCCACCTCAATTGCCAGTGCACCTTGACCAGCCGCAGGTATGGAAATTTCAACCGGCAAAATGCTACGGATACGATGATCTAAACCCAAACGTTCCAAACCAGCAGCAGCAAGAATAATAGCTGCATATTCTTGTTTATCTAATTTACTGAGGCGGGTCTGCACATTACCGCGCAAAGGTTTTATGTGTAAATTCGGATAGTGCAATCGAAGCTGAGCTTCGCGGCGCAGACTAGATGTGCCAACAATGGCTCCTTCTGGCAATTCCGACAGATGGGCATACTGTTGTGAAACAAAAGCATCAAAAGGATTAGCCCGCTCAGTTATAGCAGCCAGAACAAAACCTTCTGGCAACTCCATAGGTACATCCTTAAGTGAATGAACCGCAATATCGGCGGTTCCTGCTTGCAATGCCCATTCCAGCTCTTTGATAAACAGTCCTTTACCACCTATTTTAGACAAAGACTGGCTTAGTATCTGGTCACCCTTTGTCGTCATACCTTGAATAGTGATAGATATATTAGGATAAAGCACCTGCAAACACTGCTGTATGTGTCGTGCTTGCCACATAGCCAGTGCGCTTTCACGACTAGCAATGACCAAATTATTTTTTTTCATACCAAGACACATAAAACCAAAAATTAAAACATAAATTTTAGCATTAACTGTAAATTAAGCTGCATTTACTTACACAACCCAATATGTATTCAAAGTCAAGCTTCAGTTCGTAACAATAACTCATCAACCAGACCACTTACACCAGCTTGAGCAGATGCACGAATGATTTGTATATTCTGCAGCCCTTCAAGTGGTTGAGGATCAACCAGAAAAATTTCTGCAGATCTTGCCGCATAGTGAAACAGACCTGCAGCCGGATATACTTGCAAAGATGTGCCAACAATGATAACTATATCAGCACAACGCATTAGTTGAATGGCAGAGTCAATCATCGGCACAGTCTCTCCAAACCACACAATATGCGGCCGCATCTGGAAACCGTGATTATCTTTATCTTCCAGCGTCTGATCTGAAAAACAATCGACAATATAATTTTCATCAACACTACTTCTTGCTTTTAACAGTTCACCATGTAAGTGTAGTACATGACTACTACCAGCACGCTCATGCAAATCATCTACATTCTGCGTGATAATATTAACATCGTATCTTGTTTCCAGATTTTTTAGTGCTAAATGAGCCGTATTAGGTTGAGCTCTTAGCAACTTCCGCCTTAAAAGATTATAAAATTCTAAAACTCGTTCAGGATGGCGCTCAAAAGCCTCAGGTGTAGCAATATCCTCAATTTTTTCACCATCCCATAATCCACCATGATTACGGAAAGTCTGCAAACCACTTTCTGCACTGATGCCCGAACCTGTCAACACAACAATTTTATGCCGGCCTATAGACGAATGCTTACTCATATGTGCACAAAAGCTTTAATTGCAGCTTTTAGTCTTTGCAAGCCAGTCTGCAAATCAGCATCAGTCAATAGCAGACTAGGTGCAAAGCGTAAGACATTATTACCTGCCACCAAAACCAGCAAGCCATGCTGCAAAGCCAGCTGCATTAATTGCGCAGCCCGTCCATTGTAATTATCAGACATTACACAACCAAGCAATAAACCCTGTCCTCTTACCTGAGCAAACACACCAGATGCAGCAGATAATTCCTGCAAACCTTCCTTCAATTTTTCACCTTGCCGCAAAACATTCTGTATGGTCTCAGGCGTATTTATAATATCAAATGCCGCACAGCCCACCGCACACGCTAGCGGATTGCCACCAAAGGTACTGCCATGACTACCAGGCGTAAAACTGCGGCCAACAGCTTCTGTCGTCAACATAGCACCTATAGGAATCCCACAACCCAGTGCTTTAGCAGTTGAAACAATATCCGGCCGGATATCATAATACTGATGTGCAAACAACTTACCGGTACGTCCCATCCCCGTTTGCACTTCATCAAGAATCAACAAAGCTTGATGACGATCGCAGGCACGACGTGCCGCCTGCAAAAATGCTTCTGTTACAGGCAATACACCACTTTCACCTTGAATCGGTTCAATAACTACCGCACAGGTTTTATCATTGACCGCTGCATCAATAGCAGCAACATCATTAAACGGAATATGCCGGATACCAGCAGGCAAGGGCGCAAAATCATTACTGTATTTGGATTGACCGCCTACAGAGACAGTAAAAAGCGTACGACCATGAAATCCATTAATACAAGCAATTATTTCGTGTTTTCCTGTATCAGGAAAATGGTCACGCGCGTATTTTCGGGCCAGTTTAAAAGCAGCTTCATTGGCTTCTGCGCCAGAATTACAAAAAAATACTTGCTCAGCAAATGTGTGTTTTACCAGACGCTCAGCCAAATTCTGTGCCGGTTGGGTGGTATAAATATTGGAAATGTGCCATAACTTATGTGCCTGTTCCATCAACGCATTAATCAGAAGCGGATGACAGTGACCCAAAGCATTCACAGCAATACCACCTGCTAAATCTATGTATTCCTGCCCGTTATCATCCCATACATGGCTACCTTCAGCACGAATAGGCAGCATAGGTGCAAAACTAAAATTAGGTGTTAAATAATTATGCATATTTCTCTCTATTAATCTATACATTTATCATAATCAGAGGTAATCAGGTTCTGATATCTCGCTGTATCATAAACCTGATGAACAAAAAAAGAAAACATACCTACAACTGATTCAGTAAAGATTAACCTGAATAAAATATCAGCTTCACAATAAGCTTATATAAAGTAAAAAGATAAAATGCGAACATTTTTCAAATTTCCAAACTTATATGTTTAGCATTTATCATAAGTTTTATGCAAAAAACTATTTAGATAACTAATTTCCATAACATCTATCCAGACAAAAACCTTCATCAAAATAGACAGAAAAATTAATCATAACTCATTAAAATTTGAAATAAATATCAAATATGAAGTACCAATTAAATCATAATTCTCATATGTTATTCATAAAACCAGAATAACTCTTAAAGCTAAATTCTTAAAACTAAAAACAGATTTATTAGTCAATTACAAAGGTTTGAATTAGTGCATTTTTAAAAGAATATTCTGAAGGAATTGTTTATTTATCTCTGCAGTGTTCAGAATTACCTTAATTATAAATCTAAGACTGAAACAAATAAGGGAAATATTCGATCAGAAACTTATAAATACTTTTTATAAAAAGCCGAAAAATCATAAATCCACAAACTATTTTTTCAACTAACCTATGGCTGCAGTATAAATCGGCTATAACTAATTTCTAATGAACCTCATTTATAATAGTAATCAGCAATTTAGATTCAAAATAATTACTAGCATTTTGCACAAAATAAATATAAGAGATTGATTTAAAGAAGTCTACTTATAAAAAAACAGATTTCACATTTGGCGCAAACGATTAATTCGGTTATCCAACGTTGGATGGGTGCTAAACAAAGAGTCATCCGACTCACTGGCAATTCCCAGAGCAGACATACCAGTCGGCAACTGACTGGTTTCACCTTTCAACCGCTGCAAAGCAGCGATCATTTTTGGTGCGCCCACTAAACGCGCAGCACCTGCATCTGCCCGATACTCACGCTGACGGCTAAACCACATCACAACTAGACTGGCCAAAAAACCAAATATAATCTGCAAAATCAGACTTATCGCAAAGTAGGCACCCTGAGACACTTCTCCATTTTCATCTCTGGCCATAACATCTGCAATACGGCGTGCCCAGAAAAACACAAATGTATTAACCACACCCTGTAACAATGTCATTGTCACCATATCACCATTACCAATATGTGCCATTTCATGAGCCAGCACAGCTTCTACTTCATCCTGAGACATACCATGTAACAAACCAGTACTCACCGCGACCAGTGAGCTATTTTTAGTAGCACCAGTCGCAAAAGCGTTGGGCTCTGGAGAATCATAAATCGCCACTTCCGGCATAGTAATATTCCACTGATTTGCCAGCCGAGCTACAGTGTTTAGTAGCCATGCCTCCGCAGCACTTTGAGGTTGACCAATTATCTGACCATCAACCGAAGCAAGAGCTAGCGATTTTGACATCAACAAAGAGATAAACGAACCGGTAAAACCCACTACAGCTGCCACTAACAACAAACTGCTGGTCGTATTACTGTTAAGCCTAATACCCAAAAATGCACATAAGATGTACAGAACAATATTAATAACGATAATAACGGCTAGATTTGTAGCAATAAACAATAAAATGCGTTTCACATTATGCCCTTTTAATTTCTGCAGAATTTAATCAGCACAATATCATATTGACATATAAAAATCTAAATACCAAACTTGGAACAAACAGTTTATAAATCAGAAGTCACAAACAAAAATTATCATATAAGTTAAAGAAATGATTTAATTCACGAATTCAACTTTGAAAAGTGACATTCTGTATAGAGAAAGAAACATTTAAGTCAAAAGAATATAGCGATGATTAAAACAGACTAATCCCTAAATACGTACCTCTCCATGTCCCAAAACAATCCACTTCTGGCTGGTTAAACCCTGCAATCCTACTGGACCTCGTACATGGATTTTATCAGTAGATATACCAATTTCAGCCCCAAGACCATACTCATAGCCATCTGCAAAACGAGTAGACGCATTCAGCATAACACTAGCAGAGTCTACAGCACGTAGAAAAAGCTGAGCATGTAGTAAATCATTGGTTACAATACTATCAGTATGATGGCTGCCAAAATGATTTATATGCTCTATAGCGTCTTCAATATTGGCTACTACCTTTATAGACAGAATTGGAGCCAAATATTCAGTAGACCAATCCTCCTCAGTAGCCGGTAAAACATCATCCTTCAAAATCTGCACAGTTTGCGCACAGCCACGTAATTCAACATTTTTCTCAGCATACTTTTGCTGTAACAAAGGTAATAATTTTTTTGCTTGGCTAGCATGAATCAATAAGGTTTCCATAGTATTGCAAGTACCATAGCGCGAAGTCTTCGCGTTTATAGCTATATCAACTGCCATTTCTGCAGAAGCGGAAGCGTCAATATAAACATGACAAATACCATCAAGATGTTTGATTACCGGTACCCGGGATTTTTCCTTCACTCTTTGCACCAGCCCTTTACCGCCACGTGGAATAATCACATCAATATATTCGGGCAGATTAAGCAGCACATCAACACCTGCACGATCAGTCTCAGTAATCAGATTAACAGCAGCTTGGGGTATTCCAGTTTCAATCAAAGCAGAATTGATGACAGCAGCAATAGCTTTATTGCTATTAATGGCTTCACTTCCACCGCGTAATAAACAACTATTACCAGCTTTCAGACATAAAATCGCCGCATCCAGCGTCACATTCGGGCGTGATTCATAAATCATACCAATTACACCAAGCGGAACACGCATTTTACCAACGGTGATACCACTGTGCAGAGTTCTAAAATCATCCATTTCACCTACTGGATCAGGCAGTGCCGCAACCTTATGAACACCTTCAATCATCGCATCAATACTACGATTGCTCAGATGCAGACGATCAAGTAAAGCAGCATCCAATCCCTGCAAACGTGCTGCCTTCATATCTGCTTCATTGGCTGCAAGAATAAGGTGCTGTTGTGCAGCTAGATTATTAGCAATCAGCATTAAAGCCTGATTTTTTTGTGCAGCAGAAACTCTAGTCAGAGAATAAAAAGCCTCTTTAGCTGCTTTAGCCGTTTCAGTAATATATTTGGTCAATTCCACGTGAATTTACTTTCCAGAAAAAAACACTAAAATCATTCTTATTCTCATATAAAATCACAAAGAATACATTTACCCAATTACAACTACCCTTGCATATACCCTGAAATCCACATGATAGGTAAAAATTATCAGGCTAAAAGAACCCTGCACACATAATAGAACTAATCAATATGTGTATCGGTAGAATCCTTAAAATTGGTTTGTGGCCTCAACACTATTAAGTGGTCAACAGCACCAATGGCATTGGTATCCTTACCTGGATAATCAAGTTCAGTCAGAAAATGGCGAATACAATTCAGACGGGCTCGTTTTTTATCATCGGATTTAATAACCGTCCAGGGTGCATCACCAGTATGCGTATGAAAAAACATATCATTCTTAGCTGCCGTATAATCATCCCAGCGATCCAGAGACTGAATATCAACAGGCGAAAGTTTCCAGTGTTTCAACGGGTCGTCACGACGAGAAATAAATCTACGCAACTGCTCTTCTCGAGAAACAGAAAACCAAAACTTAAACAGATAAATCCCGCTGTTAACTAACATACGTTCCAATTCTGGTGTTTGACGCATAAACTGCAAATATTCATGCGGCTGGCAAAAACCCATTACTCTTTCCACACCAGCACGGTTATACCAAGATCGATCGAAAAAAACCATCTCACCACTTGTCGGCAAACGCTCAATATAGCGTTGAAAATACCACTGCCCTTTTTCAGTTTCAGTCGGTTTTTCCAGCGCTACAACTCGGGCACCGCGCGGATTGAGATGTTCCATAAATCGCTTGATTGTCCCCCCTTTACCGGCAGCATCCCGACCTTCAAATAAGGAGACAATTTTCTGACCAGATTCCTTAACCCAGTTTTGCACTTTCAATAGCTCAATTTGCAATCTGGCTTTCTCACGCTCATAAGTAGCCCGCCGCATCCGAGTGCGGTATGGATAACTAGCTGGCAAAGGTGCTGAAGATGAATCTTCATCGGAATGTTTTCCTCGATACTCCAGCACACTTTTTTCAAAAACATTTAATTTAGTGTCTTTATCCTGATTGTTCACTTCAGAGGATTGTTCAGGCTTTAGTATCTGCTCACTCATATTCTTCCTTTCCTATATGGCTCAGAGTAAGCCAAATTTTCATTTTAAGAAATGTGATAATCTGTATAAGTATTGTAACTCAATGTACAGTCTACTTACCAAACAAAATGTCATAGATTAATAAAACCTTAGTCTATTACAACTATGACAACTAAAAACCTTTGTAATTTCAAAAATTCTAATCTTCAAATATTCATTTCCATAATAAAAATTTAATTCAACCAGATAACAAATAATTTTTTAAATTTAATTTTTCTTTTCAAAAATATATTTAATAAAAACGGGTATCTATACAGATTACCCGTTTTTATTAATAAATATCTTTATCTAATATTGTTTAGAAAAGAGAATCTAATTGGCCATTATTACCTGACTGGGGAACAACTGGAATTTCAGCACCATCATCATCTCCATCATTATTACTATTTCCCTGCTTTGGCGTAATCGGCCCGTCAGCTCGATTATCCAGTGGTAGATCAGGATTAGTTGTCTGATATTCCTTCAGATAGAATTCACCGGATTTCTGAACAATTCCGGCAGGCACTGGTGTATTTACAACCGGTTTATCTTTTAACGCATAGCGCATGTAATCAAGCCATACTGGCACCGCAATCGTACCACCAAAAGCTGAACGTCCCATACTGCGTGGACGGTCATAACCAATAAATACCGCACTAACTATATTCGGATTGAAACCTACAAACCAAGCATCCTTATTATCATTAGTCGTACCTGTTTTACCCGCTATATCACTCCGTCCCAATGCATGAGCACTATAAGCAGTACCATGATTAACCACGTCCATCATCATGTGATACAAAATAAATGCATTACGCGGATCTATAGCCATAGGAGCATTCTGTTTGGCCACCAACGGCTGCATCTGCGCGCGCAAATTACCACGACTGTCATAAATTCGGTCTATCACATAATTGGAAACCTTGTATCCCCCATTAGCGAAAATTGCATAGCCTTCAGCCATTTGCATTGGCGTTACCTGCCCACTACCCAATGCCATCGACAAACTATTGGGAATCTGATCTGGCCTAAAACCGAAATGCTGCACATACTGTCTGGCATAATCCACCCCCATTGCCATCAAAATACGAATAGACACCATATTTTTAGAGGCAGTTAATGCTTGTCGCAATGTTATAAATCCAGCATAGCGTCCATCCGAATTTTTTGGTGCCCATGCACGTCCACCATTACCCATACCTGGCAAAACAATCGGCGCATCATTAACCATCGTAGCCGGCGTAAAACCTTTAGCAATAGCAGCAGAATAAATAAACGGTTTAAATGATGACCCAGGTTGCCTTTTTGCCTGAGTGGCACGATTAAAACTACGGCGGTAAAAGTCATAACCGCCCACAAGTGCTTTGATTGCCCCTGTCTGAGCATCTAAAGCAACAATTGCACCTTGAAGTTCTGGCTGCTGCACAACACGATAACTATTACCTTCTCTATGCACATGCACTACCGAACCAACACGTACAGATGCTTCACCCAATTTAGCATTGTTAATTGCACGCTTTATCCAGTTATAACTATTACCACTAATGCGCATCTCCCCAACACCAGCGATATAAACTACTATTGAATTGGAATTCAGAGCCGTCACCACAGCCGGTAGCATCCCATCCACCGCAGAGCGATTGGCCAAATACTGCTCTATCTGTTCATCGCGAATATCATCTGGAATTTTGCTTAAATCAAAAAAGCCTTCAGCACCCCGGTAAGCAGAACCTTTATCAAAATTGTTCAATACCTTACGCAGCGCCTGAGTAGCTACAGCCTGAGCCTGAGAATTTACTGTGGTGTATACCTTGAAACCTTGGGTATACGCCGCGTCACCATATTTTTCATACATCTGCTGACGTACCATTTCGGCTACATAAAGAGCATTCTGATCTATTGCCTGCTGATAATGCACATATTTTAATGGTTCAGCATAAGCAGCATCAGCCTGAGCCTGAGTAATTTTGCCCAGTTCAACCATATTATTCAGAATATATCGCTGACGCATTTTAGCCCGTTGTGGATTTACAACAGGATTAAAAGTAGAAGGAGCCTTAGGCAAACCAGCCAGAATCGTCGCCTCTGCCAAATCTAATTGTTGTACAGGCTTATTAAAATAAACCAAAGAAGCAGCTGCAAAACCATACGCACGCTGCCCCAGATAAATCTGATTAAAGTAAAGTTCCAGTATCTGATCTTTAGTCAGTTTTTGTTCAATTTTATAGGCCAGCAAAGCCTCATTGAACTTGCGCGTATAGGTACGCTCATTAGTAAGATAAAAATTGCGAGCTACCTGCTGAGTAATAGTGCTGGCTCCAGATTGCACACCACCAGTTAGATTAGAAATAAGCGCACGGCTAATGCCAATAAAATCAACACCACCATGTTCATAAAACCGCTTATCCTCAGCTGCAACAACAGCATCTTTCAGTACTTGTGGAAAATCATTGATACGAGTAAAAGCACGTCGTTCTTCACCAAACTGCCCCATTAGCTTGCCATCAGCAGAATAAATAGTAAGTGGCATTTTCGGCTGATAATGAGTTACAGCTTCTAGAGAAGGCAATTTAGGATAAGTTACCATAATTGCAATCGCCACCAGACCAGCAGCAAATAGCGCCAGTCCTACAAAAAAACCAACGGTAGATAGCAATAATTTTCTAATCATAATCAACTAATTTTCATTTAAAGGCTGCGAAACATATTCAAAATAAAGTAAACTTTGTTCTTCATTTCGTTAGCAACATACAAAATCGAGTTTTAAGCACTTCATCACCCGTTTGATAAACAGACAGAAAGCCCTTTCATGAAACTGAATAATTTCAAAATAAATTCAAAGAATAAGAAGGTGGCCACAACTTCATCGAGACAGTGTCTTGGTATCAGTCTTACTGATAAAAGCATTAACATGGTGCTCCTGAATGCACGCAGTTTAAATCAATTTCGTCTCGAAAAATACGTTGTTGTGCCTTTGCCAAAAAATATTATTGGTAACGGCAACATCGAAAATCATGATGAACTTGTTGTTCATCTACAACAGGCTAAACAAATGCTCCAAAGCAATTGTCGCAACATTACCGTAGCCATTTCACAAAAGCAAACCTCCATCCAGTTTCTCGATAGAGATGAAGATACAGAGTATACCGAAGAAGAACAAATCATGGCTGAATTGAGTCAATATGACTCAATGGATGATGTAAGTTACGACTATCAAAATGTTAGTATCAATGAGGATGGAAAAGAAAGTTTGCTACTGGTCAACAGCAAACGAGATGACGTCAATATTCTGATGGATGCTTTTACCGATGCAGGTATCACACCCACACAAATGGATGTCGATATACTGGCAATAATGAATAGCGCCATCACATGGATAAACACCAGACAGCCTGAATTAACAGAAAAATGTATCGCAGTTTTCAACATTGATTTCGGTGAAACACAAGCAATTATCATGCGTCATGGCAAATTACTTTATAAACAAGAAATTAATCTTGGCTATGATCATCTAATGCAATCCTTGCGCCGAAACTACCAGCTGACTGATGAAGAAGCGTGGGAAATGCTCTATAGTCAAACTAAGCCAGAAGATTACAATCAGACTGTAGCACAGCCATTCCAACAACAATTTATTCAGGAAATACAGAGAGTTTTACAATTTTATTTTACTTCGGCTAGTCAAGAAAATGAAATTGAAGAAATTCTTGTTTTTGGTTACAGCAATAATCAGGCAGCCAATAGCCTTGCTGACAGCATCAGCCAGCAAACCAGTATTCCTGCGCAACAGATCAACCCTATACTGTTAGCACAGCCCGGTGATGCCATTCAACAGGCTAAATTGCAACAGGACAGTAGTTTATTAACCGTAGCCTTTGGCCTGGCCGTAAGAGGATTATAAGATGTTACCTTTATTAAAAATTAATCTGCTGCCCTATCGAGAAGCCTTACAAACCAAACAAAAGAAACAATTTCAGACTCTACTGGCCGTTGCTGCTTTAATCGGTATAGGTCTGGCAGTATTAGGATACTTAGCTATAGATAGTCGGGTAAGCAGTCAAGAAGCCCGTAATCAAGTATTAAAAGATGGAATAGACAAACTGGATGGAGAAATTAAACAGATCGCTCAATTACAAGATGAGCGCAAAAATTTCACTGCCAGACAAGAAAAAGTAGAAGAGTTATCAAATAAACGTTTTGAAGCAGCTCGTATACTAGATACGTTGAATACATTAGCACCTTTAGGATTGTATATAACCAGTATAGAAGCTCAAGATGCCAATACATATGTCATTAATGGTAAAGCTTTTAGTGATGCTAAAACTGCAGCTTTTATGAATGCTTTACCAGGACAACTATTTACTACACCTGAATTATTAAATATCAAACGAGTTAATAATACTCAGGAATTTAGTATTCGTATACGTTTGAATAATCTTATTGGCCAGCAAGAAGATATGAGAGAAACCAATCAGGCTATTAACCCAAACTCTTCATCAACTGAACTAAATCAGGATACAGAAGCACCTCAGCAAGAAAATGAGTCTAGTGCATCTGAACCAACAAATTGAAGGAGTACTGACAATGGCCAAAAATATAGATCTTAAATCAATAAATCTAAATTTCCTCTCCCAACAAGCTAAACCTGTACAGCTAGGCATAGCCGGTGGTATCATTGTATTGATACTTCTTATTGCCTATTTCTTTGTTTACAGCGGATTAAATGAGCGGCTTAGTGGATTGAAGGAAGAAGAAGAATCTCTAAAGCAAACCTATACTGAAAAAAGTAAACAGGCAGCTAATCTTGATGTATTGAAAGCAGAACTTAATAATATTAATGGTTCATTTCATTTATTATTAAAACAGCTCCCAACACAAGCAGAAATCCCTAATCTTATTCAAGAACTACATGAATGTGCTACTAAAAATGGTTTAAATATGGATAGTATCACTCCAGCACAAGTTCTTAATTCAAACTCAGATGATCAGCCACAAAATAAATCAGATCAACAAGTAATTCAAACCTTACCTTACAACATCACATTGACAGGTAGTTATAATCAGATAAGTCAGTTTCTTCGTGATGTAGGGAAGCTATCGCGAATAGTCACATTAAACTCAATCGTACTAAAACGAAATGAGAAAGATAATACGCTTACCTTAAACGCAGTTGCCAATACATATAAAGCTTTAACAGATGCAGAAATTAAAGCTCAAAATAAAAATAAAAACGACCAAAAATAGGCTGCCTATAGCTGTAACTAGGGTAATTTAATATATAAGCTACGGAAAAAATATGAATAAATATCTAATCTGCCTGTGTATTTTTACACTGAGTGCCTGTTCGGCAGCAAATGAAGATTTACATGAATGGATGCGGAATACCAGCCAACAGGCAAAAATCAAACCCATGAAACAGAAGCAAACCACAATAAATATTCAGCCTTCTTACACCCCTCCTCCACAGCCTCAAATGAATATATTTGAACCTGCGCGTCTCAAAGCAGGTTTACAAGGTGCTAATGCACCTGATCTAAACCGACCTAAACAAATCTTGGAAAATTATTCATTAGATGAATTGCATTATGTTGGTTTAATTAAAGGAGCGGGAAAAGCACCATCTGCATTTATTTCAGTAAATGGACATGTATACACTGTTAATCTGGGTAATTATCTGGGTCAAAGCTATGGACGAATTACTACAATAACACCTGATGAAATTGTTATATCAGAATTAGTTGAAGACTCATATGGCAATTGGACTAGCAGAAAGGCTAGTTTACCCTTGCAGGCTGCTGACGCAGCATCTTCAGAGACATCCGGTCAGAACTGAAAAAAGTAACCCATTTAAAATTAAGAAGGTACCAATATGAAAATTAAAACCATATCTATTTTGTCCACTCTGGGTCTGGGTTTACTGAGTCAGAGTCTTTTTGCCGGCAACATAACAGCCATCAATGTCGGTGCGTTACCAAACCAGCAACGTCTGATTAAAATTCAGTTTGATAAAGACCCCGCGTTACCTAAAGGTTTTACAACCGAAAATCCTGCACGAATTGCATTGGACTTTGCTGGGACAGGAATAACCTTACCACAGAATTTACTCAAATTTGATGATACAGTTTTACAGCAAATTGAAGCTGGTCAAACTACAGACAAATCTCGTGTAATGCTATCCTTAGCCAAAACTGGCCAGTACAATGCTGTAATTAAAGGCAATGAAGTCTGGGTATATGTACAGGAATCTATTCCGTCCAAAAATAAAGTAAAAAATAAATCAGAAAAAATTACTACTTCTCCGGCAACTGTCAACACACCATATACAGCATCAAATAACATTACTGAACAAGTTGTCAGCCGTCAGCCTGCCAGTTCAAATAGTAATGCATTTGATCAATCAGCTTCTGTACCGATAAATATAGATTTTCAAAAAGGGAAAAATGGTAATGGTGTAATTTCCATTAGTGGTTTGAGTGACAAAGGAGAGCCAACAATTAGACGCAATGCATCTAATTTGGTTTTAACGTATAAAAATGTACCTTTGTTAACTGAACAACAACGTAATCTGGATGTAACCGATTTCAGCACTCCTGTACGGACTATTCGCCTGCGCAGGATTGGCAATGATACCGAAGTGAACATTCAAATGCAGGGTGACTGGGATTATTCCCAAATTAAAAGTGGGACTAATCTGGTTCTTCAGGTTACCCGCAAATATGATTTAGACTCTAAAGGCTTACAATCAACTAATAAATCCTTCAAAGGAAAACGGGTTTCACTTGATTTTCAAGACATTGATGTTCGCACAATCCTACAGATTCTGGCAAAAGAATCAGGAATGAATATAATAGCGAGCGACAGTGTTCAGGGTAAAATGACAATATCATTAAAAGATGTTCCTTGGGATCAAGCTTTAAATTTGGTTATGGAAACTCGAAATCTTGATATGCGTCGCGAAGGAAATGTTATCAATGTTGCTCCACGTGACGAATTGATGAACAGGGATACAGCATCATTAGAACAACAAAAAAAATTAGATGACTTAGGTCCCCTGATTTCTCAGACTTTCCAACTTAAGTACCGTAATGTTGAAGATTTTAAAAAGATTTTGCATTTATCCGATGATGGTAACAGTTCATCAGATAAAAGTATTTTGAGTCCACGCGGCAGCGCATTATTGGATCCCGCAACAAATACTTTAATCATTACCGATATTAGTAGTGTAATTAAGAAATTTGAAAAACTGGTTGCTCAAATTGATGTTTCATCTCAACAAGTATTAATCGAAGCACGAATCGTTGAAACTACAGACAGTTTTGCCCGTGAATTGGGAACTAAATTTGGCTACTATAGAGGAACTTATCGAAATGGTATTGGTGGTAGTGTATCCCTTAAAGATGAAGATCGAGGTACAACACGTGACCCTAATTTTGAACTAGGTTTTCCTAATGTCAACCTTGGCGTATCCAATCCAACATCAGTAGTATCATGGGTGCATAAATTTGCATCTGGGGCTCTCGCTTTAGAGCTTTCAGCCTCACAAGCTCAAGGCAAAACCAAAATTATCTCTTCTCCACGAGTATTAACACAAGATAGAAAAGAAGCAAAAATTGAATCTGGTTATGAAGTACCTTATCAGGAATCAACTTCCAGCGGTGCAACTTCTACCAGTTTCAAAGATGCCGTTCTTGGCTTAAAAGTTACCCCACAGGTTACACCTGATGGTAATATTATTATGACATTGAACGTACAGAATGACAGACCCATAGCATGCTCAAATGTTGCACCTGATGTTCTCCGTTCTGGCGACATTTGTATGCAAAAGCGTAATGTAGTGACTCAGACAATGATTGAGAATGGTGGTACATTAATTATTGGTGGTATTTACAATGAAAATAATGAAAACAGTATAGATAAAGTACCTTTACTTGGCGACATCCCAGGTATTGGCAATCTTTTCAAACACAGAAAAAATACCCAACAACGTAATGAATTACTCGTATTTATCACACCTCGTGTAGTCGATTCAAGCAGTGCCCCATTAAAATATTAAGTAAGCATTTTTAACTTCGTCAGCCTGTTTATAACAGGCTGACTTTTTTCAATTTATAGACTTAAAAATTTTCAAACATACTTAAAAATAAAATTATTTGAGAAATACAATTACTAATGACTTAAAATAATATTTATAGTGACTTTATAACTATAGCTAAAAAAATTTTCACACCCAACGTTTCTGTTTCAATCAAAGCAATTCCAGATAATGGTTTTTCTGCCAATTAATGCGTAAATTCTTATACTAAGTTACAATTACAAACATGGATAACATCGCAGGCAATCTGATTTTAATCGGTTTAATGGGGGCAGGTAAAACTACTCTTGGAAAACAACTTGCCAATAAACTGAAACGCATTTTTTATGATAGTGACCAGGTAATTTGTGAACGTACCGGAGTATCAATACCTACTATTTTTGAGCTCGAAGGAGAAGCAGGTTTTCGCACTCGAGAAACAGCTGTTATTAGTGAGCTGACACAACAAAAAGATGTTGTTATAGCAACAGGTGGGGGTGCGATATTGCAAATTGAAAACCGGCTAAATTTGCAGCAGAATGGACATGTGATTTATCTTCATGCGCAACCTGAAGTTTTATTAAACAGGATACGGCACGATAAAAATCGCCCTCTTTTGCAAGTCTCAGATCCTTTAGCAAAATTGCAGGAATTATATAGCTTACGTGATCCCATCTACCGAGCTACGGCACATACTGTTTTAGATGTGAATAGCCCCTACAGCTTCCACTCACTAAATCGTTTAATTCGTTTAATACGTCAACATTCTAAACAAATACCTCAACTTTAAATCATTATGTACACACTTAACGTTGCTACCACATCACATCAATATCCTATATTCATTGGAAGCAACCTGCTTGAATCCGCAAATCATCTTTTGGCACCCTATTTTACAAACAAAATTGCGCTTATCAGCAATGAAACCGTAGCACCCTTATACCTGCAACAATGGGAAAAAATACTAAATCATTCAGGACGCGAATATTTCAATATTATTTTGCCTGATGGAGAAAAATATAAGAACTGGCAAACACTTAATCTGATTTACGATGGTTTAATGCAAAATCGTGCTGAACGCAAAACCACCATTATGGCTCTAGGTGGCGGAGTAATTGGGGATATGGCAGGGTTTGCTGCTGCAACTTATCAGCGTGGTGCTCCATTTATCCAGATTCCTACAACACTACTTAGTCAGGTAGATTCTTCCGTAGGTGGGAAAACAGGAATTAACCACCCAATGGGTAAAAATATGATTGGTGCATTTTATCAACCTCAGGCTGTATTTATTGATTTAAATAGCTTACATACTTTACCACCACGTGAATTTTCAGCAGGTATGGCAGAAGTCATAAAATACGCAGTGCTGGGGGATATAAAATTCCTAGAATGGCTAGAAAGTAATATCGTAGCATTGACCAATCAAGAACCTGAAGTATTGGCACATGCGGTTCATCGTTGCTGTCAAATGAAAGCAGATATTGTTGCGGCCGATGAAAAAGAAAGTGGTGTCAGAGCACTTTTGAATCTAGGCCATACATTTGGACACGCCATTGAAGCTGAAATGGGGTATGGTAACTGGCTTCATGGCGAGGCTGTTGCTGCAGGTACTATACTTGCTTGCCGTTTATCTGAGCAACTTGGTTATTTGCATCAGGATGACACGCAGCGTCTAATCAGATTATTATCACAAGTTAACCTGCCTGTTACGCCTCCTAAAATGTCTTTAGAAGCTTGGCTGATGCATATGAGCCATGATAAAAAGGTTATGGATGGTAACATGCGTTTTGTGGTGTTGAAACAATTGGGTGAAGCAACAATCACTGACAAAGTAACAACTCAAAACCTAGCAGCAACATTGAACCAATATATAAGTTGAAGCATGTTAGAATTGGCATTAGAAAATTTATCAACTTTAAGTTAACACAGAACAGCATGACCCAATATTCTGATTCAAAATCGGACATTAATAAATATCACCCGCGTAGCATACGTAGTTTTGTTTTACGTCAAGGCCATATGACACCGGCCCAGCAACGTGCTATAGATAACCAATGGCCAAATTTTGGCATTGATTTCGTCAACAATAAAATTGATTTAAATGCCATATTTAATCGAACAGCACCCAAGATACTTGAAATTGGTTTTGGTATGGGCGTTGCAACAGCAGCAATTGCACAAAACCTTCCTGATTGCGACTTTCTAGCTATTGATGTGCATGGGCCTGGGGTAGGAAATCTATTAAAGCTAATTCAAGAACAGAATATACAAAATATTAGAGTGATGCGCCATGATGCAGTTGAAGTGGTTGAGCACATGCTTGAAGATAACTGCCTGCAAGGTATTCATATATTTTTTCCTGATCCTTGGCACAAAAAACGACATCATAAACGGCGCCTGATTCAAGCATCTTTTATTGCACGACTACTTCCAAAACTTCAATCAAATGGCTACGTTCATCTTGCAACTGACTGGCAAGAATATGCAGAACAAATGCTTGAAGTTTTAAACAGCTTTCCTGAGTTGCGCAATACTGCTGAAACTTATGCAGCTGTCCCTGACTACCGTCCCGAAACCAAATTTGAGGCACGAGGCAAAAAATTAGGTCATGGTGTATGGGATTTAGTTTTTGTAAAAAAATAACAGACCAAATTAATAAAAAGTAAAGACTTTTAGAGTACAATCACCTTAGATTGCATTACAGCAATCATTTTCTGTCAAATAATATTGCTGTTTTCTAAGGAACTGAAATGTTTCAGAATGTCAAATACTATCCAGGTGACCCTATTCTGAGTCTGATGGATGAATATAAACAGGATGCACGCAGCTCAAAAGTAAATCTTGGTGTAGGTGTGTATTATGATGATAACGGCCATGTACCTGTGCTCGAATGTATTAAAACAGTAGAGTCACAATTAGTAGAAGAAAATCAGCCACACGACTATTTACCTATGGATGGTCTGCCTGCTTATCGGCAGGCATGCCAGAAATTGTTATTAGGTAAAAACCATGAAGCCATTACATCTGGTCGTGTTGCTACCATAGCTAGTCTGGGCGGATCAGGTGCACTGCGCGTAGGAGCAGAATTTATTCATCGATGGTTTCCTCAAGCAAAAGCTTATGTAAGCAATCCTACATGGGGAAATCATATCAGCATATTTGAGGGTGCTGGAATCGAGGTACATAAATATCCTTATTATGACCCTAAAACTATCGGAATTAAATTCACAGAATTAAAACAATTTCTGACACAACTCGATGTAGGCAGTATTATTTTACTACATCCATGCTGTCACAATCCCACTGGCGTAGATCCCAGTCATGAGCAGTGGGACCAGCTTTTAGATATTATTAAAAATAAACAGCTAATACCATTTATGGATATAGCCTATCAAGGTTTTGGGGACGATTTAGAAACCGATACTTATGCTATCCGCAAAGCAGTAGAAATTGGGTTATGCGTTTATATCAGTAACTCTTTTTCCAAAAACATGTCGCTCTATGGTGAACGTGTAGGTGGTCTAAGTATTGTATGTCCAACTTCAGAAGAAGCCAGATTAGTTCAGAGTCAGCTCAAATTCACTGTACGACGTCTATATTCAAGTCCACCTGCCTACGGTGGTCACGTCGTAAGCCGAGTACTTAACAACACTAAATCTTATGAACACTGGCAGCAAGAAGTGTATATCATGCGCGATCGAATTCGGAAAATGCGTTCTCGATTATATAAAGTATTGCAGACGAAAATTCCTGATCGTGATTTCAGCTATTTTATTAAACAGCGTGGCATGTTCAGCTTTACAGGCTTAGATCCTCAGCAGGTAGCCCGTTTAAAAAGTGAATATGGGGTATATATGGTTGAAAACGGAAGAATGTGCATGGCCGGTTTAAACAGTAGCAATATAGAATATGTTGCCAATGCCATGGCTGAGGTCTTGAAATAAGAAATATTACTGATAAAAAATAAAACTGGTTGGCCAAGATTTAGCCAGCCAGTTTTTTTTATAATTTATTCTATTAATTATTATTTCTCAATAATTAAAGCTCAATTAGTATTTTCCCTACCCAGTCTACGCATACGGAATGCCAAAGCGATATTAACTACACCAAACAAAGCAGCATAAATGCCAATTACCCAAGTCAGCGCTATTCCGCCCTGAATAGGATTTACCAGCAAAATAATACCAACTAACATGGATAATACACCTGCTGTGATCATCCATCCTGCACCACCAACAGATTTATGCAGACGAATAGCTGCTACAATTTGCAGAACACCACTTACTAACGCCCAAATCGCAATAAAAGTAATCAGTACCAGCCAAGTAATTCCTGGCACAAAAAATGTTAGGAAACCGGCAAGTACACTTATAAAGCCCCAAATTAGCATCAGCCACCAATCCTGATGAGTTTTTCGTCCATTGATGGAAAGAACAATACCCATTACACCATCAACCAACGCATAAAAGCCGAAAAACATCACCATAACCAGTATCGAAATAAATGGATAAAACCAAGTTAATAAACCAAAGATTAAAGCTGCAAACCCACGAACTAGTACTATCCACCAATTTTCAGACAACAAATCAGCTAATGGTCTACGAAAAGAAAGAGTATTCACATTATTTCCTTTAGATAAATGTAAACTGCAAATAATAAATATTACACATGCTATTCCAGCAAACTATTGGTATCGCTTCTTCTTGTACATCAGCCAGCCATCAGGATGGTGGTGTCTAGGATCATGGTGAGTCCAGTGTATCATCCCGCCCTTTTTATTACTGATATATTCACCAGTAAAAGCTACTTGGTCACCACGCTGTAAATTTTCTAATCGCGGAGCGATATCTATATTATGTACCACTAAAACCGTACTACTACCTGTACTTAAAATAAACCTCTGGTGACGGCTGCCTTTATTATCATCTGGTAAAGTTTTGATAACATAGCCATCACCATAAACCTGAACTCTGTCTAAATTCTCATTTTGAGCCTGATTTAAAGAAATAGCTTCGCGTATCTGAGATACAGACAAAGGTTCTTTAGAAAAATTACTGCGAATTGATTTAAATGAATCAATTATTTGTTCATGTGCCTGACTTTTTTGCTGGTCATCAACAGAGCTATGCTGCCACCACCAGAAACCCAGTGCTACGATAACCAGAAAAATAATATTTTTCATAATAGGGAATTAATCTATCTACAGAATCAGCACTGAAACCATCATACAAAATGTAATCAAAGATAGCAAAACATTAATAGGTTAATCTAAAAAAAAGGCTACTGGATAACACCAGTAGCCTGAAATACTAATTTGAATAAAATAGTAAACTATTTTTTATGAGCTAATGCAGCTTTGATAAAAGCAGTAAATAATGGATGTCCATTTTTAGGCGTTGAAGTAAATTCTGGATGGAACTGACAAGCAAAAAACCATGGATGGTCAGGTAATTCAATGGCCTCTACAAGTTGTTCATGTCCAGTAGATACACCTCCAATTACTAAGCCAGCCTGCTGTAACTGTGGCAGATAATAATTATTCACTTCATAACGATGACGATGGCGCTCACGGATAAACTCATTGCCATATATGGTTTTGGCAAGTGATCCATCGGCCAATTTAACTTCCTGAGCACCCAAACGCATGGTACCGCCAAGGTTAGTATTGATATCACGTTTTTCAATCTGTCCATCACGGTCTTGCCATTCACTAATTAAAGCAACAACTGGATGCGGTGTTTTTAAATCAAATTCGGTAGAATTAGCACCAACTAGATTGGCAACGTCACGTGCGTATTCGATCAGTGCAATCTGCATACCCAGACAAATACCCAAATAAGGAATTTTGTGTTCACGTGCATAGCGTACAGCTGCAATTTTACCTTCAACGCCACGAGTACCAAAACCGCCCGGAACCAAAATGGCATCCATATTTTGCAAACATGCAGTGCCTTCTGTTTCCAGTATTTCACTATCAATATAATGAATGTCTACCTCTGTTTCGGTTTGAATACCTGCATGTTTTAATGCTTCAGATAAAGATTTGTATGACTCAGTCAAATCCACATATTTACCAACCATGGCGATTTTGACTTTATGTTTCGGATGTTGTACCAAATAAACAATTTTATTCCATGCAGTCAGATCAGCCTGCTGAACGTTTAATTGCAATTGTTCACAGATAATATTGTCAATACCCTGATCATGCAGCATTCTTGGTACTTCATAAATACTATCAGCATCATAGCAACTTATAACAGCACGCTCTTCTACGTTGCAGAATAATGCAATTTTACGTTTTTCTTCTTCAGGCATCGGCCGGTCCATACGACAAATAAGCACATCCGGCTGGATACCAATCTCACGTAATTCTTTGACTGAATGCTGGGTAGGCTTGGTTTTGATTTCACCAGCAGCAGCAATATAAGGAACATAAGATAGATGAACAAATAAAGTATTTGCTCTACCTTGCTGGCTACGCATTTGCCGAATGGCTTCCAAAAACGGCAAAGATTCAATATCACCTACAGTTCCACCGATTTCGACAATTGCTACATCATAGCCGGCAGCACCTTCATGTATTTTACGTTTAATTTCATCTGTAATATGCGGTATTACCTGAACAGTACCGCCTAGATAATCACCACGCCGCTCTTTATGAATTACGCTTTCATAAACCTGGCCAGAAGTGAAGTTATTACGCTTTTGCATGGTAGCATCAATAAAGCGTTCATAATGACCCAGATCTAGATCAGTTTCAGCACCATCATCAGTGACAAATACTTCACCATGCTGAAAAGGGCTCATTGTACCTGGATCCACATTAATATAAGGATCCAGTTTAAGCATGGTCACTTTCAGACCACGAGATTCCAAAATAGCAGCAGTAGACGCAGCGGCAATGCCTTTACCCAGTGAAGAGACCACACCGCCAGTTACAAAAATAAACTTGGTCATGACAATCAGCAGGAAATTGAATTTAGCATTTTAGCTGAAAATAACACCAAAAGAAAGACATTCCCTTTTTCAAACTCTGCAAGTATATGCAATAATCTGCTTGCTCGGATTGGCGTAATAATCACGGCTGTGGCATAATTAGTCACCGTAATCCTTAAATTTATATTATGTTGCAATCTGGACATATTTTCATTGTTTCTGCTGCTTCAGGTACTGGCAAAACCACACTTGTTTCGCGCCTGAGTGCGCGTCAGCCGAATATTCGCATATCTATTTCCCATACAACCAGAATGCCGCGTGAGGGTGAACAAAATGGTGTACATTATCATTTTGTCAGCCGTAGTGAATTTGAGGATATGATTGCCAGCAATGCTTTTATTGAGCATGCCAATGTTTATGGCAATTATTATGGCACCAGTTTACAGGCCGTAGAATCATTAACCCAGCAAGGTTTCAACGTTATTTTAGAAATTGATGTTCAGGGTGCGGAACAGATTCGCCGTTTACTGCCTAATGCTACCAGTATTTTCATACTACCTCCTTCGATGATAGAACTCACCGAACGTCTTAAAAATAGAGGCACTGATAGCGAAGACGTGATAGCCTATCGTTTAGCAAAATCCCGTGAAGAAATTGAACAAAGTCTTTTGTTTGATTATGTTATTGTTAATCAAGATCTTAATCAGGCAGAGCAGGATTTATTAGCAATTATCCGTTCGGTTGGGTTATGCGCAAAGGCGCAGCAACAAACCATTACTCGGATTTTATCTGGAAAATAAATATTTCAAGTTTAATGTTAAACAATTATTTCTATTGGAATTTATATTATGGCACGCATTACTGTAGAAGATTGTATCGGACGCATCCCTAATCACTTTGACCTGACCATGATTGCTGCCCTGCGAGCACGCCAGCTGGCAAATGGTGCAACATCACTGGTAGAAGAAGATCATGACAAACCCACAGTCATTGCTTTGCGCGAGATAGCCAGTGGACAAATTGGTGCAGAGTTACTCAACCAACAAAAATAATAAGGCAAACAGCCATGTACCCTCCCAGCCAGACCTACAAACCACCTGTTAAACAATGGCGTAACACTCTCTTTGCACAAACAGAGTATTTAAATAAACAGGAACGCTGGGAATTACTGGAACAAGCGTGTGCCTATATCTACACTCTGGCCGAAAAAGATGGCAAAACTGCTCTACTTAAACGCAGTTTTGCCATTACTACATCTTTGGCACAAAATCAGCAACGAGTACAAGCACTGGCAGCCGTGCTGATCAAAATAGCCTTTGAAGATTTATCTTCTTCAGACAGTCATTTACCCAGCGCAGCTATAGGTCCGGTGGGAATGAAAATATTTGATGCTATTAATACTTCATCATGCACCAGCACAAACGACCAGCTACAATGCTGTCAACAACAGATTGAAACAAGTTATCAGGACATTATTACCGAAGCAGAAAATAAACTTCTACACACTGCCTCTTACCTCAGCAAAGAAGATTTACAAATGCTGTCCCGAGCTTGCAAATTCGGTGCCCATGCCCATCATGGACAATTCCGTAACAGCGGCTTACCTTATATCACTCATCCTCTGGCCGTGGCGACTCAATTAGCAGAATGGCATGTAGACATTCAGGCTTTATGTGCCGGTGTATTACATGATGTACTAGAGGACACTGGTACTACCAAAGAAGAAATTATTGCCGAATTCGGTGAAACCATTGCCAACATGGTTGACGGACTATCCAAACTGGAAAAACTTGAATATAACAACCAGCAGGAAGCACAGGCTGAAAGCTTCCGTAAATTGATTATGGCAATGACACAAGATGTTCGTGTCATAATTGTCAAACTTTCAGACAGGTTGCACAACATGCGCACACTGTCAGCTAAAAAACCAGCCAGTCGCAGGCGTATCGCACAAGAAACCATGGAAATCTATGCGCAACTGGCCAATCGTATCGGTTTGAATCATGTATATCGTGAATTGCAAGACTTAGCATTTAGACATCTGTACCCCCACCGCTATGAAGTACTTGCCAAAGCCATTCAGTCTTCAAGACGAAACAGGCGCGACATAGTAGGTAAAGTACTGCGAGCCTTCAGTCAACGTCTTGTGAGCGCCAATATTGAAGCACAGGTAAGAGGTAGAGAAAAAAACCTATACAGCATTTATGAAAAAATGCGTCGTAAAAATCTCCATTTTGCCGATGTAATGGATATTTATGCATTCAGGGTTATTGTAAATAACATACCTTCATGCTATACCGCATTAGGTGTTCTGCATAATCTGTACAAACCCAAACCTGGACGAATTAAAGATTACATTGCCATTCCCAAAAACAATGGTTACCAGAGCCTGCATACCATCTTAATTGGACCCTACGGGCTACCTATTGAAGTTCAGATACGAACACACGAAATGGATACTATAGCCGAACGCGGTATCGCTAGCTACTGGATGCATAAAGATGGAGAGCAGAACAGTTTTGATCAGGCACAAATGCGTACCAATCAATGGTTGCAAAGTATTCTAGACATTCAAGCACATAGTGCCAATGCCATTGAATTTCTGGAACATGTAAAAACAGATTTATTTCCGAATGAAGTTTATGTCTTCACCCCTAAAGGTAAAATTATTACCCTTCCAGAAGGTGCCACACCTGTAGATTTTGCCTATGCTGTTCATACAGATATCGGCAATCGAACAGTTTCTGCACGCATTAATCACAATTTAATGCCTTTACGTACCCGTCTGCATACAGGTGATACCGTAGAAATAATTACTTCCAGCAATGGCCACCCTACTCCGGCATGGCTTGGCTTTACCGTTTCAAGCCATGCCCGTAGTGCCATTCGCAGCCAAATAAAAAAAATGGATCGTTCCGATGCGATACGCTTAGGCGAAAAATTATTACAAAAAGCCTTATCCAGCCTACTGCCAGAAAACGTTTTACTGTCAGACTCTCTAAAAGATAAATATCTGACCGATTTACGCAAAAAAAATACTTCTTTTGAAAATGTTCTCTGCGAAGTAGGTATGGGGTTACTACAGCCAGTATCTGTAGCCATGCATATAGCTGAACTGGCTGGCGAGCATTTTAATGACACCATTAAACTGGCACCAATTAATTTAACTGGCAATGAGTCAACTCATATTCATTTAGGCAAATGCTGCCACCCTATTCCTGGTGATACCATTAAAGCTTTGTTAATCAAAGATCAGGGCATTATTATTCATCGTGATACTTGTAATACGATTTTGAAAACAGACCCCGAGCTTCAGCTGGATGCAAACTGGGATTTACTACAAGCAAATAACTATCAGACAACTTTATGCCTCAATGCTATTGATAGTCATGGATTACTGGCCACCATTGCTCAGGCTATTTCTTCCAATGGCGGTGATATAACATCTGTAGAAACCACCTCAAAAAAACTCGAAGGTGTGGAAGGATTTATTGAATTTCGTTTTGTGTTACAGGTAAAAGATTTAAATCAGCTCAATCATATTACCCGTGATTTACATTCTGTCCCCCAGATTCGTCGTGTAAACAGAATATAATGCTCATCATCTTTAATTCTGTCACAAGCGTACTTTTCCAGCTTGCTTGACGAAACATATTTAATCAGCCATAATCTTTCTTTATTTGTTTAAAGTAACCCTATATCCGTTTTACTTCAACTTCTAACAGATATAGCCTCAATTACACCTTGGGAGGTGATGTTGTAAACGGTAATGCGGAACCGTAAACACCGCCTTTGCCTTTAGTGGCCTTTATTTAGTATTTATCTATCTGATATACAATCAGTAATATAATTATTTATTCAGGAAAAAACATGCCTTCTATTCGTGTAAAAGAAAATGAACCTTTTGAAGTTGCTATGCGCCGTTTCAAACGCTCTGTTGAAAAAACAGGTTTGATGACCGAACTGCGCGCACGCGAAGCTTATGAAAAACCAACAACTGAGCGTAAACGTAAAAAAGCAGCAGCCGTTAAACGCTTACAGAAACGCCTACGCAGCCAGCAATTGCCACCTAAAAATTATTAATTGGAATTTCCGGCTTTGCATTAACAACCGGGAAATTACAATTAATCAGAATACCGCAGGCATTGCTTGCGGTATTTGCTTTTTACAGGTAAAACTTGAAGTAAAACGTATTTTCTCAGCAAATCTCTATAATAACCAATTCACTTACTGCGAGCCCCATTATGAGCCTGAAACAAAAATTACAGGAAGACATGAAATCAGCAATGCGCAATCACGATGCAGCATCCCTGTCTACCATTCGTATGGCATTGGCTGCTATCAAACAGATTGAAGTAGATGAAAGAATCGAGGTAGACGATAGCCGCTTCGTAGCAGTTATCAGCAAAATGGTTAAACAGCGGAAAGAATCGGTACGCATGTTTAACGAGGGTGGTAGAAACGATCTTGCCGAAAAGGAGCAAGCAGAAATTAACTTACTCCAAAATTACTTACCCGAAATGCTAGACGATACCGCTATTGAAGCTGCTATCAAAGATGCTATTGCCAATGTGGGTGCTTCTCAACCGAGTGATATGGGGAAAGTAATGGGCATATTGAAAAAAACACTGGCAGGCAAAGCCGATATGAGTGAAGTTAGTAAGAAAATCAAACAGCTCTTGGCCTAATTAATTCAACATCCAAAAAAAGAGACAGGATAATCAGGTCTAGAAATTATGTGCAGCAATTGACGGGCATGGTAGGCATGATTCCAAACGAATTTATTGACGAGCTTTTAAATAAAATAGACATCGTTGATGTCATTGAAGAATTTGTACCACTTAAAAAAAGTGGTGCCAACTACATGGCCTGCTGCCCCTTTCACAAAGAAAAATCCCCTTCGTTTTCGGTTAGTCCTGCCAAACAGTTTTATCATTGCTTTGGTTGTGGCGTACATGGATCCGCCATTGGCTTCGTCATGGAATATCAAGGATTGAGCTTTCAGGAAGCCGTACAATTTCTGGCAGACCGCATCGGCATGACTGTCCCAAAACAGTCTGGAAAATCCAATCCACATGTACAGAAAGCTCATAAACAGATTCAGCAGACACTAGAGCAAACTACAGCTGCGGCTGCCACCTACTATCAACAACAGCTAAAAACCTCACTGCGTGCACAGCAATATCTACAGCAGCGTGGCCTCAGTGATGAAATTATCATTCATTATGGCCTTGGCTATGCACCGGACGACTGGCAGGCTCTAGCCAAAGTTTTTCAGCCCTATCCCAGCAATGCATTGGTAAACAGTGGCATGGTTATCGAAAAAGACAGCCGCCATTATGACCGCTTCCGCGATCGCATTATGTTCCCCATACGCAGTACCCGTGGACAAATAATCGGTTTTGGTGCTCGCGTTATTGATGCAAGCGAACCTAAATATCTCAACTCACCTGAAACGCCCCTATTTGATAAAGGGCGGAGTCTGTACGGACTATATGAAGCACGCGCGGCAATCAAAGATGCACAGCGAGTACTGGTCGTAGAAGGCTATATGGATGTCGTTGCCTTAGCACAGTATGGTCTAGGATATGCTGTAGCTGCACTTGGCACATCTACCACGGCAGAACACATACATTTGCTGATGCGGCAAAGCGATCATATCTATTTCTGCTTTGACGGTGACACTGCCGGCAAAAAAGCTGCATGGCGAGCATTGGAAAACGCTTTGCCACAATTAAAAGATGACAAAATTTTACACTTTCTTTTTTTACCAGCTGAACATGACCCCGACAGCTATGTACGCAGCTATGGATTAAGCACATTTGAAGATGCACTACTGAACCAAAGCTTGCCACTTTCTGCTTACTTCTGGCAAACACTAACTGCACAGATTGACCTTAACACTCAGGAAGGTAAAGCAGAATTGATTAAAACTGCCAGCCCTTTGCTAGCTCAAATCAAGGCACCAGCATTGTCTTTCCTACTGCGCCAAGAACTCAGCCAGAAAGTAGGTATAGATGAACATAATCTGGCTCAGCTATTGGGTCAAGAACAACCTAGATCAGCACCTGTCAGACAGAAAAGTTACCGTCTACCACAGAACACTTTCCGACAACCTCCTGTCATGTCACTGGCACAAAAACAGATACGGGCACTATTGATAAATCCGCAATGGGCCGCATTTATAGAATTACCAGAATATCTGGACCTGCACGGCGATTATGCATGCCTCGCTGCGCTGGCTGAACGCATACAAGCCTCCGTAACACCGTTAAACAGCGGAGCTGTGTTGGAACTGATGCGTAATACAGAATTTGAACCCGTCATTCGGCAGATTATCCATGATTATCTGGACTCACCGGATATCTTGCAGCCAGGAAATGAAGATGACTGCACCACGTTCAAACAGGGCATGCAAAAATTACTGGATAGTCTTAAGACCCAGCAGATTGATGCGTTGAAGCGCAAACTCCAGCATGGACGTCTCAGTGCCGACGAAAAACAGTTACTCCTGCTGCTCTTAAGCCCGCCCAAAATGCCGTCAGCTTAGCCTGACGTCTATTTTAACCCCTTGCAGCGCCATAGCTGCTGCAATATATTGAGTAAAATATGGCAAACCCAACACCCAAAAAAACCACTATTGATAGTAGTAAGGAACAAGACGATACTCGTCCGTTAACCGCTGAGGAACAACGTGCACGACTGCGTCAGCTGATTATTCAGGGCAAGGAACGTGGTTACATTACATATGCTGAAATAAATGATGCTTTGCCGGATGAAATGTCGGATGCCGACCAGATTGATAACATTGTTTCGATGATATCTGGCCTTGGAATTCAGGTTACCGAAGAAGCACCTGATGCCGAAAGTCTGCTAATGGGCGATAACACCGCCAACATGACTGACGACGATGCGGTAGCCGAAGCTGAAGCAGCTCTGTCTAATGCAGATAATGAATTTGGACGAACCACCGACCCCGTACGTATGTACATGCGCGAAATGGGTCAGGTAGACCTATTAACGCGTGAAGATGAAATCATCATCGCCAAAAAAATTGAGAATGCCCTGCGCAACATGATTCAGGCCATCTCTGCCTGCCCAGGTTCTGTAGCTGAAATACTGGCTTTGATTGATGCTGTACGCAAAGAAGAAATCAAAGTTGATGAAGTTGTAGAGGCTATTGTCGACCCACATGAAGAACTTCTCGATGAACTGGGTATCGGTATCGACAGCAAAAATGAGGATACTGAGGTAGAGGACGACAATGAAGACAGCGTTGACGTAGACGATGATTCTGAAGAAAACGAAGAAGAAAATGCTGCATTAGCAGCATCTGCTAATCTAGAAGAGCTGCGCCAAAAAACGCTAGAACACTTCGATGGAATTCAGAGCCGTTATGAAGCCATGGTTGCCGCACTTCAGGAAAAAGGCAGCAAAGACGCTACCTACCTCAAACTGCAAGAGGAAATTGCAGAGCAATTATTACAGGTACGCTTTGCTACCCGCCAGATTGAAAGCCTATGTGAAAACCTGCGCATGCGCGTCAATCAAGTACGTCAGCTGGAACGAGATATTCGCGATATAGCTCTGAATCGTGTGCATATGGAGCGTGATTACTTTATCAAAAGCTTTGCCAATCGCACTACCGATTTGGGCTGGGTAGATGAAGAACTTTCTCTGAACCGCGTCTGGACAGAAGCACTACGTCGTTTCCAGTATGCCATTATTGAAAAGCAAACTGAACTGGCTAATCTGGAAGAGGCCGCTCAGATTTCACTGGATGAGCTGAAACAGATTAACAAAAACATGGTCAAAAGTGAGCAGGAAACTGCCGCCGCCAAGCAAGAAATGATTCAGGCCAACTTACGTTTGGTAATTTCGATTGCTAAAAAATACACCAATCGTGGTCTGCAATTTCTGGATTTAATTCAGGAAGGCAATATCGGCCTGATGAAAGCCGTGGATAAATTTGAATATCGTCGAGGCTATAAATTCTCCACCTATGCCACCTGGTGGATACGACAGGCTATTACCCGCTCAATTGCAGATCAGGCTCGTACTATTCGCATACCGGTACATATGATCGAAACCATCAACAAAATGAATCGTATTTCCCGTCAGTATTTACAAGAAAACGGTGAAGAGGCCGACTCAGCCAAACTAGCCGAACTGATGGAAATGCCGGAAGATAAAATCCGAAAAATCATGAAAATTGCCAAAGAACCGATTTCCATGGAAACACCAATTGGCGATGATGATGATTCACATCTGGGCGATTTCATTGAAGATGCGAATAACGTTGCACCGGCAGACGCAGCCATGTATTCCAGTCTGCGGGAAGTCACAAAAGATGTACTCGAAAGCCTAACACCGCGCGAAGCCAAAGTTTTGCGGATGCGCTTTGGTATCGACATGAATACAGATCATACACTCGAAGAAGTGGGCAAACAGTTTGATGTTACCCGCGAACGTATTCGTCAAATTGAAGCCAAAGCATTACGCAAACTGCGTCACCCTACTCGCTCTGACCGGCTAAAGAGCTTTCTCGACAGTGACGAAAACAAACAGTAAATTTTTTACTTTTAAAACCAAAATCATCCGCACTCTGCGGATGATTTTTTATGTAAAACCTTGCAATCGTCTGGCGTATTAGCTAAAATACGCCTTTCTCGGGTCTGTAGCTCAGGGGTTAGAGCAGGGGACTCATAATCCCTTGGTCGTGGGTTCGAAACCCACTGGACCCACCAAAAAACCTCATATGATTTTGTATCAGCTAGGTATCTAATTTAACAGTGCTGATTTCTTAATTATCTGCTGATCTATTTATCAGAGATTTAGTTTATCTATTCTACTATTACTATTTAATCTCAATAAAAAATTAGCATAAAGCTTGAATTTTCATCTCATGAGATTTTTTTACCCAAAAAATCTAAGATATAAATTCAACAACATCAAAAATTTTCATTTTTTGGTTTAAACCTACAATAAAATTATTTCGATTCTGCTTTTTAACAAATGCAACTTTTCACAACCGAGGTTATTCAAAAATAATTAAAGTTTAATATTTAATATAGATATTTAATTTATATTTTTCTGAAATATCCTTTCCTCTCTTTAGCATTTACTGCTTTTTAAAAACAAAATCAAGCGATAAAAAGAATGTTTTTGATTAAATTCAGCCATCTTTAAACCAAGATTTTTTAATTATTAAAACTCAACATAATGACTAATATAGTTTGATATCCAAATTTAGTTAACGCAAAACATTCTCTGCTACAAATTAGTTGCAAAATTCATACACTTATTTATATATTATTTATTTTTCTTTTTATAGCCTGAATTTCCCGCCAATAGAAGCTCTGGCAACAACCACATTCAAAAAACATAAAATAATATTCCCTATAAATAACAAAACTTTCTATTAACACTTATAAATAGGTTCATAACATTTAGGGTGTATTAAAATAACAAAGTAAAGTTAACCACACTTTTTTATTTTGAATGTTTTATTGAACATCATAGGTATGTCAAATGATTATATATATGAATATATTAGAATTTTTAATGATTCACACAAAAAATGCTAACAAACTAACTGACACAAACCATTAGCATTAAGTTAACTTTATTTGGATACGATATAACATATCTTCTATAATGAATTAATACTATTTAGTATTAATTCATTATCCAATTACATAAAAAGCTTAATTAATTAAATTTTAATCAAGAGTTAAGATTTATTTTATTGAATCTGCAAAACCAAGGAAAACTGATGAATATCATCTACAAATCCAAATGGAGTGAATCTACCAATACATGGGTAGCCTGCTCGGAACTGACACGTGGCAAAACAAAAAATAATTGTACTAAAATCATTTTGGCTGTTGCATTATCCATAGCCAGTTTCGGTGCTTATGCGGCTTGTGACACTGTACCAACTACCGGAGCCGATCCAAATTTAATAGCTTCGGGTTCTGAAAGTGAATGTAATTTAGATGCGAGTAGTTATAATACAATTTCTGCTACTGATGGCGCAAAACTGGTAGGAGAGACAATTAATGCTACAGGTACAATTTCTCGTGCTACCGGATCTAAAAAAACAATTGAATTAAACAATTCATCATCATTAACCGCAAAAAATGTAACAACTGTAAACAAAGCATCAAGTTCATCAGACTCTAACGCTCTTTCACTGGATAAATCTGTAGCTAACATTGAGCAAAATTTGCAAGCAAACTCTTCAGGCACAAGTACAACTGTTATTAAAAATTCTAACGGTTCTACATTAAATGTAGGGGGAAATATAACTGTAACTGATACAGCCAGAACTGTTATTGATGGAATTGAAAATAATAACAGTACAATTATTGCTCAAGGTGACATAACTGTTAATGCACAAAGAAGCAACGGTGGCACAACAGCTATTAATAATGTTAATGGTACAATTTCTGCAAATAATATCATTATTAATCAAAAAGATAGAAATAATGCGATTATACAAACATCTGTTGATAACAACGCCAAAACACCATCAATAAATGTGAATAATAATATTGAAATAAATGCTGGTGAAATATTAGATGAAAATGAGGCTATCCGCGTTGAATCTGGCCAAATAAATGTTGGTGGTGAAACAATTATTTCTATGATAAAAAATAGAGATCAAGTTCAAGAACAAAAACAAGATCGTCCTGGCCAAGATTTTTCTGCAATTTTTGTATCCAATGGAAAATATAATGCTTCGAAAGGAGCTGATATTACTATTAAAGATGAACTAGATAATTTATACACTGAAATTAAAGGTGTTATATTAGGTGATAAAGGAGATTTTATAAATAATGGTAGCTTAAAAGTAAATGAAGGTCAGAATACAGTTATTGCTACTGACTCAAGACTTTCAGAAACAGAAACAGCAAATTTTGAGAATAATGAGAATGGTTATACAACTAGTAATACAGATACAGTTCTACACGACTCAAAAGGAATATTAAATATAACTAATAAAGGGGTATTAGAATCTAGTTCACCATCTTCAGAAAATAGTAATGCGGGATCTGTTATAAGAAATAAATCTAGTGGCACACTAAACGTTAATAATTCCGGAGATTTAAACGGTAATATAAATAATGATAGTACCGGTGCTATTATTATTACTAATACAAATAATACTAAAAATGGATCTATTAACAATAATAATAGCGGTAATATTGAAATTAATAATAGTGAATCTGGTAATATTTTTCATAATATTAACAATGCACAAAATGGTACAGTTACTCTCAACAACAATGGCAAATCATCATCTAATAAAATCAACAATACCGGAAATGGTTTGATTAATATTAATAACAATGGTACGGGTGAGATTGATAGTGCGATTAGCAACTCTGCCGCCGGTGCCATTAAGATTGTTAATGACAATGTTCTTGGCGGTACCATTACGAATACTGGTGATGCGAGCACTTCTGCTGCTAATAATATTGATATTACCAATAACAAAAATCTTACTGGTACGGTTATTAATAATGGCAAAGGTAGTATCCATGTTCAGAATACTAAAGATGCCGGTTTAATCACTGGTAATATTAATAATGGTGGTTCCGGTAGTATTACTTTAGATAATGATGGTAATTCCAGCAGTAATCAGATTAACAATACCGGTTCCGGTTTGATTACTATCAATAATAAAGACACTGGTGTAATTGATAGTGCGATTAGTAACTCTTCCACCGGTGCCATTAAGATTGTTAATGACAATGTTCTTGGCGGTACCATTACGAATACTGGTGATGCGAGCACTTCTGCTGCTAATAATATTGATATTACCAATAACAAAAATCTTACTGGTACGGTTATTAATAATGGCAAAGGTAGTATCCATGTTCAGAATACTAAAGATGCCGGTTTAATCACTGGTAATATTAATAATGGTGGTTCCGGTAGTATTACTTTAGATAATGATGGTAATTCCAGCAGTAATCAGATTAACAATACCGATACCGGTTTGATTACTATCAATA
>NZ_MEIK01000036.1 GCF_002777855.1 Snodgrassella alvi
CGCCTATGCCCCATGCCTGTGCCTGTTCGTCTGCTTGTTTGTAACTGCTGGAATATTGTTTCAGGAATTCGGCTTTTTCGGCTTCGTTCAGGCTATTGTATTTGTTTAGTATCTCTCCGCCTTCTGTTTGCAGTTGCTCTTCTGCCGCTTTTTTCGCCTGCTGCTTTTCTTTGTCCGCTTTGTTTGCCATATCTGTGCTTAGTGTACGTACGCTTTGCATGATGGTGGCGGTGGCATCAGCTACGGCCTGCTGTTTGTCCATAATCTGCTGTAAATCCGGCAGTTCATTTACTTTGCTGTGTGCTGTGCTGATGTCGCTGTGGATGCCCAGTTCTTCTACGCTGGTTTCTTTGCCGTTTATAATTATCTGCCCCGGGCTTAGGGTGGCATGTGTGGTGGTATGGTCGCTGCCGCTTTCGTATTGTGGCAGGCCGGGGGTGTAACTCGGATTGCCTACTGGCCCCGGGCCGTCTCCGGAAAAACCTCCTCCTATCGATGCATTGCTGGCATGGAAGTCGGAGTGGTTTTCGATGTCCTTGAAGGTAAGACTGTTGGTGGTAAGCTGGTTATGTTCTTTGTCTGCAGTGGATCCGATGGCTCCTCCCTGCAAATCTACGCTATCGGCTTTGATGTGGTAACCATCTTTACCGGCAAATAATCCAGATTGCTGGTTGACGCCATTAAGGTGACCAGAAGCATTGCTGCTGCTAAAATTACCTGAGGCTTCCCATACGCTACCCAATCCGCCCTGTACATGCAGGCTGGCTCCGCTGTTTTTGATGACTTGGTCTATTTTGTCCTGCGGACTGATTATGCTCAGTTTGCCGCCAATGTCTGCATTGATACTGTTGGCAGTGGCCTGTGACTACTATCAGTGTGGCTGGAGCAGGTAGGCTTTTATGTGGGATGCCCTGTTATCATTCAGATTGAACAGGGCAAGTTAGTGATAGAGATTGATTTACGAGTCTAAAAAACTATAACTTATAAATAATCTTTAATTCTTTTATATAAAAACTCATAAAAATCGGCAGCATAAAACACTCCATTTTCTTTGCCTAAACGTAAATAAATTGGACATTCATTTTTATGACTTTTATTATAATTAAAATAAAATTCTTCTCCAAAATCTGTCCTACTTACTACTATTTCATTCTTTTCATGAAGATTATCTCTAATATCAATTATATAGTTGTAAACTATATCACCTCCTACGGCATTTTCGAAATCTATTTCATATATACTAAAGATTTCTTCTCCATTTATATCACCACCACCATATTCAGCAAGAAACCATTTGTATGAATCGCTAAAAGTAATGTTCATATACATTTCTGCTTTGCTTATCCATTCATCACTCGGTGCATTATCGGGAGAACCAAAGTTAATAATATCTAAATTAAGATCAATTAATTTTTTAACATCATTAGGAGTAATTTTAATTTTCATAGTTTGCAGCCCTATTTTTCCAATACTGTTTTTTCCAAGATTCAAATTTGTTTCTATTTATACCAGACGGTATTGTATTTGTATTAACATGAATAGTTGAGTGATTTTCCTTGTGAAATTTTTGAGTTACTTCTGCAATTGGACCATTTTGCCTTTGAGTCATATGATGCAAATTGACTGATCTACCATCACTTCCTATAGGAGCTAATCCATTTGCCATACGTTCTAAATTTGTTCCTGTCACTGTTTTACCGTTTACCTTCCATGAACTTACAAAATTCGGATCAAATAAATCATTACGTTGATAAACTTTATTACCATTATATTCTATAGGATCTTTGCTCCAATATTTTCGCTCTTGCCCAAAATATTTTGCTGCATCAGCCTGTGTTACACCACTCGTTCCCTTTCCAGCTTTACTAGCCACTTTGTCGCCATCTTTACTTGCCTTTGGTTCTGTATTCCCTTTCCCTCCACTCTGCTTCCCACCACGTGATTCACTTACCGTAGAAGATTGTGGTTTATCTTTAATTACTACTCCGTTTGCTGTTACTAGACTTCTACTATGACTATTATATCGGTTGGTTATGGCCTTTATTTCATCCATTGAAAACGCTTTTCCGCGTTTTATGCTCATAACGTTTAGCATTGTTCCCAGACTCATCCCTGTCCCGTACAATGCATCTACCTGATCTGATAGTGAATATGAACTTAGGGCTTGCCCTGCTATCTGGAATTGCAGTACCCGCATCCCTATTTGCTGCTCTGTTGCTCCTGATTGCTTCATATCTCTTACTAGATTTGTGAGCGTTATTTTCTGGAACGCAGCATTGGCTATTTTTCCTGACGGTGTCCATTTCTGGGCATCCATATTAAATATCGGGGTTCCCCATCCATCCTGACTCTCTCCTGCTCCTTGCATCATCTTGCTGGCATAGCTGGTTAGTAATATCTTGGACTCTTCTTCTGTCAGCTGTCCTTTCAGATACAGACTTAGTATGATTTGTGAGGCCTCTTCTGAGGCTTTTTTGTAATTCTCTATAACCTGTTGTTGACATTCTTTGGTTTGACATGCATCGTATTTTCTTTGGTAATCATCCGCACTTTGTACCCCGCTATTTGCGCATTACTCAGTGACCCTCCGCTTAGTCCCCCTGCTACTGTCCCTATCGCTGACGATAGGTCTCTTATGCTTCCTTTTACGTTTTCCGGCAATCTGTTCGGGTCTAGTTCTCCTGTGGTGGGGTCTATTGCTTCTGGATACTGCTCTTTTGGCAGATGGTTTATTAAGTACTGGGCTGCCAATTCTGCACTAGTCGCGCCTGCCGCGCCTGCTATTGACGCAGATTAGCGGGTACCAACACTGCTACCCGCTAACACAACTAACTTCAAAGGAGTTAACTATGACTAAAGTATATTTTTAGCTAAATTCAACAACAGGCAAAACACCGCACCACAACCCAATAAGCGGTTTTATACTGTCGGTTATGTGCCACAAGGCATAAAACCCAAACCCAGACCACAACTAACTATTAAAGGCAGGTGGCTGGAACAAATAGGCTTTTATACCAGACGCCCTGTGGTCATTAAAGTTGAGCACAATAAGCTAATTATTGAATTTGTGTTCCTGTTTCAAACAACAAGTGAGATCCCCCCACTGATTAGGTGGGGATCATTATCGTTATGATATTTTTGTCATTATATTCTTAATAATGGGTTCAACAGATAGTTCTAACTTATCGCTATCTATCGTATAACGGTTTAATTCAATTTGATTTTCTGCATCAAAAAGTAATTCTCTTAACCATTTCTCTTCTAATGCTAAAATTTGGTGTTCAGCCTCATAAATGCTAGATTGTATTTCTTCTACACCGATTTCTTTGTTCAAAAAAGAATCACATTTTTTTTTCAATTTATTAACAACATCAGGATATATCCAATTCATCACTTTTCACTCCGTCTTAAAATGGTCACAATAATTTTACCGTTACTTTCGGTAACAACACCTACATCACCGCTCCAATGCACAATCCTCTCTACACCATTAACTGTAGAACTCGTTTTTGTTCCATTCTGTATAGTGTGCTCTACGATGCCAGGAGAAATATTACGACCAGCGCCAACTGTACCGGCTGGAGATCCTAATCCTGAAGGTTGCATCCTATCAACTGCATGTTGTGAATATAATCTATCGCCAATCTGGGCATATTGTTTACCGTCAATAGTCTTTTTTTTGTAGTTTTGCCAAGAATTCCATTCTAAAGAATTCCCAGTCGTCCCCTTTCCAGCTTTACTAGCTCCTTTGTCGCCATCCTTACTTGTCTTTGGTTCTGTATTCCCTTTCCCTCCACTCTGATTCGCACCACGTGATTCGCTCACCGTAGAAGATTGTGGTTTATCTTTAATTACTACTCCGTTTGCTGTTACTAGACTTCCACTATGACTATTATATCGGTTGGTTATGGCCTTTATTTCATCCATTGAAAACGCTTTTCCGCGTTTTATGCTCATAACGTTTAGCATTGTTCCCAGACTCATCCCTGTCCCGTACAATGCATCTACCTGATCTGATAGTGAATATGAACTTAGGGCTTGCCCTGCTATCTGGAATTGCAGTACCCGCATCCCTATTTGCTGCTCTGTTGCTCCTGATTGCTTCATATCTCTTACTAGATTTGTGAGCGTTATTTTCTGGAACGCAGCATTGGCTATTTTTCCTGACGGTGTCCATTTCTGGGCATCCATATTAAATATCGGGGTTCCCCATCCATCCTGACTCTCTCCTGCTCCTTGCATCATCTTGCTGGCATAGCTGGTTAGTAATATCTTGGACTCTTCTTCTGTCAGCTGTCCTTTCAGATACAGACTTAGTATGATTTGTGAGGCCTCTTCTGAGGCTTTTTTGTAATTCTCTATAACCTGTTGTTGACATTCTTTGGTTTGACATGCATCGTATTTTCTTTGGTAATCATCCGCACTTTGTACCCCCGCTTTTTTCAGCTTTTCATTTATTTTTCTTTCCTGTGCATTAAGCTTGCTTTCTCCTTTGCTGTTAATTAAGGCATTATTCTCTACTGCATTTTGCCCAAGCTCTCCTGCTATCTGCGCATTACTCAGTGTTCCTCCGCTTAGTCCCCCTGCTACTGTCCCTATCGCTGACGATAGGTCTCTTATGCTTCCTTTTACGTTTTCCGGCAATCTGTTCGGGTCTATTTCTCCTGTGGCGGGATCTATTGCTTCTGGATACTGCTCTTTTGGC
>NZ_MEIK01000037.1 GCF_002777855.1 Snodgrassella alvi
CCCCCTGCTACTGTCCCTATCGCTGACGATAGGTCTCTTATGCTTCCTTTTACGTTTTCCGGCAATCTGTTCGGGTCTATTTCTCCTGTGGCGGGATCTATTGCTTCTGGATACTGCTCTTTTGGCAGATGGTTTATTAGGTATTGGGCTGCCAATTCTGCACTGCTCGCTCCTGCCGCTCCTGCTGCTGCACTGCCTCCGTTTACACTTGCAGTTACTGCACCTAATATGGCATGCGCTACCAGCTGCGCTGCTTCGTTTTTGTTTTCTCCGTGGCCGAATTGTTTGCCTATCAGCTCTGATGCATATGGTGCTAAGGTGTTGGCCACTACCTGTATATTGGTCTGTCCGCCCAGTGCACCGGTGATGGCTGTGGTCACTGCATTCAGTGCACGGCTCTTGTTGCCGCCTATGCCCCATGCCTGTGCCTGTTCGTCTGCTTGTTTGTAACTGCTGGAATATTGTTTCAGGAATTCGGCTTTTTCGGCTTCGTTCAGGCTATTGTATTTGTTTAGTATCTCTCCGCCTTCTGTTTGCAGTTGCTCTTCTGCCGCTTTTTTCGCCTGCTGCTTTTCTTTGTCCGCTTTGTTTGCCATATCTGTGCTTAGTGTACGTACGCTTTGCATGATGGTGGCGGTGGCATCAGCTACGGCCTGCTGTTTGTCCATAATCTGCTGTAAATCCGGCAGTTCATTTACTTTGCTGTGTGCTGTGCTGATGTCGCTGTGGATGCCCAGTTCTTCTACGCTGGTTTCTTTGCCGTTTATAATTATCTGCCCCGGGCTTAGGGTGGCATGTGTGGTGGTATGGTCGCTGCCGCTTTCGTATTGTGGCAGGCCGGGGGTGTAACTCGGATTGCCTACTGGCCCCGGGCCGTCTCCGGAAAAACCTCCTCCTATCGATGCATTGCTGGCATGGAAGTCGGAGTGGTTTTCGATGTCCTTGAAGGTAAGACTGTTGGTGGTAAGCTGGTTGTGTTCTTTGTCTGCAGTGGATCCGATGGCTCCTCCCTGCAAATCTACGCTATCGGCTTTGATGTGGTAACCATCTTTACCGGCAAATAATCCAGATTGCTGGTTGACGCCATTAAGGTGACCAGAAGCATTGCTGCTGCTAAAATTACCTGAGGCTTCCCATACGCTACCCAATCCGCCCTGTACATGCAGGCTGGCTCCGCTGTTTTTGATGACTTGGTCTATTTTGTCCTGCGGACTGATTATGCTCAGTTTGCCGCCAATGTCTGCATTGATACTGTTGGCAGTGGCCTGCGCACCCAGCAAGGTGGTGTCGCCTTTGCTGATGATGTTCAGTTTATCTGATTGCAGTGTGGTTTGGCTGTAAGTTTTAGCATCTAGGTGGTTGCTGCCGGAGCTAGCACCTACTTCGCCGTAAATATACACGCCGGTCTGGGCGCCGATTGAGGCTCCTACGCCTACGCTCATACCAACACTACTGTTTTTGCCATCGGCTTTCTGTCGGTTTTGGCCGGCTTCCAGCAGGATGTCGCGCGCTGAGTTGAGATTGATATTGTCTTTAGCACTGACTTGGGTGTTTTGTAAGTGGATGTCGCCTTCGGTACTAATAAGGTTTACATTACCACCGGCTGTTAGCTGGTTGGACTGTGAGTTGCTGTAGCTGCTGTCTTGACGGCTTTTGCTGCTCTTGAAGCCGATACCCGTTTCTACTTTGAGCAGTGTGGCACCTTTCTGCAGTGCATTCGGGTCTACAGCCTGTCCGTTCAGCAGGGCATCTGACACAACTTTGGCGTTGTTCTGCATGGCACTTTGTACGCTTTGAGCTGCGCTGTACACCAGGTAGCCTTGTCCTAATGCGGCCATCCCTTGCAGGGTTTTGGTACGGTCGTCTGCTTTGCTCTGATGTAAAGTATCTACGGCATTGGCTAGATCAATCAGTGGTGAGCTGACTTTAGTGAAGTTACCTACTTTCAAGTCGCGTAAAGACTGGTGGCTGCTGCCGTAGTTGGCATCATCCAGCACGTTTATATCTTTGGCTATGATGTTGAGATTATTAGCGGCAATGATATCTGCTACTTGCTGGGTATAGTGTTCGCCAGCAAAGATGTTAACGTTGCCGGTAAGGCTGCCTACCTGACTGCGTAGCTGTTCTACGTTGTTGGCTCTGTATTCATCTTTGCTGCTCATGTAACCGGTGAATTTTTCGGTATCAGATAGTTGGGCAGAACCCCAGCCCTTGCTGCTATGGCTTTCGCTCTGACTGTTGCTGTTTTGGGTGGATAATATGTTGACGTTTCGGGCTGCGTTGATGGTGTTGTCACCACCTGCTACTACGCTGCTGCCGATGATGTTGATGTCTCCTTTGAGTGTTTGCATGTTGGATGTCCCACCAACTGACAGCTGGGTACCAAGGGCACTATCAACGGAGCCTTGTCCTTTGCCTTTTTCATGCGCTAGGCCGATAGGTGAAGTCCATTTGCGTGTATCCAGATTAAAACCACTGCTTTTGCTGGTGGCATGTTCTTCGTGGCTATCACGGGCAAAGCTGAGGTTAATGTTATCACTGGCATGAAGTAAGGCATTGCCTTCGGCTGAGAGTCTGGCTCCCTCGCTGTTGATGCTACCATCGGTAGCAATAATATTGAGGTTGCCGCCAGCAGTTGCCTGTGTGGTAACAGACTCGCTATTGTGGGTATCGTGTGTCTGATGGGTACGCTGGTTACCTATAGTAACAACCACAGGGGTATAGGCAGCCTGTACGGCACTGGAAACTGCTTCACCTGCTTGCATGCTTTTACCCACGATGCTATTGCTGAAATCGCCATTTTGCATGCCTTCTTTGAGGGCAGAGGCTGCTGCCAAAGTTGGAGAATAGGTAAATCCTACTGAAAAACCACTTTTTTTGGTTTTGATATCGATTTTCTGATCACTGGTTATGCTGTCGGCCAGTAAATTTACGTTTTTACCTTGCAGGGTGAGGTCTTTGCCGGCACCAAATATCGCTGCTGTAGCATTTAGGTTGCCATCAGCTTTAATAATGGTGTTACCTTGCAGGCTGCCTACCTGACTTAAGGTAAGGGTTTGGTTTCCATCTTGCTGATCCAACTGAGTTTTGGTCTTACTGTATCCTACGCTGGCCACACCTTTAGACAGATTGGCGGTAAAACCGGATTTTTTCTGTTCGTGGTATTCGTGGTCATTATATTGGTTATGCGCAGCTTCAATGTTGATATCATTTCCAGCACTAAGAATGGTTTGTTCTTTGGAAATAATATTACTACCGCGTACCTGTATATTCTGCTCACTGCCAATATTAACCTGATTACCACTGATGCTGCTGCCTATCGCTTCGTCATGATGCTTTTGGTATTTATCAATAGTGGTTTTGCTTGAAACCAATCCTTTGGATTTGTTGTAAATAGCTTCATCTAAATCAGCTGTTTGCCTACCTTCGGTAATATTGACGCTATCTTTGGCGTAAATATTAACGTTGCCATTATTGCTGCTGATGTCACTCTGGCGAAGGTTGATCTGTTTGCCTGAGGCAATACTGATGTCTCCTTGTCCACTGATTTGAGTGCCCACTTCTGCGCTGTGGTGAAGTGATAGATGATTGCGATCGCTCAGTTTGCCACTGGTTTCATGATCGGCAATCTGTACCGTACCTAGATTTATGCTGCCATTGGTGGAACGCAGCTGTGTACTACCGTTGACGGCGTTGTTTATAATGTTGGCCCCATGCAAATCAATGCCGTCTTTGCCATCTACAGTTAGGCTGCTGTCTTTGTTTCCGGTGACATAAAGTCCAGCTACACGATTGATAATGGTGGCACCGTTACGTTCATCGCCATGGGTGGCTGTGGTGGTATTGATGCTGATGTGTTTGGCTTGCAGGCTTAGCATATCCTGTGCCAGTGCTGCACCTCCATTAATATCAATGTTGTTTACCGCACTCAGTGCTACTTTTTGACCGCTAATTAAACCGCTGTTAGTCAGGTTCTGTGCACCCAGATCAACAATTTTGCGGCCGGCAATAGTACCCTGATTATTCAGATTCTGATTGGTATGCAGGCTGATGTTGCCGGCACTAATTAATGCACCCGCTGAGTTTACGTCACCATCACGCACCTGTAGATATACTTGTGGTACCAGTACGGTCTGCTTGCTGCCGTCAGCCAGAGTTACTGTCTGATTAACCAGCCAGACAATGTCGCTAGTCAGCCGCGCTATCTGCTCAGCACTCAGAGCAATGCCTGGTGTCAATTGATACTGTTGTGCAAAACTGATACCAGCATTCATCAACTCTTTATATTGCTCTTCGTCATTGCTATAGCCTTCCAGCCGGCGAAAGCCGGTAAGCTTGGCTATCTGTTCGTTTATCAGTTTTTGTTCGTAATAGCCGTCGCCCAGCCGTTTTTGCATTTTGTCCGGATTGTGGCCGAGTGCGCTGAGCATGTAATCGCTGCCCAGCCATTTTTTCATATTGGTAAAGGCTGGGTCTGTTTCAACCAAATAACCGCTGTTAGCAGGATTGATATGGTATAGGCTGCTGTTGGGTAAACCGGTATTAAAGCTGGTAAGGGTTTTAATCTGCTCATTATGCAGCTGCACGCTGTTATTCTGACTGGCGGCATTGTTATTATTTATGCTATTATCATTATTACTGCCAACAGGATTGCTGTTACTGCTGACATTTATTTCTTGGGCGGATACATTTGCTGCTGTGGCATTGACCTGATTAGCACCTGTGTTGATATGCTGCTGGATAACGCTGACTGGTTGTTCGAAATCCAGTTCCGTAATGGTAGTACTATCTACTGGTTCATTATCTGTTTTTTTACGTGATTTATGATGCCGACCACTTTTACCGTAAGTAAACTTACCTTTCTTACCCTTATCAACAACACGCTGTACTTGTTTGGTTTCTTTGTTTTCCAGCCATAGATTACCGCCCACTGTAAGATTACCGCCAACCAGTATCTGACTGTTATTATTTTCCCAATGGCTGCCATCTATATTGAGACTTCCGCCAATAATTATTTGGCCCGGCTGACTATCGACAATATGCTGTTTATAGGTGTCACGTACAAAATCCCACCACCTAATTTTATTGATATCATCATAGCGCCAGTGAACTTTGCTGCCATCCTTAAATTTGAACTGAGCATATTTCCTGCTCCAACTGAAATGGCCGTCTTTTCCTTCTGTCCAAGTTTCAGTTTTGCCTGCATCTTTATATTGTTCGATTCGTTCACTGTTAGCCAGATAATCTTCTACCATGAAGTGATCATTTAAATTTTGTAACTGCTGCACGGTGATGTTACCGTTACCCTGCGCTTCGATACGGGCACTGCTGTTGAGCAGATTATCTGCCATGCCCATAGCCTGATGCTGTTGGTTTAGGCTGCCACCGATGGCGATGTCACCCTCGCTGGAAATCAGGGCGTGTTCTTTGTTAACGATATTAGTTGCACCAATGTCCAGCCGCTGGCGTGCGGCTATCACTGCTGCTTTGGTTTCTGTGCCGCTGGTTTCTTCCTGATTGTATAAATCATGGGTGCCGATGGCGACATGGTTGCCATAGATGCGGCCGGTACCGATGTTGTTGATGCTGCTTCCGGACTGTACTAGTGTGGTGCCGTTGCTGTTTATCAGGCCACGGTTGGTGATATTGCTTTGTGCCTGTAATTCGGTTTGATTGTTGCTCTGAATGGTGCCGCTGGCCTGATTGTTGATGCTGGCTGCCTGTAGGCGTACGCTGTCGCCGCCACTGAGGGTGTGGCTATTGTTGATTATCCCTTGGCTACTCAGATCCAAATTAGCACCGGCACTGATATCAGCCTCTGCGCTGAAGTCATCATGCAGGCGGATGGTAGCGTTACGGCCTGCGGCGATACTTCCTGAGTTGTTAAGGTATTTACTCTGGATGTTTAGGTCATTACCAGCAAGTATTTTGCCATCACTGCTGTTGTCAATGTGCAGGTTGTGGCCATTCTGGTCTTGAATCTGAACATCTTCTGCACTGCTGATCTGCCCTTGGCGGTTATCCAGATTTTGGTTAATCCGAGCATTCAATTTTTTGTTGGCCCGGATAGAGCCGCTTTGATTGTTGACATTTTCAGCCTGCAATTCGATGTTTTCAGCATCAATACTGCCCTGCTGATTGTTTACGCTAGCAGCATGGATTATCGCCTGTTTGCCGGCAACGATTTTACCCTCGCCACTATTGTCGACGCCAATATCGCTGTCTGCGCCGGCATTAATGGCCACTTCGGTACCGCCGCTTATCAGGCCATTACGGTTATCAAGCTGCTCTTTGAGTTGTGTAGTCAGTTCCTTGTTGGTTCGGATAGCGCCGCTGTTATTGTTAACACTGTCTGCCTGCAAGAGCAGACTGTCGGTATCTATACTGCCCTGCTGATTGTTGAGGCCGGTGGCAACAATAACGGCTTCTTTGCCGGCAATAATCTTTCCGGCTGTATTGTCAATTGAAGCCCGCTGCTTACCATTGGCATTCAAATATAACTGCCCACTGCTGCCTAATATACCGTTCTGGTTTTGCAACTGTTGGCTGATTTGAGCGTTTAGTTGCTGGTTAGCCCGGATGGCGCCACTTTGGTTGTTGACATTATCTGATTGTAAATCGATTTTTTCAGCATCGATGCTACCTTTCTGGTTGTTCACGCTTACAGCATGGATTACAGCCCCTTTACCAGCGATGATTTTACCGTCGGCGCTGTTATCAACAGCCAGCTTGCTGTCACCAGTTGCATTAAGCAAAACATCGTCAGCAGCACTGCTTATCTGCCCACCCTGATTGCTTAATTGCTTTGTAATGCTGGCGTTTAGCTGCTGGTTGCTGCGGATGGCACCACCGTTATTATCGACACTGTCGGCATAAATATTAATGCCATTAGCATCTATGCTGCCCTTTTGGTTTTTGAGGCTGATGCTGTTGATGATGGCTTGTTTGCCAGCTATGATTTTGCCCTGTGTGCTGTTGTCGATGACTAATCTGGCGGAATTGGTTGCGTTTAGGTTGAAATTTTGTCCACTGCTTATCAGGCCAGATTGATTATTAAGGCTGGTGCTTATTTGTGCCTGTATTTGCTGATTGGTGCGAATAGCCCCCAGCTGATTATTTACGCTATCCGCTTTCAGTTGCAGACTGTCACTATCGATGGCGCCACTATTGTTATTTAGGTTGGCCGTTTGTATTTCAGCCGCACCTCCACTCCATAGCTGCCCGCCTTTGCTATTGTCAATTTGCCCACTACTGTGTATCTGCAGTTGTTTCTGTGCCGCTATGACGCCGCTATCACTGTTGTCGGTGTTCTCTGCCTCTATGGCTATTTGTTCCGTCGATTGAATCCGGCCTTTGCGGTTGTCCAGTTCTTTGCCTGTGTACTGGAACGGTCCGCTGCTGCTGATTTCACCACTGCGGTTATCCAGCCGGCCTGTGTTGATGTGGGCTTCGCCGGTGTTGAGTTTTCCTTGCTGGTTGTCGAGTAGTTCGCCGCTTACTTGTAATTTGTTTAGGTTGAGGGTACCACGGTTGGTCAGGCCGTTATGTGCGTTTAGATCGATGCCACCATTGGCAATTATTTGGCCGTTGTCGTTGAGAATTTCTTGTTCGCTGATGATTTGGCCGCTGGCAAATTGTTTGGGGGTGCTCGCCGCTGCTTCGGTCTGGCCTGCACCTGTGGCACTGGTCGGTACGGGGGTATCTTGGTTTTCTGCCGGTTTCTGCGGCTTGGCTGGCTGTTCTGTTGTGGCTGATTCGCTGCTGTTGCTGGTTGGGGGTTCTGATGGTGCATACCCGATCAGGCTGTTGCTGCTGTTATTCAGTTTATCCAGATCCAGTTTCAGGCTTTGCTGGCCGCTCTGGATGATTTTGCCCTGCTGGTTGTGGATGCTGCCACTGCTGATGTCCAGACGGCCGCCGTTGATTTCGCCCTGATTGCTCAGTAGCTGCCGGTTGCGGATGTTTAATTCGTCGGCACTGGTGATTAAACCGCTGTTGTCTAGCTGCTGGCTTTGTAATTGCATTTTGCCTTGGCTGGACAGGGTGCCGCTGTTGCGGATGCTGTCTGCATGTATGGCGGCAGTGGCCTCTTCTGCGGCGCTACTGTTTTTATCTGCGGCAACGATGCTGCCGCTGTTGCTCAGTTTGCCATCGGCACTGATGCTGACGCCTCCGGCTCCGGCAAAGATTTGGCCGGCATTGTTGATGCCGACGCCTTTGTCGTTGCTGATTAGTACGATTTTGCCGGCATACATGCCACCTAGGCTGCTGCTGTCTATGGCTATGCTTTGTTTGTCCGATATATCGTTGTTTACGTTGGCGGTGATCTGCCCTTGGGCATTGATGTCATTACTGCCGGTACTGATGTTGAGTTTATTTGCCCAGATACCGGCATTGATTTGCGCTGCTTTGGACAGGATGTTGGTGTAATCGCTGCCGCTTGTGTCCAGCCCCTGTCCGTTGATGCTGATGTTGCCTCCCCGTACCTGAAAGCCATCTAGGCTGCCGTTATTGAGTACGGGTCTGCCGGTGGTTAGGGTGACGCCGGCAGCATTGATAAAGCCGCCGCCATTGACGCTGATGCCAGAAGGGTTGGCCATGATGACTTCGGCTCGTCGGCCGGCTACTTCGATGTAGCCGTTGAGCCGGCTGGGATTGCTGCTGTTGATTTGGTTGACGATGATGCCGGCTTCGCCTTTGGCCAGCCATGGGTTGCCTTGTATCCAGCCAGCTTGTTTGGTCTGGGTGCTTTTACGGCTGTTGTTGAGGATGGCTCCTTGTTTGTTGACGTCTAATTGCCGGTACTGGTTGATGGATACGCCGCCTTTGCTCGGGGTCTGGATGTTGATTTGCGGGATGCCGTTGGCGGTTTGGAGGATGGTGGGTTGCTGGTTTTTGGGGGCAGACGGGTCGGCATGGATGTCTGCTGCTATGGCAGAGTGATTAATGAGTACGCATAAACCTAATCCGAGTAGGATGGAGCTGGTTAATACGGGTAGTCTAGCCAGTAGGCTGCTGAAGATGGTGCCGCCGCTTTGATTGCGGTCTGCGGTGCTTTTGCCTTCACGGATGGTGTTTTCGGCTACGGCAACCAGAATCCCTCTTTTTTTGTTGAATATGACTTTGTATCTGTTTTTATTCATGATTTTTCCTGTTATTCGCCGTACAGCCTGGGCTAACGGCGTTCTGATATGTGTGGTTTGATTGTGTTATATGGAATAGTTGAGGCTGAAGCCAACGGTGGTATTGGCGGTACGGAAGTACTGGGGTTTATATATTGGTTTGCCGGCAAAGATGTCGTAATACCACTGGCCACCGGCTTTCATCTGGCCTTTGAAGCCGATAACGGCACCTGCTAGTGTTTTACCCAGCTGCATTTCGGTGGCGGGGCCGGCAACGTGGCCGACATCTAGCCCTAGATATACCTGATGGGTACCTAGATATTGCCAGCTGAGGTTGTTGTTCCAGTACCAGCCTCGT
>NZ_MEIK01000038.1 GCF_002777855.1 Snodgrassella alvi
TTCACTGGTTATTAATCCTTCTTCTTTATTAACGATATTTATTGCACCAATATCCAGCCGCTCACGAGCAGCAATAACTGCTGCTTTGGTTTCATTTCCTTTTGTCTCTTCCCTATTGAACAAATTGCTCGTACCGATGGCAACATGATTTCCATAAATGCGTCCGGTCCCAACATTATCAACAGTATTTCCAGCCTGAATCAGAGTCAGGCCATTGCTGTTTATCAGACCACGATTAACTATATTGTCTACTGCACTTAATTCAGTCTGCCGATTACTCTGAATAGAACCACCTGTTTGATTTTCTATTTGGCTCGCTTCAACAATAACACTATCACCGCCAGTAAGGCTGTGGCTATTGGTGATTTTGCCATCACTATGGAGTTTCAGGTTGGCATTGGCACTGATATCTGCATTAACATCAGAATTTTCGCTTAAATAAATAACAGCGTCATGACCTGAAGCCATTACGCCTGAATGACTCAGATTTTTTGCCTGTAAACTTAAATCATTTCCAGCGAGTATTTGTCCATTATTGGTATTATCCACACCGAGGGTATTTTTATGATTATCGTGTATATCGATATTTTCGGCACTCCTAATTTGACCATTCTGATTCAATAAGAGTTGATTAATTTGCGCACGTAGTAATTTATTGGTTCGAATGGCACCAGCCGTGTTGTTAACGCTATCAGCAATTAAATCTAGACTGTCAGTATCTATGCTGCCACTGTTATTGTCAACAGTGGCTGTGTGAATTACCGCTTGTTTACCTGCAATGATTTTGCCTTGTTCGCTGTTATTTAAGGCCAGTTTGCTTTCACCTTCCGCATTCAACAATAATTCTTCACTGCTGCCAATCAAACCGTTGCGGTTTTTCAATTCTTCTTTAATCTGTGCTTTCAGCTGTTTGTTGGTGCGTATCGCCCCTTCGCTGTTGTTTATGCGTACGGCTTTTAAATCCAAACTGTCGCTGTCTATGCTACCTTTGCTGTTGTTTAGGCTGGCCGTATTTAGCTTTGCCTGTTTACCCGCAATAATTTTACCGCCCGCACTGTTATCAACTGC
>NZ_MEIK01000039.1 GCF_002777855.1 Snodgrassella alvi
GGCTGTGTGAATTACCGCTTGTTTACCTGCAATGATTTTGCCTTGTTCGCTGTTATCCAAGGCCAGTTTGCTTTCACCTTCCGCATTCAACAATAATTCTTCACTGCTGCCAATCAGGCCGTTGCGGTTTTTCAATTCTTCTTTAATCAGTGCTTTCAGCTGTTTGTTGGTGCGTATCGCCCCTTCGCTGTTGTCCATGCGTACGGCTTTTAAATCCAAACTGTCGCTGTCTATGCTACCTTTGCTGTTGTTTAGGCTGGCCGTATTTAGCTTTGCCTGTTTACCCGCAATAATTTTACCGCCCGCACTGTTATCAACTGCCAGTAGACTTTCACCTTCACTGTTCAACAGTAGGTCTGCTCCACTTC
>NZ_MEIK01000040.1 GCF_002777855.1 Snodgrassella alvi
GCTGAGCGAAACCACCGCACAAGGCACCCTTAGCCATCAGTACGACCAACTGGGCAACCGCATCGCCACCACCTTGCCCGATGGTCGTACCCTCAACAACCTCTATTACGGTTCCGGCCATCTGCACCAAATCAACCTAGACGGCACCACCATCACCGACATCGAACGCGACCGCCTACATCGCGAAGTCCTGCGTAGCCAGGGACAACTGAACACCGAATTCAGATACGACCGCAACAGCCGCCTGCAACACAAACAGACCCGACGTGGCCACAACACCATCCTGCCCGACATCCTCACCGACCGCCGCTACCAGTACGACAACCTCGACCGGCTGGTGAGTAAAAAACATACTCAGCAAGGACAGACCGATTACCACTATGACCGCACCGGCCGCATCGAAAGCTGCCGCAACCAGGCCTACTGGGAAACCCTGCAATACGATGCCGCTGCCAACCTACTGGATAAAAGACGCAACCAAGACAGCAGTACCGACAACCAAAACCTGGTCCGCTTTAACCAACTACTCCACTTCCGCGGCCTGCAATACACCTACGACGCACATGGGCGTACCCACAGCAAACAGACCGCCAGCGGTACCCAGTATTACCACTACGATGCCGAACACCGCCTGACCGAAGTTCGTATCGAAAAATTAAACTGTACCGAACGCTACGGCTATGTCTACGATGCCTTAGGCCGACGTATCGAAAAGCACCAGATAGACCGGGCGGGCAAAGCCTGCAACCGTACCCACTTTCTGTGGGACGGACTAAGAATGATTCAGGAAACCCGTACTGACAGAAGCAAAAGCGTCTATATCTACACTGATGAAAGCGGCTATGAACCCTTAGCCAGAGTAGAGACCACCACCGGTACAGAACAAAAGGTGCTGTACTACCACACCGATGTTAACGGTGCCCCGGAAGAACTTACTGATGAAGACGGTCACATTGTATGGGCGTGCAGCTATCAGCTGTGGGGCAAACCGATACAGGAAATCGAACACAGCCAGATACAACAGAACCTGAGGTATCAGGGACAGTATTTAGACAGAGAAACGGGCTTACATTACAATACTTTCAGGTACTATGATCCGGATATAGGCAGATTCACGCAGCCGGACCCGATTGGGCTGTTGGGTGGGTTTAATTTGTATCAGTATGCGCCTAATGGGTTGATGTGGATCGATCCGTGGGGGTTATGGACATATAATTCGATGCCGACAATTGATGGGTTCCAAAAGCATCATATTATTCCACAGAAATTAAAAAATCATGATGTACTTAAAAAGGCTGGCATGAATATTCATTCGGTTAAAAATATAATGTATCTGCCCACTTCAGCTGATGCGCATGCTACTAGAACGATTCACAACGGTTCACATAGAGCATACACACGGGATATAGAAGAGCAACTGAATGAAATTGATAAAAGGGGTCAAAAGGAAAATTGGACACAAAAGCAATACAAAACAGCTTTAAATGAACTAATAAAAACAGAAAGAACTGATTTACGTAGTGGGAAAACTATTTTAAATAAAAATTCAATTAGGCCTTCCAAAGGATGTTGATATGATTTATAGATTTATGATAGGTAATTATCCTGATAGTTATTGGTTTCAATATGACTCAACTGTAGTTGCCAATTACGAATTTTTACAATGCAAGGAGATTCAAACAAATAAACCCTTAGTTTTTAAATTAGAAAATAAAGTAAGTGAAAAACGTTTATTATCTTATGATTTTTTTTTCAGTGATGGTCCTGAATTTATCTCGCCTAGACTTGCCAATTTACTTTCAAACAATCAAGATTTTTTACATGATGTCCAGCTAATAGAGGCAACTATAATTGTTAATGGTCACAGCTATTCTGGTTATAAGGCATTAAATTTTCTTCGTTTAATATCATGTATTGATATGAATAAATCTGAATATATACCATTATTAGAAAGTTTGCCTGATGGACCCAAAAAATTTTATAAAATGGTCTTTAAAGAAAATATAAATGAGCAATTTTGTATGGCACGGTGTGAAGAATCTGAAGGGCGAATTGTGATTTCAGAGTCGTTACGACAGTTTTTTATTAAAAATAAAGTAAAAGGAATAGATTTATACACATAATCCAATTTAGTAAACCTGGCTATTAACAATAGTCAGGCAAGACATCTGATAAACGAAATGCCATCTGTGGGACGGACTAAGAATGATTCAGGAAACCCGTACCGACAGAAGCAAAAGCGTCTATATCTACACTGATGAAAGCGGCTATGAACCCTTAGCCAGAGTGGAGACCACCACCGGTACAGAACAAAAGGTGCTGTACTACCACACCGATGTTAACGGTGCCCCGGAAGAACTTACTGATGAAGCCGGTCACATTGTATGGGCGTGCAGCTATCAGCTGTGGGGCAAACCAATACAGGAAATCGAACACAGCCAGATACAACAGAACCTGAGGTATCAGGGGCAGTATTTAGACAGAGAAACGGGCTTACATTACAATACTTTCAGATACTACGACCCGGATATAGGCAGATTCACGCAGCCGGACCCGATTGGGTTGCTGGGTGGATTTAATTTGTATCAGTATGCGCCTAATGGGTTGACTTGGATTGATCCTTGGGGTTGGGCTCCTTGGAAGAGAGGAGGCTTTGATGACTGGTTTAATAATGCCTCACTCGATGAAATCAGGGCTAATAAAAAAGCAGTTGAAACAGCTTTACGCAATGGTGGAGGCAAACATGAAATGTTCCCTGTTAGCCTAGCAGCAAAAGCTAAATCATTGGGGTTTACTGCTCAAGAATTAAAGGCAATGACGGTTCCCACTAAAGATATTTATTTTGTTGATGTTAAAAATAAAAAAACAGGAGCACTAATTCAAGGAGATCATCATGGTACTAAGGCTGGTTCATATTTTCATAAAGAGTTAATAAGAAGATTAAATAGAGCTAAATCGAAAAAACAAGCAATGGATATAATTGAACAAACCCATAAGAAGCATATGAGATATAAATCAGGATGTTAACTAAGGAATAGTTAAATATGAATAAAATTGATATAAATAAAGTTACCATTCAATTATGGATAGGTAATAATTTTTTAGAAGAAGAAGAATATCAACAATATTTTCATAAATTTGAAGGAATGCAAAAGGATGTATTAAACCCAAAACCAAGATGTTTATTTTGTGCAGATATTGGAGAGATAACTTATATTACAGAAAAATTAGTTGTATTAGAAAGGTTTCCGTCACCTGAAGATATTAATATAGTTATTAATAAAATACAAGTAAATAGAAATGAGAAAAAAAGAATTTATGAAAAATGCATTGAATTAGGCATATCAAAAGCCAATGCCGTTTTTTGGCATATAAATAATGACTTTTCGCTCAATATTGAAGTACAAAAACCTTATAAAGACAATTACAATGGGCTGAAATATATAGGTGAATTTAATGCTGATGAAGTATATCCTTCCGAAATCGAAGATCTTTCATCAGATCAATATTTATGGATCGGCACCAATTTCATGCCAATAGAAAAATACAATAAATATTTTGAGCTGGATTATAGTACTGAAGATTTGGATGACCCTGACTATAAAGTTTGTGATTTTTGTAAGGATATAGGTGATAATTGGTATGATGAAGATTTTATTGGATACCCTGAACCCTTGAAAAAAGAGGTTGATATAGGAAAACTGATTGATAAGTTAATATCGCCTGGATTAGATTGCAGACAAGCAATTATAGATAAATGTCACAGCTTAGGTATCACAAAAGCTAATGCTTTATTTTGGTATGAAGCAAGTGAATTAACACTAAAAAAACCATACAAAGAAAACTATAACGGACTTAAATATATTGGGATATTTAATATTTAATATTGATATACAAATTATTGGTAATAATTAAGACTATATATAGAAGCCTAAGCTATTTTGCTTAGGCTTTCGATTAAAAAATATTTATTATCTGTTTGAATTTATATATAACTATAGTTATTAACCTTCCTCTACTTCAGGCGAAGGACGCTACCAGTACGACAACCTCGACCGGCTGGTAAGTAAAAAACATACTCAGCAAGGACAGACCGATTACCACTATGACCGTACCGGCCGCATCGAAAGCTGCCGCAACCAGGCCTACTGGGAAACCCTGCAATACGATGCCGCCGCCAACCTGCTGGATAAAAGACGCAACCAAGACAGCAGTACCGACAACCAGAACCTAGTCCGCTTTAACCAGCTACTCCACTTCCGTGGCCTGCAATACACCTACGACGCACATGGGCGTACCCACAGCAAACAGACCGCCAGCGGTACCCAGTATTACCACTACGATGCCGAACACCGCCTGACCGAAGTTCGTATCGAAAAATTAAACTGTACCGAACGCTACGGCTATGTCTACGATGCCTTAGGCCGACGTATCGAAAAGCACCAGATAGACCGGGCGGGCAAAGCCTGCAACCGTACCCACTTTCTGTGGGACGGACTAAGAATGATTCAGGAAACCCGTACTGACAGAAGCAAAAGCGTCTATATCTACACTGATGAAAGCGGCTATGAACCCTTAGCCAGAGTAGAGACCACCACCGGTACAGAACAAAAGGTGCTGTACTACCACACCGATGTCAACGGTGCCCCGGAAGAACTTACTGATGAAGACGGTCACATTGTATGGGCATGCAGCTATCAGCTGTGGGGCAAACCGATACAGGAAATCGAACACAGCCAGATACAACAGAACCTAAGGTATCAGGGACAGTATTTAGACAGAGAAACGGGCTTACATTACAATACTTTCAGATATTATGACCCAGATATAGGCAGATTCACGCAGCCGGACCGGATTGGGCTCTTGGGTGGGTTTAATTTGTATCTGTATAAACCAAAAAGAGCTTCTTTTATTTCTGGAACGTCTATAAATGATGTTTTGAGAAACCTTAATAATCAAAAAATAAATCATAGAAATTTATAATATTGAATTGAAAAGTATATGCTAAGATTTACAAACTTTATATAAAACAATTTTTACCTAATCCAAAAAGGGAATTAATAGTGATTGAAATAAATACTTTTATAAAAATAGGTCATGATCAATTTATGAATTTTTTAGCATATAATTATGATATTAAAGATGTAAACAATATTGAGGGCAGCATACATCTGAATATAAACCGTGTTATTTTATTAAAATATAATATGTGTGATTATATTGATAAACTATGGGCTAATTTAGTTCAAGGATTGGAGCAGATAAAAAACAATAACGAATTTAAAACAAATTTCGAGAGCAAACCAATTGAAATAAAACTAAAACCGATGGGAAATGATGTACTAGTTAGTGTTAATAGTAATATGAAAGTTGAAGCTTTAATAAATAAAAAATATTTTATAAAAGCCATGTCTGAACATGCATTATATTTTTTTAATAAACTTTCTGGTTTCAATAAAATTCAAGAAAATCGGTATCAATCGGAAATTGAACAATTAGAACGAATTTGCCTGTAAATTAATTAATCGAAATAATTTATATAAAGATTAGAAAAAATAAACTTATTGTTGATATTAACACTTCACAAAAATAGATATGAAATTCAAATTCATAACTATTCTATTAACTGAAAATTCGACAATAAATTAATCTAACGAATCTCAGTTTCTTTTTATATTTTATTATTTTTGATGAAAGATTTTTATCGAAATTCATTTACCAGCTTCCAAGCTAGCAGCAATATTATTCTTCGTATTTAAATAGTCATCAAATTTTCGGTTGTCACTGATACAAATTTTTCATTAACATCATTTCATCAGATTTAATAATCAACACATTATCGATTGCTCAGCAAAGCCACAAAAACTAAGTCAGAAAAATCTAGGTAGCTAAAACATGCCCATCACAGATAAAAACATTATTCAGAAATACTATCAGGCTTTACTTGCAAAAGATCCTGCATATGTTGGTATTTTCTTTGTAGGAGTGAAAACAACTTCAATATTTTGTATTTCTACTTGCAGAGCGAGAAAACCGAAATTTGAAAATACTGTATTTTATCAAAGCGTAAAAGAAGCCCTGAATGCGGGTTATAGGCCATGTAAAATCTGCCGGCCTACCGAAAATGCAGATGAAGCGCCTGAGCAAATAATCAAAGCAATCAAAATGATTAGCCAAAATCCCAAGATAAAGATATCCGACTCGGTACTAAGAGAGCATCATATCAGTCCGGAAATCGTTCGGCGTTGGTTCAAAAAAAATTACGGCATTACTTATCAGACCTATCAACGTATGTACCGAATCAATCTAGCTTATCAAGAATTGAAAAGCGGCAAAAAAATAACGGATACAGCATTCGACCATGGTTATGAATCACTTAGTGGTTTTGGCTATACATATAAAAAATTTGTCAAAAATGCCCCCTCCAACCAAGCTGAAAACAATATTATCCTGATTAACCGTTTATCCACACCCATAGGCCCAATGTTTATATGCGCCACGCAGCAAGGTATTTGTCTGCTGGAATTTGTAGACCGGCGAATGTTAGAGACGGAGTTTCAGCAATTACAAAAATTACTAAATGGAACAATCATATTTGGCGTAAATAATCATATCCAACAAGCCAGAGCAGAAATTGAGCAATACTTTCAAGGAAAAAGAAAAAATTTTACCGTCGCCCTGCATACCCCGGGGACACCATTTCAGCAATCCGTTTGGGCATGTTTACAAACCATCCCCTTTGGCGAACTATATACGTACAAACAGCAAGCCGAAAAACTAAACCATCCTAATGCAGTCAGAGCAGTAGCCAATGCAAATGGCTTGAATCGGATTGCCATCATCATTCCTTGCCACAGAGTAATTGGTTCCAACGGCCAGTTAACCGGATATAGCGGTGGATTAGAACGCAAACAATGGCTGATTAATCACGAAAAAAGCCATCAGCATTTATAACAACTAAAAACCTTATTTTATAAAACACCCTTCAATCGGACTAATCCTTTTAAGTTCTGGTAAAGACTAATTGAAGATTGTTACCAAAATTATAAGTATTATCAAAATTTTATTATCAAATATGTATCTAATCCGGTAATAAAAAATACTGAATCAAAACAAGTACCACAATATTTCAAGTTTATTGCTTAGGAAAATGGATAGAAGGCATGCTTATAAATGTATCAACCATTAATGTATTGATTCATTCAATCAATCAGAAAACGAAATTTTAATTTATTATTCGAATAATTTTATATTTAAATATCATATTATTTGGATTTCGTAATAAATTTTAATTACTTTAGGTACACTATCCATATACTTGTGAAAATTCACACAGCTCAACCAGCCTAAAATCAGCACGATCGTGATTTGTATTACAGCTAACCAATTGGCTTTATCCACTATACAGTTTCACACTTAATCACTCAAATTTGCGCATCAACCTGTTTAAACCATAGTCAATACATGACTTCAATATTACAATCACACCATTCAGACATGCTTGATCATAACAAGCATAATCATTTTTTCTTTATAAAGTATTGCATGAATTCTTATTCTTTATTTGTAAGCTGCCCGCGCGGACTGGAAACCATATTAAATCAGGAACTGGTAAAGCTGGGCTGCGAACAGATTCACCCTCGCGATGGCGGTGTAGCCGTTAACGGCGATTTAGCTACAGTCTACCGGATTAATCTGCATAGTCGCGTAGCCAGCCGTGTACTCATTCGCCTTAGTAGCGGCCATTTTCGCAATGAAAACGATATTTACCTACAAGCAAAAAAAGTAAACTGGGCCAAATGGTTTGACGTTAAAAAAACTTTCAAAATTCATATCGAAGGCAAACAGGCGCAAATCAACAGCCTGAACTTTGCTGCCCTCAAAGTAAAAGACGCCCTTTGCGACGTTTTTCGCGAACAAAACGGCAGTCGACCCAGCGTGGAAAAATTTCAGCCCGATATTCGCATTCATGTTTTTATCGAAAAAAACGAACTTTCCATTTATCTGGATACTAGTGGTGAAGCCTTATTCAAACGCGGCTACCGCAGCGACACTGGCGAAGCACCATTACGCGAAAATCTGGCTGCTGGACTGCTGTTATTGGCAGGCTACAACGGCAGTCAGCCTTTTATGGATCCATTCTGTGGCAGCGGCACCCTCGCCATAGAAGCAGCATTGATAGCCAGCAACAGCGCCCCCGGCCTAGAGCGTACTTTCGGATTTGAACACCTACTCAATTACGATGCCACCTTATGGCAGCAGCTACGCCGTAACGCATTGTCCGCAAAAAGCCAGCCCCAAGCACCAATTTTTGGTGCAGATATTGAGGGGAAACTAATTGTACTAGCTCAAAATAATGCTCGCTATGCCGATGTAGACCAGTATATCCAGTGGCAGACTGCCGACGCACTGGATACCCGCCCCAATGGCACCAACGGCATTATGCTCAGCAATCCCCCTTATGGTGTGCGCTTGTCTGAAATCCAGTTACTACACGCTTTATACCCTCAAATGGGAAGCTGGTTGAAACAATATTTTGCCGGCTGGCTAATTGGCATGTTCAGTGCCGATCGAGATATGCCCAAACTAATGCGCCTGTCTCCCAAACGCAAGATTCCGCTTTTCAATGGCAATCTGGATTGCCGCCTATTCCTGCTGGACATGGTAGCCGGTTCTAATCGTAATAAAGAGCACAAAGCATGACAACCGAACAGAACGAAGTACAACGTCTGTCCAAACGCATGGCACAATTGGGCTTATGCTCACGCCGTGAAGCTGACAGCTATATCGAACAAGGCTGGGTAAAAGTCAATGGCGTTACAGCCGTACTCGGACAAAAAGTACTAGACTCAGACCGCATCGACCTCGACCGGCAGGCACACCGCCAACAAGCCGAACGTGTCACCATCCTCTTAAATAAGCCTGTTGGCTATGTTAGTGCGCAACCGGAAAAAGGCTATCGAGCAGCCGTCGAACTGATTACCGAAACCAATCATTGGCTGGAAGACAAAAGCCCCATTCACTTTCAGGCTACCCATACACGCCATTTGGCACCGGCCGGCCGGCTGGACATTGACTCTGTTGGATTACTCGTTCTCACTCAGGATGGGCGAATTGCCAAACAGCTAATAGGTGAAAACAGTGGCATAGAAAAAGAATATTTAGTACGCGTCAGCGGACGTTTAGATGATAAAGGCTTGGCACTACTTAACCACGGTCTTAGTTTGGATGGTGAAAAATTGCGGCCGGCCAAAGTAAACTGGCAGAATCAGGATCAATTGAAATTTATCTTGAAACAAGGTAAAAAACGCCAGATACGGCGCATGTGTGAACTTGTCGGCCTGAAGGTAATTGGACTAAAACGAGTCCGCATGGGCAGAATCAAACTTGGTGCCCTTCCCCCCGGCCAATGGCGCTACCTGAGCCCACAGGAAAAATTCTGATACTAAAATTAATAGAGAAATCTAGAAATACAAATTACTTCAGATTTCAACTAATATAATTTTGACATAAAAAAACAGTCTCTATATACTTTGCCCAAATTAATTTAACATAAATAACCATGAATAAATTTTATTTAACCGTATTAAGCGCATTTTTATTATCAGCCTGTGCCACCGAAAGCTCACAGGTTTTAAATGTACCTAAAGTAGAAACCTATCAGCAGACATACAATGGTATAAAAGCTCCATTGGCAGTGGGTAAATTTGATAGCCGTGGCAATATGGGCGGGGGCATTTTCAGTAACAGTACAGACCAATTGACCAGCCAGGCTAAAACCATCTTAATGGCAGATTTGCAGCAAACCGGACGTTTTTCAGTTCTTGACCGTGGCAACATGGATGAAATCAAAAACGAAGCAAATTTCAAAGGAATGAATCAGAAAATTAAGGGTGCGCGCTACGTAGTAACTGGAGCCATAACTGAATTCGGTCGCAGAAATATTGGTGATCAACAACTATTTGGCATACTAGGACAGGGTAAAACACAAGTCGCCTATGCCAAAGTTACACTGAGCATCGTAGACGTACAATCCTCCGAAATTGTCTTTTCAAGCCAAGGGGCTGGTGAATTCAAACTTTCTTCACGAGAAATACTTGGTACCGGTGGCCATGCAGGCTACGACGCCACATTAAATGGAAAAGTTTTGGATCTGGCTATACGCGAAGCAGTTAATAATCTAGTACGCGGTATAGATAAAGGACAATGGAATCCTCAACCTTAAAAATAAATAATTAGGTAAAACCAAAATGAAACATATCTTAACAACGGCCATAGCTGCCTTGTTATTGGCTGCGTGTGCTCAGAACAATCAGCCAGCTCGCACACTTTATTACTGGGGAGATTTTAACAAACAGCAATATCAGACCCTTAATAATGCCCTGACCCCTCAGGAACAAATAGCCAACATGGAAAAATACTTCCTTGATGCACAAAGCAATCAGGCTAAAGCTGCCCCCGGTACCCATGCACATTTGGGCATGCTTTATGCCAAAGTAGGTAATTTAGCCGGAGCCAAGACTCAGTTTGAAATGGAAAAACAAGCGTTTCCTGAATCAACCGCCTACATGAACTTTCTGCTCAAAAATGTAGCCGGAGTAAAATCATAATGCGACTAATCAAACTATTATTACCCTTATCTGTGGCTGCCATACTTTCAGCATGTGGCACCACTGTACAGAAACAGCCCTACGATTACAGCAAATTTCAGCGCACTGACCCCCGTTCAATATTGGTAGTACAGCCAACTAGCTCATCAGTAGAAGTAAAAGCACCCAATGCTGTCTTAGCTCAATCAACCAGACCACTGGCAGAATCTGGCTACTATGTATTTCCAGTCGTTTTGGTCAATGAGACATTTAAAGAAAACGGATTAAATGACGGTGCAGAAATACAGGCTGTTGATTTGAAGAAAATTCGTCAAGTCTATAATCCAGATGCTATCCTGTATATGGATATAGATGATTACGGTACCAAATATCAAGTGATCAACAGCACTACTACAGTAAGCGTTTCAGCTAAATTAGTAGATGCCAAAACTGGTGATATCATTTGGACAGGTGCAAAAAAAATTACCGTTAACTCCAATGATAACGGTAATCAGGGTTTTCTAAGCGCAGTCACATCTGCTTTAATATCTCAGATTAAAGACAAAGTAAAAGACACGGCTTTTGACCTAGCCGGAAATGTTGAAGCAAACCTGCTTTCTGCAGGCAGGACAGATGGTATTCTTTATGGCCCCTATCACCCAGCCTATCAAAAACCGGCCACACAGCTACCGCCTGTGCAAAACCAATAAATGCCAAAGCCCTTTAATTCAAATTAAAGGGCTTTTTTAATGAAATGACAAAATATCAGAAATTTCAAAAAAATAATAAAATCAAAATACAACAAATAAACAACAATAATATTGTTTATAAGCTGAAAATATCTAAAAACAATACCATAGCAAACCAGACTGACAACTTATACATGAAACAAAATCCCATTACATCGTCAGATTTTTCCATTGCCACACATTTCGTTTTCACCTAAATTGTTAGCAGACAAAAATGCGAAATACAGCGTAAATCAGTTAAAATAACCCGTTTACAGATTCATTAATTTAACGCCAGCAGAGCGGAACGGAACACGTTTAATGAGCACACAGACCAATCAGCGCATACGCGAAATTCCCTATAACTACACCTCCTTTTCAGACCGTGAAATAGTTATCCGGCTTTTAGGTAGCCAATCGTGGGAATTATTGCAACAACTGCGCGAACATCGACGTACAGGCCGCTCCGCACGCATGCTGTTTGAAATATTGGGTGACATCTGGGCAGTGATTCGCAACCCCTACCTTATCGACGACCTGCTCGAACATCAGCACCGTCAACAGGCACTGGTCAAAGAAATGCATCACCGCCTAAACGAAATTCAAAAACGGCGCGATAACAACCAGCAGGTTGCCCAGCTCATAGAAAGCACCGAACAGGCCATCAACGATTTTGACAGCAGCTTCGGCAAAACCCGCAGCAAACGCGAGCAAGTATTCAACCGTCTGCGCAAAATCACTCATAAAGACAACATCATGTTTGATGGTCTGGCACGCGTGACACACGTCACCGATGCCACCGACTGGCGCATCGAATACCCTTTTGTTGTCATCAACCCAGACCACGAAAAAGAAGTTGCCCCGCTGGTTCGCGCCCTGATAGAACTTGAACTGACCATCATCCCGCGCGGCGGCGGTACCGGCTACACTGGCGGTGCCATCCCCATGGACGCCATGAGCGCCGTTATCAACACCGAAAAACTCGACCAGTACAGCCCAGTAGCCTTACAAGCATTACCCGGACTTGAAGGCACCCACCCCGTTATCACCTGTGGTGCTGGCGTCGTTACCCGCCGCGTAGAAGAAGCAGCCACAGCAGCCGGTTGGGTATTTGCCGTCGACCCCACCTCAGCCGATGCCTGCTGTATCGGCGGCAACGTAGCCATGAACGCCGGCGGAAAAAAAGCCGTATTATGGGGTACCACCCTCGACAACCTCGCTTGGTGGAAAATGGTTAACCCTCAAGGCCAGTGGCTGAAAATCGAACGTGTGCGCCACAACTTCGGCAAAATCCACGACGAAACCACCGCCATCTTCGATATCCACACCCTAGATAACGATGGCTATTCCATCATCAAAACCGAGCGCCTCGAAGTGCCCGGCCAGCGATTCCGCAAAGTCGGACTTGGTAAAGATGTTACCGACAAATTTCTTGCAGGCGTACCCGGCGTACAAAAAGAAGGCACCGACGGCATCATCACCTCAGCCGCCTTCGTTCTGCATCGCATGCCCAAATACACCCGCACCGTGTGCATGGAATTCTTTGGCACCGTAGCCAACGCCACCCCCTCCATCGTCGAGGTGCGCAACTACATGCTCAACCACAAAACCGTCAAACTGGCGGGGCTGGAGCATCTCGACTGGCGCTACGTCCGCGCCGTCGGCTACGCCACCAAGGCAGCCGGCAAAGGCCGCCCGAAAATGGTATTACTGGCCGACATCGTTTCTGACGATGAAAACGAAGTACAAGCCGCCGCCGCCCACATCGTGCGGCTGGCCAATGCCCGCTGTGGCGAAGGCTTTATCGCCGTCACCCCCGAAGCACGTAAAACTTTCTGGCTCGACCGCTCCCGTACTGCCGCCATTGCCCGCCATACCAACGCCTTCAAAATCAACGAAGACGTCGTTATTCCATTAGAACAGCTCGGTAGCTACTCCGATGGCATCGAACGCATCAACATCGAACTGTCCATCCAGAACAAACTGGCCTTGTGCGCCGCCATCATCGACTACCTGCAAACCAAACTGCCCGTAGACAAACTCGACACCGATTTGTCTAGCGCCGAACTGCTCGGCTCACGCAAACAACATGCACTAGACTACGTCACCAGCATCCAGAGTCGCTGGACATGGCTGCTAAACCATCTCGATGCCCCACTGACAGACTACCTGCAACAATTTCCGCAGAAACTCGAAGACGACGAACCTGTCTCAGACCAAAGCTGCTTTATCGCCATGCGCGACTTTCACCTGCGTGTTTCCGTTAAACGCGATATTATGCAGCCACTGGCAGAAATCTTCAGCGGCAAAACCGACACCCTCATACTGGAAAAACTTGACGAAATCCACCGCCACATCATTCGCGGCCGCGTATTCGTTGCCCTGCACATGCATGCCGGAGACGGCAACGTTCACACCAACATACCAGTAAACTCCGACGACTACGACATGCTGCAAACCGCGCATCAGGCCGTAGACCGTATCATGGCACTGGCACGCAGCCTCAACGGCGTAATTTCCGGAGAACACGGCATCGGCATCACCAAAATCGACTACCTCACCACAGCCGAAATGCAGCCTTACTGGGACTATAAAAAACAAGTAGACCCACATGGCCACTTTAACCGTGGCAAACTGATGCCCGGTGCCAACCTCGACAAAGCCTATACTCCATCATTCGAACTGCTCGGCGTAGAATCCCTAATCATGGAGCAGTCCGAACTCGGCCAAATTGCCCATTCCATCAAAGACTGCCTGCGCTGCGGCAAATGCAAACCCGTGTGCAGCACCCACGTACCGCGCGCCAACCTGCTTTACTCCCCGCGCAACAAAATCCTTGGCGTCGGACTCCTTACCGAGGCATTCCTGTACGAAGAACAGACCCGCCGCGGCGTTTCTCTAAAACACTTTGATGAACTCAACAGCGTAGCCGACCATTGCACCGTCTGCCACCGCTGCATCAAACCCTGCCCCGTAAAAATCGACTTTGGCGACGTAACCGTTGCCATGCGCAACTACCTGCGCAAAGCTGGCAAAAAGAAATTCAACCCCACTGTCTACATGGGCATGGCCTTTCTCAACGCCACAGACCCCAGAACCATCAAAGCCCTGCGCGCAGGCGTAATCAAAACCGGTTTTAGACTGCAAAACTGGGGCTACGAAATGGGCAAACACTTCAGCCTAGGCTGGCTCAAACGCCAGAAAACCGCCCCGCGTGCCACCACCGCCAAACCTGAAATCCGCGAACAGGTTGTCCATTTTATAAATCGGCCACTACCCCGCCACGTACCGATTAAAACCGCGCGTGCCCTGCTTAATATCGAAGACAGCACCACCGTACCGATTATCCGCAATCCGCAGGTAAGCGAAGAAACCGAAGCCGTTTTCTACTTCCCCGGCTGCGGCTCCGAACGCCTGTTCAGCCAGATAGGATTAGCCACACAAGCCATGTTATGGCATGTAGGCGTACAAACCGTACTGCCACCTGGTTACCTTTGTTGCGGCTATCCCCAAACCGCCGGCGGCAACAAAGACAAAGGTGACAAAATCACCATGGACAACCGCGTCCTCTTCCACCGCGTGGCCAACACCCTCAACTATCTCGATATCAAAACCGTAGTTGTAAGCTGCGGTACCTGCTACGACCAGCTCAGCGATTACCATTTCGACAAAATTTTCCCCGGCTGCCGCGTACTAGATATCCACGAATACTTGTTGGAAAAAGGGCTGAAACTTGATGGCATCAAAGGTCAGCAATACCTGTATCACGACCCTTGCCATACTCCCATCAAAACCACCCAGCCAATCAAAGTAGTTAACGAACTGATGGGACAAAACATACCCCTGTCCGACCGCTGCTGCGGTGAATCCGGCATGTTTGCTGTCAACCGCCCCGATATCGCCACACAAGTACGTTTTCGCAAACTGGAAGAAATCGAAAAAGGCAAAGCCAAATTGCCGCAAGGCGAACCAGTAAAAATACTCACCAGTTGCCCCGCCTGCCTGCAAGGGCTTAGCAGATATACCGACGATGCCAATATCAAAGCCGATTATGTCGTGATAGAAATGGCCAAGCATATACTAGGCGAAAACTGGCAGGATGAATTTGTGCAAAAAGCCAGCAATGGGGGGATTGAACGAGTGTTGTTGTAACTAAACGCAAAAAACCTCAGGTCGCGCCAAATAAATGAACGCAACCTGAGAAATTAACACAGCCCATATTTTCAACGCTTATCCTTCTTTTCAATCAATACCCACTACAGATAATCATCAAAAATAAAAGCAAAACAGCTTAAAAAGCACACAAAATAAACAAAACGAATAATATCATTTACTTATTAGAATGCCCACTATTTCAATATTCAAACTATTTATGCATATATAATAGCATTAGAACTAAAACAATTTTTACTGAGTAAAGACAAACATACTCAATTAAAAATAAATTAGGTCAACTAAATAACAACAAAATATTATTAACGATTGAAAACATAAACAAAATACATAAGCTATAATTTAAAAGAAAGGCCAATTACTGTGAAAAACTTCATGAGAAAAAAATTAATTATTTCTCTAGCCGCCATATTAATCATTTTAGGATGCTATCGAATGTATAAAATAAGATTATTACATCAAAATTTGATACATGAAATGCAAACTAGAACCAATAAATACGGATTTATCAACGTTACATTCAACATTACAGGGCAAAATGGAGTTGTCGTCATTGCTCCAGTAAACTGTCTCCCAGAACGTGCCAAAAAAGCCGAAAATCTGGCTGAACAACTCCGAAGTAAAAACATACTAGTAAACCTAGCAAATGAGTTTAATTTCAGAGCGGAATTGCTACCGGACACAAAACCAAAAAAGATAGAGAAAATATTTCAAATGATTAAATATGTAATCAAAAAACCTGCACCAATAGTATCTGTAAACGGCAAATTGAAATCCAATCCTACAATAGAAGACATCCTGAACGAATTGGAAGGATAAAGAATAACCAATTGAAATATAAAATATTTAATCCTTTAAATCTAATTTCGTATCCTCGTCTGAAAAGCAGATAATCATATAATTTATCTGAATTAATTCACCACTCAATATACTATCAATCATTACTTAAAATTAAGTTCCTACCTGACTGAATTAAACATTTCGATTTACAGCTAATACTATACGTTCCATTAAAACATCTTTTATAAATTCATAAAGGAAAGTTGTATATAAAAAAATATTTACAAATAAATAAGAAGATTCATCAGACCAATAGGTAAAATATCTTTTGATTTGTAACCTAGTAGGACTAAATGAATCTACCTATAATCCCAAAAGCAAAGCAGAATACGAAATTATTGAAATAATTTATCATATACAGAAAATAACCATGTAAATCAAATTGTTGCAGCAAATCAGAAATTAAATTTTTTAGATATTTATCAAAATAATTATTTAAGATTTAAGATTTTACGCTAAAAACATATTCAATCATTTATTTATATTAAAATTTATATAAAAATATTTATTAATACATAAAAACCTTGTAATAAATTAACTTTTAAATATTAAAATATTTCAGCAAAAAAATATAAATAATAGTTTTCAAAAAAATTTTTTTAAATTAAGTATTGTTTATATCACAATCTCACTATATAATTTTAAAAATTATCATTATTTTGATACTATGGAACCTAACTATCATTCTATCTCATACCTTGCTAATGCTATTAATACAGCTTTAAAAGTTAAAAAATTAACTATTCGTAAATGTGTTAATTTATATAACAATCGATATTTAAAAGAAATTAAAAAAGGAGAAAAACAATTATTAAACAAAGATTTCATTCAAAGAGTTAGATACAAAAAGTATAAAGTTGTAAGTCAAAGAATTATAGATTTATGTATTTTTTTAGACATTGATCCCTATGAACATTCTAAACAATCAGCAATTTATCCTGAGCTAGAAAATATCAAAAATTTGATACATAAACATCCTGAATTTCGCGATCATTTAAGTAACCTGATTCAAAACATATACGATTTTGCTAATGATACTTTAAAAACAAAAAAGATTTAAAAGGAAAAAATATATGAGATTTATTGATTTGTTTGCAGGACTGGGCGGATTCCATGTTGGATTAGCAAATAATGGTCATAAATGTGTATTTGCTTGTGAAATAGATTCAGAGTTACGAGAACTATATAAATTTAATTATGGTATAGACCCATTTGATGATGTCACTAAAATAGATGTCACTAAAATACCAAACCACGAAATAATTTGTGCAGGTTTTCCTTGTCAGCCTTTTTCTTTAGCCGGTCGAAAAAAAGGAGCTGAATGTCCAAAATCTGGAAAATTGATTGAACATGTCATCAGAATAGCCGATTACCATTCTCCAAAATTTATTTTGTTAGAAAATGTACCGAATATTGTTACCATAGCAAATGGAACCTTTTGGAAATATTTAACAAATTCTTTTGAGAATATCGGGTATAAAATCTATCACAAAATTATTTCGCCAGTTGATATTGGTATTCCTCAGAATCGAAAAAGAATTTTTGTAATCGGTGTTAGAAAAGATATAGATAAAGGAATATTTAATTGGCCTAAAACAACCGGATTAAAAACAGTAAATTTATCAAAAATACTCAATAAAAATAACATTCATAAAAACCTGGAGAGCCCAAAAACAAACCTTTTGAAGCACTGGCAAAAACTATTGGATCAATTATCAATTTCTGAGCTACGTTCAACTTCTATAGTAGCTCCAGAGTTTGGTGCCACATACCCACATAATTTTTCCAAATTACCTTTTGCAGAAATGAAAAAATATAAAGGCGCTTATGGACAAAGCTTAACAAAATGCAAGTCTTGGAAAGAAATAATGCAAAGAATGCCAAATTATACAAAGAAAAAAAATAAAATTCCAGATTGGTTATTAAAATCTGCTTTATATACAAGAGAACTTTATACACAAAATTCTGACTTATGTATGGAATGGTCTAAAACCCTAGAGAAAAAAAATAATAGCTGGCAAATACTTGAATGGAGAGGGAAATTCAATGATTTAAATATCTATAATCATTTAGTGCAATTCCGTGCATCAGGGATCAGAATATTACAGGCTAATGTTGCTCCATCATTAATTTCAATGACTCCCACGCAAATTCCAATAATACCTACAGAAACTCGATATCTTTCCCCTTACGAGGCAGCAAAATTACAGAATCTACATAAGTTAAAGTTACTCCCTCATGGAACTGTAAAATCATTTAAAGCATTAGGTAATGCTGTCAATGCAAAGATTATTGAAGTTATTACCAGGAATCTAAATATAGATTATGGTATATTAAGATAAATTAAATTAAAGGAGTAAAATAAATGGGTTTAGAGCAAAAAAAAATTGATGTATCACCCGATATGCAATTTTATACTTTATTAGATAGCTATCCTTACACGGTTAAAAATGCTTTATCAGAATATATTGATAACGCATTAGAAGCATATCGAACAGCAAAAAAAAACTTAATTCAGAATCTTCCTAAAATTCTTACTATAACGATAAGTATTAAGAAAAATCGAATAATTATAAATGACAATGGTACTGGTATAGCTGAATCAGATATACAGAGGGCAATGAAACCTGCGCTTAAACCAAAAGAACAATCTTTAAGTGAGTTTGGGATAGGAATGAAAGCAGCTTCATTCTGGTTTGGCCAAAAATGGACACTAAACAGCTATCCTGTAGATGGCACTCAACCTTTTTCATTAAAATTTGATTTAAATGAACTTCTTAAAAAAGGGTTACATGAAATACCTCTTAATCCAATAACAAATAGAAGTTATAGTGGGGTTGAAATCATTCTAGAAAATTATAAACGCGAGATTGATGAAAATCATGCCAAAAGGATATGGAAAGAATTACAAGAAACATATCAGCTATTTTGCTCAAGAAAAGATCCTCAACCTATTCTTAATCTGATACTTCAATACAATGATAAAACCTTAGAAAAAGAAGATTTTTCCAAAATTACTGTAACAAATGAGTCTTTAATTTTTCCAGTTTGTAAATATCATAAAAAATGTTTATATGTTATCGGAGAAAATATTGAGTGGAAAAAAAATATAGAGTTTGAATTTAATAACAAAAAAGTTTACGGATTTATTTCATTGGGTAAAAAGTCAAGCCAAACGGAAAATCCTGGGTTGCGGCTATTCAGATTTGGTAGATTGATTAAAGGTACAAGCGAAGCTCATTACCGCCCTACAAATTTAGTTGGAACTTCAAATAAACATGCTCCCTCAAGATTTTACGCAGAACTACATTTAGATGGTCAAGAAATCAGCAATTCAAAGGGAGAATTCATTTTTGATGAATACCTCTTTTTAGATAAATTAAAAAACATACCTGAAGTAATGAAATTTATCGAACAAGCTGAAAATTATAGAAGTAAATTGGTATTAAACAACGATTATAAGAAATTTGAAACATATGAAAAATACGAAGAATTTTTAAAAAGGACAAATACAATTACAAAAAAAAATAATTCTCAATACAAAGACAAACTGCAATATAAACAAGATATTACATTTAGTACACGACAGGATGACACTAATATTCAATTAGATTTTACTCAGGAAACTAAAGATTCAAACAATAAATCTAACATTAATAATATAAATTCAGATAACTTATCCAATTCAGAGCCAAATAATGATTCTTTGAAGGAAATTCAGATTGCAGATCATATTGAATATTCTGAGGCGTTATATCAAAATTTAGAAAAGTTAGGAGTTAGCAAGCTCCCAAAATTTTATTTTTCTCTTTGTAAAATATCACTATCAAAAGATCCTTTAGTTGCTTATGTGTGCGCATGGTCAATACTAGAATCCTTAAAAAATTTATTAAGTGATAATACACAGCAATCTGATTTATCTGCTTTTTATAAAAATAAATTATCTAAAATGATTCCAAACAAAAGTGATAAGAATGATAAGAAAAAATATGAGGTTCCAATTACAGAGATTCATCACAAAGGAAATTTATGTAAACATGATGGTGAATATGAAATTATAAATGCATTACAATTAAATAATGACTTTAGAATACTTGAAAGATTACTTATATTTTGTATAAATGAGAAATTAAATCAAAGTAAGTAATAACTAAAAATTTAATTATAAAACTCAAATTTATATTTGAATAAATTTATTTCATATTATTATATTAAAACTAAAAAATAAAATTTTTTCTGTTAAAAAGCATAATACGTTTGCTGATTATGCTTTTTTATAAAATTTCAAAGAAAGCTCTTTATGATTAAATCTAATTGCTTTTAATATTGTTCATTCAATTTCAGCAAGTGAAGTGTAATGTTAATTAAATGAATAAATTTATGTATTTTTTCGTTATTCTACTATAAGGTTTTTACAGGTAATTTAATGAGGTTGAGATAAAATGACAAATATATAGTTGAACCCTATGCATTGCTTGAATATTGTGTTTTTAATTAAAGGGATTAAATTTTTGCCGGCATTATAAATATATTCTTTGTTTACAGCATTTTGATTGCATTAAGCATCGATATGGTGCATCTCATTTTAATAAAATAATTATCAAATAATTGAAACTTATATCTAATAAAATGTCAAATAAATGATATATACAATCAAGAATAACCACTTGCCTCAGCGTCTAATAATAATTGGAACGTTCCATCCGGTTTTTTTTATAATGCGCATAAATCTCCTCCATGTTTTTTGGGTTGATTTCTGATTTTCGTTATTTCCTTTTTCAGTTGAAATGAAACTAATAGTATAAAAAATATTATTTTGGAAATGATAATTAAAATATAGACATTATTGATTTTTTACATAATAAGGCTCTGAAGAATAGAAATAATTTTTTTTCCACAATTGACCAATCCCTGACTGGAAAACCTCTGTAGTCAAAATACTATATTTTTTGCTGTAGAAAAATTTTTATTTTCAGGGATACTAATACATAGTTGTCCATCTTTTTTTAGTGTAATATCAGGGGTATAAAATACATTGTTGTGCAATATGCAACCTGCTATCAAAGCTATTGTAAGGACTAATGGCAAAATACGAAAAAGATTTTTATTCATTCTCCTTGTGTCCTAATAAATATCATCCAGATAATGTGCTATATTGCTTCAATCAAAATTAAGAATAATCACGTGCTTCTTCGTCTAATAATAATTGCAAGGTTCCATCAGTTTTTTTTATGATTCTCATATCCCTAGTCCAATCTTTATTTGTCGACTTCTGAGATTCATCATTCCCTTTTTCAGTTGAAAAGAAGCTAATAGAATAAAGAATATTAGTTTTAAAACGATAATTAAAATATAAGCATTGTTGATTTTTGACATAATACGGCTTTTTATAATCTTGAAAATTCTTTTTCCAGAGGTATCCAACCCTTCTCTGGAATACATATAAGCTTAAAATATTAAATTCTTTTTTTCGTCGGAAAAAATCTTCATTTGCGGGTATACTGATGCAGGGCTGGCCATCTTTTGTTAATACTATATCTGGCGTATGAAATACATTACGATGCAATATGCAACCTGTTATCAAGACTGCTGGAAGAAATACTGGCAAAATTCGCAAAAGTTTTTTATTCATTCTCCTTGTGTCCCTATGAATTTCATACAGGTAATGTGCTATATTGCTTCAACCAAAATCAAGAATAATCACGTGCCTCAGCGTCTAATAATAATTGCAACGTTCCATCTGGTTTTTTTATGATTTGCATATATCTCATCCATTCTTTATCAGTAGATTTATTATTTTCTTCATTGCCTTTCTCATTTGAAAAAAAACCTATATGGTAGGGAATATTATTCTGAAAATGATAATTAAAAATCAGGCATTGATCATTTTGAACATAATAGGGTTTTGCAGAATGAAAATAATTTTTACTCCAAAGTTCTCCTACTCCTACTTGATAAACATATAAATATGAAATATCAAAGTCTTTTTTTCGTCGGAAAAAATCTTCATTTGCGGGTATACTGATACATGGTTGTCCATCCTTTTTTAATTCAATTTCGGGCGTATAAAATACATTGTTGTGCAATATGCAACCTGTTATCAAAGTTATTGTAAGGACTATTGGCAAAATGCGAAAAAGATTTTTATTCATTCTCCTTGTGTTCTAATAAATATCATCCAGATAATGTGCTGTATAGCTTCAATCAAAATCAAGAATAATCACGAGCCTCTTCGTCTAATAATAATTGCAACGTTCCATCTGATTTTTTTATTATTCGCATATACCTCATCCACACTTTCTTTGTAGATTTTCTATTTTCTTCATCCCCTTTTTCTGTAGAAAAAAAACCAATATCATATAAAATATTAGTCTGGAATTTATAATTGAAATATAAACATTGTTGGTTCTTTACATAATAATAATTTTTAGAATCTAAAAAATTTTTGCTCCAGAGTTCCCCTACTCCAGTTTGATAGACATCTAAGCCTAAAATATTAAATTCTTTTTGGCGACGGAAAAAATCTTCATTCGAGGGGATACTTATGCAAGGTTGGCCATCTTTTTTTAATACAATATCCGGGGTATAAGGCCTTATACAACCTGTAATCAGGATTACTAGAAACAAAATTAATCCCCTGCATGGATATTTTGTTATCAACCTCTTCATACTTTATTCCTTATTGATTTTCGAATAAAAATAGACTTGAAAGCCTTCTAGTTAACAGTTAATGATTGAAATATAGGTTAAAAATATCAAACTGCAAAGATAAACCTTATTCTGGTAGACAAATTCATTATTAATTGTATTTTATGATCATTTTCATTTTCTATTTGGTAAAAATTCTGATTCATCCAAATATTGCTTTTTTATCTTTAGGATTTTTTAGAAATAAGCATAAATTATCTTCATACATTTTAAGCCAGTATTTTTGTACAAGTTGTATACTTTTCGGATAACTATCTTTAAACTCTTCATTTGTAATTTCTTTCCATACATTAAAACCATAATTTTTCAAAGCATAATAATCTGCAATAATGGAAGCCTGCTGCTCCATACCGTAATTAGATAATAGTGTGCCTTCTTTCAACACATATTCGTAATTTGCGATTAAACTGAATGCGCCACGCAAGGCTACCTGCATGCCCATCTGATATTGCCAAACATGGGTCATTTCATGCATAAAAAAATGTTTTCTTCTAATCGGTTCTATGGAATAATCTCTTGAATAATATTCATGCGGCCAGTATATTCCACCAAATGGTGTGATCGCATATTTACCTTGATGCGGCAGCAAGATGCCATCCCGAACTCGTACTTGTGATAATACTATGGCGCTTTTAAAAACAGAGGTTACCATACTCATTTCGCCTGGAGTTAACAGACGAGATTGGGACTTGATATGATTACTTGCAGTTTCGTAAAGAAGATCTAATATTAACCCAGAAGCACCGCAACAACTTTGTGTCAGTAAGTTTGCCATCAGATTACCCCTCTATGGTTATGTAACATTCTAAATTCGAAAATCAGTATTTTTCTGATTTATTTTTCATCCTATTCTAATTCAATCCAAGATGTATTTGGCTTGAATTTATCTAGATGAAATTAAATTTAGTGATAAATATCAAAATGAAATTAATTCTAAAATGATATGCTTATTTGGTATAAAAAAAGCTATATTATTGTGTGATTAGCAGAATATTGAGTACTTTTGTTGATTCACTGTTCAATCATCTCAGTATTAATTTGGTAGAAACAAGGGATTATTTCTGCTAAAAAATATTTCGACAAAATGTTATTTTATGAATAGCAGCGCTACTGGAAAATTGTGCTAATTAGTTATATTTTAAAAAATTTTCACAAAAATCTTAGAAAAATAAGAAAGATTAAGCTGGAAACAGAATTGCGAATGTAAATTATATAGATAGAGTTAAGCGAGAAAATAACTTTACTCAATGAATAAAATATTTATTCCAGCCCGCTTTTTTTCAAGCGTAAAGCATTCAGCAATACCGAAATGGAACTCATGGCCATGGCCGCACCTGCAATCACGGGGCTAAGCAAGCCGATGGCGGCTAGCGGAATGCCAAGTATATTGTAGAAAAAGGCAAAAAACAGATTCTGTTTGACGACGCGCACGGTAGCATGAGCTAAAGCCAGCGCATCGGCTACCTGTGTAACAGAGTGGCGCATTAGCGTAGCTGAAGCAGTATTGGTGGCGACATCAGCACCGCCATACATGGCAAAGCTTACATCGGCGGCGGCTAATGCAGGCGCATCGTTTATACCATCGCCTATCATGGCTACTACTTTACCCTGTTGCATAAGTTGGCGAACTGCTTCGGCTTTCGCGCGGAGATTCATTTCTGCATGATAATGATTAATTCCCAGCTGCTTAGCAATGTATTCTACGACGCTGTGCTGGTCGCCGCTCATAATATAAATGTCAATATGTTGTTGTTTTAGGCGCTGAATAGCTTGAACGGTATCTTGTTTAAGTGCATCGGCTATAGCAAAAACACCCTCTACTTTATCATTGATAGCTACGACTACAATGCTGGCTATCCGCCAGATTTCTTGTTGTTTTAATTCTTCTGGGATGTTAAAGCTGCAATAAGCGGGATTGCCCACTTTGATTGTGCCATATCCCTCTATCTGTGCTTGTGTACCCTGCCCGATATCGCTATGGCTGTTGAAAGCCTTTAAAATGGGCAATTGCTGCTTTTGTGCTGCTTGAATAATAGCCAGTGCCAGCGGATGGGTGGTGAGCTCTTCTACGGATGCAGCCAGTTGTAGTATTTTTTGTTGGCTGTAGTTACTTTCTGGCGCCTGCCATTGCGCAACTATTTGCGGTTGGCCGCTGGTTAAGGTACCGGTTTTATCCAGTACAACAGTGCCTACCTGACTGGTACGTTCGAGTGCGGCGGCATCTTTAAACCAGACACCATAGCGGGCAGAACGCCCCATGCCCACCATCATAGCAGCAGGTGTAGCCAGCCCCAGCGCACATGGGCAAGCAATAACCAATACTGCCACGCCGCGGGTAACAGCTTCGTTAATACCATTTCCCAACCACCAATTTAATAGAAAGGTTAATACAGCTATGGCAACTACAGTAGGAACAAATACCATGGATACTTTGTCTGCCAGCCGTGCAATTGGTGCTTTGCTTCCTTGAGCTTGTGCCAGCGCCTGCATCATGTCGCCCAGCAGGGTCTGGCTGCCTAGGGTCTGTGCCTGATAGGTGATGCTGCCATTGCTGATAAGAGCACCAGCAAGGACTTTGTCTCCGGTTTGTTTTAATAAGGGTTTGGATTCGCCGGTAAGATAGCTTTCGTCACACCACGCTTCACCACTGTGCACGAGGCCATCGGCGGCAATGCGATTACCGGCATTGGTTTGTAGAATGTCACCCGTTTGTATCTGGCTTAAGGGAACTTCTTGCCAGCCGTTTTCTGTCTGCTTGCGTACCATTTTCGGCGTAAGCTGCAATAACAAGCTCATGCTGTTGAGACTCTGTTTTTTGGTACGTTGTTCGAGATATTTTCCCAGTGAGACAAAAGCTATCACCATCACGCTGGCTTCAAAATAGATATATTGATGGGCATGGCTTTGATGGTTAAAGAGCATAATAGTGGAATAAATCCAAATGGCGAGTGTGCCCAGAGACACGAGTACATCCATATTGGCCACGCCGCCTTGCAAGGATTTGATGGCACTGGTGTAAAAAGGCCAAGCAAAGCCAAGCTGGATAATGGTGGCAAGGATAAACTGCCACAGCGGCGGCAGCATCCAATGCTGACCTATTAACATGCCAAGCATGCCAATAATAAAGGGGATGGCAATGAGCCAGATTATGGCCAACCGCCACGATATACCGGTATGTTTACTGGAATTAGCCTCGGCCAGTGCATTGAGACTGCTTTCACTGGCAGGGGTTGCTTTGAAACCAGTTTTAGCTACCATTTGAACAATATCTTCTGTACTTAGCAGCTTGCTGTCAAAGCGGGTTTGTAATTCATCACTGGCAAAATTAACATCAGCAGTCAGTATACCCTGCTGCCGACGCAGTACTTTTTCTATGCGGTTGGCACAAGCTTGGCAATCCATACCCTCAATGGCAAAACGCGCTGAGGTTGTTTGAGAACTTTTTGTAAGCAAGTTTTCTTCCATGGTATTAACCTTTATTTGCCCAACCGCTGAATTGAAAAATTAAACAACATCAAAACCGGCCGCTTCTACCGCAGCTTTTAGGGTATCAATATTGGTAAGGCTTTCATTAAAGCCTACATCGGCAAGACCTGTAGCAAAGTTAACGGCTACAGTTTCTACGCCAGGGCTGCCTTGTAGTGCTGAAGTAACACTTCTGGCACAGCCTTCACACGTCATTCCGTCAATTTTAAACTGAACCATTTGCATGATTGTCTCCAATATAAAGTGGGTCCATAAAAAGTATTTTAGTAAAGCTTAAACCTTAACCCTGTGATAAAGTCAAGTTTTATTCCGGTTTCTCCATTTTATTAATTTGCAATGAATATCAGTACAGCAGAAAAATTATCCGGCTTGTCTAGCAAAACAATACGTGATTACGAAGCCGCTGGCTTAATTCGGCCACAGCGACAAAGTAATGGCTATCGCGATTACACTGATGCAGATATTGCTACATTGAGTTTTATCCGCCATGCACGTGAAGTGGATTTTTCACTGGCACAGATTGCTGAGCTGCTTGCCTTACGCAATGATCCACTGCGTGCCAGTGCGGATGTAAAATCTTTGGTAGGTGAACATATCCAGCGCTTGAATAAAAAAATATCAGATTTGAATAATATGAAAGATACATTGGAAAGCTGGTATAACCGTTGTAAAGGCAATGATTCACCTAATTGTGCCATTATTGATGGTTTGGATAAGCGTGGTTGTATGAAGTCGTAAAACTAATACGGTATCGCATTTTTGATTAAAATATTATAAACAGGTATTTGAAGTAACTAAAACTGTCTTTTTGTTTAAAACCAGCTAAAATAGCCAATTTTGTGGCTATTTGCCTGCTTTATTGTTGCTATGCGTCTAACCCATATCAAACTTTCCGGCTTTAAATCTTTTGTTGATCCCACTACGATTGCCGTACCAGGAAAGCTGGTGGCTGTAATCGGGCCAAATGGTTGTGGAAAAAGCAATGTGATTGATGCCGTGCGCTGGGTGCTGGGCGAAGCTTCGGCCAGACAGCTGCGCGGTGAAAGCATGCAAGACGTGATTTTTAATGGTGCCAACACCCGTCGCCCTGCCCCGCGCGCCAGCGTGGAACTGGTATTTAACAATAGTGACGGTCAGCTTCAGGGAGCATGGGGACAATATGGTGAAGTGGCAATAAAACGCCAGCTCACAAGGCAAGGTGAGTCTACTTATTATATTAATAATCAAGTAGTACGCCGGCGTGATATTACAGATTTATTTTTAGGTACAGGGGTTGGAGCTCGTGGCTATGCAGTGATAGAACAAGGGATGATTTCACGCATAATTGAAGCAAGGCCGGAAGAACTTAGAGCGCATATTGAAGAAGCGGCAGGTGTCTCCAAGTACAAGGAACGCCGCCGTGAAACGGAAAACAGACTGGCAGACACACGCGAACACCTGCAACGACTGGCCGATTTACAAAGTGAGCTAGACAGGCAGGTAGAAAAATTACAACGACAAGCAAATACAGCACAACGCTATCAGGAACTAAAAGAACAAATAGCGGGTAAACAGGATTTATTTGATTATAGCCAATGGCAACAGGCACTGGCTCAGGCTGATGATGCTACTGCAATGTATCAACAGCATGACAATGCTCAGGCAACACTTCAACAGCATCTAGAAACACTTGAAGAAAACCTTCAGCAATTGCGCGAACAGGAACAGCAGCAACAGCAACAGGTACGTGAAGCAGAAATGCAACGCGCCGGTCTGCGCGAACAGTGGGCGCGTCTGGAAGAGCAGATCCGTCACCGGCGTGACTGGCAACAGCGCATGGCGCGAGAACAAGCACAGGCTCATTCAGAACTGCAACGATTGCATGAAGAAGACCGGCAACAGCAAGAGATGCTCGAATCAGCCAATAGTGAATTGGAAGAACAGCAAATAGTGCGCGAAGAATGGGCTATGCAAGCTGCCGAGCATGAAGCACGTATGCCAGAGCTCGAAGAGCTGGCACATCTGGGTGAACGCACACGCCAGAATCAACAGAATGAGCTGGCGCGGCTGGAGCGTGAACAGGCAATTAAACAACAGCAACACCAGCATGCAAGCAGCAGTATTACGCAGTTACAACAACGTCAGCAGCGGCTGGAAACAGAGCTGGCGCAGTTAGCCTTACCCTCTGAAGAAGAGATGGAAAAAACGCGGGACAGTGCAGCTGAACTGGAACAGGTAGTAGCAACACTGGAGGAAAACCTGCTGCAGTTTGAGCAGCAGCGAGACAATGCCCAACAAGCACTGGCACTGGCTCAACAACAGTATCGCCAGTTGGACAAACAGCAACTTACACTGAATGCTCAGGTGGAAGCGCTTACCTTAATGTTGCCAAAAGCAGAGCACAGCAACACAACAGCGTCAGAACATACTGATATTCCCTTGCTGTGGCAGCATATGCAGGTCGAACCACACTGGCAGCATGCAACCAGTGTAGCGCTGGGGCATAAAATTCAGGCTCATTACTGTGAACAGCTACAGCTAGACAATATCCAGACTGAGCACACTTCGGTATGGGTCAATCTAAACACTCCATCCGAAACATTACCCGTTGCCAGCGATGCCTTGTTGCAGCATATTAAAGTAGAATCACCCTTTGAAGAAGTATTGAATTTCTGGCTTCGGCAGGTGATATGCGCTGAATCTTTGCAAGCAGCCTTACTACGGCAAAAGGAGTTAGAGGCACATCAACTGATTGTTACTCCAGAAGGCCATTGCATAGATGCTATAAGCATTACCTTATATGCTGAAGATAATGGCTCTAGTTTATTGCAACAGCAGCAGCAATTACGTGAACTGCAACAAGCCCTTGTGGATATCGAACAACCCTGCCAACAGTCACAAGAAGCCATGCAGCTGGCACAGCGAAATCTGGATAATACAGAAGCTCAACTATTACAGTGCCAGCATCAATTGAAACAACAACAACAAAGCTGGCAGGCTGCCTCAGCACAGGCCACAGAATTGATTGCACGTACCAGCCAAGGGCAGCTTCGCCGGCAACATATTCAGCAGGAATGTGCCCAAATAATCAATGAATTAACTCAATACGAACATATACAGCAACAGGCACAAACAGATGCCGATAATCTGACGCTAGCTATAGACCAATTGCGTCCCCTGCTAGAAAGCCATACGACCAACCAGCAGAACCAACAGCAAACCCTCAAACAAAGCCAGCTGGCACTACTAGAGGCACGAAGGCAACAAGGGCTGGTTGAAATGGTCATTGTGCGCCTACAGCAGCGAATTCAGAGTGCGTCGCAGGAACGCCAACGAATTGCACGTGAGACCGAACGTTGGCAAGAGCGCCAGAGCGAGCTGGCTCTTGGTATTGTTGACGAAGAAGTAGAAGACGAACAAACTTTGCAAACTGAAGAATTGAATGCACAGATTAATGTAGCCAATGAACGTTGTGCCGATGCACAGCAACAGTTGCAAGAGCTTCAGCAACTGTTACAACAGACACAGCAACAACAACACACACTAAACAGCCGCTTACCACAACTACAGGCGGACACACAAAAAGCCCTACTCCAGCAGCAGGAAGCCTTACTAAATGCCAAACATTTTTACGAAACACTTCAACAGAATAAAGCCGATATAGATACATTGACAGAACAATTTGCCCATACCCAAGCAGAATCTAAGGAACTAAGCGAGCAAATCGCTATTCTTGCACAGAAAATCAATGCTTTGGGCGCTGTAAATCTGGCTGCTTTACAGGAATTGGAAGAAGCCCATGAACGCGCTCAATACTATCAGCAGCAAACTGCTGATGTTCAGGCCGCCATAGCATTACTGGAAGAAGCCATCAGTACCATTGATGAAGAAACAAAATCCCGTTTTAAAACCACATTTGATGCAGTCAATCAAAAAGTACAAAGCTACTTCCCAACCTTGTTTGGTGGGGGCGAAGCACACTTGGATATGGTTGGCGATGACTTACTCAGCGCGGGCGTATCCATTATGGCGCGACCGCCTGGCAAGAAAAACAGCACTATTCATCTGCTTTCTGGTGGCGAAAAAGCTTTAACTGCTATGAGCCTTGTATTTGCTTTGTTCAGCCTGAATCCGGCACCATTCTGTTTGCTGGATGAAGTAGATGCGCCATTAGACGATGCCAATACCAGCCGTTTCTGTCAGCTGGTACAACAAATGTCCGCCCAAACCCAGTTTGTTTATATTTCCCATAATCGACTAACCATGGAAATGGCTGAGCAATTGGTAGGTGTTACCATGCAAGAAAAAGGAGTTTCACGGATCGTGGAAGTTAATATCCGGCAGGCTTTGGATATGGCTGAAGCCTAGGCCGAAGAACAAATATCGATATCAAGTACCTCATTCCTGTAAACAACTGCTTATAAACGGGGTTAAACCCGTGTGTTTTTTTATTATATTATGAAGACCTTGAAACAGGCCTTTCACATTGAGTGCATATGCTATTGAATCTTTTATATCAATTTTTATGGTTGCTCGCCCCACCTTTTTTACGCCGTTATTTGCGTCGACGTGCCAGACTGGCACCGGCCTATGCCCTAAATTGGTCCGAACGTTTTGGAAAACCTTATCCGAATGCGGTAAAAAACGCTATCTGGATTCATGTAGTATCAGTAGGAGAAACGCGTGCCTCAATACAGTTTATTCACGCGTTGCAAAAGTGGTTTCCAAATACTCCTCTTTTAATCACTCAGACTACGCCTACCGGCCGTGCAACTGTGCAACATTTTTTTCCTCAGGCACAGTGCCGTTACCTTCCCTATGATAAAAAATCGTGGGTAAAGCAGTTTATCCAAGACCACCAACCTTTATTTGGTGTACTGATGGAAACAGAAATATGGCCGAATTTAATTAATATCTGTGCTAAAAATCGCATTCCTCTGTTTATGGCTAATGCACGCTTATCAGAAAAATCATTGCAAGGCTATCTGAAAGTGCGATCGCTGGTTGCTCCTGCTCTCAGCACCTTGACAGGCTGTTTTGCTCAGACAAATGCAGATGCCGAACGCTTAAAACAAATTGGTGCAGCACATCTGAAAATATGTGGTAACACCAAATATGATATTTCTCCAACCGAAGACATGTATGCTCTAGCACAGACATTCAAACAACGTATCGGCAACCGGCCTGTGGTGATTTGTGCCAGTACCCGCTTTTACCATGGCAGCGACGAAGTACAATTATTGCTAGACGCATGGGCAAAACAAAAAACCAGCCATACATTACTGATCATCGTCCCGCGCCATACAGAACGTTTTCAACCAGCTTTTGATTACGCAGAAAAACTTAATTTCATTACACAGAAACGTAGCGATAATCTAAATATTGCTCCAGAAACTCAGGTTTGGATTGGCGACAGTATAGGTGAGTTGTTTGCTTATTATTTATGCGCCGATATCGCTTTTGTAGGCGGTAGTCTCGTTGACAGCGGCTGCCACAACATTATCGAACCCATCGCCTGCAACCTACCCACTTTATTTGGCCCATCTACGTATAATTTCGCTGATGCTGCACCAAAAGCGGTTGCTATCGGAGCCGCGCAACAAATCAGATCTGCTGAAGACTGGGCAACTACCTCATTAGCCTTACTTGCCAATCCACAGCAACGCCGATACATGTCGGAAAATGCAGAAGCTTTTATTACTCAACATCGCGGTGCCAGCGAAAGAATGGCACAGGCCATTTTGGACAATCTTGCGCTTACAGCCAAGAACTCTCAGCACGAAGACAAATATTGTATTTAAAGAGCTGCAAATTATAAAAAATATATTAAATAAACCCTATGGCATATTTTTATTTAATAAATCAAGTACATTAATACTGATTTTATATTTGGAATCAATAACAAGACTGATTCAGATTAAATACACTTTTATTTTAATTAATAAAATGAGCCAAACATATTTTCGTTTGCTTAGTAGGAACTTATGTATTTCAATTTCATATACCTAAATAAATGATACAGAGTCAAGCTCAAAACTTTCTTTGTATTCATCAAATATAATTAAATAAATATGATATAAGCATTCATAAATATACTTATTCTGACCTTATCAGCGAAGATTTGAAAAACTATTTTGAAATCCACTTCTGGCATACTTTTGTCTGCCGTCAAATAATGGCTAAAAGCCATTGTAAGTATTTTTACCAGCATATCGTGTTAAGAATACGGATAATAAGTATTCAATTTCAGCTACTAGATATTTAATTTACTCTGTCCTGCCTTATTCTTAGCATGATATATCACACAAGAGTATAACTTATGATTAAATCAATAGACTAATAGCATTGACAACCAGAAAAAACTTCTATTAAATATATAAAATTGTTATAAATACAGATAAAAAAATTTATAACAATTTAAAAGATAAGGTAGTTTCATTAAAAATTTAATATTATTTGCATTATTCGCTTTTTGTTCATATAAAAAAGCCACTCAAAGTGGCTTTGTATTAAATTCAATAAGGATTACAGGTAAGCTTTAGGAATGTATTTATCATTCATATTAGTTCCGGTAGCATTCTTTTTCAAAGAGCCATTTTTCAAAACTGACAATACCAAAACTTTACCAGAAATAGCTGAAGATACGCCGGTTTGATTGACAGTATACTTAATTGTACAACCTGTATCACCCATGGCTGAAGTAGCTGAAGTCATGGTAACGGAACCACCGATTTCTGCTGTGCCATATTTACCTTTTTGCTGATCTACAGCAGCATTAGCACCAGTTGTACATACACTGTTTTGCATGTTATCTACTACCTGTGATTTCAAACCAGCAGCAAGGCTAGAAGCTTCAGATGCCTGAGAACGAGCAATATAGTCAGAGTACGCAGGTACAGCAATAGCAGCCAGAATACCGATAATTGCAATTACAATCATCAATTCTATTAATGTAAAACCTTTTTGAAATGCTTTCATTTTAGTCTCCACGTCAATATGGTTAATAAACTAGTTGAACATAAAATCATGAGCAATTTATATGCCTAATTTTAGAATTATACTATTTTTATATATTAATTTCATTATTTAACATTTATATCATAGAATTCAAACCAGTAACATAACGAATATTTAGACTTAAGATTAAGCTTAAGAAATTTATTTATAATTTTCGATTATCAAACTGTTTTGTAAAACAATCTATTTTGTAATAGACAAGCACTACCATTTGATGCGTTTAATTATTGCGTGAGTATTGCTTATATAACTAACACAAAGGTATACAGCTACTGCCACAATATTACTAAAACAATCGTCCGCAACTTTCTCACCTTGTTTGGTTAGACTAATCGAGATGTCGATATTGCAAGCCCAAAGAATACCCTATTGGAGTGTAACAACAAATTCGCCGCTCGGAAAACAACACCTTTACCTCATATGCCTTATTTACCCATCCTCAGCAAGAGACCAATACATTTCAAAAATGCAAAAGCGTTTATTGCACATTATCGGAGCGCTAAGCCAAGCTTGGCACAGGTCATTTTTGTAATTTTGGTCTTACGACAAATCATTCACTGTATTGGGATAAATATGTAGTTTAAGAAGCTGCAAAATTACAACCAAGTAATTAAATGTGCTCTAAAGCATTCTTTATCAAGTTATTTAGATACATTCATACTGATTTTATTTTTAAAAAATCAAAAACCATATTGACACACATAAAAATTTCTCTTCAATTTAATCATATAATACTATTTTATAGTATAAAAATACCAAATCTATTTAGTAAGTTAGGCATGACATTAAGCCTATTAATTAACTCGTATGTGAATAAATGGCACTGAATCAGGCTTAAAACTGTCTTTAAATTCATCGAACACAATGGGCGGGCTATGGTCACCAACAACTACAATATCAGTATGCTTAAAACCACCTCTTTTTATTTCATCAGCAAGTACCTGAAAAAACTGATGTTGAAGATTCAAATTCCGGCATGCTTCTTGTCTTCCATTAAATAATGGCTGATGGCAATCGTAAGTATTTGCTCCCAACATATCCAGCTCAGAATAAGGATGATGGGTGTTCAGTGTTAGCCAATATATAAATGATTTATCCTGTGAAGCTTTATTTGCGGCTGATACATCATGCACAATAATATAATCACAAGCTCCAGGGAATGAATAACAAAGTTTTATATTACTAAAATGTGGATAAAAATGTGCATTTTGCAAACCCATATACGGATACCATTCTTTACGGTTATACATCTTAGAAGAAGATCCATGAAAAGCTTGTATATCATAACCTTGTTTTTGTAATCTTACCGGAACACATTTTTTGAACTTATCAAACGGGCCTAGTTTAAAATTGGAACTTTTAGCTTTCAAATCACATAACTCTCGCAGCTCCCCCATTATGGTACTGTGGAGTGCCGGATTTTCACCCTGAGCAATTAGTTTTACATTGGGCAAATTCAGCAAAGGTGCTTTTACCGATGAATTAATAGCGCCATGTTCAGGTACAAAAGTACCCCATGATTCATTTAAAATGAATAGTATTTTTTTTGGGGGATGCTGCAAATTAATTTGCTTTTGTAACACACCTCCATGTGGCCAATCATAAAACTCAGGGTTGACTTTTCTGAGCCAAAAAATTTGCATATTATATTTATAATTTTGAATAGTTTCGTAATAACTTCCCCACCAACCAGTAGTCTTATAGCGATCAGAAAGATTAGTACCACGATAATCGTAAAAGCAAAATACAAACAATAAATATAATATAGATAATGGTAGAATCATTTGCGTAGAAGCAAAACGAACCAAATATTTGAAAATTAGAAATAAACTTAATATCAGATAACCAAAAATTAATCCTAAAATTATCCAATATAATTTTGGCGCTTGGGGAAGAAAATGAAGCAACCCAATGAATTCTGATAAATTTTCATAACGATAAAATTGCTTAATCCAATACAAAATGTCAAAAATATAAATGCAAACGTAGGAGATGGTAAATAATAATATTGACCAATTTTTTCGCAGACACAATAATGGAATAATCCAAACATATTCCAATACAACCACATACCGCTGGGAGTGAATCAATGCTTGTGATAACCAGAAAAAAACATTATTTATAATTAGATAAAAAGCTATAAAAAGCCATAACCGAAAAGAAAAATACTTATTAAATATATGTATTACTTTTGAAAATAAAGGGAAATTTACTTCAATATTCATCAATATTTCTTATATAAAGTATAAGTATGATCACATATAAATGAAATTTTCATAAATGATATCATATGAAAATTAAGACTGAAAATATATTTTAAATATTTATATTAATTCGAATATTTACTGACATTATGTAAATATATTTCCCCCCAATAAAACAATAAAGTAAAATCTAAAATAATATTAGTAAATATTATTTTAGAAAAAGATTGTCTATCAAATTTTATAAGACTATAAATTTCAATTCATTAATTTAGAAAAGATCTGTAATTTCATTATCGTTTAAAGTAAATTGTAATGTACAAACCCACTAGCTCCCTGTACCCATTTCTATAGTCAAACTCTTTTAAAACATATAAATTTTTTATAACATTAAGGCATCAATAAAAATATTGGGCGAAGTTTTTTTTACCCATTCTTCCGCTTCAAATAATTTTTGCAACTATTATGGATTTGGAAATCTAAAAATTAAAGGCGATAAAAACTGTAAGGTACCCTTTATTACTAATTTAGAAGTAATTACACAGGCTACCTTACAAAATTTAGTTAAATATAAACTATTTCAATTTACTCGTACGTGAATATATGGCACAGAATCAGGCTTAAAACTGTCTTTATATTTATCTAACATAATAGGAGGGCTATGATCACCTACAACTACGATGTCAGTGTCCTTAAATCCTCCGGCTTTGATTTCATCAGCAAGTACTTGAAAAAACTGATGTTGAAGATTCAAATTCCGACATGCTTCTTGTCTTCCATTAAATAAAGGCTGATGGCAATCATAAGTATTCGCTCCCAACATATCCAGCTCAGAATAAGGATGATGGGTGTTCAGTGTTAGCCAGTATATAAATGATTTACCCTGTGCAGATTTATTGGCAGCTGATACATCATGCACAATATTGTAGTCACAAGCTCCAGGAAATGAATGACATTGCTTAATATTACTGAATTGAGGAAAAAAATGCGCATTTTGCAAATCCATATGCGGATACCAATCTTTTCGGTCATACATCTTGGCATAAGAACCATGGAAAGCTTGGACTGTGTACCCTTGTTTTTGTAATCTTACCGGAACACATTTTTTGAACTTATCAAATGGACCTAGCTTAAAATTTGAACTTTTGGCTTTCAAATCACATAACTCTCGCAGCTCCCCCATTATGGTACTGTGGAGTGCCGGATTTTCACCCTGAGCAATTAGTTTTACATTGGGCAAATTCAGCAAAGGTGCTTTTACTGATAAATTAATAGCGCCATGTTCAGGTACAAAAGTCCCCCATGACTCATTTAAAATAAATAGTATTTTTTTGGGAGGATGCTGTATATTGATCTGCTTTTGTAACACCCCACCATACGGCCAATCATAAAATTCAGGTTTAAGCGTTCCACGCCAGAAAAACTGTGTATTAAATTTAAGATTTTGAATCGTTTCGTAATAACTTCCCCACCAACCTACAGTCTGATAACGATCTGATAAATTAGCACCGCGATAATCGTAAAAAAATATGGCAAAAAGCAAATACAATACAGATAAAGGTACAATTATTTGCGTAGAAGCCAAACGAACCAAATATTTTAGGATTAAAAATAAGCTTAAAATGAGATTGCCTAAAATAATTCCTAAAAATAGCCAATATAATTTTGGTGCCTGTGGAATGAAGTAAAGTAAATCAACGAATTCAGACAAATTATCATAGTGATAAAATTGTTTAATCCAGTACAGAATATCAAAAATATAAATACAAATATATATTATAGTAAATAAGACCAACGACCACTTTTTACGCAAGCATAACAACGGTATTATCCATACGTATTCGAGTACAATATCATAACGTTGTGAATAAGTAATTAAGTGTGCAAGCCAGAAAAAAACATTATTTATGATCAAGTAAAATATAAGAAAACACCACAACCGTAGCGAAAAATAACGCTTAACCAAGAAAAAAATTTTGGAAAAAACGGGAAAATGTACAGCCAATTTCATATTTAGATCACATTGTATTAATTTATATAATATTTATAAGGAATTACTAATACATATTAATAATCTTTATAAAAAAATTTGCCCATAAATGAAGGCAAATTTAATATTTAGCAGAAAGAGTAATCATTTATTATTTAGAAATATAGAAAAGCCACCATCGGTGGCTTTATGTTGTATCTTAACAAAAATTATAAATAAGCTTTAGGTATATATTTTTCATCCATATCTGTACCGGCTGCTGATTTCTTTAATGAACCATTTTTCAACACAGACAATTCTAATTTTTTACCTTTAATAGCAGCAGAAACACCGGTACTATTTACAGTATACAGAATTGTACAACCTGTATCACCCATGGCTGAAGTAGCAGAGGTCATTGTTACGGATCCTGCAATTTTTGCAGTACCGTATTTACCTTTTTGCTCATCTATAGCTTGATTATTTGAATCACAAGTATTGTTTTGCATGTTATCTACTATCTGTGTTTTCAAACCGGCAGCCAGACTAGAAGCTTCAGATGCTTGAGAGCGAGCGATGTAGTCAGAATAAGCAGGTACAGCGATGGCTGCCAAAATACCAATAATCGCAATAACAATCATCAATTCGATTAATGTAAAACCTTTTTGGAATGCTTTCATTTGAGTCTCCAGTTAAAACAGTGAATAACCTAATTACACATTAAAAGGATATAGCAAATATCATGCCATAAACTATTATTTAACATTTTTTATCTTATATTAAGTAAAGATAATTATATGTAGATTAACTAAATATCCAAAATGTTTCACATTATTTGTCTCAAAACACAAACTACTGAATATAAAAATTTTTAGATATCAAAACATTTTAATTCACTAAAAGAATATATTTTCAAATACTACGAAATGGATAAAGCAATTCCAATTAAAAATTGTTAAATTGTAATTGCATTGACAATATAAACAGAGTTTATTTTTCCGTCTTTCAATAAGTATTTTATTGGCTAAAATATTAATTTCTTACAAGCTATCAATAATTTGATGCTATCCTAACAATTTATATTTTCAATTAATAATTAACTCAAAGATTTGGGCAGATACTTTTTATCAATTGTACCGTTATTAAATTTCAGAGTACCGTTGGCAAGTACATCGACTACCATATAACGGTTAATTAATACTGAGGAAGCTTTTTGTGAATATACAGTGTATTTAATTTGGCATCCTGTTTGAGCGCTTACTGAATTTTGAACATTACTCAATGGAAATTCAGTACTAATTTCTGCAATACCATATCTACCTGTATAACGATATTCAGATTGATTCTGAGCTCTACAGCGTTGGTGCTGCATATTATCTAAAACCTGAGCTTTTAAATTTCCAGCTAAATTAACACCTTCGGCTAATTGAGCACGAGCGCTATAGTCTGCATATAAAGGCACCGCAATAGCTGCCAAAATACCAATTACAGCGATCGCAATCATTATTTCAATTAGTGTAAAGCCTTTAGCTTGTAATTTATTCATAATATATTTGATTAGATGAATGAATTTTTCTAAATATTCATAATATTGAAAATATTTATTAAATGATATTATATTTTATAATAACTTTCATAAACTATTTATATTTAAACTTGTCTGTAATTTAGCTATTGATATTTTTAGTCATTGATTACCTTATAATTGATTTAATTTTATATCTTGGTAAATCATAAACTTATACGGCAGAAAATATAAGTTATGTTTTATTTTAAGCTAATCACACTGAAATTTTTACAGATAAAATTTTTTCATATACGCCCATACGGCTTCCAGCATGGCCAGCTGATCTGTTGTGTGCCCCATTTCTGCTTCAGCATTGATGTAATCAATCTGTCTCTGCGCGGCCCAGACTGATAATGAACCATCATCGCGCACTGTCTGATTATTCTGTAAAACCACATTGAAATTATGGCTGGCAAAAAAATTAAAGGCTTGTGCACTTGTTACATAAAAAAAATCGTGCGGATTTTTGTTCGGGCTAATGGCTATCTGACTCACGTCTTGAGCCATGGAGTTACCCGGCATATAGTTTCTTACGGACAGTCCGGCTGTGTGTGTGTTATGCACTGCAATAATCAGTTTTTTCTGGCTTAAATACTGTTGCAGGAAATTTTCAGCCGCCGCACTCAGCTGCTGCAAGATTAGTGCGCAGTTGCCTTTACTACATTTTAATGCTGTTTTTCGTCCGTTTGCAGTAAAAATTCTATTTGGGTCAAAGTGAAAGCTGAACTGCTGATTATGGATGATGATTTCGCGGCTGCCGCCATGGCGCAAATCCAATAAACATCCTTGCTGCATTTGATTTAAGATATTCAATGCAGTGCGTCGAGCAGTTTCTTCATTATCATGAACGTGTATCCATGCGATATCCGGCCAAGGCGTACCTGTACAAGTTTCGTAGGCAGGTATAGCAATAACTGTATTAGCAGGAGGAGAATTGTCTATAGCTGCAGTTTCCGCGTGTAGGGGTAGCGCTATGGATAATGTGATCCATAGCGCAGCGTATTGATAAAAATGGATAATTTTTTTCTTCATTTTGTTTACCATATGATTTTATTACATTTTATTTTTCGTATTAGCTGTTTATAGACTTCTATTTTTATTCTTTAAAAAGATGTGTACTAGCCTTATTAAAATTAAGTAGTGCATAGTTTGCTTTTAGAAATTTACTAAGTAATTTGATGTTAACTTCGAATCAGCTTACATTTTGAGTTTAAGGTGTCAATTTTTGTCACTTTCAACTGATTTATGTAACTAAAAGCAATTATTATTATGTATAGGTATGAATTTGTAGTTTTTAGTTAGTTAAAGATAGTTTTAATTGAAAGTAATAACAAGATTAATTATCATTCACACCTTTAACAAATTATAAACTCTTTCTGTATTGTATGTCTCAGTCTCCTTTCCCTTCTTTCAAACTGGCTTTATTACCTTTACTCTTTTCCGGCGGTATGGTGTATGCACAGGATGGCGCCAAACTTGATGATATTTATGTCACAGCCGAACAGCAAGTTAAACAATCACTTGGTGTATCAAAAATTGATAGTCTAGATATTGAACGCAGACCACCAGTGAATGACATTTCTGAGCTAGTACGGACAATGCCGGGAGTTAATCTTACTGGCAATACTGCATCTGGCCAGCATGGTAATAAACGGCAAATTGATATTCGTGGAATGGGGCCGGAAAACACCCTGATTATGATTGATGGCCGCCCAGTAACCTCACGCAACAGTGCACGCATGAGCTGGCGCGGTGAGCGCGACACCATCGGCGACAGTGACTGGGTGCCGACAGCTGAAATACAGTCTATAGAGGTAATCCGTGGTCCGGCTGCGGCTCGTTATGGTTCGGGTGCTGCCGGTGGGGTGGTGAATATTGTGACAAAAAAAGTCAGTAATAAATACCACGGTGCTATTAACGCATTTATGAATCTGCCAGCCGATAAAGAAGAAGGCGATACCCATCGGATAGGTTTTGATTTAACTGGACCTATAATTAAGGATGTGCTGGGGTTTCGCCTTTATGGCAATTTAAACAGTACTGATGCTGATTCTCCTTATATCAATCAACGTTCGGGAGACAAAGGCAGCAAATCTTTGGTAGCCGGTCAAGAGGGTCTACTGAATAAGGATGTGGGCGGCCGGCTGGCATGGCGTCTTTCTCCGGCACAAACTCTAACGCTCGATGCCACGTATAGTAGACAGGGTAACCGCTACAATGGCGATGGGCCAAATAATGTACAAACCGATTATACGCAAAGTTTATATGGTAAGGAAACGCGCCGTGTATATCGGCAAAGTTTTGCTCTCACCCATGAAGGCGCATGGGATTGGGGTGATAGCAAGCTGGTGGCGCAATATGATAAAACTACTAATAGCCATTGTTCTGAGGCGCTTGCGGGTGGACCGGAAGGTTTGTGTCAAGATTTAGGAACGAAAGATATTACCTATGCTGACAGTGTCCTGACTACCAAGCGGCTGGCTGGTGAAGTTCACATTCCTTTTACTCTGTGGGTACCGCATGTTTTAACTATGGGTGCAGAATATCAGCACGATAAGCTGAATGATCCTGACGGTCTGCGCCGCATTCCTATGCCCAATGCTGTGTACCCAGCTGCGGCTAATCACACGCCATCGCTTAGTAGCTGGGCCGGCTACGTGGAAGACAATATCAGTCTGACCGAACAGTTGAAAGTGGTACCTATGCTGCGCTATGACCATAATAATAAAACCGGCGGTAATGTTAGCCCTGGAATCAATATGTCGTGGCAGTTGCATCCAAACTGGCTGCTCAAAGGTGGTATCGCACGAGCGTACAAAGTACCTAATCTGTATCAAAGTACAGACAGCTATATGCTGTACAGTAAAGGTAACGGATGTGCTGTTTCTTCAGGCAGTGGCCGCGGTTGCTACTTGATTGGTAATAGTAGGCTAAAACCGGAAACCAGTGTAAATAAGGAAATTGGCTTTGAATTTAGCAAAAATGGCTATCTGGCTTCGCTGGCTTATTTCCGTAATGATTATAAAAATAAGATTGAAGCCGGACGGCAAATCATTTTCACCGGAAGTTCCGGAATCAGTGCCCGCCCCGGTGGCTATGATTACTTTGAATGGACCAATACACGTAAAGCGCTGGTAGAGGGACTGGAAGGCAACTTTACTTTGCCTTTTTTCAAACAGTGGAAATGGGTGAATAATTTTACTTATATGTTTAATTCCAAAAACAAGGAAACCGGTAATCCGTTGTCTATTATTCCCAAATATACAATTAACTCTTCTCTGGCTTGGGCACCTACTGAAAAATGGGATACATTGCTGACTTATACCTATTACGGCCGACAGAAACCACGTACCGTGCCGGTCAATCCGGTAGAGGCAGGGATTGGCAATGGTGGACAAGGTACAGTTGGCCTGAGTGGCGAAGAAATGGGCAGCTATGGTATCTGGGGAATTTCAGCCGGATATGCGGTGAATAAAAACATCAATGTTCGCGCAGGGATGTCAAATATATTCAATAAGCGCATCTATGCTTCTACTTTACGCGGTACGGCCTACACTTATAACGAACGGGGACGTGCAGTGTGGGGCAATATGAAAGTTTCTTTCTGATTATGCTGAAGCATCAGGTTGTCAATGTGGCAGCCTGATAAAAAATATTTGGTTTTCACGTGACTTCGATGTTCAAATAAGTTATATTTATAAATAGTAATGATTATTATTTAGAAATAATCAAGAATAGTCCCATCAGCAAAGGTAAACATAATTTATTGATTATCTGAAAGATTTAACCAAAATCCTGATCTGGTGTGTTAATTAAGTACTCTTTCATCTTTTTTTGCAATGCAGCAACCTAATCTTACTTCGCTACCGTCTTGTTGTCTCCATATGTTGAGTAAAACCAATCAACTGACGGAAAGATTAAATATGCGCCAGATTATCATTTTTTTATTAATGTTTTTTACGGCCTTAATCTTGCACAATACAGCTAAAGCCCAGCCTAATCTGAATGAAAGTGCTGATTTTGCTGTGCTGCAACAGCAAAATAGTGGTTATCATTTTACAACCCTGCCGCTTACATCTACAGACGGACAGCGCCAGTACCGCATTTACATCGGGATTCCTGCACAACAGCCTCCTGCTGGGGGTTACCCTGTTTTCTACGCGCTAGACGGAAATGCCGTACTGACTTTTCTAACACCTGAAAACATGCAGATACTGGCACGGCAGCCTCAGCCTCCAGTATTGGTACTGCTAGGTTATGCAACTGATAAACGTTTTGATGTGCGGGCACGCGCCTTTGACTACACCATTGCGCCGGAAGATAACAATACCGATCCACTAGATGCCAGCAGAATCAACGGCGGTGCCGATATATTTCTGGATATGATACAGAATGAAATTATGCCGGCTGTGCAGATGAGAGTAGCAGTCAACCTAGATAACCAGACACTGTGGGGTCATTCGTATGGCGGGCTGCTGGTACTGCATACTCTATTTACTCAGCCTAATCTGTTTCAACACTATATTGCAGCAGACCCGTCTGTGTGGCTGCATGGCGATTTACTTCAGCAGGAAGCAGCGGAAATGCTGAAGCGTAAGGTTGATTTTTCTGGCAGCAGCCTTTTGATACTCAACAGTAAGCTCAGGCCAAAAAAAATTCCTAAAAATCCGCATGTAGCCGCCCGAATTCGGATGCGTAACGAACAAACCGCCAGACAAGGTAATTTGGGCAGAAAGCTGGCGGATGAATTGAAGCAACATACTGATTTAAGCGTTAAATACAAAGTTTATCCGCAAGAAAACCATGGCAGCATGTTTGGCAAAAGCCTGCAACTAACTCTTTTTCACCCCTCAATCAGGCCACAATAATGAATAAACGGTCACCTCATCAAGCTTATCTGGTTCGGGTACAAGATATTATCGATCTAAGTCCCAATCTGCGCCGGCTGGTTTTGCACAGTGACGAATTGATTGATTATCCGCATCAGTTTAACGGTGCCCATATCAAGATTTTTCTGGCGTCCGCAGAGCAGACTACGCCGCAACTACCGCAATTTTCCGGCCATGGTTTTAAATGGGGCGATCCAGACAATAAGCCGATTGTACGCACTTATACCATCCGAGATTATGATGCTCAGGCATGCACGGTGAGTATTGATTTTGTGAAACATGGAGACAATGGTCCGGCTTCGGCATTTGCAGAACACGCTCGTGCGGGAGACATCATCGGGATTTCATCACCGGGAGGCCCGAATCCGATGCTGAAAGCGGCTACCCGTTATCTATTTGTTGGCGATATTACTGCTTTACCAGCGATTGCATCGTTGCTATCTGATATTGAGCAGGAGGCCTGTGGTGATGTAGTTTTACTGTTGCCAGATGCCAGTGATTTACCAACCACTCTAAACCTGCCCACCAATATGCAGTTGCATACGTTTTATGGCAGTTTAAGTCAGATTCCGGCACTGATAGAAAAAGTGTCCGGTTTTCCACCCCTGTGTACAGATGATTTTGCCTGGGTTGCTGGTGAAGCTGAGATGGTCAGACCACTGCGTGATTTATTGCGCAACCAATGGCAATTACCACCACAACGCCATTATGCAGTCCCTTACTGGCGCCATGGTGAAACAGAAGAAAGTTATCATGAGGCGCGGCACCGATTTATTGAAAAATAGCCATTTACACCGAAAATGACCTGCCTCTGATTCAGGCAGTATAATTAATGCAAACAATAATGATAGGAAATTCAGACAATGTTTAAATCCTGCTGGAAACCACTTGCTCTATCTATGCTGGCATTATCGCTTCTTTCCGCATGCGGCGATAAAAACACTCAGAACAGTTCTGCCAGTAATACAACTTCTTCAGGAGCTGCTGTAAGTGGCCCCACTGTCACTGTAAACACTGCACGCGGTGAAATGAACGTACCAGAAAATCCCTCCAAAGTTGTGGTATTTGACATGGCCACCCTGGATGATTTGCAGGCTTTGAAAGTGCCGGTAACCGGTGCGCCGAAGAAAGTATTGGTACCTTACTTGCAGCAAACATTGGAAACCGTAAACAACACCGGTACCTTGTTTGAGCCCGATATGGAAGCACTCAATGCGCTGAAACCTCAGCTGATTATCATTGCCGGACGTACAGCACCTAAATATGATGAATTAGCGGCTCTAGCGCCAACCATGGATATGACAGACAGCGGACAGGATCTGATTGGTGATGGCATGAAAATGCTTGATACCTACGGTAAACTGTTTAAAAAAGAAGCTGAAGCCAAGAAACTGCATGATGACATTCAGAATCTGCTGGCTGAAACGCAGCAGGCGGCCAAAGGAAAGGGTACTGGCCTGATTCTGATGGTGAATGCCGGTAAACTTTCTGCTTTCGGTCCTTCTTCACGCTTTGGCTGGATACACACACAAGTCGGAGTACCGGCTGCCGATACCAATATTCCGGCCTCCCCGCACGGCCAGTCTGTTTCGTTTGAATATGTACAGAAAACCAATCCGGACTGGATATTTGTGATTGACCGCACCGCAGCCATAGGTGAGGAAGGCAAAACCGCACAGGCTGTACTCAACAATGATCTGGTGCGACAGTCCAAAGCGTGGAAAGAAAATCATATTGTATACTTAAGCAGTGCCTCTTATCTTGCCGCCGGTGGTGTGCAGCAGATGAAAACCGACTTAACCAATATCAAGGCTGCTTTCACTCACTAAAACTAAGTATTATTCGTTCACAGTCTTCAGGTTTCGCTTTGCCGCATTTAATAGCGGCAATAGCGAATACTTGTTGTCTGTATCTTTGTTTGCCCTATGTTTCGTTCTTCCCAGATAAACGCCATCAATATACTGTTGCTGCCACTATTACTGATTATCAGCATCAGTATCGGTGCAGCCGCTTTTCACTGGAGTGATGTATTTAGTAGCAGCGATACCCGCTCTCTGCTGCTATACAGCCGCCTGCCTCGCTCGCTGGCGATTATCCTTACCGGTGCTACACTGGCTGTAGCCGGCATGGTGCTACAAATCGTTTTACGCAACCGTTTTCTTGAACCAAATATGGTTGGTGCCACCCAGAGTGCAGCACTGGGAATTTTATTGGTATCCATTTGGTTTCCTCAGGCCACTCAGCTGGCGAAAATGAGCTGTGCGAGCATCGTTGCCCTATTGGGCATGACTTTGTTTTTATTTTTGTTTCGCAGATTACCGCCACATCGGCAGATGATGATACCGTTAATCGGCATCATCTACGGCAGTATTATCGAAGCGCTGGTTAACTTTATCGGTGTGGAAACCAATACTTTGCAATTATTGGCCGTGTGGTTTGCCGGTGATTTTTCGGCGGTATTAGCTGGACGCTATGAGCTGCTGTGGCTTACTGGATTGATGGCATTGGTTATCTATTTTCTAGCTGACCGGCTCACCATCGCCGGATTGGGGCAGAATATCAGCACCAGTCTGGGCATAAACTATGCACAGATGATGTGGATTTCTCTAATCACAGTGGCCATGATTACAGCCATCGTTGTTGTTACAGTTGGCCAGATTCCGTTTATCGGGCTAGTAGTACCGAATATTGTTTCCCGTCTGGCGGGAGACCGCTTACGGCAGAATCTGCCGTCAGTAGCACTAATGGGCGCCAATGCGCTGCTGGTATGCGACATTATCGGCCGCATCATTGATCCGCCATATGAAATACCGGTATCACTGATTTTTGGTATCGTAGGTACCGTGATTTTTCTGTATCTGCTGTTTAGAAAGCCTACCGTACATGCAACCTGACCATACCATGCCGTCGCCCCGTTCTGGTGCACGTTTTCTCGGCGTGCTCGGGATATTGTTGATAATTGCCAGCATTTTGTTTATGACCTATGGTGTAAAAGGGAGCTGGGATTTTGTTTTACAACTGCGTGGCAAGAAATTGCTGATGCTGCTGACTGTATCTTATGCAGTCGGCGTTTCTACATTACTTTTCCAGACACTTACCCATAACCCCATTCTGACGCCGGGTCTGCTGGGGTATGATTCACTTTACCTGCTCCTACAGACACTGACACTCTTTATCTTTGGTGCAGTGGGATACGCCAGCATTGGTGCTTTCACTAAATTTACCATTGAAGCACCATTGATGATGGCTGCTTCCTTACTACTGTTTCGTACGCTAACTCGAAACAGCAATGGTGATCTGGCTCGGCTGATACTTACCGGCACAATATTCGGCGTGATGTTTCGCAGTTTCAACAGTCTGCTGCAACGATTGATAGACCCTACCCTATTTACCGTCGCTCAGACCAGCTATTTTGCCCAGTTTACTTCAGTAAATGTCAGTATGCTGATGATTGGCATCACAGTGATGCTAATCAGTACCATCTGGATCTGGCGCATGCGCTATCAGTTGGATGTCATGATGCTAGGACGCAACGCCTCTATTGCCCTTGGGATCAATTATCCGCGCCTAAGCCGCAACATTCTGTTGTGGATTGCGCTGCTGGTTTCCGTTTCCACAGCACTCGTGGGACCTGTGAGCTTTTTTGGGCTACTGATTTGTGCACTGGTCAATGCCTGTACTCCCAGCATGACACACAGGCTGCGGATTCCGGCTGCGTTTCTGATGGCGGCGCTGATACTGGTCTGCGGGCAGCTGATATTCGAACACGTACTAGGCATGCAGGGCGTATTGAGTGTGGTTATAGAATTCTGCGGCGGTCTGGTGTTTCTATGGTTGGCATTAAAACGCCAATCCTGAACTTGCCACCTCAACAGCGTATTGCTTTACTGACTTAACCGGACAGCAAGATGATTTCCATAAAAAATGTTAACTATTGTATCAACGGCGCTACCATCCTGCGTGATATTAATCTTGATATACCGGATAAAAGCATCACCGCATTAATTGGACCCAACGGTGCCGGTAAGTCTACTTTGTTTTCCCTGATAGCACGCTTGCAACCTTTACAGCAAGGCAGCATCCACATCGATGAGCTAGATGTAAGCAGTAGCAAATCCAATGCTATTGCGCAAAAGCTGGCAATATTGTCGCAAGAGAACAACATTCAAAGCCGAATTACCGTACGCGATTTACTGCTATTTGGCCGCTATCCGCACAATCAGGGGCGTATAACCAACACAGACCAGCAGATTGTCGATCAGGCATTACAACGCTTTGAGCTGCAAGAATTGCAACAGCGTTATCTCAGTGCATTGTCCGGCGGCCAGCGTCAGCGGGCATTGGTGGCAATGACCTTCTGCCAGCAAACCAAACATGTTATTCTAGATGAACCGCTCAACAATTTGGATATGTATCATGCTCGCGAACTGATGCGGCTGCTACGTGAGCTCACCAGCGAACAGGGATTATCTACTGTCATGGTGGTGCATGATATTAATATGGCCGCCGCCTATGCTGACCATATTGTCGCTTTGAAAGAAGGACAGATTGTTATGCAGGGTTCACCGGATAAAATAATTACCGCCGATAATATTCAAACCATATTTAATCTGGATACCGAAGTTTTAAGCCACAAAGGCAAACCTCTCGTCATCCATCATCTGTAGCAGGTCTAATTATGCAAAACACCAAAACACCTCAGTCTCGCAAACAAACTTCTCTAATTATTGGCATGGTAGTCTTGTTTGTCATACTGGCTTCATGGTTTATCTGGCTGTTTATGGGAGACGATGCAGCGGTACGCATGTCCATGGCGCGTATTATGCTGATTTTTCTGGGTTTGGTGTGCACATTCCTATTTGGCGTATCTATCATGATTGGCGTAAAAATCCTACGACAACAACACAGCAGGCACTGAAAATTGCCTGCAATACCTTAGCAGCTGCCCTCTTTTACAAAAGATGCGCAGCCTCAGCTCTGATTTTGTCTTTGCTTCTGGCCGTTCACACTGTATATTGCCGTCTAACTCAGCCTGTTTAATTTTTATAAAATCAAATTTTACAACTGTTAAACAGCAGCTATTTTTCTTTATCCTCCGCCCAGACCGCAATACAGCCATAAAATCCCTGCAAACAAGCTTAATAGACAGATTTGCTATAATACGCATATCTAATTATATTCCGGCAGTATCTGTGCCATGTCTGTATACGAACTAAACCAAATCCTGAGCAAAGACCGCCACTTCCTACAACGTGCTAGTAAAAACCCTGCCCGATTCGGCGGAGAAGAAAAAGTTAACCACCGTTATCAGCGTTCACACCAGATGTACCTACAACGACAGGCACATCTGCCTGTTCCGGAATACGATAACACCCTGCCGGTACATGAAAGACGAGTAGAAATCAAACAAGCCATCAGCCAACATCAGGTGGTCATCGTCTGCGGCGAAACCGGCTCTGGTAAAACCACCCAGCTGCCGAAAATCTGCCTCGAGCTTGGCCGTGGCGTAGCCGGTCTCATCGGCCATACTCAGCCACGGCGGCTTGCTGCACGCTCCGTTGCCGAAAGAATCGCTGAGGAACTGCACAGCCAGATTGGCCACAGTGTCGGCTATAAAGTGCGCTTTAACGACAAAACCGCTCCCGAAAGCTACATTAAACTGATGACAGACGGTATTCTGCTCGCTGAAAGCCAGACCGACCGTTTCCTCAGTGCTTACGATACAATTATCATCGACGAAGCACATGAACGTAGTCTCAATATTGATTTTCTGCTGGGCTACTTAAAACAGCTATTGCCTCGTCGTCCCGACCTAAAAGTAATCATCACATCCGCCACCATCGATGCCGAGCGCTTCAGCCAGCACTTTACCATTCACGGCAAGCCAGCACCGGTGATCGAAGTATCCGGCCGCACCTATCCGGTTGAAATCCGTTATCGCCCATTGCACAGCACTGATGCCGATGAAGCCGAAATGGAAATCAACGACGCCATCGTCGATGCAGCAGACGAACTGGCACGCGAAGGTCAGGGTGATATCTTGATATTTCTGCCCGGCGAACGCGAAATCCGCGAAGCTGCGCATGCATTACAACAATCACCACTGCGCCGCAATGATGAAATACTTCCCTTGTTTGCCCGCCTGTCTGCGGCCGAGCAACACAAAATTTTCCATCCCAGCAGCCGTCAGCGCCGCATCGTATTGGCTACCAACGTAGCCGAAACTTCTCTTACTGTGCCCGGCATCCGCTATGTTATTGATACCGGTCTGGCACGAATAAAACGCTACTCTGCCCGTGCCAAAGTAGAACAACTACATATCGAACCCATCAGCCAAGCTGCTGCACGCCAGCGTGCCGGCCGCTGCGGCCGCGTTGCGGCCGGTATCTGTATCAGACTGTACAGCGAAGAGGACTACAACCAGCGCCCCGCCTTTACCGATCCGGAAATTATCCGCAGCAATCTCGCCGCAGTTATTCTCCGTATGATTAGCCTTAAACTGGGTAATGTAAATGATTTTCCCTTTTTACAGGCACCGGACCAACGATATATCAATGATGGCTATCAGGTACTGCTCGAACTGGGCGCAGTAGATGAACACTATCGCTTAAGCAAATTAGGCGAACAGATGGCGCGTCTACCCATAGATCCGCGCATCAGCCGTATGCTGCTGGCCGCAAAACGTCTGCAATGTGTTGCCGAAATGCTGATTATAGTGGCCGCACTATCTATTCAGGATCCGCGCGAACGGCCGCTGGAAGCGCGTGATGCCGCCGCTAAAGCGCATGAACGCTTCACAGACAAACAATCCGACTTCCTTGCCTATCTAAATATCTGGGATTCCTATCAGCGCGAGCGTGACAAAGGTTTGTCCAACCGGCAGATGGTGCAATGGTGTCACCAATATTTCCTTTCGCATCTACGTATGCGCGAATGGCGCGAACTGCACCATCAGCTGGCTCAAATTGCCATCGATATGGGACTAACAGATAAAGCCACTGCCTACCGTCAGATACCTGAGCAAAATTCTACTCAGCCTGCCCACAACCAAACCAGTGACCAGGATTTAGCTGCCAAACTCAGGCAGCAGCAAATTGTCCGTCGCCAGCAGTGCCAGATTCGACAAAAAGCAAAAGAAGCCAGTTATGAGCAAATTCACCGGGCCTTGCTCACCGGCTTAATAGCTAATGTCGGCCTGAAAAGTCCCGAAGGACACAATTATACCGGTGCACGCGGCATTCATTTCCATCTGTTTCCGGCTTCTGCTTTATTTAAAAGCAAGCCCAAATGGGTTATTGCTGCCGAATTAACCGAAACCACTCGTCTTTATGCACGCGATGTCGCCAAAATTGAACCGGAATGGATTGAAACCGAAGTCCCGCATCTGCTGCGCCATCATTATTTCGAACCACACTGGGAACAGAAACGAGGCGAAGTCGTCGCCAGCGAACGCATTACTCTTTACGGTCTAACCGTCCTGCCGCGCCGACCGATATCCTATGGACGCATTAACCCTGCAGAAGCACGCGAAATCTTTATCCGCGGCGCGCTGGTGGCGCAAGAATGCGACCTCAAAGCCGACTTCTTCCTCCACAACAGGCAACTGATTGAAGAAGTCACCGAGTTGGAACACAAATCAAGGCGACAGGATGTACTGGTAGACGCAGAAGCGCTGTTTAGTTTTTACGACCAGCGCCTGCCTGCTACTGTCGAACAACAAGGGCGGCAATTGCCTTTGGCTGACATCCGTACATTTGAACACTGGCGCAAACAAGCAGAAGTCGAAAACTCACACCTGCTGTATCTAGGCCGTGACGACCTCATGCAGCATGCTGCCAGTAATATTACCGAAAGCCAGTTTCCAGAATATCTCAATACCAAAGACGGCCGCTGTGCTCTAAGCTACCGCTTCGAACCACATCATCCATTCGACGGCGTCACCGTATCCGTACCGCTGCCCCTTCTCAACCGCATCAGTGCGGCACGGTTGGAATGGTTAGTACCAGGCATGATTCGGGAAAAATTGCAATTACTCATTAAAGCCCTGCCCAAACAAATTCGCCGCATTTGCGTACCGGTGCCGGACTTCATTACCGCTTTTCTCTACAGCGAACCCGATACCAATGCCCCACTGTTGCCACAGCTGGCACATGCCATCGCTCGTCACGCCGGCGATATGCGCCTGCTCAACCAAATCGATATCGAACACTGGCGTAGCCAACAGCTACCCGCCCATTGCTATTTCAACATTCAGGTAATAGACGACAGCGGCACAGAACTGGCCAGCGGCCGTGACCTGAATGCATTACAGCAACAGCTTGGGCAGGCTGCTGCGGTCACTTTCCGCGATAACAGCAACGAATTCGAACGCGACAACATTACCAGCTGGGACATCGGCAAACTACCGGAAAGCATCAGATTTGCACGCGCTCAGCAGCAACTCACCGGCTATCTCGGTTTACAGCAGCAAAAAGACGGCAGCATCTCCCTGCGTCTGTTTGATACCGCTGCTGCCGCCCAACAGGCTCATCACAACGGCATACTTGCACTGATGAGCCTGCAATTAAAAGAACAAGTAAAGGACCTCAACAAAGGCTTGCCCGACTTTACTCAGATGGCTATGCTGCTCAAACACCTTGGTGCTGATACCCTGCGTGCAGACCTGACCCATGCCGTACTGGATCGCGCTTTGATTGGCGAAAATGAGCTGCCACGAGATGAAAAAGCCTTTAAAGAACAGTTGATACGAGCGCGCAGCCGCCTACCGGCCGTAAAAGAGGCACTTAATCAGTATGCGCTGCAAACAGCATTAGCCTATGGCGAAGTCAGTAGCCATCTGGGTAGACATCCTCTATCCTCACTGCTGCGTCAGCATCTGGACAGCCTGATTTATCCTGGTTTTGCCAGTGCCACACCATGGAAACAATGGCCACGATTGCCCATCTATCTGCAAGCCATGCTTAGACGTATGGATAAATATGGTAGTAACCCTGCCCGCGACAGCGCACGTGAGGCTGATATTCAGGCACTCACAGATATATGGCAGGAAAAGATTCGCCAGTATCAGCAACAAAATCAGCCAATCCCTTTAGCCATTGCTGATTTTCGTTGGATGCTGGAAGAACTGCGTGTTTCTCTCTTTGCACAGGAACTCAAAACCCCCTATCCAGTTTCAGCCAAACGGCTAAGCAAAGAATGGGAAAAACTTACAGCACTATAGCAGTACTCAGACACGGCAGCCCTGCTCTGGGCAAAGGCTGCCGCAAAACCAGAATCATGTAGCTATGGTCTCATTTCTCTGTTAGCTCCTGAAAATCCTTATCCACATGGTCAGACAATCGGAAGCGTACCTCTGCTGGCGGCAACGTTATACCGAGCTTTTGTGCCAGTACCAAACCATCAACATATTTATTCTCCTTCGCCGGAATGTCCAGCACCTTCAGGAAAGCCATTAACTGCTCCCGCGACTGAAAACAAACTGCACACCAATATTCACTATCCGTCACTCGCTGACGCAACTGCTGCGGCATCTTGCCAACACGTTCAAATTCCTGCCGTAAATTTTCAAGCTGCCTCAGTGCCTCTTTGTCAGCACGCTGGCCGGCTTGAAAGTTACGTGGTGGAAAAGTCGCCGTTTTATTTATATTTTCTCTGCCATCATCACCAGACAGCACAGATTGTTCTGCCTTGCCTGCATTCTTAATTTTTTCCAAAAGTACACTCCCATCGAAAAATCTCCAGCTCACATAATGGAAAAAATTCTAGAATTTTCTGATAATCTCGCGGATAGAATTTTTTTATTGGTAGCAGAAAGCGCAAATCTAAACTATCAAAAGAACAGCCGAAAATCTGATAATCGCTGCCTAGTCTTACATGATTGCGCTTGAAGCAGTGCAGCAAATCCTGCTTTTTCCAATCCCAAACTGGATAATACTGACATTGACTTTTTACTATCGACCCATGCCGCTGCATACTGAGCCGCTGCTTAGCTCTTTTTTCAACCCTGGTACCATTGGCAACTGGTGTATCCGGCGGTAAATCAAACATACCACACATCATCAGCCGAATATCGGCATAACCAAAATCTGCCAAGCCGGCTGCATCGATTACAGCAGTATGCTTTGGCGGCTGAAATACATGTGCCCGCAACATCTGATACAGCGCAGGATGTGGCAAACGGGTAATCTTAAATCCAAATTGCTGTTCATATAATTCCAGCTGTTCTTCTACAAATTCCAGCTCCGGCACCAGATAAAGATAATACGGATAAACAGCTGCGAAACGCTTCCTGATAGCCAGATACGCCGCTATTGAATCTTTCCCTGCACTGAAAGCCAGAATACTTTGCCTGTGTTCACTGGCAACTTTTTCAAGCGTCATTTTTCCGGACAAAATAGGCATATATTGACACTTTCAGCCTAGAAATCATTAATAATTTCAATCAGTATACCCACAATGAAAATAAATTGCCTAATTTGTCATATCCGCAGCCACTGCTTGACAAATTAACAAAATAGTTATCGATACTAAAAATTAACAACAAAATATCAATATAAATGCATATCCAAATAGTTTATTCTTAATAAATATAATTTTCAGGCAGAAAAAAGCAATTCACAGCCTAGGCTGAAAACTCTCATATACTTGGCTAGCCAACTGCATAAAAGCAACACTCTTACCTTAAATCAAAACAGATTAAGAATCTTCCAATAGCATCCCATTTGCACCAAACATTTATCTTACGGGCTCACAGCGAAATTAAGCTTATTCCATGCACCAGCCAACAAAACAAATTTATACTTTATTCCTAAAACATCAACTCTCACGTACCACTTATCATCACTACCCTAAGCTAAATTCATGTCTATATAAATTTATATAGATATCGGATATATAATTTATTTTGTTAAGATTAGAAAATTTTTGTAGACGAAAGATAGATATTTTGATAATATCAAATCCAATATCTAAGCTATTTATTTCCCTGTCCCAGCGATTTTATTTATAAGCTTTTCTCCTACATTCAGGCTTATACATTTAAATGCTGGGTTCTTTTTTTATTTATAATTACAATAAACAGATAAAATTATTTGTCATCTCAAGATTTAGTATTGACAGGAAATAGACCCCTTATTACGCCAAGGAAAGCGGCAAAAATATTTAAAGTTGTTGCAGAAGTAATAGCAATCAGAACATTATCTGAAAACAAATCTTTATTAAAGAAAAACCGACACAATGCATAAAGAGTCAATAAAATAGCCCAACCCCATAATGACTTTTTTACAACCTTATATGCCTTAAAACCGTACCGTTCTCTAAGATCTCTATCAGCTTTACTATTAGCTATTTCTTCATCATGTTTTTCTTGAACCAAACTTTTGGCATCGTTAGTGGGGTTTTTTTTAATTTCACTCTTAACACTATCCAATTTTTTTTCAGTTACATCTTCTAATTTTTCTTTTATTTTAGTAATTTCACTATCAAAGTTATCAAAAGACTTTAATGAACTATTATTATCATTCATGCAAAACCCACTAAACTAAAATTTATATTTTTTTATTTATATAATTTTTCATTTTCCATATCTTTTCTAGTAATAATACTTTCATTATCACCACCCCCTTCTGTCCACGCAGTACCTTCCTGATGAGTTAAATTAGATAACTGACTTGCAGTTTTGTTACCATAAACATTTAAGATTTCATTTAATAATGCATGTATTTTTTGGTCTTTAGGCAGATCAGAAATATAATCTTCTATAATATTTCCTTGTAAATCCATTCTTATCAATTTATTAGTTACCGGGTAAGAACCATAGCCTTTTAAATTATGATATAGTGAGGGCAATACCGGTCCATAAGTCCATCTATAAAAAGACTCATCAATTAACTCTTCTTTTGTTATTTTTATATACCAAACTTGTGCTAAATAGATTAGCTTTTGTATCTTCATAGGTGTCATGTCTGATATATGTTTATCTTTTGCCATATCTAATAAAGTATTTACTATAGCATTCACTGGATAAGCCATGGTTTGTTCCTTTTATTCAGTTAATTTTATCTAAAACTTGATGCCTTTTAGATAAAAAATACCGTAATAAACCCAAATTTATTACTGATATGGATAACAAGCTTCCACCAACATATATCCCATACAACCAAGCTTCAGAACAACTTATATGGGAAAAAGTTTTAAGGGATCCCATAATATATATCAAACCGATAGAGAGTATTAATACAACAACTGCTGAAAACAATAACAGAAATCCTCGTAAACAACAATTTTCACATAAAAAATTTTTTTTATTTTCTGTTTCTGACATGATTAAAGTTATCTTCATTCAAAGCCGAATGTAAATTATTAATATTTATAAAAAATATCGATTATGTTTTTCTAGTGGAAAAACATTTACCTTATAAAGATTCAATAATTTCTTATCCTTCTCATTATAGTATAGTTTTCACAAAATTTTAAATATTTTAAATTCATTTTAAATTAATATATGATTTATATAAATTTATTAAATAATTTATTTTTTTAATCATAAAATTATAAGATTTCTAATTTTAACTTAAGTTTTGTTTTTTAATTAAAAATATGTTATAAATAAAATAGGATTTCATAACGAATGAAACCCTATTCTCATTTGATAATCACTGTTTGACTTGTATCTAGAACCGTATTCTTAGATTTGCCCGCCCTGAATTACTATGCCAGTGACTGCCATTCTCGTACTGATACTGAATACCTGCACTCATATTACGGCTCACCTGTACATTGCTACCAATTGCTGCATTCCAGCGTGTTCTGGCTGATGACCATTTACCCGCTCTTGCATCACTATGAATTCCACTAAATCCTCCTCGTGTGGCATATTCTCGGTCTCTGAAATCATGCTCCACACCCACTGCTCCAAAGATATTCGCCACTATATCCCTTATATCAAACAGATATTCAGCTACTACGCCGGCACTGCCAGTTACTATGCCTTTGTTTAGCTTTCTGCCATATAAGCCATATCCTTCTGCTCCGGCTTCACTGAAACTGTTCTGTTGCAGATAGTCGTAGCGTAAACCTAGCTGCGGTGTCAGTGTCAGACCTTTCATAGCGAATGCTTTACCGCCGTTCAATGCCAGCTGCCACACATTACCTTTCGTTTTCGCTCCGCTATCCTCTCTGGTTGTACCCAGCCATATGCCGCGCGTAACATCATTGGAATAGCGGTTATAACCTAAGCTACCGGATAGGTACGCACCCCGCCAGTTGGCCGGCGCATAGAAGGTGCCTAGTGTTAAGCCGTTGCTCTTGATATCGGCACTACCATCTCTTTCACTCCAGTCTGTATTCTGGAAACTGTATGCCGCTGCTCCTGACCATCCATTACCAAAATTTCTGCTTACACCAATCAGACCGCTGTTGCTATTCTGCTTGCCGCGCACTTCGCTTGGATTCCACCGATTCTGTGAATGGTTAAATTCCATAATCAGTGCCGGTTCGGCGCTATCATTGCGGATAGACGACATAAAGTCTGTATTCAGCTTGCCCAGTGTCAGGGTATTCACTACATTGGCATTGCTGTATACCGCACCTGATAATGAATACAGTGAACGCCGCAATGTTTCTGCTGTCTTGACATTCTGAATCCGGTTGGCACCAGCAAACAATTCTGCTGTTGGACCATCTGTGCCTGTTACTGACGACAGTTTGTCTAGCTGGCTAAAGCTGGTATCAATCGCTGCAGCCGCAGCTTCAATTGCCGGATCCGCTATGCTGCGCGTTAACAGACCGTTATTTTGTACTGCCTGCCGTGCTGATATCCGCGTAACATCAAAATTCACATTGTCACCATCATAACTGGCTTTCCCGTCCAGTAATATTCCTGAGGCTAATGCAGTTTGGCTGAATTCTCCTATGCGCTTCTGCGCATTGATAACGGCTACTTGAAGACCAGTCTGTGGCACAAAGCCAGATTTCAGGCCGTCGAAATACAACCGACCAGCCAGATTGGCTGTACCATTTATAGCTGTTTTACTGCCCAGACTGGTTTGAAAGGTTGCCTCTCCACTCTGGCTGTAGTCTCCATTAATTGTGGCATCGCGGCTGACAAACGTACCCTGATTATTCACCGCTCCAGTACTACCGTGCACCTGATAGGTACCGTCTTTGGAAATTTTCGCCGCAGACTGACTGCTGCCATCCAGCGACAGCATTCCAGAATTAATAATGGTATTACCTTGATAGCTGTGACTGCCCGTCAAAATCAGTGTACCGCTACCATTCTTGATTAATCCGCCAGTTCCACTGATATCATTGCTGAAAATATACTGGCCACTGCTGACATTGGCATTAAAATCGCCAAAGGCAAACTGTGCCGGCCCGTTTACAGCTTTACCGATATTCAGCAATCCCCAGCCATAAACTGAATCCACACCTTTAGCGCCTAAATCTGTAGCTGTGGTCAGTAAAGTGGTGCGCAGATTATCATTGCTCATCCACGGGTATTTCTGTTTCACCAGTACGGCTGCTGCTGTAACCTGTGGTGCCGAGAAAGAAGTACCTGAAGTAGTAGTAAGCGGTAATCCATTGATATCTTCACCAGGTTTAGCATTTAAATTGGCAGTTTGTGGCTGATAGTAAGCCACCATACACCAATTTTTAGCGTCTCCGCACCGATTAGAGTAATCTTCAATTTTGTTATCAGCAGATACTCCGGCCACTGCAATCCAGCCCTTTTGTAGCTCTGGTTCTACTAAAGGCAATAACGATTGAACACTAGGCTGATTTAAGCCGCCATTACCCGCTGCCCAGATAAACAGCATGTCATCTTCTACCAACGTAAACAATTGGCCGATATAACTATTTTGTTTAATTTTTGGGTTATCAGCGTTCAGATAGTTTTTTGCATCATAGATATACCACGCTTTATTGGTCACATAATTAGTGCCATAACTATTATTGACGATTTTTACACCAGCTTTATCCAGTGCATAAAATCCCTTGATGGTAGCTTGTATATTGATTTGGCCTGCTCCGCGACTGTCTGAAGCACTGGCTGAATATATCTGCGCAGCGGGGGCAATGCCCAGTTTTTTTCCACGTACATCCTTGCCAGCTATATTTAGGGCAACTGCATCGCCATGAGGATAGGCCTCACCATTGTATACCGTACCAAATTGGCCTAAATCAACAATATTGTCTGGCAAAGCAGGATGATTCAGACTGACTGGCAAATCCACAATTCCTACTTTAACACCTCTTCCGTCTAACTCCTGATCACGAGCATCCTTAAGATTCAGACGATTGGCCTGTGTATTGTCTTCACCATTGTTGCTTCTGGTATATTGATTCTTACTTAAAGGAATGGCAATAGCCTGTTCACTGCTGTCTAGCCGGGACGGATTCACAGAAGGCATAGGAATATTATCAGGAACATCCGGCTGATCTGTTGGCGGAATTACCGGTGGTTTTTCTGGTGGTTTTACCGGTGATATTGGCTTTTCAGATGGCGGATCATTCACTGGTGGTTTATCTGATGGTGGTTTCGGCGTGATTTCATCGCCGCCGGAATGGCCGTTACCAGTATCCTCACCGCCAGAGCCACCACCTGTTTCTGTTGAATTAGAATGCACTCCACCACTGCCACCACCGCAAGCCGTTAAGGCAAGAGAAACAGCTATGACTAGGGATTTAAGCATTAGTTTAGAATGTTTCATAACCGTCTCACTTCCTGTATTAAATGCATTAATAATCAAAACGCTCATGCAATTTTTTATTCTTATTTTTTAAAAATTTAATAAAATAAATGCAGTTAACCGTTATGAGATTTTTTCATTTTTGCATCATACATTGCCTAAAATATCGATTTACCTTATTAAGTATTAATTAACCAAATAAGATATAATTTTATTTATTTAATATTCTGCATATTTTTGTTGTTATTTTATTTCATAAAAATGAGCAACTTATCTATCATAAAAGTACAATAATTTATATTCTGTACTGATCAAGCTATTCTGCTGTAATTAAATTACAGTAAGCTTTTGCTATTTTTTTCTACATAAAAAATGCATAACAATATGTTAATACAATAAATTCATTTTTTTATTAGATATTGATTAAGAATATTATTATGCAGAATGATTTATACAATTTTCACTTTATTTATTAGTTATTTAAAATAAATCCAAATAAATATACGTTATGCAATCAGATTCATCTAACTATTACGTATATTAAAAATAGTTGCATAGACAACCACTTATGTAATCAGCTACCTTACAAAAGGAACACTAAGTACCAGAAACAAATTAATTAATATCAGCAAGGAGATAAAAATGAATAAACGCAAACCACTCAAACGCGATGTAAAATTCAGTACTACTGAAGAATTACGAACCAATGCTCGTAAAAATTATCAGGATGGAGCCGTAACCTCCACCTATGAGCTGGATGTAGATAGAGTAATTGAACTACTAAATATAGCGCTGGCTTCTGAATGGGTGTGTGTACTGCGCTATTTACGCCATTACTATATGGCCAGCGGCCTGTTTATGGATGCAGTAAAAGAAGAATTCATGGAACACGCTGAACAAGAACAAAAACATGCTGCCATGCTGGCTGAACGCATTACCCAGCTGGGTGGAGAGCCAGATTTGAATCCAGATGTTTTTATCCAGCGCTCACCCACCGAATATGTTGAAGGCGAAACCCTGCGCGAAATGGTCGAATCAGACTTGATTGCAGAACGTATTGTAATCGATTTATACCGCCAAACCATCATGTATGTTGGCGACTATGACACCACCACCAAACGTCTGCTCGAACACATTCTGGCTGAAGAAGAAGACCATGCCGATGAATTGTCCGACATGATGGAAGGTCTGGATGGTAAACCACTTTCAGCCAAAATTATTTAAATGTTTGCATAAAACATCCGTGCTCGGGCACGGATGTTTTGTGTCTATATGGCAACTACTTCACTTGTATGCTGCCCTACAAATATTCAAAGCAGAAACTATATATCTTTTCATAAAATATAAATCACCCAAACCTCTATAGCCGTTATTTGAGGCAGATTAATAATATGCCATACATAAACTTTTAGATGGCTAATAAATTGTGGTATAGAAATCATAGGAATACAATTTGCTATTACATGATTCATCCATACTAAAGGATGATTTTTTCAATGGTTTTATGGAGGATGCAGCATGAAAGCAATGGTCTACTACGGTGCCGGCGATATCCGCTTTGAAGAACGAGATAAACCGAAAATTATCGACCCCACCGATGCCGTTATCCGCTTAGCCAAAACCACTATTTGCGGTACGGATTTGGGTATCTGGAAAGGTAAAAATCCTGAAATCGAACAAAATGCAACTCAAAAAGAAGGTGCATTTAATGGCCGGATTTTGGGACATGAGGGTATTGGCATTGTTGAAGAAATCGGTAGCGCCGTGAAGCATTTCAAAAAAGGGGATAAAGTAATTATTTCCTGTGTTAGCCGCTGTGGAATGTGTGAAAACTGTCAGAAACAATTGTATGCACATTGTCAGAGCGGTGGCGGCTGGATTATGGGTTATATGATTGACGGTACACAGGCTGAATATGTACGCACTCCTTTTGCTGATAATTCACTATATCGATTACCACCGGATTTGAACGAAGATGTCGCCGTACTGCTGTCAGACGCTCTCCCCACTGCCCATGAAATCGGGGTACAGTACGGCGATGTCAAACCCGGCGATACAGTGGCCATTGTTGGTGCCGGTCCAGTCGGTATGAGCTGTCTGTTAACGGCACAGCTATATTCGCCGAGTCAGATTATCATGATTGATATGGACGATAACCGTTTACACATGGCTAAAGAATTGGGTGCTACACAGATTATCAATTCTGCCCATGAAGATGCCGTTGCACGTGTACTCGAATATACTGGCGACCGTGGCGTAGATTGTGCCATGGAAGCAGTAGGACTAGGAGCCACATGGGATATTTGCCAGCGCATCGTAAAAGAAGGCGGCCATCTAGCCAATGTTGGAGTTCACGGACAGTCCGTTAATTTTGAGCTGGAAAAACTATGGATTAAAAACCTCACCATCACCACCGGTCTGGTTAACGCCAATACCACCGGCATGCTGCTGAAAACCTGCTGTTCAGGCAAACTACCGATGCAAAAACTGGCCACCCATCATTTCCAATTCAATGAACTGGAAAAAGCTTATGAAGTATTCAAGCATGCCGCAGATGAGAAAGCCATGAAAGTCATCATTAACTACTGATCAGCCAGCTAAACAACCACTCTAGTGAAATTTTATCGAAAAAGCAGCCATATGGCTGCTTTTCACTCACATACATCACAGACAAATAACATAAATATTATTTTACGTATCGTGTCACTTAATAGCAGCTATCACCACATTTTGCTGAGTGCTACCGGCAAATACTTAAACGAGTTTAAATAGCAACACAAATACATACTGAGGAAAAGTACGCTAATGCTGAGCTATTCTTCGTCATCCTCATCTTCCTGTACACTAACACTGTGTTCAATCACACCAGGCACCACAAAAGAAGTGGCCAGAGTATTTTTACGCGTAGATAGCTGCTGCAGATAAGATTCATCCACATCTCCAGTAATATATCGGCCATCAAAACACGAGCTGTCAAAACCCTCAATGTGCGGATTCAATTTCAAAACCACCGCTTGCAAATCAGCCAGATCCTGAAATACCACGCCATCGGCGCCAATCTCAGCCGCCACCTGCTCAGCATTGCGCCGGTAAGAAATTAGCTCTTCTCTCGTCGGCATATCGATACCATAGACATTGGGATACAGCACCGCTGGTGCAGCAGAAGCAAAGTACACACGAGTAGCGCCAGCTTCCCGCACCATATCTACAATTTCGCGGCTTGTGGTACCGCGTACAATCGAATCATCAACCAGCAAAACTCGTTTACCACTGAATTCATAATTCATCGGATTGAGTTTCTGCCGTACCGATTTTTTACGTACCGACTGTCCGGGCATAATAAATGTCCGCCCAATATAACGGTTTTTAAATAAGCCTTCGCGATAAGGTTTATTTAGATGTTGAGCCAGCTCCATCGCACTAGGGCGGCTAGTGTCCGGTACCGGCATCACCACATCGATATCTTGTAAGTTCAGCGTACGTTTTACTTTTTCTGCTAGGGTGACACCCATATTTAATCGGGCCTGATATACCGATACTCCGTCAATCACCGAATCAGGACGGGCAAAATACACATATTCAAACAGGCACGGCATCAGATGAGGTGTCAGCGCACACTGCTGCGAAAACAGTTGCCCTTCATTACTGATAAAAATCGCTTCCCCGGGTGCCACATCCCGCAGCAGCTCAAAATCCAGACTAGGAAACACCACCGATTCCGAAGCCACCACATAATCAGTTTTTCCATCCTGCTCCCGCTGCCCCAAACACAACGGACGGATGCCGAAAGGATCACGAAAAGCCAGCAAACCATAGCCTGCAATCAAAGCTACCACCCCATAGGCACCATGCACACGTTTGTGCAGTGCAGCCACTGCAGCAAATATGTCTGAAAGAGCCAAAGTAGTGCGATTACCCACCTGATTTTCCAGCTCCCGCGCCAATACATTCAGCAATACTTCCGAATCTGAGCGCGTATTTACATGGCGCAGATCAGTAAAGCAGACATTCTTAAACAGCTCTTCTGTGTTGGTCAGATTACCATTGTGTGCTAGCACAATACCAAACGGCGAATTGACATAAAACGGCTGCGCTTCGGCACTACAATTGGCATTACCGGCCGTCGGATAGCGTACATGAGCAATGCCAACATTACCTACCAATTCACGCATGTTGCGGGTGCGGAATACATCACGCACCATACCGCGGCCTTTGTGCATATGAAACATCGTACCTTCCGCTGTCACAATCCCAGCCGCATCCTGACCACGATGCTGCAACATCTGCAAACCATCGTATAAAAGCTGATTCACCGGCTCATGCGCAACAATACCCAAAACACCACACATTATTCTCTCCATTTAAGACAAATAAATACGCGCGTTTTTGTATTTAAAAACGCGCGTTGTATTTGGTCAGATAACTCATACGTTTATACCGATGGCGAATTCAGCTTCTCAGCCACAAAAGACGGCAGGTACGGCACCGCAAGCATAGCCAACTGCTCAAACATACTTGCTGTTGCCGAATCACGCCATGCCGGTGTTTTGGGTAAATCAGTAAAAGCACACAGCAGCACCACCACCGTAACAATAATCACACCTTTCACAGCCCCAAAACAGGCACCAAAAATCCGGTTCACACCACCAAGTCCAATTGATTGCAAAGCGGAAGTAATCAACGCACGAAACATCCGCTGCACTATCCACATCACCCCAAACACCAGTACAAAAGACAAAGCAACCGCCAGCGCTCGAGGCTGCATCGTAGGAAAAGCCATATCCGCTACCGGCGCGGCCAACATCTTGGCACCGAGAAAGGCTACCAGCCAGCATAATAAAGCGGCTATCTCCCCCACCAGACCGCGCATCATCGCTACCAGTGTAGTCAGCAAAATCACGCCCAGAGCCAGAAAATCAAACAGCGTCATGCCCGTATAAATATCCTATAAACCGATTACCAAACCATCCAGCCCAACAGCATGTACTTTATCCAGATTCTGCATTGCCTGACTGCGGCTATTGTAAACACGGCTGCGTACCCGATACAGCGTACCCTTACTGGTCTGGCTAGTCGTAATACTTACTGGCACGCCGGCCACTGCCAAACGCTGCTGAACCAGATTGGCCTGCGCTTCCGTGGTATAAGCACCAATTTGAATCACTGTACGCTCCACCGCATCCTTGCTGCTGTTCGTGGCGGCGACAGGCGCTTTATTATTACGGCTCTGCTCTGTTGTACTCTTTCTGCTCACAGCTGCAGCAGCTTTATTTTCCAATATCTGTTGCGGCGTCAGTCTGCCCGTAGTGTTGCTGTTCTTGCCACTAGCTGCATTACTATTTTGTTTAGGCGTAGCAGCCGGTTTGACCGGAGCAGGATTTTTCACTGGTGTTTTGGCCACTGTCGAGGTTTTCTTTTCGCTTTCAACAACCGTTTTTGTTGAAGACACAGTGGTATTAACTACAGTTTGTTGTTTTCTGTTTTCCGCAGCAGCTGGCGCTTTACTGGCTGGTTTCACAACAGTTTCCGTTGGAGTACGAGGTTTGGTTACAGTTGTCACCCTCACTGGCGGATTTTTCTCGGCAGCTTCTACAGGTCTAGTAGCTGCCGGTTTTGTTTTAGGCGTAACAACAGCTTCTTCATGATGCAACCGTTTTTGTTCCACAGGCTGTGATTTATGTTCAGTAGTGTTTTTGGCTGGTTGCACAACCGGCTTAACTGTAGCTTTCTCTGCCTCTACTTTCTGAGGCGCCGGACGTACGGGTTTCACTTGCGGCACAACTGGCACTATCGTTGCAGCCGTTTTAGATACATGGTTTTCAGCTGGCGCTACAGACGCTGCCGATGGAGCTGGTATGCTTGCTACCTCAGTGGCAGGCACCGTTACCACAGAAGCAGGTGCACTGGCTACTGGTTCCAGCACCACTGCTGAAGCTGATTGTGTATCCATAGCCGCACTAGCCGGTTTGGCTGCAGAAGCTGCTTTGATATCCAGCTGTGGAGCTGGTACTGGCTGAGGAGTACGACGGCTCAGCATAACAAGCAGCAGAATAGCAGCAATCACCACCATAATCAGTGCACCGACCAAACGGCGCCGATTTCGCCGTTTCAGCTGTTCGTAATTTTCCTGCGCATTCATGCGTTACCCACTCCTCTGTCGTGCTCGTTTCGATTTTAAAATTTACAACGATGGCAAATCCATTATTTCTGCTACGGTATGAAACGAACCAAATACCACAATTCTATCATTCTCACCCGCTTGTGATAAAGCTGCACGATAAGCCTCTGCTACTGAAGCATAAGTTGTTATCGCCGAAATATGCTGGCGAGCAAATTTCTCTTCCAGCGCTGCTATTGTCAGACCTCGCGGTAAATGCAGCGGCGCAATATACCAGCTATCAAACTGGTCTTTCACAATTTCCAGTACCCCTTCAATATCCTTATCAGCGAGCATACTAAAAACAGCCAGACGTTTCTCTGCATACGGTAAAGTAATCAGGCTGTTGCGCAACGCCCGTGCCGCATGAGGATTATGCCCCACATCCAATATCGTCAGTGGCCGACCGGGTAATACCTGAAACCTGCCCTGATGATGTACTCGCAGCAAACCACGTTTAATCGCACCGATATCCAGCGGCAGACGATCTGACAAGCATTCCAATACTGTCAACGCACAGGCCGCATTACTCAGCTGAAAGTTCCCTCGCAAAGCCGGTATTGGCAGAGCATGGCGGGCATGTTCTCCAACAAACAATTGACTGTTTTGGGGATGAAAACGGTATGACCATTGCTGCATTTCCAACTTATGATAATCAAAATCCCGTCCAAGCAGCAGTAAATCTGCACCCACTGCCTCAGCATGTGCCGCTAAACTTTCCGGTACCGGCAGCTGAGCACAAATCACTGGCCGGCCACCACGCATAATACCGGCTTTTTCAAACGCCACTTTTTCTATCGTATTGCCAAGATAGGCTTCATGATCCAGATCGACACTGGTAATCACCGCCACATCCGCATCAAATACATTTACCGCATCCAGCCGGCCACCCAGTCCCACTTCCAGCACCATAATATCTACCTTCTGCTGGTCAAAGACTTCCACTGCAGCCAGTGTATTGAATTCAAAGTAAGTTAGTACAGTATTACCACGTTCAGCCTCTATACGTTCAAATGCCTGAACTATCAGCTCATCCGCAACCGGCTGCCCATTGATAGCGATTCGCTCATTAAAACGCAGCAAGTGTGGGCTGGTAAGTGTACCCACACGATAGCCAGCTTCGCGATAAATCTGCGTTAGATAGGCACAGACAGAACCTTTGCCATTTGTCCCACCTACAATAACCACTGGACAATGCGGCTGTAGTCCCATGCGTTCCCGCACCGTACCTACACGAGTCAGTCCCATATCAATCTGCCCGCCCGTCACACCCTGTTCCAGGTGCTGTAGCCAGCGTTTTAATTCAGTTGCATGAAATTTTTCTGTCATTATTCTAATTATTCATCCTTAGCCGCAGCCAATGGATGACCTTATACAAAATTGATTGCGGCTCAGCAACCTGAGCCGTATGCGGCTGACACCAACGAGCCCATACCTGCAACCGCCGCCATGACGGCGCATCTGTCATATCTGGCAACAATAATTGATACACGCTCCCTTTGGCGGTCTGCCATCGCAAAGCCATCAGTCTGGCTCTGATAACACTGTCAGCAGACAAGACAGCAGGAACTGCCCCTTTTCTGGATGTCAGTATCAGACTGGCCTGCTCCTGACCATTGATTTCAATTCGTTTTATTCTGTTATGAAGCAAACCATAAACCGCCCACAAAACGGATACTACCCAGACCAGCAAAAACAACGCCCGCTGCCAGCCTGTGCTATACAGCACAACAGCAGCCAGTGCTAGCCCATGCATAATCAGAGCCAAGAACTGAGCTATCAAAGACGGGCGCACACGCACAACACAGGCTTGCATCAGTCAGCGCCCCTATTCGTCACCATATACGGGCGATATCTCCAACTGTGCATCTACCAGATCCAGAACCATATCATGCACTTCAACAGTAAAAAAATTCCAGAACTGGTCAATATCCAGCGCCGGCCACAATTTGCGGTCTACTTCCCAAGCAGAAAGCTCAGCCTCAAAAATTAACTTAAATCGTTCACCTAAATAACCGATTATTTGCTCAGGCGTTTCAAATTCCGGTACCAGCAGCGTCGTACAATTACTTTGCAATTGCGCCAACGTCAATTCCGGCAAATCCTCACTGGTCTGGTGCAGCCAATCAAGAAACGCCTGAGCTGGTTTCAGCACCACCGCACTGCGATCAACAAAATACATACCTTTTCCTCACTCATATTACCAATTCACAATATTGTAACATTGTCTAACAGCGTAGATTTCACCAAACAACCTCAGTATTTGCCGTACAATCTTCTTATTCTTCTCTTAAGGTGAACTGCCATGCCAACCACCAGCCATCTAGCGCATCTGTCTCAGCTACTCAGTGCCAGAGAAATCATTACCGATTCCAGCCTTATTGAGCCTTACTGTACAGACCAGCGCGGGCGTTATCATGGACAGGCATTTGCCGTATTACAACCGCATTCAGTATCCGCTGTACAGAGCATTCTGCGTTACTGCCAGCAGCAACAAATACCGATTACGCCTCAAGGAGGCAATACCGGATTGTGCGGAGCAGCCACCCCTCATAGCTGCACTGCCGGTAAAGGTATCATTCTTTCACTCAGCAAACTCAACCGCGTCCGCAAGCTGAGTCTGGCCGATAACACCATTACCGTAGAAGCCGGCATGATACTGGCAGATGTACAGGCCGCAGCCAAACAGGCCAACCGTTATTTTCCCCTCAGCCTTGCCAGCGAAGGCTCCTGCCAGATAGGTGGTAATATCGCCTGCAATGCTGGTGGACTAAATGTTGTGCGTTACGGCACCATGCGCGATCTGGTACTTGGATTAGAATACGTACTGTCCGATGGACAACTAGTGAGCCACCTCAATCCACTGCATAAAAATACCAGCGGCTACGAAATGAGCCAGCAAATCATCGGCAGTGAGGGCACACTGGCCATCATTACCGCCGCCACACTTAAACTCTTTGCACCACCGCAAAGCATACTCACCGCATGGGTCGGATTAGAAAACATACAGGCAGCCACCGACCTACTCTCGGCCCTTAAAAACCATTTCGCCGAACGCTTGTCCAGCTTTGAATTAATCAGTCAGGCTGCCCTGAGTCTGTCAGCCAGATACAGTCAGCTGCAAGAACCAGCCAATGCTAAATGGCATATTCTGTTTGAGCTTACCGATAGCTTGCCCACACAGGATCTAACCGAGCCATTAATCAACGTACTCGAACAAGGCAACTGGCTCAATACCATCATTGCCGATTCAGAAACCAAACGTCAGCACCTTTGGACATTGCGCGAAAACATATCTGCAGCTCAGCGCAGTCTGGGCGCCAGTATCAAACACGATATCGTCGTACCGATAGAAAAAGTAGCCGATTTTATCGAAAGCTGTCAGCAGCGTCTTCTCACAGCCTTTCCACAAACCAAAACCATTCTCTTCGGCCATCTGGGCGACGGCAGCCTGCATTACAACGTTTTCATTGCCGACATCCGCAGCAACGACGTATACCACTATGAAAAAGAAATTAACCAAGTGGTCTACGAACAAGTTTTACAACATCAAGGTAGCATCGCCGCCGAGCACGGCATCGGCCAACTGAAAAACCAATGGCTATCACAGGTACGAACACCAGCAGAAATCAACTGGATGTGGGCGCAGAAACACTATTTTGACCCAAAAAACATTCTCAATCCCGGCAAGGTTCTGCCACCTCAGCCATGATATAGTAAGCCTTTTACCAGACAGTCTATGAACATGAGCGAAGTAACCCTGTATACAGATGGCGCCTGCAAAGGCAATCCCGGCAAAGGTGGCTGGGGTGCATACCTGCAATCCGGTAGCCATAGCAAAGAACTTTTTGGCGGCGAAGCCAACACCACCAACAACCGCATGGAACTAACCGCTGTCATACAAGGACTGGCCGCTCTAAAGCGTCCCTGCATTGTTCATATCTATACTGATTCCCAGTACGTTAAAAAAGGCATGCAGGAATGGATACACAATTGGAAAGCACGCGGCTGGAAAACCGCCTCAAAACAGCCAGTAAAAAACGCCGAGTTATGGCAGCTACTTGATACCGAAGTAAACAAACATCAGGTGCACTGGCACTGGGTCAAAGGCCATAATGGACATCCAGGAAACGAAAAAGCCGATGAATTAGCTAATCGCGGCGTGGAGCTGGCAAAATAATCGTTATCTTCCCATCAAATTTTTCGAAACACCGTTTTAAATTTCATTTTTAAAATGAAAATAATCATAAAATCTAACTAATCTACTCAGAAAACAATTTTTTTAATAGGCAACCAATGATTTAGGCAATTACTTTCTTCATCAGCTAAATGTCACAGCGAAATAAAAATAGCCCATATCATAATTTTTTCTGAAGCTAATCATTAAGATTTCTTCTTATACCGCAATTTTTAATTTATCGTTAAATCCACATAACTTATCAATTAGAATCTATAATTCCACATATTCTCTTGAATAAAAATAAAACCAGATATCCAAGATATCTGGTTTAAATTTCACTCAATGAGTTTTAAAAAAAGTAATTTTATATCAGTTTTTCATGACTATATGCTCAAATACGTAAATACAGATTTTAATGTATATAGCATTTTTCAGCATGTCAAATTACTATTTAGCCTTACATTCATCGCACTGTTCTCTATTGGATGGCTTTTCTTTTACCTTTTCCCAATTATCTTGATCTTCAAAATAATGGTTCTTAGAACAGCTTGATTCCCAATGATACGTATCGCTAGTTTTTTTAAAATAGTATGGTGATTTAGGGTCAGACATAAAATCAACTCTCTTTCTATAAAATAACAATTTTTGTAAACCATATCAACCGAATTCAAATTTTTATTTTCAGTTAATATGAATACACCTCTAATATATAGACATTACAATTATTTTCAATGTTTATATTGATATATTTTTAGTTTAAATTAAATAATAATAATTAATAGAATATAAAATATTAATTATAATAATTTTGGTTGTATAGTTATATATTTCAGATTTATATTTTGAATTACTATTAATGGCATACAAATTATCAATTTACCTAGCCCTCTTTAATGGTTTTCCTATGTAGACGACAATCAAAGATATTAATTCCAATTTTTTAAAAATCTTAAAATATAGATCTCTTTTCAATTTGAATCGACATAAAAAAATGAGCACTAAAGTAATTAGTGCTCATTTTTAATAGTTAAAATAACAAGCTTAGCGTGTTTACTTACGCGCGGCCTAGGCTACATTACATCATGCCGCCCATGCCACCCATACCGCCCATGCCACCCATATCTGGAGCAGCAGGTTTGTCTTCCGGCAATTCGGTAATCATGCAATCAGTAGTCAGCATCAGGCCAGCAATAGAAGCAGCATGCTGCAAGGCAGTGCGGGTTACTTTAGCAGGATCCAACACACCCATTTCCAGCATATCGCCGTATTCACCGGTACCAGCGTTGTAACCATAGTTACCAGAACCATTCAATACATTGTTCACCACAACGCTTGGTTCATCACCAGCATTGGCCACAATCTGACGCAACGGCGCTTCAACTGCTTTCAGCACGATTTTCACACCAGCTTCCTGATCAGCATTGGCACCTTTCAGATCTTTAATGGCTGCACGGGCGCGTAGTAGAGCTACACCACCACCGGCTACCACACCTTCTTCCACAGCAGCACGAGTAGCATGCAGTGCATCATCTACACGGTCTTTTTTCTCTTTCATTTCTACTTCTGTGGCAGCACCTACTTTAATCACAGCTACACCGCCGGCTAGTTTAGCCACACGCTCTTGCAATTTTTCTTTGTCGTAGTCGCTGGTAGCGGTTTCAATCTGTTTGCGGATTTCAGCAACACGGGCTTCAACAGCAGCCTTGTCACCCAATCCATCAATCACAGTGGTGTTTTCTTTACCCACTTCTACACGTTTAGCCTGACCCAAATCTTCCAGAGTGGCTTTTTCCAAAGACAGACCCACTTCTTCAGCAATCACGGTACCACCGGTCAGGATAGCAATATCCTGCAACATGGCTTTACGACGGTCACCGAAGCCCGGCGCTTTAACAGCAACGGTTTTCAGAATACCACGAATGTTGTTCACCACCAGTGTAGCCAGAGCTTCACCTTCAACATCTTCAGCAATAATCAGCAACGGACGGCTGGTTTTAGCAACCTGTTCCAGCACTGGCAACAAATCACGGATATTGGAGATTTTTTTATCAAACAACAAAATGTATGGGCTATCCAGACCGGCAATCTGTTTTTCTACATCAGTTACGAAGTAAGGAGACAAGTAGCCACGGTCAAACTGCATACCTTTAACCACTTCAACTTCATTTTCCAGAGATTTACCGTCTTCAACAGTAATCACGCCTTCTTTGCCTACTTCATTCATGGCTTTAGCAATGATTTCACCAATGGATTCATCAGCATTAGCAGAAATAGAAGCTACCTGAGAAATCTCTTTAGATTTTTCCGGTACAGGTTTGGAAATAGTTTTCAGCTCAGCAATTACTGCTTCAACCGCTTTATCAATACCGCGTTTCAGATCCATCGGATTCATGCCGGCAGTCACGTATTTCATACCTTCAGTGACGATTGCCTGAGCCAGCACAGTAGCAGTAGTGGTACCATCACCGGCTACATCGTTGGTTTTGGAAGCTACTTCCTTAACCAGCTGTGCACCCATGTTTTCGAATTTGTCTTTCAGTTCCACTTCTTTTGCAACAGACACACCATCTTTGGTGATGTGCGGGCCGCCAAAAGCACGATCCAGCAATACATTGCGGCCTTTAGGGCCAAGAGTTACTTTTACTGCTTCAGCCAGAACATTGACACCAGCAACCATTTTCTGACGAGCTTCGTCAGAGAATTTCACATCTTTTGCTGCCATTTGAAACTCCTAATCTTTAATAATCAATTACGCAAATACAAATAAAATAGAATTTCTGGATAAACAATTATTCAACAATACCGAAAATATCTTCTTCGCGCATTACCAGCAATTCTTCACCGTCAACTTTAACAGTTTGACCGCTGTATTTACCGAAAATCACTTTATCGCCAACTTTCACATCCACTTTCAGACGGTCGCCGTTTTTCAGCAGTTTACCGTTACCAACTGCAATTACTTCACCCATATCAGGTTTTTCAGCAGCAGAACCTGGTAATACAATACCAGAAGCTGTTTTTTCTTCAGCTTCCAAACGTTTTACCACAACACGGTCATTCAAAGGACGAATAGTCATATTATCTTCTCCACATCTTTGGTGCGCAAAGCACCTCAAAGTTGGTTAATACAAACCCGCATATATAGCGGGACGTAAAATTCATTTCGATAAATAAAGTAAGGCTAGGAGGCCACAATTCAAGAGTGAATGGAGTAATTATTTTCCTAATTCTTACAAATACTTAGTAAAATTGACAGAATATTCCTGCACTTACCAGAGTCAGGCACCCCACTGCAGACAAAATATTACCGGTCGGAATATCATAAGATATTCAGAAAATAATTCTGACGTCACAAGATTAAAATTGATTTAGCAGACCCATACCATACGCGCATGCAAGAATTAAGAATGCATTTCTCCATCCAACAACAACCGTATTTTCTGGTAAATAATCTGCTTGTTGTTTCTATACATTATTAACTCGAGTATCCCCAGCAGAATTTTACCAACCAGTTGATGGATACAGGATACTGCAAACAGATTACCTTACACATTGCCACAAATATTCTGTGTCCCTGTCAATCATGTTCAAATCTGCTTTCAACTTCAGCAGATAATAGTTCCCGAGCCCTTGCAATTCGTGAGCGCACAGTACCAATCGGACAGCCCATTATCTGAGCAATTTCTTCATATGACAAATCATTGATTTCGAAAAGAATAATCGGTTGACGCAAATTAGGTGGCAACTGATCAATTGCTTCGCCCAGCACATCAATCAACTCACGGTTTAATAATTGTTTTTCAGGTGTCTGATAGTCGGACAAATGTTCGAGAACATCAACTTCTTCCCCATTCTCATCCACTATTTCAGTAATCATTTGCGGTTCGCGTCCATATACAGCAATCATAGACTTAGCCGTATTCATCCCAATACAGCATAACCAAGTATAAAACTGACTACTAGCCCGAAACTGAGGTAACGCTTTGTAGGCTTTGAGAAAGGTTTCCTGTACCACATCCAACGTAATCTGATCGTCATGAGTAAAACGACGCAGAAAATGCTTTAATCGACGCTGATATTTGCTCACCAGCAAACTGAAAATCTGCGCATCACCCTGCTGAGCCTTACGCACCAACACCTGTTCTTCCACCTGTGGGGTACGGTTTTCATGCATATAGTTATCCTCTAATTTTATTGTTATTGCATCAATCGACAGCTGAGTCTGCGTAGCTGAATTATTATTTTTCCAACTTAAAGCCTAATAGGCAAATCCTGCATCAAAGGCATCCAGCCATTAGCAACACCTACGTTAGCGGCAACAGCCACATTAATCACAGCAATACAATGATTATCGGCATCACACAATACTGGCCAGACAGCACGCATAAAAGGAGGAATTTTCCGTTCCTGTAATAATTTTTTAACCTTTTTTCTACCTCCTTTTAAAACAATTGTATCCTGAACATCGACCTGACGAACTGTCCATTCGTCAGCAATTTCCACCAAACCAAAATTATGACATCTCCATTCTAAATAACCAGCCTTCATCAGTTGCATGCTGCTTACCGGCAGCAAATCAAACCAAGGCCATTGAGCTGATGCATGCTTTTTATCTATCCACAACTTGAAATCATAATAGATTACACAAGCGTATGGTAAAGACCATTGTGCACCATTTTTGCTTTCCATCAACTGTCTTGCAAATTCTGTCAGTGAAGCTGAAGTAGACATGCCCAGACCATTTTTCTGAGCAAAAAGACGCAATTGCTGCCGGCGCCGTGCTGCGCTGAGTGTTTGCCACAACGAAATATCAAAACCCTGTTGCTGTGCATGCAACAGTACCCAATCAGCTTCAGCCACCTCATCCAGCAACGCCAGCTCATCCTGCAAACGACTAACAGCAGCTTCAACTTGATTATCCATATATGGCAAATGGGCACGCCAGTATGGCAAACCATCCAGACGTAGCCAGTTGCGCAGATAGATGCAGTTGCGGTTACTGTCGTCTTCTATATGCTCAAGCTGCATCGCTTCAGCATAATTCTTCAGCTGCTCGCGCGAAAAAGGCAACAGTGGCCGCCATAGAATAGTGTGCTCTGTTAATGCCCGCACGTCCGGCATCGCAGCCAGAGAGCGCAGACCGCCGCCACGCAGTGCACCTAGAAAAAAAGTTTCAATCTGGTCATCACGATGATGTGCCAGCACCACCACTTCCGCTCCACTTTCTGCATAAGCCTGATAACGCGCCTTACGAGCCGCAGCTTCCACACCCTCTCCGCTGGCACTGACCGTTACCTTAACCAGCGTTAGTGGAACAGACCAAGTTGCGCAGACCTTCTGACAAAAAGCAGCCCACTCATCAGCATGGCTACTCAAGCCATGATGCACATGAATGGCAGACAACTGCAATGGCAGCACATTACGCAACTGAGTCAGCGCATGCAGCAATACCACAGAATCCAGACCGCCACTAAGGCCAACAGTCAAAATACAACGGTCAGCCACAGAGGCTGACCATTGTTGTGCAATATTGTCACATAAGCGGACACATAAATTATTTAGCGTTGAACTGACCATAATGCATCAGGCGGTCAAAGCGACGGGTAAGTAAACTCGACAACTGCTTGCCTTTGGTCTCTTCTAACTGGCTAGTCAGTACCGCTTTCACCCGTTGCATAATTTCCGGATAATTGCGATGCGCCCCACCCAAAGGCTCTTCAATCACCTTATCAATCAATTTCAGCTCAAGCAGGCGTTTGGCAGTAATGCCAAGTGCCTGTGCTGCTTCCGGTGCTTTTTCCGCAGTTTTCCACAGAATTGAAGCACAGCCCTCCGGTGAGATCACAGAATAGGTAGAAAATTGAAGCATATTTACATAATCGCCTACAGCTATAGCCAGCGCACCACCAGAGCCACCCTCGCCAATAATCGTACAAATTACCGGCACCTTTAGTCGTGCCAGCTCATATAGATTGCGTCCGATTGCTTCAGATTGGCCACGTTCTTCCGCACCTATACCCGGATAAGCACCAGGGGTATCGATAAATGTCAGCAAGGGGATCTTGAATTTTTCCGCCAGCTTCATTAACCGCAATGCCTTACGATAACCTTCCGGTTTAGGCATGCCGAAATTGCGGCGAATTTTTTCCTTAGTATCACGGCCTTTCTGATGGCCGATTACCATAACACTTTCTCCATTGAAGCGCGCCAGACCGCCCACTATTGCAGCATCATCAGCAAAAGCACGGTCACCGTGCAGCTCTTCAAAGTCAGTACACAGCGCCTCAATATAATCTAAAGTATAAGGACGCTGCGCATGGCGTGATACCTGCGAAATCTGTACCGGCGACAGCTTGGCAAAAAGATTCTTGGTTAAATCATCGCTTTTCTTTTTTAGGCGCGCGATTTCTTCGGAAATATCCACAGCCGATTCATCCTGCACAAAGCGAAGCTCATCAATTTTCTGTACCAATTCGGCTATAGGTTGTTCAAAATCCAAAAAAATCTGTTTCATTGTTAAGATATCCGCAAAAACACGTGGCAGCTATGATACGCGAAGAAATGAAGCAATGCAGCCCTAAAAATTAAAAAGCTGTAAACACAGCCACAAAAATCACACATAAATATATGATTTTATAAATTATTATCAAAAATACAAAACCATATCTCAAGCTTTACCATAGACCACAAACATCGCATTTAGAAAAAATTTAACCATAAACAGCAATAGCTTAATCAAATAATACCAATCAGAATGCCAAAAAAATAAATCTCCTGCAATACACAAATCCACAACGGTATATCTACAACAAATATACATTAACAGCTTGCCAAGACTGGGTTTTACCTACTAAAATTAGCGATTTTCTGTTGTATTGGCAGAATAAAATTACTTCGATTTTTTCACTAAGGAATACACTATGGTAGTTATCCGTTTGGCCCGCGGTGGTTCTAAACACCGTCCTTTCTATAACATCGTCGTAGCTGACTCTCACAACCGTCGTGATGGCCGCTTTATCGAGCGCGTTGGTTTTTACAACCCTGTTGCCAATGAAAAACAGGAACGTGTACGTCTAAGTACAGACCGTCTGAACCACTGGATTGGTCAAGGCGCGCAGCTGAGCGAAGCTGTAGCCAAACTGGTTAAAGAACAGAAGGCTGCGGCCTAATTCAGCAGTAAAGCAAATGAACAGTACACAGCCACAATGGGTAGCAATGGGCTATATTAAAGGTGTATTTGGCGTAAAGGGCTGGGTAAAAGTCCATTCCGATACCGAATATACCGACAGCCTGCTTGACTATCCGCAATGGCAGCTGAGCAAAGATGGCCAAACCAAAACCGTAAGCATTGCCGAAAGCAAAATCAGCAGTGATGAATTACAAGTACGGTTTGACGGTATCAACGATCGTGACAGCGCAGCCTTACTGCGCGGCTTCACCATTGAAATAGACCGTGCCAGCTTTGCAGAAACCGAAGAAGATGAGTATTACTGGACAGACCTAATAGGCCTAACCGTATTTAACCGTACACAGGAAAACCTTGGTACTGTCAGTTCATTAATGCAAACCGGTGCACATGACGTACTGGTAGTAGACGGCGATTTCGGCCGCAAACTGATTCCTTTTGTCGCACAATACATCGATGAAGTAAACCTGCCACAACAGCAGATTTGCGTAGACTGGGGCAGCGACTACTGATGTACATTCAGGCCATTACCCTGTTTCCGGAAATGTTTACTGCTCTTACAGACAGCGGCGTTACCGGACGTGCATTACAGCAAGGTATCTGGCAGTTTGCTACAATCAATCCGCGGCAGTTTGCAGATAATCCACTGGGCTATATTGATGACCGCCCTTACGGCGGTGGCCCGGGCATGATTATGATGGCGCCGCCTTTACAGGCCGCCATTGATATGGCTCGAAAGACCAGCCCTGAAGGACGGCTGATTTATATGAGCCCACAGGGCAAACCTCTGAGTCACACACAAGCAGCCAGTCTGGCCGATGAATCGGCACTGATTGTGCTGTGTGGCCGATACGAAGGCATTGATGAACGTATTCTCACCAGCAACGATGTGACCGAAATCAGCATTGGCGACTTTGTGGTATCCGGTGGAGAATTACCAGCCATGATGTTAATGGACGCTGTTATCCGACTACTACCGGGCACATTAGGTGATGCACGCTCAGCAGCAGAAGATTCATTTGCCACTGGTTTACTTGATTGTCCGCACTACACGCGTCCGGTTGAATTTCGTCAACAGACCGTTCCCGACGTATTACGCAGTGGCAATCATGCATTAATCGCCCAATGGCGATTAACACAGGCGCTTAGGCGCACTTGGACACGTCGACCAGATTTACTGGCCGGCCGTGTATTAACCCCAGAGGAATCCAGACTCTTGCAAAATATCAGACAAGAGGAACGGGACATCCCATTATAATTAGGAAGCTTAATATGAACTTGATTCAACAATTAGAGCAGGAAGAAATCGCTCGTTTGAATAAAGAAATCCCGGCCTTCGCGCCAGGTGATACCGTGGTTGTTTCTGTACGCGTTACCGAAGGTAGCCGTACCCGTCTGCAAGCCTATGAAGGCATTGTGATTGCTCGTCGCAACCGTGGCCTGAACAGCAACTTCATCGTACGTAAAATCTCCAGCGGTGAAGGTGTGGAACGTACATTCCAGTTATACTCTCCAGCCGTTGAAAAAATCGAAGTTAAACGCCGTGGTGATGTACGCCGTGCCAAACTGTATTACCTGCGTGGCTTAACCGGTAAAGCTGCCCGCATTCGTGAAAAACTGCCGGCTCGCAAAGCCTAAGCAGTATACACAACACATTAACTGCTTGAAGCAGTTTAATACTAAGGCCGAATCTGTTGATTCGGCCTTTTTCTTAGCTCATTCAGTACTTCTTCACATTTATCATTCCGACCATGGCAAATACATTAAAATCATATACATTTGCCATCAAAAAAACATACTCAGATTTAGCCTATTGCCATCCACCCTACGTCGAATTAACACTCAGTAAAAATAAAAAATACCAAACCTTATTGCAGATTCAGTCCATTATTCAGTCGGCTAATTTAAACAGCGGCAAAAGTTGAAAAATGTTAAAATTACACGATTTTTGTCTGTTTTCTCTTAATCAGCTTTGTACTTTGCCCTAAGGAAGCGCACTAATGAGCCAGTCCCTGAGTTATCGCGATGCCGGTGTTGATATTGATGCTGGCGATTCGCTGGTCGAAAAAATTAAACCTTTTGCCAAACGCACCATGCGTCCTGAAGTATTGGGTGATTTGGGCGGCTTTGGCGCTTTGGTGGAAATCAGCAAGAAATACCGTCAGCCAGTACTGGTTTCTGGAACTGATGGCGTCGGTACCAAGCTAAAACTGGCTTTCGAATGGGATCAGCACGACACTGTTGGCATCGATCTGGTTGCAATGAGCGTGAACGATATTTTGGTACAGGGTGCAGAACCTCTGTTTTTTCTGGATTATTTCGCCTGCGGCAAACTGGATGTAGAACGAGCAGCCGCAGTAATTAAAGGTATTGCTTCTGGTTGTGAACAATCTGGCTGTGCCTTGATTGGTGGAGAAACTGCCGAAATGCCGGGTATGTATCCCGATGGTGAGTATGATCTAGCAGGATTTGCTGTAGGAGTGGTGGAAAAAGAACAGGTTATCAATGGACGCAGTATTGCTGCTGGTGATATTGTGCTGGGGCTGGCCTCCAATGGCATCCATTCTAATGGTTACTCGCTGGTACGCAAAATCATTGAACGCGCTCGTCCAGAGCTGGACGCCCCGTTTGCAGACGGCCAAACCCTGAGGCAAGCGATCATTGCACCTACCCGCTTATACGTCAAACCTATTCTTGCAGCGTTGAAACAGTTTACCATCAAAGGTATGGCACACATCACCGGCGGTGGCATCAGTGAAAATGTACCGCGCATACTGCCAGATAATACCGTTGCCGCCATCGATGCCCAGTCGTGGCCACTGCCTAAACTATTTCTATGGTTGCAACAGGCCGGACAAGTAAACAGCCAGGAAATGTACCGTACATTCAACTGCGGCATCGGCATGGTATTGGTAGTGAATGCTGCTGATGCTGCTGCGGTACAACAATTTTTACAGCAGCAAGGCGAAACGGTTTACGAGATAGGTGTGATACGTAGTCGTCAGAATGATGAACATCAGACACAGATAAGCTAAAAGTTTATATCAAACATATCCTTAAAAAATTAAATTATTTTTAATTGAGCTAAAGCTATTTACTACATAAATGTAGTTGATGGCTTTTATTTTAAGTCTATTAAACAGATTCACTATTATGTTTAGAGTAATAGCATTAATCATATTATTGTTACTATCATCTCTGAGCAATGCCAATAATCTAGGATTTAAAACTTTAACTTTATCAGATATCGATAAAAGAAGAGAAATAAACATCTTTGTAATCTATCCTACTAATTCTGATTCAAAGCCAATTTTATTTGCTGATAGTTCGGTATTTTCAGGTTTTTATGCAATAGAAAATGCCAAACCTATAAACAATACATATCCTTTATTAGTGATATCCCATGGATATGGTGGTAATTGGCGCAACTTAAGCTGGATAGCTTCAAATCTTGCCAAACTAGGATATATTGTTGCTTTGATTGATCATCCAGACATGTCTAAATATAGTAAAACCCCGAAACAAGCTGCACAATTATGGCAAAGACCAATCGATTTACAACGTACTATTACCTTTTTGCAAGAAAATCCTGATTTTGCCGGAAAAGTAGACAACAATAATATCTCATTACTGGGACACTCTTTAGGTGGTTGGACAGTGATGGTCGCTGGCGGTGCTAATTTTAACGTTGCACAGTTTCTTGAGGACTGTCGTATAACTAAGGCTCAGCACGAATGTGAACTAAGTGAAGCGTTAGGGATAAGATCAGATAAGCAATCAGCGTTCAACCATCTGTATGACCTAAGAGTGAAAAAGATTATTACACTAGATACGGGATTTGCTCGAGGGCTGACTAAATCAAGTCTGAAGAGTTTAACCATCCCTACATTAATTATCGGTGCTGAAATCAATATTGGTGACCTACCCGTTGAAATGGAATCAGGTTATCTGGCTGAAAATTTGCCTGTAACCAGATATATTCTGCTTAAAGATGCCATGCATTTCAGTTTCATACAAGAATGTAAAAAAGATGCTTTCAGTATTTTGCCTGAAAAGAATAAAATTATTTGCAAAGATGGATATGGCGTTAGCAGAAAAAATATTCACACCATTATTCTAAAATATATAAAAGAATTTTTAGATGTTAACTAAAATGGTTTCTTATTTAATAACATATTTTCATCAATCTGATTCAGAAATTTGCTGATTGGTTTAATCTTTTTTGTACATTTCTCAATACTCTAAATAATTAAAGCCAGATATATCCAACATTGAGGCATAAAATACTTTCTATACTATACTATGTGACATTGATTTTATCGTTCTATCCGATAACCAAACCACATCATACTAAGCAAAATTAATATTAAAAAGTTTAGATAAATGTTTTATATTATTCTTCAAGTTTGAATATCTCAAATTTCTCAAACTGAACCCTCTCAATTCTATTTGGCAAATTAACAATTGGCCGTGCAAATTTGCTGAATCTTTTTAATGGTATGTTTAAACAATCATTTATTTATTTTAGATAATTATCATTGATGACAAACACTGCTTTATTTATTCTCTTCTACTTTAAGCATGGTTACTTGTACTTCTCTGCTTGAAAGCGGTCAACATATAAAATCTGTGTCGTATATACTACTAAAAATTAAATATTTATATCGTTTACTATAAAAATATTGTGTATAGATATTATTTATACATATAATAAATTTACATTTTTACTAATAATGTAAGGAGAAATAATGAAAAAATGGCTAGCTATACTTTCGATTTCTGCATTTATGATAGGTACGTTCAGTAGTGCAGAAGCGGCACGAGGTCGCCAACCCTGCTCTGGGAAAAAGGGCGGCATCTCGCATTGTTCAAAAGGCAAATTTGTTTGCAAAGATGGCAGTTTAAGTGCTTCTAAAAAGATTTGCAGATAAAAGTATAAAAGGCATAAATTTGATTATGCCTTTTTTATGCGTACTATCAAAACTGATTAGTTTATATTTTAATTTATTTTAAAAGAAAGCATTATCCGCCTGAGCTGAATTTATAATTATAAAAAAATTTTATTTCCTATTAACATTGCATAAATTAGGATGTAATAGTATACATTACACTTTTAATAGCAATTAGAAATAATTATTCAGCTAAAACGGCTGGAAACAACCGCTCAATCCATTGGCGCAATACAATCAGTTTACCGTGGAAAAAGTGGCCGGAACCGGGTATGACCACTACCGGTAAATTCTGTGCTTCAGCCCAGTTCATACTATTCTGCAACGGCACCACTTCGTCTTTCTCACCATGAATCAGCAAGGTTGTGGCCGAATTATAGGCATCTGGTACATCAACTGTATACATCCCGATTGCAGGACCCATCAGCAGTAAGGCATCTGGGCGGGCAGTCAGGGCACTGAATAAGGCCACATAGCCGCCAAAAGAGAAACCTGATAATACCAGTTTAGTCGCCTCGGGATGCTGTGTACGTGCAAAATCCACTACAGCTAAACAGTCTGCTACTTCGCCACGACCATAATCGTGCTCGCCATCGCTATTGCCTACGCCGCGCAGATTGGGCAGATAACAATGAAAACCCAGTGTGGTTAGTGCTTTGGCAGCAGTTTGCACAACTTTGTTGGTATTTAATCCGCCCTGCAACGGATTGGGATGATTAATTACCGCTACACCCCGTGCTGTACCTTGTGCCGGCAAATAAATGGTTTCCAGTCTGCCAACCGGCCCATTAATCCAGATATTGGGTTGTTGCTTCAGCATCTGCTTTACTCACTACTTTCGGGTTTATCTAATAATAAACGGGTAACAACACGGTCGTTGGCCAGTTCTTCATCCAGAATTTCCTGCAAATCAGTTTCATCCACATAGGTATACCACCGCCCTTGTGGATACAATACCATGACTGGCCCTTCATCACAGCGGCCAAGACATCCAGCACTACTGATGCGCAGTTTGCCCACACCCATCAGTCCCATGGCTTTGGCGTGGCCTTTCAGGTAATCTACTGCATCGGCACCAACGTTATCATCGCCACAGCTTTGGCGACAAGGATTGTCGCGCCGGTTGGTGCAGACAAACAAATGTTTGGCATAAAAACTCACATCTTTTCCTTTAATCTGCCTGTTCACGCTGGCTATTTGTATAAGTGTGCCAGTGTGGGTTATTCATCATTAAATGTTAGTGGCTGGCTGGGGTTTTCCTGTTGTGCTTTAATCGCTGCCAGCATGGCGGGTAAGGCAAGATTAAAACGGTCTGCCCGCTGTTGAGCACGTTTTTTTAATTTGCTCCACTCACGCATGGAAGGTGGCTGCTGAAAAGCAAGTACAGCAATATTGCCATGGGTTTCTGCCGGTACCATTAGCACTCGGTTTTCGAACACTTCACGTAAGCGACGCACGAAAGTATGAAAACGCTTGTCCCCCTGCCACCAGTTGGTGACAAATATACCGTTTTCACTCAGTGCCTGCCGACAATCTGCGAAAAATGGTTCGGCAACCAAACTATCGATAATCTGCTCACCATCGAAGCCATCTACTAGGATAATATCAGTATTGCCGCGCAATACTTTGACGTATTCCGCACCATCATCCTCAATAATCTCAAAATGATTGCCTTCATACGGCAGCTCAAACATACTGCGTGCAATGCTGATCACTTGTGGATTAATGTCTACTGCTGTCTGTCGAGTTTCAGGCAGATACGCATCTATCCAACGTGCAAACGAACCCCCACCAAGACCAATCTGAGTAATATGCTGTGGCAATTCATCTACAAACAATAGCCACGCCATCATGGCACGGCTATAAGACAATACGAGCTCAGCAGGATAATCCACATTCATTGAACTTTGTATGGTGGGTGTACCTAAATGCAGAGAGCGTATATTACCTGATTCGGATATACCCACTTCCGGTAATTCATGGCGTGCGGGACGTAAACGGCGATAAGGATGTTGTGGCATAGCGTTTTCCATCATCAGATAACAAATAGGAGGCTTGTTGATACAAGATCAGTAATGGTTTGCTGAAACATAAAAAGATTAAATAGAATAGAACATTATGCTACCCGCTTCATTCTGTGGACGCTGAACTAGCATCAAGCTGACAGCAAAGCTGAATAAATCCATAATCACAGCCTCATTAACCAGACTGGAATGCGCAGTGTTATGGTGAGTCCGTTCTAGCAGGTATTATATAGGGATGGCGGATTTTGTGTTTTATAATATGGTATTTATTTCATGTCGTTGCTTGAGCATTGAATAAGATTTGTTAAAACCCTAATTTATCAATCCTATGCTAGCATATTCAGCGTATCACCCTGGGTTCAAGGTTAAAGTTTTTTCCGTTGCTACTGTAGTGACTCAAGCAAGAAACGCGTGCATTAGCTTATCAGGGTTTTATCACTTTATTATTTTAAACAGAAATGCTAATGAATTTTCTGTTGATTTCACCTGCATTTGCTAAATATCAGAGATAATAAACTTCTTCAAACGCTTTCAGCTATTCTCAATCCAAATTAAAACTATAGAAAAAACCTGCTACATCTAAATTGCAACAGGTTTTTTAATGTTGTTATCGGTTTTAGTACTGGCAAAAACCCTGTTCATGTATCACAGCCAGAATATCATCACGTTTAAAGCGTTTACGTGATATTTTATCGGCTATCTGCTTAGTAAATGAATCAATGCGCTGGTTACTATCGCGTTGGCCATAATAGGTTTCGACAATGGCATCATATTCTGCAAAATTCTGAAGATTGAATTCATCCTGATATTGATTTTCAAAAGAACGCAGTGGCAGTGGCATCCGCGGTTTGACCTGTGTCCGTTTCTCAGGCACACCAACTTGCAGCCCAACTAGAGGAAAAGTCAGCTTCGGCAGCTTCAACATCTGAATAATGGGACGGATATCGTTTTGAATGCTACCCAAATAGACGCTGCCCAGCCCCATACTTTCAGCAGCAATAACCACGTTCTGAGCCGCAATCAGCGTATCTTCCATGCCCTGAATAAATAGATCAGTACTACTTAAGCCATCGTCAGCTAGGCCAAGCTGAGCTCGAATGCGATGATTACGATACATATCCACTACGAAAACCAGTAAGTCCCCGTTTGCACCCACATAATCCAGATGGCAAATAGTACGAATCTGTTCACGCAAATGGCTATCGGTAACCCGGATAATGGAGCATTGCTGTAAAAATTCCGATGTAGGCGCAAAGCGTGCTGCCTCCATCAGACGGGTATATTGTTCATCAGTCAGTGTTTGATTTTTGAAACTGCGTACAGTATGCCGTTGTAACAATAATTCTTCTGTGGCAGAAATATTCATTAGTTCCCCTTAGCATGATTGGTAGTTAAGTACAGAATGAAGGACAATCTGTCTGGACTCTGAAAAGAGAAAACCGATACTAAAGTATTACTGGCACACTGTTAATATCAATCCTGTTAAAATATTATTTCCTATTAAGAAACTCAGAACGGTTTTTTACACTTAAAAAGAGAATTTAGTTAACAAAGAGAAGCACTTTCTGCTTTCTACCAACTTTGTAGTCATATAAGCTGCAATGAAAAATAGGTTTCAGCCAATGTGACAAAAACTAACCTTTACATCCAAACTGGATATTATTGCAAAAGGGCAGCTTTTAGCTGCCCTTTAATTTGTTTATTGTCCGGCAAGTAAATGCAGTGCTTCCTGATATTTAGCCAATGTTTTAGCGATAATCTCTGGCGGTATGTGCGGAGCAGGAGGCTGCTTGTTCCACCCAGATGCGACCAGCCAATCACGAATAAACTGTTTATCAAAAGAAGGCGGATTGGTGCCTACCTGATAATTTTCCACCGACCAGAAACGGCTTGAATCTGGTGTGAGCACTTCATCCATCAAAGTTAAAGTACCATTTTCATCTACACCAAACTCAAATTTAGTATCTGCAATGATAATGCCTTTGCTTCTGGCATAAGCTGCAGCTTCAGTATACAGCTCAATCGCTTTAGTGCTGACCTGCTTAGTGAGCTCTTCGCCCAGTAGTGAAATACATTCTGCCAGAGTGATGTTCTCATCATGGTCTCCAACAGCCGCCTTGCTGGACGGAGTAAAAATCACTTGCGGCAACGCTTCAGCCTCAAGCAGACCAGCAGGTAGTTTAATACCACATACGGCACCCGTTCGCTGGTAATCACGCCAACCGCTACCAGAGAGATAGCCTCTGACAATCGCTTCAATTTTCAATGGTGTTAGTTTTTTTACCACCACTGCCCTTTTGGCCAATTTTTCTGCTTCTTGGTGTGGCAATACATCATAAACCGTCTCACCGGTGAAGTGATTGGGCATGATATGCTTCAGTTTATTAAACCAAAAATTTGAAATCTGAGTAAGAATTTCACCCTTTCCTGTTATAGGTTCAGGTAAAATTACATCAAAAGCAGATAAGCGATCTGTCGCCACCATCAGCATACGCTGCGCGTCAATCTCATATAAATCGCGTACTTTACCCGAATATATTTTTTTCAGTCCCAGCTCAGTCATCTTTCATTCCCATGCAGCAGTTTATTGCTAATATATTAATATCTGTGCAAATGCATATCCTTGTGCTAAGGTAGACATTGTGAAACAGATGTTAGCAGCCAAATTTATTTTAACCGATATTGCCCCCAAGCAGGCACTCTGTATGCAGTAATCGGTCTTTAAAAATTGGCTGCAAATTTTAAACTACCTGATATTTTTTCATGCCCACTGGAAGGAGAATGACCATGGCTGATTTTGATGCACAGAAAAAAGATTTAATGAGAGAAGTACGTTCAGTACTGGATGAAGTAGAAGATTTATATGAAAAAGCTGGCGACAACGGTTCAGATCAGGCCAAAGCACTGAAAGACCAGTTGCGCAAAAAACTGGGTAATACAAAATCCAAACTAAGTGAGCTGGAAAGCACCATTGCCGACAAAGCCCGTGCCACAGCTGAACGCACAGATGAGCTGGTACGTGAACAGCCGTATTATGCAATGGGTATCGCTGCTGCTGCAGGCTTTATTGCCGGCATTTTGCTCGGACGCTGTCGCGGCTAATCATTACCAGCATAGTCTCCATTCAGGCAATCCGGTAATTTCACCGCTTGCCTGAATATTATTCACTTTTTAACGGATACCATTGCATGAGTATTGGCAATATTGGCCGCGATTTGAGTCAGCTAAAAATCTGGCTTGCTTATGGCAGTGAACTGCTGTGGATTCGTCTGCGCATGCTGCGTCTGGATGCCATTGCCCAACTACAAAGCATCATTGTACTGCTGATACTGGCAGTATTGGTTGGGGCAATGTTTTTTCTCGGCTTTATCAGCCTGTTATTTGGTCTGAATGCAGTATTGGAGCCGGAAACTAAGGTTTGGGTGTTTTTTGGTCTGGCCATATTGTTTTTATTGTTAATCTTATTGCTGACTATCGTTATAGTAAAACTTATACGCAAACAAAGTCAGTTTATGACGCAGACCCTGTCAGCTATTACAGAAGACATCAGTTACCTGAGAGGTGGCAGCCATAGCAGAATTGACGGAGAACAATAAATGAGTAAATCCGACAAACTGAATCTTGCCCAGCAGCGTGAACTGCTGAATCTTCAGGCACAGAGTGCACGGTTGAAATTAATGGCAGAACAATTGAAAAACGGCCACTCCACTAGCAAATCAAACTTGTGGCAGCGCTCACTGAATATAGTAGACAAAATTCCAGCTGGCAGTCTGGCATTGAAATTGGCCAATAAACCCAGACGCTGGCGAAACAAAATTCTGGTCGGTGCCTTATTAACTACTGCTACCCTTATCGCTAGTAAAATCAGTCAGTCTCTTCGTCAGCAATAAATACACAGATTCTCTACGACTGAATTTTGATGGTATGCTCGCTGCCACCATCCAAAACAAATCCTCTTACGGTGCGTAAGAGGATTTGTTATTGCAAAAGAAAAAATTAAATTCCGCGTAAAAGTTCATTCACACTGGTTTTAGCACGAGTTTTTGCATCTACTTTTTTCACAATCACAGCACAATACAGACTATGGCTGCCATCTTTTGCCGGCAGACTGCCGGACACCACCACCGAACCAGCAGGTACACGGCCATAGGTAATTTCACCGCTTTCACGGTCGTAGATTTTAGTAGATTGTCCAATGAATACACCCATGGAAATTACACTGCCTTCTTCGACAATCACGCCTTCAACAATCTCACTACGCGCACCGATAAAGCAATTATCTTCAATAATAGTAGGTGCCGCTTGCAATGGTTCAAGCACCCCACCGATACCAACACCACCACTTAAATGAACATGCTTACCAATCTGAGCACAAGAGCCTACCGTAGCCCAAGTGTCTACCATCGTACCTTCATCAACAAACGCACCGATGTTCACAAATGAAGGCATCAGTACCACATTTTTACCGATATGGCTGCCGGCACGCACTACCGCACCCGGTACCGCACGAAAACCTGCCTGCTGAAAGTCAGCCTTACCCCACAGAGCAAATTTGGTTGGCACTTTATCAAAATAGCGACCCACCCCATCATCGGTAACCACATTGTCACTGATACGGAAAGACAGCAACACAGCCTTTTTAGCCCATTCATTTACCTGCCACTGATTCCCCTGCTTCTCAGCCACACGCAGGCGGCCACTATCCAATTGCTGCAAGGTTTCATTTACTGCTTCTTTCACTTCGGCTGATACCGATGCCGGCGTGATTTCAGCACGATTATCAAACGCTGTTTCTATCACTTGTTGTAAAGACATAAAACAATTCCTATCATCAATGATTCAGTTCAGGTAATGGGCAACGGAACAACACCATTGCCGGCCAGCAAACGCGGTTCAGGCGGCTGTGGCAAAGATTGGGGATTATATTGAAGCAGACAAGCCGAAAAATCGGCAAACGGAATTTCGCGTCCGCCAAAGCTGGCCAGATAGCTGGTATACACCTGACAATCAATCATGGGTACACCTTGCTGCTGAAGATAGCGCACTGCATGCACAAAGGCAATTTTGGAAGCATCAGCTGCATGGGCAAACATGGATTCGCCATAAAAAACACGCCCAATCAAAACACCGTACAATCCACCGGCTAGATAAGGCTGCTCGTCGGCATGCTGATACCAGCATTCAAATGAACATGCATGTTGCATCTGATACAACGCACGATAAGCATATTGCATTTCGGGTACCAGCCATGTACCGTTCTGTCCGGGACGCGGTGTCTGTGCACAGTTGCTCAGCACCTGCCGGAAAGCATAATTCATGGTTACAGCATAAGACTTATTGCGCAGATTTTTAGCCAGTGAGCGGCTAATTTTCAGCTCATCCGGAAACAGTACCATTCGCTGCGCGAAGGACCACCACATGATAGGCTCATCCGAGCCATACCACGGAAAAATACCTTGCCGGTATGCAGCCAGTATTCTTGCCGGCTGTAAATCGCCGCCAATCGCTACCAGACCATCACGCTCGCGCTGAGCGGTTTCTAAATCGGGAAAATCCAGATTGGTGCTACTCAGTTGCGGAATAATCGGCCGATAAGCAGTCTGACTCATACTAGACAGTCCTGCCAGAATTATTTACAGATATTTAGTGTCAAATTGCTGACACTCACTGCATACCCCATACATATATAGGGCATGGTCAACAATACGATAGCCATTATCGTCGGCAATTTTCTTTTGTAGCTTTTCAATTTCTTCACTACAAAATTCAGTAACTTTGCCACATTTAATACACACCAGATGATCATGGTGGCCGCCACGATTTAGTTCATAAACTGCCTTGCCGGTTTCAAAATGATGGCGCAGCAGGATATTGGCCTGTTCAAACTGTGTCAGAACACGATAGATAGTAGCCACACCAATTTCCACACCCTCATCCAGCAGACGACGATAGACATCTTCCGCACTTAGGTGTTGTTCGGGCTGCGATTCAAATAGCTCCAGAATCTTCAGTCTGGGGCCTGTCACCTTTAAACCGTTATCTTTCAGTTGAGCTACATTGTTATTCATGATGCTTATTTCACCACTAGCTGATAATACTCGCTATAATACGCACTTTTAAGGCAATTGCCCACTCGGTGTCATACAATGTTGCCACCGCCATTGCTAACTGTTTCGACCCAGCTCCGAGGTATCAGCATGAAAAAAATCTACTGCCTGCTGGCCGTGGCCATACTGGGCCTAAGTGCCTGCACCACAGCCAAACTGGCACAAATTCCTTCCTACAAACTGAAAATTGTACAAGGAAATGAGCTTGACCAAAACGTAGTGAATTCATTACAACCCGGCATGAGCCGCGAACAGGTACAGATGCTGCTGGGCACACCGTTGCTGCGTGACCCCTTTCATGCCAATCGCTGGGATTACGTGTTTGTAGTTACCCGTGCCAGCCACGTGGAAGAAGAAAAGAAACTCACCCTTTATTTTGATGCCAATGGCAACTTGATTCATGCTGAAGGAGACGCGCTGACCGCACAACCACAGCCAGTGCCCACAACACTCTTCACCCCATCGGAGTAAATGTATGTCTACATCCCGCCTGAGAATTGCCGTAGCCGGCGCCAACGGCCGTATGGGTCGAGCCCTTATTCAGAGTATCAGCCAGCGTCACGATTGCGTATTGAGTGGAGCACTTGAACACAATGGCTCACCAGCCATCGGGCTGGATGCCGGATTTGCCATTGGGCTGGAACTGGGTGTCAGCATTTGTCACGACCCTGAAAAAGTGCTGGACAATACCGATGTACTGATAGATTTCAGCAAACCCGAATCCACGCTTAGTAATCTCGCCATCTGCGAACGGCTTGGCGTAAAAGATGTTATCGGCACAACCGGATTCGACGAAGCCGGCAAACAGCGCATCAGTGACGCAGCGCAAACAATTGGCATTGTCTTTGCACCCAATTTCAGCGTTGGCGTCAACCTTACCTTTGCTTTATTAAATACAGCCGCTCGAGTTTTAAACGAAGGCTATGATATTGAAATCATTGAAGCGCATCATCGTCATAAAGTAGATGCACCGTCTGGCACAGCATTGCGTATGGGCGAGGTCATAGCCGATGCACTGGGTCGAGACCTAAAAACTTGTGCTATCTATGGCCGCGAAGGCCATACCGGCCCACGTGACCCGCAGACCATTGGTTTTTCCACCATCCGTGCCGGCGACATTGTTGGCGACCACACTGCCTTATTTGCTACAGATGGTGAACGCGTAGAAATTAGCCACAAAGCTTCCAGCCGTGCTACTTTTGCCAACGGAGCCGTACGCGCTGCCGTCTGGCTGCGCCAGCATGAGCAAGGACTTTTTGATATGCAAGATGTGCTTAATTTAAAATAATCTTTAAATCATAAAGGTTAGTAAGCTTTTGTTACTAACCTTTTTATCTTGAATTTAAATGTAAATCAGTTGTATATTTATACACTACTTACTTAATTAGTTTTAGATGATACATAGAATGTGGCTTATTGGAGACCAAGCCAAATGTAAGATCTGCAATATCCTTAAAATCTATATTCAACTCATTTGCTATATCATCGATAGAAATCTTATCTTCTTCCAAATAATTAAATAATTGTTGCCATACATTGGATTCATCTCTACGCATAGGCTGAGGCTCTGTTTTTCTAAATCCAGATATAGCTATTTTTGGACATAATACTCTTGTATATATCCAATCAGAAATTATTTCTAATTTATATAATCTATAAGCAATCGCCGCAACTGAAACTCCAAAGACTTTTTTTAATTCAATTAGTTGCTCTATATTAGTAATTGATTGTTTTCGGATAGGTAATAATGCATCTTTGGGCATAAGAAATGCTGAAGCAAAATCATTTGCTTCTTTTTCAATAGGTCTTTTGTCACTCAACCCTTCCTCTGAAAGAAAATCAGAAACTGTTTCATCGGTTAAATTTGAATTATGTTTCATATTGTACACATCTCGAACTAAATGCCCTAGTTCATGTGCGCAATCAAACCTACTACGTTCAGCAGATTTCATCGTATTTAAAAAAACAAAAGGAGTATGTTCGTTCCAAGTACAGAAAGCATCTACTTCTAATGCATCAATAGCTAATGAAAAAACTCTGACCCCTTTTGATTCAAGCAATTCGACCATATTAGCTATAGGATGAATACCTAATCCCCATTTTGATCTTAATATTTGAGCTGCATCTTCAGGATTAAATTGAGATAAATCTGGTAAATCAGCTTTATTAAGCTCAAATCGCTTTTCAACCCAATCATTGAGCATGAAGGCAATAACGCCAAACGATTTTGCTTGATTTTTCAATCTATTAGATATTCTAGATTGAGCACGAAAGCTTACTTGGAAATCATTTAATAAAGGTAATTCACCCATGTCTTCAAAAAAAGCTGGAGAGAATTTGAGAATTCTACCTAACTTTTGTAGTACATCCGGGCTAATTGGCTTTTTTATATAATTATTAATTGTTCTTGGAGTAACCTCTAAAGCTTTTGCTAGCTCGGTACGAGTGAACCCGCGCCGGTCTAAAGCGAATTTAAGCCGACGGCGATTAATCATAATTGCACCTATTTAAAATATTATAATTATAAAGATTTTCGCTTTATTAGACCATTGTCTATTTGAGCAGGTTTTGGCAACTGAGCAATGGTGTTACTACTAAACGTATTATAATTAAATGTAGGTAAAATAATTCGTTTTTCCCATTCTTCTACATGGCCTTTTGAAAAATTTCGGGGTATAGAAAGCTCTATATTTAATTTATCCGAATCGAAATGAAGCAATAGAATATAAATCTTGGTATGTTGATCAAAATAAAACTGGGGGTCAGAATGTGCTTTACTTAATTCAGAACCTTTTTTTGCAGAATTTGTAGGATGGCCCTTTTTTTTACCTACATCTTCGTTTCCTAAAGTTACATATATTGCATTAGTTTTATTCGGAGTGATGGTAAATGATATATCACCACGACCTTCATACGATGTCCAGCCATATGGAACTAATTTATTTCTTAAAAAAGTAACGACAGAAGAAGAAATAATATTTTTAAAAGCAGATTTTGGTGCAGTAGGAGCTCTAAGATTTTGCGTATCTATTAATGCTTCTTGTAAAACATTTTTAAATAAATCAGGTGTTAACACTGTATTGATAGCTTTTAATTCTTCGCGAACCAGTTGTTCATCATTGATAAAAGTACAATTGGATAACGGATTAAAATTTTCAAGTTTAAAGAGATTATCAGTAGCCATACTATTTCTCATTTATTGACATCAATTTGATGCATGATAATAGGAAAAATTAACTAAGTCAATATTAATTAAACAAAAAATATAAAAAATTGGTGTTCTTTTAAGCTATTTACCAAACAAAAACCATTGTCGGCGACAATGGTAGAATGAATTTTTATATATTCAGGCAGCCATAGCCATACATTTGTCGGCACAATTTTTGCAGGCTTCAGCGCAGCGCTGGCAGTGATCCATTTTAAAACGACCACATTCCTGCGCACAGGCGCGGCAAACCTCAGCACATAACTGGCATACCTGCACTACGAACGGGCTATTCATACACATGAAATTTACTGCCAATGAACACATGGCCGCACACTGCATATCCAGATGAATACATTTAGCCATCATTTTTACATCATCTTCTTGCAGACAAGCAGTGGAACAATACTGACACAGAGCAATACAACGGTTGCATGCTTCTACGCATTCTTTAAACTGGCGGGCATCCATAATTATTATCCTTTTTAACAATTGATTGATTTAACAAGGGAAATCAAAACCAGTCTATAAAATCATCACGCATATTGCAATGCGGTTCGATGTAAATAAAATCATGAATTAGCTAGAATAAATTAAGTTTTAACAGCAATTAATCAATCTCTGCCAAATTTTCTTCTCCGCTTCCGTCTCGCTTAAATAAATATTAAATAAAATTATCGTCTATCTATAAGCCAAGCAAACAATGTTGATTAGCAATTTTTACTGGTTACCATTTCCCTGGCTTTTCATGGCAGACCCAAACGCCATGAGCATCGAATCCAGAGCGTACTTACCAGAAAAAATTATTATCATGCTGAAAATTTAACGCATTAGAATGTATATTTTTTACACTGCTCATCTGGTTTCGCAATTACGTTGCATTTTTAGGTTTGGTGCAGATCATGTATCTAGTTTAAATGAACATTTAATTTAAATACGTTTTCTTATAACAAAACCATTTGCAATTAATATTTACTATTGCTTAAAAAATCTGATGGAAACAAGCATTCACATAATTGAGAATGACTGCCAATTTCAACTATGCAACCTGAAAATGATATTTATCATTATCTTTAAAAAATATCTATATTAATCAGCATTATATTGAAAAACAGATGCATAACCCTATATTTATATCCTGTAATTTATAGGAGTTTATTATGGCAAGTGGCTGGGCTTCAGATGATGCAGTCAATCAGCAAATTGAAAATACGATTGCAGACGCTATCAATCATGTTCGGCAGCAAATGGATCAGGCCGCAGAAAGTGCAGAATTTTGTGAAGAATGCGGTGAAGCTATTCCGCTAGCTCGCCGTCAGGTTTTAAAAGGTGTGCGTTTTTGTGTGGAATGTCAGACAGAACGAGATAAGGAAAAGCAGAAAACGTTTAGTTTGTATAACCGACGTGGTAGTAAAGATAGTCAGTTGCGCTGAGGTGCGACGAAGTTAAATACAGCAAATAGATTGTCTTCAATTTGCTTAATTACTCTGAAAGTTAGCAGCGTTTGTTTTGGTAAGCTGAAGCGCTAATAAAAATGTGGAGTAAAAGCTGTTTTTGTCTCATTTTACAAATGCATTTAGCGTGTTGTAAGTGGTTCAGTAGGTTCCAAGATGGGATTATGGATAACATTTTGCTTCACACAATCAGCAATGTGAATGTGCTCATAGCACTTATGCTGACTGTGTGGCTAATTGTCTATGCTTCGAAATATTTGTTTACACGAACAGGATGAATAATGATTTATTTTTCATTTTACCTGTCTGAAGAGGTCCATAAACAAAGATGACCGATATTGTTTACCGTCTCTACTACGCTAATTTTTTTATCTATAGCTATCTGTTTCTCTGGCAGTACAGTATGCAGTAACGACAGCCAGATAATTTCTTGTAGAAAAGAAATACAAAACAAACCTAGCACATTCGCAACGGTTTTCTATCGTATCACCATATTTACTGTCGGTACCTGATTGCAGGCAGATATCAGATTGAAGTTACGGCATGGTTTAAATTTTGCGGCCAAACCATTCTACTTTACCAATAATTTCAAAATCCTGTTCACTATCTGTTAAATCAATATTGAAAGGCTCATAAGCACTGTTTGCTGAGGTAACCAATAATTGGTTGTTTGGTTTGAGCTGGGTACGTTTCACCAAAATATTTTTGCCTATGCGCAAGACATACAAACCATCGCCACCGGCTTTTTTACTGTGATTAATTAATACATGATCGCCATCATTAAGCACACCAGCCATGCTGTCATCTTTAACAATCATCGTGCTAAGCTTTTGAGGATCGATATTCAGGGTGTTTTCCAACCAGCTACGGTTAAAAGCAATAGTACATGCTATTCTGCTCTCTTTGCTTTCAGCATCATCTGCAGTTTGAATGGAGCAGACAGGTATAAAAGCAAAATCACGAGCATGTACTTCATTAACCGGTAAAACATACTCACATCCAGCTTCGCTGATGGTGGCATTCATAGCCAGCGGATTGGACAGTTTGGCGCAAAAATCAGCTTGTTCACTATAACCATCCAGTTCGATTTTGCTGCCCTTGCCGGTTGCCAGCCACTCCAGCTTTACTTGTGCAACGCGTGCTATTTTTATCAGATTGGTTGTACTAGGCTCAGCACCTTCTTTCACCCATTTAGAGGCAGTGGGATAGGCTACCTCTACCCGTCTGGATAACTCTGAAACGCTCCCAAGAATATCCACTACTTCTTGCATTCTTGAGGCAAAGCCGACGTTAAAATTTTCCATATTGGAATTACCTTCAAATAAAAATCGTGCAAAGTTAAATTTAAAATATATTGTTAAACAATCGTTTACAATTCAAAGCTTAATCAAATACAACAATTATCTACACTAATTTAAATTAAACCTTGCTAAAAATAACTTTTGCTATATAATTTAGCATGCCAGTATATTAGGAGTTGCACCTCAACACATTAAATATATTTCAAGCTAACATTAAAAATAAGCTAAAGTTGCTATTTAAGCTTACAGATATAGCATTTAATACTATAAATAGTACGAGTACTGCACAATATTAGTGTCTTTATCGGGTATGGGCTGATGATACCATGTTGTCATGTGTAAGGAAATGCTCTGACATAAGTAAATTTGCGCCTAACCACAGGTTAAACTGGTAACGTATTTATTGCCTAAGTGGTGTTTTCACTATTACAGGGCAATATTCCTAAATTCAAGTGTCTTTTGGCATGTCTCTGCATGTGAATCTATGTTAAATTTAAAACTAATTTTCTAATTTAATAATATAGCTGCTTTTAATACTCTTTTGGTAATAAACATTGTTTTTTTCCATTTTAATTGAAATTTATATATCTAAAACTGCTCTTTAGAATATTTTTCTGCCAATCATTTCTGACAAAGTTTACGGTAATTAAAATATAACTTCAATTCTTTAATTAAAAACTTGAAATTATTTTTTATTTTTAATTTGTAAATAAAACTATTTTTATCATTAATAATATTATCAATTTTTCATGTTAAATGAATTTATATAGCATATTTCCATCTTCCTCATTAATTTTAATATTATAAATTTAAGCTTCATTATTTTATGTAAAAATATAAAATATTAAGTTTTATTTAAATATCCAAAAGAATCATGATAGACATATTTTTGCGATTGAATTCTAAATTGAATCGGCTATCAGGTGATTAAACTCGTAACTGCACTCAAAATACGGGCTTAGTCCACCTTAGTGTGAATGATAAAGGTAATTAATTTAAAGTTAAAAACAACTAAAGCTTTAGCAAATGAAAATTGTTAACTTTTCTTACTAGTGAATTCTGCACCTATTTCTTTATATCAGGAGCTCTATACAAAGTTGTTTTGTGCTAGGCAAATGGTTAACGCAGGGTTTTCTCTGTGACAAAATGAAACAGATTAAGTCGTATTTTTGAGAATACAGCACTGGCTCTGGCATATCGAGCCTAAAAATTTAGAGAATAAATAGATACACGCTTTAAGATTGGCGCTGCCAAAGTCCGGACTGCCCGCCTTCTTTGTGTTGTAGGCAAATCTGACTAAGTACCATACTACGGTCGACAGCCTTAAGCATGTCGTAAATAGTTAACAAACCAACGCTGGCAGCGGTTAAAGCTTCCATTTCCACGCCTGTTTGCCCTGTATTTTCGGTTTGCACACAGATGGTGATGCTTCGCTCGATGTTATTGAGGGAAAAATCCACGTTAACTTTAGTTAGTGCAATAGGATGGCATAGCGGAATCAGGCTACTGGTCTGCTTGGCACCCTGTATGGCGGCAATTCGGGCAATACCCAATACATCGCCTTTTTTGCTGTCACCAGCCAATATTTTATTATATGCAGTTTCATTCACCGTGATTTTACCGCTGGCAATGGCCATGCGTTTGGTATGAGGTTTGCCACCAACATCGACCATATGCGCTTCACCACGATTATTGAAATGAGTTAATTCGTCCGAAATCATCTTGCTTCACTGACATGCTAAAAGGTCTATATTACAATATTTGCCTTTTGGATGCTGTGGATCTAACTATGGATGCGTTGCCTTTATTGAAAATTGGATTGGTCTCGATTAGTGACCGTGCTTCCCGTGGTGTGTATGTGGATCAAGGTTTGCCGGAGCTAAAAAAATGGTTGCAACGAGCTGTACTGAATCCATTGGAGCTAGTAGAGCATCTGATACCAGATGAGCAGCCTTTGATTGAAGCAAAATTAATTGAGCTAGCCGATAAGGAAGTCTGCCCACTAATACTTACTACCGGCGGTACCGGCCCGTATTTGCGTGATGTTACGCCGGAAGCTACTCTGGCTGTAGCTGATCGTGTGATCCCGGGTTTTGGAGAGCTGATGCGGCAGATTAGCCTGCACTTCACACCCACTGCTATTTTATCGCGTCAGGTAGGGGTATTACGTGGTAGCAGTCTTATACTGAATCTTCCGGGTAAACCTTCTGCCATTGCGGAAACGCTGGGCGGTGTTAAGGATGAAAGTGGTAAAACGCTGATTCCGGGTATTTTTGCTTCAGTACCGATTGCAGTGGATGCCGTTGGTGGTCCACTGATTCACACCGATGCAGATTTTTGTCCCGTAGTGATGCCTAAGCGCTGATGAGCATACGACGTTCCGTCTGTTTGCATTCAAGAGAACTAGCTTTATTTAATCCTAAATAAAAAAACAGATATGCACAATAATTTTGGATAGCAATTAATCCGCTACTCCAATTAGTTTAGGCCGTTTTTACCTTGTAAAAAAAGTCCGGAAACATCCGGACTTTTTTCTGCTACTCAAATGTTTTTATCAACTTCATCCAGTGTCGCCTTGGCGTCACCAAAGCACATGCGAACATTTTCTTCATAAAACAGTGGATTATCTACGCCCGCATAGCCTGACTGCATCGAACGCTTAAACACAATTACGTTTTTCGCTTCCCATACGTGCAACACCGGCATACCAGCAATCGGGCTGTTAGGGTCGGTGACCGCGGCCGGATTAACAGTATCATTGGCACCAATAACCAATACCACATCGGTATCGCTGAAATCATCATTGATTTCATCCATTTCCAGTACGATATCATACGGTACTTTGGCTTCAGCCAGCAGCACATTCATGTGTCCTGGCAGACGACCAGCTACGGGATGGATGCCAAAACGAACATTTACCCCCTGCTGGCGCAGTTTAGCTGTAATACTTGCCACAGCATTTTGAGCATGAGCCACCGCCATGCCATAGCCCGGTGTGATGATAACACTATGAGCGTTTTTAAGAGTTTCAGCTACTTGTTCCGGCCTGACTTCCTGAACTTCACCAGCAGGTGTGTTGTCGGTACCAGCAGCCACTGGAGCCGAGCCAAAACCTCCGCCTATTACTGCCAGAAACTTACGGTTCATCGCCTGACACATAATATACGACAGGATGGCACCGGAAGAACCTACCAGAGCACCGGTTACAATCAGTAAATCATTGTTGAGCATAAAACCAGCTGCAGCTGCAGCCCAACCGGAGTAAGAATTGAGCATGGAAATCACTACCGGCATATCGGCACCGCCGATTGAAGCCACGAGATGATAACCAAAAGCAAGCGCAATCAGGGTCATGACAATCAATGCAAACCCAGAACCTCCGGCACCGACAAACCACAGCAACAACAGAAACGACAACACCAGTGCCCCCAGATTGAGCAAATGGCGGTGTGGCAGTTGCAAAGGTTTACTTGCCATTTTGCCATTAAGCTTAGCCCATGCCACTAATGAACCGCTGAAAGTGACAGCACCGATGAATACACCAAGAAACACTTCTACCAAATGGATGGTGAACATATCCGTATCAACATCGTGCGGGTCGATATAGCTGTTAAAACCAACCAGTACAGCAGCCAAACCCACAAAGCTGTGCAGCATGGCTATCAGCTCCGGCATTTGGGTCATTTCTACTTTTCTGGCCTGTTGCAGGCCAACTGCTGCGCCAATTACCATGGCAATGATAACCCAAGCCAGTCCGTGCGCATCCTGACTGAATGCAGTAGCCAGCAGGGCAATAGCCATGCCCGCAATACCCATATAGCAGCCACGTTTAGCACTTTCCTGCTGCGATAATCCAGCCAGACTTAAAATAAACAATACGGCGGCAACGATGTAGGCAGCAGTTACAATACCTTGAGACATCCTGTTTCTCCCTTACTTACGAAACATATTAAGCATACGACGGGTAACAGCAAAGCCGCCGAAAATATTTACGCTGACTATTGCCACAGCAATAAAGGCAAGCAGAGATACAAAACCGTGCCCCTGACCGATTTGCAGCAATGCCCCGACCACAATAATGCCGGAGATCGCATTGGTTACCGACATTAATGGCGTGTGCAAGGCATGATTCACATTCCACACCACGAAGTAGCCCACTACACAGGAAAGGACAAACACCATAAAGTGGTTAAGAAACGCTACCGGTGCAACTGCACCAATCCATAACATCAATATCACGGCAATAGCCGCCCAGATAATTTTTTTCTTGCTCTTATCAGGGGCAACACTTGGTGCAGCCGCAGAAACCGGTGCAGCGTTTTTAGCCGCCGCTTTGGGCGCAGCAGATACCTGTATCGGTGGTGGCGGATACATGCTGTTGCCAGCGTGGGTAACCGTCATGTTGCGAATAATGACATCTTCAAAGTTAAGTGCCAGCTCACCGTCTTTATTAGGGGTGAGCAAACGCGCCAGATTCACTAGATTAGTGCCATACAGCTGAGAAGACTGGCCGGCCAATCGGTTGGCCATATCGGTATATCCGATTATTTTTACGCCGTTGGCAGTGGTAACAATTTTACCGGGCTCAGTATATTCACAGTTGCCACCTGTAGCAGCTGCCAAATCCACGATTACCGAGCCTTCACGCATACTGTCCACCATTTCACGGGTAATCAGCTTAGGCGCTGGCTTGCCCGGAATGGCTGCTGTAGTAATAATAATATCAACTTGTTTTGCCTGAGCGGCAAACAATTCCATTTCAGCTGCAATGTAGGCAGCACTCATGGTTTTTGCGTAGCCGTCTCCACTGCTGCTTTCTTCTTCCTGATAATCTAGGCGCAAGAAATTTCCGCCCATAGATTCAATTTGGTCGGCCACTTCGGGGCGGGTATCAAATGCATTAACTACAGCTCCAAGCTGGCGAGCAGTACCAATCGCCGCTAGACCAGCCACTCCAGCACCAATCACCAGCACTTCGGCAGGGGGTACTTTACCGGCTGCTGTAATCTGACCAGTAAAAAAGCGGCCGAAGTTTTCTGCAGCTTCAATAACAGCACGGTAGCCGCTAATATTAGCCATTGAAGACAAAGCATCCATAGCCTGTGCACGTGAAATACGCGGCACCATATCCATCGCCAGCACGGTAATTTTTTTCGCCTGTAGCTTTTCTAGCAGCTCAGGCTGCTGAGCCGGCATAATAAAGCTAACCAAAATCGTGCCTTCATTCATGGCTGTAATTTCGTCAGCATTAGGCGCATTTACTTTAAATATAAGCGGACACTGCCATACCGTAGCCGTATCAGTAATGATGGCACCGGCTTCGCTATACAATCCGTCTGACAGACTGGCGGCTTTGCCGGCATCATGCTCAACTACAACTTCATGCCCCAGTTTAATCAGTTGGGTAACGGTTTTCGGCGTGGCCGCCACTCTGGTTTCACCGGCAAGTGATTCGCGTGGAATACCTATCTTCATTATTATTCCTTTCCGAGGAAGGTGCCGTTAAATAAACTATTTGTTAACACAGCGTAACAGGCTCATGAATGTTTCAAAGTGGTCTCCAGCTGCTATCTGAAACCCCCACTGGCTATCGACCAGCTTTGCCTGGTTCGCTACAACAATACAGTCGCTATATTATCGAAAAATACACTGCCACAACTGTAACCTTGTCGTTATTTCCGCTGATTTAAAAAACTTAACAAAACATTTACTTAGCATATATGTTTAACATAAATCTTCCAGCAGACATGAATACATAAAAAAACCAGCCGCGTGTGTAAAGGCTGATTTTTATGTACCACAGACTGAATTCTAGTTAATATCATTCAAAGGTTTAACCACTTCGTCAATCTGTTGATTCAAACTTTCCAGCCCATTACCTGACAGATACCATAAATCTGCACTCAGATAGACCACTCTGGTACCGGCACGTTGCAACACGCTGCTGTCAAAATAATCATTACGCATAGGTGTATTTCCAATGGCTTTGCTGCGGTCAACAACGTACACAATATCTGGATGATATTGGGTAATAAAGCTGTTATCGACCATTAAACGTATTGGTTTGCCATCTTTACTGCTTTGCTGTACCGGCAATTCATCTACCTTCAGTGCACGTTTAATCTTCAGCTCATCAAAAATTAATGCTGGATAACTACCCTGATTCATCAGCATTACCTTGCCATCATTATGCAGCACTATAATGGCTTTCTGCGTGCTGTGCTCAGCCAACTCACGTGCTGCATTCATTTTTAGGGCTAACGCTTGTAATTGCTGCTGCGCCAAAGCTTCCTTACCTGCCAACTTACCTAGCAGAAGAATTTGTTTTTGTACATTAGCAAAATAATTGCTATCAGTCTTTACCGAGTAATTCAACGTTGGTGCAATGGATTCTAACTCTTTTGCAAAAGCATTTTGCCGCCCACTCATAATAATCAAGTCTGGTTTGGCTGCCCGAATAGCAGCAATGTCCGGTTCTTTCATTTTGCCAGAATCATGTAACTGTCGATTCTGATACTGGTGCAAATAGGTAGGCAAATTACTAATTGGTGCAGCGATTATTCGCCTACCAGCACCCAGTGCATCCAGCGTATCCATTGCGCCAAAATCCATTACCACAATTTTTTGTGGCGAAGCCGGCAGTTTTGCCTCATTCATAGCCTGAGTAACAGATACTGAAGCACTAGTCTGACAGGCACTCAGCCCCAAAGCCAACGCCGACAATACCACCACAGCCAAGAATTTTTTCATCATTACATCCCCTTAAATACAAAATAATGATAATTATTATCATTTATATACAAACAAAAGTCTAGTCTGCAATGGTTACAAATACGAAATCTTAACTATAGGAGTCCGACAAAGATGGCGAAGCTTGTTCAAGTATCCAAATGTACGCAGTTTAAAGCCAATAAAGCCGCAATAATCAGACCAAGGAAAACACTCACAATCTGCCAGTCTGTTCTTTCATTCAAAGATGCAAACAATATTGGCACTACACCCTCCGCAACCGGCACAAACAACGTAAACTAATCAGCAAAATACACATCAACTCTTACCAGCAGCAGAAAACTACCTGCTAAGACCAGCAGTATCAAAATACACGAACTATTTTATTGAAATTAAGCGAATATTTCAGAACAATGGCTCACATTCCTTCTAGTAGTGCCAGCCAATATCAGAGACAGCCACACCTTCACTATTCCTATAAAAACTTTGCAGGCTGCGGTGTTTAAGAATGTATTTCAGTGTAGATGCCTAAGCAGATGAATTAAAAACTAAAGTAAACCGGCAAACACAGCATTCAACACCCGTTTAATCTATAAGAATGTACGCTATCCATTTGCCAGAGAAAAAGTATCAGTATAAAAAAGCTTAAAACCAGCTTTTACCAGAAAGAAAGTTAGTTCTTTTTCTGAATAAATTCTATTTTATATCCATCCGGATCTTCTACAAACGCGATCACTGTGGTGCCGTGCTGCATCGGGCCGGCCTCACGAGTCACCTTACAGCCTTTAGCACGTACGGCATCACAGGCAGCATAGGCATCGTCTACTTCAATAGCAATATGGCCGTAACCAGTTCCTAAATCATATGCGTGCGTATCCCAGTTATAGGTCAGTTCCAACACCGTGGTGTCAGATTCCTCGCCATAACCTACAAATGCCAGCGTAAAACGGCCACCAGGAAAATCTTCACGGCGCAACAGCTTCATACCCAGCACATCCTGATAAAACGCTAATGATTTATCTAAATCACCCACACGCAGCATAGTATGTAACATTCTCATAATTGTTCCTTTTCTATTTTAATTATTCTGTCCGATTCGGCTTAGATTACCGAGCAGCATAGCATCGCCATAACTGAAAAAACGATATTGTTCAGCAATCGCATGCTGGTATACAGCACGGATTTCATCATAACCGCTAAACGCGCTAACTAACATTAACAGCGTGGATTTAGGCAGGTGAAAATTAGTAATCATACGGTCAATCACCTTAAACTGGTATCCGGGCGTAATAAAAATATTGGTATCACCCTGACCAGCCTGCAACTTGCCACTGCGTGCGGCAGATTCCAATGCCCGCACCGCTGTGGTACCCACTGCCCAAACTTTATTGCCCCGTGCATGGGCTGCCTCAATTTCAGCTACCACAGTTTCACTTACGTCATACCATTCACTGTGCATGTGATGCTCTGCAATATTTTCCACCCGTACTGGCTGGAAAGTACCGGCACCAACATGCAAGGTGACTTCCGTCAGATGCACCCCTTTATCCCGCAGCTGTTGCAAAATAGTATCGGTGAAATGTAGACCAGCAGTGGGCGCAGCCACTGCCCCCTCATATTTGGCATACACAGTCTGATAACGCTCATCATCGTCATCATCCGCTGAGCGGGTAATGTAAGGTGGCAATGGCAAATGGCCGTGAGCAGCCAGCAATTCCCATACTGTCTGCGTACCGGCAAAATGCAGTACAAACAGTTCACCTTGCCGTGCCTGCATCTGTGCATGCAAGCCACCTTCGAAAATCAGCTCTGTACCGGGCTTTGGCGATTTAGAGGAACGCACATGCGCCAGCGCCGTATGTGCGTCCAGCACTCGTTCAATCAGCGCCTCAATCTGGCCGCCGCTGGCCTTATGGCCAAACAGACGCGCCTTCATCACCCGCGTATTATTAAACACCAGCACATCACCGGCAGCCACATAATCAGCCAAACAGGTAAACTTACTGTCAACAGGTGACTGCCCCGGCAAAGCCACCAATAAACGGCTACTGCCACGTACAGCCGGCGGATGCTGTGCAATCAGGTGAGGCGGTAAATCAAAATCAAAATCATTTATATGCATGTATACGTGCTAGAACAAGGCAAAAGTCGTATTATATGCCTACCGGCTCATACTGAAAAACAGCCAACCGTATAACAAGACCGCTACAGAGTCCGCACCAGCGGGTGCCGGCAGGAGCAAGCAAAATAAGGCTGCCAGCACACCACGGTAGACAAAACCATGGTTTAAATAATCAAAAAAATACAAAAATACTGGACATTTGCGCTCATTTTCGGCAAAAATGGCGCAATTTTGCAAAAACCAAACATTTTATGAGTGCCTCAATTCTGGTTTTAAACGGCCCCAATCTCAATCTATTGGGAGTGCGCGAACCGCATATATATGGTCAGACCACACTGGCAGACATTAATCAGAAGCTGCAACAACAGGCACAGGCAGCCGGTATGACATTGGAAACATTACAAAGCAATGCCGAACACATCCTGATTGAGCGGATTCAGGCGGCTTTATCCGACGATACCCGCTTCATAATCATCAATCCGGGCGCGTTCACACATACCAGTGTAGCCATCCGCGACGCTTTTGCCGCTGCCGGCAAACCATTTATCGAAGTACATATATCCAATGTACATGCACGCGAAGCATTTCGACGCCATTCTTATCTCTCTGATATTGCCCTAGGGGTAATTTGCGGTCTGGGCGTGTACGGCTATGAAGCAGCATTACATCGGGCAATTGAATACATTCAAGAGACCGGCCGCCAACACTAATACCTATTGCGGCCAGCTCCAATCACACAAGGGTTCATCATTATGGATTTACGTAAACTTAAAAAACTCATTGATTTGGTAGAAGAGTCCGGCATTGCCGAAATCGAAGTAACCGAAGGTGAGGAAAAAGTACGCATTACCCGTACCACTGCCGCCAACCAGCAGCAGATGTATGCTGCACCAATGCAGCAGCCTGCCATCATGGCCGCACCAGCAGCTGCACCCACAGACAATGCAGCCGCTGCTGCGCCTGAAACAACCGGCCCCGACTTAAGCAAGGCCGTTAAATCTCCTATGGTCGGCACTTTTTACCGTGCCGCCAGTCCCACCTCTGCCCCGTTTGTAGAGGTAGGTCAGACCGTTAATGCTGGCGATACCCTATGTATCATCGAAGCAATGAAACTAATGAATGAAATCGAAGCTGACCACAGCGGCGTAGTAAAAGAAATTCTTGTATCTAATGCGCAGCCTGTAGAGTTCGGTGAACCACTGTTTATTATTGAGTAATCCTCAATTCAGTAATCTTTCCCGTTTCTTACAAGGTACTGCCTTATGTTAAAAAAAGTTCTTATTGCCAATCGTGGCGAAATTGCGCTGCGCATTCTGCGCGCCTGCCATGAAATGGGCATTGCAACAGTGGCTGTACATTCAGAAGCCGACCGTGATGCCCTGCATGTAAAATTGGCCGATGAATCCGTATGTATCGGCCCTGCCAGCTCTGCCCAAAGTTATCTAAACATTCCTGCCCTGATTTCTGCAGCTGAGGTAACCGATGCCGATGCCATCCATCCGGGCTATGGATTTCTGGCGGAAAACGACGGTTTTGCCGAACAGGTAGAACAATCCGGGTTTGTATTTATTGGCCCGCGGCCGGAAACCATTCGCCAGATGGGTGACAAAGTTTCCGCAAAAAAAGCCATGCAGGCTGCTGGCGTGCCATGCGTACCCGGTTCCGATGGTGCCCTACCGGAAGACCCGCATGAAATTGAAAAAATTGGTGCCGAAGTCGGCTATCCGGTAATAATCAAAGCTTCTGGCGGCGGCGGTGGCCGTGGCATGCGCGTAGTAGAAAAAGCCGAAGACCTTCTTTCTTCGGTAGAAATGACACGTACCGAAGCCGGTGCTGCCTTCGGCAATCCGGCCGTGTATATGGAGCGCTATTTACAAAAACCGCGCCATATTGAAATTCAGGTATTATGCGACGAACATGGCCATGCCATTTATCTAGGCGAGCGAGACTGCTCCATGCAACGGCGCCACCAAAAAGTTATTGAAGAAGCGCCAGCACCATTTATTACCCCTGAAGAACGGGAGCGTATCGGCAATGCCTGTGTAGCAGCCTGCCAGCGCATCGGTTATCGTGGTGCCGGTACATTTGAATTTCTGTATGAAGATGGCGAATTTTTCTTCATTGAAATGAATACACGTGTACAAGTTGAGCATGCTATTACTGAGCTGATTACTGGCGTGGATATTGTACAGGAGCAAATCCGCGTAGCTTCCGGCCTGCCGTTATCCTATACACAGGATGATATTTGTTTGCGGGGACATGCGTTCGAATGCCGCATCAACGCCGAAGATCCCTACACCTTTGTACCCAGTCCCGGCCTAATTACCAGTTGTCACCAACCTGGTGGCAATGGTGTACGCATCGATAGCCACATTTATCAGGGCTATACTGTACCACCCTACTATGACAGTATGATCGGGAAGGTATGTACCCATGGTCGTGACCGCGACGAAGCTATTGCCAAAATGAGCGTTGCATTACAGGAACTAGCAATTACCGGTATCAAAACCAATACCAACCTGCACCGCGACATTTTTGCCGATCCCGGCTTCATTCAAGGTGGTGAAAGTATCCACTATCTTGAACAATGGTTACAAAAACACAAAGAAGCACAAAAATAATTTACAATACGCATACATTGCGCTTTTGTTTGCAGGCAGCCGCAGTGGCTGCCTGAAGTTTTATAAAACATCCAATTACGGTAATAAAAAGCCATGCACTACCAACAAGTTGTCATCACAGTTTCTCAGGAGCAGGTAGACAGACTCTCCGACGCGCTGATAGAAAACGGTGCCCTAAGTACAGCCATTGAAGACGCCAATGCCGGCAACGAGAATGAGCAGCCAATTTTTGGCGAGCCGAATATGCCTGCCGAACAAGTGTGGCAACAAAGCAATATCGTGGCACTGTTTGATGAAAATGCCGATATCGAAGCGATTGTTTCTGCTGCTGCACGCGATTGTGCCTTTCCAATGCCCCAGTATTATCTAGAAACTATTCCGGAGCAGGACTGGGTAAGGCTGACACAGTCGCAGTTTGACCCTATTCAGATTTCATCTCGCCTGTGGATTACGCCATCGTGGCACCAGCAGCCGGCCGATACAGACATAATTAATCTGCAACTCGACCCCGGTTTGGCCTTTGGTACCGGTAGCCACCCGACAACTCATTTGTGTCTGCAATGGCTGGATAAAAATATACGTGGGGGCGAAACCCTGCTTGATTATGGCTGCGGCTCCGGCATTCTCACCATAGCGGCTCTAAAACTGGGTTGTGGCCGTGCTTGTGGCGTTGACATTGACTCGCAGGCGCTTCGTGCCAGCGAAGACAATGCTCTCCAGAACCATGTCCATGCCGAGTTTTACCTGCCGGACGACCTTCCGCCCGAACAGCAGTTTGATATTGTCGTTGCCAATATTCTGGCCAATCCGTTGCGGTTATTGGCGCAGATGCTGGCTGAACGCACCCGTACGGGCGGCCAGATCGTACTTTCGGGTATTCTGGCTGAACAGACAGAAGAGCTCAGTGAAATCTATCAGCAATGGTTTGATCTGAATTCGCCCAGAACACTAGAAGGTTGGGTATGCATTACTGGCCGCAAAAGAGCATAATAAAACTGCTTAGTCATTTGCCTTATGGCACTGGTATGGCATACTGACACAGAATAATGGCTCCATACGTTTGACAGAACAGAATTACTCCTTTTAATTATATTGGTTTGCTGAAATAATCATGTCTAAAACAATTACTGTTATTTGTCCCAAATGCCATACAGAAAATACCGTTGCAACACCACCGCGCGACGGGGGACGTGTTGTGTGTCAGCAGTGTCAGCATCAATTTACGGTGGTCTCAAAAATCCGCGCCAATAAAAACGTCACCCCGTCAGCGGCTGCAGGTAAAAAACAGAACCCAGCTGCCGAGAAACAAGTACCGAATGCTGATGAGGTCATGGATATGCTTTCCAGCGCACTGAATCTCAATCAGCCCAGTAGCAGACGGGCACAGATATTTACCAGTGCACCTACCCCTAAAAACACGGCTGTCATCGACAAACGGCCGAATCTGAATACCCTGCTGAATCAGGTATCCAACAAAATAGAAATCCGTTTGCCTACTGTAACCGAACCGGAACCAGAGCAGCTGCATAAGCCTCAGCCACAGCTAGCCAGCAGCGAACTGCTGCTCAATCCGGCACCGCAGCCACAACCGGAAAAAGAAACACCGGCTACCAGCAACACTCCGATACCGGTTGCCGAAGAAAACACTACTAACATTTCCATGAACAGCAATGTGAATAACCTGAATAATCTTGTTTTTACCTTATTGCCTAATGACAATCCAAATCAGGCGGATGTACCATTGTTGCTCAATGATGCCATCGAAAAAACCGATGCCATCCACGCCAAAACCGAATTCTTGCATCACCAGCAGGACAAATTATCCAAAGAATTTAACTGGACACTGGCCACCATTGTTGCACTTACTGTGCTAATGATGCAGTTATTTTATTTAATGGCAGTAAAATGAGCACCTCAACAGGTAATCAGGACAATTTTCACAATCACCGTTTTGTTCACGATTTTCGTCAAGCCTCACCGTATATTCATCATTTAAACGGTAAAACAGTGGTACTGGCCATCAGCAGCCACGTACTGGTCAGCAACAAACTACCTGCACTAGCCGCCGATATCCTGCTACTGACCAGTTTGGGTATGCGCTTGGTTATCATTCACGGGTGCAGCCAGTTTATACAGGCTATAGCCGGTCAGAACACAGCCAACAGCATCGACGAAAATCCCATTACCGATGAACGCGCTCTGGAATTAGTCAAACAAGCCAGCGGCATTGCCCGTTTTAATCTGGAAGCTGCCTTGTCGATGATACCGACACAAGTTATGGAGCACAGTGCACCCAATGTACGTCTTGCTGGCGGAAATTTTCTGCGCGCCAAACCATTAGGTGTGATTAACGGTGTCGATATGAGTTACAGCGGCTGTGTGCGTAAAGTTGATGCAGCCGCCATTGAAGAACGGCTGGCTCATAATCAGCTAGTATTAATCAGCCCGATAGGCCACTCACTTAGTGGCCAGTGCTACCGTTTGCAGGTCAATGAAGTTGCTCAGGCAGTGGCAGAAGCCATTCATGCAGAAAAACTAATTTTTTTGGGTACACAGCCGGGTTTGATCGATGAACATCAGCAAACCATTAGTGAACTCAATTGCATTGAAATCAGCCAATTGCTGGCCAAGAGCGTAATGAATAAACGCCAGACTGAGCTCTTGCAGACAGCAGCACACGTACTGGAGCATGGCGTACAACGAGTCCATGTAGTATCCGGTCTACAGGACGGCAGCTTGCTACAGGAGCTTTTCACGCGTGAAGGTAGCGGTACAGCAATGGCTAAAGCGCCGTTTATGCGTGTGCGGCCGGCTGAAAACAAAGACATCGGTGATATCCTGCAACTCATTGCCCCGCTGGAGGCCAGCGGTATACTGTTGCCGCGCGACAGTGAATATATGGAAAACCACATTCAAGAGTTTTTCGTGCTCGAGCAAGATTGCTACGTATACGGTTGTGTGGCACTGCATGTTTACCCTGAGGCACAAGCCGGCGAGCTGGCATGCCTGATTGTTTCTCCGTCTGCTCGTGCACGCGGATACGGTGAACTGTTACTGGCACATGTTATTAAACAGGCACGGCAATTGCAGCTTCAGACATTGTTTGCGTTAAGTACCCACACCGGTGACTGGTTCGTTGAGCGAGGCTTTACCTCAGCCACATTGACGCAATTACCTCTGGAGCGGCAGCAGCAATACACCAGCAATAAACGCCAGTCTAAAATATTTAGCCGTCAGCTTTAAACGCAACCAGCCCAAAATCTTTTACAATCTACCTTTTTCCCCGATTGCCATAAAGGAAGACACATGAGTCATATGGTGCATTGCGTCAAACTGGGCAAAGAAGCACCCGGATTGAAATTTCCGCCCTTCCCCAATGAACTAGGTAAACGCATTTACGATAATGTATCGCAGGAAGCCTGGGACGGCTGGTTACGTTATCAAACCATGATTATTAACGAAAACCGGCTTAGTCTGGCGGATCCACGTGCGCGTCAATACATCACCCAGCAAATGGAAAATTACTTCTTCGGAGACGGCGCCGACCACATCAGTGGTTACACTCCACCAGAAGAATAATCGGAAAAGGCTGTAACCCTGCTTAGCAGGAACACAGCCTTTTCCTTTGCCAGAATAAGGTAAGACAGTTTTTATGGTGATACAGCTCATTAAAAGTGATTTATATCGTTACAGTGGCCGAACAGATTGGCGTGCTTTCCTACGTCATTATCTATGTAATCGTGGCTTTCGATTTACCTTCTGGCTGCGTCTGGCTTCAGCCACAAGCACATGGCGCAAATTGGCTTACCCGATGTATGTCTGGCAGAAGCACCGCAGCGGTATCATCATTAGCCCGCGTACGCCCATCGGCTATGGACTTTATATCGGCCATGGTGGCCCATTAATCATAAATAGCAGCGCACAGCTGGGTGAGAATGTCAACTTGTCCCCCTATACTGTTATCGGTGCCAACAACGGACCGGCAGCCAGAATCGGCAACAATGTCTATATTGGTCCCAACTGTAACCTAATTGAAAATGTTCACATCGGCGACAACGCCACTATTGGCGCTGGCAGTGTCGTTACCAAAAACATACCAGCCAACGCCACCGCTGCCGGAAATTATGCCAAAGTTCTGAATTATCATCAGCCTGCACAGTTTATCCACAACCGCTGGCCACCAATGGCAGCAGACAAAACTTGACCTGCAGCCAAAACAGTGCGAATGTTAACTAATTAACACCAAACTGACACTCTCTTACTCTAAATGACAGTAACAGGTATGCTCCATGTCCGAAACTAAGCCGCATCTACTCTGTCGTGAACTCAGCCTGCTCGCATTCAACCGTCGCGTTCTGGCACAGGCACAGGATACACAGGTTCCATTGCTCGAACGTTTACGTTTTTTGTGCATCGTTTCCTCCAATCTGGATGAATTTTTCGAAGTACGCATGGCTTGGCTGCGCCGTACCCGTGCTCTGTCACCACATACCCCTCTGGCCAACGGCGAACTGCCGGACACCGTTATTGCCCATGTCACCAAAGAAGCACATGCCATCATTGCTGAGCAATATCGCCTATTCAACGACGAGTTGATTCCAGCTTTACGTAATGAAGGCATATCTTTTTATCCACGCAGTGCATGGAGCGAAGCTCAGCGGCAGTGGGTAGCCGATTACTTCCGCCATGAGCTGTTGCCCATTCTGACACCTATTGGACTGGATCCGTCGCATCCATTTCCGCGCTTACTCAATAAATCACTGAATTTCGCCGTCGAGCTGGAAGGAAAAGATGCTTTCGGACGCACAGGCGGAATGGCCATCGTACAGGCACCGCGCATTCTGCCTCGGGTACTGAAAATGCCTAGAGAATTATGCAACGGCCACGATGGTTTCGTATTCCTGTCTTCTATTTTGCATGCTCATGTACATACACTCTTTACCGGCATGACCGTAAAAGGCTGCTACCAATTTCGCATCACCCGCGATAGCGACTTAAGCGTGGACGAAGAAGATTTGGAAAATTTGCGTACTGCGATAGCCGGTGAACTACAGGGACGCCAGTACGGTGAGGGCGTGCGGCTTGAAGTAGCCGACAACTGTCCGGCACATGTATACGATTTTTTACTCAGCCACTTTCATCTCGGACGAGATGAACTGTATCGAGTGAATGGACCGGTGAATCTGGTACGTCTGATGGCGGTACCCGATATGGTAGAACGTAACGATTTAAAATTTACTCCCTTTATCCCTGGCACACCAACCTTACTGAGTAAAAACCGCGATCTATTCAGCATCATTAGCCAGCGGGATGTTCTGCTGTATCACCCTTATCAGTCTTTTGAGCCAACGGTGCGTCTGATTCAAGAAGCAGCGGATGACCCACAGGTTGTCGCCATTAAAATGACCATCTACCGTACCGGCAGTAACTCCGATTTAGTCAAAGCACTGATGAAAGCAGCAGTAAGTGGCAAACAAGTTACTGTCGTTGTCGAACTGATGGCACGATTTGATGAAGAAACCAACCTAAACTGGGCTGGTCAGCTGGAAGCAGCCGGCGCCCACGTTGTCTATGGCGTCTTCGGCTACAAAGTGCATGCCAAAATGGCACTGATTGTACGCCGTGAAGAAGGTATCCTGAAACGTTATGCTCATGTCAGCACTGGCAATTACCATCAAGGAACCAGCCGCATTTATACAGATCTAGGACTGATGACCTGCAACCGCGATATCAGTGTCGATGTCAACACCGTATTCATGGAAATCACCGGACTGGGGCAGCCGAATCATCTGAATAAAATCGCCCAGAGCCCGTTTACGCTGCACAAAATGCTGCTTGACAGCATCAACGGCGAAATTGAACAAGCAAAAGCCGGCAAAACCGCACGCATCATAGCCAAAATGAATGCACTGGTCGAACCAACCATAGTCGAAGCATTATATGCAGCCAGTCAGGCTGGGGTGCAGATTGAATTGATTGTGCGTGGGATGTGTGTGCTGCGCCCCGGCGTAAAAGGGCTGTCGGAAAATATTCGCGTGCGGTCCATTGTCGGCCGGCTGCTCGAACATGCACGGGTATTCTATTTTGAAAATGGTGGTGATACCAAAGTCTGGATATCCAGCGCCGACTGGATGGGAAGAAATCTCTTTCGCCGCGTGGAAATCTGCACACCAATCGAAACACCAGAGCTGAAACAACGTATAATTAAGGAAACACTGATGCTCGCTCTGGCCGATAATCAGTGTGCGTGGCAAATGCAGCCGGATGGTCAGTATCAGCGTATTAAACCAGCCACCAACGAACAGCCAACCAATATGCAGAATTTGCTGATTGAACGCTATCGGCAGCAATAAAGCTGTTAAACAATCTAAGAGCCATAGAGCTGAAATAATATTGCAGCAAGCAGTTTAGCCAGTGCCATGGCAAAAAAGCAAGGTTATCCGTTTGGATACCTTGCTTTTCTTTTACTTAATCTTAATTATTGATGACCGGTACTGCCAAAACCGCCTTCGCCTCGATTGCTGCGAGCAAATTCATCAACCACAGTGAACGCGGCCTGCATCACCGGCACAATCATCATCTGTGCAATTCGTGCCAAAGGCTCAATTACGTAAGCCTCCTGACTGCGATTCCACAACGATACTTTCAGTTCACCCTGATAATCTGAATCTATCAGCCCCACCAAATTACCAAGCACAATACCATGCTTATGTCCCAAACCAGAGCGCGGTAGTATTAGGGCTGCGTAGCACGGATCAGCCAGATAAATTGCCAGACCAGTAGGCAACAGACAACTTTCTCCCGGTTGTAAAGTAAGCGGAGCATCAATACAGGCACGTAAATCCAGACCTGCTGAACCAATAGTAGCATATTGGGGTAACTGCTCCGCCATTAGCGGATTCAATATCTTAACTTGTACAGATAACTCAGAAGCACTCATAATTCGTCTTTAATTTAATCAAAATAAGCTTATGTAACTACTACCAAAATTCAATTAGCGCTGAACCAAAAGCTGAGCAAGCCGCTCAATAATAGCAATTGCCGTATCGTCTTTACTCATTTGCGGCAAAACGGTTTCCTGTTCATCATCCAATAATATCACCTGATTTGTGGCTTTACCCATGGCCTGACTAACCTCATTCGCAACCAACAGAGGCACACCTTTCTTCAATCGCTTAGCACGTGCATGTTCCAGCACATGCTCACTTTCAGCAGCAAATCCAACACAGAAAGGTGCATCCGGCCGGCCAGCTACCGTAGCGAGAATGTCAGGATTTTCCGTAAGTTCAATTACCGGCACCTTTTGTCCAGCCTGTTTTTTTAGTTTATGTTCACTACGGTTCCTAACCTTGTAATCGGCTACCGCTGCCACCGCAATAAATACATCCTGATGTGGCAATAATCGTTGTACTGCCGCCAGCATCTCGTCAGCACTGCTTACCTGTTCAGCAAAAGCCATCCCAGCTGCCAGCGGCGTCTGAATCTGTCCGTACACCAGAGAAACACTTGCACCAGCAGCGCGGCAAGCCCGCGCTAGAGCCATACCCATCTGTCCGCTAGATATATTGGTAATCCCGCGCACTGGATCAATAGCCTCAAATGTTGCTCCGACTGTAATCAAGACACGCTTTCCAGACAGCAGCGGCACTGTCCATACATCAGCAAGCAATTCAGCCAATTCGACTGCTTCCAGCATACGCCCGCTTCCCACCTCACCACAGGCCTGCTCTCCATCAGCCGGTCCTAGTATCTGTACCCTATCCTGTCGCAACAAAGCTAAATTGCGTTGATTGGCCGGATTATTCCACATTTGTACATTCATAGCTGGTGCCACAGCCAGCGGGCAACTACGTGCCGAAGCCAAGGTGGTAAGCAAATTATCCGCCATCCCATGGGCAATTTTAGCCAGAGTATTTGCAGAAGCCGGCGCAATCAGCATCACATCAGCCTGACGGCTCAGATTAATATGTGCCATACCATTACCGGATAAACCATCATGCGTATCCAGCAACACTGGTTCTCCGCTCAGAGCCTGAAAAGTAGTCGGGCTGACAAAATCAGTGGCTGCCTGTGTCATCACAACATTCACCTGATGCCCTGCCTTTTTCAGCAGCCGAACCAGCTCACAGCATTTGTATGCAGCAATCCCACCACAAATACCCAACAATACCTTCTTCTTCATTACCCATACCCTGAACCAGCCTGCAGCAAAAGCAACAGACAATTTAGCTGAATAGACAGAAAAATAAAACAAACTATTTGATTAATAGAAAAAATTTTTGCATAATCAATCGACACCGCCCACAAGCTTGACAGCAAACAACGACGTACGTTGACTATAGCCCCGCAACAAACTGACCACCCCAGCCTAAACGAAAATATAACAGACAATTATTACATGGTACACTAAGCAGCACAGCGGCTGCCAGCCACACCGCAGCCAATCATCACAGCTATACCAAATCCTAACAAAAATTAATTCAGGTTAGTAAATTACCACTAAATACCTGATTTCATGCTAAGTTATACCCTAAGTGGAGAATTTAATTGTATTAACACTTAAATTTCATTGCCCCACACAAAATGCTTGCATACAATGCCTCCCCTAAAGCAGGAGCAGAATCGTTTTTGCACCGTTCTTTACACTTTACTGTAAACATCCCTATGCCGAGCATTGGCTGGAACGATTTTTCTGGAGTAACACATATCATGAGCGAAAACGCAACCACCAAGCCAGGTGCCGATCCCGCACATTACTTACAGATTAAAGACATTGTCAAAACCTATGGCGACAACTACGCTGTAGACCATGTCAACCTTACCATCAAAAAAAATGAAATCTTCGCCTTGCTTGGCAGCTCCGGCAGTGGGAAATCAACGTTATTACGCATGCTGGCTGGCATGGAAACGCCCACACAGGGACAGATTATCCTAGATGGTGAAGACATCACCAAATTGCAGCCCTACGACCGCCCCATCAACATGATGTTTCAGAGCTATGCACTGTTTCCACACATGAGCGTTGAACAAAACATCGCATTCGGTTTGAAACAGGATAAGCTACCGAAAGATGAAATCAGTGCACGAGTAGAAGAAATGCTGCGCCTAGTGCAAATGACAAAATACGCCAAACGCAAACCGCATCAGCTTTCCGGCGGCCAGCAGCAGCGTGTTGCACTGGCGCGCAGTCTGGCCAAACGCCCTAAACTACTGCTTCTGGACGAACCGCTGGGTGCTCTCGATAAAAAACTACGTCAGCAAACCCAGCTCGAACTAGTAAACACTTTGGAAAAAGTGGGCGCCACCTGCATTATGGTTACCCATGATCAGGAAGAAGCCATGACTATGGCCTCACGCATTGCCATCATGTCCGACGGACAATTGCAGCAAGTCGGCACGCCTTCCGATATTTACGACTACCCCAACAGCCGTTTTACTGCTGAATTCATGGGTGAAACCAACATCCTCGCCGGCAAAGTGACTGAAGACGGTGCCGACCACACCATTATTCATTGCCCCGACCTGCAACAACTGGTTTACCTCGGACACGGCATTAGTGGTCCAGAAGATCAAAACATCTGGTTATCCATTCGCCCCGAAGATATCAACATTTATCGCGAACAACCGCAGCAGGAATACAACTGGACAGCCGGCATTGTGAAAGAAATTGCCTATCTCGGCAGCTTCGGTATTTTCCATATCCAACTACCATCCGGCAAAATTATCAAAAGCCAGGTTTTATCCTCCTACTGGGAACAATACAGCATTCCCATGCCCACATGGGAAGAAAAAGTTTACATTAGCTGGCCGGACAATCAGGCAAGCCCGCTGACCCACTAACAGCCGCAGGAGCTTAAACATGAACTGGTTTAACCGTCTCAAAGGCCTGCGTCCTTCACAGGGTCTCGTTATAGGCATTCCTTACATCTGGCTGCTGGTACTATTTCTGGTACCATTTTTCATCGTACTCAAAATCAGCTTTGCCGAACAGGATATTGCCATTCCACCGTATACCCCGCTGTATCACATCGACGGCGAACTGGGTCGGGTAAACATATTGGTCAGCTATCAGAATTACGCCGATATCTTCAACGATTTTTGGCATTCACTCGGACAAATGCTGCTCGGTAATCGCGGCGACAACATCTATCTGCTGACATACTGGTTATCCATTAAAACCGCCCTTACTACCACTGTAATCTGCCTGCTTGCCGGCTATCCGATTGCTTACGCCATCGCGCGCGCACCTGAAAAAATCCGCAACGGTCTGTTACTGACTATCATGCTGCCATTCTGGACTTCATTTCTGCTGCGAGTGTATGCGTGGATGAGTCTGCTCGGCCATAACGGCATCATCAATACCTATTTAATAAAATGGGGACTGATCAGCCATCCGATAGACATGTTTTACAACTCATTTTCCCTGAATCTCGTCATGGTATACGCTTACCTGCCATTTATGATTCTGCCTTTGTACACCCAGTTGGTAAAACTGGATAACCGCCTGCTCGAAGCAGCCGCAGACTTGGGTGCCGGCCCGATTAAAGCATTTGTATCCATCACCTTGCCCTTATCCAAAGCCGGCATCATTTCCGGTTCCATGCTGGTATTTATACCTGCCGTAGGCGAATTTGTGATTCCTGAGTTGGTAGGCGGTCCTGAAAACCTGATGATTGGTAAAGTTTTATGGCAGGCATTCTTCGACCAGAACAACTGGCCGCTGGCTTCTGCCGTAGCCGTCATCATGGTAATGCTGCTGGTTATCCCAATTGCTTTATTCCACCGTTACGAAAATCGTGAAATCGAAGAAGGAGCCAACCATGCATAAGCACACATCGTCTTGGTTTCTAAGAGGCATGCTGTTTTTGGGATTGGCTTTTCTGTATATGCCACTGGTTATTCTAATTATCTACTCCTTCAATAACTCAAGGCTAGTCACCGTATGGGGTGGCTTTTCTACCCAGTGGTACGGCAAACTATTACAAAATGAGCAGATACTGGATGCCGCATGGTTGTCAGTACGTATAGCCCTGTGTTCGGCCGCAGCAGCCGTTATTCTGGGCACACTCGCTGGCTACGCCCTCTCACGCATCAAGCGTTTCCGAGGCAATACCCTGTTTGCAGGCATGGTATCCGCGCCAATGGTGATGCCAGACATCATTACTGGCCTATCGATGCTATTGCTGATTATTCAGGTACAGATGATGTTACAAAACAGCGCTTTCAGCTTTCTGTATTTCGAACGCGGCTTTTTTACTATTTGGCTAGGTCACACCACCCTGTGCATGGCTTATGTAACAGTGATTATCCGCTCACGTCTGTCGGAACTGAACCAGTCACTGGAAGAAGCAGCTAAAGATCTCGGCGCAAGACCATTAAAAGTATTCTTCTTGATTACCTTGCCATCCATCGCACCAGCCATCGCTTCAGGTTTTCTGTTATCTATCACCCTGTCACTGGACGATTTGGTTATTACTTCCTTCCTTTCCGGCCCCGGCTCCTCCACCTTGCCCATGATAATTTTCTCCAAAATCAAACTGGGTCTGGATCCACAAATGAACGTACTGGCCACCATCATCATTGCATTGGTCGGCACACTGGTTATCGGCATCAACTACTTCATGATGAGGCAAAATACACGTCGCGAACGCGAAATGGCTGAGGCCTATCGCCAGAGTCAACTACTGGAAGCCAGTAAATCATAATATCCCAGCACAGCAGTTATCCAGACAAACGATAACTGCTTTTTTTATTTCTGCACTCAGAGTCCCACCATACTCATGTCTGACACATTCCTCTCAGCCGAACCAGTACACAGCTATTATCAGGCCAGCCAGCACCAACACACACAATATCCGAGCTTACAAGGTCTCTTAGAAGTAGAAACATGCATCATCGGTGGAGGCCTCAGCGGTATCGGCACTGCCTTACCACTGGCTCAGCAGCATCGCAGCGTTGCCCTTTTAGAAGCAGCACAGATAGGCTACGGAGCTTCCGGTCGCAATGGGGGTCAGGTAATTTATGGCTATGCAGCTGAAATGAGCAAGATAGCCAGTATGATTGGCCAGCAAAATGCACAGACCTTATGGAAGTGGAGCTGCGAAGCCGTCAATCTAGTAGAACAGCAAGTACAGGAATACAACATAGATTGCAACTGGCAGCGCGGCTATGCTCATGTTGCCATTCGCCCGCACCATATGCATGCTTTAACAGCATGGGTAAAGGAAGCAGCCACAAATTACCAGTTTCACGATTATCAAATCTGGAATCAAACTCAGTTGCAACAGCAATTGGCCAGTGAGCGCTACTGTGGGGCTATTTTTGACCAGCTGGCTGGGCATCTGCATCCGCTTAATTACACTCTTGGGCTGGCAAATGCTGCCGCCAGTGCAGGCGCATTATTATTCGAACATTCACCTATGCTCAATCTTGAGCCATGGCATCACGGCTACCGCATCACCACACCAAACGGCTATGTACTAGCCAAAAATGTAGTGTTGGCGGTTAATACCTTTACCCATAGCCTGCACCACCCTCTTACTCAAACACTGGAAAGCAAAATTCTACCGGTAGGCACCTACATGATTGCCACCGAACCACTAGGTGAACAAGCGCATCAGCTTATCCGCAACAACATGGCCGTATGCGATACCCGCTTTGTACTGGATTATTTCCGCCTCAGTGCAGACAACCGATTACTTTTCGGTGGCAAGGTCAATTATTCTGGCCGAGAACCTGCTCAAAAACAACTTACTCGTAGCATGCGCAGCGATATGCTGAAAGTGTTTCCACAGCTGAATGATGTACGAATAGAATATGCTTGGGGCGGACAGGTAGACATTAGCATGAATCGAGCTCCTCATTTCGGCCGTCTCAATCCACAACTTTATTTTTTACAAGGATTTTCCGGTCACGGCGTGGCTGCTGCCGGGCTAGGTGGGCAGATAATTGCCGAAGCCATCAGCGGAGATGACAGCCGCCTGCGCCTGTTTGAAACCATCCCGCATCGAAACTTTCCGGGTGGTACGCTGCTGCGCCTACCTTCACAATGGCTGGGCGTTGCTTATTACCGTCTAAAAGATTTATTACCTTAAATTAAAGAGTAACCAATCCAACTATAGTACAATCAATTCCCAGTTTTAAAATTCAGCAGTAAATTACATGTCCGTTTCCGATACTCATGCCTTTTATCAACACGCTCTAGAACAATGCCTGCGCATACAAACCGGTCTGATGCAAAGCCATACACTGGCAAACGGAGAAAAGGTTTGGGTTCGGCAGGCAGGAGCACGCAACAGCATATGGCGCTATCGCTTATTAAAAATTGTCCAGAAAATCAGTGGAATAGACATTCTACTACCCGTACCCAATCTGGGGGGTACAACCTCATTGCAAACCGAAGCAACCCGCCTGCAAACACTTAGCGCAGCTGGTGTACAGGTACCGGCTATTCTGGCTCAGCAGCCTGATGCTTTAATGATTAGCCACATGGGCGAACACAATCTGGAAAAAGAGTGGAAAAAGCAAAAATCCGAGCCTGAAATCCTGCTGCAACGCTGGCAACTTGGCCTTAACGCGATAGAAGATGTTCACAGGCGCAAACAATATCTAAGTGAAACCTTTGCCCGCAACATGATTTATATCAACCATAACAGCATTGGCTTTATAGATTTTGAAGATGATCCATTGTCTGTAATGACTTTGCCACACTGCCATGCACGCGATTGGTTATGCTATCTGCATTCCGGAGCTCGTTTAATGCAGGATTTTGGCGTTGCCGAACAGGCCAAAGCGTTGTGGGACAGCATTTTGCAACAACAACCGCAAGAGGTGTTTCAGATAGTAGCCAAAAGCCTGCGCAAGATTCGTTGGATGCGCCATTTCAACGCCAACATTTATGGTAAGGACACAATCAAACTGGCCGCCATGGCTACTTTTGCCTGAGCCTAGATTTTCACTTTCATCCTGCACAGATCAAGCATACAAAGCAAAAGGCTGTAGCCATCTACAAAGCTACAGCCTTGTTTTTTACTCAGCTTGAAATTTATCCAACTGCCTTCTGACAATGCATAACCATCTCCTGTAACATCCACGGCTGCAACAGCTGAATATGTTTATGCTCCACCTTGATCCAGCCTTCTTGCTGGAATTTCGACAAAGTACGACTTACCGTTTCCAGCTTTAGTCCCAGATAGCTGCCAATTTCTTCACGTGACATCCGCAAAATAAAATCATTGGCCGCAAATCCACGGAAACTCAAGCGATGCGACAAATTAACCAAAAAGCCGGCCAAACGTTCTTCTGCACGCATATTGCCCAGCATTAGCATCAGTTCCTGTGTGCGGAGAATTTCCTGACTCATCAAACGATAGAAATGTATCTGCAATGAAGGCAACAAACTACCGGCATCCTCCATATTATTAAACGGCAGCTCACACACCTCACTATCTTCCAGCGCCACCGCATCACAGCCATGATTGTTGTTACAAATACCATCCAGACCCAGCAGTTCACCAGACATAAAAAAACCAGTTACCTGATCCCGCCCATCCTGACTATTGACTATCGTTTTAAAAAAGCCGGTACGCACAGCAAAAATCGCTGTGAATGGTTCACCGGCACGAAACAGATATTCACCTTTTTTCAGGCGACGGCTCTGGCGGATAATTGCACCCAGATCAGTGAGTTCACGTTCCTTCAGCATCACCGGCATACAAAGAATATGCAAAGAACATTTCTCACACAGTTTTTGAACTATTTCGCCCTGTTTATGCAATCTGATCATAATTAATTTATTAAATACCGGTTATTTTCTGAGAAAGAACATCTATAACAAACACATTGACACAAATCAAAATTATTTAAAACAATCATTCACTATACTGACATAATCAATTGAAATTTGCATCAGACCCTGTTCTAATGCAGAATAGACCTGATATGTAGCCAATGCTTTACTTTACTCGCGCATGTGCTTATTCTACCACAAATAATTATCACTCTTATCTATTTCCACCGAGCTTGCACGCTAGAATAATCACTACCAACATATGAACACACGACGCTTCAACATCGAATTTGACCGCAACCTCATCGCATCCCTACCATCATCCGGCCCACGCTACACATCCTACCCCACAGCAGACCGCTTCAACACCAGCTTTACCGCAGACCAATTAAAGTCTACCTTACAACAAAACATCGGCATACAGCCTGTATCGCTGTACGTACACGTTCCGTTCTGCAATACCATATGCTATTACTGCGGCTGCAATAAAATCATTACCAAAGACACCAGCCGTGCTGATCTCTATATTCAGTATCTAGACAAAGAGCTGGCTTTACTGGCTCAGAATTGGCGGGGTAAGCCTTTACTGGCACAACTGCATTTCGGCGGAGGTACGCCCACCTTCCTCAATAACGAGCAGCTAAGCCACATCTTTGCCAGCATCAGCCGCTACTTCACACTCACAACAGACGGCGAATATTCAATCGAAATAGACCCACGTAAAGTTACCGCAGATACCGTTGCCCATCTGGGCAAACTTGGTTTTAACCGAATGAGCGTCGGTATTCAGGATTTCAATCCAGCCGTACAGCAAGCGGTTAACCGCATTCAGAGCGAAGCCGAAACTCGGGACGTCATCGAAGCCGCGCGCTGTAATGGCTTTCACTCAGTCAGTGTAGACTTAATCTACGGCCTACCGCATCAGACAGAAGCATCTATGCACTGCACACTCAAACACGTGCTGGAACTAAAGCCGGATCGTATCGCCATGTATCACTATGCCCACCTGCCACATCTGTTTAAACCACAACGGCGCATAGATACCAACGCAGTACCAGACAGCAGAGTCAAACTGGATATTCTGCAAAACACCGTTCAGTACCTGCTGGAACAAGGCTACATTTTTATCGGTATGGATCATTTTGCCAGACCAACCGACGAACTGGCCATCGCTCTGTCAGAGGGACGTCTGCAACGCAATTTTCAAGGGTATTCTACGCATGCTGATTGCGATTTAATTGCTATAGGGGTGTCCAGCATTAGCAAAATTGCCAACATTTATAGCCAGAATGAAAAAGAACTCACAGCCTACTATCAAGCACTAGATGAAGACCGCCTACCGGTAATGCGTGGATACCAGCTCAACGCTGATGATATTCTGCGCCGGCAAGTCATACAGGATTTAATGTGTCGCTTCCAGCTCAGTTTTCAAGATTACCGCGAAGCCATGCAGCAGCCTTTTCAAACCTATTTCGCAGCTGAACAGACTGATTTACAGCAACTTTCGCAATTAGGACTGCTCAACCTCTCGGATGAGCTACTTCAAGTTACCCCCAAAGGACGTCTGCTGATACGCAACATCGCCATGATATTTGACTACTACCTGCGACAAAAACGCACCGAAGCCCAATATTCGCGTACATTATAGCGAGTTGAAGACATCAGCAAGCACTCGTTTACCCGTTGCAAAGCTAATGTTGCCAGAATTAATAAAAGCAACTGCAGCTAGGGTTTGCTTTTACTGAATAATAAATAATTTTAACTGTTAAATTCATTCAGTTCCTAGGGCAAATCACGACGTTTGTAAACAGGTTTTAACTTTTTTTCATTGCGCAGTTCCTGAGCTGCCCAACGTACATCGTACTGCCACGTGTAAAGCAAACTTCCTGATGCTTTTAATTCATGCTCATATTTATCCCATATATATTTACTCACATCTTTAGGCCAACCGGTTCCACCAAAACTATTCAGAGCTTCGATCACCCATAATTTCATTTTTTCTCTTTTAACCATCTCGTACATTCATCGCTTCTGGCTATTTACACACAAAACATATATATATTATATAAATGCACATATTAGCCAATATCATGTTTCCCACAACAGACAGCCTCAAACGATTCTTGCATTACGCCAGTAATCATACAACTGCGCATACGCTACTAAACCAATCCCAGCAATCCTTGCGTCAGTTATCAATTACCTATCGACAAGCTGCAGTCCTAATGCCCTTCGACTGGAATCAAGGCACGCCACAAATCTGGCTCAGTCAGCGCAGTCAGCAGTTGCGGCTGCATAGCGGACAAATTGCTTTTCCTGGTGGACAACTGGAAGCTAATGAAACCCCAATCTGCGCCGCACTGCGCGAAAGTAAAGAAGAAATCGGATTGATTTCCAGCCAGTGGCATCTGGCGGGCACACTACCACCTTGTTATCTACCCAGCGGATTCAAAGTCGTGCCAGTACTGGCCTGGAGTAAAGCTCAATTACAGTGGCAAGCCAATCAGGCTGAAGTTAGTGACATATTTGCTGTGCCCCTTTCCATTGTTCTGGATAGTAGTCTGTATCAGCAAAGCACTTTTCAATACCACCAACTTTGGCTTCCAGTTTATCATTTACACCATCAGCAACGGCATATATGGGGAGCCACCGCAGCTATGTTACTGCACATGGCGCAATGTTATCAGGCATGGTGCAGCAGCAGGCCAGTGGCATCAGTCAGATAAGTCAATGCACTGTATCTCACCACATAAAGGCACTGCCTGTGCCAAACAGTGTGCCGGTTTTAATGCCTGAAAAGCATAAGTCAGCTGTGCCTGAAAACTGCCAGCAGCTACTTTATCCCCATCTCCGGCCACACCACTGGGTATATCCAGTGTCACTCTGAATACACTGGCTTGCGCTACTGTAGCAAAACACTGCCTTACCACCTCAGGCAGCTCACCTCTGAATCCAGTTCCATACACCGCATCCACTATCAGCTGCATTTCTGGCAACACTTTGTTTAACTGCATAGTCTCGGCATAAACCACCGCTGCAGGCAATCGAGCCCTATTTACCTCTGCCAGAGGTGACAATTGCTGCCCTTGCAACCACATAATTGTTACCGGCCAGTGGTGTTCGGACAATATACGAGCCAGCACCAGACCATCACCGGCATTATTACCTCTACCACAAAGTACCAGCGTATGCTGAGGATAAGAAAAACGGTTTATCAAATCAGCAGCGGCGCGACTGCCAGCATGTTCCATCATTCGGGCATAGCTCAGACCAGTTCGGTTTTGCTCATCTTCCCATGCCTTCATCTTTGCTACAGTCCATATCAGAGCAGACATATCTTTTCCTCTACAACATCTACCACTGGGTTCTGCCGGTTCAGACCGCCAGACGCGAGCGCTCAATCAATACACCAACCTCTTTAACACCAGCCAAAATACCCGGTTTTATCACTTTAACTCGTACCCACAAGGCACCAAAACGCGTCAGTATAAATTGCGCTACATATTCAGCCAGCGCTTCCAGCAATAGAAACTCCTCTTCAGCCAGTGCTTCGCGTAAATTTTCTACCACTTTGGCGTAATGAATTGTATCGTCAATATTATCGCTTTGTGCAGCCTGACGGAAATCAGTACCGATATCCAGATCCAGTAGCAACGTCTGTCGCTGCTGGCGCTCCCACTGATAAACCCCAATCAGCGTCTGCGCAGTCATGCCATGTAAAAAGATAGTATCCATGTACAACCCTCTGAGCTAAAATGCAAACCCTCAGATTGTAGACTAAAGAAACCATTTTATGGCCAATTACTTTGCGATTATCGGAGCTTATTTGCTCGGTTCCCTGTCTTTTGCCGTGATTGTGTCGCGTTGCATGGGCATGCCAGACCCGCACAGCTACGGTTCCGGTAACCCTGGAGCCACCAATGTCTTGCGTAGTGGCAGAAAAAGTGCCGCCGCCCTGACCTTGCTGGGAGATGCACTGAAAGGCTGGCTGGCTGTGTGGCTGGCTATCCATTTTCAGACAGCATGGCAAATAAGTAACGATACCATCGCTATCACAGCTATTGCAGTTCTACTCGGCCATATGTGGCCAGTATTTTTCAAATTCAAAGGTGGCAAAGGCGTGGCCACAGCATTGGGTATACTACTTGCTCTATCTTGGCCTACTGCCTTACTCTGTGCCGGTGTATGGCTAATTATGGCCTTTGGTTTCAAAGTTTCCTCATTAGCTGCGCTAATCGCTACCCTGATTAGCCCTTTTATCGCTTGGTGGCTGATGCCGCACACCAGCTGGGTATATGCAGTAGTAGTAATTGATTTACTTGTTCTTTATCGCCACAAAAGCAACATTAAAAACCTGTTTAGCGGCCGTGAAAGCAAAATCGGTCAAAACAAATAAATCATTCAGCCGCAACCAATAAAAAAGACAGTTCGCAAACTGTCTTTTTTATACTACCAAACTTATTTCAAGTCTTGACGCTGCTGTTTACGCGTACGCCTACGTTCACGAATTTCAGCAATCTTACGTTTAAAAAATTGTATACGCTGTCGTTTTTTCCACCAGTAATACACCAAAGCCAGCACACCTACAGCAATAAGCAAATATACCACAGCCTGAAACTGATGCACTTTATGCATCAACCAATCAATATTCTCCGCACCATATTCACCCAGGTAAACCCACACCGGTACTGAAATCATTGCAGCCAGACCATCCATCAGCAAGAATTTCAGAATCGACACCTTACCACTGACACCTGCCGTAATATAAATCGGCGTACGCAATCCGGGCAGAAAACGGGCAATGAACAACACTCGACTACCATATTTATCAAACTTATCCTGTACCTGAGCATAACGTTTAGGCGTCATCACCCGCTGTACGAAACGGAACTTCAGAATACGATGGCCAAACACCCGTCCGGCAGTAAACATCAAGCCGTCGCCCACCAGCACTCCAGCCATACCCACCAAAAACATTGTGTGGACATGTGCATGACCCAGTCCGGCGATTACCCCTCCGGCAACCAGAGTTAGATCTTCCGGTACCGGCACGCCGAAGCCACAAGCTACCAGCACCAGAAAGACCGCAGCATAGCCATACTCAGTAAAAAAAGCTTCCAGCAAAGCAAACATAAAATGTCCGTTCTTCCTTCTATCCGGCCGGACAGATTCTGTCAGCCGCACCTGCTTCAATCGCAGCAGCAATTTTTTCTGCAGCCTGCCGCGCAACTTCATTCTGGCGTGCTTCAACCATTACCCGCACCACCGGTTCTGTACCTGAAGGACGCAGAACTACCCGGCCATCTTCACCCAATTCTACTGATACCTCATCTGCCACGGGATTAGCCACACTTTGCCAGTCCTGCCCAGGCTCAATATGCACATTAATCATCGTTTGGGGAAAAGGCTGCCAATCCGTCAGTATACTGGCCAAATCCAGCTCCAATTCCTGCATGGCTGCAAAGACCTGTAAAGCTGCAATAATGCCATCACCAGTATTATGCTTATCCAGACAAACGATATGGCCTGAAGCTTCTCCACCTAGCGACCATTGATGCTGATGCAACTGTTCCAGAACATATCGGTCACCCACTTTAGCACGGACAAAATCTATTCCTTGCTTACTAAATGCCTGCTCCATCGCCAGATTCGTCATTGCGGTACCCACCACACCACCATGAAGACAGCCGGATGCTGCACGTGCCTTGGCAATAACATAGATTAGCGCATCACCATCGTAGACTTTGCCGGTTTTATCCACCATCATCAGACGGTCACCATCTCCATCCAGCGCAACACCATAATCTGCTTCGTTTTGCAATACAGCTGCCTGAAGTGATTTTGTATAAGTAGCGCCTATTTTCTGATTAATATTATAACCATCCGGTTTATCACCGATGCATACCACATCGGCACCCAATTCATGGAAAACCTTCGGCGCCACATCATAAGCAGCACCATTGGCAGTATCAATCACCAACTTCAGGCCGCGCAGATTAAGATGGCTCGGAAAAGTGGACTTACAAAATTCAATATACCGATCAACAGCGCCATTAATACGCCGCGCACGGCCAAGCTGGCTGGAGGGCACTGTCTGCATTGGTTTTTCCAACTCAGCTTCAATCTCCAGCTCCAGATGATCGCTCAGCTTTATTCCGCCCTCTGCAAAAAATTTAATTCCATTATCATGGTAAGGATTGTGCGAAGCCGAAATCATCACACCACAATCCAGACGTAAAGCACGAGTCAGATATGCGACACCTGGGGTAGGCAAAGGTCCGGTAAGCAGTACATTAACACCAGCTGCAGTAAAACCAGCCTCCATCGCAGCCTCGAGCATATAGCCAGAGATACGGGTATCCTTACCAATCAGTACAGTGGGTTGATGATCCGTTCCATGCTGCACCAGCACATGACCTGCCGCATAAGCCAATTTCAGTACAAATTCAGGCGTAATCGGAAACTTACCAACCTCACCTCGCACCCCGTCCGTACCGAAATATTTCTTTGCCATTACCTGCTCCGACCAAATAAAACAAAATTGTTATTGTAGAACAGGCACGCCTGTTCAGTCAGTAAATAAAATGGTATTTGAGACCTCAAAAACAAGCCATTTTATCTACAGCATACTATTTACCCAATCAATATTAGCCTAACAAATGTGCAGAATACTTATTCTGTAGATTGGCTCAGGAAATCTTGCGTACTAAATGCCAGCATTAAACCGTTTTCTGCCAAACCTACACTTATTCATTACTCAAATGTTTTATCAAAACATAAAAAGCGAAACCATATTGATTAAAGTAGCTAAACTAGAAACCAAAGCCCAAGGCAGACCATATCTGTAAACCCTGCCTTGTTTCGCGCACATCATGGACTCGCACAATAGCTGCTCCGCGTGCCACTGCGGCTACCGCAGCCACCACACTGCCTGCTACTCGCTGTTGCGGCTCACTTTCAGCCGTCAGCAGACCAATCATCGTTTTACGCGATACACCAATCAAAGCCGGACAGCCACTCATTTCCTGCCATGTAGCAAAATTCTGCATCAAAGCAATATTATGCTCCAGCGTTTTACCAAAACCAAAGCCAGGGTCTATTGTCAAACGCTCACGGCTAATTCCGGCCTGTTCACATACCTGTACTCGTCGGTGTAGATAACTTCCTACTTCAGCCACCACATCTTCATATACTGGATTATGCTGCATATTTTCCGGTTTTCCCTGCATATGCATCAAACACACACCCACATCCGGCTGCTGAGACAGCATAGTCACCGCATCAGCATCTTCCAGAGCCTGTATATCATTGATACCATCAGCCAGTTGTGCTTCGAGCAATCGGCGCATCACCCATGCCCGCCGTGTATCCACCGTTACCGGCACATTCCATTTTCTTAATTCACGCAATAGTGGTTCAATCCGAGCCCATTCTTCCTCCGGAGAAACATAATCAGAACCCGGACGCGAGCTTTCGCCGCCAATATCTAAAATATCTGCCCCGTCTTTCAGTAATTGTTCCGCATGATTCAGAGCCACGGTCAGTGAAGTATTGTAACGACCACCATCAGAAAAAGAGTCCGGCGTTAAATTAACAATCCCCATGATTTTTGGCTGCTTCAAATCTATTTGAAATCGGCCACACTGCCAGTGAGCATGCTTTAAATTATTCATAACTAATTACTATCTTTCTGCACTAATTAATAACACTACACCTTAATTACTTTCTTACTAATACAGCTAAGCATCATTGCCGGCACATCAAAACTTTTTGTACTTAGTGTCCATCTCAAACTGAAAAAAAGGCAACTCATTCATACCCATAGACCAGTAGCCTATCAACAGCCTGTGAATATAAAATAAATTAAATTACATATACTTATCATCTAGACGAATTTTTTCATTTCGCTCAATCAGCTTTTATTACCAGCTTATAACATCATCATTCACAAGACTAAATATCGTAACAATAACCAAATATCATAATATGAAAAGTAGTAAACAATACTACTTGCAGATGTAAAAAACGGCAGCTTTGGCTGCCGTTGAAAAACAAATATATTATTGCTCTGACTTCTGCTCTGGTTCAGGCGCTTTCGAGCCAGCATCAGCTGTGTCCGCCGGTACCTGCGCATTTTCACTAGCTGAAGCTTCTGCTACAGGTTGCTCGGTTTCAGCTTCTTTTACAACATTATCACTGTAGTCCTTTGGTGGACTGGGCTGCTTACCGGCCATAATTTCCAGTACCTGATCACGATCAATGGTTTCCCACTCAATCAGTGCTTTAGCCATGGTATGCATCTTGTCACGGTTTTCATCCAGAATCTTATAAGCAACTTCATATTGCTCATCAAGAATACGCCGCACTTCAGCATCCACTTCCTGCATGGTTTTTTCAGAAATATTTTTCGACTGCGTTACGGAACGTCCAAGGAATACTTCATTCTCATTTTCACCATAAACCACCGGACCCATCTTCTTCGACATCCCATAACGCGTCACCATTTCACGCGCAATCTGAGTCGCCCGTTCGAAGTCGTTAGAAGCACCGGTAGACACACGACCAATAAACAGCTGCTCCGCAATACGACCACCAAACAGAATGGAAATCTGATTCAACATCTGATCTTCATACATACTGATACGGTCACGTTCCGGCAACTGCCAAGTCAGACCTAATGCACGACCGCGCGGCATAATCGTTACTTTATGCACAGGGTCAGTATAGTCCAGCGTTTCCGCAACCACTGCATGGCCGGATTCATGGTAAGCAGTAGCTTTTTTCTCGTCCTCATGCATCACCATAGAGCGACGTTCCGGTCCCATATAAATTTTATCTTTAGCATCCTCAAAGTCGCTCATGTCTACTTTAGTTTTGTTGCGACGACCAGCAAACAGCGCAGCCTCATTCACCAAATTGGCCAGATCAGCACCGGAAAATCCAGGCGTACCACGTGCCAGCACCGGTAGATCCACTGATTGATCCAGCGGTACTTTATTAGCATGCACTTTTAGAATCTGTTCACGGCCACGAATATCAGGCAAAGGAACCACAACCTGACGGTCAAAGCGACCAGGACGCATCAGTGCCGGATCCAGCACATCCGGACGGTTAGTAGCAGCAATCACAATAACTGTTGTATTGCTTTCAAAACCATCCATTTCCACTAGCAGCTGATTTAATGTCTGCTCACGTTCATCATTACCACCACCTAAACCAGCACCGCGCTGGCGGCCTACTGCATCAATTTCATCGATGAAAATAATACACGGAGCATTTTTCTTTGCCTGCTCGAACATATCGCGCACACGTGAAGCACCCACACCGACAAACATTTCTACAAAATCAGAACCGGAAATACTGAAAAAAGGTACCTGAGCCTCTCCGGCAATTGCCTTAGCCAGCAAAGTTTTACCAGTACCAGGACTACCACACATCAGAATACCACGGGGCACACGGCCACCCAGCGTCTGATAGCGTTGCGGTGCACGCAGATAATCTACAATTTCCTGAACTTCTTCTTTTGCCTCATCACACCCAGCCACATCGGCAAAGGTAATTTTATTGGCCTCTTTATCCAGTAAACGGGCACGGCTTTTACCGAAAGAAAAGGCACCGCCTTTTCCGCCGCCGCCACCCTGCATAGAGCGCATAAAATAGAACCATACCCCGATCAGCAGCAATACTGGCAAAAGACTGAAAAATAGATTAGTCAGAAATCCCGGTTTTTCTTCCGGAATCACATTGACACGAATATTCTTCGCCATCAGATTACTAACAAAATTAGTTTCCAGCGGAGTCGGCGCATTAGTCGTAAAGGCTGATTTATCGTTGCGCAAGCCTTTAACTTGGAAGCCATTAATCACCGAACCTTCAATATTTACGCTAGCAATCTCACCCTTGTTAACCTGCTGAATAAACTGAGAGTATTCAATCTGCTGTTTACTCTCTTTTTTCTCAGTGATGGCATTGAATGCGGCCATAAGCACAAGCGCCAGCACCAGCCAGACCAAAAGATTCTTTACGGTATTCCGCACTGTCACAAACTCCTAAGGAGGTTAAATAATTGTTGTTTAGAATAGTGATCTGACCCAAACCTACACAGGCACAGGCCGTCACAACTGTTTTTTACCGCGACCAAGCAGATAAACCTCACTAGAGCGATCACGTGAAGCCTTAGGCTTACGAATCATAACCTGAGCAAAGCTATTTTTCATTAGCTGCTGAAACTCTTGCAAACCACTGCCCTGAAACACCTTCACCAGAAAATCTCCATTTTGTTTCAGATGTGCCTGCGCAAACTCCAGACCCAGCTCAGCAAGATACAAACTGCGTGCCTGATCAGTAATGTTATTGCCTGACATATTGGGTGCCATATCACAAATTACAAGATCTAACGCACAGCCGGCTAGCAAACTTTCAAACTGCTGCAGAACATCATTATTCCGGAAATCACCTTGAATAAAATCTACCCCAGCCACCGGTTCCATGGGCAGAATATCCAATGCAAAAACCTTGCCCTGCTTCCCAGCCAGCTTCACAGCAACCTGCGACCAGCTACCTGGCGCACTGCCAAGGTCAGCCACTACCGCACCGGGCTTTATCAGATGATCTTTTTCATTGATTTCCAGCAACTTATAGGCTGCACGAGCTCGATAGCCCTCTTTTTGTGCCAGATGAACATAATGATCATTTACATGCTCATTGAGCCATGCACTGGAAGATTTAGAACGAACACCCATGATACAAATTCTTGAAAAAACTTTATCATTGTATCGTGAAATCGCAACAGAATACAGAGCTTAGCCCGTGTAAAACCGCGAAATTAAGCACAATTAAAAACATGTAGGCCACATCAGCCAGCCTTAAATTATATAAATAACAAATTCTTTAATCTGCTAAAAAACCGATGTTTTACCAATTACCCATTGCAAATCAGGACAGACCTACATTATCCTTTTTTCATAGAAAGAGATAGATATTAACTATAAAAATTTGACCGCCTCAATTAAAATAGCTCAATCTGAACTTAACCTGTGTATCTGCTCAACCAATTAGTCGATACAGCTTTATGGAAACTTAAATGGCAACTGACAAACTAAACAGCAAAGATAAAATGGCATTGAAAGCGCGTGCACATCAGCTGCATGCAGTGGTACTGATTGGCCAGAACAGATTAACACAAGAAATCATCACAGAAACCAGCCGCAATCTGGATGCACACGAACTGATTAAAGTACAAGTGGCAGGGGACGACCGCACTGCACGCGTATCCATTGCCGAAGCTTTGTGCTCTGCAACAGGTGCTGAACTGATACAACATATAGGGAAACAGCTGGTGTTATATCGCCGCAAAACCGAATAAACAAAAAGCGATTCATTCTATGAATCGCTTAGTTATTTGAGCGGTGGCATTTAACCAGAAGAAAAATCAGCACTCAGCAGGCTGATTAAATATAGAAAACCTCTAGAATTTCGTATTCACGCACCCCACCCGGTGCCTGAACTTCAGCCACATCGCCTTCTTCCTTACCAATGAGTGCACGTGCTATCGGCGAACCAACAAAAATCTTAGCTTTTTTGATATCGGCTTCATCTTCTCCAACAATCTGGTAACTCACCACTTCCTCAGTTTCCAGATCCTGCATTTTCACAGTAGCGCCAAATACCACCTTACCATCGGCATTGGTTTCTTTCGGGTCGATAATGTGTGCTAGAGACAATTTGTGCTCAATTTCTGCAATGCGACCTTCAATAAAACCCTGTTTTTCCTTGGCCGCTTCATATTCTGCATTTTCGGACAAATCCCCATGCGAACGAGCTTCAGCAATCGCTTCAATTACCGCCGGACGAGCTACGCTCTTCAGTTCTTGTAGTTCCTGTTTCAGCAAATCAGCGCCCAATATGGTCAACGGAATTTTTTGCATCATATTTCTCCAAGATACCACAGCTAAATACACTTGCGGTATTTCGTATTAATAACAAAAAGCAAGCCGCCCGATTCCGGCGGCTTGCGCTGTTCCATGTATGCTATTTTAGCAGACCAGTATAAAAAATAGCAATGGTTATAACCAAGGCAGCCTGCACATCATAGTCAGTAAACTCACATTAGTATTTAAACTTAATTTAGTTATTCCTGACACATATTTAAGCAAAAATTCAACCCAGATAGGCAAAATTCAACTTAATTATCTTTGACTACTACTCTCTAATACTTTTACTCATTTTCTTGCTCTTTGAATTTGTTGGCTGAAGCGAATCAGTACAATATACAGCTAGTTAAACGAATTGACACATAGGGCAAAATTTACATTTACAGATATGTCCAAAAAGGTTGAGAAAATAAAAATTTTTATATAGAAATTTGCATTATTCAGTACAAAATCCCAAAAACTCACTACCAGTAATACTCGCTATATTTATTGAATAATTTATCGTCAATTTGGTTTGAGAGTAAAAAAATATTCATTTATTATAATATTTTATAATTGTTAGGATAATTTCTCTACTATTAACTAATATCGAATAGTACAAAATTTTTATTTACGATAAAAATATCAATAATTTATAGCTTAAATATACTATTTATCAACCATATTTAATTTATAAATATCATTTTCAGCTGTGGTTAAACGAAATGCCTTTTGGATAATTCATCCAAAAGGCAAAATCTTCATAGAATTTAAATTTCAAATTGCTGATTCAGATAAGAGACAACAAAAAAACCAATATTAAAATGGGATGTCATCATCAATATCATCTATTGGTGCCGGTGCAGGTGCTGGACGTGGAGCCTGACGACGTGGAGCAGCCGGTGGTGGGCTTGAGGCGGCAGGTGCAGCATCATAGCCACCCTGACTAAAATTACCACCCTGAGCATAATCAGCTCCGCCGCCCATCTGATCATAGCTGCCACCTGCTGCGCCTGTATCATTGCGGCTACCCAGCATTTTCATTTCACTTCCGATGATGTCATAAGCCGTTCGTTCGATTCCATCCTTACCACTATATTTACGGCTCTGGATACGGCCTTCGATAAATACCTGACTTCCCTTGCGCAGATACTGGCTGGCAATTTCGCCCAGTTTGCCAAACAGCGTGATATTGTGCCATTCAGTTCGGGTCTGGCGCTCGCCATTACGGTCACGCCACTGTTCATCAGTAGCAATGGAAAAGTTGGTTACGGCATCGCCACTAGGCATATAACGCGTTTCAGGGTCTCGACCCAAACGGCCAACCAGGATGACTTTATTAACAGACATGGTGGTTTCCTAAAATAAGTGCAGGCTGTCTTGCTAGACAACCCATGTTAAAAGTAAATCTTTGCTATTGCAGAATGGGTTCACGCCCATTGCCAGTGCCGCTGCCAAGCGCTGATAACCGCATTTGAATAAGTAGTCCGGCCTAAACTACCATTATACCGCGCAAGTGCGCGAGCCATATTACCATTCTCACGATTGCGATAATATCGCAGAATGGTACAACCATAGCGTAAGTTAGTGCGAATATCGAATAAGTTATGTTCCGGCCGCCCAATCTGTCTGACCCAGAATGGCATAACCTGCATTAAACCACGTGCGCCAACACCTGAAATTGCATATTGACGAAAACGGCTTTCTACTTCTATCAGACCGAGTATTACCTGCGTATCCAGACCGGCGCGCATGGCTTCGTATTGAATATTAGTCAGTAAACGTTTGCGCGCATAATCATCTGGAACATATGGCGTCAGTCGTGTTGACATCGCGTTTAACCAACGACTGGCCTCTGCCGCAGAAGCAAATATAAGCCGTGGCGGATTAGCATTGCTGACTGCATTCCGCATTACAGAAGCCACATCATCAGAAAGCGTTTCCTCGCGTTGTGCACCAGCCATAGCAAGGCGAGGCAGAGTTGCTCCAAATACCACTGCACTGCCTGCTAGAAGCAAATGTCGACGCGATATCGACTTACTACTGTGCTGCATATGGATAAATTCCGAATCTATACGGTGGACAAACCGTTTTGAAATTTTTGGTATACATTAGGTGTGATATTTTAAATCATGTTATTAGGATTAAAGTATTGGTAAGAGAATATAGTTTAACAGATAAGCAAAAGGATTTTTCAATACAACAGAATAAGGGCTGAGAACAGTCAGACAATGCAAAAAAGCCGATGCATAACATTGGCTTTTTTAATAAATGATTTCTCTAGTTTAATTCAAGGTAATTGGTACAAAAGCTTCTCGTGCCAGTTCTTCCTGTGCTAAATCAGTGACTACGGTGGAAATTTTTATTCCAAACCAGCTTTTGAATATCTCCAGATTTATGGCTGGCCAGAGATTTTCATCCTCACACCAGTCCGCTAGCTCTGCAGCAAAGATATCCTGATAACGCTCTTCTATTTCCACCCATAAGTCATCTATATTTTCACAGGCAGAAGTCAGATAAGCATTTGCGTCCTGCTGTAATACTTCAAGTGACAATTCATCCAGATCTATATTCGGCAGATTTTGAAGCCATATCCAAAAAGGATCAAGCGGTACAAGCAAAAATACACTGCGGTTAACTTCATACATATTTGTATTCCTGTTGTGCTACGAGCTGAATTTCAATTAATAACTGGCGTTTTAACAAGATAGTATACAGCTTTAGTGCATATCCCAGTAAGATGAAACAGATGGCACTGCACTTTCTGGTTGAGCTTTATCGGCTGATTCATCTGAAATAGTTTCAGCCTTATCAGCAGCAGTGTTGTCAGTAGAAACAGCTGCTTTATCGGCTTTCACAACCGGAGCTTTGTCAACCTGTTTTGCAGCTTGCGGCTGAGTATTAGCTGTATCACTGCCAGGAGCAACCAGAGTATCGATATCATCATCGTCGTCATCGTCATCATCTGGAAACAGTGTTCCGCCTACCTGCTTATTGCGTAGTTTCATATACACATCACGCATATAGGTGTAACGATCCAACGCAGCATCATTCAAACTGTCCGTTACATCCAGTAAGCTTTCACGAGTGGCAACACCATTCAATCCGGCCAGACTCCAACGTATTGCATCATCCTTAAAAATGGCATTTTCAACAGGAAAGGCGTCTGTAATAGTGCTGCCTATACTATCGCGCACAGTAGAAGGTCCAAATATCGGATAAACAAAATAATTACTGTTTTTCCAGCCCCAAGAAGCAAATGTGTCACCAAGAGTATTTTTGTTATTTGGAATTTGGCCTGCGTCAGCAATATCCAGTAATCCACCCAAACCAAAAGTAGTATTGATCCCTACTCGAACAAAATCTGTACTGGCTTTCTCAATATCCAGCCGCAGCAAATTACTACCGAAACTAACTACATCTCGCAGATTATTGAAAAAGTTGTTCACTCCGGTTCGTACCGGAGAAGGTGTAACTTTACGATATCCACGTGCAACAGGTGTCATGATGTATTGATCCAAGTGATCATTGATATTAAACATCACCCGGTTATAACCTTCATATGGATCTTTATAGGGCTGATCTTCAGCCCAGCCCGCCTGACACAGAAACAACAACAGTGTGGTAGCCAGTAATTTTTTTTTAATCATTGTAACGATTCCTCTACACCGTACAGTGCCATTAGGGTAATCAGCCCTGCCGGCACACCGGCGATGTGCAACATAAATTTCTGTCTGTGTGCCAATCTTTTAGCAGCCACAAGTAAAGCTACACAGGCTGAATCGGCTTCGGTCACCCCACTGACATCCACTTTTTCAATCTCACCATTGCGGATACAGTCACTGAACTGCTTATAATCGTTCTCTCCTACTGTACTCATGGTAACTTTGTCATGAATCATCAGGGTTTTTCCCTGCACAGTGGTTTGCATAATTATCTACCGTTTTTAGCACGTAACTCAGCTACCAGGCCATCGATACCTTTCTGGCTAATGGTCTGATTAAATTGGTTACGGTAAACAGTAACCAAACTGGCACCTTCTACAGCAACATTATAAATTCGGTACATATTGCCAGACTGATACATTGTGTAATCCATACGTACTGGCTTACTGTTAGGAGTGGTGACATCCACACGTACAATAATTTCACGCCCGTTTTTATTAACAACAGGATTGTTGTATACATTCGCTTTTGCGTTTCTGAATTTGAGCATGGTACCGGAATAGGTACGAATCAGTAGTGTTTTAAATTCTTTTGTCAGATCCTGTTGCTGGGCAGGTGTAGCAGTACGCCAAGGTGCTCCAACGGCCAGAGCAGTCATGCGTTCAAAATCAAAATAAGGAATGGCATAATTTTCCGCCTGACGCCGTACCTGCTCGTCATTTTTACCATTAGCGGCCCCCAGTATATCTAATACTTGAGTAGCATTCTCCTTTAGCTGGCTTACAGCCTGTTGTGGCGAAGCAATAGCCATGCTGATACTCATGATACAAATGCTTAATGCACCCAAAAATTTAGATTTGTTTAGTTTCATTATAAATAAGCCTTAAAATTAAATTTTATTAGATTTACAACTTCAATTGCTTTTATTCACTGGCAGCAGTGCTGTCAGCCGTTTTTTTGTGATCATCTTTAGCGTTGCCTTCAGCAAAATTGGTCATAAATTTTCCAATAAGCTGTTCCAGAACCAAAGCAGAGCTAGTAATGGTAATGGTATCTCCGTCGGCCAGATTATCTGGATCTCCACCCTGCTCCAGCCCCACATACTGATCACCGAGTAATCCGGAAGTCAGGATTTGCGCAGAAGTATCTGTACTAAATTGGTACTGTTTATCAATTTTTAAAGTTACTTTTGCCCAATAGGTTTTTGGATCAAGTACTATTTTGTCTACCCGTCCTACCACTACACCAGCAGCTTTAACTGGAGCCTGTGCTTTGAGCCCTCCAATATCACTGAATGATGCAGATAAAGTATAAGTAGGCTGTGAAGAACCGACACCATTTCCACCTGCTACACGAAAAGATAAAAACAATATTGCCACGATGCCTATTAAGACAAATAGACCAACCAGCATTTCTAGACTGTTTTTTTTCATATCATTATCCTGTTAATCCATATCTTATTTGGTAAACATCAGTGCGGTCAGCATAAAATCCACTGCCAGAATGGTCAGGGAGCTGGATACCACGGTTCGTGTATTGGCACGCAGAATACCCTCTGAAGTCGGTTGTGCATAAAAACCCTGATAAACTGCAATCAGTGTGACGATCACACCAAATACCAGAGATTTAATCAGGCCGTTTACCACATCATAATAGAAATCCAGATTATTCTGCATCTGCCCCCAAAATACACCGTCATCCATACCAAAATATTTTACGCCGATCAGATAAGCACCATAGACACCGGCCACATTAAAGATGGAAGCCAACAAAGGCATGGAGAGCACACCTGCCCAAAACCGTGGTGCCACAACTCTAGCCACTGGATCAATGGCCATAACATTCATGGCTTCCAGCTGCTCTGTTGTTTTCATTAGCCCGATTTCACTGGTCATGGCACCTCCTGCGCTGCTGGCAAATAGAATGGCTGCCAGTACAGGTCCCAGTTCGCGCAGCATAGCAGCAGCCACCATATATCCCAATATATCAGCCGATTTAAATTTCGCCAGCTGTGTATAAGCTTGCAATCCCAGCACCATACCGACAAATAGGCCAGATACGGCAATGATGATAATGGAAAGTACCCCAGAAAAATACATTTGCCTTATCATCAGTCCCGGCCGGCGTAACACTGTTCCGCTGCGCAACAACGCAGCAAACAGAAATAAAGTGGCGCGCCCAAGGTGCTGGACAAAACTGAGGGTTTTTGCACCCAGTTCTTCTATAGCTTTCATCACGCGATGTCTAAATCCTGTTGTAAGGTAGTGGTTGCCGGATAGCGAAATGCCACCGGCCCGTCAGCCTGACCATGTATAAACTGATTTACCCATGGTGAATCCAGTTCACGCATTTGGTGTGGTGAACCGGAAAAAATAATTTCCCCATGTGCCAGAAAAACCACATGGCTGGCTATATCCAGTGATTGCTGTATATCGTGTGTCACCATTACACTCGTGGTTTGCAAAGCTTTGTTTACTTTACTTACCAAGCCTGCTATCACACCCAGCGAAATTGGATCCAGACCGGTAAATGGTTCATCATATAGCAATAAGGCCGGATCAAGTGCAATAGTGCGTGCTAGTGCCACTCGGCGGGACATACCGCCGGAAAGTTCGGACGGCATTAATTTTTCTACGCCACGCAAACCTACCGCATTCAGCTTCATGATTACCAGATCATGAATCATGCTTTCTGGTAAATCAGTGTGTTCGCGCATCGGAAAAGCCACATTATCGAAAACCGACAAATCTGTAAACAGCGCACCAAACTGAAACAGAACACCCATATTGCGGCGATGATGATACAACTCTTCGCGGCTGAATTTAGCAATATCGCGGCCATTAATCAGCACCTGTCCCTGCTGCGCGGTAATCTGACCAGTAATCAAGCGTAGCAAGGTGGTCTTACCGCTACCAGAACTGCCCATGATTGCGGTAAAACTTCCTTGCTCCAGCTTAAAATTTATGTTTTTAAGAATGGGTCGATCGCCATAGGCAAAAACCACATCCTTCATTTCAATAAACGGCGTAGCCATATCAGTATTTTCCATGCCGTACGTTAATCTGATTTTATGATGTCTGCCCGTATTTATCAATTACGGGTAAGTGCATTATTTGAACTTACTTCTGTGACACATTTCAATCGCACTGCTGACCGCGGCAAATAAACTGCTGCTGCTGGCTTTCCCCGTCCCGGCAAGGTCCAGAGCAGTACCATGATCTACTGAAGTACGTATAAATGGTAATCCCAGAGTGATATTCACTCCTTCGCCAAAACTGGCATATTTTAATACAGGCAGTCCCTGATCATGATACATAGCCAAAACCGCGTCTGCTTCTTTAAGCATAAATGGCTGAAATAGTGTATCTGCTGGAAAAGGGCCGCTGACTTGCATATTTTGCTGTTGCAACTTCTTAATCACAGGAGTGATAATAGTATTTTCTTCATGTCCCAAATGTCCGTTTTCTCCGGCATGCGGATTGAGTCCGGCAACAAGAATGCGTGGTTGTGACAGACCAAATTTATGCTGTAAGTCACGATGCAGGATAATAAGAACTTCTGTCAATAATTCAGCCGTCAGCGCATCAGCTACTTTTCGCAATGGTAAATGAGTTGTAGCCAGAGCTACTTTCAAACCGCCTCCAGCCAGCATCATAACCACTAAGGGCGTATCACTTTTTGCTGCCAAATATTCGGTATGTCCACTGAAAGGTATACCGCTATCATTGATGATTCCTTTGTGTACTGGTGCAGTGACCATGGCCGCAAATTCACCCTGTTCAATACCTGTATATGCTCTATTTAGCAACTGCAATACATAATCTGCATTGTGAACATCCAACAAACCGGCCCGAACTGGTACTTGCACGGGAATATGACAAATTTCCAGCATCCCTTTTTTCGGTTGAGTATCTCGCTGATAAGACTGAATGAAAATATGTTTACCCAATAATGCAGCCCGCTGCTCCAACAGCTGTTTGTCACCCAGAACCACAATGCGTACCGGCAAATCAGCGCCAGCCAGATCCAAACAGATATCAGGACCAATTCCTGAAGGCTCGCCACTGGTAATGGCAATCACAGGCTGCTGATGAGAAAAATTCACCCCACTCACCATTTTCAGTCCTGAGGTCGAACATTGATATATGCCTGATCCTCCAATTGCTTCAGGAAATTCTGTAATAATAGTTCTCGTTTTTCCTGCACCAGCACTGCACGCATGCCATTACGCTGACGTTCTGCTGGAGTGTCATTGCTTCTGACATCAATCAATCGAATTACATGCCATCCGAATTGAGTACGAACTGGCATCGATATCTGTCCCGGCTGTAAAGATTTAACAGCCGCCTCAAACGGCGGGACAGTTTCACCATCTATAATCCAGCCCAAATCACCACCATTTTGAGCACTGCCATCTTGAGAATACTGGCGAGCTAACTGTTCAAACGATGCACCAGAACGTGCCTGCTGGGCAATCTGCTCAATCAGTTTGCGAGTAATATCATTATCATTTTTCAAGAGAATATGTTGCACATGATAGGAATATGCTGTGATAGGTGGAGGTAAAGGACGACCCTCCTGCTGAGCACGGGCAATGGCATCATCAATTTCAGCATCACTTACCTGACTTTTACCCATCACTTCACTCTGCTCTATTTTTTGAGCTAAAAGATTTTCAGTCATGGTGCGTCGCAGTTGATTTTCACTGATACCTTCTTTGGCAATACGCTGAATTAGCTCTTTAGCCGTCATATGGCGCTGAGCGGCAAATTGTTCAATTGCTTCATTTACATCGGCATTACTCAAACGAATATTGGCACGTTTGGCCGCTTGTACCAATAAATCTTTGCGTATCAATTGTGCCAGTGCCTGCTGCTCTAAATCAGCTGCACTAACTGATTTGCCTTTAGGCAGTTGTGAACGCATCTGATTAGTCACCAAATCCAGCTCTTGCTTAGTTATTACATCATCATTGACGACAGCAACAATGTTATCAACCGGTTTGATATCTAGTGCCAGTGCAGAAGGAATGGCCACGGCCATTATGCTTGTTGCCAACCATTTATGTATGCGCTTCATTAATGTTTTACCTCGTAAGTATTGCTGTAACCGGGAATTTGTGAACCAAGCTGGCTAAGAGGACCATTACCCACTCCGGTCAGGTCTCGCAACTGTAATTGAAATAATACGGCGGTTTTACGTTTTTTATAGTCATCTGTATAGCGTGCACCGACTAGGCCCGCACTCCAGCAGTGGCAAGGACTCTGATATTCCAGACCAATGGTCTGATTAAGGGTGACACTGTGAGCAAAATCATAATTTTGACGCGCAACAAGATAATAATTGCGGCTTACCGGCCACTGGACTCCTACATCAATAGAACGCATTTTGCCATAAACATCATCATAGAGATTTTCATCACGACCATATTTGTAACGAACACTAATGGTTTTACCAGGTTTTGGCGTGTAGCGGATGCCAAAATTATAACTTTCAGATGTTTTCAGATCCTGATTGTAATGCCATTTGGATTCAGCAGTAATGTGATTACTCAGAGCCGCACGACCAAAAGCCACCATGTCTGAGCGTTTGCGTTCTTTGTTTTTCGGAGTGTTTTCATTCAGTTTAACATTATCATCCTGAAAATAAAAACGCTGGCCAATACCGGCCGCAAATCGTTCAATGCCAGTAGTACTATCATATACACGTGATTGCAATGCAGTAGTCAGAAAATTAGCCGCATTGATTCTATCCTGACCGGAATACCGGTTTTCACGGAACAATTGATCATAAGTAAAACTGTTTTCAGCTGTATCAAATAAGGGCATATCTTCTTGATTGCGTCGTGGTATATATGTATAGAACAAGCGTGGTTCCAGTGTCTGAATAAACCCTTTATGCATGTTTCTAGTTTTCCACAACCGCTCAAACGTCATACCTGAATCTACGCTGAGCAAAGGAACTGCACGATCCATGCTGCGTTTATCCTGATTATTCTGTTTGCTCATATCGTAATGTGTGGCATGGAAACTCAGCTTAGGCCGTACATATCCCCATGTGGTAGAGTAATCAGCGGTCAAAGATGGAAATAATACCAGCCGCGTACCATTCGGATATTTATTCAGCCAATCTTTATGACCCGTTTCTTTACCTTCAAATCGGGTAGCTTCTGCATATACATTTACGGCGTAATGGTTGCCAAAGTAACGGTTCCATGTGGCAGATAGGCGTGGCAGGCGTGAATAAGGTTGATCTTTATAGCCACTGGTAGAAGCCAATGTCTGATATTTTTGCACCATCAGGTTACCGTCAAATGTACCACCCCATATATCTTGATGATAATTTAGCCAAGCCTGTTGGTTCAGATTTACACTACCACTATCACCGCTCCAGAAATCTCGGCGATAATCATCATCTGAAACCTGATGATAATCAATGCCGCCGCTTAAGCCTTTTGCTAGCTGTTGAGTATGGGTGAAATCTACTTCAGCACGATTTTTGTGGCTACTCTTCTGGTCACTGGGTACCCAGTCAGCACTAAGCTGTCCCTGATATTTCGGTTGTAGATAGCGAAAATCACCTCCGAGTTGGATACCACGGCTACTGATTAAATGGGGTCGGATGGTAGCATCATAATTTGGAGCCAGATTCAGATAATAGGGGGTCATCAGCTCAAAACCATCAGAACCGCCCTTAATGGTTGGAGCAAGAAAACCGCTCTTACGGCTGCCATTTAGTGGAAAATCAATCCATGGTGTATAGAATAGAGGAACCCCGCCAAACACCAGTGTTGCATTACGAGCCACACCAACGTTTTTATCGTAATCCAAATCAATACTACCGGAACGAATATACCAGCTGTCATCACCTGGATTACAGGTATTGAACTTGGCACTTTGCAAACGATAGCGATTTTTACCGCCCATCTGTATTTCGTCACCAACGCCTTGTAGACGACGGTTGTCCTTTTCCATTTCAAAGCGGCCGGCATCACCCACTCCGGTACTTTTAGCCATGTCATAAGTTACATGCTCGCCGCTGACGCGGCTTTCACCATTATCCAGTGTAAAGTGGTCTCCAGCTTTGATAATCTGGCTTTGCTGATCATAATCAGCCCAGTCTGAGTTCAGGGTGACATCATTACGTTCTATAATCACATTGCCTTTGGCATGCACTTGCACTTGTGATTGTCCATTGACGTCATCAGCTACAACCCGCGTTACGTCTGTACCCGGATTGGATTCACCACTGCTTTGCACAGGTTTGACAAAGTGTTTCGGACGCTGAGGTGCGGTACAGACATTACCCTCACCCATAGAAAGAGGAGAAGCAGCCAAAGCTAGTGCTGGAAAAGCACAAAACACAGTTGTTAAGGCCAAGGCCAATGGTTTGGGGGAAAATATGTAGGACAAAGTATCACCTAAACGGCTTTGCCAGTTAAAATAGCGTTTATTTTAACCTGAAAAATGCCATGCAACGAGAATCCGAACTAAAAAAATGGTTACATACATGTTATCCGCAACAGGATTTTGTTCTTAGCTTTGCTGCTGCTGATGCTGATTTCCGCCGTTATTTCCGAGCTGTTTTCAAGGATAACCACAGTGTAATCTGTATGGATGCGCCACCTGATAAAATGAGCATTCAGCCTTATATCAAGGTACAGCACCTTTTTCAGGCCATAAATGTACCCAAAATTTATCATGCAGACGTGCAAAAAGGATTCATGGCACTGGAGGACTTCGGCCATACCCCCTATCTGGCAGCACTATTGCAAGATAAACGTCCTGAAGTGCATAAGATATTATTACTTGAAGCAGTTGATGAGTTAATTACCCTGCAAAAGGCTAGTCTACCTGATCAACTACCAATATATGATGAAACAGTCATGACACGCGAAATGCAACTGTTTCCAGAATGGTATGTACAAAAAGAACTTGGCTTATCTCTGACTGAAAAACAGCAACATTTGTGGCAACAGGCTGTATCTGCCGTCTTACCGGCCATTCTGGCTCAACCAAAGGTTTATGTACATCGTGACTACATTGTACGTAATATTATGCTTACTCGCGGCCGCCCCGGTATTCTGGATTTTCAAGATGCATTATACGGTCCAATTACTTATGACTTAGTCTCGTTGCTTCGCGATGCTTTTATTGAATGGGATGAAGAATTTATACTGGACATAGTTATTCGATACTGGGAGAAAGCCCGCGCTGCCGGACTACCGGTTCATAATGATTTTGACCATTTCTACCGTGACTTTGAATTGATGGGCGTGCAGCGTCATCTGAAAGTAGCCGGTATTTTTGCCCGATTGTATTATCGTGATGGTAAAGACAAATACCGTAGTGAAATTCATCGCTTCCTAAAATATTTACGCAAGACTAGCCGACGTTATCATGAGTTGCGCCCATTGTTGCAATTAATCACTGAGTTGATCGGAGCTGAAGAAATTCAGACCGGCTATACTTTCTGAAAATATTTTTCAATAGTCAAGCAAGCTGCTAAATGATTAGCAGCTTGCTTGATTATTCAATGGGTATCTGCAACAAAAACTTTAGTCTCTGCCAAAAACCCATATTCAAATAATGATTTAAACGGGTATTCAAAATCCATTCTCTTTGCTGCATATCACTCATCATTTGATTCAGATTAGACATATTGGCTTGCAATTTTTTATATTCCTGATTCAGCTTTGCATACTGTTCATATAGTTGACTATTGCTGTGTTGTTTTAACTGTTGATTTTCAAGTTCAAGTAAAGTCTGCTGATATAAAATTTCAAGATTATTTATTTTATTTTGATGATATTTTTTTGATACAGGATCCGAACGGATTTTGCCATACACTTTTTTTGCAAATATTTTTTTCAGTGCATGGTAATATTTTTTAACTTCATCAACTGTAAAATTTATTTCTCCACAAAATTCTGTATCAAGCTTTAGTTTTTTTGAGATGCTCACTTCGATAATGGGAATATGATTTTTCTCAAATGAATTTATTTTTTTCTGATAACAGGGATTAGTAAAAACTACTTCTATCGCCAGACATCCATTCCATTTATCGTATAATTCACAGTCTTCACCAAAATAACCGATTAAATCCGGATAATATTTTTCTTCATTTTTATCAAAATGTTGAAATTTCAGGCATGGTTCAACCAAGAATTTTGAAAATCTGAAATTATATTTATCATTATCAATTGTGAAATTTATTTCAGACATTTCCTGCAAAACCAACATTGCTGTTGAATGATATATTGATTCTTGCCTGTTCTTATCAACTTCATCCGATTGATATCTGAAAAATCCATATTCAGTTGGTATTAATTCCTGCCGGTTGATTTCATCAAATTCGGTTGAATAAAACTTGAGTCCTGAATAAGCTTCAGGGTGTTGCTGTTTTAATTTCAGCACATCCCAGATATAGAAGATTTCAAGCTTTTCCAATTGCTTGTTGTAGATAAATTGCTCATGTACATCTTTGGCGTAGGCCCATATTTTTCTGGCCATTCAATATTCTCCCCTATGCTACACAGATTACTATATTATTGATTCTCTTCTAAAAAAATGCTGCCTAAATAAATTATAATGGAATATACCCATCAAAACGCGTGGTTTTGCCTAAATACTGAAAAGCCGGCTGCTTTTCTGCCAAAAATCTACCATTAGCTGGCCGTTTTACAACCACTCGTTTACAAGCAAGCTGTTGTGCTGCCAGTAATAAATCCGTGTCGTTATTCTCATCGGCGGTTCCAAGCAGCTCATGGAAATAAGCCATTTCCTTTTTTACCGCCGCTGATTTCTGCTTTTGGGGGTACATTGGATCCAGATATATCACATCTGGCAAGCAATCAGATTTTTGCATTGCCGCTTTACAAGTTATACTGCCATATTTCAGATTAATCCTCTGTGCTATCTGAGCTGTATTATGATCTGCGAGTGCTCTTTGCAAACCATCTGCCAACAAAGCATGGACATAAGGATTGCGTTCAAATACCAGCACCTCTAATCCCAGAGAAGCCATCACAAACGCATCTCGACCCAGCCCACCAGTAGCATCCCAGACCAGCGGCTGAGTTTTAGCCTGTACGGCACGAGCCAGCAGTTCACCACCGCCAAACAGGCGCCGGTGCCTAGCTGTTCCCTGCACGAAATCCACACGTACAACACCCTTATTTCCGGCTTTAGCCAGAGCAAGGCCGTAATCATCATAATACAAGTACAAACCATGCGCAGGTGGCTGCGGCTGAAAGTGCAGTTTTTCTGTCTCTAATAGATTTTGCAGAGGCATGCACAATTTACTGAGGTCTACAATCTGCCCAGTTAGAACCATTGCTTGTATCATTAGGCAATACCCAATCGTTCCATTCGATAACGCATTGATCTAAAGCTGATGCCCAGCAGTTTTGCCGCTTGTGTACGGTTATAACGGGTCTGTGCTAATGCCTGCTGCAGAATATGACGTTCTACATCGTCGAGATAGTCCTGAATCTGGGTATGACCAAACTGAAAATCTGTCCTTGCAGGATTTTCCTCGGCAGGATTATGGACACTATCTGTCGATAAATTACGCTGATTATCAAATGAGAAACTTTGAATCTGTAAATCATCAACTTCGATAATATGATTTTTTGATAACGCGATTGCTCGTTCTAATATATTTTCCAGCTCGCGAAAATTGCCGGGATAGCTATATTGCAATAAAGCTTGCTCAGCTGCTGGGCTCAGGGTCATGGTTTCATCACGTAGAATACGTCGCAACAAAACCTGAATCAGTTCTGGTAAATCATCACGTAATTCACGTAAAGGGGGCATGGTTATGGACACCACATTTAGACGGTAAAACAAATCCTGCCGAAATTGTCCCGTTTCTACCAAAGCATTCAGGTCTTTATGAGTAGCACAGATAATACGGACATCAACTTGCTTTTCTTCCATTTCACCAATCCGGCGAACAGCTCGTTCCTGAATGGCACGCAAAAGCTTTACTTGCATGGATAATGGCAAATCAGCCACTTCATCCAAAAATAATGTACCACCATCTGCATGCTGAAAAAATCCTGCTCTGTCATTGTCTGCGCCGGTAAAACTCCCTTTTTTATAACCAAAAAACTCACTTTCCATCAATGCTTCTGGAATCGCCCCGCAATTGACTGCAACAAATGCTTTATCTTTACGTGCTGATTGTTCATGAATACTGCGGGCTGCTTGCTCTTTTCCACTACCGGATTCCCCGGCAATATAGACGGGTACATTGGATTTAGCCAGTTTGCTTATTAATTGTCGCACTTCAGCAATTAAAGGGGAGTGACCAAGCAATCGCTCTTGAGCAGCACTTTGGTTTCCTCTACCTGGCTCAGAAACATTCTGGGATTTCACTTCAGATTGTTTAGTGCTTGTGGCTGCTTTAGTAATTGAGTCGGTATCAGAGCTATGGTTGATTGTCAGCACAGATTTAACTAATGTGCGTAGTTGTGCCAGAGTAATGGGTTTTTGCAGATAATCAAAAGCACCATTTTTTAATGCCTGCACTGCTTGCACTGCATTACCGTAAGCAGTAATCACAGCAATCGGAATATCCAGATTATGCTCGGTTATATAATCTACAATTTCCAGACCAGATCCGTCTGGCATACGCATATCAGTAAGTACCAGAGAGAAAGCATGATTACGTAATGCTTTTTTGGCTTCAGCCACGCCGGCAGCGGTCTGGACAGATAAACCCATTTTTATCAGGGTTAATTCCATTAAATCACGAATATCAGCTTCATCATCTATTACCAGCACTGGCTTTTTTAATTCTACCTGACTATTCATCAACCATCCTTGGCAAAGTCAATTCAAATCCATTTAATTGCGGACTGTAATTTAACTGTCCGTGATTGGCTAAAGCCAGTTCACGCGCCACATACAGCCCCAGCCCCGTACCACTGGGCTCAGTAGTAAAAAATGGCTCAAATAGATGTAACTGATTCTCTGCACTCACACCCGCACCATTATCTATCACTATAATTGAAATTTTCTGCTGCCATTCTTTGCGCATGACAACCCGAATAGCCTCTTTATTCTGCTGGCTGTGTCGCCAAGCATTATTCATTAGATTCCACATTATCTGTTGCAAATGTATTGAGTCACAACTGACTACCAATGGTTCGCTGTCGGCTTCAAGCTTAATACAATGCAAAGCCTGAGGTTTAATCAGTATGAATTCCTGTACAAACGCAGACCAGAAAACGCGCAAATCAATAACCTGCCTGTTTTTCTTATCACGTTTATTTAAGACGCCGATGTCTTCAAGCATTTTATCAATCCGACTGATATTATTGTCCACAATATGAAACAGTTTCAGCCGTGCCGGATCGTTTTCTTCCTCCTGCAATAGTTCATTGGCTTGACGTACAGCGGACATCGGATTGCGTATTTCATGTGCCAGATTAGCGGTTAATTGCCCTAAAGATGCCAGTTTGAGAGCCATAGCCTCCTGATCTATTTCAGTACGGGCACGCATAGACAACATCAATAAGGGCGTATTGGCCTCCTGTAGCAGTCGCGCATGTACTCGCATCGGCAAACCATTGAGGGTACAGTTGATTTCAAATATATTTTTCTGCTCTGTGTGCCAGTAATGCATAATCTGACGAAAAATAACTGTGCGAGTATCCACCACCAGCATAGGAAAATATTTCTGTGCTTTACGGTTAATTAACCATATCATGCCACTCTCATCTAATACCACTACCCCTTCCTGCACATAATTAAAAGCACGATCCAGCAGGTGGCGATAACTGTCGAGCATCTTTGATTGCTGATATTGCAGATTTTGCGAGCGAGCTAGTGAAGTGGCCACATAAGCGGTCAGCCCAGCCACAAGGTAAACAGCTGCAATCAGCATAAACGCGATGGTACAAATCCGCATACTGATATTTTCAAAACCATTACGGCTAATTTGCAACCAAGTAATGATTACAATCAGTAAGGTGACATATCCTGCATATATTAGCGGATAACGACCACGACTAAACAAGCAAGCGGCAGCCACAAATGGCAACAACAAAATACCAAAGCCGCTGTCCACACCACCAGCCATACTCATCAGCCATGCAATCATGGTGATGTCTACAGCCGCATTAACATTAGGTAGGGCATCTGGCTGATTTTGCCAACGCGGTACCAGCATCGAAAACAAAATCAGAAAACCGTAAAGTGCCGCCCAGCTGTAGAGCTCAGGTTTATTGAATATTGGTACGCTTAGTCCCGGTTCATCCATGTTTCGGGTCAGGACGTAAAAAGTCATGATGGAAAACAACAGGCTCATGCGGGCAATATTAAGTAAGGCAGAAAGCCTGTCCAGATATTGCGGCCAGCCATGAATACGGGTTTTCATACCGGCTTAATTTCCATCATTCAAAGTACCATAAATAGCCAGAATTGCGCCCGAAACGCTTAATTCTTTACCTTTGTGTCCTCTCCTGTTACTGATATCCTGTACACGCAGTGTTTCCTGATGACGGCCACCTCGTTTACCTTGAGTTTCCAACGTAAATTCTGGTGAGTCTGACAGCACAATGTAATTTAATGTCTCATCAGACGGCAAACTCATGATTTGCAGACCGCGCCCTTTAGCCATCACTTTGAGTTCAAGTAAAGGAAAAGCAAGCAGACGGTTAGCACTGGAAACAGCAATCAGCTCGGTTTGGCTACCGGCGGACAAGGATTTGGCCGGCACCGGCAGGGGTGGCAATAATGTTTCATTATCATTAACCGTCATCACCACTTTGCCGTTTTTAGTACGGCTAACCAAATCTTTGAAAGCAATCACAAAACCATAGCCACCACTGTTGGCCAAAAGGTAATGCTGCTGAGGTAAGGCAGTGAGCATTGCAACGATTGTCGCCCCTTGATCAAGCTCAACTAGAGAACCGGCCGGCACGCCATCACCGCGACCACCAGGAATGCTGGCTGCGTCAACGCTGTAGGCACGTCCGTGCGAGTCCAGCAGTATAACCGGCCATACCGTACGACCTTCCACGGCCTGCATTAGGCCATCGCCCTCTTTAAAGGTGGTCTGGCTCAAATCCAAATTATGCCCAACCCGCGTTTTCAGCCAGCCTTTCTTCGATAATACCAGCGTAACCGGCTCATCGGCTGTCATCTGAGTAAGTGTAGCGCGCTCTGCCGGCTGAATCAGAGTGCGGCGGTTATCGCCATAAAGTTTGGTATCTACATCAATTTCCTTAATTACCAAATTTTTCTTGGCAATTTCATTTTCCAGTAACGAAACTAATTGCTCACGCTCCTGCTGCAGTTTATTCAATTCTGTTTCTAGTTTAATCCATTCCAATCTGGCCAACTGACGCAAACGAATTTCCAGAATATCATCCGCCTGTATCTCACTTAAGCCGAATGCCGATATCAATTCTTGTTTAGGTTCATCTGATTCACGGATAACGCGAATAACTTCATCTATATGCAGGAATACAGTCTGCCTGCCTTGCAAAATATGAATACGTTTTTCTACCTGCTCTAACCGATACTGCAAACGTCGTGTAACAGTCAGAATACGAAAATCAAGCCACTCACGCAGAATCTGAACAAGGTTTTTTTGCGCAGGTTTATTATCCTGCCCCATCATTACCAGATTAATCGCTACATTTCCCTCAAGACTGGTTTGAGCCAGTAATGTATTCATGAATTCATCCGGCTGAATGCGACTGGATTTCGGTTCGAACACCAGCCGCACCGGAGCCTGTCCATCTGATTCATCTCGCACTCTCTCCAGCAGCGAAAGCATCAGTGTGCGCGTATTCATTTGCTCCTGAGTCAGATTTTTTTTACCGGTTTTAGGTTTAGGATTAGTCTGTTCTTCTATCTCTGCCAATATTTTTTGCGCAGAAGTACCCGGAGGTAGCTCGGTTACTATTGCCCGCCAGTGTCCACGTGCCAGTTTTTCTATTTCGTACCGTGCCCGTACTCGAATACTGCCTTTACCCTGAGCATAAATAACCTGAATATCCTCCGGTGAAGTAATAATCTGCCCGCCGCCAGCGAAATCAGGGCCAGGTAGATGCTGCATTAAAGCTGTAGTATCTAAAGTAGGTTGTTTCAATAATGCTATAGCCGCCGCGCTAACTTCACGTAGATTATGTGAAGGAATTTCTGTAGCCAGACCAACTGCAATACCAGAAGCGCCATTCAACAAAATCATCGGCAGTCGAGCTGGCAAAACCGTAGGTTCAACAAAGGCACCATCATAATTGGGAATGAAATCCACCGTACCCATGTCGATTTCGGACAGCAGCAATTCAGCAATCGGAGTTAAACGTGCTTCTGTATAACGCATGGCTGCAGCACTATCGCCATCGCGTGATCCGAAATTACCGATACCGTCAATCAATGGATAGCGTAAAGTAAAATCCTGAGCCATGCGTACCATCGCATCATAGGCAGATGCATCACCATGCGGATGATATTTACCCAGAATTTCACCCACCACGCGCGCCGATTTCACTGGCTTGGAGCCATGTACCAAGCCCATATCTTTCATGGCATACAGAATGCGCCGCTGTACCGGTTTTTGACCGTCTGCCACATCCGGCAATGCCCGACCTTTCACCACACTCATAGCATAGGCTAGATAAGCACGTTCAGCATACTGCCCTAAAAGGAGATAATCTTCACCGTGGTCTGATTGTTGGATTACGTCACTCATATTATTCTGACTTCACTAATTTTTATCTGAAACAGATTAATTTAGCTATCTATTGTAAGGGATTTCAGGTTTCCAGCCCAACCTACATATTTCTGACTGTATAATTTAAAACTCTTGAACTTCCCTACAAATAAATTATTGCTTAGTTTGGTAGTTTTAGATCAGACTCTACAAATTGTGTCTGCAATCTGAAACGCTTTTGCAATAAATTTTTTTGGTATATTTAGCTAGAATCAAAAATAGCGTTTCTTTGAATTTAAGAAAATAAAAAGCCGTCCAGAATTTCATTCTGGACAGCTTTAATATTTCTAAAAATATCAATCTGCCTGTCGACGAATCACAGCCGGAATTTCAAAATCATCCAGAACGGACTGATTAGAAAAATCAGCAGCAGCCAGATTCATACTACGTGCACTGCGGCCAGAGCGTACAACGCTGCCAATATCCGGATAGGCATCTTCGGTACCAGTAGCCTGTACCGTTTGCAAAACACGCAGATTGCTTTGCTGCTGATGATGCAAAGCTTTCTGTTCTTGTAACCCGGTAGCAATAATGGTAACGCGTATTTCGCCTTCTTCCATGCTGGCATCTTCAGAAGTGCCATATTTCAACGCAGCTTCGTCATGAGCATATTCATCAATCATGCTCATGATTTCTTTGTATTCTGACATTTTAAGACAACCTGGAGCAGTAGTAATGTTTACCAGAACACCCTGCGCACCATCCAGTGTCACGTCATCAAGCAGCGGGCTGGCAATAGCCTGCTCAGTAGCAATACGGGCACGATCAACGCCATGAGCACTGCCTGAACCCATCATTGCCATACCCATGATGCTCATCACGTTTTTCACATCAGCAAAGTCAAGATTGATGATACCCGGATTGGTAATAACCTCAGCAATACCAGCCACCGCATTGCGTAATACATTATCTGCAGCACGGAATGCTTCACGCATGCTGACATCTTCGCCCAATGCTGACATCAGTTTGTCATTTGGAATCACAATCAGAGAATCAACGGTATTTTTCAGAATTTCTATGCCGTTGTTCGCCACCTGAATACGCTTACCTTCATATTCAAACGGGCGTGTCACCACTGCAACGGTCAGAATACCCATTTCCTTGGCCAGCTCAGCCACAACAGGTGCTGCGCCTGTACCAGTACCGCCACCCATGCCAGTAGTGATAAACAGCATGTTGGCACCGCGGATAGCATCTGACAATGCTTCACGGTCTTCCATGGCTGCATTCCGACCAATTTCTGGATCAGCGCCAGCTCCGAGACCCCGGGTTAGATTGTTACCCAGTTGAATGCGTTTTGAGGCTTTACTGTTTTGTAAAGACTGTGCGTCAGTATTAGCACTGATAAACTCAATACCGGCAACCGCATTTTCAACCATATTGTTAATAGCATTACAGCCACCACCGCCAATACCAATGACTTTGATAACGGCAGCACCGACTACTGTCTCCACAACATCATATACCAGTTGCATTTATGTCTCCTGACAAAACATGCGCATAATCATTTTAAACCCTTGTATAACTATCATTATATCGACAGTTATACACAATGCGCAAAAGTTCTGTCATTTATTGTGTTAGATAAGTTAAAAATTGTTTTTAAACCAAGCTTGTAATTTGGAAAGCCATGACTCTTTCGGTTCGGCAGCAGTGGCAACAGGCAGGTCATTTTTACTGTCATCTTCACATGCTGCCTGCAATAGGCCAATTGCGGTGGCATAACGCGGGTTGCGAATCCTCTCCGATACACCGCCCATTTCCTGTGGAACGCCAATACGCGCCGGCAGATTGAATACATCTTCAGCTAGCTCTACCATGCCGGGTAATAATGACGCTCCACCAGTTAAAACCACACCGGACGTGAGCACATCCTCGGGAAAGCCGGAACGACGTAATTCGTTTAATGTCAGCTCCAGAATTTCTTCCACACGCGGACCAATAACACTGGCCAGTGTCCGGCGTGAAATCTGACGTGGATTGCGATCTCCAACACTAGGCACTTCAATCATGTCATCCAGTCCATCCATTGTAGCCAGCGCTACGCCATGGTTGATTTTGATGTATTCAGCAGCACTGTGCGGTGTGCGTAGTGCCTGAGCCAAATCCTTGGTAATCAAGTCTCCCGCAACTGGAATGACAGCTGTATGCCGGATAGCTCCGTTGGTGTAGACAGCAATATCAGTGGTACCTCCGCCGATATCAATTACACAGACGCCAAGATCCTTTTCATCTTCAGTCAACACCGCCTGTCCGCTCGCCAACGGCTGAAGAATCATTTTGCTGATTTGCAAACCGCAACGATTGACGCATTTCTGAATATTCTGCATGGCAGTAACTGCACCGGTGATAATGTGAATACGTGTATCCAGACGCACGCCGCTCATTCCGATTGGTTCGCGTACACCGGGCTGATTATCAATAATAAATTCCTGTACAACTGTATGCAGAATATCGTGGTCAGGCGGAATATTTACTGCTTTAGCGGTTTCAATCGCACGGTCGATATCGGCCTGACTAACTTCACCATCCTTGATTTTTACCACACCCTGCGAATTGAAACTACGGATATGATTGCCCGCAATACCAGTGGTAACGCTTTCTACCGGTACATCAGCCATCATCTGTGCTTCTTCCATGGCCTGCTTGATAGCCTGTGCTGTGGTTTCGATATTGGTTACCATCCCTGCCTTCAAACCGCGAGATGGCGCTTGTCCCAGACCAACAATGTGGATTTCGTTGTCTTCCTGTACTTCACCAATCAGGGCGATTACTTTTGACGTGCCGATATCCAACGCACTGATGTATTTTTTACCTTTAACCATGGTCATCACTTTAAATTCAAATTATCAATCGGTCTGTCCGGATCAATCCAACTGTGCATCCTGCTGATCCATTGTTGCAGCATCTTCTGAGAAATTATCGTCAGCAGAAGCTGATACAGCTTTGTTTTTATAACGTATTGCAAAACCATCTGGATAGCGCAAATCCACATAGTCAATAGCAGCGGCCTGATTGTGCAATACCTGAGGCCATGCCCAGACAAAATGCGACAGACGCTGCTCTACTTTTTCCCGACCCAGTCGCAGTGTCATACCATTAGTCAGTTTCAACTGCCAGGCAGAACGGTCACTCAGCTGTAATTGCTGAATATGCAAGCCGGTTGGTTGTAACAAACTTTCGAATGTTAGCAAATGTACAGTCATGTAGCGAGCGGAACTGTTGGTTCCAGTAAATAATGGCAACTGTTGCTGACTGGTTGCAGTAAAAATTTGTCCATCGTTGTCCACCAGTTGCTGAGCATTCCAGCGTGCCACAGGTACCCGCTCTTTAATCTCCAGCTGTACAGTATCAGGCCATATCCGCTTTACCTGAACTTTGGCGACCCATGGCAGTTTAGCTAAAGCCGCCTGTGCAGCACTAACATTCACGGTAAAAATATTACCACGCAAATACTGCTTACTGATTTCTTCAATTTCGGAAGACTGCAAATTTTTCAACGGCTGTAACACTTTTATTTGCCGTACCGGAAAGTAAGGTGAGTGAACCAGCCACGTTCCGCCTGCACCCAGCAGACAGAACAATACACAAACATATAACCAGCGATAAAGCCGTTTTAAGGCCTGCGCATTATCCCAAAGTCGCATGACTTAAAATTTCAACACACAAATCTTCAAAACTCAAGCCAATTTCACGTGCCGCTTTAGGCACCAGACTGTGACCTGTCATGCCTGGCACAGTATTGACTTCCAGAATATAAATCGTTCCGTCTGCATCACGGAGAAAATCTACTCTTCCCCAGCCGCGACCCCCCAGAGCTTTAAATGCCCGGGCTGTCAGATCCCGCATGTGCTGCTCATCTGGGGGTGTCAGATCTGCGGGACATAAATAAACGGTATCATCACGGTGGTATTTGGCCTCATAATCATAAAAGTCAGTTGCCGGAAGAATACGTATACTGGGCAACACCTCCTCACCCAAAATAGCACAGGTATATTCTCCACCCTCAATAGCACGTTCTGCCAGAATTTCACCGTGATATTGTTTCAGCTGCTGATAAGCCTTAGCCAGCTCACCCGTCTGTCTGATTTTCATCACACCTACACTACTGCCTTCTGCTGCCGGTTTAACAAACAGAGGCAAACCCAGTTTTGCTTCTACATCAGCAAAATCACTATCGTCATGTAATACAATAAAAGGGACACAGGGTAAACCAACGCCCTGCCAGATAAGACGGCTGCGAAATTTGTCCATACCTATAGCACTAGCAGCTACGCCGCAACCCGTATACGGTATACCCAAGGCTTCTAATGCGCCTTGCACCACACCATCTTCCCCAAAGGAACCATGCAAAATATTGAAAGCATGTTTAAACTTTTCACTGACCAAGTCAGACAAAGGTCGCTCAGCTGGGTCAAAAGCATGTGCATCCACACCTCGGCTTTTGAGCGCTGTTAAAATTGCCGCGCCACTGGCCAGTGACACCTCACGTTCACTGGAGAAGCCACCCATCAGTACGGCGACTTTACCAAAATTATTCATTACTTTATTTTTTCCTGTATTTCTTTCAATTACTACTATTCTTGCACACGATATAGATTGCCATACCTAAATAGCTGCGGCCATTTCGGTAATCATGGCTGGTACTTTATTGATACTACCAGCACCCATATTGAGCAAAACATCACCATCTTGCAACACATTTAATAAAGTGGGTGCCATTTCATCCACGTTTGCTACATAAATCGGTTCAACTTTGCCTAAAACCCGAATAGCTCGCATTAAAGCTTTACTGTCTGCGGCCACAATTGGATCCTCACCTGCTGCGTATACTTCCGTTAACACTACACCATCAGCTTTAGTCAGTACCTGTACAAAATCTTCAAAAAGGTCACGGGTTCGGGTATAGCGATGCGGCTGAAAAGCCACTACCAGTCGGCGGTCTGGATAGGCACCACGTGCTGCAGCAATAGTAGCAGACATTTCTACCGGATGATGCCCATAATCATCAATAAGTAATGCTTTACCGCCATCCGGCAAAGAAATATCACCGTATTGCTGAAAACGGCGACCAACACCGGCAAAGCTTTCTAGCCCAATCTGTATTGCAGAAACAGAAACACCGATTTCCAGTGCCACACCGATTACAGCAAGTGCATTTAAAACATTATGCTGTCCCGGCATATTGACCGTTACACTAAATGGATTAATACCTTTTTTGCGTGTATGAACATCAAAACGCATCTGCGCACCGCAGGCTACTATATTGCTAGCATATAAATCGGCACTGTCATCCAGTCCGTAAGTAACAAAGGGTTTCTGAATCAGCGGCAATATCTGACGCACATGTTCGCTGTCGATACATAAGAAGGCTTTGCCGTAAAATGGCATTCGATGCACAAAGTCAACAAAAGCCTGATGCAGTTTTTCAACATCATGGTCATAAGTATCCATGTGATCAGTATCAATATTGGTCACAACAGTGAATAGAGGAGTCAAATATAAAAAAGATGCATCGGATTCATCAGCTTCGGCAACAATATATTCCCCTTTACCCAGCTTGGCATTGCTGCCGGCAGCAGTTAAGCGTCCGCCGATAACAAAAGTCGGATCCAATCCGGCAGCGGCGAGCACAGAAGCAGTTAGACTGGTAGTTGTTGTTTTTCCATGTGTACCGGCAATCGCAATACCCCGTCCAAAACGCATGATTTCAGCTAGCATCATGGCGCGAGGAATAACTGGAATTTTTTGTTCCAGTGCAGCTACCACTTCAGGATTATCTTTCTTTACCGCGGTTGAGGTCACAACCACATCAGCACCACAAATATTATCTGCACTGTGGCCACAGCTAATCTGCACACCGATAGCCCGCAAATGTTGAGTGGCGGCATTATCAGCTAAATCAGAACCACTAATCTGATAGCCTTCATTATGTAATACTTCAGCAATACCGCACATACCCGTACCACCAATACCCACAAAATGTATGTGACGGATACGGTCTTTCATATTTTCTTTCATACTATATTTACTTTTCCGGCCGGCTCAGGCTATACAACATCTTCCGGCCATTCTTTAATCATTGTTCAAAGCACACTAGCCACTGCCGCTGCTGCAACTTTAGCCGCACTATCCGGCTGAGCCAATGCCCGAGCTTTCTCTGCCATCTGCAAACATTGTTCGCGTGACAAATCAGCCAGTACCGTTTGCAGGGACTGGGCATTTAGGCTAGTTTGAGGCATTAGCACGGCCGCGCCATCCTTAACCATATACTGTGCATTAGCAGTCTGATGGTCGTCAACGGCATGCGGATAAGGCACCAAAATCGCGCCCAAGCCAGCAGCGGTTAGTTCAGCTATAGTCAGTGCACCAGCACGGCATATCACTAGATCAGCTTCACGGTATGCAGAAACCATATCGGTGATAAATTCCACACATTCTGCTTTAACACCATATTCATCATATTGATGCTGTAACTGTGTTAATTTATTGCGTCCAGACTGATGCAGCAGATTCGGACGCTGCGATTCCGGCAATAAAGCCATAGCCTGTGGCACAACTTTATTTAATATATCGGCTCCCAGACTACCGCCCACCACCAAAATATTCAGCACGCCCTGCCTACCAGCAAAGCGTTGTGCTGGAGGGGTTAATGCTGCAATATCTGCTCGAACAGGATTACCTACCAGCCCGTTTTGGTTGGTAAAAACCTGCGGGAATGCATACATCACCTGACTGGCAAAATGAGACAGTACTTTATTAGATAAACCGGCAATAGCATTTTGCTCATGTACAATCAACGGCAAGCCGCATAATCTGGCTGCGATGCCGCCGGGAAAAGTGACAAATCCCCCAAAACCGATAACCGCATCAACATTGTACCGACGGATAATTCTCCGTGCGGCAGCAATGGTTTTTACTAAAGTAAACGGCAACAGTAATTTTCGTTTTATTCCGTTACCACGAATGCCTTTAATAGAGAGAGTTTCCAACGGAATGTTGTATTGTGGTACCAGACGCGTTTCCATTGCACCTTCACTACCTAGCCAGACAATACGATGTCCCTGAGCCTGCAACTCCTGAGCAACAGCAAGTGCAGGAAATATATGCCCGCCTGTACCGCCCGCCATGACCATAAAGGTTTTTGCATTCATTGAATATCCGCTTTACTCATTATGTTTGAGGATAAATTAAACTTTAAAACCACGCATGACCCGTCGGTTTTCATAATCAACTCGTAATAGCAAGCCCACGCAAATAAGAATAATCATCACCGCAGAACCGCCATAGGAAAGCAAAGGCAAAGTTAACCCTTTAGTTGGTAGAAGTCCAATATTGACACCAATATTAAAAAAGCTCTGGATACCCAACCAAATACCAATACCTTTGGCAACAAATGAACCATAAAACAGCTCTAGATCACGTGCCTGCTTGCCAATTGAAAAAGCTCTGATCACTAACCAAATATAACAAAACATTAGTACCAAAATACCGACAAAACCGAATTCTTCTCCAATTACCGCGAGAATAAAATCGGTATGAGCTTCAGGTAAATAAAAACGTTTTTCCAAACTGGCGCCAAGCCCGACACCAAACCAGCCACCACGACCGATGGCCATTAATGAATGGGTCAACTGATAGCCTTTACCAAGCGGATCAGCCCACGGGTCAAGAAAACCGGCCACGCGCGCCATACGGTAAGGTTCAAACAGCACCAGCAAAATCATGGCCAGCAAACCGAAACCAACAACCGCCATAAACCAACGAAAAGGTAAACCAGCCAGAAACAGCAGGCCGACAGCAATAACGGATACCACAACAAATGATCCAAAATCGGGCTCCAGCATAATCAGCCCAAGACCAAGACCGACCGGAATACCAGCAAACCAAACCTTTTTAAATTCTTTTAATATTTCTGCTCGGCGGGTAAAGAAACTAGACAGATACAGAATAATAGCCAGCTTGAACACTTCTGTAGGCTGAATATTGACCATACCTACATTAATCCAGCGGCGGGCACCGTTAATTTCACGCCCCATCACCAGTACCAATATCAACAACAGAATACTGAGCAGTAATACTAGTGGTGTAAGTTTTTTCCATGTACGTAGAGGAATACGCGCGGCAATACAACCAAGCAGCCCGCCGCACAGCAGAAAAACTGCCTGGCGAACTAAATAAAAATAAGTACTGCCGCCATCATGTCTTGCATAAGCAATAGAAGCCGAATACACCATAATCAGGCTAAAACTGGCCATCAGCACCACCATCCACAGCAGTGACTGGTCGAATGTATCGCCGCGGCGTAATAATTTACGGTCGAGCAAACGTGATTCGGTAATCATGCTTGGCTATCCTGCAACTGTCGCACACTGGCAATAAATACTTCACTACGGTGCGCATATCCTTTAAACATATCATAACTGGCACATGCTGGACTCAGTAGCACGATATCACCCGCTTTAGCCAGTGCAAAGGCACGCTGAGTAGCCTGAGGTAAATCATCACAATATTCTACCGGATAATTTTCTCCATCCAGAACAGATCCTAGCTGCTGTGCATCTACACCAATAAGCAGCACTGCCCGAGCCTTATCACGTAAAGCTGTTTGCAACGGCGAAAAATCCTGTCCCTTCCCTTGTCCGCCCGCTATCAACACGATTGGTTTATCCAGCCCAAACAGTGCTGCACAAGTTGCACCGACATTGGTTCCTTTTGAATCATCAATAAATGTGACACCATTGACTTCAGCCACTTTTTCAACCCGATGCGGCAACCCCTTGAAAGCACCAACATGGTTCAGCAGTTGCGCTCGCGATAAACCTATGGCTTCACATAAAGCAAACGCAGCCAGCACATTGGCAGCGTTATGTTTGCCTTGCAGAGGTAGTGCATCAAAGGATAGTAAAGCTTCATTACCAGCAGAGAGCACACCTTGATTCAGCCAGTAGTCGGTATTTTTTTGTAAAGAAAACCATTTCACATTATGTTCGTGGCGCAGCATGGCACAACAGAATGTGTCATCAGCATTCAATACCTGCATGGCGTGACCACGAAAAATCCGGTCTTTACTGTGTGCATAATCAAGTAAATCATCATAGCGATTCAAATGATCTTCAGACACATTCAGCACTGTAGCCACAGTGGCATTGAGACATGGAGTGGTTTCTAGCTGAAAACTGGAAAGTTCCAGCACCCACACATCGGCGGTTTTACCGTCGCGTGCTAGATAAGCTTCAAGAACCGGTGTGCCTATATTGCCTGCAACGACGGTATCCAGACCACACTTTTCACATAAAAATCCTACCAGACTGGTGGTGGTGGTTTTGCCATTTGATCCGGTAATTGCAATTACTTTGCTACCGCTACCAGCCAGTAGTTCAGCTAAAATAGCTACATCACCAACTACTTGCCCACCGGCACGTTTAAAAGCAACAATTGCTGTATCACGTTGGCTTATACCTGGGCTTAACGCCAGCACATCAAAATGATGCTGATTCAAAACTGCCGCCAATTCACCCGTATGAATGTCAACCTGATAATGATTGAGAACTGACTGACGCGTTGCTTCATCCGGCTGCATATCATATGCGGCCACTTTAGCGCCAGCTTGAGTCAAAAATGCCAGCATTGAAACACCGGTACGTCCCAACCCTGCAACCAAAACTTTTTTATTACGCCAGTCAGTCATGGCTTAGTCCTACATTTATTTTTCAGTTACACATTCAAGGCCTGAAACTAATATTTTAAGGCCATTATCGTATTTTCAGAGAAGAAAGTCCCACCAGCACCAAAATCATGGTGATAATCCAGAAACGTACTACTACCTGCGTCTCTTTCCAGCCTTTCTGCTCAAAATGATGGTGGATCGGTGCCATCAGAAAAATACGTTTACGCCGTAATTTATATGAACCTACCTGTAGCATCACTGACAAAGCTTCTACAACAAATAAGCCGCCCATAATCACCAGCACAATTTCCTGACGCACTATCACCGCTATCGTACCCAAGGCGGCACCCAGAGCCAATGCCCCGACATCACCCATAAATACCTGTGCTGGATAAGCATTAAACCATAGGAAACCCAGACACGAGCCACAAATGGCTGCACCAAATATCATGACTTCATTGGCGCCGGGCACATGGGGCAACTGCAAATAATGTGCAAATTCTGCATGTCCACTCACATAGGCAAAAATAGACAAGCCCGCAGCCACCAGCACTACTGGAAAAGCCGCCAACCCATCCAAACCATCCGTCAAATTAACTGCATTGGATGTGCCAACAATTACAAAGTAAGTCAGCACCACAAAGCCTATACCACCTAAAGGATAAGCAATTTCCTTGAAAAACGGCACAATAAAAGTAGTTGTTGAACTTAAATGCGCAGCATAAAACAACACCACTCCAGCAATTAGTGCTACGGTAGATTGCCATATCATCTTGAATTTGGCCGATACACCATGTGGGTCTTTGTAAACGACCTTTTTCCAGTCATCATAAAAGCCCAGCGCTCCGGTACTGAGCATCACTAGCAACAGCACCCAAATATAAGGATTAGCCAGATTGGCCCATAATAATGTTGTAACCGTAATTGCCAATAAAATCAGCGTTCCGCCCATTGTGGGAGTACCGCTTTTAATTAGATGGGTTTTAGGTCCATCATCGCGAACGGCCTGTCCGACCTTGAGTTGAGTTAATTTGCGGATCATCCATGGCCCAAACGCAAGGCTTAGTCCCATAGACGTAAGCGCGGCCATTACAGCACGAAAAGTAGTATATTGAAATAAATGAAAACCACTTATCCAATAATGAAAAAGTTCAGCTAACCACAAAAGCATGGTTGTTTTTCCTTGCCACAGCTCAGGCCATGACGGTTAATCAAATAATCACTGCTGACGGAAATAATTATTCCGACAACCTAAACCGGTAACGAAAGCACCAAACAATCAAACCGGCAATCAATGGTTACCGCATTTTATTCTTGCGTTAAAGCAGCAACCACATCTTCCATGTGCATAAAACGTGAACCTTTCACCAGAATAGTCGCCGTTTGCTGATCCCAGGCGCGTAAATCTTCAATCAGCCGGTTTCTGTCCTGATAAAACGCTTCTTTAGCCCCATAAGCTTCAGCAGCATATCGGCTGTTTTCACCGATAAAAAACGCAGCCTCAATACCTCGTTCACGCATATAGGCACCGACTTCAGCATGCAAAGCAGGAGCATTATTGCCAAGCTCACCGATAGCACCCATAACAATGACCCGTGGTGCCGGAAAAGCTGCCAGCACATCAATTGCAGCCTTGAATGCATCAGGATTGGCATTATAAGTGTCATCAATGACCAGCGCACCATTCATACTGTGCTTCTGCTGCAAGCGGCCTTTAGCGTTTTGAAATGCATTCAGTCCATGCAAAGCTGACAAAGGTAAACCTGCTGCCAGCGCCATCGCGCAGGCTGCTACCGCATTGTGTACCATATGCAATCCGGGCACCGGTATATTTATATGTGTCTCACCTTGCGGGCTATGCAGGTCAAAAGCAATGCCTAATGGCTGCAAAACAATATTTTCAGCATGCACATCACCCAGCTTTGTACCAAAGCGAACACATCTTTTACCATGCAAAGCTTTGATATAAAGCTCAGACTGTCCGTCATCAGTCGGAACAAAGCCAATCCCATTAGCATTTAAACCTTGGTAGATTTCACTTTTAGCACATGCAATATCGGCCACATCTGCAAAACCGCAGCCAATGTGAGCACGCAAAGCATTATTAACCAGAGCAAAATCTGGACGCGCCAAACCAGTTAAATAACTCAGTTCGCCGGCATGATTCATGCCCATCTCAATTACGGCGTAGCGATGCTGCGGTTTTAATTGCAGCAATGTTAATGGCAACCCTATGTGGTTATTAAAATTACCAGCAGTTGCCAAAATCGCATCTTTACCCGCGTGGCAACGCAGAATAGTAGCCAGCATTTCCTTTACAGTAGTTTTGCCAGCCGAACCAGTCACACCGAAAACCTGTAATTGCGGATTAACCACCATACGCCAAGCATGAGCCAGCTGGCCTAAAGCCTGTTGTGTATCAGCCACCACTAAACAACGTGCATTAGTTTTCCAGTCAGAGCAGCTGACAATGCACAACGCTGCTCCTTTTGCCAGCACTTCATCAATAAAATCATGGCCATCAAAGTGTTCTCCCTGAATGGCCACAAACACATCACCCTGCTGAATCAGGCGGCTATCGATAATTACCCTATTTACCGGCTGGTTATGGCTCGGTAATACCTGTCCAAAAGTTTGATAAATAAAATTTAGATCTAAATTCGACATGTTATTTCAATATATGCATTTCAGCAGCCACGCTGCTGTAAGGCTGCCTGCGCTACTTCAAAATCAGAAAAATGATGCTTGTGGCCACCGATATCCTGATAGGTTTCATGCCCCTTACCAGCAATTAGTACAATATCGCCTATGGCAGCATGCTTCACCGCATAATCAATTGCCTTGCTGCGGTCGGCTTCCACCAATGCCGGTTCAGCCACTGCCGGTAAAATATCATTGATAATCGCCTCTGGATTTTCTGTACGCGGATTATCACTGGTTACCACGACATAATCTGCTCCTGCTGCTGCAGCCGCGCCCATTAGTGGTCTTTTACCTGCGTCACGATCACCGCCACAGCCGAATACACACCATAAATGTGAACCTGCCGGTTTAATTTCTTGTAAGGTAGCCAATGCCTTTTCCAACGCATCTGGCGTATGTGCATAATCCACCACTACTAATGGCTGTTTATCGCCCATCAAGCAATCCATTCGTCCGGTAGCTGGCCGAATATGCGGCCAGACCGCCAGTACATCTGCGAAAGCAAAACCGTTGGCACACAATACCCCGACACAGGCTGCCAGATTCTGTGCATTGAAACGCCCGAGTAAATGGGTATGCACAAGACCTTCTCCCCAGGGGGTGCTTAATTGTATTTGCATACCATTAGCTGAGGCCTGAAAGTGAGCAATGTGAATATCTGCTTGTGCATGAAAACCATAAGCCAGTACAGTTAACTGCGAACAATCACGATGCAATTGCTGCCATAACTGAAAGCCGAATTCATCATCAATATTAATAATGGCGTGTTGTAGACCCTGCCAGTAGAAAAGTGAAGTTTTACAAGCACCGTAATTCTGCATGCTATGATGATAATCAAGATGATCACGGGTTAGATTAGTAAAGACAGCGCTGGTAAAAGGCACACCCACTACACGATCTTGATCCAAGCCATGACTGGATACTTCCATGGCCACTGCAGAGACATTTTCTTGTACAAAGCGGCGCAACCAAGTCTGATTGGTTACCGCATCCATGGTAGTATTGACAGTATCATGTAGCTGCTGCCAATACCCATTGCCTACCGTACCCATAATGGCACATTTCTTACCCAGAATATCTGATGCCTGCGCCAGCCATTGGGATACCGAGGTTTTACCATTGGTACCGGTCACACCCCAGATAGCTAGTTTGCTGCCCGGATTATCATAGCAGGCAGCTGCTACCAGACCGGCACGCTGGTGTAAATTTGCTACCGGCTCGTTTTTTACTTTCCAGCTTTCCTGCCACTGAAAATGGCCATCATCATCCCAGAAAACAAATTCGGCCCCATTATCGATAGCAGACTGAATAAAATCACGACCATCGGAATACTCTCCCTGACAGGCCACAAACACATCGCCTGGCTGAACCTGTCGACTGTCCGCACGCAAGTTTCTTCCTGCAACTATCGCGTGTGTTTCAGCCGATAAATGATACTCAGGCAAAGGCTTTTTCAGGGAAAACATAATACTGCCGTTTCAAATATTTTTATTTATAAATAGAAAACAATCTGTGATGACACAGATTGTCTGAAGATTAATGTTTTTCAGTGTGCACACTTGTCTTAACTGGTCTTGTGGGTGAAACACCAAGCACATTCAATGTGCCTACCATCACATCATGGAATACCGGACCGGAAACCGGGCCACCATAATAGCCATTGGCAGTAGGATTCTGGATATTCACCGCTACGATTACTCGTGGATTGTCTGCCGGAGCAAAACCAATGAATGTAGCCATGTGCTTGGAATCTGAGTAATGACCATCAACAAGCATACGTGCAGTACCAGTTTTAGCGGCAACATCATAGCCATCAATTGCACCTTGCAGGCCGGTACCACCTGGTTGGGTAACGGCAATCATCATATGCCGTACTTCCTGTGCTGTTTTCGGCTGGATGATGCGCTCACCCTGCGGTGCTTTGTCCAGTTTCAGAAAACTTACTGGCAATAGCACACCATCATTAGTAAATATAGTGTATGCACGTGCCAACTGGAGCAAACTCATCTGAATGCCGTATCCAAAAGACATGGTTGCCTGCTCAATCGGGCGCCAGCTATGCCAGTCGCGCACGACCCCTGGGGTTTCACCGGGAAAACCAGAATGCATGCGATGACCAAAACCGATAGAAGTATACATGTTGTACATTTCTTCCGGCGTAAACATAGCAGAAATTTTACTTGTACCTACATTAGACGACTTCTGAATAATGCCGCGGACATCTAGGTAAGGGTAATTATGTGTATCCCGCACTGTGGCCGGACCAATTTTATACGGTAGGGTATTGAAACCGCTACTAGGTCTGATTTTACCGCTGTCTAGCCCTTTAGCAATGGTAAACGGTTTCATCGCACTACCCGGCTCAATCATATCGGTTACTGCACGGTTACGGCGGGCATCACTCTCTGTGGCTCCAGGATTGTTAGGGTCATATCCCGGTGAATTGACCAGTGCAAGAATTTCCCCTGTTTTACCATCCAATACCACTACTGAACCAGCTGAAGCTTGATGGAATTGCATTGCTTTATTTAAAGACTCATAGGCAATAGACTGAATACGCTGATCAACGGACAGTACCATATTGGTACCGTTTCTGGGCGGCTGGTTACGTGGTGAATCCAGACTGTCAACTATGTTGCCTTTGTTATCACGTAATACCACTTTAGCACCGTCTACACCGTGCAGAACACTTTCGCGGGACAGCTCCAAGCCTTCCTGTCCTTTGCCGTCAATATTAGTGAAACCAATAATATGGGAAAAAATCGGCCCCATAGGATAATGACGCTTACTTTCATGTTGAAATGCTAGGCCTTTTATATTAAGTGCAGCAACTTTTTCGGCAACTTCTGGTGGCAGCTGACGTTTCAGATAGATAAAGTCTTTATTACGGCTGAGACGGCTTTTAATCGTTGCCAATGGCACATCTATCAAAGCTGACAATTGCTGTAGTTGCGCATCGGTCGGCATCTGCTCCATGGCTGAGGGCACTGCATATAAAGAATCAGCCGGCGCACTGATAGCTAGTGCCGCGCCATTACGATCAGTAATTGTACCGCGTGTGGCCACCAATGGCAGAGTACGCACAAATCTCTGGTCGCCTTGTTCTTTTAAAAATTCGTGTTTTTCAGTCTGTAAATACACACCGCGTCCGATCAGCATGGCGAAGGCCACAGCCAGAGCACCCAGCACCAATACTATCCTTCCGTTCGTAGTCACAGGTTTTACCTGCTTCACTTCGCGGGGCAGCATGCGTGGCTTATAATCGTTTTTAATTAACATAGTAGTTTGTTCCACTGCTGGATCATGCTGCCAGTTAGCAGCTTTTCCATTAATCTGTGACCTTTTATTTCATCATTTAACAGGCCGCGGAGCAGCCAGCATACGCGTTTCAGCCAGTGACGGCGAATGCAGGTTCTGTCGTGCTGAAGCGTCCTGTATCAGCTGATGATTGGATAACCGCGCCTGTGCCAATTTCAGCCGGCTGAAATCTTCATTTAAAAGACTCTCTCCTTTTTGAGCCTTATCCAACGCTATAAAAAACTGGCGCGAGCGGTCTTGTACTGTTACAACAGCAAAAGCTGAAGCCAGTACTAATACCAGCAAAATAATGTTGATTTTATTCATAGCCAATCAACCATAAATCTTTTCCATCAACTACGTTCTGCTACACGCAATACTGCCGAGCGGGCGCGGGGATTAGCAGCAATTTCAGCAGCAGCAGGCTTCTGCGCTTTACCAATCAATCGTAGCGGAGGCTGTTCACGCTCCGCTTCTTTAAGTACAGCCCAGCGTGGCAGAGGCGCCGGCCGACTATTTTGCTGCATAAAGTGTTTTACAATTCTATCTTCAAGTGAATGGAATGAAATCACTGCCAGCCGGCCGCCAGTATTCAGGCTTTCCATTGCCTGTGGCAGCACCCCGCTTATTTCTTCCAGTTCACGGTTAATAAAGATGCGAATGGCCTGGAAGGTACGTGTGGCCGGATCCTGTCCGCGCTCACGAGTACGGACGACTTGTGCAACGAGACGCGCCAGCTGGCCGGTTGTGGTAATTGGCTTCTCTTCTCTCTGTACCACAATTGCCCGTGCAATCTGGCGACTAAACCGTTCTTCACCATAATTTTTAATTACCTCGTGTATCGCCTGCTCCCCAGCCACCTCCAGCCATTCTGCAGCTGATTGCCCGCGTGTGGTATCCATGCGCATATCCAACGGTGCATCGAAGCGAAAACTAAAGCCTCTCTCTGCTTCATCAATTTGCGGGGATGAAATTCCCAAATCAAACAGCGCTCCGTTAATCTTGTCGATACCCAACTGCTTCAGTGAGCTGTTTAACGCTGAAAAGCCTTCATGTACTACCTGTACGCGATTATCCTGCTGTGCCAGCTGCCTCGCGACAGCTATTGCCTGTGGATCCTTATCAAACACCACCAGCCTGCCATCATTTCCCAGCTGTGACAGTATTTGACGCGAATGGCCGCCACGGCCAAAAGTTCCGTCAACATAGACACCGTTGGGTTTCACTTGTAAAGCAGCAACTGCTTCATTCAGCAGCACTGTTATGTGGCCACCATTACTCATTGATTTATTCATAATTGCAGCTGGGTCTTGCCCAGCTCTGCTGCCAGCATGTCTTCATCCATATCCAATGCGGCATTATTTTGTTCTTCCCAGAGTGCCCTACCCCATACTTCGATGCGATTAGCACGACCTACAACATATACTTCACGCTCAAAATTCACCAACCGACGCAGATGCGCCGGCAACAATACTCTGCCTGCACTATCCAGCTCCATAGTATCTGCATTATGCAAGAGCAAATTCTGATAAGCCTGCAATACTTTGTTACCCGCCACTGGTAGCTGCAACAGCTGCGCCTCTACACTTCGCCATGATGATTCAGGATAAAGTAATAAATGTGTGCGCTTTTCAAGCGTAGCCACCAGTACTGGAGTGAAATGACGCGCCAGCAAGTCGCGAAACTTAGCTGGTATTGCCAGTCGCCCTTTGCTGTCTATACTTAATTCATACGCGCCGCCAAACATTATTAGCTCCAGTTGACTGAATCGGGATTATCCCCCACTTTGCCACACCTTTACACACTTATTCACACTATAAGTCAATTTTGCTTGCAGGGTCAATGCAATCAAATCAAATTTTAGCCACTCAGAAAAACCACTGTTCATTGAAAAAATCATCTAATTCAATACATTAATTAACTATTCTTCTAAGCCATAACCATTGTGCCGTTTAGGCATATTGATGCAAGACAGCACAGGCTGAAGGGAGCGTTTATAATGCTCTTCTGTTTACATATTCACCATATAACCTATGGATAATTTACCTATCCCGGATAAACTTGCTGCGGCTAACTCAGCAACACTCACTTCGTTAATTCAGCAAAAAATCAACCAGCATGGTGGTTGGCTTTCTTTTGCTGATTACATGCAGATGGCACTGTACACACCGGCTTATGGTTATTACACCGGTGGTGCGCAGAAATTCGGACAAAATGGCGATTTTATTACTGCTCCTATACTGACTCCGCTTTTTGGTCATACACTAGCACAGCAATTAAATGCACTATTGCCACAAACGGCTGGCAATATTTACGAATTTGGAGCTGGTACTGGCCAGCTAGCTACAGCTGTACTGACTGCATTAGATAGTGGACAACTTAAGCATTACTACATCATAGAACTATCAGCCGAGCTGGCCGAGCGTCAGCGCACATATATCCAGACCCATATCCCTGATTTGGTCGATAAAGTTGTTCATTTAAGCTGTTTACCAGAACAGTTTGACGGCATTTTGCTTGGCAATGAGGTATTGGATGCCATGCCGGTACCGATATATCAGTGTGTGGGAAATCAAATAGAAGAAATGGGCGTGAGCTGGCAGGATAACCATTTGTGCTGGTCTCCTCAGCCCGTCAAAAATCAGCAGATAAAGCAACAGGTAATGGAAACTTTTCCTGTCACTAGTGAAATGTATCAGTCTGAACTGCATCCGCAACAACATGCTTTTGTGTCCACACTGGCACAGAAACTGCACCGCGGTGCCATGATTTGGATAGATTATGGTTTCGATGCGGCGCAGTATTACCATCCGCAGCGACGGCAAGGCACTTTAATCGGCCATTATCGCCATCACACCATCCATGATCCTTTTTATTACCCCGGTCTAACCGATCTAACCGCACATGTTAATTTCACCCGCATAGCCGATGCCGGGGTAGAAAATAAGCTCGATTTAATTGGCTATACCACTCAGGCAACTTTTCTGCTGAATCTAGGTATTACCGAACTTTTAGCACAAACAGGCCTGCCGGATGAAACAGCGTATATAAAGGCAGCAGCGGCCTGTCATACCCTACTTGATACACAGGAAATGGGCGAATTATTTAAAGTGATTGCTTTTGGAAAAAATATTGATGTTGACTGGCTGGGTTTTAGATATGGCGATCTGTGCCATAAATTATAATCTTATTAATTATATATTTACATGTAATTTTATAAACTACATTACAAAATTATTAAAGGAGTTTAGCGAAAGAATGCCGTATGATTTAACCAAAAGATTAGTAATAGGATTAGCTTCAAGTGCATTATTTGATTTAAAAAAATCAGATAAAATATTCAAATCTAAGGGTGAGCAACATTATAGAAAATACCAAAGAAAAAATGAAAATATACCTTTAGAAAAAGGTGTTGCATTCCCTTTCATCAAAAGGCTTTTATCTTTAAATTCATTAACATTAAAACCCGAAGATGAGCCACTTGTGGAGGTAATATTATTATCTAGAAACGATCCGGATACCGGCTTAAGAGTTATGAACTCAATAGAACATTACGGATTAAACATTACCAGAGCTGTATTTTTACAAGGAAAATCACCTCTATCCTATATTCCTGCTTTCGATATTGAGTTATTTTTAACAGCAAACAGTGATGATGTGAAACTAGCAGTAAGTGAGGGTTATCCAGCAGGAATAGTAATGAAAGGAAGCATCAAGGATGATAATCAGGACAGTGAGTTAAGAATAGCCTTTGATTTCGATGGCGTAATAATTGATGACGAAGCAGAATTAATTTATCAAAGAGAAGGAAATTTAAAAAGTTTCCATGAAAATGAAAAATCTAAACAAGATATTATCCATAATCCTGGCCCGCTAAATAAATTTATACAACGATTAGCTCAAATACAACAAATAGAACACAAGAAAATTTCTCAAGACCCTAAATTTCAACCTATTCTTAAAATAGCATTGGTCTCAGCAAGAAATGCACCATCACATAAAAGGGCTATTAAAACTTTAAGAAATTTAGGAATAGAAATTAACGAAGCTTTTTTCTTAGGTGGAATAGCAAAGAATAAAGTTTTAGAAATTATGAACCCACATATTTTTTTCGATGATCAACTTACTCATTTACAAAATGTGGCAAAATTCCTACCTTCAGTACATATCCCATTTGGTGTGACTAATCGTTAAAATATAGTAATAATTTAAGATATATTATTAATATAAAAGGAAGCATTCATGTCATTACTATTTTCCCCTATTACCATTGGACAATTGTCACTGAAAAACCGCGTTGTTATGGCACCAATGTGCATGTATGAAGTTAAAAAAGAAGATGGCATTGTCACGCCGTTTCATTTTGCTCATTATGGGGCACGAGCCATTTCTAATGTAGGCCTGATTATGATTGAAGCCACTGCTGTACAGCCTGAAGGACGTATCACCAAACGTGATTTAGGTTTGTGGGATGATAAGCAGACTGAAAAATTCACTCATTTGGTGGATTCGTTACATTATCTTGGCAGTAAAGTTGGTGTACAGCTGGCCCATGCCGGACGCAAAGCCGAAGACGCACTCCAGCCACTTGCACCCAGTGCCATTGCCTTTAATTCTAACTCCAAAATCCCAAAAGCGATTACTCAGGACGAAATCAAACAAATCCGTTCTGACTTTATTGCATCAGCTCGGCGAGCACAGCAAGCCGGCGTAGATGTGATTGAAATCCATGCCGCACATGGCTATCTAATCAGTGAATTTCTATCGCCATTGAGTAATCATCGCAGCGATGACTATGGTGGTTCTTTAGCCAATCGATATCGTTTATTGCATGAAATTGTTACCGATATCCGTGAGCATTTTTCTGGTTCACTATGGGTACGTCTGTCTTTATCAGACTACGACCAAAGTGGTCAGCAAAACACAATTGCCGACTGGCAGCAAATAGGCCAGTGGTTAGAACGTGACGGCATAGATGTAATTGATGTATCTACCGGTGGTGTAATGGATTACGCTCCTGATTTACCTTTACACGGCGGCTATCAAACACCGTTTGCTACCGCTATGAAACAAGTAGTTGGAATCCCAGTGGCAACAGTGGGCTTACTGGATAGTCCGGATTTAGCAGAATATATATTGCAAACCAAACAGGCCGACCTGATTATGGAGGGACGGGTATTGCTCCGCAACACAAACTGGTTAGCTGATGCTGCTCAGAAACTTCACGACCACAACTTCAAGCCTTTTAATGATTCTTATCAGCGTGGACAGCTGAAATAAATGTTCACTTGTAGTGGAACGCACAGGCCAGACCATTATTCGGTTTGGCCCGTATACTAATTAATATTTATTCTGTTTCTGTAGCCACGTGCACCGATTGTGGTTGCAGACAAGCCAAATACTGTGGCTGTATTTTTACAAGAAATCCGCGTTTGCCGCCATTTATATAAATCAGTGGCAAAGCATAGATACTCTCTTCAACATATATCGGTAAACCCGCCTTATTACCAAACGGACTGGTACCACCTACCAGATATCCAGTCCATTTACCGGCCTGCTGGGGACTGGCCGGTTCGATATGTTTCATGCCGAGCTCTCGTGCCAGCTGACGTGTAGAAATATGCCGGTCACCATGCATCAGTACAATCAGTCCCTGTTTCTGCTCATTTTGCAAAACAATGGTTTTAATTACTGCATGCTCGTCCACATTAAGCGCCAAAGCAGATTGTGCTGTCCCTCCATGCTCAACGTAAGCATACTCCATTGGTTCATATAGTATCTGATGGTCGCGCAGAAAACGAATTGCAGGCGTGACTGGAAATTTACTTTTACTCATCCGTACACCGCATCCTTTCAGACCAAAATAACTGTGCTAACATCATTTATTTACCTTCATCAGGAACCTGTATATGAGTATCAAATTTTACCAGAGCGGTGACCGCCTTGCTGAAGCCACCATTGCCAATGGTCTGATATTTCTGGCCGGACAAGTACCCACGAATGAAGAAGCAGAAATCACCGCCCAGACTGCCAACGTACTGGCACAGATTGACAGTATCCTTGCCGCCTGTGGCAGCGACAAACAACATATATGTGAAGCCGTAATCTACTTGAGTGATTTACAGGATTATGCAGGTATGAATCAAGCGTGGGATAAATGGGTGACTCCTGGCCACACGCCGGCAAGAGCCTGTGTGCAGGCTGCACTGGCCAATCCGCAATGGAAAGTAGAAATCAAAATCACTGCTGTACAAAAATAAATAAACAGCCATCAAGCTGATGTTATATCGGCTTGATGGCTAGAATATTACATACACTATATTTAACTGCGGTAATCCGCATTAATGGCCACATACTCTTTAGATAAATCACAAGTATAAATCTTAGCTTGAGCTTCACCACGAGCCAAATCAATTGTTACCGTTATTTCGTCCTGTGCCATAACTTGTTGTCCGGCTTCTTCAGTGTAGCTTGAGGCGCGCCCGCCTTTTTCGGCTACCAATACATCACCTAAGTACACTTTAATAGCGCTAACATCAAGGTCAGTAATACCGGCATAACCAATGGCACACAGGATTCGACCAAGATTAGGATCACTGGCGTAAAAGGCTGTTTTTACCAGCGGTGAACGGGCTACTGCATAACCCACCTGACGCGCTTCTGCCTCCGTCAACGCATGACGCACATCAATAGTGATAAATTTGGATGCACCCTCACCATCACGTACGATAGCTTGCGCCAGCTCCAGTGCCACATCAGCCAGTACCGTTTTTATTGCAGCATAATCCTTGCTGGCTTCAGAGTCGATCCGACCAAGTTCAGTTTTTCCGGTAGCTACCACCACAAAACTATCATTGGTAGAAGTATCTCCATCTACCGTTATGGCATTAAAAGAAGTATTTGCCACTTCAGCCACCATCTGCTGCAACAATGGCTGAGCGATATCGGCATCGGTAAACACAAATCCCAGCATTGTAGCCATGTTTGGATGAATCATGCCCGAACCTTTGGCAATGCCGGTGAAATGTACTTTATGCCCATCTATAGACACTGTACGGCTGGCCATTTTGGGAACGGTATCGGTGGTCATAATCGCCGCTGCTGCCTGCGGCCAGTGTACTACTTTCACTTTAGGTAGTGCCGCCACGATCCTGTCTACCGGCAATGGTTCTAAAATCACGCCAGTTGAAAACGGCAGCACTTGTGCTGCTGCACAGCCAATTTGTTGAGCCACTTTTTCACAGATAAATTCAGCATCGGCCAAACCCTGCCGGCCAGTGCCTGCATTGGCATTACCTGTATTAATCACCAGCGCACGCACACCTGTATCCGTAGCCAGATGCTGCTTAGCAATTTGTACCGGTGCGGCACAGAAACGGTTTTGAGTGAAAACAGCGCCGATGCTGTTGACGCCATTCAGTACTATCAGGGTTAAATCATCATGCTCGGGCTTTTTAACACCCGCTTGTCCCACAAAGACCTGTACACCATCAATGGCTAGAACCTGCCTATCATTTGGCACGGTCAGATTAACAGCCATAGCTATCCTCCTTTATTTCGAATGCACCAGCTTATTGTTGTTCCCTTAGTATATTATTTTTTATCACGATTCAGGCTGAATCTTGCGTTTCGTCAGTAAGCGCCAGATAAACATCACATAACCAGACAAACTATAAAGCAAGAAAAAGGCAAACAGCACCACTGATGGTTCCCACGTCACTACCAGCAATGCAATCACCGCCAGAATCATTACAAAAAAGGGTACCTTACGATAAGCATTAATTTCTTTAAATGACCAGAAAGGTATCTGCACCACCATGGATAAACCGCCAAACAAAGTAATAATCAGACATAACCAGTCCAAATGAGGCAGTCCTTGAAAAGTATGACTTACCCAAATCAGGCCAATTACTAGTGCAGCAGCCGTCGGACTGGGGATTCCGATAAACCACTTTTTGCTGACTTTACCTATCAATGTATTAAATAAAGCCAACCGCAAAGCAGCGCAGGCACAATAGATAAATGCTACCGAATAGCCAATTTTACCAAAATGGAATAATTGCCATTTATAAGCAATCAGTGCTGGAGCCACACCAAAACTCACCATATCGGCCAGACTGTCTAGTTGTTCTCCAAATGCACTCTGGCTATTGGTGAGACGCGCTACCCGTCCATCCATACCGTCCAGCAGCATGGAAATAAAAACAGCAATCGCCGCAATTTCATAATGCCCATGCATGGACTGAGTAATCGCGTAAAAAGCGGCAAACAGTGCGGCCAAAGTAAACGCATTAGGCAATAGATAAATACTATTATCACGCAGGCGGCGTCGGTACGGCCGATTTGGACGGTTAGATTTCATTACATCAACTTGTTGTGTCATATTTAGTTTTATCCTCGACAGGCTTCACCAACCCGTCCTGTTCATGATGTGGTGTATGCTTCAGACTGGCCAGTTCTATCATAGCCATACGTAAATCAGTTAGTCCGCTACCATCCTGTACCGAAATATATACAGCCTGAGGGCGCCCGCGAATGTCACGTACTATTCCCTTCGGCCGCTGTTCTGCAGCCAGTCTGTCAATTTTATTATAAATAATCAATTGTGGTATGTTTGCTGCATCAATTTCCGTCAATACAGTATTTACATCATCGATTTGGCGTTCGAACTCAGGATGCGTCACATCCACCACATGCAGCAGCACATCAGCCAGAGCTGTTTCCTCAAGCGTTGCCGCAAATGCAGCCACCAGACCATGCGGCAAATCGCGAACAAAACCAACAGTATCAGATAAAAGCACACTGATCTGCTCATTCAGATACAAGCGACGCACCGTATTATCCAGCGTCGCAAACAACTGATCCTCAGCCACCACTTGCGCTTTAGTTAAACGGTTAAATAAGCTGGACTTGCCCACATTTGTATAACCGACCAACGCAAAAAGCGGTAATTTTCCTTGATTCCGACTTTTACGCTGCGTAGCCCGCTGCTGTCGAACTCGCTGCAACTCATGGCGCAAGCGCGTGATTTTCTGTCTAATCAGGCGTCGGTCTGTTTCCAGACGAGTTTCCCCCGGCCCGCGCAGTCCTATACCACCACGCTGACTCTGCAAATGTCCGTAACCGCGTACCAGCCTGCTGGATAAATGCACCAGCTGCGCCAGCTCAACCTGCAGACGCCCTTCTTGACTTTGTGCCCGTCGAGCAAAAATAGCCAGAATCAGACCAACGCGATCTAACACCCGACATTGCAGCAATCTTTCCAGATTACGTTCCTGTGTCGGTGTCAGAGCGTGATTAAAGACAACCAGATTAGCTTCCGTCTCAACTACCTGCTGAGCCAGTTCTTCTGCCTTGCCTTTACCTACAAACAATGCAGCATTTGCCTGCTGGCGTTTGCATGGCACCAAACCCACCACTTCTGCTCCGGTAGCCCGTACCAACTCCTGCGCCTCATCTAGCGCTGCTTCAAAGAGACTGGTTCGGCGCTCAGCCGTAACCAGAAAATCTTTGTCCAGCAACACACCCACCAGCAGCACTCGTTCGGGTTCTAGTCGAGCAGATAAACTGGCTTTAGATAATTCTTTCATAGACTAGCGTTTGTACAACAACAGGCTGCCTGAACTCATAAAGAACAGACAGCCTGTATAACCATTAATAACATCATTCCTGAGACAAAACATGCTGTGCTGCCGCAGCAGCCTTAGTGGTCGCATCTTTCACCATATCAGCCTGCTCTCCCGTATTTTGTTCAGCACCCTGTCTTTCTGCTACATCCGAACCTTCCTCAGGTGCCGCTAACGGCAACTTAGCCAATACTGTACTGCTGGCACGAACCTTATCCCCGATGGCCACCAGAGGTGTAGCATCTTCGGGCAGATACACATCCACACGCGAACCAAAGCGGATAAAACCATAACGGTCGCCACGGTGCAATAAATCATGGGAATGCACATAACACAGAATACGCCGTGCTACCAGCCCAGCCACCTGCACAAAAGTTACCGGCCGGCCTGTTTTTGTGACCGCCAGTACCGCATTACGCTCATTCTGCACACTGGCTTTATCCACTGCCGCATTCAGAAAACTACCTTTGAAATAATCAACCCGTTCTACCTTGCCATCAATCGGACTGCGATTGGAGTGAACATTAAATACATTCATAAACACACTGATTTTCAGCGCATTCACCCCTCGATAAGGATCAGAGGTTTTTTCTACCACAACAATACGTCCATCCGCCGGACTCAGCACATCCTCAGGGTCTGCAGGAATATCACGTGCAGGATCTCGAAAAAACTGCACCACAAATACTGTGATTACCCATAATGGCAGCGACCACCAGCCGCACCAGACAACAGTTAATATGCTCAGCACGAGACTGCCGATAATAAACGGCCAGCCTTCCTTTGCAATCAAAGGATAAGGATACATACGCGACACAAGGCTACTCCTTTACAGATAATCTACTGCGGACAGGTCGCAGCGAAAAACAAACAGAATAATTTGCTGAAATCCACACCATCAAGTCCTATAACTATAAGCAGATTTCACAATCTCAACAATATAAAAACTGAACCCACAATTAATTGAGGCGCACACAAATCACTTAAACACAAACACAGCCAACAGAACCAACGCAATCACTGCAAGCCAGAAGTTCTGCTGCCGCTGCGTGCGCAGCAGATGAACATAAGCATCACGCCATTCCAACTGGCGCTTCTCATCCACCAACGCATTCAGCTTGCGCGGTAGCGCCGGCAGCATCTGTGCCCAATCCGGGGCTTCCTGTCGCAGCGTTTTCCACAAAGCCTTTATACCAATCTGATTATGCATCCAACGTGTCAGAAAAGGTTTAGCAGTTGCCCATAAATCTAACTCTGGATCAAGCTGCCGTCCCAAGCCCTCAATATTCAGTAATGTCTTTTGTAGCAACACCAGTTGCGGCTGAATCTCCACATTAAAACGGCGGCTGGTCTCAAATAAGCGCATCAGCACCATGCCAAAAGAAATCTCCGCAAGCGGCTTATTAAAAATCGGTTCACATACCGCACGTACCGCTGCTTCCAGCTCTTCCACTCTGGTGTCAGGCGGTACCCAACCGGATTCCACATGCGCTGTTGCCACACGATGATAATCCCGATTAAAAAAAGCAAGAAAATTAATCGCCAGATAGCGTTTATCGTAATCAGTCAGCGTGCCGACAATACCAAAGTCCAAAGCGATGTAACGACCATCATCCGCCACCATAATATTACCCGGATGCATATCTGCATGAAAAAAGCCGTTATCAAAAACTTGAGTAAAGAAAATTTCCACACCATAACGGGCAAGCTGATGTAAATCAATATTTTTTTCACGCAACCTGTCTAAACAAGCTACCGGAATACCATCCATCCACTCAATAGTTAGCACACGACGGGCACAATAATCATAATAAACTGCAGGGATAATCAGCATCGAACTGTCAGTAAACTGGCGCCCGAGCAGACTGGCATTAGCAGCCTCGCGCATCAGATCCAACTCATCATGCAGATAATTTTGAAATTCTGCCACCACCTCTCGAGGTTTCAATCGCTTGCCATCAGCAAACAGCCACTCTACCCAGCGTGCGCCCACTGCCATTAGCGCCAAATCCTGATCAATTACTGGCGCTATGTTCGGACGTAATACTTTAACTGCCACTTTCTGGCCTACCCCGCCATCAGCAGCAAACAAATTAGCCTCATGCACCTGCGCAATAGAAGCACTGGCAACTGGCTGCGGATTGAAGCGGGCATAAATGGCATCCAGTGGCTTACCCAGTTCTGCCTCAATCACCTTAATGGCTACATCACTATCAAAAGGCGGCACTCGATCCTGCAATAATGACAGCTCACGCGCGTAATCAGCAGGTAGCAAATCCGGACGAGTTGATAAAACTTGCCCAAACTTTACAAATATTGGCCCCAGACTCTCCAGTGCCAAACGCAATCGTACCGCAGGCAACTCTTGCCGGTACTGGCGGCCGCGCGGAAACAAGCGTGCCAGTTTTTGCAACCATAACGGTCGAATATGTGGCTGCACCAAATCCAGCAAACCAAATACGTATACCGTATGAATAATCACCCATATTCGTTTAGGCCAACACCACATGCACGCAGCTCCGGTATATCCGCAGAAAACGGCTATTGTACGGGATTTTATCTTTCTTTACCGGCCAATAGCCACGTACAAAAGTATCACACTGTTTTCGCATTCTTTTCCGTTAACTGCACGGCACCAGCCACATCACCTGGCGTAAACACAAAAGCACGTCCAAAACCAGTTACCAGCCGTGCCTTTTCCAGCTGCAACCGGAACAGCATAAAATCTGGCAGTCCACTGAGCACATCAACAGTATTGCCCAGCTTGGTCTTCATTGCCTCCAAAGCGGCAATACCCTCAGTAGTATCTTTTTCAACAGTCGTCACAGCGGCAGCATAATTCAAACGTGCACGTGCAAAAATATTGCGCGCAGAAGCTTCATCTTCTATTAGCAGAACATTTGCCTGCTGTTGCTGTTGCAAATTCTGTGTATGCAAAGCCAGACCGGACAACAAAACATACAGATAACCATCATGTTCAGCAAAAGGTGCATAACTTGCATGCGGTTCACCATCCTGCCCTACCGTAGCCAGCACCAGAGAATCCAGTTGCTGTAACCGCGTGACTGCTGCCTGAAGTTCAGCTACATCGTATTGTTCACTCATATATTGCCCTAAAAAAATTATCTAAAATTAATGATAATAATTTTCATGTTAAAACTCAAATACCATTTATACTCATTACTACAAAAGCAGCAAGCTACCATTACCCCAAAAAGTACCGTACCATAAAAAAAATAAATTCAATTCGAGCATAAAAAACACAAAAACCTACAGTCAATACTGTCCGCTCCAGACTATAGGTTTTCCCCAAACCACAAATAAAATTGAGCTTCAGCACAGTCAGAAATTAGGTAAAATCACCACCCGGATCACAGTCAAGCTTACGGCCAGCTCCAAATAAACCACAGTGGTACAGCACATCATGAATAATCAGCCTCATTCCGCAACCCATTCTTCCACAACCCAGAAACGTCCGCGCCAGTTGAAACAGCGCATACTTAAATTAATATTATTCTGTGGTTTCTGTATTCTGTATATCTTTATCCTAGCCACAATAGATAGTCGCACTGCCAGCAACCACAAACCGTGGCATTCTGATTTAACCATTGCTGCATTTAATCCAGATGGTTCATTTCTAGCCTTACCCTATTCCTATATTCAGCAGCACCCATTGGCCGACACATCTTTTTTGGCCAAAAACACAGAAGGTAGCAAACAAAAAAATGACAACGATACCTTCAAATACACAATCATCGAGCAAACGGCACAACATCAGCAGATACGTACTAGCCTGCGTACTAACCGCAGCATAACCATTGCAATTTATCAAGCAACGGCACATACCGTTACACCCATCAAATCCACCAGCTACAACATAGAACAGATATCCATGGCAGCCGTAATGGCTCTCATCAGCGTTTTAATTCTTCAATTTGCATACCGCTTGCTAGGCCGCCGTACTACTAAAAAGCAAACAAGATAAACATACATTTTCTTCATACAAAACAATTCCATAAAAAAGCCACCTGCAACAGGTGGCTTTTTGCAATTATGGCGGAATCATTCCGGTTGGATTAAACTATTAGATGGCATAATCTCAGTAACAGCCTCATCTGAATCCTGCAGCTCTGCTTGTAATTTATGCCGCGTATCCAGATACCGCTGAATAGTCTGCACTAACTCCTGAGTTCCCTGATGTGCCAAAGCACTGATTTCGAATACCCGCGGCACAGACAGGTCAAATTCATACTCATCATCCGGCTGCGGATAATCCCAGCCAATATCAGCAAGAAATTGCGCCACCCGTGCTGCCCGTTCATCTTCAGCCAGCATATCGATTTTATTCAACACTAGCCAGCGCGGCTTATCATGCAATGCTTCATCAAAACGGCGCAGCTCTTCTACAATCGCCAGCGCCTCGGCTGCTGGATTCACTCCATCATCAAATGGAGCCAAATCCACCACGTGCAGCAACAAACCAGTTCGCGACAGATGTTTCAAAAAACGGTGTCCCAGACCAGCCCCGTCAGCCGCACCTTCAATCAAACCTGGAATATCGGCCATCACAAAACTATGATTATCATCACTACGCACCACGCCCAGATTCGGATGTAATGTAGTAAATGGATAATCCGCCACCTTTGGTCGCGCTGCTGAAACCGCACTGATTAAAGTGGATTTACCCGCATTGGGCATACCCAGCAAGCCCACATCAGCCAGCACTTTCAATTCCAGCAGCAAACTGCGTGCCTCACCCTCTTCCCCCGGCGTCGCCTGCTTTGGCGCACGGTTAACTGAAGATTTGAAATGAATATTTCCTAAGCCACCCTTACCACCTTTAGCCAGGCATACCCTTTGGCCATGATGAGTTAAATCAGCCACCACCTGCTCCGTATCCGCATCACGAATCAGCGTTCCCACCGGCATTTTTAGCTCAATATCATCGGCACCACGCCCATAACGGTCAGAACCATGGCCTTTTTCACCATTTTTAGCCTGATAGCGTTTAACAAAACGATATTCAACCAGCGTATTGATATTCTCATCTGCCACTGCCCAGACGCTACCGCCTTTGCCACCGTCACCACCATCCGGTCCACCCTTAGGCACAAATTTTTCGCGCCGGAAGCTGGCTGCACCATTGCCGCCACGGCCGGCAACTACCTCAATTTTTGCTTCATCAATAAACTTCATAACGTTCTCAGTCTGCAATATTTATGCTCAGGCCAAAACCACATGTCTCAGGGCTAGCGTCGTCATACGATTATAACCAAACTCCAGCAGAATAGCGCTAGCTGTAAATTCCCCGCTGCGTCCCAACAAAAAAGCCCTGCCAGACAGGCAGGGCTTGATAGCTGTAAAAACTTACTCGTCTGCGCCAGTATACGGACGCACACTTACGGTTTTACGGTTCAACGCGCCTTTCACAGCAAATTCCACATAACCATCCACTTTCGCAAATAGAGTGTGATCTTTGCCCATACCTACGTTTTCACCGGCGTGGAAACGAGTACCACGCTGACGAACAATAATAGAACCAGCCGGAATCAGCTCATTACCAAAGGCTTTAACGCCCAAGCGTTTGGCTTCTGAATCACGACCGTTGCGGGAGCTACCGCCTGCTTTTTTGTGTGCCATTCTGTTATTCCTTCACTCAATTAGGCAATCGCCACGATTTCAATCTGGGTAAAATTCTGGCGGTGGCCCTGACGTTTCTGATAGTGTTTACGACGACGCATCTTGAAAATGCGTACTTTATCGTGACGGCCATGTGCAACCACTTTAGCGGTTACTTTAGCGCCTTCAATAAAAGGCGTACCCACCTTCACCGCTTCACCGTCAGCAATCATCAAAACTTCATTCAGTTCGATCTGGCTGTCGAGTTCTGCTGGTATCTGTTCTACTTTTAATTTTTCGCCAACGGCAACTTTATACTGTTTACCGCCGGTTTTTACGACCGCGTACATACTCAACTCCAATAGGAATTCAATTAAAAAACAAAAACTAAATTTCCGCACAAAACGGAATTGGCGATTATAACAACCACGGAATTAACTGTCAAAACAATAGCAACGTTGTATAAGCGCAGAAGATGGCTACCGCAGCAGGTTTCAGTAAACCATAATACATAGTATTACCAATCATAAAGCAGTGACAAAAACCAGCAACCGTTATTAACTAAAATTTTAAAAGAAATAAACACAAACTGAATAAACAAGCACCTAAAGCAACCGCAAAAAGATTGCTTTTAAAATGAATTATAAGCAATTGAGTAAAACTAAATTCTTTTATTCTTAAAGCCTTGATTAATCACCGCACAGCAAACTATGTTAGCTCAGAATTTCATAGCAAAATGGTCAAAAGAAACGTCAGTTGGCCCTCGTTAAACCTATCGATACCTACAGAAAAACTGCTGTAAGCACAGAAGAAACAAAAAATACATCTTTCCAATCAAAAAGAAAGATGTATTTAAGATTTCAATTTCTAAAAATTTATGCCACCGACAAAATTAATAGGCCACAGGCGGCTGAGGTTCCAGAGGGTCGATAACTTTTGTCGGACCATTTTTGAAAGCACACCAATTAACTCTCAATAAATCACATGGCAGCCACTTTGAAGGCGGTAATTTAACAATCGGATTAGCGATAGAAGGTGATTTAAACAAACTGATATGCACGCCACCCTTGTCAGGTGGATTACCTGCATAACAAGAAAAAGAAGCAACACTCAAACTTAAAATACCCAAAACAGTTAACACAGATTTTTTCACAATGATACTCCTTTGGCTAAAATAAAGAGTTTAAATAAACTCTTTGATTACAATACATTTTTTAATATATGTTGTAAACTTTTTATTTAAAGAAACAAAAAAATTGTCTGATTAACACAACCATAAAAAATTCAACCAGCCAACCCGTAATTTAAAAAAAATTATATATTCCACGTAGCCAACCAATACCAAAAACATAAAATCAATAAAAAGCTTCCTTTATTTCACACCAGCATAAAATCAAAAACCTAATACAAATACGTTCAAACTACATATACAAACAATGTTCAATCCTATAGCAAAATTGATTTATGTAATCTCACTCACACCCACAGCCAACAAAAAATATTCAGCGTTGAAAGCAGTTATTTTGAAATCACAACTCACAAATCCAATTACTATCCTTATAAAAAACAAATATATAAATAAAAACTTTTCTCAGAAAATAATGAATATACAAACCCTAATTGATCTAGACAACATTAGCTGGCTTCAGTTTAAACCCAATTTATCCGAATTTCCCCAAAGCAAGAAATCATCAGAATTTACCCAATCTAACTTTTCTATCCCCTAAATTAATTTCAAGTATAATATTAAGCAATAGTGCTCAGTAGCAAACAGCACATTTTGATTAAAACACACCACCAAAATCCGTTGCAGAAACACATACACATGCTTGAAAACCTGCCCTATTTCCAAAAACACCTGCCCGAAGACCTAAGCCGCGTTAATGCTGTCATCAACCGTGCTGTCGAATCCGAAGTCGTTCTTATCTCCCAAATTGGCCAGTATATAATTAGCGCCGGCGGCAAACGCTTGCGGCCGATTATCACCATTCTGGCCGGCAAGGCACTGGGCTATGATAAAGACCCACTATTTTCCCTTGCTGCCATGGTGGAATTTATTCACACTTCTACCCTGCTGCACGACGATGTAGTAGATGAAAGCGATCTGCGCCGCGGCCGTGAAACTGCCAACAATCTTTTTGGCAATGCCGCCGCCGTACTGGTAGGCGACTTTCTCTATACCCGCGCCTTTCAGCTGATGGTAGGTTCCGGTAGCCTGCGTATACTGGAAGTCATGGCTGAAGCCACCAACATCATCGCCGAAGGTGAAGTGATGCAGCTGATGAATATCGGCAATATTGACGTCACCGAAGAGCAGTATATTCAAGTAATTGAATACAAAACCGCCAAATTGTTTCAGGCGGCAGCACAAGTGGGCGCCATATTAGCCGGCGCCAGCGACAAACAGGAATTGGCACTAAAAAATTACGGTACCTATCTGGGTACTGCCTTCCAGATTATTGATGATGTACTGGATTACACCGGTGATGTAGACACAATCGGCAAAAATGTCGGCGATGATCTGGCCGAAGGTAAACCTACCCTACCCCTGATTTACCTGCTCAACCAAGGCAGCCCTGTTGCCGCGGCCGATGTGCGCCACGCACTGGAACATGCCGACCGCAGCTACTTCGACAAAATCCACGACCACGTGATGAACTCTGATGCGCTGGTTTATTGCACCGCGCAGGCTAAAAAAGCAATTGATGCCGCAGTCAACTGCCTGAATGATTTACCAGCTAACGAAACCACGCAAGCCATGCGCGATTTAGCATTGGCATCTTTAGCCCGAATCTCATAAAATAGCGGGCTATAGCCGCTTTTGACTATAGCCCTTTATTGTACAAGTCTCGCCGTAGTTCAACGGATAGAACACATGCCTCCTAAGCGTGCGATACAGGTTCGATTCCTGTCGGCGGGACCATTATGTTAATTTTATATAAATAAAACAATAATATTTATCAATAATTTTAATAAATTATTTAAAATAATGTTTACTATAGCTTATATTTTGACTACTTCTTATTTATTTTAAAAAACTTTCTATAAGTGAAGGAAATCCGTATTCTTTCGGATTTTTTTCTAGATAATCTATTATATCTTGATATTCAGACTTTTCACTTTTCATCTTTTCTGGATCAATCATGCTTTCAAGATCAATAAAAACTTTTCTTCTTAATCCAGCAAGACTTGTGTCATTTAAATTTAAAAGAGCAATAGTTTTTTCTGCTTTAATTTTTTGTTTTTCTGTTAAATCTGACTTACATTCAATGTAACCATTGTTTATATAAGTAAAATATTTATTAGGATTGTCTTCCTCTAAATCCGGCTTTAAGATAAGGTTAATATCATACTCTTTATTTTTTTTAGCGCTATCTTTATATATTCCACAATGTTGTTTATTTTGACAAGAAAGAAAAAGATTATTCCAGTCTAAGTCAATTTGTGGAAATTTAGCACGACATCTAAAATGCTCTACATGATATTCTTGTCCGAGTTTACTTTCGCAGTATACACATAATCCATCCTGTATTTTAGTTAATTCATCTACAATTAATTTATATCCTTCTGGATTACGTTTTTTGAAATTCGTCCAAGTATAATATTTTTTTTTAGCGTTATTTAAACAAGATAAAGTTTCAGTACGGTGAATGTATCGCATAATAAATATATGTTTTAATGATTATTCTTTTTGACAATAAATTTTTTAAATTCAATTAAATTTTTACACTTTAAGATTTCAGGGTGGTCTGAACCAAAATGTTTTGTTAGTTCACTGAATAAATTTTCTGCCTCAGACGTATTAAATTTGTTTTCTTGTATATATTGATAAAATTCATGTAATTTTTTCACCTCTGCTATATCTGGAACCGATTTAGTATTCATAATTTGCTCCAATACATCAGAACTCATTACCCCTCTTGTCTGAAACTCTGGCCTTCGGGTAATGAAAACATTCTCATCAGTTTCCAAGATTTGCCTGATTTGTCTCTTATAAACAGTACTCAGTACTTGTGGACTATGTGTTGTCACAACAAACTGAATATTTGGAAAAGTTTTAGTTAAATTTATGAGAATGTCTTGTTGCCATTTCGGATGTAAATGTAGTTCTATTTCATCTATCAGTACAATTCCTTGTCCATTTAATGGATTTTCCAGCTTAGGATTCAGAATTAATAGGCGATAAGTTAAATCTGCTACTATACCCAAAAATATTTTTTGGCCATCAGATAATTGATTAATATTTAGCTTTTCATTTCCTAATTGAATAAATATTTCATCTCTGCCCGATGATATATCAACATAGATATCATTTATTTCTGGCATGCACTGTTTGATAGCTTGTTTTAATATTTCAATTTTTTTGTAATTTTCATCATCATCAGACTTTAAATTATTGATTTGACTACTCTGTTCCAATATCAGATTTAATAATATAGATTCATCTATTTCAATATTTTCTTGTGGCAATAATTGCTTAATTCTTTGTTTTAATTCTTTTTGATAATATGAGTTTAAATTAATTTTTTTCCCTTTTTTATTTAAGCGTATAAACCATTCTCCAAAATGTCCCAGCGCTTTTTCATCTTTTAAACAATCATCATATACATCAAATCGATTTTCTAAATCTAATAAAGTGGAAGAAGCAGGTTTTAATTTCTGACAAAAACGGTTCACTGAATAATTAATAAACAATGGTAAATTAATTTGATTTTGACTGTTAACTACTCGCCAGATACTGGCTATAGATTTTAAATTCATTACTGAGCTGTCTTTTTTCTTAGCAACACCCTTAACCGACCGTGCTAATGAAGCATTAACATATTGATTGCCATATTTAAACTTTGTAAGTATTTCTCCATTGTCTTTGGCATCGTTTTTAATATCGTTATAGTTTAATAAACTACCATTGCCATTTTCTTTAATTAAATTACTGGTAATCCAGCTCAAGGTTTTGGCAATACATTGCAAAATAGTTGTTTTACCTAAACCATTTTCTCCTATGATTACAGTTAAATCATCTTCAAATTCAATATTAAGAGAATGAAATTTTTTTATATCGATTAACTTTAATGTGTCGAGTACAAACCGATTTTTTGGACTTAATCCTGCAATCAAAGGCTTCTCAATTAAAGCTTCAATAAACGCCTTACATTTCTGAAAGTATTTTTCTTTTTTTTCTGAAGAAGATAATATATTTTTGTCATTGCTATAAAACTCAAATAACTGATATGTAGAAAATAAATTTCCATTTTTGGAATTTTGTTTTAAATGTCGCATGAAGCTTTTATCTTTGTTATTACTCACATCTATTCCTTCATAATATTTTCAATTATTTCTTCACCATATTTCCGCATCAACGATTTTATAAAAGCAATTTCAACGCTTTTACAAAAGTTTAATAATCCTTTCAAATATTGTATATCGTTTTTATCCAATTGAGCACATTGATATTGATGTACCAAAGCACGTATATATCTTTTACGGTTTCTGCCTAAAGATAGTTTGTTATTATTGGTAATAGTGATACCAGTGATATGTCTATTATGTGCTTTGGAAGAAAAAACTGTTTTTCCATTATTGACTCTTAAATTGTGACCAAACAGTAGTTTTAGGGTTTTATCAACCTCGGCAGGGATTGGATACAGAATATTTTTTGAATTCGTTGAAAAGGTTAAATCATCTGCATATCGGGTATACTTTATTTCTCTAGCATTACAGTATTGTGTTATTAAATCATCGAAGCCGTACATTACAAAATTGGAAACTGATGGTGAGCTGGGCGCGCCAATACTCAAAATCAATTTTTCCTGCTTCTTCCTTTTAATATTTGGATTCCAGAATAAAAGCCTACTAAAAAAATCTTTTTCGATTATGTTCAATACACCCGGATTGATCTTCTCCCATTCGTTCCACAATATAGCTGGTGTGATGGAATTAAAAAAATTTTCAAAATCCATTTTCAGTAAATATGAATTATCCTTATGAAAAATAGCATTTTGTTGGATATTCTTATTTTTCTGATAGGCCATTGCATATTCATGTACTGGCATCTGAGTGGAAAAAATTTCAATAAATTTTCTCTGATATTCTTTTAGTTGCTTAGTCGGTTGAGCAATTACTCTATAACCATGTGTTCGTTTAGGTATTTTATATACTTTATACATTTTAGGCGCATTATGCAGAAATATAGCTAACTCTCTTGCAGATATTTTCAGGCTTTCGGCAAATTTCAAAAATGCTTGCATCTAGCGCACCCAAAATTTATATTAAATATAATACAAAAGCCCACAGCTCTAATGACTCTGGGCTTTTCAATCTTTACTAAAGAACGCGAAAGAAGCAGTTTCTGAGACCGAGAATCGGGATTAGAAACTGATTCTTTCGCAACCAATTCCACTCAATAAATTAGAGTCCGGCTAAGCACCAGACTAGACAATTACGTCCGTATCGCTAAAGATTGAATTGATAATATCTAGTGTTTGATAATTAATCAACTATTTTCATTTATTAGTTGCTTATTACATGACGTTTAAATAAATTTTTATTATATTCAATGATTAAATTGATAAGCCGTTATATGTAGTTTTATAAATATTTAGACAACTTCTATCTATCTAACATTAAAGTTAAATTTATACTGTTTCATAAGAATAATTCAATTTACAATTATCCTGTTTTAACGACAACATTTCAGATTCCATTATAAGGAAATACTCTATGACATCCGGCCCTACACTTCTCCCTATCACCGAAGTTGCCCGCAACTGCGGCATCCCCGAACAATACCTGATTCCTTACGGCCGTGAAGTGGCCAAGGTAGATTTGAGGGTAATCCAGTCGGAAGCCAAGCAGGGCAAGCTGGTACTGGTGTCGGCAATTACACCAACGCCTTTGGGAGAAGGTAAAACGGTGACCACCATTGGGCTTAGTCAGGGGCTGAATTTTATTGGGCAGAAAGCTATAGCCTGTATCCGTCAACCTAGTTTGGGACCGGTATTCGGGGTAAAAGGCGGTGCGGCTGGCGGTGGCAAGGCACAGGTGTTGCCGATGGAAAAGCTGAATCTGCATTTAACCGGTGATATTCACGCGATTACAGCTGCACATGATCTGGCTTCAGCAGCTTTGGACGCGCGCTTATATCATGAAGAACATCTGGGCGAAGATTTTACGGCACAAACTAAGCTGCCACGGTTGAATATTGATAAAAACCGTATTGTCTGGAAACGGGTGATTGACCATAACGACCGTGCTTTGAGGCGGATTAAGGTTGGTGTGGGTGGCGGTGCCAATGGGGTAGAACGCGAAGATGGGTTTGAGATTTCAGCCGCTTCAGAGCTGATGGCGATTCTGGCACTGGCGACAGATTTACAGGATATGCGCCAGCGTATTGGACGCATTATTCTGGCTTATGATACGCAGGGCAAACCAATTACGGCGGAGCAATTAGAAGTAGCCGGTGCAATGACGGTGCTACTGAAAGATGCTATTAATCCGAATCTGATGCAGACGGCAGAGCAGACACCAGTGCTGATTCATGCTGGCCCTTTTGCCAATATTGCCCATGGTAATTCTTCGGTACTGGCAGATAAGGTGGGATTGCAACTTGCTGATTATGTGGTTACTGAGGCAGGGTTTGGTTCGGATATGGGTATGGAGAAATTCTTTAATATTAAATATCGTCAGACCGGCGTAGCCCCATCCTGTGTGGTGCTGGTAGCCACAGTGCGCAGCCTGAAATCCAATAGTGGGCGCTTTAATATCAAACCGGGTCAGCCTTTGCCAAATGAAGTTACCCAATGCAATGTGTCGCTTTTGGCAGAAGGCAGTGCCAATCTGGGCTGGCATATTCGCAATGCGAAAAGCTATGGTCTGCCGGTGATTGTGGCGATTAATCGTTTCCCTTATGACCATGAAGAAGAGCTGGAATATGTGCGCCAGTATGCACTGGAACAAGGTGCCAGTGCCTGTGAAATCAGTGAAGCGTTTACTCAGGGTGGAGCGGGTACGCAAGCTTTAGCCCGCCACGTGGTGGCGGCATGCGCAAAGAATAATACAGTTACCCTGCCCTACGCGGACAGTATGCCGCTAGAAGAAAAAATTCAAACTATGGCGAAGAAATATGGAGCACGGCAAGCAAATCTGTCGGAGTGGGCCCAACAGAATATGGCGGAAATCCGCCAACTAGGACTGGATCATTTGCCTTTGTGCATGGTGAAAACGCCGTTGTCTATCAGTGCTGACCCAAATCTAAAAAATGTGCCTACTGATTTTGATATCGATATTGCGCGCTTGCAGGTATCAGCCGGTGCAGGTTTTATTCGGGTGTATGCGGGTAATGTGATGACGATGCCGGGTCTGGGTACTTTACCGGCTTACCGTCAGATTGATATTGATGCTGAGGGTAATATAGTTGGTTTGCATTAATGTTGTCTTAGTCGAATAATATTCAGTTGTTTGATTAGTGTTATCAAAGCCACAATGGTTACTATGCTGTTGTGGCTTTTTTAATTTGCGAATAATGAACAACAGGATGGTATTGTTCAGATAAATCTGAGTGAGGATTTCATCTTTTGTATCAAATAAGTATAAATTTTCAGATGTATTTATTTCTATTGATGGAATAAACATAACAGGTACAGTTTGACCAATGATAAAACTGTCCTGTTATGTTTTCAATTTACTGCTTAAGCCAGTGGTTGTAATAAAGCGTCAAAGGCATCGACAAATTGCTGCAAGCCTTCCTGTTGCAGTCTGCTGGCAAGTGATTCGAGGTTGATACCTAGTTGTTCGATTTCAATCAGTACGCTTTTGGCCTGTTGTACTTCCTGAGTAAGGGTAGCTGCTGCGCGGCCGTGGTCAATAAATGCTTTCAGGGTATTGGCTGGTACTGTATTGATGGTATCTGATCCGATAATGTTCTCTATATAGCAGACATCTGAATAAGCCGGATTTTTGGTGCCAGTAGAGGCCCAGAGCAATCTCAATGGCGCAGCCTGCTGTGCCGCCAGATCGGTAAATTCACGGCTTTGAATAAATTCCTGCCATTCGGCATAAGCGGTTTTAGCCAGTGCAATAGCGGTTTTTCCCTGTAAGGAAGCTGGCAAAGTGATATCCAGTGCACTATCAATGCGTGATAAGAAGAAACTGGCCACTACTTGAATACGGTTAACAGGCAGATTCTGTGCCAGTCGCTGGCGCAGGCCAGCTGCATGCGCCTGCCATGCTTTCTGTAGCTGGGCTTTAGAGAAAAGCAGGGTCAGGTTGACATTGATACCTTGTGCCACAAGTGTGGGTAAGGCTTGTATGCCGCTATCAGTAGCAGGTACTTTTATCATGACATTGGGACGATCAAGCTGCTGCCAGAGACGTACGGCTTCAGTAATGGTGGCCTGTGCATCATCGGCCAAATCAGGCGCCACTTCCAGACTGACCAATCCAGCTTTGCTATCACTACGCTCATACAGTGGCAGGCAAACATCACAGGCAGCCTGCACATCTGCCACGGCCAGTTGCTCGTAGCGCTGTTTTGGGGTGAGCGCTTGTTGTTTGAGGTGGTCGATGTCGTTTTGATACAAGCGGTCACCCGCGAAAGCTTTCTGAAAAATGGCCGGATTGGAAGTCACGCCACTGATACCGCTTTCCAGCATTTGTGCTAGCTCTCCCGACTGAATCAGACTCCTGGAAAGATTGTCCAGCCAAATCTGCTGTCCCAGTGTGTTGACTTGTGCTAATACGGCCATATTTATTCCTTGTGGTAAATATCTGTTAGATATGTTTTGTTAAGGTTAATCAATTGATTGAACCAGTTACGTTTACGTTGAGGTTTACTCTAACGAGGCTTGGCTATTTTGACAAGTTCCTGATGCAAACAAAATGACCGTTATCAGGTTATAATCAGGTTAAATTTGTTGTGTCTTTGTTTGCGTTTTTCTGCTGCAGATGGTGTTATGAACATTCAGGATAAATATTTGGACTGGGGCAAAGAAGTATTTGCTATTGAAGAACAGGCTGTACGCGAAGTTGCAGCCAGTCTGGATGAGCATTTTACTGCGGCTGTGGCCACGATTCTTGATTGTCGTGGCCGTGTGATTGTCACCGGTATGGGTAAAAGTGGCCATATTGGGCGCAAAATTGCTGCTTCGATGGCATCTACGGGTACGCCTGCTTATTTTGTTCATCCGGCCGAGGCGGGACATGGCGATCTGGGTATGATTGTAGATGGAGATGTGTTGATTGCACTGTCCAACTCTGGTGAAAGTGAAGAAATCCTTGCTTTGATACCGGCAATCAAACGCAAACATGTACAGCTCATTTGCATCACCGGCAGAAATGATTCGAGTATGGCCAGACATGCTGATATACATGTGTGCGCTCATGTCTCACAGGAGGCTTGTCCATTGGGGCTGGCTCCAACGTCTAGCACAACAGCGGTAATGGTATTAGGAGACGCGTTGACGGTAGCACTGCTACGGGCGCGCCAGTTTACTCCGGAAGATTTTGCACTGAGTCATCCGGCCGGTAGTCTGGGTAAACGGCTTTTGTTGACAGTGGCAGACGTGATGCATGCTGGTTCGGAAATGCCGCTCGTTCAGGAAAATACTCTGTTGCGACAGGCAATCGTAACCATGAGCGAAAAAGGCTTGGGTATGCTGATTGTGGTAGATGGTAACGGGCAACTTAATGGTTTGTTTACAGATGGCGATTTACGCCGTCTGTTTCAAAGCAATCAGCAATTGCAAGACTGGGTGATGGCCGATGTGATGGGCCACGCACCAAAAACCATTACGGCGGATCGGCTAGCGACGGAAGCTTTAAAAACAATGCAGACAAATAAAGTTAATGGTCTGGTGGTGATAGATGAATTGAATCATCCTGTTGGCGCGCTGAATATGCATGATTTATTGCAGGCACGTATTGTTTAGGCGCGTTGAGGAGTGATATTAAGGGTATGTTGATGAATGCAATGATGTCGGCTACTGCACGATTACAGGCTGCAAAGCAGATCAGGCTGTTTATTATGGATGTAGACGGTGTATTGACTGATGGCCGTATCTTTATCAGAGATAACGGAGAAGAAATCAAAGCATTCCATACTCTAGACGGGCATGGGCTGAAAATGCTGCACCGACACGGAATTCAGACTGCCATTATAACCGGACGCGATGCCCCCTCGGTGGGCATTCGTGTTCAGCAACTGGGTATTAAGCATTACTTTAAAGGAATTTCTGATAAACGCAGTTGTTATCAGCAACTGCTTGAACAGCTGCAACTTTCAGAACAGCAATGCGCCTACATTGGAGATGATGTGGTGGATTTACCGGTGATGAAGCACTGTGGTTTGGCCGTGGCTGTGCCAAATGCACATGCACTGGTATTACAGCATGCTGACTATGTCACTGAGGCTGCCGGCGGTGCTGGGGCAGTGCGTGAAGTATGTGATTTACTGCTGGATGCACAAGGATTTATGGCAGCGGAAATGGCGGAGTATCTGGCATGAGTGTGCTTCGTAGCCGCGGTAACTGGGCGTTTCCACTGATTCTGGCAGTGGCGCTTGGCGGTGTAAGTTTCTGGCTTGACCGCATTACTGAAGTTAAGACAGTGGAAATCCCGCTCAATCCGAAAGAACCGAAATACGTTATCAATACTATTCACGGTGAAAGATTTGATGATAACGGCCAGCTGAGTGAATCCATCCAAGCCTCTGCTGCACGGCAGTTTCCTCAGCAGACGGTGATTTATATCGATAATCCCGATATGAGTCTGTACAAAAATGGTACTGAGTTGTACCGGATTCAAGCCAAGAGCGGCCAATATTACACCGACAGCCGTAAAGTAGATTTGCTTGGTCAAGTAAACTGGCTCAAACACCAAGTGGGTGATGAACCGGAAGGACAACTGCAAACGAGTATTTTACATGTAGATACTCAGACTCAGGTAATTAAAACTGATGCGCCGGTTGCGTACAGATATGGTATGTCGAGTGGGACATCACAAGGTTTTGAATATGACAAACAGCGTGGTTTTTTAAATCTTCCCGCGCGTGTAAGGGCTATTATTTATGATCCGCATTCACATTAGTGGTAAAGTTCTAGCAGCCATGCTGCTGCTGACTGGCAGTATGCCCCTCTGGGCTCTGGACAGTGACCGGCAACAACCAATACAGATTGAGGCTGATCAGGGCTCTCTGGACAAACAGAATCAGACAACGGTATTCACTGGTAATGTTAAGATGCGTCAGGGCACGATGTATATGAATGCTGCCCGTGTTACCGCCCACAAAGATAATGCCGGCAACCAAACCATCATTGCAGACGGCAAACCGGCAACTTTTGGTCAGCAGCTGGAAAAGGATGGCATGGTATTTGGTCACGGTGATAATGTCCATTATGAAAGCCAGAGCGGCATAGTTACTATTACAGGCAACGCTCAGGTAAACCGCGGGGGAGATATGGCTCGTGGTGCTGTGATTGTTTATAACACCAATACCGAGGTTTATACGGTGAAAAGCGCGCCTAAAGGGCGTGTACACGTGATTATCCAACCGCAACAGAAAAAGAAATAAGCCAATCCCATGAATGAAACTCCTACTGCGCCGCAAAGCCAGCTCTATGTCAGCGGCCTGAAAAAAAGTTTTAAACAGCGACAAGTAGTCAACGATGTTGCTTTGGAAGTAAATAGTGGTGAGGTAATCGGCTTACTGGGACCAAATGGTGCCGGTAAAACCACTAGCTTCTATATGATTGTGGGACTGATTGCAGCTGATGGTGGCTGCATCACGCTGGATGGTCAGGATATAACACATCGGCCGATTTACGAACGCGCCCGTTTGGGTCTGGGTTATCTGCCGCAGGAAGCTTCGATTTTCCGTAAAATGACGGTAGCACAGAATATCAATGCAATTCTGGAAATCAGCTATCCGCCGGAAAAACGTGCAGAACAGCTGGAATTACTGCTGGCAGACCTGCACATAGAACATTTACGTAATAATACTGCTCTTTCGCTATCTGGCGGTGAACGCCGCCGTGCAGAGATTGCACGGGTACTGGCGATGAATCCGCGTTTTATTCTGCTGGATGAACCATTCGCCGGAGTGGACCCAATTGCACTGATAGATATTCAGAATCTGATTTCTTTCCTGAAACAACGCGGTATCGGCACCCTGATTACCGACCACAATGTACGTGAAACACTACGTATCTGTGACCGAGCTTATATTATCAATCAGGGTAGCGTTCTGGCTTCCGGCGTACCGGAGGAACTGGTTAATAATGAACAGGTACGCGCTGTTTATTTAGGTGAGCACTTCGAGTATTAGGTGCGTATGCAAAAGCCTGCCGCTCAACTCAAACTCAATCTTACCAATCGTCTTAGCCCCAGACTGCAACAGTCGTTACAGGTGTTGCAATTATCTGCACTGGAATTACAGGAACTGGTATCAGGCTGGTTGGCTGATAACCCTTTTCTGGAAGAAATTGAAAATCCAGCTGAAGATATTAGCCCTCAGACTCAATATGTACAGCCACCTCAACATGGCTTTATACAAAATGAAAGCGATATCTGGGAAACACTGGCGGATGAACCCGATATGTATACGCTGCTGCGCCGGCAGGTATGCGAGTTTGATTTAGATGTAGACACAGCAGCACAAGTTTATTTTTTGATTGATAATTTAAATGAACAGGGATATCTGGATTGCAGTCTAACTGACCTTGTAGAAAATTCACCACTGGAATGGCGGCTGGATGAAACCGAGCTTGCTCATGCTCTTTCTATTCTGCAACAGTTTGAACCAGCCGGTGTGGGCGCACGTAATTTGCAGGAATCACTACTATTGCAGGTGGATAACCTGCCAGACTCCCACGATGCAAATAAAAAAAACATTCAAAACTGTGCACGGTTACTAATCAGCGACTATTTCGGACAATGGCTAAGTACCCATCAATTCAAACAGCTATGCCGTCAACTACCACAGTTTTCCACCGCCACACTCGAAGCAGCCTGCAAACTGATTGGCTGCCTCAACCCTTTCCCCTGTTATGGTTTACCAGACGGCCACGGTATTCTGGCAATACGCCCAGATATGGAAGTATTTGCTGATAACAATGGCTGCTGGCAGATTCGTACTCTGAGTAATGCGTTTCCTCAATTGCGGATAGAGCCAGCTGCGGAAGATTTGTTACAACAGCCGCATCCGGAAATAGATACCATGTGTAAAAACAAGTGGCAGGAAGCTCAAACTTGTCTACATAGTCTGCAGATGCGCAAAAACACCCTGCAACGTCTGGGTGAATGGATTGTGCAGCAACAGCAGGATTTTTTCAGTTTCGGTTCGCTGGCTTTGGTTCCGTTAACCATTAAGGAAACGGCACAGACACTTGAGCTTGCAGAAAGTACCATTTCCCGCGCCATTAATCAGAAATACCTTACTTGCTCTCAAGGTGTTTTTCCTCTGCGGTATTTTTTCAGCCAATCTGTAGCCGCAACGGATGATGGTGCAGGCAACAGCCAAACAGCAATTAAATCTTTGCTGCAAAGCATGATAAACGAAGAAGATGCAAAGCATCCCTATTCTGACGCCTATCTGGTCAGCCAGCTAGCCAAGCAAGGAATTAAACTGGCGCGGCGTACAGTGGCAAAATATCGTGAGGCCTTGAAAATTCCTCCGGCGCACCAACGTAAAGTAAAGTTTAAGAATTACTAATTAACTGTTTACATTCTTTAAAATTTGTTTGGTCTTCACTAAAACCCTTTTATTAAAAGGAGTCAGGCTATGAATCTTAAATTTGTTGGACAGAATCTGGATGTCACCCCTGCTTTAAAGGATTACACACTAAACAAGCTAGAACGCATTAGCCGCCATGCGGATCAGGTAATCAGTGCCACCGTTACATTTTCAGTACTAAAAGTTCAGAAAAAAGCAGAAATCAATTTACATCTTTCGGGCAAGGACATTCATATTGATTGTGTAGACAATGATATGTATGCAGCTATTGACTGTCTTATGGATAAACTAGATCGCGCCGTGATTAAATATAAGGAGAAAAAGCAGCCTTCCCGTGAGACACCAGAAATCGTGGCTGACACTATTAAAGAAACAGACTAGCTGGCCGCCCCTCTTTCTATATCAGAAAACTGCATTATTGTTAATAATGCAGTTTTTCCACCAGTCTGTCTTCTCACTGATATAATTAATACAGTAATAATATATTGTTGACTTTCTATACATTCGCCAGCAATATAGCAATATAATGAAGAGTTAATACACACGATAAATCTATTTTCTTACAAAGAGGCATATATATGAAATCCAAAATGAAGACATTAGCTGTAATAGCCGCAGTAGCAGCATCTCTTTCTGCATGTGCAGATATGACTCCGGCTCAGCGCCACACTGCCGAAGGTGCAGTAGTGGGTGGTATAGCTGGTAACCTGATGGGTAAAGACACAGGTGCCACCTTAGGTGGTGCTGCATTGGGCGGCGTAATTGGCAGCCAGATTAAATAAGCAAGTACGAAATGAATAAAGCCTGCTGTTCTAGCAGGCTTTTTTATATTCTGACAAATTAAGATTATTCCGGTTCAGGAAGCTCAATTTTGCTGATGCGCACTCTTTCCAGCCGATGTCCGTCCTTGCTTAAAACTTCAAAACGATAACCAGCATAATCAATGGTATCCCCTACATCCGGAATATCCTGCATCTCTTCCATTATCAGTCCGGCTACTGTGTGATATTCGGCATCTTCAGGCAAAGTTGGCAAATGTAGATGCTGAGCCAATATTGCATATTCAAGGCTGCCATCTACCGTAACACTTTGGTCAGCATTTTGCTGAATACTTGGCGCATCAGCACGTTCATACTCTTCTGGAAAATCACCGGCAATGGTTTCCATCAAATCCTTCATGCTCACAAGTCCGAGTACAGCACCAAACTCATCCACTACCAGTGCAATATCGGCACTGCGTGAGCGGAACAATTCCATGGCATCCAGCACAGTACTGCTGTCTGGTAAAACCAGTGGTTGACGCAGTGCGGCCTGTATATTCAGTGCTTCACCTTTGAGGAGCTGATTCAGAAGATCTTTTTTATTAACAAAGCCCAACGGTTCATCAATACCAGCTTTGCCAACCACCACCAATCTTGAAAAAGGTGTGTCTTGTAACTGCTGATGCTGCTGCTCACGCGTTTGCGATAAATCCAGCCGCTCGATATCACTGCGCGGCGTCATTACACCCATGATGGGGCGCTCGGCCAGCGTCAGCACACTCCGAATCATGGATTTCTCATTTTCTTCGAAGTGCTCGTCATCTTCGGTTGGGGTACCATTCTTGGCCAGTTCCTTCTCACGCAGCCCCATCATACCCAGCACACTGTCTGCGGTACGGTAGCGCCACGAACGGCCAATCATATCGTTACGACGGGTATTTCGCGTAGAAATCTGATTGAAAATCTCAATTAGTATGGAGAAAGCAATGGCCGCATACAAATAGCCTTTGGGAATTTCAAAATGTAGACCTTCAGCAATTAGACTGAAACCAATCATCAGCAAAAAACCAAGACATAACATCACCACAGTAGGATGGCGGTTTACAAACTCGGTAAGTGGACCACTCGCCCATATCATCATCCCCATCGCGATTATCACAGCCATCATGGCAACAGTGATATGTTGCACCATCGCGACAGCTGTAATCACAGAATCAAGTGAAAAGACCGCGTCCAGTACCACTATTTGTAAAACCACACTCCAGAAACTGGCATAGACAGCCACATTGGTAATCGAAGCCATAGCGGTATGGCCTTCGAGGCGTTCATGTAATTCAGTGGTGGCCTTATACAGCAAAAACAATCCACCGCCGAACATAATCAAGTCTTTAACCGATATGGCAAAACCTCCAATATGCACAAACGGCTTCGTCAGGGTGATAATAAATGACATCAGTGCCAGCATCACAATCCGTATCAGTACGGCTAGAGTTAAGCCGGCGATACGAGCATGGTCGCGCTGTTTCGGACTGGCTTTATTCGCCAAAATAGCCACAAATACCAGATTGTCGACACCTAGAACAATTTCTAGAATTACCAGGGTAATCAGTCCCACCCACGTGGCCGGTTCTCCCAACCAGCTAAAATCCATTTTCTTTTCCTATACGTTAAACGGAAACAGGCAGCCTGCTGCATGAGCAAAGCTGCCTGAAAATCAGAGAAAAACAGTCTACACGCACATTCCTGCGGCCCGAGACGCCGTCTTTCATCTGAACATTTCCTAAAAATAAACTTCTTATCAGTTTAGCAGTATGCAACAAAAAATCAAGTACCACACCATTAATCCGGCGTTAACATCTGTTTTCGAAGCCGAATCAGACTTAAAAACATGGTATGCTACAGCCTTATTTTCATATTTTGTTACTCATGAATCTGTTTCGTCACGCCCGTTTCTATACTACCGTTAATCATTTAAAAGACCTGCCAGATACACCTGCAGAAATCGCTTTTGTTGGCCGAAGCAATGCAGGCAAATCCAGCGCCATTAATACTCTCACTAACCACACGCGTCTGGCCTACGTTTCCAAAACGCCAGGACGTACCCAACATATAAACTTTTTCGAACTGACAAACGGCGGGTATATGGTGGATTTACCCGGCTACGGATATGCTCAGGTACCAGAAGCAGTACGCAGACACTGGGTCAGTTTACTGGGAGATTATCTACAGACACGGACTCAGCTTATTGGGCTAATTCTAATTATGGATGCACGCCATCCGCTGAAAGAGCTAGACAAACAGATGCTGGATTTTTTCGCAGTAACCAATCGTCCCGTGCATATTCTTTTATCCAAGGCTGATAAATTATCCAAAAATGAGCAAATTAAAACTTTAGCCAGTGTCAGAAAAGCGTTACAACCATACATTGCTCGCCAGCAAGTTTCGGTACAACTTTTTTCCAGCCTAAAAAAGCAAGGTATGGAGGAAGTTAATCAGATTGCTGCAAGCTGGTTTGCTCAGAATGCTACCCTGCCAGCGATTGAAACCGAAACACCTGCCTCTAAGGCAGGCGAGTAATTGATGTGCTTCAAGACAAACTTACACTAAAGCTAGAGAATTCTTCAGCTCAACCAGAAATACTAAGCAATTAAACACAAAGCCGGATAAAGACTATTACTTTATCCGGCTTAATTCTTCAGTAATATATTAATCAACTCTTATTCTTCTGCCGATTCCGGTTTCTACTTGGTGTAAATTTAGGCAGCAAAAAATGCATACTCAGGCCTTTCGGCTGTTGATTATCTGCGTATATCTTGCCATGATGGCGATCAATAATATGTTTGGTTAGAGCCAGACCAAGCCCCGTTCCTGGCTTATTGGCACTGCTGTCCGCACGATAAAAAGCAGTAAAAATATGCGGCAGCTGGTTTTCAGCAACCCCCGGACCATTATCACTGATATCCACCTGCCATTGCTGCTTACCGCCCTCATGCAGATGAATTTTGATTTCACTACCATCTGGGCTGTAATTAATTGCATTACGAACCACATTATCAAAGGCGCGGTACAAATAGCTTTCATTCGCCTTCACCATTGCCGTATCCGGAATATCACACTGCCAAGATAAAGTCTGCTGATGCTGCATGGCTACCGCCTGATTGTCTTCAACAATCTGCTTGATAACTGGCACCAAGGCTAGCGGTTCCAGCGTTATAGGTAAATCAGACGTTTCCAGTCGAGACAGTGTGAGTAGTTCACCAACCAGCAAATCCATACGTCCAAGTTCACTTTCCAGCCGCTGTAAATGCTGTTCCTGCTTCTGTGGTTGTACCTGTATCAAGCCAATAATTGCCTGCATGCGAGCCAGTGGCGAACGCATTTCATGCGAAACGTGATGCAGCAAATGACGTTCTTTTTCCACCAGTTTTTGCAATTTATCCGCCATATTGTCAAATTGCACTGCCAATGAATAAAGTTCATCACGTCGTTCTGATAGCTGATGAGACACACGTGTCTGTAGGTTGCCATGAGCCAGCCGATCCATACCCCGCCACAACACACGAATTGGCTGGGTAATATTATTGGCCAAAATATATGCTGTAAGCAGACCAACAATAATAATAAAGCTGAGAATTATAAATTCGTGCCAGACCGGTGCAATCGGCAAACCGGGAATAAAAAACGGGCTAGGAGGACGTGGTGTACGCTCATGATTCCAGCCGCGAATCATAAACAGATATTCCTCGCCAAGAGAATTATAGGATATCTGCACCAGTTTTGAATTAGGATGCGACAAGGCAAACTCATGAGCCTTATCAATGTCCTCAGGGTCTATAGGACGGCCAAGAATATCATTTTTGTTATCACCGGTAATAACATAAAGATTTTCACCGCCCGGACTGTTTCCCCATTCCAACAATTGCTCACGAATACCGGCATCACCACGTGCTTGAAAGGCATTCATGGTACTGCTGAGCAAATTTTCTTCAAAATTTCGCTGTTGCTTGAAGCGGGTCTCAGCAAGCGTATTCTGCACCAGCCAAAAAGAAGAGCTGGCCACAAAAATCGCACAAACAATCACTGCGCAGAATGTAGCAAATATACGGGGAAACAGTTTCATAATTTAAAACAGGCTGTTTAACAACAGCCTGTATTCTGGTTCAGTTTTTAACAAACAGATAACCCAGACCACGTACAGTCTGAATCAGACTAGCATTGCCCAGCTTATGCCGGATACTAGAAATATGTACATCAATGCTGCGGTCAAATTTAGCCAGTTTGCGATCCAGAGCTTCCAAAGACAAAGTTTCCTTACTTACCACTTGTCCTGCATGGCGCATTAGTACTTCAAGCAGATTGAATTCTGTGCTGGTCAGCTCTAATGGTTCTTCATCAATGGTAACCTGACGTTTGGCTGGATAGAGCACTACCCCACTGGCTGAAATACTGTTAGGAATACCATTTTGGTCGTTGTCTTGACTCTGGTGTGTACGACGTAAAATGGCATTGATTCGAGCCAACAATTCGCGAGGCTGGCACAGTTTTGGTACATAATCGTCTGCACCCATTTCCAGACCTATAATTCGATCAATATCGTCGCCTTTGGCAGTCAACATAATAATTGGAATCTTACTTTGTACACGTACCGTTTTCAGCACATCCAAACCGTTCATTTTCGGCATCATGGAATCCAATACCACCACATCGTACTGACCGGTTAAAATTTCTTTCACACCTGCTTCGCCATCGGCAACACGACTCACTTCCAGCCCTTCAGCTGTCAAATATTCAGTGAGTAACTCTGTCAACAAATTATCGTCATCTATTAATAACACACGATTCATATCATCCTCCTAAATGGAAGTGCACATTCTGTATTGACTACAGACGTATTTACTATATTTACACTTGATATCTTAACATGTAGGTTGGAATTATCTTTACAATAGCAAGGCTTTTGCTCACTTTTTCATTAAAAACCACAATGTTAAATATCTGTCTGAACACTACATACAATTCATTTTCAGCGCACTTTGCTGCTGATATTTCAGGCAATCCTGCTGCATTTGTTGTATTGCTGCGACGGAATATGGTTGATTTCTAATTCTGCTTATAAAACTAGGAATCATTCCGGGATAGTAATGACTTACCTCTGTAAACCAGTCATGAGCAGCAGTTTTTTGCTGTGCCTGCTCAAGGTAAAGTCCACGTATAAATGTGTTGCTGTAAGGTCGATATCTTCCCGCCAACAATGCCGCTTGTTTACCCCATAATGGTAAAAAAGAATCAGTAACATTCAGTTTTTCGATAATAGCCATGTCAACATAATAACGCATAAAGTACATATGCTTACGCAAATTATGCAATTTGTTCATTTGTTCAACCTGCGCTATCTGACCATTAGCACGAACTTTTAAAAATTGTTGATACAGCAGCATCTGCCAGATCATCATCAGCATCGCGATTAAAGCCAGAATTGCTCCAGCCTGATTGGAGCTCTTTGAAACAGGCCGACAGGATTTGGCCAATTGAGCCCGCGTAATCGGTGTCAATGCCATAAATAGTACAAATATAGCAAGAAAATAGCTGTACCAAAGTGGATATTCCAACATACTGTGGCACAAAGAAACCAATATCATACTTATTAAAACAATTGACGCCGGATTAAATCCCTTGCTTAGATGTGGCCAGATCACCCAAACAAAACAAGCAAATATAATTAACAGACCAGTAATACCTGTTTCTGCCAATAGCTGTAATACCAGATTGTGGCAGTGTGTAAATAGCACCGTGTTTTCATATTGGCGGAAACCATTCGGATACACATCTGCAATTGCAAATCCCTGATAGGCATAGCTACCCCAGCCATAACCAAACCATGGCGCACTTTTAAAAATTAACCATGCCTTATGCCACTCCATATGGCGCCCTGACTGAGCAAACCCACCCTGCTCCAGCCGAGCAGTACCAGACTGAAAACTAATATGCAGAAAAAAATCAAACAGTGGACTCAATACCAGTTGAAACAGCAATACCAAACCAATGGCAATAGCCAGTTTCATTAAAAAACGATTAGCAGCAGAACCCGCACGCCAACGCCAGAAAAACAGTGATAACCCGATAACCAGCACATACAGAATAATCGTACGCGAACCAATCAGCCCCATTACACCAGTAAACCAAAATAGCAATGGCCAAACTACCCAGTTCGGCAGGCGCCGCTGCTGCCACAAAAAACACAAAGCCAGCACACCCCACATCAGGTAATGTCCTAGATGATTGCGCTGAGCTAGCTGACCATAAATATAATGATTTCCTGGTCCACGCAATATTCCCGGAATCCAGCTATTTACACCCACAAACTGCATTAAACATACTAGAGACTGTAATAGCACCCCCAGTACCAACGCCATAGCCAAAATCGTAACAGCCTGAGTCTGGCCAATGCGAATAACCCATCCACGCGCCGCCCAAGCAAGTATAGCCATTACCACAAAAACTAATGCGGTCAGGTCGGACTGACTAGTATATGTAAGATTCATTACTCGTGCTTGTATCACAAGCAATAGTGCCAACACCAATAGTACAATACTACTGTTGGGCAATGAAAATTTGGTTTTGCGAGTCAATACCGTCAGCCCAGCAAGACAAAGCACAAAAAATAATGTTCCTGTTTCCAGATAAAAACTAGACAGGGTACCTACGCGCCAGCTAGACATAAACGGCACAATGCACAGCGACAACATTCCCAACCACCAGACCCATGTAGCTGAGCGGTAAATATTCGAACACGAATCAATTGGCGACTGATCCATACAATTCTCCATCGAACAACGTCGTTAACTGTCTTGAATTTATTTATAAACAGGCTGCCTGAAAATGTTCAGGCAGCCTGTTTATTTCAGTATAAAAAATTAATTTATCGTTTCTGTACCGGATATGATAAAGAGCTCTTTTTCCTATCACCGCCAACACAACGACACACCAAAACCCCGATCTCATAAAGAAGAATCAATGGGATCGCAAGTAGCGTTTGTGACAGAATATCTGGCGGTGTAACTACTGCCGCCACGACAAATGCGCCAACCACAACATAAGGGCGAGCTTTTTTTAACTGAAGTACAGATACTACCCCTATTCTGTTTAACAGAATTACCAGTACCGGAACTTCAAATGTTACTCCAAATGCCACAAACATACCTAATATAAAAGACAGATATTTGTCGATATCGGTAGCCATGCTTACCCCGACAGGTGTAATACCAGTCAGAAAACGGAAAATAACAGGAAAAACCAGATAATAGGCAAATGCCATTCCAAGAGCAAACAAAAAGACACTGGCAATTAATAGAGGCAGTATCAAACGTTTTTCATGACGATAAAGGCCAGGAGCTATAAAGGCCCAGACTTGATATAACGTATGTGGCAATGTTAATAAAAAAGCGGCCGTCATTGTCACCTTCAAAGGTACAAAAAACGGCGCAATTACCTCGGTTGCTATCATATGCTGTCCAGCTGGCAGATTCACCATCAAGGGCTCAGCAACAAAAGTATATATTTTCTGTGCAAAAGGCACCATAATTGCAAAGCATAACAATAGAATAGCCAGAATCCACATCACACGGCGACGTAATTCCAACAGGTGATCTATCAGTGTCAATTCAGTATTTTCATCTACCGGCATTACTATTACTCTGCTCATTTATCCGTGCCGGCGTATACGCAATTTAGGCGTAATACGATGTCGGGGACGCATATCGCGCCTGCGTTGTATCGCCTGCCGATGCAGCGAAACCCGATGCACCAGCGGAGCATCAGACAAATTGGTACCACTGTAGTGCAGTGGCTCGGAAAGGTTTATCTTGGTTTCGGTCTCTGCTGCTTCATCAGTAGCAATCTGACGTTTTAATGCATCTACCTCGCCACGTATACTACGTACATTATTATTAACATCAAGCTCAAATGACCGCGCAGCGGCCTCAATACTATCACGTGCTTGTCTAAATTCTGCTACCCCAGTCTGCTCGCTTAGTTCGGTTTTAACATTATTGATGAAATTCTGAATACGTCCCACCCAGAGACCAGCACTGCGTGCCACCTTAGGTAGACGTTCCGGTCCCAGAACCACCAGAGCAACTACTGCAATCAGCAGAATCTCTCCAAAACCCAAACCAAACATAAATACCTTCTAAACTTTACTATCGTCTTTATTATGTTCGATTACATCATCTTTTTTCTGTCCTTCACGATCACTTTCATTCAGACCCTGTTTAAAATCATGTACAGCACCGCCCAGATCTTTACCAATATTACGTAACTTTTTGGTACCGAAAATCAGTACTACAATCAGCAATACCACTGCCCAGTGCCAAATTGAAAAACTACCCATGATGCTTTTCCTTTACCTCAACTACTTAAAAAAACATGCGCCCGCAGTATGAAGACAGCAGCGCATATTCAGAAATTTGGTTGTAATTACTGCGGCTGACGACTGGCTTTTTCAGCCAATCCAGACACATGCTGTCGCTGTTGTAGCTCCTGTAAAACTTCTTCTACGCGAATCTGATGATATGTCAGCAATACCATCGTATGAAACCAGACATCAGCCACTTCTTTAATCAAATGATGCTTGTTACCGTCCTTGGAAGCCATCAACACCTCGCCTGCTTCCTCGATAACTTTCTTCAAAATTTTATCTTCACCACTTTGTAATAACTGAGCTACATAAGAAGTCTGTGGCGAAGACTCGCGTCTGGAATCCAGCACATCAGCTAATTCAGTTAAAATCATGGCTACATCTGCTGCATCCGGCTTAGTTATCATCATGTTCTCTTTATTTTATTTATGCTTCTGCACACACTCAGACTGGGTATATATTTCATTTTCTGATTTAATAACAGGATCGGTACTTATCCAGTCATTATTCCGATAAATGCGGTAAAAACAGCTAGCATGTCCGGTGTGGCAGGCAATACCACCCTGCTGTTCAACCAGCAAAACTAGCGCGTCACCGTCACAATCCAAACGCAGCTCATATACCTTTTGCGTATGCCCAGACTCTTCACCTTTCATCCACTGCCTCTGTCTTGAGCGGCTGTAATAATGTGCAAAACCAGTAGCTACAGTCTGTCTCAACGCTTCGGCATTCATCCATGCCACCATCAGCACGCGCAAAGTGCGTCTGTCCTGAACCACAGCGCAGACCAATCCTTTATCATTCCACTTTACCGCATCCAAAAGCGTATTGATCACAACTATTGTCCTTATTTTCTAACAGACATTCAACCTATATATAGGCAAAATTAAATACGCATTTCAATACCAGCCTGCTGCATGGCTAATTTAGCGTCATGAATCCGTACTTCACCAAAATGAAAAATGCTTGCTGCAAGTACCGCATCAGCATACCCCATCTGCACACCTTCAATCAGATGCTCAATATTGCCAACACCGCCCGAAGCGATTACTGGCACACTGACAGCATTACTTACCGCTCGGGTAAGTGGTATATTGAAACCAGCCTTAGTCCCATCTCTATCCATGCTGGTTAGCAAAATTTCCCCTGCTCCACGCAAGGCCATATTTTTCGCCCATTCCACAGCATCAAGTCCCGTTTGACGCCTGCCACCATGGGTAAAAACTTCCCAGCGTGAATTTTCAGCATCCACTGCTTTAGCATCCACGGCCACAACAATTGCCTGATTGCCAAAAAAAGCACTGGCCTCATTAACAAGGTCTGGATTGCTGACAGCGGCTGTGTTAATCGAAACCTTATCTGCACCGGCATTCAGAAGGCGGCGGATGTCTTCAACACTGCGCACACCACCTCCTACAGTCAGCGGAATAAATACCTTACTAGCTACCGCTTCGATAACATGCAAAATCGTATCGCGATTATCTGAGCTAGCAGTGATATCAAGAAAAGTAAGTTCATCCGCACCCTCATCATTATAGCGCTGGGCAATTTCCACTGGATTACCGGCATCGCGCAGAGAGATAAAATTAATCCCTTTCACTACACGCCCATTGTCTACATCCAGACACGGAATAATGCGTTTGGCTAAAGCCATAATGCCATCTTTCTCAGCTAAACTATATGGTAATTATTTTATCCAGTGCTCAACCAAAGCAGGAATATTTAATTGTAAATAGTAATAGATAACGCCGACTACAATCGAATAAATAAGCGCACTGATGGTACCCAGTGCAACAATATCAAACAGCCAAATTGCGATAAAGACAAAAAACCATTGCACAATCCAGCCTAGAAGCCATGCACTATTCACATCCGGCCATGCATGCTGCATAATACAATTAATCCCTATCATCGCAATGATATAAATGCTGGTTTCAAAAAAAATCTGCCTTGACCGATTCATGCTAAGAACCAACCACAATGCCAAAATCAGGGAACTTAATATATTAATCATTACTCGGTCTCCATAAGTACTGTAAGGTTATTGTTAAATAAAATATTCAGCTTATCTATCACCTAGCAACTCTGATCAAAATATACAGATACTTTACAGCTACAGCATAAAACTGAATGCAGATATTTTGATGCACATAAAATGAGAACTAGTGTTCGTACTGATCCGCTATTTTCTGTGCTGTTGCCAAATCGAGCGTACCTTCATAAATAGCACGCCCAACAATGGCTCCGGCAATGCCATCCTTTGCGACAGCACACAGGGCTTCCACATCCGCCAAATCAGTTACCCCACCAGAAGCAATAATGGGTATAGATGTCTGTTGAGCCAATTTGACTGTGGCATCAATGTTGACCCCGCTCATCATGCCATCACGGCCGATATCCGTATAAATAATACTATTTACGCCATCATCAGCAAAACGTTTGGCCAGCTCTGTTACCTGAAAATCTGTTATCTTCGCCCAGCCGTCTGTTGCCACCATCCCATTTTTTGCATCAATTCCAACAATAATTTGCCCAGGAAAGGCAGCACAAGCCTGACGCACAAATTGCGGGTTGTTTACCGCAGCAGTACCAATAATGACGTAGCTCAAACCCAGCTGCAAATAGCGTTCTATTGTATGCAAATCACGAATTCCACCGCCAAGCTGCACCGGCACATTATCTGCCACCTGTTTCAGTATATCTTTGATTGCGGTCATGTTTTCAGGTTTTCCGGCAAACGCCCCATCCAAATCCACCAGATGCAAGCGGCGAGCGCCCTGTGCACACCAGTGCAAAGCCATCTGTGCAGGATCATCAGAAAATACGGTGGCCCGCTCCATCAGGCCTTGTTGTAAGCGCACACACTGTCCGCCCTTTAAATCAATTGCAGGAATCAATAACATATTAAATTCACATAATCTAGACGAGTTGAAAACAGATACTTTAAGGACACTACTGCGTACCATCCCACTTTAAAAAATTACCTAGCAACTGCAAACCCGCCACATGGCTTTTCTCTGTATGAAACTGTGTGGCAAATACATTATCTCTGCCCACAATACAGGCAAAATCTTCACCATAATCTGATATACCCAATACCAGAGATGATTCCTGCGGCGCTAAATAATAACTATGTACAAAATAAAACCATTCATTCTGCAATATACTGGCAAATAGAGGGTGCTGCTGAGTCTGATGAACACGGTTCCAGCCCATATGTGGTATTTTCAGCGGACGATTATTCACAGCTACAGTGGATTGAAACCGCTTAACACAACCAGGAAACCAGCCCAAGCCGGATGTATTACCTTCTTCGCTGTGTTCAAACAGTAGCTGCGCACCCACACAGATGCCGAAAAACGGTTTACGCTGCAATCCATCCATTAATGCTTCTGCCAAACCGCTTTTCAGCAAAGCCGCCATACAATCTGGCATGGCACCCTGTCCGGGAAAAATTATTTTGTCTGCTGCATAAACCTCATCCGGTTCAGACGTCAGCATAATTTCAGCCTTAATCTGCTGTAACTGACCAGCCGCCTGAACTGATTTCAGCACCGAATGCAGATTACCCATACCATAATTGACAATAGCTACTTTCATTTTCACATCTTTATCAAAATTTACTTTATTAACTTTAAGCAAGGTAATCCGGAATTTGGTTAAAAATAACGGGCTGTATGCAAATAAACAGCCCGTTATCATACCTTAAACCAAGTTAACTGAAAATCTGAAACCAAACCATTCTCATTATACGTAGCTAAAATTCCAAAGTGGAAAGAAACCACTTTCTTCCTTTAGCATCTCCATAGGTTCGGCTTCCACATTAATTTCTACATTATTATCTTGTCGACAAGCCAATTCTTTCACATCCAGCTCACTGGCTAAAACCAGTCCATCCATCAGCAATGCTTTCATTACTGTCTGCAAATCAACATCCCTGTCTGCTTCAGCATGCTGCTGCATCGCTTTATTCAACAAAATGACTTGTGGCCGCACACATAAACTGCGCGCCACCGCTACTAGAAACTGTTCACCAGCGGATAAATCTGCCGGAAATTTCAATGCCTGACGATATAAACTCACCTGAGACAGATAATTTAATGCTTTACTATGCGCTTCTAAACGATCCAGATGCAATACCTTCATTTGCATCAATGTCAGATTATCGACCACATTCAAATGCGGAAACAGATCAGCATGTTGCCACACTCTCACTATCTTAGTTGTAGCATCTTGAGACTGTTCAGTTTGCAAATCGAACTGCATTAATTTGTCTAAATAATATTCAGATTCAAAATCAGGCAGAAAACTAGCCTGAGTTTCATACTTCATATTCTCAGCATCGTTGTGCTGCCAATATTGGATAGGCCTTACATCAATTACCATTACATCATCATTCATTTGTCTACCTTGCTCTAAATCAAGGTCGTTACATATTCCAATCAGCTTATCCATATCCGAACCTGTCAGACTGGCAATAAAAAATTACTCAAACGGCCATCAAACCCGACAGATACACACTATCACAAAAAAACAAAAAAATACACAAATAAAAGAATATTCATAAATGTTAATTATAAAAAATTTTATTTGCACAACAAATTGAATAAACACATTATTATACTTATAACGATGTTTACATTAACACCTTATCTGTTCTTTCAAAGCAGTAAATCACATAAGCAAGATTAAAAAATAATCCGCTAATGTACACTCATTAACGGATTATTGAAATCAACCTAATATTTATGCAGTCAAAGTACCCTTAGTAGAAGGCATTACTCCAGCCATACGCTCATCCGCAGCTACAGCCATACGCAGAGCACGACCAAATGCCTTGAAAATTGTTTCAGCCTGATGATGCGCATTCACACCACGCAAATTATCAATATGCAGCGTCATCATTGCATGATTGACCAGCCCGTGAAAAAACTCACTAAACAAATCAACATCAAAGCGTCCGATTAACGCACGGGTAAATTCAACGTTATACACCAGTCCCGGTCGTCCCGATAAATCAATCACGACACGGCTTAGCGATTCATCCAGCGGCACATAACTGTATCCATAGCGGGCAATCCCACATTTATCGCCTAACGCCTGCTTCAGCGCCTGCCCCAGAGCAATCCCAATATCTTCAACAGTATGATGGTCATCAATATGTACATCGCCACGACAGCGGATATCCAAATCAATTAAACCATGACGGGCAATCTGATCAAGCATATGCTCCAGAAAGGGCACTCCCGTATCAAACCTGCCTACACCAGTACCATCAAGATTTAAACTTATCTGAATTTTCGTTTCACTGGTATTTCGTGTAATCTTCGCAGTTCGCATGCAATTTTCCATCCGCAGAATCATTGATAAGCTTGCGGGCGTATATTGCCAGCAGCATCCCTCTATTTACCGCCACAATCTATACCAAGTACTGTCCGCAGGCAAGGCCAATCAGCCATTTTTAAATAGCCAATTAACAATTCAGCCCCTGTAACAGCAATTATTATAATCATCAAGCCACCCTTGCTTTCGACCTGCTTGACTACATATTAAAAATTGTTCAATTGTATTAAGTCTAACCATGAGTCAAACCAGCCATTACCAGCTCGAATCCATAGATAACACCGCCTTGCAACGCCTGTGTGGCGTTCTGGATCAACATATTGCCAGTCTGGGCAAAGCACTGAATCTGGAAATTACCCGCCGCTTTGACCATTTCACTTTAACCGGCACTCAAATCACACAAGGAATCAACGCATTGGAGAGTCTAGCCACGATTGCACGCCAACGCGACCTAAATGACAGCGATATCCAGCTGGCTGCTGTAGAGGCCAAAACCACCACCCAGCCTGAAACCAATCACCAAGAACCCAAAACTTGGACCCTGCGTACTCGCCGCGGTAACATTGGCGGCCGTACCCCGCGGCAGAACGGCTACATACAGGCCTTATTAAAACACGATGTAGTATTCGGATTAGGTCCTGCAGGTACCGGTAAAACCTATCTGGCAGTAGCAGCAGCTGTCGATGCCATCGAAAAACATCAAGTAGAACGAATTGTACTGGTACGGCCTGCCGTAGAAGCAGGTGAAAAGCTCGGTTTTCTGCCCGGTGATCTGACACAGAAAGTCGATCCCTATCTGCGCCCCTTATATGATGCTCTTTACGACCTAATGGGCTTTGACCGCGTCACTAAACTACTTGAAAAAGGCTTGATTGAAATTGCTCCTCTCGCTTATATGCGCGGGCGTACACTAAACGGAGCTTACATCATTCTGGACGAAGCACAAAACACCACACCGGAACAGATGAAAATGTTTCTTACCCGTATTGGATTTGGTGCCAAGGCTGCTATAACCGGTGATACCAGCCAAATTGATTTACCTAAAAATATCAAAAGCGGCCTGAAAGATGCCCGTGAAAAGCTCAGCAACATTGACGGTATTTATTTTCATGTATTCACCAGTGAAGATGTCGTACGCCATCCATTGGTACAGAAAATTGTCGATGCCTACGAAGCCGCTGCGGAAAACGAACTCCGATAAGGTCATCACATGCAAAAAAACATTTTGATTACCGGCTGCTCCAGTGGCATTGGCTACGCCACCGCCAAATTATTACGCCAAGACAACTGGCGAGTTTATACCAGTTGCCGTAGCGCTGAAGATGTTGCACGTTTACGTGCAGAAGGTTTTCACTGCCTCCAGCTGGATATTACCAGCGATGAACAAATACAAACCGCTTTTGATACAGTACTGAGTGAATTCGGCCATCTGGATGCGCTATTTTGCAATGCTGGCTACGGACAAACTGGTGCCGCTGAGGACATCAGCCGCACAGCTTTGCATGAACAGTTTAATACCAATGTATTCGGTACATGGCAATGCATCAATGCTGCCATGAAAATATTTCGGCGTCAGCAATACGGCCGTATACTGGTTAATTCCAGCATACTTGGATATGCCGCTATGCCGTGGCGTAGTGCCTACAACAGCTCTAAATTTGCCTTGGAAGGACTATGCGATACTCTACGCTTGGAAACCCATGCGAGCGGTATTTATATCAGCCTTCTCGAACCCGGACCTATAGCCACACGTTTTCGACCCAATGCGCTGGTTAAATTCAAACAGTACATTGATGTAGAGAATAGCGTTCATCGTTCTGCCTATCAGGCTCAACTTAACCGCTTGCAAGCTACAAGCAGCGTCGCTCCCTTTACATTAACGGCTGAGCAATGTGCCAGCGTTTGTGCGCGCGCCCTGAATGCCCACAAACCTAAAGCTCGCTATCCGGTTACCGTACCGTCACATCTTTTCTGGTATTTAAAAAAATTTTTTCCTATCACGTGGCTGGACTGGCTTTGTCGTAAAGCCGTCAGTAAACAGGGAAAGTAACAGCTCTTCAATCTGCCTGAAACAGGCCATACCAAAAATTCAGAACAACACAATAGTACGATGACAGAACCAGCTACAACGCCAACGTTATCCCGTAAAGGCCGTAATACCAAAATTGCGCTTATCCGCAGCGGCGTGGAAGCCATGACCACATACGGCTACAACAGTGCAAATATTGAAAGCATACTTAAAAAAGTAGGCGTCCCCAAAGGCTCTTTTTATTATTATTTTAAAAGCAAAGAAGAATTTGGCTATGCCATACTTGATTACTACAACAGTTTTTTTACCAAAAAACTACAACAGCATTTACTCAACGAAAACATTTCTTCTGCATTAGTCAGAATCAAAGCATTCTGTACAGATGCCAGAAACAGCATGTCTGAATACCATTTCAACCGCGGCTGCCTAGTTGGCGAACTAATGCAGGACGAATGCTTGCTTCCGCCGGATTACCCCGCTTTACTCAGCAATATTTTACACAACTGGCAGCACCTCATCGCCAGCTGCTTACGGTTGGCCCAGCAGCAACATGAAATAAACCAGCAAACAGATTGCAACCAACTGGCGTGTTTCTTTTGGCTAGGTTGGGAAGGAGCAGTCAGCCGAGCCAAACTGCTGAAAAGTGCCACACCACTAGACACATTTACCCAACAGTTTTTCAATTTAATCAAATCCGCCTAACTCACCCCAGCTGCCAGCCACATTAGCTACTTCAACACGTCTTTTTCGCTTTAACCAAACCAACCGCATTGACCAATTGCTCATTACTGACAACCAGCCTATAATCAAAATTAGACCATCCGTCTAGTTACCCCCTAAAAGGCATAATGTCATGTTATCCAAGGCCATATTCTTAGAAAAAACTGAAAACGATTTTTCCTGTAGCATCCAACAAATCAGAGAAGAAAATCTGCTACAACAAACAGGCGATACCCTGATACAAATTCAGTTTTCTAGTCTGAACTATAAAGATGCTCTGGCCATCACTAATAGCGGCCCCATAGTAAGGCAATGGCCGATGGTACCCGGCATAGACGGTGCCGGTACCATTATTCGCAGCAGCAGCGAGCACTTTAAAGCTGGAGATCGCGTCATCTTAAACGGCTGGGGCTGTGGCGAAACCCATTGGGGCTGTCTGAGTCAGTATGCCTATCTTAAATCAGACTGGCTTATCCCCTTACCAGCCGGCTTAAGCACCCAGCAAGCCATGATGATCGGTACGGCCGGATATACAGCCGCCCTTTGTGTTCAACGCATCATCAAACATGGCATTACTCCAGAACATGGCAACATTCTTATTACTGGTGCCACAGGAGGTGTCGGTTCCGTTGCCATTATGTTACTGGCTCAATTAGGCTATACCCTCACCGCTGCTACCAGCAAAATCAGTAACACCGATTATTTGCAACAACTAGGCGTACACCACTTCATTGACAGTAAAACACTAGCCAATGCAGAAAAACCATTACAAAAACAACAATGGGCAGCTGCTATAGATGTACTCGGTTCACACAGCTTGGCTAACATCTGTTCCCAGACCCAATATGGCGGTATCGTCACCGCATGCGGTCTGGCTCAGGGCATGGATTTACCGGCCACAGTAGCCCCTTTCATACTTAGAGGCATTACTCTAGCCGGTATCGACAGCGTTATGGCACCTTACTCTCAACGCATAGCAGCATGGGATTTTCTGGCCAAACATCTGAATACACAGCAACTACAGCACATTGCCCACACTATCAGCCTGAATGAGTGCCCTGAAACCGCTCAAGACATCATTAAAGGCAAAATCAGAGGTCGGTTTATCGTTGATGTAAACCTCTAACCAGACAAAACCAGCCCGCTGCTCGTAACTGGATCTAGACCAAAATCCAGCCGCACCGATATCCAGAGAAAAAACCATTTTGCGTAAGGCAATGCTAAAATAACCACAATCAACCGATAACATACACACCCAACACACCATTCCTTATCAATGAACCCGCCTACCGTCTACCTTGCTTCCGGCAGCCCCCGTCGGTATGAAATCCTCACCAATCTTGGCTACCATGTATTGCGGTTGCCCGCAGAGATTGATGAAACGCCCTACCCAGACGAAAACGCCACTAAATATGTGCAGCGCATGGCACGTATGAAAAACAGCGCAGCACTCAGTACATGGCACCAGACACAGCAACAGCCACCGGAATTTCCGCTGATCAGCGCCGACACCACCGTTAGCCTGAATAACCTCATTCTGGGCAAACCAGTCAACACCGACGATGCGGCACGCATGCTCAAACTACTTTCAGGCTGCCAGCATCAGGTACATACCGCCGTTTCCATCTACTGGCACAACCAAACCCTACACAGCCTGCAAACCAGCACTGTACACTTTGCACCCTTACAGGATGAACAGATTACTGCTTACATTGCCAGCGGTGAACCACTGGACAAAGCCGGAGCCTATGGCATCCAAGGGCTGGGCGGAATGCTGGTTCAGCACATTAGCGGCAGCTTTACCGGCATCATGGGCTTACCCGTTTATGAAACCACCCAGCTACTCAACCAATGCGGCTGCACTCCACTTACCAATCCAGATTAATCCACACAATATCTATATCCATCATGAAAATACTGCCTTTACTACCTATTTTCGCCATTACCAGCCTAGCTGCCTGCTCACACCATGAAAATTATCGCAGCGCCAGTGAAGCTGCAGCCATCACTGCCTCCGATGTCCAAAACGCTCATCTTGAAGCTACCACTACCCTCGACCGGATTGCTGATGAAACTGCCTCAGATAGCATTATCCCATCAACCTCTGTCAATTCTTCCCGACCAGCCTCTATACCTCAGCAACCAAACTAGACAACTCCCAGCTATACTTACCCACCTAAAATTATCCAAACGCATATTGACTGCGCAACGATCTCACCCATTCACCTGCAATTAATAACAATGATTCAGAATAATCAAAAAATCACAAAACCGGTTAGCTTACATCAACAGAAGTAATATCCAACCGCATAACCCACATAAAAACAAATCATTATCAGCAAGCTACAGCTAGATACAATTGACGCAGAAAAATCACAATCCTACCATTCTTGATTAAATAACTTAATCAAGATGAGCATATTAGTGGTTGATACAACAGCAAAATCCAACACACACGGTGGTAGCAGAACCGGCGCTGGGCGCAAAGCCAGAATTGCCGGACCAAAAATAGTTAAACGCATCCCCGTCAGCCTAATACCAACAGTAGAGCACCTGATTGATCAGCTGGCTGACAGTCCATTACAACCAGCACAACATCTACCACTCGACTGCTGGAAAATAGCCAGCGACCTCAGCCAGCTCAACATCCCGCTGGCCACAGAAACCATTCCTGCCGGCTTCCCCAGCCCGGCAGAACCATACATCAGCGACTATCTGGATTTCAACCAGTACCTAATCAAAAATCAGGCCGCTACCATTGCCGTACGCTGCGGCGGAGACTCCATGCACGATGCCGGCATCAGTCGTGACGACCTACTAATCATCGACCGCTCCCTCACCCCTAAACACCGCGACATTGTCATGGCCGATTTAGGTAACGAATTCACCATCAAACGCCTATACAGACTCGACAACGGCAACGTCGAACTGCATTCCGAAAACAGCAGTCAATCCTATCCTAACTTCAGCTTTAGCGAAGGAGACACCCTCGCCATCGTCGGCGTCGTCACCTATGTCATCAAACACGTCCGCTAACCCATAAACCATGTACTCAGACCAGCAACTAGCCTTTGTCGACATCGAAACCACCGGTGGTCGCACCACCAGCGACCGCATAACCGAAATCGCTGTCGTCTATACTGAAGCCGGCCAACAGCAGCTCTTCCATACCCTGCTTAATCCCGGCACCAGCATTCCGCCTTTTATTCAAGCACTCACCGGCATCAGCAACCAAATGGTAGAACAGGCACCATACTTCAATAACGAAATTGCCAGCCAGCTTGCCGCCATCTTCAAAGATCGCATCTTCGTTGCCCACAACGTACGCTTTGATTACGGCTTCATCAAAGCCGCTTTCAAGCGACTCGGCCAGACCTTTAATCCGCAGCAACTGTGTACCGTCAAACTGTCACGCCTGCTCTATCCCGAACACAAACATCACGGCCTAGACAAAATCATTGCCCGCCACAAAATCGACATGCACAACCGTCACCGTGCCTTTGCCGATGCCCGAGCCATCTACGACTTCTGGCAGCAACTCAAACACAACTTTTCCGCCGACACCCTGCAACAGGCCTGCAAAACCATCATGCAGCGTCCCAGTCTGCCCGCCCACCTCAACAGCGACGTCCTGAAAAACATCAGCGACGACTACGGCGTCTATCTCATATACGGCGACAACGACCTGCCCCTGTATATAGGCAAGAGCAAACAAGTTAAAACTCGTCTGCTGAGCCACTTCAACCAGGATGTGCACAACAGCAAAGAAATGAGCCTGTCACAACAGGCCAGAAAAATAGACATCATCCCCTGTAGCGGCGAACTGGATGCCTTGCTAACCGAATCAGCACAAATCAAACAGCGCCAACCCATCCTTAACCGCCGCCTGCGCCGCCAAAAAGACCTGTTTAGCTTCAGGGTCGACACCAATGCGCACGGCTACAATACCCTGAGTATCGTCCCCATGCGCCATGTTCTACTTAACCAGCAACAGCGCTACTACGGCCTGTTTCACAGTAAAAGCGATGCCCAGAAAACCATCAACAGCACCATCAGCAGCACCGACCTGTGCCTACAAACCCTCGGTATCGAAAAAGGCAGCAGCAACCGCCCCTGTTTCCGCCACCAGCTACACCAGTGCAGCGGCGCCTGTGTCCACAAAATCAGCGCCGACATGCACAACCTCAAACTGGCATTGGCCTTACAAAAAATCAAACTGGCCGCTTGGCCATTTAATCACTACGCCTACGTCAAAGAAAAACAGAAATACCACATCTTTCACCACTGGATTTATCTGGGTAGCGCCAGCAATAGCGACGAACTGCATACCATCCTCAATCAACCACAAGGCCAGCTGGATCGCGACGTCTACCAGATCATCCAGCAACACAAACACCGCCTGCAAACCCTGAATCCCGCCCATGTTTGCCCTGATTGACGGCAATAACTTCTATTGCTCCTGCGAAAGAGCTTACCGCCCTGAGCTCAGACAACAGCCCATCATCGTACTCAGTAACAACGACGGCTGCGTCATCTCACGTTCCAACGAAGCCAAAGACATGGGCATCAAAATGGGCGTACCCTACTTCCAGATTCAGCACCTCGTACAGCAAGGCAAACTAACTGTTTTTTCCTCCAACTACGAACTGTATGCCGACCTGTCACGGCGCATGATGAGCACCATCGCTTCCCTTGTGCCCGCCATCGAAATCTACTCCATCGACGAATGCTTTGCCGACCTGCAAGGACTAAGCAACCTGCACCAGATTGGACACAACATCCGCAACCGCATCCAGCAATGGGTTGGCATACCCACCTGCGTCGGCATTGCCCCCACCCGAACACTGGCCAAATTCTGCAATCATCTGGCCAAACGCCACCGCAACCATTTCAACGGCGTTGTCGTCTGGACAGACTGGCACCACACCATCCAGCAACGCGCCCTCGCCAGCGAGCCCGTTACCGAAATCTGGGGTATCGGCCGCCGAATCGGCCAGAAACTGGCAGCACAAGGCATCCACACCGCCCTCGACTTCATCAACGCCCACACCCCCACCCTGCGCAAACAATTTGGCGTCGTACTCGAACGCACCCAGCGCGAAATGCAGGGTATCCCCTGTAGCGAACTCATTATTGAAGAAGCCAACCGCCAGAATATCGTACGCAGCCGCAGCTTCGGCAGAATGGTCACCAGCCTCGAAGGCCTGCAAGCAGCCATCAGCCACCACATCACCGCTGGCGCCGCCAAACTGCGCGAACAGCATAGTCAGGCACATATCATCGGCGTATTTATCTACACCAACCGCTTTCGCCACGACCTGCCACAATACAACGGCTACCAGTTCATCAAACTGCCACAGGCCAGCGCCGACACCATCACCCTGAATCGCATCGCCCAGAATTTACTGCGCCGCATCTACCGCCCCGGCTATGAATACAAAAAATGCGGCATCGAACTAGGCGGCATCGAACCAACACATAACTTCCAACAACTGGATTTACTCTGCCCCAGCCAACACAACCACCGCCCCGAACTGATGGCCGCATGGGACAACATCACCAACCACTACGGCCGCAGCAGCATCCAACTGGGCAGCGAACTGCAATCCAACCACTGGCTCATGACCCGTGCCCAGCTCAGCCCTTGCTACACCACTCAGATAACTGACTTAGCTGTAATCACCAGTTAAAAATACACATGAATTAAACCATAGTAAGTTTTTTATATAAAAATAATTAAATATCAGCTTATCTAGCAATACAGCAATAATTTATCTAAACAAATTCTATAACTGGGAAATCTGTGCAATAAATGCCTTTTAAATTTAGCTAATCTGGAACCTTCTATTTTTTGTTTCACACTCCCTGAGCATCAGAATCCACCATCCCGCATTCTAAAAAATTTCCAGATTTTTTTATTCCGTTAAATATTCATCTCAATTTTCTAGTCCAGAAATCTTGATTCATTAAGAAAAAGAAGAATAAGTACAACATACTAATACCAAAAACATTCAGGTACGAAAAATCACAGTTTTTCCGGATCAGAAAACAATATCCGGTTTACTTGACAAGACAAACGCATAACACATGAGTCAAGAAGCATTTTCTACAACTATTTATTTACACACCAAAATTTCCAGTTCGGTATTATGCCCTGATGTGTGACAAATAAAAGGAGTGCTTAACGAGAGAGTGAACAGCCATAGCTAAACAGTATTAATAAAATTTAAATACCCCCACTTAATAACAGAAGCCAACAAACCGTCTTAATTCCTACATTAAAAGATATTGAAACAGTCACAACAGCTTATAAAATGAGTCTATTTTCTACAGACTTCTTCTAAGCAGAAAAGTATTTAATATTATTGCTTGTAAAAAATCAGAAGAGTTATTATTTGATCTTATGAGACATCATCAACAACCACAATCTAAACATCATATATGAAAGCCCTGATTTCAATCGATTACACCAATGACTTTATCGCAACAGACGGCGCGCTTACAACTGGAAAAGCCGGACAATCAATTGAAAACGCGATGGTAAATTTAACCAAAACCTTTATTGAACAGGGGGAATTCGTAGTATTTGCCATAGATGCGCATCAGGCAGATGATAATTATCACCCTGAAAACAGACTTTTTCCGCCACATAATATCATCGGTACTCAGGGGCAAGAATTGTATGGCTTACTTAAACAACTATACATACAAAATCAAACTAACCCACAAGTATACTGGCTAAATAAACGTCATTATTCTGCATTCAGCGGCACTGATCTGGATATACGCTTGCGTGAAAGAAATATTACCGAAATACATTTAACCGGTGTATGCACCGATATATGTGTCCTACATACCGCCGTCGATGCCTATAATCTGAACTATAAAATAGTCATACATCAGAGTGCCGTTGCCAGCTTCGATTCTATCGGTCATGAGTGGGCAATAAAACATTTTCAAAACACTTTAGGTGCAACTATTGTATGATGATTTAATTTTGATAACTGAAATTAAAAGGAATAAACTAATATATTTCTAAAATAAGAGAAAATTATAACAATACTATTAAGTATAAGTGATGAAACTAATAAATCTGTATAATTATATAATGTATTGTTTTATACATATGGACATATATTAATTTTTAACTTAATCTATTATTTATTGGCAATTAGTATTTAATTATTTTAGTAACACTAAGATAATAAGGAAAACAGGATTTGAACAAATATAATTTACATCTATTAATTATATCCATATTTTTAATACCATTATCTATCTATTTAGTTTATCCAGGCATAATATATGGCGACACATATAATCAATATTATCAAGCGTTGACCAATAACTATGAAGATTGGCACCCTCCAATATTAAGCCATATATGGCGCATTCTGTTAATTACAACAGGTACTAAGTATTCTTTATATGCTATATTAATTATTATCAATAGTCTTTCACTGGTATTATTATTATCAAACTTAAAAAAAAGGTACGTTGTACTACTTTATTTAATTTTATATTTTTCACCTTTATTTTTTAGTTATTTTGGCTGGGTTTATAAAGACTTTTTTCTTGCAACATTAATATTATTGATTAGTGGACTATTACCAATATATCTAAAGCATAAAAATATAATATTTAGAATTATATTAATCCTTTTGTTAATCTTCACCTCTCTTTTTAGAGCAAATGCAGCTTTCATAACTGCTCCAATAATAATGTATTTAGCTTTTTCCAATTGGAATAAAAAAATCATATGTTATTCTGTTTTATTATCTATTTTATTAGTTTTAGTTCAAAGTCCAATAAACCATACAATACTTAAAGCACATAAAAATTATCCAATAATATCCCTAAAAGTATTTGATATTTCAGGAATATCTCATTTTAGCAAAATAAATTACTTTCCTATTGGTCTTTCAGATCATGAGAAAGATATGGTACTGGGAAAATGTTATTCGTCAGAATTATGGGATAACTATGCAGGATGGGGAAAATGTAGTTTTCTTCTCAACAAATTAAATAGTGGTAATAATATAAAATCTGTCAATGAGTTACTGACAAAACAATGGATAGCTTCTATTAAGAAACATCCATATTATTATATTAAGCATCGTATCAGTCATTTTATAATATTTCTCACAAACCATAATTCATATGGATATGGTTTAGATTTGGGCTTTTACGATGCTAGCAAAGATAACGAAAAAACTTATGAACCTAAATCCCAAAAATTTGAATCCATTTATAAAAAAATATTTTTGAATAAAAATAGCTTATTCTCCTATACGCTTAGTGGTCTTCCATGGCTATTAGTCTTAATCATATTATTTATAAAAACATTTAAGAAAAATTTTGATTTTAATTCACAACACTATAAATTGATTAATTGTCTTTGCTTTTCCGGTATTTTTTATATAGGAATGTATTTGTTTATTGGTGTTGCCAGTGATTTAAGATATTTATTACCATCTCAGTATTTAGGCATAGCAGCAATAATATATTTTTATACTTATAAAATAAAGGATACTAAGAAATGAATGTGGCAGTCTTAATACCATGTTATAACGAAGCCATTACTATTGAAAAAGTTATAAATGATTTTCGTAAGGCCGTCCCCAACTCAACTATTTATGTTTATGATAACAATTCATCTGATGGGACAAAAGAAATTGCAAAAAATACTGGAGCCTTGGTTAAAGAAGAATATATTCAAGGAAAAGGAGCTGTAATCAGAAAAATGTTCGTAGATATTGATGCGGACTACTATATCATGGTTGACGGTGATGATACATATGATGCCCAAATAGCGCCAAAAATGTTGGAATTAGCTATACAAAACAACTATGATTTAGTTAATGCTATTAGAATAGAAACTGAAAATAATGCTTATAGGTCAGGTCATAAACTTGGTAATAAAGTAATCACGGGAGCAGTAAAAATATTATTTGGCAATCGAGTTCATGATATGCTATCAGGATATAAAATTTTTTCTAAGCGATTTGTAAAGTCATTTCCTGCAAATGAAAAAGGCTTTGCAATTGAAACTGAAATAGCCATACATGCTCTCCAATTGAATGTAGCTATTGGACATATTGAAGCTCCTTATAAAGGAAGACCAGAAGGCTCTACGAGTAAATTAAATACCTACAAAGACGGTATGCGCATCTTAATGTTGATCATCAAATTATGTAAACATGAAAGGCCATTATTATTATTCGGTTTTATTTCAATTATATTCATAATAATATCGCTTATATTATTCACTCCAATTTTAATTAATTACTATAATACTGGTTTAGTTCCAAGATTTCCTACATTAATAACATCTATAGGAATTGGAATTGTAGGTATTATTACTTTCTTTTCTGGACTTATTTTAAATACAGTCACCAAAGGTATAAAAGAACTTAAATACTTGTGTTTTTTAAATGTTAAATAAATTATAAAATTTATAAATGCAATTAAAATTTAGGTAGCTTCTTAGCTACCTGAATAATAAGAATACACTTAATATAATTAAAAATTAAATATTATTCTTTAAATAAACTTAAACATTTATTAGAACAAACCTATCTATTTGCTTATTTTGTAAACATAGATCTAAATAATTATGATGAATGATAAAGTTAATACATAAAAAAAATTTATTTCTCTCAGTAGTAATACGATAAATTTCAATTAAATGCTTTTATCAAAAAATCAAACCAATATTTTTATTATTCCGATGTATATAGTACATTCAAACATTACTTATTCCAATATATTTTAAGAATAGCCTAACAATCAAATAATAGTATTTAATGTGAAATTTATATTATAAAACAATAATTTTTACGTGTTAGGTCAACTAAACACCCATATTTAAAATCAATCTAAATTAAATATATAATTATTTAAATCAATCAATGCAATCTAAAATATCTTCCGAAGACAATGACAAGAAATCAAAGTAAATTTTTTGTCCTAACAAAATTAGATAACTTTATACAATATTCATAAGTAATCTTCTTTAAAAAATATGAATATTTGCCGAATTACTGGCAACTGATCACAGTATAATTATTGATATACATAAGACATAATAAATAGAATTTTAAGAAGTAGAATTTGAAAACAAAAAAGCCAACATTAAATATGTTGGCAGTAATTTGGTGGGTCGTGAGCGATTCGAACGCTCGACCAACGGATTAAAAGTCCGCTGCTCTACCGACTGAGCTAACGACCCTTTGGCTCCCCGACCAGGGCTCGAACCTGGGACCTGCGGATTAACAGTCCGTCGCTCTACCGACTGAGCTATCAGGGAAAGGAAGAGCGAATTATAGGTGGCGTTGTGCACTTCGTCAACCCTTTCGTTCTAAATAGACATTATCTTTAATGCAAACCACTGGAAATAATATACATTTAATTTTTGAATTTCATAAAACGTGGGAAGTATTCATGTGTAAAAGCTGATGGATTAACTGAATGATTATTAAGTATGGTTTTAAAAATGTTCAGAAAGAAATTCAGCCAGTTTATGATGGCAGATTCCATATTTATACAGTACTGTTGTTTTAATATATTGAATTGATTTTGTTCAGAATAAAAGATTTTTGCCAAGCTGAAATTTTGGACAAATATAAAACCGGCTGTAACAATACGTTCTCAAAATCAGCAAAAATTAACTGTGGAATTCTGATACTCTATTGTGTGATAATTTTGCTATTTTTTTTGAAATTAATATGAATAGTCAGCAAAGCCGGTTCAGTAAAGGCAGAATACAATTTCTATATATGAGTTAATGTTCCAATTATTGGGACGTTAGATAACGATGCACTGAGACTAAACCAATTTTTCCTTTTTCAAGCCACACACATTTTACTCTCATAAATAACTAAACTTCTCGTATTCTATTATGCTAATACTATGGATAGGCGTAATCCACAATCAAAGGAGCATGGTCGGAATACTTAACATCTTTGTAGATGCTTGCTTGCTGCGCACAGGCTGCCAGATTTGGCGTGGCCAAATGATAGTCTATACGCCAGCCTACATCTTTTGCATAAGCCTGCCCTCTATTGCTCCACCATGTGTAGCCGGGTATTTCCGGATACAAGGTGCGCCAGATGTCGACCCAGCCCAGTTCATTAATTACTTGACTTAGCCACTGGCGCTCTTCCGGCAAGAAACCAGAATTCTTCAGATTACCCCGCCAGTTTTTTATATCAATATTTTGATGAGCTATATTCCAGTCACCGCAAATCAGAATATCTCGTTGTGATGTCTGCAAGTCTCGCATTATTGGCAGAAATTTATCCATAAAACAAAACTTAGCCTGCTGCCGCTCTTCTGAACTACTGCCAGAAGGCATATATAATGAAATAACTGTCAATTGACCAAAATCTGCACGCACGTATCGGCCTTCTTGGTCAAAATCCTCCCAACCTAATCCAATTTGAATAGCATCCGGCTGCTGTTTACTATATATAGCCACACCACTGTAACCTCGTTTAAGGGCGGTATGCCACGCCCCATGCATGCCCAGTGGATGCTTCATCTCTTCTGTCATATCAGCTTCCTGCGCCTTTAGTTCCTGTACACACACGATATCTGCCTGAGCCAGAACAAGATAGTCAATAAAACCTTTACTGGTGGCAGAACGTATTCCATTAACGTTGGCAGAAATGATGCGCATCCGCATGTCCTTTCGTTTGATGATAAAATTTAAGGCTTAAGTTTTTGTATTCCATTTTATCATTAAGGATAGTCATGTCTGATTTTCGTCAGGATTTTCTGCATTTTGCCTTGCAACAGAAGGTTTTAAAATTTGGCCAGTTTACTACTAAAGCGGGCAGACAAACGCCCTATTTTTTCAATGCCGGTCTCTTTAATGATGGCTATAGTATTTTGCATCTGGCACGGTTTTATGCTCGTTCTATTCTGGAAAGCAAAATTGAATTTGATATGCTGTTCGGACCAGCTTATAAAGGCATTATTCTGGCTGCGGCAACGGCGATGATGCTGGCTGAACAAGGACGTAATGTACCTTACGCATATAACCGTAAAGAAGCCAAAGATCATGGTGAAGGTGGTGTATTAGTCGGTGCACCTTTGCAGGGGCGCGTACTGATTATTGATGATGTCATTTCAGCTGGTACTTCGGTTCGTGAGTCGGTAACAATTATTCAGCGTGAAGGGGCAACTGCTGCCGGAGTAGCCATTGCACTGGACCGAATGGAAAAAGGCCAAGGTATGCAATCTGCTGTTCAGGAAGTACAGCAGCAATATCAGATTCCAGTGTTGGCTATCGCTACTCTGGATGATTTGCTGCGTCTACTGGAAAATGATTCAGCTTTGGCTAGTTTTCATCAACCGGTGACTGAATACAGACAGCAATATGGTGTGTAAAATTTGTCTGGTTCTAGCAAAAAGGATTGCATGAATGACTTATACAATCTTATGTTTACAATTTGATTATCTTTAGCTGGTATTGACCAGATGAATGTTGAACAATTACTTAGTCATTATGGCTATATGGCCATTTTTATTGGCAGTATTCTTGAAGGTGAAACCATTTTGACCTTGGCTGGCTTTTTTGTGCATAAGGGTTATCTGCTATTTTTACCTTCTATATTATGTGCTGCCGGTGGTGGTATGCTGGGAGACCAGTTATGTTTTTTTCTTGGTCGCTATTATGGTACGCGTCTAATACAACATTTTCCTAAATTGGATCCAATGGTACGGAAAACTGACCGACTTCTTTGTAAACATAGTTCATTGATTATTGTTGGGGTACGTTTTATGTATGGACTGCGGATCGCGGGTCCTATAGCCATTGGTATGAGCAAAGTACCTTTCCGCCGCTTTATTCTGCTTAATTTAATGGGCGCATTGATCTGGGCAACTATAATTGTGAGTTTCGGCTACGTATTCGGACAATCTGCACAGTGGTTGTTTACACAGTTTGAGCAATATACTGAAATTGCTTTAGTTGTTGCTCTGTTGATAGCTGCAGTCGTTTTGGCTGTTTATCTTTATATTAAACATCGGCACAGTAAACAAGACTGATTTATTTTTCGTTAAGCAGGTGTATGCAACCTATATAAAATGTTTAACTTAAATAATTGATTGATTCAAATTTTGTTTTTTTCAATATAAGTAAGTAAGAAAAAACCCGCTGATGCGGGTTTTTTCTTCTAAATTCAGATTCTAAACCTGGATTAGAATGTGTGTTTTAAGCCAACACCAAAGGCGGTAGTTTTGTCTTTACCATTGCTTTCGCCGTTACCTTCGCGCAACCAGCCTGCTTGTACGTTAGCGGTTGTACTTTTAGAGAATGCATAGTCAGCACCAAGTACAACCTGATCGTATTTAGTATTTTTCTCTTTGGTACCGTTAATTTTTACATCCCAGCCATGAACATAGGACAATTTCGGGAAAATATTACCAAAGTAGTAACCTACTGTCAGAGCAGCTTCCTGACCCTGATTGTCCATAGTCAAGTGATGGTCACCAACATCAACTTTTTCTTTTGTAGCCGGATCTACGATACTCAGATTGTTCAGGCCACGGAAGTAAGAGCTGGTATTTTTGGTGTATTGATAGCCCACACCAACAAACAAGTTGTTAGCATCGTAACCGCCTTCAATACGGTGTACCTGTCCATCTTTCATATCTTTTTTTAGACCATCTACTTTAACAGCAGAGTTTTTCAGGTAATCAAAACCATATTTGGCAAAATAACCAGCATTCTGATAATTCACTCCAACGCTATATTTATCGCCGGAGCCAATACCATGATCGTATTCAGCATTGCGATCGCCGCCATTAACGTTATCACGTGGAGAATATAAAGCGCTTAATTTGAAGCCAGCAAACTCTGGAGAATTGTAAGCAATACCTACATAACGTGCTCCAGTACGGGTAAATTTACCCAAACCTAAAACCTGGTTGTTGTATTCCCAAGGATCCACTGCATCCATATTGGCCTTCATGGCATTACTGATGCGACCAGCTCTGACCGTACCGAAATCCCCTTGCAATCCGATGAAAGAGTCACGGTTAGCCCAACCATCAGCTTTACCATCATTGTTACCCAAATGAATAGCAGATTCTACCTGCCAAATAGCTTTCAGACCGTTACCTAAATCATCAGAGCCTTTAAAGCCAATTCTTGAACCATAGTCAGCAATACCATTCTGGTATGGACCACGGCTTTCTCCACTGGTTTTAGTAGAAGAAGTTTCATAGCCTGCTTTCATTTGGCCGTACAAAATAACCTCTGCCATAGCAGCAACCGGTAATGTAGTTAAAGCTAAAGCAATCAGGGTTTTTTTCATTACTGTATTCCTAGTTTCAACGTCAATAATACAAACTTCAAAAACCAAATGAAGCGCTTTTGAAGTTTTAGATCAATCGTCAAAATGACGAGTGTGCGGAATATAAAGGTCGGATATTAAAAAAGCAAACCACCAGATTTGTTTTCCAGCATGAGAAAATTCTACTGGTAACTGATTAAGTAAAATACGTATAAATAAATATCAGAAATGTTTTTAAATAGTCGTAATAACCTTTGAATTGATATTTAGATGCACTGATTCATGCATTATGTTCACACTAATCACCATCTAAAGTATATTTTTAGATATTTGAAAATTTTTATTTAGAAAAGTCAGTTACAACACTTTTATTACGGTTTTTGATAAGCAACATTGAATCTTTAGCTGATACTTAGGCATATATTAAAACTACAAAGTGCTTGTCAGAAAATTCTTATATATAAATCGTTGCTGATGATTAACTACTATTCAATATAAATTTGTAGATTGCAATTTTTATTACATATTAGTAAGTAAAATTGATTGAGGAAGAAATATATTCTCTTTAATTGACAATATAAAAATTAAATATCCCAGTACAGAAAATAATGACCATTCAGATGAAAGATTTACATGAAAAATCATTAAATATACATAGACACTTTCTTATTGTACTAATGATTTTATATTGAAGTTACAGTACAGCCTTTAAGTGTGGATAAGCTTTTCTATTTTCAAAATTCTAATCAATATTTATTCTTATATTACTTGATGAATATAACAACTACTAATGAATAAAGAAACTATTCGATCTACTATGCTCTACAATAGATATTCTGACTGATAGATTTAATAAATAAATTTTATATAAATTAATCCCCGACTAAGAACAGTTTTTAAGTGTTCTACTGTCGGGGATTAATTTTAAATACTAATCAGTATGTATTAACAACCAATTAGAAAGTGTGTTTCAAGCCAACACCAAAGGCAGTAGTTTTGTCTTTACCTAAGCCTTCGCCGTTACCTTCACGCAACCAACCAGCCTGTACATTAGCGGTAGTGCGTTTAGAGAAGTCATAGTCAGCACCTAACACAACCTGATCGTATTTAGTGTTTTTCTCTTTAGTACCATTAACTTTTACATCCCAGCCATGAGCATAAGAGATTTTCGGGAAAATGTTACCAAAGTGGTAGCCAACAGTCAGAGCGGCTTCCTGACCCTGATTGTCTTCAGTCAGTTTGTGATCACCAACATCAAGTTTTTCTTTAGTAGTTGGGTTAACGATACTTAGATCATTCAAACCACGGAAATAAGAGCTGGTATTTTTGGTGTATTGATAGCCAACACCAACAAACAAGTTGTTAGCATCGTAACCACCTTCAACACGGTGAACCTGACCATCTTTCAGGTCTGATTTCAAACCATCTAATTTAACAGCAGAGTTTTTCAGGTAGTCAAAACCGTATTTAGCATAGAAACCAGAGTTGTGGTAGTTCAAACCAGCACTGTATTTGTCACCAGAACCGATACCACGCTCGTATTCTGCGTTACGATCGCCACCATTCACGTTGTCACGTGGAGAGTACAAAACGTTGAAGCTGAAACCAGCCCATTCTGGAGAATCATAGGCGATACCAACATAACGAGCATCGGTACGGGTGAATTTACCCAGACCTAACGCTTCATTGTTGTATTCCCATGCATCTACAACATCCATATTAGCATTGATAGCATTACTGATACGACCAGCACGGATAGTACCGAAATCAGTTTGCAGACCTATGAAAGAGTCACGGTTAGCCCAGCCATCAGAACCGCCATCACTATTACCCAAATGAATACGGGATTCTACCTGCCAGATAGCTTTCAAGCCATGGCCAAGGTCTTCAGAACCTTTGAAGCCGATACGTGAACCATAGTCACCAATACCATTCTGGTACGGGCCACGTGATTCACCGCTAGATTTAGTAGAAGAAACTTCATAGCCTGCTTTCATTTGGCCATACAAAACAACCTCAGCCATAGCGGCAACCGGCAAAGTGGTCAAAGCCAAAGCAATCAGGGTTTTTTTCATTGCTGTATTCCTTTTCTATGTCGAAAAAACAAACTTCAAAAACCTAATGAAGAGCTTTTAAAGTTTTGCATTAATCGCCGCGTTAGCGATTTCATGGCTGTCAATATAATGCTTTAGTTGCAAAAAAACAAATTCATTTGCAAACACACAACACTTTTAGCAACCTGTACCGCGACAAATAACAGTTAATCCACTATATAATTCAATAAAATCATATATTTATTTTGATAATAATACATTAAAATAATTTATTATTCTTTTTTAAAGTGTTGTAGTTTTTCAACACATTAATTGAAATAAATAATTATATTGGGCAGTTGGCATGTTATGAATCAGACAAGTCTTATGTATTTTGCTACTGATTTTATCACTAGGTAGTTTTCACCATACTTTTAACTACCAAAATCGTCAACCCATAAAGACACGCCGAAATTCTGCCCGTTTCGCTAAGTCTTATTAAACGAGCAGAATTAAGATTATCAAGTTCAAGATAAACAAATCTATATTCTAGTTTCAATCTGTTCCAGTTTGACAGGTGTGCCTTGCACTGCGTCTGGTTGACTCTGTAATCTATCTTTGCGTCGTAATTTAGATTGAGTGGAACTTTCACTATTATCGGAGACAATAATATTTGTACTGGTTTCAACCAGTATCAGCCCACCCAAATCGGCAATTTGAGATAATTCTATATTTGCTGTTTCAGAGCTGCTTACAGTAAGCTGATCGGCCTCTGGTTGTTTAGTTTGTACGGCAGATGCCGTGCCTAATTTTACCGGTTTATCATTGGTCGTAGAATACTGAACTGATTCCATCTGAGCCAGAACATGGGTAATCACATTCTTAGCTTGTGCTACTGCCTGCTGTACCAAGATATTGTCATCTATATCCGGATGAGTTGGCTGTACTGTGCAATCAGCGGCTTGATTTCCGATATTTTCAGGATGAAGTACGTGCTCAGTAGTCTGCTGCACTTGCGCTGCTATGGCATGGATATCAATATTGCGGCAGATTTTACGTGCTGAAATGATGTAACTGCGTTTTTTCTTACCATTCTGTCGCCGGCTGTTTTTATCTTGCCGTGATTTATGGCGTTCATTTTTTGCCTCTCCGCCCGACAAGGTAATAATCAAGGGATCAGTTATCTGAGTTTTGTCAATTAATTCAACATTATTTACTTCCTGAGCTGGAAGTTCATTTTTGCCAGAAGTACGCTGACGACGACGGCGAGAATTATTTTGCTCCTGTCTGATACTATTGCTTTCCTGACTGATTTCGGGTGCTGTTTCCGTCTGAGATGCGTCATATTTGTCAGAACGTTTTTCTTCACGACGATTACGCTGATCATTTGCAGTACGAACTGCTGCTATGTGAGTTGCTTGTGTTTTATTTTCAGAATGATGCTCGCCTTTTTTAGCTATTTCGGCATTTTTAGAGAGACGGCTAGTGCGCGACTGTCGACGATCATGTGGCTGATTTTTCTGCTGTCTGGATTTAATAGTTCTTTCAGCATGAGAAGCGCTTGGCGAAACTGGAACGGCTGGTTTTGCACTGAAAAGATTACCCAGCCATCCTGAAAGTTTTTTCCACATACCCGGTGCAGTATCTTTTTCTACAACTACCTTCTCAATAACCGGAGCCGGCTGGGTATGATGTATCCCTTTCACTGCTGCTTCAGGTCTAACAGGTTTGTTCTGTCCAATTGAAAATGGTAGTTCACCAATGTTTTCAGGTTCCTGCACTTGATGGTAACTAGGAACTGTATTTTCTTCTATGTTATCAGTACGAACACGGGTAACACTGTAATGCGGGTTTTCGAGATGAATATTCGGAATCAGTAACACGCATACATCCAGCCGCTCTTCCAATCCGAATAACTCAGCACGCTTTTCATTTAAGAGAAAAGTAGCCACATCTACCGGTACCTGTACGCGTACTTCGGCAGTGTTATCTTTCATTGATTCTTCCTGAATGATGCGGAGAATGTGTAATGCTGTTGATTCAATACTACGAATGGAACCAGTACCGGCACAGCGCGGGCAGATGGTATGGCTACTTTCACCAAGAGAAGGCTTCAGACGTTGTCGCGATAATTCCATTAAACCAAAACGCGACAATTTAGCCATCTGTACCCGTGCACGATCTTTTTTTAAGGCTTCGCGCAAGGTGGTTTCGACATCACGCTGGTTTTTACTATTCTCCATGTCTATGAAATCAATGACAACCAGTCCGCCAAGATCACGTACACGCATCTGACGGGCAACTTCTTCGGCTGCCTCCATATTAGTTTTGAATGCTGTATCTTCTATATCCGCTCCACGGGTGGCTCGAGCAGAGTTTACATCAATGGATACTAACGCTTCAGTATGATCAATGACGATGGCACCACCGGACGGGAGGGCAACTTCACGGGAAAAAGCAGACTCAATCTGCTGTTCAATCTGAAAACGAGAAAAAAGCGGAGTATGGTCAGTATAATGACGTAAGCGACTGATATATGCCGGCATCACATAGGACATGAACTCACGGATCTGATCATATACTTCCTGCGAATCAATCAGTATCTCTCCAATATCAGGCTGGAAGTAATCGCGTATGGCACGAATAAGTAGTGAGCTTTCCATAAACAGCAGATAAGGTTTGTTGTGCTGTTGTGCGGCCTGCTCAATGGCTCGCCATAGCTGTACCAGATAATTTAAATCCCATTGCAGTTCTTCTGTACTGCGACCAATACCGGCAGTACGTGCAATCAGACTCATACCACGCGGGGTATCCAGCTCACTCATAGCCTGCTTGAGTTCCTGCCGATCTTCACCTTCAATACGGCGTGACACACCGCCACCACGAGGATTATTGGGCATCAATACCAGATAGCGTCCGGCCAGACTAATAAAAGTGGTTAGCGCTGCACCTTTGTTCCCTCGCTCATCCTTTTCAACCTGTACGATGACTTCTACGCCTTCAGACAATACATCCTGTATACGCGCCCGTCCACCTTCATAATTCTGAAAATAGCTGCGCGATATTTCCTTGAAAGGTAAAAAACCATGGCGATCTGTGCCATAGTCAACGAAACAAGCTTCCAGTGAAGGTTCAATGCGAGTAATGATACCTTTGTAGATATTGCCTTTGCGCTGTTCCTTACCCAGTGTTTCGATGTCAAGATCAAGTAGACTTTGTCCATCTACAATGGCCACGCGCAATTCTTCTGCCTGCGTGGCATTGAATAACATTCGTTTCATGAATACCTCGTTATGTGCACTGACGAGGCGTTGTAATTAGTATTTGACACCCGTAGCCTTGCCGATTGTTTTATATACGGCAAATTAAGCAGGCTTTCATCATAAAGAAGGTATAAAGAGCGTTTTGACTATTCAGTATCATTATGCTTTCTGAACAGCATGTACCGGATAATTTTACAAACAATCCAAGCACTTAATCGGGGTAGCCAGTCTTCTGTTATTCAGTCAGGTGCTTGGGCTCAGTAGCGGCTGCGTTATCCGGTTTTGTCATGCCCGATGACGTCTGAAGCCGTGGCTTGCCACCTGATGGAGTCAAACTTAATCACTAACCCTTGCTGCCGAGGGCTGGTCAGCAACATGGGGAAATACGCCTGCAACAGTGCGTTTTTCCAGTAAATACGTTAACATTTCATTGTTTGCAGCCAAAAAACGATTACATGCATTTTTCAGCTCCGGGCCAAATGCGCCTTTTTTTATGGTTCAGTTTTGTTTGCCGTCAATACTTACGGCGAAAACAACTGATGACTTTTATTTATTTATAAAAGCTTACGGATTATAAGCAATATGACGGTTTTAAGCAAAGATTCAGTGCAGTTTTTATCTGTCGGTGCCGAAAGTGCTGGACAGCGACTGGATAATTATTTGATACGGGAATTAAAAGGTGTGCCAAAAAGTCATATCCAGCGCATCATCCGCAGTGGTGAGGTTCGTTTGAACAAAAAACGCTGCAAAGGAACTGACCGAATTGCTGTTAACGATGAAATCCGTTTACCACCCATTCGTGTTGCCGACAGAATGGCTTGTCTTGATTATTTAGCAATTCCTGCATATGAGTTTGAAATCATTTATGAAGACGATGTTTTACTGGTTATAAACAAACCATCCGGCGTAGCGGTTCATGGCGGTAGCGGCGTTAGTTTTGGTGTTATTGAGCAGCTGCGCCGTGCCCGTCCTGAAGCACGTTATCTGGAACTGGTACACCGGCTGGATAAAGACACTAGCGGATTGCTTATGATTGCGAAAAAACGCAGTGCTTTGGTTAAGTTGCACGAATCAATCAGACAAAACCATCCACACAAGGTCTATCAGGCACTTGCGGTTGGATTTTGGCCAGAAAAAGTACAGCATGTAAAACTCCCTCTTATAAAATACACTGGGGCTCAGGGTGAAAAAATGGTACGTGTTACCGGCAATAATCAGGAAGGTCAGCGTGCACATACTCTGTTTCGTGTATTGCAAAGATTTGCAGGACAGCAGCTATACACTACAGGAATTAAATCTCTTACCTTGATGGAAGCTACGTTGAAAACAGGCCGCACTCATCAAATACGTGTACATATGCAATCGCAACAGTGTCCGATTGCTGGTGATGAGCGCTATGGAGATTATCAAATAAATAAACGCCTGCAAAAAGCAGGGTTGAAGAGAATGTTTTTACATGCATCTGAATTAACACTGCCTCATCCGGTCAGTGGCGATATATTACACCTTATCGCCCCTTTACCAGATGAGTTACAACAGTTTTTGCTTAGCTTACCATCTGTTCCAGATTAGGATTATCCGCCCACATTTAAACGACTTCGGTTTTTAAAATGTTTGCTGTTGTAACCAATTTTTGAGCTGAGCACCACATTTGTCATGTCGCAGGCTGTATTCTATAAATGTTTTCATATAACCAAGCTTATCGCCGCAGTCATGTGAATAGCCCTGTATAACATATGCATCTACTGCTTCCTGCTGCATTAATGCAGCTATAGCATCCGTCAGCTGAATTTCACCACCTGCCCCAGGCAATGTTTTTTCCAGTAGCGGCCAGATACTGGCAGAAAGCACGTAGCGACCAACGACAGCCATATCAGATGGAGCCTCATCCAGCGCAGGTTTTTCAATAATGGCTGTCATAGCTATACTACATCCCTCCTCGGCCTGTTGCTGTTGACAATCCACTATACCGTACTTATTTACTTCACTCATCGGCACGCGCTCAACCATAATCTGGCTACGTTCTGTTTCTCTGAAATGCTTTACCATCGCTGCCAGATTATCTGTTGCCAGATTGCAGGCACTTTCATCTATAAGTACATCAGGCAGTAAGACGGCAAATGGTTCGTTACCAATCACAGAACGCGCGCACAACATAGCATGACCCAGTCCTTTTGCTTCACTTTGTCGTACCTGAATAATTTGAACATCAGGAGGCAACACAGCACGAGTTTCTGCTAATAACGCAGTTTTACCCTTGTTCTGTAACTGCGTTTCCAACTCAAACGCGGTATCGAAATGATTTTCAATTGCGGTTTTAGAAGCATGGTTAACCAGCACAATTTGCTTAATTCCTGCTTGTGCACACTCCTTTACGATATACTGAATTAACGGTTTGTCTGCCACCGTTAGCATTTCTTTAGGGGTGGCTTTTGTAGCCGGCAACATTCGAGTTCCTAAACCAGCAACTGGGATAACTGCTTTCATTTCTTTTTCCATTCTTGCAAATCAATCACATATATGACGTTCACGAGGATAACGATTCGTGGTTAACTTATAATATAAATATTGTTATATATTATTTGAATAATAAGTAATTTTTATTGGTTGAAAATTTTTCGCGGTTAAATATATATAGTTCGACTATTTATTATCCAATTCAGTCAATACAGTAAACACCTCAGCCACAGCCACTGCACCCGGATCAGGTACACTGACTAAATTCTGTTTATTAACATAAGATGAACGTCCAGCTCCGGCTTTATGCATATCTGCGGTTTTATCTGCACCCTCTCTAGCAGCTTGTACCGAAGCCTGAATACCATGTTGTTGCCAGCTTTGCAAAGCCGGCTGTAAAGCATCAATCAAAGTACGGTCACCCAAATCGGCACCGCCATAATGTTTCATCTGTGTCAGCCCGTTCAACAATGCTTCTATCAGCGTACTTCCCTTTTGTAAATGCTGTCCGGCAGCAGTGAAGAAAATAGACATCAGCACCCCGCTTGACCCCCCCATGACTACTGCAAGTCGCTCACCGATACACAGTAATAACTGGGGCAAATCGTTAAGTGGCAACTTCTGCTGTGTCAGCTGCTGTGCTATAGCATGAGCACCATGCGCAAAAGTGGTACCTGTATCACCATCACCCACTTTAGCATCCAAAGCATTAAGTCGACTTTCCAGTCCAATCAGTTTATCTGTTATAGCTGTAATACAAGCAGCAGCCAGAGCATTTTCAGATGGCTTGTATTCAGACTGCTCTAACACAGGCTGGCAAACAATCGTTTTTAAAGGTTTTAAAGCAACCGGCTTCTGCCATCCTTGTGTTTCTACCGGAGCATTCAGTGCCTGAACAAAATAATCACTCAATCTAAGTACAGAAAGGGAGAAACCTTTCATATCCAGCGATGTAACCAGAGGAGCAGGACCAATCAGCCAATCAGTCTGCTCACTGATGGGGGAATGTGCTACTTCACGCGTTAGCAAAGCCATTTCCAGAGATGACACTCCACCGAGATTATTGATCAAAACGGCAAAACGGCCCTTACCAGCCGAATGCTGTAAAGACTTCACCAAATTATCGATAAGAATTTTGCTGTTTTGAGTATTAACCACCGACGCACCAGGTTCACCGTGTATACCTAATCCAAGCTCAACCTGCCCGTCTTTGATCCGTGTTTCTTCCATACAGTCTGGTAGATGACATGTTTGCATGGCCAGACCAAGACTCCAAAGATTATCACAAGCCTGTTGAGCCAATGCGCGAACCTGTGCTAGTGACTTTCCTTCCTCAGCAGCATAACCTGCAATTTTGTGAACGAGCACCGTGCCTGCCACACCGCGTGGCTGGCGATTTTCCGGCAGGGAAATATCATCAGCCACAATGACCATTTCCACTTTCAAGCCATGGCTTTTGGCTTTTTCTGCTGCCAGTCCAAAATTTAATCTGTCCCCAGTATAATTTTTCACAATCAGCAAACAACCCTGTTCACCAGTGACCGCTACAATTGCGTTAAACACAGCATCAACACTCGGGGAAGCAAACAAATCACCGCATACAGCCGCCGTTAACATACCTTTGCCCACAAACCCAGCATGAGCCGGTTCATGTCCCGAACCACCGCCGGAAATTACAGCTACACGGCTTTTATCCCAGTCATTGCGAGCCACTATTCTGATAGCCGGATCAGTATCCAGCTTGACAAGATTGCCATGTGGTGCAGAAATCACCAAACCTTCAATGGCTTCATCAATTAATTGTTTACGATTGTTAAAAAAGAATCTGGACATGATTTTCCAAAATGATTATGAGTATAGACAACAGGCAATATTCGAATCAAAAATTCATAAGATCAAAAAAATATTTACTGCTTTCCTTATATCGAACTTCATTGGCATTTAAAGCAAGATTCTTATCAAAGTCTAGATATACAAATTTAATATACTGAATCCATTATTTTCTGCCACAGTAGTATCTTGCTTTAATTTATATTGCCTTTTTTAAGCGGCGGTTCTAAATCTAACTGTGCAGACACGCTGTTTGCAAGACTATTATAATGTACGGCGATGGTAGGATAAAGTTTAGCCTGCAATCCAAACACGACAAAAGCATACTAAAAAAATAAATTTCGGCTATAATTTTACTTAATAACTGATTTAAATGATTGGATAATAGTGACTGAACCGGCTTAGCCTAATCATTTAAGCACACATATATCAGCATCAAAACCTGAGAATAAGCAGATGAAAATCAATATTAAAGGATCAGAACCAGCTGGCTCAACGCCCGAGGGCAGCAGCTGGGAACGCAATTTGTTAGAAAAACTATTGCTTGAAGTATATCGTGAGCAGCGGCGTAACCGAATCTGGCGCTGGTTCTGGCGTCTTCTATGGCTTCTGATTTTTATCTTGGTTATTGCTTCTTCAGGCAGCAGTAAGCCAACCGGTGCGCATACAGCGGTTATTAATTTGGAAGGCACCATCAGCAGTGACAATAATCAGGCCGATTTATTACGTAAAAGCCTGAAAGAAGTGTATAAGAACAAAAATGTCAAAGGAATTATTATTCGTGCTAATAGCCCCGGCGGCTCGCCGGTTATTTCCAGCATCGCATATGAAGAAATTCGATACTTTAAAGCCAAGCACGCCAGCATACCCCTATATGTTGTAACTGAAGATATGTGTGCTTCCGGTTGTTATTACATTGCCAGTGCCGCAGATAAAATTTATGCAGACCCGTCTAGTTTGGTCGGCAGTATTGGAGTAATTGGCAGCAGTTTTGATTTTACGGGATTGATTGATAAACTGGGCATTAAACGCCGGGTTAAAATTGCCGGCAGTAATAAAGATATGGGTGACCCTTTTGTTCCCGAAACACCGGAACAGGCACAAATCTGGCAACAGATGTTGAGCAGCATTCATGAACAGTTTATTCAGGCTGTACAACAAGGAAGAGGCAAACGTTTGAAAATTGCTGAAAATCCAGATATCTTCAGTGGCCGTGCATATACTGGAGAAGAAGCTAAAAAAGTGGGCCTGATAGACGATTTTGGCAATGTATATACTGTCGCACGTGATGTAATCGGTGCACCTGATTTAGTAGATTACACTGCTGAAACCAGCTGGGAAAAACGTTTTAGCAAAAGTATTGGCAGCACTATGCTGCAAAACATCCGCGGCATGACTGATCAGCCTTGGTAAATGCCATTAGATATAATTGCAAATCTTTTGTAAAACAAATTATGCCCGTTTATGTTCGCTACAACTATTGAGAAACATAAACGGGCAATTTTTTAGGCGTATCCTAATTAATACAATAGGCAATTTCCTTTTCAAACACGCGCTTTGTATCACCAGCCAGCTAACTTGAAATATACCTAATTAAATGATTTATTTCACCAACACATACTGAATTTAATTGTTTTCCACTCGAATTGATAGAGTTGTTGGTTATAATATTTCTCCACCTTATCCAGCATCAATATCATGTATTCACTTATAAAATCGTTGTTATTCCGACTGGATCCAGAAAAGACCCATTATCTGTCATTGAAATGTTTACAGCTGCTACATCGTTATCACTGTGGTTTTTTGCTAAGAGACGGACAAATTTCAGTTAATAACAATAAAAGCACCGGAACAGACAGCAATTTAATAGACTTAATGGGTTTGACTTTACCCAATCCAGTGGGATTAGCGGCTGGTCTGGATAAAAATGGTGAGTATATTGATGCACTGTCAATGTTGGGTTTTGGCTTTATCGAAGTTGGCACCGTTACACCGCTACCACAGGCAGGCAACCCCAAACCGCGTTTATTCCGGTTACCAGAACATCAGGCTATCATTAATCGCATGGGCTTTAATAACTATGGTATCGATACCCTGATTGATAACATTGTAAACAGCCAATATCGTGGCATACTAGGAATTAACATTGGAAAAAATGCCGCCACGCCCATAGACAAAGCCACTGATGATTATCTAATCTGTCTTGAAAAAGCCTATCCTTATGCTAGTTATATTACTGTAAATATTTCTTCTCCCAATACACGCAATTTACGTAGTCTGCAAAGTGCCAGCGAATTGGACAGACTCCTGAATCATTTAAAAAACCGGCAGGCGCAGTTAGCAACGCGTCACAGTCGCTATGTCCCCATTGCTGTTAAAATTGCACCAGACCTGATTGAAGACCAAATTACTGCATTAGCAGATGTAGCATTAGCCACCCAGATTGACGGCATTATTGCCACCAATACCACTATAGATAAAACGATGCTGGGTAAGCATCGATATGCACAAGAAACTGGAGGATTATCCGGCCGTCCAGTGCAACCACAAAGTAATCAGGTACTACGCCACCTATCTGCGCTGCTTGAAGGGAAGATTCCTCTTGTCGGTGTAGGCGGAATTAACACTGGCGCCGATGCGGCTGAGAAAATCAGCCTTGGCGCCACTGCAATACAGCTGTATTCCGGCCTGGTTTTTCGTGGCCCCAAGCTAATCAATGAATGTATTCGTGCGTGCAGTAAGCCAAATTAAAAACCTAACAAATTAATATTAATTATTTCGCTCCAATATGTATTCTTGTTTTACCTGTTGGTAAAGCATGATCACGTAAACTTGTTCTGCCCCATTACAGAATTATGTCGTTTTCCTGCATTGGATTTGCTGATAGCTATCTTTATGCAGCTGCGTTTGGCATGACGCTTGCGCTGCGCTATGATAATAGTCGTAAGCAAGTATTCGCCCAGATTACTTTGTACAGTCCTGTAGACAATTACCAGGACTGTACAAAGTGATTTGATTAAATTGAAAGCCCTATCATGCATAACAGCGACATATCGCTGCCGAAGGATATCCAGCGGCCGGCTGAAGCGGTATTGGTAAATATTACTCCGAAAGAAACCCGTGTAGCCGTTATGGAAGAGAGCAGCTTGTGTGAAATTCACATTGAGCGCAACTGTGGTCATGGCCTTGTTGGTAATATTTATAAAGGTATTGTGCGCCGCGTATTACCGGGCATGCAAAGTGCTTTCATTGACATTGGCCTTGAGCGAGCAGCTTTTCTGCATATTGTTGATGTACTGGAACAGCGCCAGAAACCTGAACAACCTTTACGCATCGAACATATGTTGCATGAAGGTCAGAATATAGTGGTACAGGTTATCAAAGACCCTATCAACACCAAAGGAGCACGCCTGTCCACCCAGATATCACTAGCTGGACGCTTTCTTGTACACCTACCTCAGGATCAGCATATAGGTATTTCACAGCGCATTGAAGATGAAGAAGAACGTAATCAATTAAGAGAACGTTTGGAAAATTTGTTACCAGATGGTGCCGGTCATGGCTATATTATCCGTACTAGTGCAGAAAACGCTACTGATGCAGAATTACAGTCTGATATCAATTATTTAACCAAACGCTGGCAAAATATTCAGCAACTGGCTAAAACCAGTGCGCCCGAAACATTGTTATATCAGGATCTGCCCTTGTCACTGCGTGTACTACGTGACATGTACAGCGACAATATTGATAAAATAATTGTTGACTCGAGAGTCAATTATGATTTGATGTGTGAATTTGCTACCAATTATTCTCAAGGTGCACTGGATAAACTGCAATTATTCCAGAATGATAGCCCCTTGTTTGAAGCTTACAATATTGAAGCAAGAATCACACAGGCTTTGCAGCCACGCGTTAACCTTAACTTTGGTGGTTATATCATTATTGAGCCTACCGAAGCCATGACCACTATTGACGTAAATACCGGCGGATTTGTCGGTGCGCGCAATTTTGAAGAAACTATCTTCAAAACCAATCTAGAAGCCTGCCATGTTATCGCACGCGAACTGCGATTGCGCAATCTAGGTGGCATCATTATCATAGACTTCATTGACATGGCTGATGAAGCACATCAGCAGGAAATTCTCACTGAGCTGGCACAGGCACTGGCGTACGACCGCACCCGTGTCACTCTAAATGGTTTTACCAGTCTAGGACTGGTGGAACTTACACGTAAGCGCACGCGTGAAAATCTGGCACAAATCTTGTGTGAACCTTGTCCTACCTGTCAAGGGCGCGGCCGCCTGAAAACCGCACAAACTATTTGCTATGAAATTCAGAGGGAAATTATACGGGAATCACGACGTGTGAATGCACAGGAGATACGCATACTGGCCGCTCCGAGTGTAATTGATTTGTTTCTAGATGAAGAAGCACAGTCATTGCAATGCTTAAGTAAATTCATCGGCCAACCGATTACACTAGCTGTAGAGACCACATACAATCAGGAACAATATGATATTGTTCTGCAATAGAATCAATCTGCAAACGAGAAATGAGAAGTATGAACTTACCTGACGCTGCACAGGCAGAAATCCTGTGGCAAACCATTCGTCGAGAAACTGAACATGCAGTGCGCAACGAACCCATTTTGGCCAGCTTTCTGCATTTGAGCGTATTGCGACATAAAAACTTTGCCCGCATGCTCGCTTTTCATCTGTCCACCAAAATGTCCAGTGCGGTGATGGATGCGCGTGCATTGTTCGAAATATATTTGGAAGCCTTAGAACAGGATTCGGCCATTATTCATGCAGCATTGGCGGATATCGTTGCCTATTATGAGCGCGATCCAGCCTGCGACACCTATTCCTTACCCTTACTATATTACAAAGGTTTTCATGCCATTCAAACACATCGGATAAATCATTGGCTATGGCAGCAAAACCGCCACACCCTTGCCTATTTCCTGCAAAACCGAGCTTCAGAAGTACTAGGAGTGGATATCCATCCCGCAGCATCAATGGGCTATGGCATTATGATTGACCATGGAACCGGAGTGGTAATTGGTGAAACGGCTGTGCTCGGGAATAATATTTCCCTGCTACATGGCGTCACACTAGGTGGTTCCGGTAAAGAAAGCGGTGACCGGCATCCGAAAATCAGTGATGGGGTTATGATAGGTGCCAATGCATCAGTATTAGGCAATATTCGCGTACATACCTGTGCCAAAGTCGGTGCTGGCAGCGTGGTAGTCAACGATGTACCTGAATACTCTACCGTTGTTGGCGTACCTGCACGGGTTATTAGCAAAACCGATAATCATGAGAGTCCAGCACAGGAAATGGATCAGCGGATTTAATATTAATTTAACCAGATCTTGTTCTGCTTAGACGATAATAATTATCCGAAAAATATAGGTTTAATTTAGTTTTTGCCTTGATGATACTTAAATTTCACATAAAAAATTTAATAGAATCTTCATTAAACAACTTTAGTAAATTTGAATAATCAATATGAATATATTGAGACGAAATGTCAGTTAGTCCAAATCAAATCAGCTTTTTTCATTTTATTAATGAATATGATAAAAGCTGATTTATTTAGATAAATTTAAGCCTTAAATATTTATTATAATAAAAGCAAGGCATAAAAAAACGCAAACACTGTATAGAGTTTGCGATTAATATGGTGGCGAATCAGGGATTCGAACCCCGGACACAAGGATTATGATTCCTCTGCTCTAACCGACTGAGCTAATTCGCCGTATCTCGTTTAAGAGAGACGCAATTATACGATATTTTTTTGCGCACGCAAGCATCATTTAAGCAAAAACTATCAAATTATTGTTTTAAAAAATAATTTTATTAAGCTTAAAGGCTTAAATTTTCTTATACCTGAAAAATTCTTGCATTGTTTGTTTTAGCAGACTTTGCCATTCTGGTCAGTGCCGCATAGGTACAGCAAAGCTTTATGTTACAATTCAGCCATTTTTATATTCTGCTATTTCAAGGAATATCATGAGTTTGAAATGTGGCATTGTGGGTCTGCCCAATGTAGGCAAATCCACCCTGTTTAACGCCCTTACCCAGTCTGGCATTGAAGCTGCTAACTATCCTTTCTGTACCATCGAACCGAATGTCGGCATCGTTGAAGTTCCGGACGATCGTATGGCTGAACTGTCCAAAATTGTGAATCCAAAACGGACTCAGCCGGCTATTGTGGAATTTGTTGATATTGCCGGATTGGTAGCTGGAGCCAGCAAAGGTGAAGGGCTGGGTAATCAGTTTCTGGCCAATATTCGCGAAACCGACGCCATTGTGAACGTAGTGCGCTGCTTTGACGACGACAATATTGTGCATGTTGCCGGTAAGGTTGACCCGATTTCTGACATAGAAGTGATTGGTACGGAACTGGCACTGGCAGACCTGGCCAGTGTGGAAAAAACTATTGTTCGCGAAAGCAAACGTGCTAAATCCGGTGATAAAGAAGCACAGAAACTGGTAGCCGTCCTTGAACGTTTGCAGCAACACTTGCTAGAAGGCAAACCAGTACGCGCAGCCGGTCTGGATCAAGATGAATTAGCTCTGATTAAACCTCTGTGCCTGCTCACGGTTAAGCCAGCCATGTATGTGGCCAATGTGGCCGAAGATGGTTTTGAAAACAATCCCCATCTACAGCGCCTGCAACAACTAGCCACTGAAGAAAATGCACCAGTCGTAGTTTTATGTGCGGCCATGGAAAGCGAAATAGCAGATTTGGATGAGGCAGACAAAGTAGAATTTTTAGCCGAAATGGGCTTAAAAGAACCAGGATTAAACCGCCTGATCCGCGCCGGCTATGAATTACTTGGCCTGCAAACTTATTTCACCGCCGGCGTTCAGGAAGTTAGAGCGTGGACAATCCATAAAGGCGATACAGCACCGCAGGCAGCCGGTGTAATCCATACAGATTTTGAACGTGGATTTATTCGTGCACAGGTCATTGCCTATGATGATTTTATTGCCTGTGGCGGCGAAGCCAAAGCCAAAGAAGCCGGTAAAATGCGTGCCGAAGGTAAAGAATATATCGTCAATGACGGCGATGTTATCCATTTCTTGTTCAACGTCTGACCTGAATTCATAACCATTCACGAACAGCCCGTCAGGGCTGTTTTTTCGACCAGCTAAAACGCGGTCCATCAGATAGACATTAGCTGTTTTATCATGTCTTGTTAGCAACAATAATGAAATATGCTTTTATCAATCATACTCGACTGAAGAATAATCAATTTATAGTAGGCACAAATGCACTGGCAAACAAATCGTGTAAAATAATGCATCATTATTAATCAGCTAATCAGAAAACAGGCTGTCTGGCCAAATTGGGCATATTCGATTAAAGATATTTGCCATTTCGAAATTCAGATAACCAACATTTTTCTGTTTCGGACAACTTTTATTTGAAAGTATAAATTTTTACCATGACCAGTGTTGTATACGATTTACAGCAACGTGGCCTGATTGCTCAGACCACTGACGCAGAAGCGCTTGATAACTTATTAAACCAGCAAAAAATCACCTTATATTGCGGTTTCGATCCCACTGCAGACAGTCTGCATATCGGCCATCTATTACCTATCTTGGTTCTGCGCCGTTTTCAACTTGCCGGACATACCCCTATCGCCCTTGTAGGCGGCGCTACAGGCATGATTGGCGACCCCAGCTTCAAAGCACAAGAACGTTCACTTAATACACTGGAAACGGTACAGGAATGGGTAGCCAAAATCCGTGCCCAGTTAGAACCATTTCTTAGTTTCGATGGCAATAATGCGGCAATCATGGCCAATAATTTTGACTGGTTTGGCAGCATGAACTGTCTGGATTTTCTGCGCGACATCGGTAAGCACTTTTCTGTGAATGCTATGCTGAATAAAGAATCAGTGAAACAGCGTTTAAGCCGTGATGATGTCGGTATTTCATTTACGGAATTTGCCTACGCCCTGCTTCAAGGCTATGATTTTGCTGAATTGCATCGCCGTCATGGTGCCGTATTACAAATTGGCGGTTCAGACCAGTGGGGTAATATAACAGGCGGTATCGATCTGTCACGTCGTCTGCATCAAGCTACCGTTTACGGATTAACCCTACCTCTCGTAACCAAAGCCGACGGTACCAAATTCGGTAAAACCGAAGGTGGCGCAGTATGGCTCAGCGCAGAAAAAACCTCTCCTTATCAGTTCTACCAGTTTTGGCTGAAAGTTGCGGATGCCGATGTCTACAAATTCCTCAAATACTTTACTTTCCTCAGTGTGGCCGAAATAGAATCCATTGAAGCTCAAGATAAGGCCAGCGGTACCAAACCGGAAGCTCAGCGTATTCTGGCTGAAGAAATGACAAGACTGATCCACGGGGAAGAAGCGCTGGCAGCAGCGGAGCGAATTTCTACAAGCTTATTTGCCGAAGACCAAAGTGCGCTTACAGAAAGCGATTTTCAGCAATTATCTCTGGACGGTTTACCCACTTATACAATCAGTGAATCCATCAATATCGTACAGGCATTAACTACAACAGCACTGGCCAAATCCAACAATGAAGCACGCGGCTTCATCAGCCAAGGAGCGGTCATGGTAAACGGACAAAAAATCAACACTGCTGACTATATTTTCAGTGACAGCGACAAACGTTTCGGCCGCTACACCATTGTACGCCGCGGCAAACGCAACCACGCCTTGCTGATATGGCAATAATTCTACAGCTTCAGTAAGCACATCACTCAAGGGAGTCAATATGAGTAATCACAGCACCATTTTGCAACACCTGCCCGTTGGCGAGAAAGTCGGTATCGCTTTTTCCGGCGGGCTGGATACTTCTACAGCTTTGCTGTGGATGAAACTGAAAGGCGCATTACCTTACGCCTATACAGCCAATCTAGGACAGCCGGACGAAGATGATTATGATGCCATTCCTAAAAAGGCACTAGAATATGGTGCAGAAAAGGCTCGCCTGATTGATTGCCGCACACAGCTGGCACATGAAGGAATCGCCGCTATTCAAAGCGGTGCCTTTCATGTTCACACCGGCGGTATGCCGTATTTCAACACCACACCATTAGGGCGTGCAGTGACCGGTACCATGCTGGTAGCGGCCATGAAAGAAGATGAAGTGCATATCTGGGGAGACGGTTCAACCTACAAAGGCAATGATATAGAACGTTTCTATCGCTACGGACTGTTAACCAATCCCGCTTTACGCATTTATAAACCGTGGCTAGATCAACAGTTTATAGACGAGCTGGGCGGACGACATGAAATGTCTGAATTTCTCATAGCTCAGGGCTTCAACTACAAAATGTCTGTAGAAAAAGCCTACTCCACTGATTCCAACATGCTGGGCGCAACCCATGAAGCCAAAGATCTGGAAATGCTCAACAGCAGCATGAAAATTGTGCAGCCCATTATGGGCGTAGCATTCTGGGATGAACAGATAACAATTAAACCTGAAGAAGTAAGTGTTCGTTTCGCAGAAGGTGTACCAGTGGCATTGAATGGAATTGAGTTCAATGATCCTGTAGCACTGATTATGGAGGCCAATCGTATTGGTGGGCGCCATGGTCTCGGTATGACCGACCAGATTGAAAACCGCATAATAGAAGCCAAATCGCGCGGCATCTACGAGGCACCGGCAATGGCTTTGCTGCACATTGCCTATGAACGCCTGCTGACGGGTATTCACAACGAAGACACCATCGAACAATATCGTATTAATGGTCTGCGTTTAGGCAGATTACTGTATCAAGGGCGCTGGTTTGATTCACAAGCACTTATGCTGCGCGAAACAGCTCAGCGTTGGGTAGCCAAAGCCATTACTGGTGAAGTGACATTGGAACTACGTCGCGGCAACGATTATTCCATACTCAATACCGAATCTCCGAACCTTACCTACCAACCGGAACGGCTTAGCATGGAAAAAGTTGATAGTGCCGCTTTTTCTCCTGCCGACCGTATCGGCCAGCTCACTATGCGCAATCTGGATATTATCGATACACGCAATAAACTCGGTATTTATACACAAAGTGGGCTGTTATCAGTTAATCAAGATGCATTGCTGCCGCAATTAACCGATAAAAAAGATACGTTGTAATATTTAGTAAGTTTTAAACCGGATAGTGTTGGTTCACTATCCGGTTTTTATTTTTACCTGCAATCATTTGCACCAAAATAGAACCTAGCATCTTAACCAACATAATTTGAAGATATAAAAATTTTGTTTTTAATACATTAAGACAATCAATTACTGTGAGTCATTGTCCAAAATCAAGCTTGCAGCATTTCATAAGCTTATAGACTTACATTAGAGAAATAAATAGAAAATTACGCTTCAGAACGAACCATTATCAATAATGATAGATATGTATCATTATCGTATGAATCGTTATATTATTTGTATAAATACATAATGATGAATTGATTAATGAATAAAACAGATAATTTTAGTCGCCATGGCTTTACCATCATCGAAGGGCTGATAACAGAAGACCAGCTATCTCAAATCGAACAGCAACTAATACAATTTAAATTAACTAATGCTGGAAGCTGTGAATTACTCACCCAGCCGTGGTGCCAGCAGCTAGCTGAAACATTAAAAATGAATGCTCAGCTTGCGCCTTTGCTGCCAATAAATACTGTAGCCATACAATGTACATATTTTAAAAAAACGGCTGAAAAAAACTGGTTGGTGGCTTTACATCAGGATTTAAGCATTCCTGTCAGACACCACTTATCCGCAGAAGGGTTTAGCGGCTGGTCTCACAAACAGAATATGCTGTTTGTACAACCGCCCATACAATATATGGAACAATTGGTCGCAGTGAGGGTACATATTGACGATTGCTTACATGAGCATGGGCCACTGAAAGTGGTTGCAGGTACACACCGTGATGGAAAAATAGCAGAAGCAGATTTGCCTCGGATTCGCGACCAAATAGGTGAGCAGGAATGTACAGTAGTGAAAGGAGATGCGGTAATCATGCGTCCACTTATCGTACATTCATCTTCTAAAGCAATCCAGACCAATGGAAGAAGGGTGTTACATTTTTTATTTGCGCCCGCCACACTGGCTGAAACCATTCCGTTTCAATTCTGTGTCTGAGCATTGATTAATCACAAAATAAAGCAACCAAATTAATGCAATAAAATTTGATTTTTGTGCAGTAAATACCAGACCCATTCTTTTATTTATTTTCTACTCTTCATAATCAGCCTTGATTAAGCAAAAATATTGTATTTATTTCAAAAATACAATTTGAGTATGCTAATCAACAAAGATACACCATTGCTGATAAATTATTTACAGCCGCAGTATCTTTCATCTGTAGGTGGGTTCAGAACAGCCCATAGTTTTCTGGATTAACCATAACAGCATAAATTTTCAGATATCCGCTAGGGTACAAGTGCGTTGCCATAAAGATGTTTTACAGCGTAAATGGCCAACATAATGCAAAGGATAAATTGGTACGACAGAAGGTATATCACCACTACGCATATGAAGTAAATCTGCAGGCGCTACCCATTCAGCAGGCGTATTGGTTAGCGGCAGCCCAGCATAACGATACGCTGCTACCACAAGTTGGGAGCAGAAATAGCGGTCAGAAGAAAAAGGGGTGACCTGCACCACTGCCATGGTATTCAAGCATAAATGGCGAAAGGCACGAGGTATAACGGGCAGCTCACATACTTTGCGAGTAATAGTATATGGGGTCTGTTTGGCAATACCTAGATAATTGTATTTACTACCCGCTTCAGCCTGAGCAAAAGCACGAATTTTTTCTGCCTGCAACTCGGTTAATTGCGGATGGCGATAAACCACCAGTAAGGGGCTTTCATCCACACTTTCTGCAAGTGACATAATATGCACACCACTGCCAACAGCTTCGGCAATTTCACCCTCTCCCAAGTATAGAAAGGCATGACTAATCGATGTATTACCAAATAGACGTAATACACGCGAATTAAAACTGGAATCGGCGGAAAATAAAATATCACCCACTTGCAAATCCATTGGCTGCACTAGCACTACGCCTGTTTGTGGAGCCGTATTCTGGCGCTGAAACTTTACTGCTACATGCTTTTTATCTCCTTTGGCATCAGGAACTCGCTGAAACTGTGCCGCACACGCCGCCAGCACACAACAGCAAATACATAAAAACAGCAATTTTGATTGTTTGAGTCCAGAACAGATTACATATAGTTTTTGTTTTAAATTTGCCATTATGATGCGCAGAATTGTTACTGAAGCATTACTTATCAATGCTACTTCCCCAATATTTATGCTTGATCAAAACCAATCTAAATAGGTACTTTTAAACAATAAAATTAAAATCTATCAATTCTTAGTAAATACTGATTATTTTACTTTCCATAATAACATATATTTACATAAATAGTTTGGTCCACTTCAAGCATTACTTCCAATAAGATTTTTCTTAAAGGATGGTTGCACGGATTATTTTTTTATCGTTAAAACTTCATTGCTTAATTCAAACTCAAACAAAAAAACCCTGCTCATAGCAGGGTTTTTAATTACCAAAGAAGCTAAAATTATTTAACTTTTTTAGCTACCATGGTGCGGATTTTAACGTCTACACGACGGTCAGGTGCGATACATTCGATCAAAGCAGCACGTTTCTTAGCAGCTGAAACTTTTTTACCCAGTTTAGCTACTTCAGCCTGACAAGATTCGGTCATACGAGCTTCGGATTTACCCAAGCCAACAGCAGAGATTTTCTCAGCAGGAACACCCTTAGAAACCAGATATTCAGCAACAGCATGAGCACGACGATCAGACAGGGTTTTGTTGTAAGCTTCAGAACCTTTAAAGTCTGTGTGACCTTCAACACGTACAACCTGTACGCTGCTGTCAGCCAGACGGGTAGCCAATTGATTCAGAGTATCAATAGCTTCTGGACGTAGAGTAAATTTATCAAAGCCAAACAAGAAGTTAGCTGATAAAGAAACAGTTTCATCAACAAATTTCGGTGCTTCTGGAGCAGCCTGAACTACAGGGTGACCACAGTTGTTACCCAGAGTAGGATCTTTATCGTCGTTGAAACGGTTTTTCACGCACTCAGGGGTGCCATCAGCACCATTTTCACGAGTGACAAGAATTTCGCCAGTACCTTTTTCAGGAGCAGAACTGGTAGTATAGCCATTGTAAGCACCAGCAGGTTCACCGGTCCAGTCGGCACCCGGTACAACACCATTGGCAAAAGCGGCAGTTGAAGCAGCCATAGCAACAATCAATGCGCTCAATTTTAGCTGTTTGGTCATGTTATTCCCTCATCAAAAAATTTGTTATGTGTTGATTCAGCCAGAAATAAGCCTGATCAATACACAAATACCATTTACAGGCCGCTCAAACCGGGCGGGTAGCTTGGTAAATCAGGTCTATACTATAAAAAACCGCAGCATAAACTGTCAATATGCAAACTACCAAGGCTAAGCTGCTAGACGACCCGCTTCCTAACTGTGCATCATGCCTAAAAAACAACTTTGTGTCACTTATTTACAACTAAATTCACACCATTACGCTAATTAAGTTGCATTAAAACAACAAGGAAGCCATAGCCTGCATGATAGGCCGCAGCAAACGGATTAAGCAGAGAAATTGTTAAGACAACAATAAAAGTGTCTCATGTCAGAATGGGTAAATTGAGTTATGATGCAGATAAAGAAGCTTTTTTGTTGTATTTGAGCGACAGTAAATAATGCCAAACTTAAAGGGGCAGAAACAATATGAAGCTGCAACAGTTGCGCTATGCGGTAGAAGTATATCGTCAGAATCTGAATGTATCGGAAGCAGCAGAAGTACTGTTTACTTCCCAGCCAGGGATTTCAAAACAGATTCGCATGCTGGAAGAAGAACTGGGCGTGCCACTGTTTATCCGCCATGGTAAACGCATGGTAGCGGTAACAGCTCCGGGCAAAATTGTACTGGAAACAGCCGAGCGGGTATTGCGTGAAGTACAAAATATCAAACGTATCGGTACTGAATTTGCTGACCAAAATATTGGTTTTCTTACGATTGCCACCACTCATACCTTGGCACGTTATGCATTACCAAAAGTTGTAGCGGCGTTTGTTGAACGCTATCCTCAGGTACAGCTGAGTATTCATACTGCTAGTCCGAAAGCCATTAGCCATATGGTATTGGATGGCGAAGTGGATTTTGCCATCGGTATGGAAATGGAAGTTGAGCACCCTGAACTTCGTAAACTAAGTTGTGAAGCATGGAATCGCAGTGTAATTGTTCCAGACAATCATGCGCTGCTGAGTCTCAACCGACCATTACGGCTAGAAGACATTGCTGAATATCCTTTGATTACCTATGATATTGCGTTTAGTGAACAATCCAAAATTGCCCGCGCTTTTACTCAGGAAGGCTGTAATATACCTAAAGTAGCATTGGCTTCGGCTGATACCGATGTAATCAAAACCTATGTTAAACAAGGATTGGGGATTGGACTGATCGCCAGTATGGCTTTTGACAGCTTACAGGACCAAGGACTACAGATACTGAGTGCCGAACATCTATTTGAGCCTTCATTTTCACAGATTATTCTCAGACATGATGTTTATCTTCGAGGCTTTGGCTACGAGTTTCTGACTCTGTATGCACCGCGGCTTACTCGCTCACTGATTGAGTCTGCGCTTTATTCACCTTTTGAAGAAGATTTTTCAATTTAATCAATTATTTAAAATAAAAGCCATTTTATACAGAATGTACAAAATGGCTTTTCAATCACTATAATCAGCGATTATGACATCAGCATGCCTCCGTTGACATGTATAGTTTGTCCAGTGATATAGCGTGCTTCTTCACTAGCGAGAAACAATACCGCTGCAGCAACATCTTCAACAGTACCGAAATGATGTAATGCAGTTTGTGCGACAAAGAAATCTCGTTGTTCCTGTGGCAGTGCCTGTGTCATATCGGTTTCAATAAAGCCCGGAGCCACACAGTTTACAGTAATACCACGCGAACCGACTTCCCGTGCCAATGATTTGCTAAATCCGACCAAACCAGCTTTAGCCGCCGCATAGTTTGTCTGACCGGCATTGCCGGTGAAACCGATTACTGAAGTCACATTGATAATACGTCCCCAGCGGGCTTTCATCATGCTGCGAGTGACAGCTTTACTGGCACGGAAAGCAGATTTGAGATTGACCTGCATGATTTCATCCCATTCGGTTTCTTTCATGCGCATCATAAGGTTGTCACGAGTTATACCGGCATTATTTACCAGTATGGCGATATTGCCGATATTACTTTCGATATCTGCTATCAGATTTTCAATACTGTTTTCTTCAGCGATGCGTAATTCACGCCCTTCTCCACCGAATTTAGACAGTGCTTGATTAATACTGGCTACCCCTGAAGAAGATGTGGCAGTACCAATGACTTTTGCACCTTTTTCTGCCAAAAAGCGGGCAATTGCCGCTCCAATGCCCCGAGTAGCTCCAGTTACCAGTGCAACTTTTCCTGTTAAATCCTGATTCATTATTTTTTCTTTCAGCTAGCTGCATGTGCAGCAATAAAATTTTCAATGGTCTCAACAGTCGTAAATGCAGTACAGCTGGCACTTTTATCTATACGTTTAGCCAGACCGGCCAGTACTTTACCCGGACCACATTCTGCAAATTCGGTAATACCCTCTGTGACCATTTTGCTGACGGTTTCTGTCCAGCGTACCGGTGAATACAACTGCTGCACCAATGCCTGCCTGATTGCTTCTGGCTCACTATGCACAGCCACATCCAAGTTATGTAATACTGGAATTTGTGGTGTTTTGATTTCTGTTTGTGCCAACGCGGTAGCAAGTTTAGCCGCAGCAGGTTTCATAAGACTGCAATGTGATGGTACAGAAACCGGTAATGGCAAAGCACGTTTAGCGCCAGCTGCTTTAGCCAGCTCACAAGCGCGGTTAATTGCTTCAGTGCTACCTGCAATCACTACCTGTCCGGGCGAGTTGAAGTTCACTGCTTCGACAACAGATCCGGACAGTTCGCTGTGTGCCTGCTGACATACTTGCCGTACTCCATCATCATCAAGTCCTAGTATAGCGGCCATTGCACCTTCACCGGTCGGTACAGCTTCCTGCATCAGCACGGCACGCAAACGCACCAGTTTCACAGCATCTTCAAAGGCCAGACTACTGGCTGCAACCAAAGCTGTATACTCACCCAGACTATGGCCAGCTAGCATAACAGGATTTTGGCCATGCAGCTGCTGATAAACACGCCATGTAGCGATACCTGCTGTCAGCATCAGTGGCTGGGTATTGATGGTTTCATTCAAAGCAGCAGTATCTTCGCCATTCATCAGCGTCCATAAATCCTGCTCAAGCACTGCTGAGGCTTGGTCAAATGTTTCTTTAACCACAGGCATGTCATTGAAACCGGCCATCATATTGAGACTTTGAGACCCCTGACCGGGAAAGAAAAAAGCAATACTCATTGTTTTCCTTGATATGAATAAAACTGACTTCTGATTAATTATAAATGTGGCGGTAGGTTGGCTTGCAGAGGCTGATTATGATGCAGATACATTTTAGCTCCAGCCGGTGCACCTATTGCATAAGCCAGATTGGCTTCTAGAGTCTGGGTAAACGGTCCTTTATAGATCTTATTGCCCATATGAGTGAGATTAGATTGCGCATCTATGTAGACTTTGCCGCCTAGCTGATTCCATAAACGGCAAAAACTGAAATCCTCAGACAAGTAACGTTTGGTCTGCGGATCAACCAAACAATCGTAAAAACGGTAGTGATAGCCCTGATTGGCAACTCCAAGCGAATCAGGCTGATATTGCAGCTCGGGATAAGCTTTCATCAGACGGGTAAAAACCTGACGTTTTATCACCATAAAACCTGTCGGTGCTTCTGGTAATTCAATAAACCCTTCGTCATCAACCTCTACATGCACTTCACGATTCTCATCTTCGCGAGTAATATTAATGGTATAGCGTGTATAAGCAGCATTAAACTGCTGCTGGGTCATATGCGCATCAATACCATCAGGCGGCCAAGATTCCCGCTTAAGCGGATACACACCGGCCACAATATCGCGATCAGCCAGCAGCAGGCGCTGAAACGCTTCGGTTGAAAATCCGATGTCCGTATCTATCCAGCACAGATGCGTCCATTCGGAATGAGCCATAAACTCAGCAACACAGTTATTACGGGCTCGTGTAATCAGGCTTTCACCCTGATGCATGAATACCTGAAGGGGGAAACCGGCACGACTATGTGTATCCACTAAAGCCAGTAACGACTGTACATAATTGCCGAAGTAACGGCCATCATGGCTGGGAGACATGACAACAGGATACATACTTGCTAATGCAGTTTGAGGTAGCATAATCTGACTCTGAAAAACAAGGTTAGTATTTCAGGGTAATGGCTCCCCAGGCGAATCCGCCTCCTATTCCTTCAAGCAGCAATGTCTGGCCATGGCGGATTCGTCCGCTTCTAATACCTTCATCAAGAGCCAGTGGGATAGATGCTGCTGAAGTATTACCCTGCTCTGACAGCGTAACAATTACTTTATCCATAGGCACTCCTAGATGGCGTGCTGTGGATTCGATAATACGCAGATTAGCCTGATGCGGAATAATCCAGTCTATATCAGCTGGTTGCAGATTGGATTCTTCGATCACTTCTCTAGCCACATTGGCCAGTGCCTTAACTGCGAATTTATAAACTGCCTGTCCATCCATGTAGAGATATGGCGAACCTTCTATAGAACCGGCAGCAATCTTTCCCGGTGTTTGCAGGATTTGGCTATAACTGCCGTCTGCCTGTAATTTAGTATTAATGATACCACCTTCCTGTTCGGAAGCACCAAGAATCACTGCTCCGGCACCGTCACCAAACAGAACACAAGTGCGACGGTCATTCCAGTCCAGCAGCCGGCTGAATGTTTCGGCTCCGATTACCAGTGCGCGCTTCGCCATTCCACTTCTGATATAAGCGTTGGCTGTAGCCATGGCATACATGAATCCGGCACAAACTGCCTGAACATCAAATGCCGGACAGCCAGCAATACCAAGTTTGTTTTGTACGATACAAGCTGTAGCCGGAAATGTCATATCCGGTGTGGAGGTGGCCACGATGATCAGATCAATGTCTTTTGCACTTATGGCTGCATCGGCCAACGCTGCTTTGGCTGCAGCAACGGCCAAATCACTGGTCTGTTCATTTTCTGCAGCAATATGGCGCGCTTTAATTCCTGTTCGGGTAGCAATCCATTCATCAGAAGTATCGACGATTTTGCTCAGGTCATCATTAGTCAGCCGGCGTGCAGGCAGATAACTGCCTGTACCCAGAATATGAGCATTTAGCATGGCATAGTCTTTATTTACAACAAAGGCCACATTTTAAACAAAGTCATTTAACTTGTCTGCCTTTGTCACAGAGTGATTATTCTTCCAGTGCAGCCAGCTGCTGCGCCACACCAGCCTGAATTTTGGTGATTGAATCTGCTTTAATGGCTTTGTAAGCTTCCTGCAAGGCAAAACAGAAACCAGTAGCATCGGTACCACCATGGCTTTTGATCACCACGCCACGCAGGCCCAGAAAAATAGCACCGTTAAAGCGGCGCGGGTCGAGGCGGCGCTTAAATCCTTTGAGGGTAGGTAAAGCAATCAACGCAGCCAGTTTGTTGTATATGCTCCGAGTGAATTCTTCCTTCACGACTGTACCAACAAATTTAACCGCACCTTCAATGCTTTTAAGCATGGCATTGCCGGTAAAGCCATCGACTACCAGCACATCCACCTCAGATGTAAAAATAGCGTTGCCTTCTACATTGCCAACAAAATTCAAATCGCTGCGCTGTATTAGCTGGTGCGTTTCCTTTACCGTGGCATTACCCTTGATATCTTCTGTGCCCACATTGAGCAACCCTACCCGCGGTCGAGTGTTTTCAGGCGAAAGAGCGGCTACTTGCTGGCTACCTACAATGGCAAACTGTAAAAGCTGAGCACTGCTACAATCAACGTTAGCGCCCAAATCCAGTACCAGTGTCATGTGGTTGTTGCGGCCAGGTAAAAACTTAGCTATTGCCGGCCGGTCAATACCGGCAATGGTTTTCAGTACAAAGCGCGCAGTTGCCATCAGAGCGCCAGTATTACCGGCTGACACAGCAGCCTGTGCCTGCCCTTCTTTAATCTGGTTGATGGCCACACGCATGGAAGAATCTTTTTTATTCTTAAGTGCTGAAGTTGGCTCTTCATCCATACCGACGACTTCACTGGCCGGACAGATTGTAATCCGCTCCAGTGAAGCATTGGCTTTGATCAAAGCACTTCTGATTTTGGTTTCATCTCCGACCAGAATCAGGGCTGCATCAGTCTGCTGCTGTAAAAATGTCAGCGCTCCGGGAATGGTCACATCCAATCCGAAGTCACCACCCATTGCATCTACTGCGATGGTTTTTAAGGTCATAACCTATGCCTCAGGAGTTGTCTGCGCAGCTACATTTTCATAATGCTCATCAATATCAAGGGCATCCCATGGATAGTTAATCCACCAATCATCAACCTGAATGGCACTATAAAAAGGTAAATCTGCTGGCAACACCCCTTTTTTGGGTTTGCGTTTTTCATGCAGCACGGCTACACCAAGCTGCTGAAATCCTTCATGCTGTAATTCACGAACACAGTATTCGAGCGTGGCTCGACTGTCGTCCACTTCGTCAACAATCAGCAATTTCTTGTCTTTCATTTTCTCGTCAAAGCCATTTGTCCATTGAATTTTCTGCGGACAGTCAGTTGGACGGTCATTGATATCGTAATAAGACAAGGTAACGGTATAAACAGGAATATTCAGAAAACTACGTAAGATACGTGCCGGAATGAATCCGCCGCCGCCAATAGCAATCATTGCATCGAATGATTGTCCTGATTTCTGAATTTTTTCGGCCAATTGCTTGATGGCACGATGTATGTCTTCGTAGTTATACCAGATTTTTTTCATGGGAAACTCGAGTCAATATACAGCAGGTCGCTGATGGCTGCTGGTAAAGTGGAAGTATTATTTTAGCTGGAAAATATATCCTGCTAATTATGGATACAAAAAAGCCAGTGATTGCACAAGCAATGTCTGGCTTTCATAAGCTATGAATAATCACAGATGTGAGTTATTCACCTTTGGCTTTAATTACCTTGCGTCCACGGTACATACCGTTTGGGGAAATGTGGTGACGCAGATGTACTTCGCCGGTAGCGGTGTCAGTAGACACCTGTACAGCGGTCAGTCCGTCATGGGAACGGTGCATACCACGTTTTGAAGGTGATTTTTTGTTCTGTTGTACTGCCATGTTAAAGCTCCTGGAAAATTAGGTAAATTCGTTAGTGGCCGCTTTTCAGTCCTGCCAGTTTGGCAAATGGATTGCCAGCGTCTTGATTGGTTTTGGTTGCCAGAGTGTGATCACAGTCTTCATGTCGCGGAGCTACCGGAATGGCCATTAAAATCTGGTCTTCCAGAAGCGCAGTCAGATTATATTCTGCACTCCATACCATGCCTTCGAGTGTTTCATCAGCGGCCATGGCCTCGTCCAATAGCTGTTCGCTGGCAAAGAGCACCACACGCGACTGGTCATTCAGCGTCCAGGAAACAGCCTGTAAACAGCGCTGACACACCAGTTTTAGTTCACCTTCTATACTGATATCGATAAAAGGACGCTGCCAACGGTCAATACCTCCGTTGACTTTATACTGGATAACGCCATCGCGTTGTGCTAAAAGTTCATGTGACCAGACCCGCCGATCCAGTGCTTGAAGCTGCAATTGACCGCTGAGTTGTTGCTGTTCACGAGTGAACGTCGCCGTATCAATCAAAATAGGGTCTAACATAAACGGCGGATGATATAATTTAAGCTTTATCATGTCAATGAGTTCGCACTTATGCCGAATGAGAAAAAGCTGATTCTGGCTTCTAGTTCACGTTTTCGTCAGCAGCAGCTTAGGCAGTTGCATATCCCTTTTGAAGCGGTTAAACCTGATTTTGAAGAAACACCACTTGCGGCAGAAACCGCACCACAGACTGCATTGCGTTTGGCCGGAGGTAAAGCACAGTCACTGGCTGAGCTTTATCCGGAAGCACTGATTATCGGCTGCGATCAGGTAGCTTGGTGCCGTGAACAGCAATTAGGCAAACCTCTGACCGTGGCAAAAGCACAACAGATGCTGAAATATTTAAGTGGTCAGGAAGTGATATTTTATAGTGCGCTAACTCTACTGAATGTAGCTGAAAAGCGTCAGCATCAGCATATTGATGAAACTCGCGTGCAAATGCGCGCTCTGACTGATACACAAATTAATCATTATTTAACACTTGAAGCAGATGCAGTGTACTGTGCAGGAGCTGCCAAAAGCGAAGGACTGGGAGCACTGTTGATTAAACAGATTGACACCACTGACCCAAATGCATTGATTGGTTTACCAATTTTTCGTCTGGTGGATTTTTTGCTGGCAGAAGGAATTAATGTTCTATGAGTAATCCGGTGCTTTATCTGATTCCTACACCATTGGGTACAGCAGATACGCCTTGCCTGCTGGCACATGAACGGGAATATATTGTTGATTTGACTGATTTTGTGGTTGAAGCAGAAAAAACTGCACGGGCGCATTTAAAAGCGTTTGGTGTACATACGCCGATTCGGGAGCTGAATCTGCGTACTTTAAATGAACATACTCTGGAACGCGATATTGCTGTTTTATTAGAGCCTTTACAGGCCGGGCGTAGTATGGGCTTACTTAGTGAAGCCGGCTGTCCAGCTGTGGCCGATCCGGGCGCACAATTGGTTGCACTGGCTCATCAGGCTGGTTTTACGGTCATACCGCTAGTAGGCCCTTCCAGTATTATGCTGGCACTAATGGCTTCAGGAGCAAATGGTCAGTGTTTTGCATTTAAAGGTTATCTGCCGGCTGAAAAAAATGCGCGGATTGAACGGTTGCGCGTTTTGGAAAACCGTTCACGGCAGGAAAATGAAACTCAGCTTTTTATTGAAACGCCTTACCGTAACGATGCTTTGCTTGCTGATGCTATTGCCAGCCTGCATCCTCAAACTCGTCTGTGTATTGCCGCGGATTTAACGCTGCCTACTCAAACTATTATTAGTCAGAATATTGCTAAGTGGCGCAGCATGAAAACCTTGCCAGTACTGAAAAAAAGACCCTGTTTGTTTGTGTTGTATGCGGGCTGATAGCTGATAGACATTTTTTATCAAATTATTTCTTCACTACCCTTGTCAAGGTACATATGGCTGCCTATAATGCACAACTTATTTCGGAGTGTAGCGCAGCCCGGTAGCGCACCTCGTTCGGGACGAGGGGGTCGAAGGTTCGAATCCTTTCACTCCGACCAGATTTCTAAAACCGTCTGTACCAGTGTACAGACGGTTTTTTATATACACTGCAATATATGTCATTGTACTTTTATTGTGAATAATTAATCCTTCTATCTATACTAAAGTAAATTTTATTATGCTGTATGGTAATAAATTTTTTCAAATTATTGTTTTTAAATTACTATTTATCACCCATTCTACTTGAGTAGCATATAACTGTCATTTAGTAATTAATAATGCTTTTCTGTTAAGTTATGTTGGCTTTATAATCAACAAATTATGTCTCTTATGGCTCATAATAAATTCTATACTCTGTAGTTTTTAAACACAAACCATCGAAAGATCAGTATGTTACCACTCGAAATTGAGGAAATGAATCCGCCACCGAAAAAACAGCGGTGGTATCAGGTTCTTTATGTACAGGTAATAATTGCCATTATTATTGGTATTTTACTTGGCAATTTTTTCCCCAGTGTTGGCGAAAGCATGAAGCCGTTGGGAGATGCTTTTATCAAATTAGTTAAAATGATCATCTCACCGGTTATTTTCCTTACTGTGGTAACCGGCATCGCTGAGATGACCAATATGAAAACCATGGGACGAGTGGCCGGCAAGGCCATGGTTTATTTTCTGACCTTTTCTACGCTGGCGCTGGCTATCGGTTTGATTGTGGCCAATATTGCTCAGCCAGGTCATGGTCTGAATATTGACCCGAGTTCTTTACAAAGTGCAAAAGTACATGAATATGTACAGAAATCACATGAATCCAGCCTAACTGGTTTTCTGATGGACATCATTCCAACTACGGCGATGAGTCCGCTTACTAATGGCAATATTTTGCAAACTCTGTTTATTGCCATTCTGTTTGGTATTTCACTGGCATTGATTGGTGAAAAAGCCCGTCCGCTGATTAATATCTTTCAGGATTTATCGGCTCCGGTTTTCAAAATGGTGTCTATTCTGATGCGTGCGGCTCCAATAGGTGCGTTTGGTGCCATGGCGTTTACTATCGGTAAATACGGTATTAGTTCGATTGGTAATCTGCTCTATTTGATTCTGACTTTCTATATTTCTTCGGTATTGTTTATTCTGATTGTGTTGGGTGCAGTAGCACGTTACAACGGTTTTTCGATTATCAAACTCGTGAAATACATTAAAGAAGAACTGCTGCTGGTACTGGGTACTAGCTCTTCCGAAGCAGCTTTACCTACACTGATGCAGAAAATGGAAAAAGCCGGCTGTCAGAAATCAATTGTGGGGCTGGTGGTACCAACGGGCTATTCCTTTAATCTAGATGGTACTAATATTTACATGACAATGGCTGCGCTGTTTATTGCACAGGCATGTAATATTGATCTTACTCTGGAACAGCAGGTTCTGCTGCTGCTTGTAGCCATGCTCAGCTCTAAGGGCGCAGCGGGTGTGACTGGCGCTGGCTTTATTACACTAGCTGCTACATTATCTGTTGTACCATCTGTACCGGTAGAAGGCATGGCGCTTATTCTAGGTATTGACCGCTTTATGTCTGAATGCCGCGCCCTAACTAATCTAGTAGGAAACGCCTGTGCCACGATTGTGGTGGCTCGCTGGGAAAAAAGTTTGGATTCAGAACGCCTACATGAGGTATTGAACAAATAGCTCTTTCAAAGCATCACAGCTCTTGTCAGACAATAGTAGGTAATAAGTGATGGAATAAGTATTTCGTCACTTATACTAATTCATCCAATAAAAAAAGACCCGTTAAATTAAACGGGTCTTTTTTTATAGCTTAAATCAACCGACTTTCATACCGGGTTTGGCACCACTATCCACATCCAGTAAAAACAATTTGCCATTTCCGGCGGCAGAAGTAATCATGCCTTCTGACATACCGAATTTGGCCATTTTACGAGCTGCGAAATTGGCCACCACAATAACCATGCGGCCGACCAGTTTTTCCGGCTCTGGATAGCTGGCCGCGATACCAGAAAAGATAGTGCGTTGTTCAAAACCAAGGTCTACCTGAAATTTCAGTAATTTGCTGCTACCTTCCACTTTTTCACAACTCATTACTTTGGCGACGCGCATATCAATTTTCATGAAGTCGTCAAATGAAGCGGTGGCAGCCACGGGTTCATACGAGGCTGCCGGAACTTCTGCTGTCGGCTGGATATTCTGACGATTAGCGGCAATTAGGTCATCTATCTGTTTTTGTTCAACACGCTGCATGAGATGCTGATAGGTATTAATGCTGTGGCCGGCAGGTAATACAGAAGTACTATCAGACCAGTTTAACGGAGCCACATTAAGAAAGGCTGCCGCTTCAGTGGCCAGTTGCGGTAATACAGGTGACAGATACACTGTAAGGATACGGAAAGCATTAATCAGCTCGCTACATACCTGATGTAACCGTGCTTCCTGCCCTTCTTGCCGTGCCAACTCCCATGGTTTGTTGGCATCGACATATTCATTCACCACATCAGCCAGTGCCATGATTTCACGCAGAGCGCGTGCATATTCGCGTGCTTCATAGCTGGCGGCAATGGTTTCACTCTGTGCCTGCAACTGCGGCAGTAATGAGCTGGAGCTGACGTCTGTTAATTTACCTTGAAAACGCTTGCTGATGAAACCAGCTGCGCGGGCGGCAATATTGACATATTTGCCGACTAAATCGCTGTTAACGCGGGCAATAAAATCATTCAGATTTAAATCCAGATCTTCAATTTTGCTGTTGAGTTTGGCAGCAAAATAATAACGCAGCCATTCTGGATTCAAGCGTTGTTCTAGATAAGAACGTGCAGTGATGAATGTACCACGGGATTTAGACATTTTCTGCCCGTCAACGGTAAGAAAACCATGAGCAAACACACCGGTTGGTGCGCGCAGGTTGGCATATTTCAATGTAGCCGGCCAAAATAGTGCATGGAAATAGAGAATGTCTTTGCCAATGAAATGATACATTTCGGTATCGGTATTAGGTTGGAACCATTGCTCAAAATCAACGCCAATACGATTACACAGATTTTTAAAGGAAGCCATATAGCCAATTGGGGCATCCAGCCATACATAAAAATATTTGCCCGGTGCATCCGGAATTTCAAAACCGAAATAAGGAGCATCCCGACTGATGTCCCAATCACTCAGATTGTCATCATCCAACCACTCTTTCATTTTATTCAGGGCTTCTGCCTGTAGGTGCGGTTGCATGCGGCCATCTGCCAGCTGAGTACTGCCGGCAGTCCATTGCTTCAGATAATCAGCACACTCGCCAAGTTTGAAGAAGAAGTGTTCTGACTCTTTCAGTACCGGTGTCGCACCGGAAATTGCTGAATACGGCTTAATTAGCTCAGTTGGGCTATAGGTCGTGCCGCAGACTTCGCAATTATCACCATATTGATCTTTTGCATGGCATTTTGGACATTCGCCCTTTACAAAGCGGTCTGGCAGAAAAAGATTTTTTTCTGGATCGAATAGTTGCTCAATCGTACGGCTTTCAATTTTGCCATTGGCTTTTAAGGCCAGATAGATGCTGCGTGATAAAGCTTCGTTTTCTGGAGAATGGGTGCTGTAATAGTTATCGTAGCCAATGCCGAAACCACTAAAGTCGGCCAGATGGTCTTCCCGTACTCTGGTAATCATTTCTTCTGGCGAGATGCCTTGCTTTTGTGCCGCCAACATTACCGGAGTGCCGTGAGTATCATCAGCGCAGACGTAATAACATTCGTGGCCACGTGCTTTTTGAAAACGTACCCAGATATCAGTCTGGATGTGTTCTACCATATGTCCCAGATGTATGTTGCCATTGGCGTACGGCAAAGCTGAGGTAACCAGTATTTTGCGTTGTTGTGTCATGATTTGCTGTATCGTTGAAATTCACTAAAAACTGCTGAAATTATACCAGAGCCTTTTTGCTGCAACAGTAATGACCGCTGGCGGTTAAATGGATATTATTTCGCCTGTTGTTGCAAAAGGCTGATGCGGGCTGCAAGGCGAGCAGTATCGTCGCGCAGCATTTCAACCTGTGCGGCAAACTGCTGCAACTGAACTTTGCTCACAACCACTGCATCGCTTTCCTGCGCATAGTCAGCAATCTGTGCTGCAATACTCTGACTGATGCCACGCCCCTGCTGATATAGATTTTCCAGCTCCAGCGCTGCTTTCCCGCCGATAGCATCGCCAAAGAGCCGCGCCAAATCATCACGCCAGTCATACTGTAATGCCTGTATCAACGGCAGAATGGCCATGCCCAATACACGGTCGCCAGTAATGGCAACATCACCAACTCCCGGTTGTTGGCCAATGAGCATTTTAGTCAAAGCAGTGGAAGCGATGGTAATGGTAGTTTCAGCTTCAGCGCTGTCTTCTTGCCAGAAACCCTGAGCATCGATGCGACCTTTGAGTGTCAGCATTGGTAGCACTAGTGCTACTACCCGTTGCTGGTATTGCTGCCAGCTGGCTTTCAGTTCAACATTTTGCTGAATAAGGTGATTCAGCACTGCCAAAGTCAGCATAATGTATCTCTTGTCTGCTGCGCCCATTGCGGAGTCACCCATTTCACCGCATCACGCGGCTGCCAGTGGCGTAACTGATCTAATAACGCTGCAGGTGTTGTGGCTTTACACAGTAAATCCATGTTTTCTGGCGGCATGAAACCGGCGGTAACTGTGTTTTGCAACATTTGAATCAATGGATCAAAAAAACCGGCTACATTCAGAATCCCTACTGGATGCGGATGCAGCTTGAGCTGTGCCTGTGATAAGACTTCAAATAATTCTTCATAGGTACCCAGACCACCGGGCATGGCAATGAAGGCATCAGCCAGTTCTATCATTTTGTTTTTGCGCTCTGTCATATTAGAAGTTTCATATAGTTCGCTTAGCCCTTGATGTGCGCCTTCAAGATTTTTCAAAAAGCTAGGAATTACGCCTATGGCTTCTCCGCCATGGTCGAGCACAGATGAAGCGATGGTACCCATCAGACCGATATTGCCACCTCCGTAAACGAGACGGTAGCCCTGTTGTGCCATTTCTTTGCCCAGTTGCTGGGCTGCATCGAAATAGGCTTTATTCTGTCCCAGATTGGAACCACAATAGACAACGATATTTTTCATGCTTGTTTTGTCTCCAAGTTCAGAGGCGAATATTATCTGTTAGTACCAATTATTAGCTTTACATTCATATTACTGCCTGCGGATAAGAACCGATTATTTTTAGAAATGCTGAACGCTGCTGTAAGGCTGTCAATGCGGCGGCTACATCAGCATCTTGCTGGTGACCCTCAATATCAATAAAGAACACATATTCCCATAATCCACCACGACTGGGGCGGCTTTCAAGTTTGGTCATGGATACATGATGGTCAGCAAAAGGCTGGAGCAAATCATGTACGGCACCTGCTTTGTTGGGGGCAGCTACAATCAATGAGGTTTTATCGCGCCCACTGCTGGTAGTGACATTGCGCCCAAGTACGAGAAAACGGGTTGTATTGTTGGGTTCGTCTTCGATATTCTGAGCCAGTATCCGCAACTGGTAATGGTCTGCTGCCATTAGAGAAGCAATGGCGGCAGCACTACTGTCAGCAGCAGCCAGTCGTGCTGCTTCGGCATTACTGGCAACCGCAATGCGAGCTGTTTGCTCGGGCAGATTTTTATCCAACCAGCTTCGGCACTGTGCCAGTGCCTGCGCATGCGCATAAACTTTAGTAATGTTTTCTGTGGAATCAATGATACGCAATAATTGATGATGAATGCGTAGATTAACTTCACCACAAGCTTTTAATGGTGTGGTTACCAACAAATCTAGGCTGCGCCCGACGGAACCTTCGGTCGAATTTTCAATTGGCGTGACAACATAATCGGCTTGTTGCGCCTCTACCAGACGAAATCCTTCGTCTATTGAAGTGCATGGCTGTGTCTGCGCGGCCTGACCAAAGTGTTTGATCGCTGCTTGCTGGGTAAAGGTACCCTGCGGACCAAGATAAGCAATGGTCAAAGGTCGTTCCAGCGCCAAACATTCACTCATAATGGCTCGCTGTAAACGAGCAACCGCCTGACTGGATAGTGGCCCAGGATTCTGCTCCTGTATACGGCGCAAAACAATTGCTTCGCGTTCAGGACGATAGACGATTCCTTCTCCTTTTAAAGTACCGATAGCCTGAGCGTGGCTGGCACGCTGGTTCAGTAAGCGCAAAATTTCGCTGTCTATCTGGTCTATGGCATCGCGATGTGGTTTGAGTTTATCGTTATCAGACATAATTAGTAGTGTTTTAATTGTTGTTCAGAAAAACATGAAAAAGGCAGCCTGCTGCGGCTGCCCGAAATCAACGGTGCTTTTTCTGCCACGCTGTGCGCGACAGAGCCCATAGTAAAATGGCACCGCAACTAGTAGAAATCAGCATCATGGTGGGCATCACATGAGTCGAACCATTATGCAGCAAGGTAGTCAGCCAGCCAACAGTAGCGGCGATCAAAAATTGCATGGTTCCGAGTACGGCATTGGCACTGCCACCGATTTTACGGAAATAGCTCATAAAACAAGCCTGAGTATTGGAACCAATTAAACCCTGTGAACCGATGGAAAACATAATCAGACCCAATAGCAGAAAAAAAGGTGGCCGGTTCATGCTCCACACCACGATGGTCAGCAGTAAATTACAGCCTAGTTGTAGCAGCACACCACTGAGCAGAATATTGCGTGCCGGTGTCGTACGCAGACGGTAAGCTGTGATCCGATTAAACAACATCATGGTAATCACATTGGCACCGAATGCCCATGAATACTCATGCGGACTCAGACCGTAGATATTCATGTATAAGAAAGACGATTCGGTGAGAAAAACAAACATCGCAGCAAACGCAGCAGTCTGAAAAAACATGAATCCCAATGCTTCGCGCTCATGAAAAACCATTGAAAAATTCTGTTTTATCTTATGAAATACCTGACTATCAAGCGGCTGAATATCCATTTTTACCTGCGGCATAAAGCGCCACACGCATACCAGTACAATTAGAGCATAAAGCAGCAGAAAGATAAAAATAACACGCCACCCGCCTAATGCTGCCAGCGCCGTACCCAGCATCGGTGCAGCCAGCGGAGCAGCAAGGGTAATGATGCCAATGGTGGCGAACATTTTTGCTGCTTCATTACCATGAAAAAAATCACGCACGGTTGCGCCAACAGTAACCGTGGCCATACCGCCACCAATGGCCTGAATCCAGCGCCAAAACAGCAGCTCATCTGCTGAATCAATGAATACAATGGCAATGGCTGAAAGCAGGTAAACGCTCAGGCCAATCATGGCAATGACCTTACGTCCTTTAATATCGGATATTGCTCCCCCAAATAGTTGTCCCAGTGCCACGCCAAACATAAAGCTGGCCAAACTGCGTTCAATCTGATCGATAGGCGCATGCAGAGAAGAAGCCATTTCCGGAACAGAAGACAAATAAATATCTGTAGAAAATGGCATAATGGCCACCATCACTGACAACAAAAAAGCCAAATGATGCGGATTGATTAATAACTGATTGGAGGTTGCTTTCATAACCATTCTCTCCGTTAACAGCAGGCTAAATCTTTCAGGTACTCAATAATGCCACCAGTACAGCTTTGATGGTGTGCATACGATTTTCTGCCTGCTCAAATACGATAGATGCATTACTTTCAAACACATCCTCACTCACTTCAGCACCATCCAGAGCAAACTCTTCAAAGAGCCACTGGCCTATGCCGGTATCACGATTGTGAATAGCGGGCAAACAGTGCATGAATCTAACATTGGAATTGTGACTAGCAGCCAGTAACTGTGAATCTACGCGATAAGGCTTTAGCTGCTCTATCCGTTCCCGCCACACTTCTTTGGCCTCACCCATCGATACCCAGACATCAGTGTGGATAAAATCGGTTTGATTGACTGCGGCGGCTGCGTCTTCGGTTAAAGTTATCCTCGCTCCAGTCTGCTCTGCTATGCTACGACACTGCCTGACTAAATCATCGTTTGGCCAGAAAGCACGTGGTGCGCCGATGCGTACATCCATTCCCATTTTGGCACCGGCTACCAGCAAAGAATTACCCATGTTGTAACGCGCATCACCCACATAGGTATAAGCAATCTGATTTAAAGATTTTTTACAGTTTTCCTTCATAGTCAGCAAATCAGCCAACATCTGTGTCGGATGGAATTCATTGGTTAATCCGTTAATCACTGGCACACCGGCAAATTCTGCCAGCTGCTCGACAATCTCCTGACCATAACCACGGTATTCAATCGCATCATACATGCGACCAAGAACACGTGCTGTATCACGAATGCTTTCTTTGTGACCAATCTGACTGCCGCTACTGTCCAGATAAGTTACATGTGCTCCCTGATCGTGTGCTGCCACTTCAAAGGCACAACGGGTACGGGTAGAAGTTTTCTCAAAAATCAGAGCAATGTTTTTACCGCTTAGACGGGGTTGTTCCACACCGATTTTCTTTTCGGTTTTCAGTCTCGCCGCTAGGTCGAGCAGATTCTGAATTTCAGCTGGCGTATAGTCCAGCAGTTTTAAAAAATGTTTCTGGGTCACCGTACTCATTATTTTCTCCTTATTTATGTAGGCTGGCATCAGGCCAAGCCAGCTGCTGAAGCATGTTTTCATATATTGCCGACAACTGCGCCAGCGCAGTAATATCCACGCACTCATCAATCTGATGAATGGTCGCATTAACCGGCCCTAGCTCAATGAGTTCCCGAGCTATGTCTTTAATGAAGCGGCCATCAGAAGTACCGCCCGTGGTAGACAGCTCGGCATCCACACCGCAAACAGACTTGATGGCTTTCTGCGCTACGTCGGTTAAACGACCGGCAGTCGTTAGAAAAGGCTGTCCGGACAATGTCCAGTCTAGATCATAGTGTAAATTATGCTTATCTAAGATAGTGTGTACACGCTGACGTAGATTTTCGGCACTGGATTCAGTAGAAAAACGGAAATTAAACTGCACAGTAAGCTCGCCTGGAATTACATTAGTGGCACCGGTACCGGCATTTATATTGGAAATCTGAAAACCGGTAGGAGGAAAATAGGTATTACCATTATCCCAGTGCATGGCAGTAAGTTCAGCCAGTGCTGCCGCAGCTAAATGGACAGGGTTGGCGGCCAGATGCGGATAAGCTACATGGCCCTGCCGGCCGTGCACCCGTAATGTGCCGGATAAGGAGCCGCGCCGGCCGTTTTTTATCATGTCCCCCAGTGTATATACAGCAGTAGGCTCACCAACAATGCAATAATCAATCAGTTCACCACGCTGTTTCAGGGTTTCGACCACACGTTTGGTGCCATCGTGTCCGTCACCCTCTTCATCTGAAGTAATCAGTATAGCCAAACGCAGTGGCAAATCCGGCTGTTGCAGTAGTAAGCGTTCGCAGGCAGTAACAAAAGCCGCGACACTGCCTTTCATATCAGCAGCTCCGCGGCCAAATAATTTGCCTTCACGCTCTGTCGGCGTAAATGGAGGCGAGTTCCAGCGGCTTTCATCACCGGCCGGTACCACATCGGTATGTCCGGCAAAGCATATCAGCGGCCCTTGATTGCCCCATCGCGCATAAAAATTATCGGTCTCTCCAAAACGCATGGTTTCAATGTTAAAACCAAGTGCGCTGAGCCTGCTCATCAGCAGAGGCTGGCAGCCATGATCATCTGGTGTGACAGACGGCTGTGCAATCAATGCCTTGGCCAGTTTCAGTGTTTCTATTTCCATTATCATAAACTCAATAAAAAATAACTTCAGGCAGCTTGCGCAGCTGCCTGAAAACATATTACATCTTTATAAACCAAATTTTCTGTCTTGCCAAACATTTACTTAAAAATTGACAAACCATGGCATCTTATTCATATACCATTTCCGCCCGTTTAACATTACACAGCAGCTCATAGGAAATAGTTCCGGCAGCAGCAGCCACCTCATTGACATTCACAACATCGCCCCATAATTCAACTTCGCTGCCAAGAGACTGGCGGTGGTCATCCAGCTGTACTGTCATCATATCCATAGAAACTCGCCCCAAAACACAGCTACGTGCTCCATCTATGGCCACAGGTGTACCCGTTGCCGCACGACGCGGATAACCGTCAGCATAGCCGCAAGCCACCAACCCGACGCGAGTTGAAAGTGAAGTCACAAAGCTGGCGCCATAGCCGATAGGCTCTCCCATCTGCAAAACACGCTCACCAAATACTTTACTTACCAGCCGCATCACCGGCTTAAAGCGGCTGTCAGTGCCACCCATCGGCGAAATTCCGTACAGCGCCAAACCAGCACGTCCCCAGCCGCACTGGGTTTGCGGATACGCCATAATCGCAGCAGAATTGGCCAAACTGACATCTCCAGGCAAATCGGCACACACCATCTCGAACGTGTGAATTTGTTCTGCAGTCATGGTTTTCATAGGTTCATCAGCACAGGCAAAATGAGTCATTTTCACCACTTCAGCTACCTTATCACTTTGAACCAATGCCTGATAGGCCGGTGCATAATCATGCGGAAAAAAACCAGTACGATGCATGCCCGAATCCATTTTCAGCCATACCGTTACCGGTTTTTGCCAGTTGTGCGCCAACAACGATTCCAGCTGCCATAAATTACCCACTACCGGCCACAATCGATATTGGTCAACCAGTGCATATTCTTCCTGCGCAAAAACACCTTCCAACATAACAATAGGTATTTCTATACCCGCTTTACGCAACTCTACCGCCTCGTTGATGCAAGCCACTGCAAAACCATCGGCCACATCAGCCAGCGCCTGTGCACAACGTACTGCCCCATGGCCATAGGCATTGGCCTTCACCACAGCCAGCATTCTGCCGCCGCCATGCATCTGTTTCAGAGCCAGAAAATTTTCACGCAAATGATTTAAACGAATATGCGCAACTAACGGACGCATTATTGATTCCCTGTATTGATGTCTGTCATATTATTGTTTCAGTAAAGCAATGCCGGTAAGCGGACCAAACTTTGCCAGTTTACACAAAGGCCCGCGCTGCTGTATATCATAACGCCACAGATTACCACCCAAATCCGTAATATAAATTAGCGAATGGACAAAATCCGCAGCCAGCCCGATTCCTTCCTGTAAACCGGTAGCCAGTACCTGATGGTCTCTCAGCCCGTCTGCACAGATGGCTGCACAATTCAGGCTATTTCCTCCAGCAGCATCGAGACCTCTGTCCGTCCAGTAAAGCATCTGGTTGACATGGTCTATTTCCAGATCAATAGGTTCGGGCAGATTATCCAGTACCGTCTCAATATCGCAGCGGGTCGCAGCATCAAATTCAGCTTCCGGCTGCAAACGGGCTCGCAGAATACGACCTTCTCCGCCTTTCGGCCGCCCTTTCTGTGTCCAGTAAAAATAATTATGCTGCTTATCCAATGCAATACCCACACAATGACGCGCATAATCATGCGCATCTCGCGGATACAACCCAGTTTGTACCAGTACATCCGTTTTTCCGCTTCGCAAATCATAGCGGCAGACACGCATTCCCTCACGGTCACACCAGTAAAGCTGACGCTCTTCTTCATCAAACACCAGTTGCTTGCCGGTAACAAACAAACCATGTCCAACCAGCTCATGCCGCTGCTGTCCGTCGAGCGAAACTTCAGCAATCATTCCATCGGCCTGAAAAAATTCCAAAGAATCCGGTTCTTTTATTCGACCCATACTAGAATAAAACAATCTTTGATGGTGGATATCAACAGCAATTCCATCTGGAAAATCATGCAGCTCATCAGCCAGAATCTGGTGTGCTCCCGTCTGAGGATTGAATTCGATAATCCTGCCAACAGGCGCAACTTCCAGCAACAAAATTTTATCGTCAGCCATATACAAACCTTTTCAACAGGAAAACCTACATTTCTCGGCAGAAAAATTGGCGCCTGTCAGATTAATAATATATTAACCGTAATGATAAAACTTTTTACATCCTGTGTATGCCACGGACTGTAACACCAGACCGAACTATCTGACATATCTACACATATCGAGCTAACGACAAATCACCAGTTTCAATTTCCGGCTTCACTCCGCTAATGATATCTGCCAAAACTTTTCCCGAACCCAGTCCCATCGTCCAACCCAGCGTACCGTGGCCGGTATTCAGCGTCAGATTCACAAACCGGCTGGCACCGATAATCGGCGTACTATCCGGCGTCATCGGCCGCAGGCCGCTCCAGAAAAAAGCTTCCGATGTATGGCAACTGCCAGGAAACAGATCATTCACCACTAAATCTAACACCACCTTGCGAGCCGGATTTAAATGAATACGATAACCCGATAATTCAGCCGTTCCACCAGCACGGATGCGTTCATCAAAACGTGTCACAGCCACCTTATAGGTTTCATCAATCACCGTAGAAACGGGAGCTTTATCCTTATCAATGATGGGAATTGTCAGTGAATAACCTTTTACGGGATAGACAGGCAAATTTATTCCCAGTTTACGCATCATACTGCGGCTGAAACTTCCCAAAGCACAAACATAATGATCCGCATTAAACCACTGACCATTTGCCTCTACCCCTTTAATCGAACACTTATCCTGCCGGATATCAGTAATCGCATGCCGATACAGAAATTTTACCCCCAGCGCCTCACATTTCTCAGCCAGACGGGTGGTGAATAAATGGCAGTCTCCAGTACCATCTTGAGGCAAATACAGAGCACCAGCTAACCTGCCGGCCATATGAGCCAATGCCGGTTCATACTGCGTACATTCCGTCACGCTGTTTAGTATCTGCAACGGCACACCAAAATCCTGTAAAACAGCAATATCCGAGCGCGAGTCAATCACTTCTTTTTCTGTACGGAAAATCTGCAACGTACCCTGCCGGCGTCCTTCGTACTGAATATTCTCCTCAGCTTCAAGCTGCCGCAACATTTCTCGGCTATATTCTGAAATACGAACCATACGTTCTTTATTGGTCGCATAGCTTTGCGCATTGCAATTGCGATACATCTGCCACAGCCAGCGTAGCTGAAACAGACTGCCATCAGGCCTGATTAGCAGCGGGGAATGTTCTTTAAACAACCACTTACTTATTTTGGCTGGTATACTTGGTGCAGCCCACGGCGTGGTATAGCCATAGGATAACTGGCCGGCATTAGCAAAACTGGTTTCCATTGCTGCTTGATCAGCTCGCTCCAGCACTGTTACCTCATGACCGGCCTTGGCTAAATACCAGGCAGTGCTTACCCCAACAATACCTGCCCCCATAATCAGAACTTTCATTACATTAGCTCCCTGAAAATCAAACCGGAATATCGCGGCTGTTTAATGGCAGAATCCTGAAAATAAACTGTTTAGTAACTTCTCCTAGTGTAAACAAAGAATGATAGTGAATTTCACTTTATTTTTACCAAAAAAAGGTGTATTTTAATAATTTATCACATTCAAACTACAAATTAATCATGCACCAGATTGATAAAGTGGACATGAAAATTTTGTCCTTACTGCAAAAAAATGCCCGCACCACCATGACCGAACTGGCCGATAAAGTAGGGTTGTCTACCACACCGGTTACCGAACGAGTACGGCGGCTGGAACGTGAAAACATCATTACCGGCTATCACGCCCGTCTGAATCCACGTGCCCTGAATCAAAGCCTGCTGGTATTTGTCGAAATCAAACTGCGTTCTAAATCCGGCAACATCTTCGAGGATTTCCGACGAGAAGTTTTGACCATTCCGCAAGTACTGGAATGCCATCTCATATCTGGCGAATACGATTACCTAATTAAAGTGAGATTGCCCAATATGCACGCCTACCGCAATATGCTGGGCAATATATTGCTCCAGCTACCTGCGGCAGCCGAAAGCCGCAGTTATGTGGTAATGGAAGAAGTAAAAGAAGAACAACTACTACACCTAGAATAAAATCATAGCACTAGCTATTCTAAGACTGAATAATCAGCCTTCTTTCATACTTTATCCTGAATCAGCCTGACCAATAACGCTGTTTCATTGTCCAGCTGAGCCTCATCCTGATTTAAAAACAAATATACCGGCGTAGCACGCCGCACACCATATTTTAATGGTAAAACCTGTAATTCCCCACTGGCCAACTGCGCCTGAATCCGCTCTTCCGGCAGCCAGCCATAGCCTACACCCTGAGTCACAGCCTCAATAGCCGTTTCAATTGTGGTGAATGTCCAGTTTTCTGCTGCACTTACTTGCCGGTAGGGTAGCTGCTGCTGTTCGCGGCTAACAATCTCAATCAACGGATAGCGAACCAGTACATCCTGACCCAGTGGTGCCGGCAAAGCCAGCAGCGGATGCTTACGCTGCGCCACAGCTACAAAGTTCACCTCTAGCAATAACTTACCCTGACGTATCATTTCTGCGCTAGGCGTGATGATGTAGACATCTGCCTGTTGCTGCTGGAGCACAGCACAGCTTTCACTTCGTAGCACTTCTGTCAGATGAATTTGAGTAGAGGGATAAACCTGTTGAAAACGGCGTAAAACTGTAAACAGACGCGTTTTAGGAAAAATACTGTCCACCACCAAATCTAGCCGTGCCCGCTCACCGCGTTGCAGCGCACGGGAACGGTTTTCCAGCTTCTCGAACCCCTGCAACAGAGGCAAGGCCTGTGCCAGTAGCTGCTGACCAGACGCTGTCAGCTCTGCCTTGCGGCCAACAATAGTCAGTAACGTTACACCCAGCCGTTCCTGCATTAACGTCAACTGGTAGCTCAGGGAAGACTGGCTGCGGTTAAAGGCTTCCGCAGCACGGGCAAAACTGCCATAGCTCACCACAGCCTGTAAAAGCTGCCATTGTTCCAGTGTTGTTTTCATCGCTAATCAATCGAAATTTTGGAACATTTTATCTCAAAAATAACGTTATTCATCTGGTCCATACCTGTTTAAACTTCACTTATCCATTTAATCAAAATATCTTTTAATTTAAAGGAAAAAAATGTCTGTATTTGATAAAAACGATCTGAGCAACATTCTAGGCAAACATTTGGTTTACACCTATGATAATGGTTGGAACTACGAAATATACGTGAAAAATGCCACCACAATCGATTACCGCATTCACAGTGGCATAGTGGGCAATCGTTGGGTAAAAAGTCAAAAAGTCTATCTAGTACGGCTGGCTGAAAATGTATACAAAATCTCATGGACCGAACCAACCGGTACCGACGTCAGCCTGAGCGTCAACTTGGCCGACAAAATCTTCCACGGTACCATCTTTTTCCCACGTTGGGTAATCAACAATCCGGAAAAAACCGTTTGCTTCCAGAATGAGCATATTCCACAAATGGAAGCTTACCGAGAAGCTGGTCCGGCCTATCCCACAGAAGTAATTGATGAATTTGCCACCATTACCTTCATCCGTGATTGTGGTGAAAATGATGAAAGCATTATTAACTGTCCTGCCAGCGAATTGCCAGCCGATTTTCCGAATAATCTTTAATTAATTTCTTCAGAAAACAGGGCGGAAATTAAATTTTCCGCCCTGTTTTTTCATCCTCAAGCCAGTAACAACCATCCGCAGCAATACTTTTTTAAATATTCAGAACTTCTCCATCATATTGCACTACTTTATTTTTGCTGCTAAAACATGCTTTCAAATATCAAACATACTGATTTAGAAGCTTCAGCACATAGCAGACCTAATTTTTATCAAATAGTATGTAAATCAGAATGAAATTGTACCAAAGCCGGGGCAATACCCTGAATTGAGGATGAAATTAACCAATCCATATAACCATTTTCCAGCAACTAAAAATATTGATAATCCCGACCTATGTTGGCAAATTAGCAAAAGAGAAATATAGTCAAATCATGATTTCTACCAACGCAAAATCATGATTTAAACCGGTCATATATTATTATGCTTTGTCCAAATGATTGAGAATATCCAAAGCCGGTGCTACATCAGTTTCTGCAACAAAGATATGATCATGATAATAGCCGGCCACTACATTACAGCTAATATTCTGCTGTGCCAGAGCGCGAGAAAAAGCGGCGGTAAGTCCTACAGCAGACAGAGAAGAATGCACCTTCAAGGTAATCCAGCCGGCAACATAGTCATAGCTTAGCTGATGCTCATCAGCCACAGCCTGAGGCAGGATCAGCGTAGTTCCCTCACTTTCCTGCACAGTAGCCACAGCAGCAGACAGCAATTCAGCCACCGGCTGCTTTACGGTACAGAACACATATCTGCCCGCATTATGCTGCGGCGCTGCCGATCGCAGCAAAACATGCAAATTACTTTCACCAGACATAATCTTCCCCTGAGTCTGAATATAAAACAACTATCCTAACAGCATTCATATACCAACAAAAGCTTAGGCTTATATTTTTCCAGCTTTCCGACATTACTTCGCTATTTAAAACCAAATATCCGGAATGCACCTCTTAAGTAACAAACAAAATACAACTAAGAGGTGAATCGAATATGACTTATAAAAATTCCTTTAGCATACTAAAAAACAGATAAAAAAATGCGCACACGATTAAGTGTGCGCCAAGTCTACAAAGGAGAAATAGAGGAGAAACTGTTAAACCAACTAGGAGCTGATTTAACGAAGCGAATTATGCCTCAACTACGCCTGCATAGCAAGTCATATTTTGTATTAATTCGACAAAATAAGGTTATTTTAATTAAAAATACCGCAAAATTCATTAACTGCATCTAACTTGTGCTGAAAAAATATCAAAAAAGACTTTATCTTACTATCACTTAGCCATACCAAGGTATTATCTGCCTGCCGGCACACCTGCTGTAGCCTGAATCTGCTCATTTTGCCAGCTTTCGCGGATTTTTTGTGCCTTTGCAAAAAAAGCCGTGAGCTTCTGCGCATCACCATCTTGCAGGCATTGCTTCAAATACGCCAGCTCCTGCTGTTGTTTCTCAAGCAGACCAGCAAGCACCTGTCGGTTCGCCAAACAAATATCCGTCCAGATCTGCGGATGACTGGCGGCAATTCGGGTGAAATCCCGAAAACCGCTACCAGCAAATTGTAACAGCTCATCCGCATTAGCTGCTTCCGCCAGCTGATGCACATAGGCATAAGCCAGCATATGCGGCAAATGGCTTACAGCAGCAAAAATCGCATCATGTCTGGCTGCATCCAGATAATAAATTTGCGCCTGCACCGCTTGCCACATTGCTTCCACAGCCTGCAAAGCCGTTTTATCCTGCTGCTCATGAGCACAGATAATACATTTTTTTGCAGCAAACAAGCCAAACTGTGCTGCCAGCGCCCCATGACGGTCGGAACCAGCAATCGGATGTGCCGCCACACAGCGCTCATAATGCTGTGGCAACTCAGCAGCAAAAGCCTGCAAAGCCAGCTGCTTAGTACTGCCCACATCAGTGACAATACATCTATCTGGCAAAAATGGCGCAAGCTGGCGGCAGATAATCGGCAAAGTATTAACTGGCGTAGCGATGAGCACCATATCGGCATCAGCCATACTTTCTGCATTAATGCATTCGTAGGCACAATCAATTACACGTCGCTCTAGAGCCCGCGTCAGATTGTCAGCATCAATATCAATACCAACCACCTCTTCCACCCGAGCCGCCCGTTTTAAATCCAGTGCCAGCGAACCACCTATCAGCCCTACCCCAATCAGCACCAGCCTATGCATACTTATCTCAGCAATCATTCTATCCACAACATCATTACCGTGTCCGGCTTATCAACTTTCATCATCAGAGTGGCCGTCCCCATGCATCCAGAAATTCCTGCCAGTGCGGCGCCTGCAATCCTTTCAGGTAAACCTTCAGACCACGGATTTCCTGTTCGTATTCATCGGCATTCAGAAAACCACGCAACAGATTAAAACGCAGATACATCAAATAAGTATTAGCAGCATCTGTCTCGCAATACTGCCGAATCTGGGTTAATTCTCCCTGCTGATATGCAGCCCAGACCTTACTGCCATCCATCCCCAGCTTACCCGGAAAACCACACAGCTTAGCCATATCATCCAACGGAACACAGGCTCGCGCTTGATAGAGAGAAAGCAAATCCATCAAATCACAATGACGTGCATGATAGCGGCTGATATAGTTGTTCCATTTGAAATCTCGGCTGTCACCAAAATCCCCTTCCCCCATATCCCAGTAACGAGCGGCACTGATACCATAAATTAGCGCACGATAATGCAACACCGGTAAATCAAATCCACCACCATTCCAACTCACCAATTGCGGCGTATGTGTTTCAATCAACTCAAAAAAACGTGCAATAAGCGTTTCTTCACTATCTTCTGGCGTGCCAATACTACCAACATGAATCTTTTCTGCCCCCCAGCGCATACAGCATGAAATGGCTACCACCTGCTGCAAATGCAGCTGCATAAAATCATTACCGCCAGTTTTTGCCCTTCGCTGCTGCAAAGCAAACTCCACCACATCGGCATCACTTACTTCCGCCGGCAAATGATGAAGTACCCGGATACCGGCCACATCAGGCACGGTTTCAATATCGAAAGCCAAAATCGGATTCATGGCAATGGTTCACATTGATTAACGAAAGAGTATTGTGGCATGAAGCAAGAAGCCGCGCCATACGTTTTAGCCTCAAAACAGTATTACAACACGGTCAGGATTGTTTTATACTCACAATCAGTCAGAACCAGTGAAAAATGCAGAAAACCCTAAACTCAGAATCATTTTTCTAGCAGCCAGATAGATTTACTTGCCGTATGATTTAAGCCTGTTTTAGCAACAAAATAGCAGCATTTTTCACGCTCATACTGACACATACTTCACAGGCTGGGCATAATGGCCACAGATTATCAATAACCCCTTATTAACTCATTCTCAGACATTTATGATAAACAAAATCCGCTTATGGCAATGGCTTGTTCCTTTACTGGCCATACCTGTCCTCGCCTCTTGCGACGGTACTCCCGTTCATAATATAGACAAAACCGCCAGTGCCACATCCGGTATCAGTGCCCCAGCATCAGCCAATAAAGCTGCTGCAGTTGGTGCGGCAGTAGATGACGCAACCAATAAAAAAATTAGCGATAATCTGTCCAAAAACATGCAAAAAGCATTTAAAAGCTCAGAGTTAAACGTTCAGAGTATCTATACCACTCCATTTAAAGGTATATATGAAGTGGTAATCACCGGTAATCAGATTATCTATACTGATGAAAATGCCGATTACATCATGCTGGGTAATCTGATTGATCTCAAACACCATCAGAATCTGACGGAGCAACGTATGAGTGATTTATCAAAAATAGATTTTGACCAGTTACCACTGGATAAAGCAATCAAAGAAGTACGTGGCAACGGCACGCGGGTAATGGCAGTATTCTCCGACCCAGATTGCCCTTTCTGTAAAAAACTGGAAGAAGAATTCGCCCAGATTGATAACCTCACAGTTTATACTTTCCTCATGCCGGTACCCGATCTACATCCAGGCGCACAGAAAAAAGCAGTACAAATATGGTGTCAGAAAGAACGCACCACCGCCTGGACAGAATGGATGCGTCATGGCAAGGAACCAGCCAGCGTAGCCAATTGCAGCAACCCCGTAGAAGACACCATGAAGCTAGGCAATAAATTTGGTTTTGATGGTACCCCCACCATGGTATTTCCGAACGGCAAAACCATTTCCGGCCTAATGCGTAAAAATGAACTGGAGCAGGAATTAATCAAAAATCAGAAATAAAAACTGGTCACGCGCAAAAGCAGCCGTAAGCGGCTGCTTTTTTTATTCTGTTTTGAAAAAGTAGCATCCAACTATTTAGCGAATCAGTTTGAAAAGAGCAGTGAGCACACTTATATCTTACTTTAATCAACGCTAGCATATCATCTTGTCAAAACAAGCTATTGTACCTATTATTAATTAAATTCAGATTCTCCCCCAGCAACCATGTATAACATTGAGCGTGTCTACACCTATCAGCAACAACAGCCAGCTGTATTGATTGACCGCCTGTGGCCGCGTGGTATCAGCAAAACCAGAATGAACAACGTTTTATGGCTAAAAACCGTTGCACCTTCCAGCGAGCTGCGACAGTGGCTACATCAGCAGCCCAATACCCGCTATGGTGAACTTTGCTTACGCTACCAGCAGGAACTGAAGCAGCCACCACAGCAACAAGCCTTGCAGAAGCTACAACAACTGCATCAGCAGCACCAGCAATTATGGCTGCTAACCGCAGTTAAAGATATTACCCACAGCCATGTACCAATATTACTGGCACAATTACAAAATAGAGCCAGTTAGAAAACAGTAAAAAGCTGTCTGATATGTGGACACCGCCATCGAGCCAAGGTTGTCATAAGATTTCAAAGGAAATTCACTGGGCGGGAACAGTAATTCCGCGCTAAAGGCTTTGGGATTCCAGATTGCTTTCAGGTCGTCGTGCTGAAAAGATTCAAACATTAGTAAACAGACTCAAAAATCTGAAAGAAAACCATCAAAAAATATTGTGTTAGTAAATGAAGATCAATAATTTAGAATAAATCCCATTAAGAAAATATTTATGGGATTTTATAAGAAAAAATAAAATTTTTTACATCAATAAAATATTGAACAAATTGAATAAAGAAATAAGAAAAAGAATTTTGTTAATACCCCATAAGATAGGGGTTGATTTCAAATAGTGTCTTGGATTTGAAATATGTTTATAAAAAAATTCTTGTAAAAAACTAATCTTAAAATGCGAAATTTATTACGGCGTATTTGCTATAGAATATGTCAATGCTTTAATATGAATATTACTTTTATATTTTATTATTATAATTCATTGATTTATTGATTATATATCAATAGATATAATCATGGTATAAATTCTTAAGATGCAGCCAATTCTTTTTTGATTTGATTAAAGAAAAGTCAGACAAAAACCTAATTTTTTAATATCTATCAAAGATTAAGTTTTAATGTCAATTAATTTCTAATGGATAATCAATCTTCATTTTATATAGATGTATAAAATGACAAGGCGAATTGCGTCAAAATACAGTTATATCCATGAAAAACTGGAGAAAATGCAATCTGAACTGCTTAACTGTGGTACCTTTTCCCAGTGACAGATCAGATATTATTATTGAGCTGTTATAAGCGCATATTCGGGAAGTCAGTTCATCTGAAACATAAATAACCTATGTCTGAAACAAATACCCGGCCGAAAATTACTTTCTGACCAGGTATTAAATTATATTCTTGTATTAAGTTCCGTCGCTCAGGCTGCATCAGCACCAGACTGCGAACGTAATAGTTGAATCAAGCGCACAATACGTTCTTTCATTTCTCGCCGGTCGACAATCTGGTCAATGGCACCCTTATCCAGCAGAAACTCTGCCCGCTGGAATCCCTCCGGTAAAGTCTCACGCACTGTCTGTTCAATCACACGCGGACCGGCAAAGCCAATCAGTGCATTCGGCTCCGCCAGTACCACATCGCCGATAAAGGCAAAGCTCGCAGAAACACCACCCATAGTAGGATTGGTCAATACCGAAATAAAGGGCAGCGATTTATCCGTCAGCAGATGCAGAGAAGCACAGGTTTTGGCCATCTGCATTAGCGAATTCAAGCCTTCTTGCATCCGTGCCCCACCAGAAGCAGCCACACAGATAAAAGTACAGTTATGTTTTACCGCTTCACGCACACCACGCACAAAACGTTCACCCACAACGGAGCCCATAGACCCGCCGATGAAATTGAATTCAAAAGCAGCTATTACAACCGGTACGCCATTCATGGTACCACGCTTCACCACCAGCGCATCATCCTCTTGCGTCAGTTTGCGAGCAGTACTCAGACGGTCTGTATATTTTTTGCTGTCTCGGAACTTAAGAATATCAATCGGTTTAATATCAGCACCAATTTCATACTGTTTACCTTCATCCAGCATCAAGTGAATACGCTCACGCGCCGAAACCGGATTATGGTAGCCGCACTTTGGGCACACTTCCATGTTTTTCTTCAAATCCGTGGCATACAAAGTCGCCGCACAAGACGGACATTTTTGCCATAAACCTTCAGGAATACCGCCGGATTTGGCCACAGGATCTTTTTTAATCTTGGGTGGCAGGATTTTATCTAACCAACTCATACTTTCATTCCTGGTTATTACCGTCCGCATACTTCTCACGGGCGGCAGAATTAGGATTGCACGCAGATTATTTCAGCGCCTGTCTCAGCTCGGCCACTACTGGTGCGAGCGCCTCAGCTTCATGGCCTGCATGCTCAGCAATCGTCTGTACAAAGCGGCTGCCCACAATCACTGCATCTGCTACTGCACCGATGCGGCGGGCACTGTCAGCATCGCGGATACCGAAACCCACACCAACAGGCACCTTAATAAACTGGCGTAAATGATCAATTTTACGCGAAACTTCAGTTGTATCCAACTGTGATGAACCAGTCACACCTTTCAGTGACACATAATAAACAAAACCACTGGCCTTACTGCCAATCAGTTTAATCCGTTCATCAGTTGTAGTCGGGGCAATCAGAAAAATACAATCCAGCCCGTGTAATTTCAGCTGTTCATGCAAATCATCAATTGCCTCTGCCGGACAATCTACAGTCAACACACCATCTACACCAGCCTGAGCAGCCTCACGGGCAAACGATGCATAGCCCATATGAAAAACTGGATTCAGGTAGCCCATTAATACCACCGGTGTAGTCTGATTATCCTGTCTGAACTGTGCCACCACGGACAGCACATCTGTCAGTGACACTTGTTGACGCAAAGCCCGTTCTGATGCAGCTTGAATAACTGGCCCATCTGCCATCGGGTCGGAGAAAGGTACGCCTAGCTCAATAATATCCGTACCATTGGCAACCAGCGTCTGCATTAGCTTTACGGTAGCAACCGTATTAGGATCGCCACAGGTAATATACGATACCAGAGCAGTACGACCATGCAACTGCTCAAACGTCTGTTGAATTCTACTCATTTTCCTTATCTACCCTTTTCGAAGTGTGCCAATGCTGCTGCGACACCAGACGGACATCTATTCTAGCTGCCTCTAGCAACAGCGAAATTCCTGCTAGACTGCAATACTCGCTGTACAGATAATCTCAACTTAATCATAGCATGCACCACAGCACATCCTTTAATTTTTCATCGACTGCACTGGTGCCGGCACGCGACCGCCGCGATTGATAAACACCTCGCAGGAACCGGATTTTACCGGCATCACCGGCGCCCGTCCCAGCAGGCCTCCAAACTCTACGTAATCACCAACATCTTTACCGCTAACAGGAATCACTCGCACTGCCGTGGTTTTACTATTAATTAATCCGATTGCCGCTTCATCAGCAATAATACCGGCAAGCGTACTCGCCGGTGTATCGCCCGGTACCGCAATCATATCCAGACCTACCGAACACACTGCGGTCATCGCTTCCAGCTTATCCAGTGTCAATACACCTGCTTCTACAGCGGCTATCATACCTTCATCTTCCGATACCGGTATAAATGCACCACTCAGACCGCCTACAGCACTAGACGCCATCATACCGCCTTTTTTCACGGCATCATTAAGTAAGGCCAGTGCGGCTGTGGTACCGTGGGTACCGCATACACTCAACCCCATTGCTTCCAAAATGCGTGCCACACTATCACCCACTGCTGGAGTAGGTGCCAGTGATAAATCCAGAATACCAAATGGAATACCGAGCATTTTGCTGGCTTCATGCCCAATTAACTCACCTACGCGAGTAATTTTAAACGCAGTTTTCTTCACCAGCTCGGCCACTTCGGTCAGAGAAAGTCCCTGCGTATTCTGTAATGCCGCACAAACCACACCCGGTCCGGAAACGCCTACATTAATCACGCAATCCGCCTCGCCGGCACCATGAAAAGCACCAGCCATAAATGGGTTATCCTCCACGGCATTACAAAACACAACGAGTTTGGCACAGCCAAAGCCCTCTGGCGTGATTTCAGCAGTCTGACGGATGGTTTCGCCCATTAATCTAACGGCATCCATATTAATACCGGCACGTGTAGAGCCGATATTCACCGAGCTACACACCACATCAGTACAGGCCATTGCCTTAGGAATGGAACGAATCAACACCTCATCGGCCGGACTCATACCCTTATGTACCAGAGCGGAAAAACCACCAATAAACGAAATACCAATGGCTTTGGCAGCCTTATCCAGCGTCTGCGCAATTGATACATAGGAATCCGCCCCAGTGGCAGCACCAATCTGTGCAATCGGTGTGACCGCAATGCGTTGATTTACAATAGGCACACCATATTTGGCAGAAAGTTCTGTTGCCGTCTGCACCAAATTTTTTCCCACCCGCGTAATCTTGTTAAAAATCTTTTCATTGAGGCGGTTAATATCTGTATCAATACAATCATGCAGATCAATACCAATGGTAATGGTACGCACATCAAAATGCTGGTCAGAGACCATACGCACCGTTTCCAGAATTTCATTATTCTGAATAGAAAACGACATAGACAACTCCTAAATCCGATGCATAGCATTAAACAGAGCTTCGTCCTGCACACGGATATGCAAACCCCGCTTTTCACCTTCACTGTCCAGAAATTCACTGAACTGCAAACGCGGCATTGTGCATCGCTCCGTATCCAGCAGAATAATCATAGTGAAATAATCATCCATAAGCTGCTGGCTAATATTCATAATGCTTACCTGATGCTCTGCCAGCAAAGTGGCAACTTCAGCAACAATACCAATACGGTCCTTACCAATTACTGTCATCACAGCATGACTAGACATACTCAATCCTATTCACAATAACGATTTCAAATCAGAAGAGCGCAAACAGTCTTAAGACATTTGCTCACATTTAAACAAAAGCGCACACAGCAGAATTAAAAAAGCAATTCCGCCTCCAAGCATTGCCACTCCATTCCAGCCGACATGTGCATAAGCCATAGCGGAAGCCAGCGAACCAAGTACACCGCCGATAAAATACATACTCATATAGCCCGATGCAATACGACCTTTTAGCGCCGGATCAGAACGATAAATTAACGACTGATTGCAGATATGCAAAGCCTGAATAGCAAAATCCAGCAGTATTACCCCGCCAATCAGCGCCCACAGATACTGGCCACCGGCATACAGCAGTGCCCAGCTGAAGAGAAACAGCAGCGCACACACCACAGTCATTGCATAACTGCGGCCTTTATCAGCTGCCCAGCCTCCGACATTGGAACCGAATATACCCAGCGCACCAAACAGTCCGAACAAACCAATCGTACTTAAACTGAAATGATAAGGAGCGTTACTGAGCAACAGCGTCAGCGGCGTCCACAACACAGAAAATAGACAAAAATCCAGAGCCCCCAGCACACCGCGCTGACGCAATAACGGCGTACGCCACAACAAAGACCACACCGATACCAGTGTCTGCCAATAGCCAAAAGATCGGCTGCGCTCACGTTGTACATGCGGTAACTTCCATTGCAAAGTCAGCGTCATCAGCATCAGCATGGCCGCGCCTAATACATACACCATGCGCCAGCCCCACCAATGAGCCACCAAACCGGAAAAAGTACGCGACAGCAGAATCCCCAGCAACAAACCGCTCATCAACGTACCAATTACCCGCCCGCGCTGCTCAGGATCGGTTAGGCTGGCTGCTAGTGGCATCAGTATCTGCGCAACCGTACAAAAAGCACCCACCAGCAACAGTCCGGCTACAAATAAATATATATTCGGCGCCAGTGCAATGAGTAGTGCACTAATACTGACTATACCGTACAGCGAAACGATTAGTTTTTTGTTATCCAGCAAATCACCCAAAGGCACCAGAAACATCAGTCCCAGCGCATAGGCCAACTGTGTGAGTGTAATCAGCATTCCGCTACTGTCCACATTAAGCCCAAAATAGCGAGCCATGACCTCAATCAGCGGAAAAACAAAATAATTACTAGCTACCGCCAGACCGATGGCCAACGCCATCACAAAAATCTGTACAGAAGACAGCCTGATGCGATTATTCATACACTACAAACAATATTCAAACAATTACAGCACAGTGGCCTGCATAATCACAGGCTGATACCATCCAAACGGGCAACCGTATTGATATCCTTATCACCGCGGCCGGAAAGATTCACCAGAATCACTTCATCTGGACTCATTTTCGGCGCATTGGCCACAGCCCATGCCAGAGCGTGGCTAGATTCCAGCGCTGGTATGATTCCCTCTTGATGACAGAGCAGATGGAACGCTTCCATCGCTGCCTCGTCACCCATAGCTTCATACTGAACACGACCAATATCATGCAGCAAGCTGTGTTCGGGACCGATTCCTGGATAATCCAGACCGGCAGAAACTGAATGCGTGGAAACCACCTGCCCGTTTTCATCCTGCATCAAATAACTGCGGAAGCCGTGTAAAACCCCTACCGGACTATGTGAGCTGATGGGCGCAGCATGCTGATGTCCAGTCAGACCCAGACCACCGGCCTCTACTCCCACCAGACGCGTTTCAGGAACATTAATGTAAGGATAAAATAGCCCGATCGCATTAGAACCACCACCAACACAGGCTACAGCTACATCCGGCTGACGCCCGATTGCTTCTTGCATCTGCTGCTTGGCCTCATTGCCAATCACGCACTGAAAATCGCGTACCATTTCTGGGTAGGGCATCGGACCGGCAGAAGTACCAATAATATAATAAGTATCATCTACCCGTGCCACCCACTCACGCAAAGCCTCATTCATGGCATCTTTCAGCGTGCATGAGCCTGAATCCACACCCACCACCTTTGCACCCAAAAGTTTCATCCGGTACACATTCGGTGCCTGACGCTGAATATCCTCTGTGCCCATAAACACTGTGCATTCCATGCCGAATCGTGCTGCCACTGTCGCTGATGCCACACCATGCTGACCAGCACCGGTTTCGGCAATCACTCGCTTCTTACCCATGCGCTGTGCCAGTAAAGCCTGACCAATCGTATTGTTGATTTTGTGCGCACCGGTATGATTCAGGTCTTCCCGCTTCAAATAAATCTGTGCCCCGCCCAGATGGGCAGTTAGGCGGCGGGCATAGTACACCGGACTAGGACGTCCCACATAATATTTCAAATCTTCATGGTATTGTGCCCAGAACGCCGGATCAGCCTTCGCTGCATAATAAGCCTGTTTTAACTCAGTTAGAGCCGTAATCAGTGTCTCTGATACAAACAGCCCGCCATGCTCACCATAAAATCCCTGTTCATCCGGATAATGATAATTTTCCATATTTTTTTCCATTGAGCGACTAAATACCTAGAGAATAAAACTATTCGGCCATATTAACATTTTTTAAATACATTATCCTGTAAACCGTCTAACCTACAGAATAATTGCACTCACAACTTTGCTTTCATCTGTCTATGTCGCAATTTCCGATATCAAAAAAAACAAACATAAATAATTACCAAAATGACGCCGATGCAGACTTGTGTTCTGAATAACCTGTTTCGCAGTATCAGAAACAAACGTCATATAAGAAAGTTCGTTTATTCAATTATGATGAATAATGAAAAAACCATCGTTAAATAAATTGATTGTAGCGACACGATAAATCATATTTTTAGTACATTACTTTTCGTATCTAGACATCAGAACCACTTTGAAAATCTTGTACCATACCATTCACACATAACAACGAACCTATTACATTGAAATTTCCCATCAAAATCTGAAATAAAACACAATACTCAGACAGACAGGTAAATATCGTTTTATTAAACCAAAACATTCGTTTTATTTTAGTCCGATAAAAAAATTCAGCTTTAAAGCATCATCTATCTAAGCTAATATAACCAAAACTCCTTAATACTTTTCCGCGTAAAAGTCAAAATCAGCACAGATTTGGAAATCTTTAAAGCCCAAAAATAAAAATTCCACTATCGCAAAAATATATTTTAAATAACTAATTTTTTTATAAAAGTAATATTATCATTCTGTACAAACAAAGGTATTAGTAGTACCTAGATTCAACACTTTAAGCAGAAAAAGTACTAATTGCAGACATCAGATCCTGCATCTTGTGCTTATCCTTGACACCGGGTGCCTGCTCCACACCACTGCACACATCAATGGCCAGCGCATTACTTTGTCTGATTGCAGAGACAATATTTTCAGGTTTCAAACCACCGGAAAGCACCCATGGCCGTGCCAGCGTGGACGGCAAAATTTGCCAATCAAAACTCTGCCCAGTACCGCCATATTGTCCACTGACCGCAGCATCAAACAATAAAGCACGTGCATCCGTATACACAGCAGCAGCCGTTTCAATATCAGCCCTGTTTTGTACCCGCACAGCCTTAATATATGGACGCTGGAATTGGCGACAGAATTCCGCATTTTCATCACCATGAAACTGGAGCACATCCAGCGGCACCTTCGCCAGTACATCCTCTATTTCAGCAGCCCGTGCATTTACAAACAGCCCGACCACCGTAACAAAAGGTGCTATTGCACGCACAATCGTTTGAGCCTGCCCAATCGTGACACAGCGCTTACTGCCAGCAAAAAATATCAACCCAATGGCATCTACCCCTAATTGTGCAGCAAACTGTGCATCTTCAACCCTCGTCATGCCACAAATCTTTGTACGAATATTCATATTTCACCTTTTTTAACTGCCAGCTAGTGCTCACCTAAATTAATCAAGATCCGGCCACAGCCATAGCGGCAATGGCTGCGTATCCACATCCCATTGAGCGGGATAATCAACACCGGTAAGGTACAGCCCGTCCGGCATAAATGTTGGCGGAGCCAGTTGCCGGCTTTTTGCCGCCAGCAATTGTGCAAATCCAGACACACTTAGCTTACCCGCTCCCACATACACCAGCGCACCTACAATATTACGCACCATATTGTGGACAAATGCACTGCCATGGAAATCTATCGCCATCAATTCAGGACTACCACTGAGTCTCAGTGCATACAAAGTTTTTACTGGTGATTTAGCCTGACAGTCACTGGAGCGAAAGCTGGAAAAATCGTGTTCACCAACCAGCAATGCAGCTGCTTCACGCATCAATTCCATATTGAGAGGATAATGAGTCCAGCCGACTCGTCCACGCAGTTGCGGCATACGGATACGACTGGATTCAAGCATATAACGGTAACGCCGTCCGCAAGCATCAAACCGTGCATGAAATTCAGCAGCAACCATCTGAGCTTTAAGAATCCGGATATTTTTATCCATTGCCGTATTGCTTCCACGCAGCCATGCCTCCGCACTTCGTCTGGCATGCGTGTCGAAGTGCACAATCTGACCGGTAGCATGAACACCAGCATCAGTGCGCCCTGCCACCACCACCTCTATTTCTTCCGCCGCTACAGAGCTTATTGCTTTTTCCAACACCGACTGAATGGTATATAGTCCGTCTGGCTGTTTCTGCCAGCCATGGAAAGCCGTACCATAATAAGCAATTGTTAATGCCCAGCGCTGCTTATAGCCAATATCATCCTGCATATTTTCTGGACGCTTTACCACAATACCTACCATTACTTTTCCAAATCCACACTAATACACACTGTTATATGGCATTATTATCGCATAGCCATCATTTGCGTTCATATTTATAACGAGTTGCTAACCAAATAAACAGGTAAGATAAACAATTTAGCGGCCGGCACACTCATCCAAATCATTAGACAGATGCTGATTGATGATAGTTTCCGTTTTTGCTACCAGACTTAGTAAAAAGCTGTTTAAAGACAATAGCAGTTGGATAACATACCAAAGATTTTGCAAATACATTTTTCAACACCAGCCGCATATAATCTATCCAAATACAGCATTTTTACTGCTTCCAAAATATCGTCATATAAATCAAATCTAGATACATACTCGAAATAAAAAAGACTGAATCCTGATACAGGATTCAGTCTTTACCAAATATGAACTGCATTTAGGATGCTCTGTACAGATTAGCCACCTAGCTGTTGTAACAGATTCTGAGCTTCCGCCAGCACTGCGCCATTAGCTTCATCGACCAATTCTCGTAAAGTCTGGCGTGCAGTCACCGCATCATCCATCTCCAGATACATCTTAGCCAGCTCCAGCTTGGCCTGTAACGGAATCGCCTGCTGTTCAGGTGTCAATGGCTTATCAGTTTCTTCTTCCTCTTCGGCCGACTGCTCTAGCCAATCCTGTGCACCGTTGCCAGTTGCAAAAGAAGAAATTGGGGCAGAAGAAGGAGCAGCGCTACTTTCAGTAGCTGTGGATTCTGCCTGATTATCATCCAGCGTAAAGTCCATAGACGAAACATCCACCACATCAGCATCAGTCGGTTGTGCTGAAGTAGATGGAGTAGCTTGTGAATCCTCATGCTCATCACTAATACTTAATGCATCCCAATCAATATCATTTGAAATCGCTTCATCTTCAGCAACAAACTCATGTTGATCCTGAGATGACAAAGCCTGATCAATTGTAGAGGATGTATCCTCTGCCACAGCAGCAGATTCGTTTTTGGACTCTTCATCAAACTTAAAGTCCTCGTCCCATTGCAAATCAGCCAAAGCATTAAGTGTATCCACTTCAGCTGCCGCCGGTTTAGATTCCGGCTCAACAACAGCAGGCTCCTCCTCTGGGCTGAAATTCATATCTAATGATGGCAAATCATCAGTATCTGTGGCTGTTTGCTCAGCCATCACTACATCAGAATGCACAGCTGATTCATGCTCATCTTTACTAGCATCATCAGCCACCACCCATTCAAAATCCGCGCTGTCTGCTTCTTCTTTTTCCGGCTCAATTACAGGAGATTCTTTAGAAGTCAGCACTTCCGGCTGTTCAGTTTCATCAATTTGATCCAGCCAAGATAAATCGTCGCCATTATCCATCTCTGCTACTGATGGGGCTGTTGTATCTGCAGGAGCAGCTGGCGTATCATCGGTGAAATTAAAATTCAGCCAGTCAATATCATCTTCTTCAGGCTTGTTTGCAGCAGCCTCCGGTTTTGATTCGGGAAGCTGACTAGTAACGTCAGATTCGGAAACATTGCCAGCCGGCGCGTCAGCTTTCGCGGAGCCGTCAGAAGACTCATCATTCAGCCACGACCAATCATCTGCATCGGCTGACGCTGATGAGGCTGCCACTGCAACAGATGCCTGATTAGTTGCAGCTGGCGATGCCGGTTCTGACTGTTGAAGTTTCGGTGGTTCATCATTGAATACCACATCATCATCGTCTTCATCATCTGATGAATAATATTCCTCAGCTTCCTCAGCATCGCGTTTTTTACGTCTCTGCCATATAAATGCGGCAATCAGCAGCACACCAGCGAGACCAACCAAAGCATAAGGCCACCAAGATGGCAACAACGATTCTTCTGGTGTAGGTTCTACAGGCTGTACAGGTGCTGGAGTTGGATTGACCTTAGGCTGCACTGGTTTCGCTTTCACTACAGAAGCAGCAGAAGCGGCTGGCGCAGATGCGGAGGCAGCAACGGCTTCAGTTTTACCTACATCTTGCGTTTTAGCTACTTCTGGCTTAGTTGGAGCTATAGGTTCTGAAGCGGCAGCTTTCTGAATTTTGTTTGCAGATACATCAGATTTGGTTGGAGTAGCGGCTGCAGCATTTTCAGCAGCCTTGGCGTCTGGCGCAACAGATACAGGTGATTTACTCTGTGCAGTCACCGGCTGTTGAACCGTTTTAATTTTTACTTTAGATAATTTATACAGCTGGGTAGTAGAAGGAATATTCAGACTGATATTCCGATACATCAAATCCGGATTACCATTACGGAATGCCTGTGGATTGGCTACAAGCAGAGCATGCATTGTCTGCTCTACTGTCATATTCTGCGGCCGTACCTTACGTGCAACATCCATCAGTGTTTCATTATTGTCTACATTATATTTCACCACCGCATTGTCTGAAGCAAGCCTATTTTGCAAAGCTGCAGTAGCTCGTGCAGCGGATTTGTTTCTGACAGAGTGTGCCTGCTTATGATGTTTACTGCCATTTCGAGCAGAAACAGAGGAGCCATGCCCATTTTCCGGCGGATCAAGTAATGCTGTATATTGCCTACCCTGACTACCTGAGACGAGGCTAAAAGACATCATCGGATCACTAATTGGCTTACTGGATCGCAAATGAATCACTGCATTCTGCCCTTGCGGTGTCACCCGCACCTGTAGCGGTGCGCCTGAAATTGTCGGCCGACCCTTTAAAGCGGCTCTGGCTTCATCACCAGTTACAACCACGCTACCTGAAAATGGCTCTCCCAAAGCAGAGTTAACCTGCAGGCTGCCAAGTCCTGCCCATGCAGGTGCACTGGCCGAAAAACATAAAGACAGTGCGATGATTTTTAAATTATATGCGTTCTTCAATCCCGTACCCTCACCGGTAATGCACCATTGCCATCAGGCTCGTGCCTATTCATTTGAAAATTTCTGCAAGTACTTAAAATGCAACTGGTGTTTAACGTTCACTAAACCTGTTTTTATATTATCTCACGCTATAATAGCTTTTGCGACCATTTAATGCCAAATCACCTTGACCTATTTTGCTCTTATAACATGCATAACTGTGGATATTTTCAGACGAAACATCATCCAAAAAACACTAAACCAATATACAACAATGGTTAAATTTTGTTTAATACCTTGCTTTAACAGGTGCCAAGTGTAAAAACTCAGGGTATCATGGAGATTATTTCACACCCTACAACAACAAACCTGAAAAAAGATATACAGTCCTGAATAATGAAAGCAGTATTCGAATTTCTGGTAGTTATTCTCTTCTTTGCTACCTATGCCTTAACCAAAAATATTATTCTGGCCACCGAAGTGGCTATCGCAGCCGGCTTGATTCAGGCCGCATGGTGTTTAATTAAATACCGGCGTCTGCAAACCATGCAGTGGGTAAGCCTGCTTTTGGTTGTAATACTGGGTGGCGCAACCATAATATTAAAAAACCCGCACTTCATAATGTGGAAGCCAACAATCCTTTTTTGGGTAATGGCTATAGGCCTGCTGATTTCACATCTATGCGGAAAAAACGTGCTAAAAAGCACAATTGGCAAAGAAATTAGCCTGCCAGCTCCGGCATGGCGTAAACTTACTTATGCTTGGGTAATATTTCTACTGGCACTGGGTACACTTAATTTGTGGGTTGCTTATTGCTTTACCGAAGCACAATGGGTTAATTTCAAACTTTTTGGCAGTACCACCATTTTAGTTCTGTTTACCATCGGACAGACGGTATATATTAGCCGATACATTAAAAAGGATGAGTTGTAATGCTGTTTATGCTGATGGCCACTGATGCCGACAATAGTCATGAAGCACGTATCAAGGCCAGACCCAGACATCTGGCTCGATTGCAAGAGCTACAAGCACAAAACCGTTTGGTTTTGGCCGGTCCTAATCCTCTGCCAGATGATGACAGCCGTTTTTCTGGTAGTCTGGTCATTGCCGATTTTGAATCTTTAGATGAAGCACAGGCATGGGCGGAACAAGATCCTTATGTGGATGCAGGCGTCTATGAAGAAATACTGATTCGGCCTTTTAAAAAAGTTTTGCCTGATGACTGACATCCAAACAGCCATCCGTATGCGCCTGCAATCACTGAATCCGGTACAACTCGAACTGATTGACGACAGCCATCTGCATGCAGGGCATAAAGGTCATCATGGCGGGGGACATTATCGTTTGCTGGTGGTCAGCGATGCATTCAACGGTTTATCGCGTCTGGCTCGTCAGCGGAAGGTTCATCAGCTACTGAAAGATTTATTCAAAGCTAATACCATCCATGCCCTCAGCATCATGGCATGTACAAACAGCGAATATTTAACCAAGCAATAATCTATTTCTATCCACTTAAATGAGAGAGTTAACCATGAAAAAACAATTAATTGCTGCTGCCATCTTACTGGGACTAACCGGTATTGCTACTGCCCAGACGGTTGCGACCGTAAACGGAACCAAAATCGACAGTAAAGAAGTCGATAATCAGGTAGCCGTATTGGTTCAGGAAAGCCAGAACCAGATTCAGGATACACCCGAATTACGCAAGAGCATCACTGGCCGTCTGGTGACTCGTACCTTACTGATTCAGGCCGCCAAAAAGCAGAATCTTGATAAAGATCCAGAATACTTGAATGCATTGAATCAGGCAGAAGCGGAAGCTAAACGTCTGGGCGATGATAAAAAACCTGGTTTCAAAGAAGAATGGGCTTTCTTTAAAGATAATCTGCTGACTCAGGCTTATCTGGCCAGCGTTGCCAAAAATAACCCTGTAAAACCTGAAGATGTGCGCAATGCCTATAACGACATGGTGAAATATTACAGCGGCACTCAGGAAGTTCAGTTAGGTGAAATTCTCACACGTGATGCAGACACGGCCAATAAAGCCATAGCTAAACTAAAAGAGAAAAAAAGCTTTGCGACCGTAGCCAAAGAGTTCACAATTGATCCGGCCGGCCGTGAAAACGGAGGTATTCCAAAAGGCTATGTTGCCATGAAAGACCTTCAAGAGAGTGCCACACCCGTTTATAACGCCATTAAAGATTTGAAAAAAGGTCAGTACACTCCTGCTCCGGTACAGGGTAACGGCAACATTTACGCTGTATTCTACGTAAACGACAAACGCAACCTAAAACTGCCAACCCAGAAAGAAATGGAACCAATCCTGTCACGCCGTCTGCAAAGTGCCACTCTGGCTCAGGCTATTGACCAGCTGTACAAGAATGCAAATATCAAATAATTATTTTTTCCGACTTTAATAAACGGATCAGATAACAAGGAATTTACGATATGAAAAAAAGCATTACCTGGCTGGCCGGCTTCAGTATCATGGCCGCTGGGCTCGCTTTTGCCGATGCACCCAAAATTGATTCACAGCGCATTAATGTCATGCTAAAACAGTATGAGCGTCAGATGCAGGCACAGCCGGGTGCACCAGCGCCGAATAAAGCAGAGATTCAGAAAGAAATCACGTTGCGCCTGCAAACGGCCGATATATTGAAAGCAGAAGCCTTTAAGGCCGGTTTGGATAAACAACCAGACACACAGGCCGCATGGCAAAACATGCAGGCTCAATTCTATGCAGCCCAGTATGTAGACCATCTGGCTGCCAGCATTGAAGTAAGCGACAGTGATTTGCGCCGGCAATATCAACAGGTGAGTCAGGAAATCAACTTACTGCCCATTGTTTTTCCAAGCGAACAAGCAGCTGAAGAAGGTTTAAGCAAACTGAAAAAAGGACTGGCTTACGAAACTTTGCTTAAACAGGTAAACCCAGAAGCACCACAAAGCAATTGGATGAACCCACAGCAACTGCCTCCTGAATTTGCCCAACTGGCCTCACAACTGAAAAGTGGTCAGATTTCACCTAATGTGATCACGATTGACGGGCATTACATCCTGTTGAAACTAGCTGGTACGCGTCAGGCGCCTGATGCTCCCGCATTTGACCAGATTAAAGAGCAGCTTCGCAATCAGGCCAAACAGGAAAAAGTATCCCAACAAATCAATCAAATTCTGAAAAACAATGGCATTAGCCTAAACAATTAATAGCCTGAATATAAAAAACCGGTACTAAAGTACCGGTTTTTTATATTCAGCTCACCTAAAACACGAGAAAAACTCGCTAGGAAATCATTCCGGCTGATATAGCATATCTACAAAAGGGATACCATCCGTAATATACGGTGCTCCTTGTATTTTAAAACCATGCTGTTGATAAAATTTAAGAACCTGACGGCTCGACTCAATTTTAATCGGATACTCTGAATAGTGACTTTGCGCATAATGCAGGATTAATTTAATCAGCTGGTCTCCTAAGCCGGTACCACGAAAATCAGAGCGGGTGACAAAGCGACTGAATGTAAAATGCACACCAGCTAAATACATTCTGGCATAAGCCAGAATTTGCCCGTCTCGTTTATAGTAAACATGTTTGGCCAACACATCCCAGTCATCCAATTCTTGATATATCCGCTGCTGCTCTACCACAAAAGTGTCAATACGCAATCGTGCAATGCGATAAAAATCTTGTGACGAAAGTTCATCTAATTTTTTGATACACCACATAAAACTTTCACACTCCTCTTAACCACAAGACTGATTGCATTTGTTACTGGTTATTACTAAAATCAAATAGGCATAAATTTAAAACACTGTTTTCTCAAAATATTTTGAAATTACATTATGCCGGCATGTTATGTTTACACTTAAAACAAACTCAGTATAAAAACAATAAGACAAATAATCAAATAACAATCTTAATTCTGGCAAAAATAAAATACTGCTATAACCTAACCAATATATACAGAAACGGATTACCCAAACTCAAATAAGGTAATCCGTAGCTAAGATATTGGAAGATTATTGTTTTGCCGCTTCTACCTGAATATTCAGCTTAACATAGCGACTTGCCGGCATAACCGGCACATACTCATTAATTCCCCATTGAGTACGATCAATTACAGCTTCAAAATCACCACCACAAACTTGTGATTGTGTCATCGGGCTTTTATAACAATTGAATTTAGTAGCACGCAAAACTACAGGGTGTGTTTGCCCTACCATTGTTAATTGGCCGCGCAAAGCCCTAACTTTTCCATTTTTATCGAAAATCCAGTTCTGCGAAACAAATCGCAGTGACGGATATTGTGCCGCATTAAAAAAAGCTTTACTTTGCAGATGTTGAGTAAATTCACTGCGGCCCGTATCCAGCTTAGCCAGTGGAAGAGTAATATCTACTGCACCGGTTTTAGCTTTCGCATCATATTGCAACTCACCCTCAAGATTATAAAATCCCCCTACATTGCTGGAAGTGGCAAAATGATCTAAAGTGAATCGTGCGTTGGTATGCAAGGGATCAAGTTTATAAGTTGCAGCCATTGCTGGGACACTTATACCCAACAATGTGGCCATCAAAATACAGGTAAATCGGCTCATCATTTATTTCCTTTGTCAATTTGTCTAACAGATTAATAGTAGCCTGAATAAACCTACGGACAAATCCCGCAGAGTAAATATATTTTTTCTTTTAAAGAAACAATTAAACATATTCAGGCATTTTCTTATCCAATATCCCCTCCCTAATGCCTATCCAAAGCTTAAGCTGCACTCATCTGTCAAACACTGCCATAGATTCAAGATGTGCTGTTTGTGCAAATAGATTCATAATGCCGCCGGCACGGTACTGGTAACCACATTTAACCAGTAAACCAGCATCACGTGCCAGCGTAGCCGGATCACAGGACACATACACAATCCGCTTAGGCAGAAACCGTTCTTCAAGCTCATTTAAAGCCAATATCAAAGCTTGAGCGCCTGCCCGCGGCGGGTCGAGCAGCCATTTATGCGCATATCCAAACTTACGTAAACGTTGCCCATTCATTTCAAAAAGATCAGCCTGCTGAAAATGGGCTAAATGTTTCAGGCCATTATATTGGGCATTGGCAGTGGCACGTCGGCACATGGCAGCCATCCCTTCCACACCCACTACTTCAGCCTGCATCCGCGCAATCGGTAAACTGAAATTACCCAATCCGCAGAACCAATCTATAATTCTTTCCCCGGCTTGCGGTTGTAGCCATTGTATGGCACGCTGTACCATTAAAGCATTAGTCAGCTGATTAACCTGAGTAAAATCTTCAGGCTGATAAGGAATCACTACCTGAAATTCAGGGAGATGATAGCTTAGTTTGTACATGTGCTTAGCAGTCTGCAACGCAGTGGTTCGGCCTGTTTGTAACCACCATTGCCATAGCTTTCCGGTTTGTTGCTGCAATTGCAGCAACAAAGAATCAATCTGTTTGCGCTGATTTTGGTTAATAGCAGAAGCCTGCAAAGTAAGAGCAATTACTTCATTGCCCTGATGCAGCATCACACCGGCCACACTATGCTCCGGCCAGCTTTGCAATAATGTTTTAATCGGCTTTAATGCTTCTGACAAAGCTTCCGACAACACCATACATTTATCAATATCTACAATATGATGGCTGTGTCTGGCCTGAAAGCCCAGTTTCAGACGTCCTTCCTCATACACAGCGCGCAAACGTACCCGTTCACGATAATGCCATGGCAGTCCATATATTGGTGCCATCAGCTCGTCTGGTTGCACCTTTCCTAAACGCCGCATCTGATTCATCCACGCACGTTGTTTCAGAGCTACCTGAGTTGTAAACTCAATATGCTGGCTGTTACAGCCACCGCACCGTCCATAGTACACACAAGGTGGCTGTATACGTGCATTAGCAGCGCGCAGCAGTTTGCCAATTTTGCCCTCAGTGTAGGACTTTTTTTCCCGTACCGACTGCCACTGCACCACCTCACCCGGTAAAGCATATTCAATAAATACAGCCTTACCGTTTACACGGGCAACACCGCGCCCTTCCTGATTCCAGTCAATAATATGTGCTGTCAACTGTTGTTCCAAACTGAACCCTCAAGCCAGAAAAAGACCGCAAATAATCTTAATTGTGTATATTTTCTCACATCACAGACAAATTACGTTATGATTATATTCATATTGCCATACCGGATTTTCAGAATAATGTTGAAACCTATACTTTATGCACTCACCACTTCCATCATATCTGCTAGTGCATATGCTGCCATCCCCATGCCAGATTATGCCGTACCTAGTAAGGGGCAGCAGGTCATACTGAATATTCCGCAGCTACGGCTGTTTTTGTTTCAAGATGGCAAGTTAATCAAAACCTATCCCATAACTGTCGGTAAAGCGAGTACACAAACACCGCTAGGTGAATACAAAATTGGTGCTAAAGTGGCCAATCCCACTTGGAGCGTACCGCGTAGTATTCAAAAAGAAATGGCGGCCAGTGGAAAAGTGGTACAGAAATCAGTACCGCCCGGCCCCAAAAATCCGCTTGGTCCGGTATTTGTCCGTCTTGGTGAACCCAGGCTCGGTCTAGGCATTCATGGTACAAATGTACCCAGCAGTGTACCCGGCGTACGAAGTCATGGCTGTGTTCGGCTGCAAAGCCCCAACGCATTGGATTTTGCTGCAACTGTTCAAAGCGGTGCAGATGCAGCGGTAATCTATCAGCAAGTTTCAGTAAATATCGACGAACAGAACGATATTTGGATTGCGGTTTACCGAGACCCCTATAACAAACGTAATCTAAACAAAAAACTACTTAATCAGAGTATTAGTTCGTGGGCAAATCAGCATCAGCAACAGGTAGACCAAAAGCGTCTAGCTGCTGCCTTGATTAAACCGGCCAACACATTAATCTGTCTTACATGTAGTGCCGGCAAAACTAAAGTCAGCGGTGCACTTAGCTCGTTACAGTGGACTAGTGGTAAAGGTGAGCTGGTTGAACTAAAACACATCAACACTATCAACTCACAACCTAAACAGGAAATTGCTCCAGAAAGCAGCAATGTAGAAGTGGATGAGGATATGGATGATACATCCAAACAAGACATAACCCCGTTAAATCCCGCCCCCACAGTACCAGAAAAAGTACATCCAGCTCCGGAAAAAAATATTCCAGTTAACAAAATTCCGGCCTCATCCGATCCGGGATTTGACGCATTGCTATAAGATATCAGCAACGAATTAATTGCACAGAAATTAAATTCGTGTCTGAAAATCGGGCAACAACTGCCACAATGCACTTTTTTCTGCCACCTTTAGCCGCTTAAGCCGAAATTCACATCTGGCTGCCGCGGCTTTATTTATACCCACGCACACCAGCCGCATCTGCACTGGAGTATGCATACGCGTATACTTTGCCCCTTTCCCCGAACAATGCGCCCGCCAGCGCAGCAACGGCCGGTATGAGATTCCACAGTAATAAGCACCATTATCACAAAGCAGCATATACACCGACCAATCAGCGTGAAACTGTGGCAACGGAGGTAAAGCGGCCAGAATAGAAGCAGATAAATACAATCTCAATGCTCAATACATTTAGATACAATAGAGAGTTAAAGATATCTTCAATAAATCTCAGTAGTATTGTGAGTAAAATTAGTTAAATCCATCACATTTAAAGCTTAAACATAAGATTTGATCATTATCGTACGAATTAAATATTTCTAACTTACGTGAATTACAGGAAAAAGCAATAAAATCCCATTTTAAAAGCTTACTTGTACCGCTTCATCCCCTAGTAAAGAATACAAGCTATCAAACAAAACAGCTTCTGGCCTAATCAGCCAACTTTTATCTGCGCGTAGCTCGCCATAAGCTTGTTGGTGGCGGCAGCAAAATTTTAGCGGTACATGCGCCTGTTCTCCGCAATAAGTCTTTAGCAAATCAGCTAGCTTTTGAATTGGCGCATCAGCAGCAATATATAATTGCAGACTGCGCGCATAACGCGCACTGGCCTGAGCCAAAGTAAATGCATCATCTGCAGTGATACGCAAACCATCACCGCCATTGTATTCATCTACCGCTACCTTACATTCCATTATCAGCACCTGATCCGCTTTGAGACTGGCGCCGTATTCTTCCAAGGCCTGCCCTGCTACCACCACCTCCTGCTTATCAGTGCCGTCTTCCAGCTGCACCACAGCAAACTTACCACGTTTTCCCATAATATAGCGTACACCGGTAACAAATCCGGCTACCTTCTGTTTATTATTGGATGGTTTTAACGCAGAAAGTTTAGTACCCACCAGTGCACGCACCTTATCAGCATAAGGCTCGAAAGGGTGACCAGAAAAATAAAAGCCCATGGCCTGTTTTTCTTCTGCCAGCTTCACAGCCAGGGACCATGGCGCCACTTCTTCCATTTGCAAGGGTTCTATCGCATCCTCAACCAGATCAAACAGCCCACCCTGATTGGCATTGGCTGCCACCTGTTCAGCATTTTCCATAGCCAATCCAATATTGGCCAGCAACTGTGCCCGATTCGGATTCAGTTCATCAAAGGCACCGGCACGCACCAGCGCTTCAATAGTGCGACGGTTGATATGCTGGCGGTCAACCCGCTGACAAAAATCAAACAGGTCTGTAAATGGCCCACCTGTTTCACGTGCTCGGACAATCGCTTCCACTGCACCCTCACCGGTGCCCTTAATCGCACCCAATGCATAGCGTATCTGTTTTTGATTGTTCGGAGTAAACCGATAAAAAGACTGATTAATACTGGGCGGCAAAAAGGTAATACCATTTTCAATGCCATCATCGACAAAGATTTTTAGCTGGTCAGTATTGGTCAACTCACTGGACATCGTACCAGCCAGATATTCCGCCAGATAATGGCATTTCAGCCATGCCGTCTGATACGACACCAGCGCATAAGCGGCCGCATGAGATTTATTGAAACCATAACCAGCGAATTTTTCCATATAATTGAAAATTTCGTTGGCTGTATCCTTATCAATACCCTTTTCCGCGGCTCCGGCTTCAAAAATGGCGCGATGCTTCACCATTTCCTCAACCTTTTTCTTACCCATAGCTCGCCGCAATAAATCGGCGCCACCTAGTGTATACCCCCCGCAGACTTGCGCCGCCTGCATCACCTGCTCCTGATACACCATTACACCGTAGGTAGAATTAAGCACCGGTTCCAGATTTGGATGCAAATATTCCACTTTTTCTTCACCGTGCATACGCCGGATAAAGTCCGGAATCAGATCCATCGGGCCCGGCCGATACAAGGCCACAAAAGCAATAATTTCCTCAAATTTAGTCGGACGCGCGGTTATCAGCATTTTTTTCATGCCCACCGACTCAAACTGGAAAACAGCGGTGGTATTACCCTTAGCAAAAATGCTGGCGTAAGTAGCCGCATCATCTAATGGAATATGATTAACATCAACTTTCTGGCCGGTCGTCTCCAGAATAAATTTTTGCGTCATTTCAATAATGGTTAAATTCCGCAACCCAAGAAAGTCGAATTTCACCAGCCCTATCTGCTCTACATCATCCTTATCAAACATGGAAACCGGTGATGCATCTTCACCGCTGGCCTGATAAATCGGGCAGAAGTCAGCAATTTTACCCGGTGCCATTAACACCCCACCGGCATGCATACCCAACCCACGCGTCAAATCCTCCAGTTTTAGCGCCAGCGTCATCAGCTCTTCAGCCTCTTCTTCACGCAATAACTGCTGTATCTGTGGTTCTGCTTCCATCGCCTTAGTTAAACTTAACGGCTTATTGGCCTCCACAGGTATTAGCTTGGATAAACGGTCGCACAGGCCAAACGGCAAATCCAACACCCTTCCCACATCACGTACCACCGACTTGGACGACATCGTGCCAAAAGTCACAATCTGACTAACCGCAGGCACACCATATTTATGCCGGACATACTGAATCACACGTCCACGGTTTTCCTGACAAAAGTCGATATCGAAGTCAGGCATCGATACGCGCTCAGGATTCAGAAAGCGTTCAAAGAGCAAGTTATAGCGCAGCGGATCCAAATCAGTAATCTTCAGCGAATACGCCACCAGTGAGCCCGCACCAGAACCACGCCCCGGCCCTACCGGACAACCATTCTGTTTAGCCCAATTAATGAAGTCCTGCACAATCAGAAAATAGCCTGGAAACTGCATCTGAATAATAATACCCAGCTCATAATCCAGCCGCTGCTGATATTCCGGCATTTTCTGAGTCCGCTCAGCCTCATCCGGATACAGAAACGCCATACGCTCACTCAACCCTTTATTACTAAGCTGCACCAGCAAATCATCCAGTGTCATTCCTTGTGGTGTCGGAAACAACGGCAGATAGTGCTCGCCCAGCGTCAGCGTCAAATTACAACTTTGTGCAATTGCTACGGTATTAGTCAGCGCTTCCGGAATATCGGCAAACCGCTCAGCCATTTCCTCAGGCGTCACAAAATACTGACTCGGAACAAAATCATGCGGGCGCCGTTTATCTGCCAGAACATAGCCACTGGCAATACATACACGGGCTTCATGTGCCTGAAAGTCTGCTGAATCCATAAACTGCACCGGATGCGTCGCCACCACCGGTATCTGATGTGTAGCAGCCAGCGCAACGCTACCGGCCACCACTGCTTCCCATTCCGGCCGTTCAGGCAAACGCTGTACTTCCAGATAAAAACGTTCACCAAACCATTGCTGATATTTAGCACACACCTGCGCAGCCAGCTCCGGCTTCTGCGCCAGCAAAGCCTGTCCGATTTCACCATACTGCGCCCCAGACAGACAGATCAGACCACTATTATCCCCATCTGCCAGCCATTGCTGGCGGATAACAGGCTGATTCGGATTGCGGTCTTCCCCCACATAAGCGTCAGTCAATAACTGATTCAAACGCAGATAACCATCATGATTCTTTACCACCAGCATCAGACGAAAAGGTTTATCCGGCTGCTCTGGATTTTCCACCCGCACATCCACTGCCATAATGGGCTTAATACCCGCATTGCGGCAGGCCTTGTAAAATTTCACCATGCCGAACACATTCATCAGATCACTGATACCGAGTGCCGGCAAACCGAGCTCACTGGCACGTTTTACCGCTTCTTTAATCCGAACAATGCCATCTTCAATAGAAAATTCGGTATGTAGCCGCAACGGAATATAAGGAGAATTGTCAGACATAGCACTTTTCACGCCAAAACATTAATTGCCTGGCTTAAGAGAATTGAATTAAACACTCACCGTTCACAGAGAAAGCGACAACAAATGTGAAACAAGGTGATAGAGCTTTAGCTAAAACAGCCGGTTTCAGGACAAAACACAGCCACCATAATTCTACCTGATTTGCCACATCTTATCGCCGGTATGAAGACAATGATAATAGCGCAATCTCAAAAAAGATTGAAAAACGTACTTCTGAAACAGCGAAACATCTTAGCGCAGATTGACCTACTCATACTTAACCCAGTCAGACCAATATATTTTCAAAAAAAATGAAAATAGCAGTAAATAATGAATTTTATTATAAAAAAGCAGATTTTTATCGCAAATAACATCTTTTCATATGCAGCTATGACCGGTATTTCGCCCGATCAAACGCGAAAGATCTATTCTGAAACAATGTGATTTAGCGATACACATTTGGCAACAACTGAAAACAGGCTGCCTGAAATATCAGACAGCCTGTTCAAATGGGTTTCCCCCACATGTGCCGTTTTGGACGCTATCCGCTTGAACCTTGAGGACAAGGCTGGCAGTATCGAATGGCTTCGGGTTCATTCACACAGAATGCTCACGCCCACCATTACCCAACCGCCAAAAAAGCGAATTATTGGTTCAAAGGAATATATGTCCTTGCGAACACAGCAGGGGAAGAAAAAGTTATTTTACCACAAGAGTGAGGGTACTTTCACACAGCTGAATCATATCCTGCATTTTACGCTCAAAATCACCGATTTCCAAATTACCATGTACCGTAAGCTTGAGTAAATCATGAGCTAAATTCAGCGCAGCCATAATCACGATTTTATCTGTTTCAACAATTCGTCCGGAACTTTGAATCGCAGCAATCTTTTCATTGAGCATTTTTACCGCCTGCATCAATGTTTCATGCTCACTTTTGGGCGTACCGATATTAAAAGGACGGCCAAGAATTTCCACACGAACCTGTTGAATTTCATCCATTAGGATTCCTCCTGCGCCTTAGGCAAGCGTTTCAGCAATTGCTGTAATTCATCACTGGATGCCTTAATTACCGAAGTATAACGGTTTTTTTCAGCAATTAATCCATCAATCGTTGTCTGCATGCTTTCCTGCAAGTGTAATTTTTCCTGCTCGTGCTGGTTTCGTATCCGTTCACGTTCAGTCTGAAATTTTTCATTCTGCTGCTGCATTTCTTCTTTTACCGATGACAGTTGCTGTGTCAGCTGCTGCTTTTCAGCCAGAAGAGAATTAAAATGTATTACCAGCCGCTTAATGCAATCTTCCAGTTGTTCTAATTGATTTTCCATTCCCTACCCGCTTCCATCCTCAGAATACACAGCATGAATGCCTGAATTTCCATGCTGCCACTTTAAATTGTTATTCATTATTGAATTTGATTATTATTCCGTCTTAGGTGCACGTTCCATTAATATTTCAGCCATTTCCTGAACTTCTATACAGCCATCAAACAATTGCTTGAGAATACAGGCTACTGGCATATCCACACCGAGCGAAGCAGCCTGTCGGCAAACTTCCTCGACAGTATATACACCTTCCGCCACATGTCCAAGTTCAGTAAGCGCTTCCGGCAGTGATTTGCCCTCTGCCAGCAGCAACCCTACTCTGCGATTGCGCGACAGCGAGCCGGTACAGGTCAGAATCAAATCTCCCATACCCGATAGCCCCATCAACGTCGCAGCCTGACCACCCAGTGCCTGATTCAGACGAGATATCTCCGCCATACCGCGCGTCATTAACGCAACACGCGCATTAATACCATAGTTCAATCCGTCAGCAATACCTGTTGCAATCGCCATGACATTCTTTACCGCACCACCAACAGCCGCACCAATCACATCTGCATTGGCATATAACCGCAAAACGGTATTATTCAACCTAGCCGCCAGAGCCTGAATCCAAACAAAATTTTCTGATGCCAGTGTTACCGCACAGGGCAGCTGCTGTGCCAGCTCCTGAGCAAAACTCGGGCCGGATAAAACACCGATACATGGATTCTTAGGCATCACTTCTGCCAGCACTTGCTGCGGCAGTAAACCAGTTTGCTGCTCGAATCCTTTGCAAGCTGCAATAATGGGCACATCACTCAAGCCAGCATCCACCAGTCTCTGTGCACTTTGCCGTAAAGCTGCCACCGGCGTAGCAATAATAATTAATTCGGCTGAGGCCAGCTCTGCCACAGCAGCTAAATTTTTAGGTAAATCAAAACCCGGTAGATAACGCTGATTCTGCCGCTGCTGCTGTAATTGCTGCACATGCTGTATATTATGGGTCCATAGCCATACTTTATGCGAATGTAGGGCAAAATGAATGGCCAGCGCAGTACCCCACGCTCCCGCACCCAGTACACCAATATTCATGACAAATATTCCCTATAACAAACTTCCACCAAACCTTGCCCGGCTTAGAGCACTGCTGCACATCAATAATCACTGAAACATCTGGATTAAGGCTGCAACAGGCAGCACATTGTATCCAAAAAACCAAGCTCAAGCTGCAACATCTTTAGCAAAAACTGGTAATCCACATTGAATATCAGCAAATTTAGCTGATTGTCACGCAAATTTTTTATCGTAGCGGACATCATTCTGCAGCTACCCAGATTACTTTCGGTCGGCTAATATAAAAACACAGGCTGCCTGTTAATCAGACAACCTGTGTGTACATTGCGGACTTCAAAAGCGCTTAATCTTCAAAACGCTTAAACGCCAGCGACCCATTGGTACCGCCAAAACCGAATGAATTGGAAATAGCTGCACGAATTGGCAAATCCCGTGCTTCATTGGCACAATAATCCAAATCACAGCCTGCCTCAATATCCTGCTCAAAGATATTAATCGTAGGCGGAGATTTCTGCGTGTGAATAGCCATTACAGTGTAAACGGCTTCCACACCACCAGCACCGCCCAACAGATGGCCGGTCATCGATTTAGTAGAATTCACCACTAGCTTTCTGGCCTGTTCGCCTAAAGCCAATTTTAATGCGTTGGTTTCATTCACATCACCCAGCGGAGTGGAGGTACCATGCGCATTTACATAATCAATATCTTCTGGATTCAGGCCACCATCTTTCAGAGCACGCGTCACCCCTAGAGCCGGACCCTCAGTATTCGGAGCAGTAATATGATATGCATCGGAGCTCATACCAAATCCAACCAGCTCAGCATAAATCGTGGCGCCGCGCTTACGGGCATGTTCATACTCTTCCAGCACCATTACACCAGCACCTTCACCCATCACAAAACCATCACGATCCTTGTCCCATGGTCTGGAGGCTGTGGCCGGATCATCATTGCGAGTAGATAGTGCCTTCATGGCAGCAAAACCACCCACACCCAACTCACAGATGGCACCTTCGGCACCGCCAGCAATCATAATATCCGCATCGCCATACTTAATCAGGCGTGCAGAATCACCGATACTGTGCGCACCAGTAGTGCAGGCAGAAACCATACCGTAGCTTGGTCCCTGATAACCTTTTAAAATCGTAACATGGCCAGATATCAGATTAATCAGTGAGCTGGGAATGAAAAATGGATTGATTTTACGGGCACCCTGCTCCACTACGGTACGTGCAGTGGCCTCAATTGCCGGCAAACCACCTATACCCGCACCAATATTTACCCCTACTCTGGTTTTATCTAAACCCGGAATATCATCCAGCCCTGCATCAGCTATCGCCTGAAGAGCAGCAGCCACACCATAATGTATGAAAGAATCCATCCGGCGTGCCTCTTTAGCACTGATGTACTGCGTTACATCAAAATTCTTAACTTCACCAGCAATCTGGCAAACTAAAGACGAAGCATCAAAATGGGTAATCGTGCCAATGCCGCTTTTACCTGCAAGTAAATTCTGCCATGCTGTGGTGATATCATTACCCACAGGAGATACTTGACCCAGGCCGGTAATGACTACTCGTTTTTTACTCATAATTTGCTCGTAAGAAAAAAACCTCTACCGAATCAGGCGATACTTGACACCTTAGTTCGACAGAGGAATTTGAATTTGACCAACACTACACGGAATTAATTCAGGTGTGCGCCAACAAAGTCGATAGCTTGTTGCACAGTAGTGATTTTTTCAGCTTCTTCATCAGGAATTTCGCAACCGAATGCTTCTTCCAGAGCCATTACCAATTCAACGGTGTCCAGTGAGTCAGCACCCAAATCTTCCTGAAATGAAGATTCGTTTTTTACTTCAGCTTCGCTCACGCCTAATTGTTCTGCAACAATTTTTTTCACGCGTTGTTCGATATTGTTATCCATTGACTGATCTTTCTTTTCTTTGCCCGCTGCGATACGGACAGGGTTAATTGAATTAATCAACTTTTTAGTTGTTGATATTATTGTACCTAATAAAAATAGAGTTTACCATTCAAATTGTTTTTTGCCGTATTTTCTATGGTTTTCAGCGATTTTCAGCGCATTTTTACTTATCACCCTGCGCAGATTACACGACAAGCGGCAGCCATATTAGCACAGCCTGTTTTTTTGCCACAAGTTATTAGATTTAGATTGAATCATCGTCAGCAATCGTTTTATATAAAAAATTCATAATCAGCGCCAATTCTGCTGCAGTATTTTCCTGAGTCGCACCCCCTGCATGCCCACCTGTGTCGGGCACAGCCAGCCATACCGGCTGTCTGAGCGAACGCAAACGTGCAAAAAACTTCAGTGCATGGGCCGGATGTACACGGTCATCATGAAGATTAGTCGTAATTAAAACAGGTGGGTAGTGTTGCAATTTGCCCAAATTATGATAGGGCGAGAGTTGAAGCAATGCATTTTTTTCAACTGAATCAACAGGATCACCATACTCATCTACCCATGAAGAACCGGCTGAAAGATAAGGATAGCGCAACATATCCGTAAGCGGCACCTCGCACACCATCGCCCCCATACACTGCGGTTGGCGGCAAAATGCAGCGGCCACCACAAGCCCCCCATTACTACCGCCCTGAATTGCTGTATGCATCGCACTGGCTCGCCCATGAGAATACAAATCATCTAGCACTGCCAATAAATCATCTACACTAACATGCTTATGAATACCGCGGGCTGCCTCATGCCATTGAGGTCCAAATTCACCACCGCCACGAATATTTGCCAGTACAAAAGCATAACCTTTTGCCAACCAGTACCGACCAATACTACCTAGATAATAGGGTAGCTGAGGCATACCAAAGCCACCATAAACATAAACAATAGTGGGCATTTCCTTATTCATATGTTTACCAACATGAAAATAAGGAATAAACGTCCCATCAGATGCAGCAGCACTGAACTGCTTCACCTGCATCCCTGCCGCATCAAACTGCTGCGGCTGTCGCCGCATCACACACAATTCTCCCAAATGTACATCAAGCGTATACAGTGTCAAAGGATCCAAAAAACTACTGATTGCAAGATAGACCACATCGCCGCCCCAAGGCTGGTCTGTAATTTCAAGCGCGCCATCCGGCAAATTGGGCAATGAAACTTCCTGCCAGCCATTGCTACCAAATTGCCACGCCAGTAAACGACTGCTTACATTATCTAGTATCGACACCAATACAAACCGCCGTGTGGTTTCAATGCTTTCAATTGCTTGAGTATTCTTAGGCTGAAAAATCACTTCAGCAGCACCCAGCTCACCTTTATGTAATTTCACTGCAACCAGACTACCGGCGGGATAACTTCGGTTCGCACGCTGCCAGCCACTGCGCAACTGCACCAGCAACTGCCCGTATAGATAGCCCATCAGTTCGCAATCATCAGGCAATCCCAGCGGTTTGGCACTTAAATCCGCCATAACTTGATAATATTGCTTGTGATAAAAGCCGCTTGCCGCCTCAATTAAATCAATCGGCGCGCCCTGACTATCTAAATAACGCCATGCATTCACCATCATGCCATCAGCTGGCATTTCTAGCACTGGCTGCGCCTGCGCAAAGGTTTGCCCGCGGTGCATCAGCCATACCTGCCGTGGATAGCCAGCCTGAGTCAGCTGCCGCTCATCCCATGCTGGACATATCCATACACTTTCTGTATCACGCCAGCTAATGATGCTTTTACTCAGAGGAAAATGAAAACCTCCCTCAACCACTTTACCTTCGTTTAGATTAAACTCAATGGTATAGGCTGCATCAGCACCGCCGGCACTCAGACTGATAAGCACATGCTCGGGCGCCTGCACATAATGTGCCACACCCTGCAAATACACATCATCTCCAAGCAGTTCATCAAAATCGGCCACAGAAAACAAAATTTTCCATTCAGGCAAACCAGCACGATAACTGGCAGCAGAACATACCCGATACACACCTTTCGGAAATTCAGCCGATTGATAAAAATGATACATGCGTGCACGATGTTCCTGACAAAACGGTATTTGCTGCTCATCACGCAGTATTGTCACCATATCATCACGTACTGCTTCATACTCAGCACCTGTTGCAAACTCAGCCTGAGTCGCTGCATCCGCCTGCTGAATCAATGCCAGAGTGCGCTCATCGTTTAAGCCTTCTAAATAGGCAAAAGGATCAGTATTGGTCATCAGGATTTTTCCATAAACTAAGGTTCATTCCAAACAGGCGGACAGACAGACAATCTTTACAGTCTGATACCTCTGTATAAACATAATTAATCAACTCATCCTACCCAATCACGTTCGGATATATTCGCCATAAATAAAAAGGGCAGCCCCTATAGGCTGCCCTATCATCCAATTGAAATCAACAATACATATCAGCAATATTATTTTGCTAACTTGCATACCTAAATATGCTTGTTGTGAATTGTATGTTTCTAATATGGTGCCGACAACGAGAATCGAACTCGTACGACCTGAGGTCACCACCCCCTCAAGATGGCGTGTCTACCAATTTCACCATGTCGGCATGTAACTGTAAAAAATTCCTATTCCGGTATCAGCGGCTTCTGTGCCGGTTTCACCGGTACCGCCGGTGCACTGGCAGCTGCTGGCTTAGCCGGTACCACTACTTGCTGTTGCTTCACATTACTAAAATCCAAGCCGCTGTGGCGGTGCGTGGAAATATAGCCTAAAGCCAAGCAAGTAATAAAAAATATAGTGGCCGCAATCGCTGTGCTGCGGCTGAGAAAATTTGCATTGCCCGCAGCACCAAATACACCCTGAGCACTACCGGAACCAAATGCTGCGCCCGCATCCGCACCTTTGCCCTGCTGCATTAACACCAGCACAATAACACTCAGCGCCGCGAAAATATTCACGATTAAAATAAGGGTTTTGAATGCTTCCATGATATCAACTTTTATCAAGCAGGCGCATATGCAGCCTGAATAATAGCGGCAAAACTGTCAGCCTGCAACGAGGCTCCGCCAACCAGCGCACCATCAACATGTGGCACAGCCAGAATTTCAGCCGCGTTGCCAGCGTTGACACTACCGCCATAAAGGACGCGGATTTTAACATCTTCACCACACAAAGACAAGATTTGCTGATAAATCAGCTGATGCATCGCAGTGATCTGCGTTACAGACGGCACTTTGCCGGTACCAATCGCCCATACTGGTTCATAAGCCACCACCACTTCTCTCATCCCCAGACTGGCCAGCACATCCAGCTGTGCACTTACTACTACCTGCTCCTGTCCTTGTTCACGTTCAGCCAGTGTTTCCCCCACACACAGCACCGGCAGCAGGCCTGCTGCCATGCTGTTTTGCAGCTTAATCAGCAATTCTTGATTATCTTCGTGAAAATACTGCCGCCGCTCAGAGTGTCCGATCAGCACAAACTGCGCACCCACATCTGCCAGCATTTGCGCACTAACTTCTCCAGTAAAAGCACCGTTTGCAGCAAAACGGCTCACATCTTCCGCCCCTACCGCCAGCGATGTATCACGCGTGAATTCATTCACTCCGGCAAGATAAACATTCGGCACCGCCACACCACAGTAAACATGAGCCGCAGCTACATCTACTGGTTTCAGCAATGCTTGTAGCAGTTGCCGGTTTGCCGACTGACTGCCATTCATCTTCCAATTGCCGATTATCCATTTCTGCTGCCACATATTTTTTCCTTACTGACTATAGATTGGCTAACACTGAACAAAACAGTATATAGAGTATTTATCACACATACTGCAAACTGAAAGAGCTTGCAAACGGCGGCATTGTAACGGAAAATCACTACTTGCGTCCTATTAATATAATAAGTCAGAACCTACCGATTACCCCCTGTGCAGAGCCGCACTGCAGAAGATAAACAATAGATCTCTTCCGACTCCAAAGCTAAGCATTGCAGCATCACGCATCATTTATCTGACAAAACACTACAAACTGTGCTTTTTCGACATGTCGACATAACCTTACCCAATCACAATGAGCCTGCTCGTAGATATTCGTCTACACCGCAACTGTCTTTGCCCTATTGTCACAACGTAAATAGTTTTATAATCTTTCCGGGTCAAATTCATGTGGTGTACCCAATCCAACATCACATAACAATGTTTTTATAATACAAACCTACTTAATTACCCACCCGCCGCGCGGGTAATCAGCCTTTCGGAGCAGACATGGATTTCAATACCGCCCGCTATAACATGGTTGAGCAGCAAATCCGTCCATGGGACGTATTAAATTTCGACTTACTAGATGTATTATCCGATATTCCGCGTGAACGCTTTGTTCTGCCACAGCAACAGGAAGTAGCCTATACAGATCAGGCACTCGGACTGGCCAACGGTGGCAAAATGCTTGAGCCAAAAGTAGTCGCACGCATGATTCAGGCATTACAACTCAACCTCACCGATACCGTAGTAGAAATAGGTACCGGTTCTGGCTACGCCACGGCCATACTGGCAAAAATGGCCGGAAAAGTCATCTCTGTAGATATAGATGCCGAACAACAGCAGCGTGCTCAGTTCGTTCTCAGTGACCTTGACTACACCAATATCAGCTACAAAACCTGCGATGGATTAGCAGACAAGCTACCTGGCGCTCCATTTAGTGCCATTTACGTAGGCGGCTCCCTGCCTACCCTGCCTACCACCCTACTTGAGCAACTGGCTGAAGATGGCCGCATGGTAGCCATTATTGGTGAAGCGCCAGTAATGCGTGCCATTCTGTTTGAGCGCCAGAATAATCAGCTTAAAGAAACCGTACTGTTCGAAACCGTAGCACCTGCATTACACAGTCTGGAAACACCGACACCCAATCAATTCAGATTCTGATTCTATCGTTTCTTAAAAAGCAGCACTTGTAGCCATTACGGCAACGGTGCTGCCTGTGCATTCTCAAATTCAAATATCGCAGTATACTAACTTCTACGCCATATCTAGCACTTAGCTTTCAGCCAGCAAATCAACAGTCCAATCAGTATGCATACATACACCAAACAATATGTTTAACTTCTCTTGCATATTAATATCGGCTGCATCCGATCCATCCATCTGTCTGTCATCTTCCCTCTTTAGGTAATAAAAAATCAAAACCTAGTTAAAACAAAAACATAATTAGAAAAACTGATTGCATTAAGCCACTTATTGCGATTTACTAGGCTATAGAACCAAAATCGGGAGCAATATCATGCCTTATCAGCACCGCAGTGATCTACCTGCATCAGTACGGCACGCTTTACCGGAACATGCGCAAGACATATTCAAAGAAGCATTTAATCACGCCATAGCAGAATATCAGGATCCGAAAAAACGCCGCGATAATAGCGATGCAGAAACCATTGCCTTTCGAGTAGCATGGGCTGCTGTCGAAAAGGTTTATCATAAAGACAATGAAGGCAAATGGCAGCCTAAGTAAGCGCTCAATAGGCATACAACGAGACAGAATTCACGCAAAAATCCAGCCTTTTCGATACTGCCACTATAACCAAGCTAGCCAATAGTCTGAGCTACTGCCAGTTGTGCTGCATTGGCATATTCAGATAAACACAGGTATCATTTGATCCGGCTAACAAAGCAAATGCCTGCAGGCATACAGTCACATTATCAAATTAGATTAATATCCATACACATCACACAGAATCAATTTATTAATATGACCATTCAGACAATAAATGCAGCACAATTGCAGCAATGGCAGCAGCAAAAAAAAGATTTTGTCCTCCTTGACGTACGTGAAGACAACGAAGTCCAGTATGCAGCTATTCCTGGGTATTTCCATATTCCGATGAATATGATTCCCTTGCGCCAAAACGAATTACCGGACGATAAACCAATCGTAATTTACTGCCATCATGGCATGCGCAGCATGCAAGTAGCATTGTATTTACAGGATACCGGCTTCGAAAATCTTTATAATCTCAAGGGCGGCATCGATGCATGGTCAAGAGAAGTAGACTGCAACATACCCACCTACTAATTCCAGATTCGTAGTCTCGAAATCATTGGCTTTCAAAAAAAGGCACGCTTTAATTGAGCAACAATTATCTATATGGCATAATAATTATTGTTGCCTTAATTTTAGCTTGCTATCTATTAACAACACGCCAGCCAGCGTAAGTATCGTATCGATAGCAGAAATTGCCTTGAAAGATTTATGTAAAATAACCACCGCTGTAATAATCGTAATAGGTGGTACCAGTTGTGCACTCAATTTAGCAAAAAATATCAAGATCAAATTTTGCTTACAGATAGTAAAAATTTCAGAACTGATTAGAAAAAATCTAGCAACAGTACAAATAGCCACGTCCTGCATCAGCTTTAATCATAATATTACGAATAATTCAAACTAGACGCTATGTAGCCGCTCCCAACTGATACACAGCCACAATCAAACCTGAATCCGTACAACCCCTTATCGGTGCATTAATTACAATACAGTACATTTTTTCTGTAGCACTGTCTAAACCCTGCGTGTTAAAACTTATATTTTGTTTGAAATTTTGTTTTAAACAAATGTACAGGTAGCAAAATTTAAGGGTTTCAGCCATCCTGAAACCCTTAAATACTAACTTGGTGCACCCAACAGGGATCGAACCTGTGACCTCCGGCTTCGGAAACCGACACTCTTCCAACTGAGCTATAGGTGCAAATATACTAAAGAGGCCAGATTTTAGCTGAAATCAAGCAGCTTGGCAAAATCATTTACCAGCAAAAGCAATCAATCATACTAACAACCAATACTACTCAAAATAAGCAATTGAAATTAATATTTTAATTTCAGCAATAATCACGTCAATCCGAACACATCCCGGACAATAGTTAAATATAGAGGCATTAAATGCCAACGCAAATAACCGTTACCTTGTCCACATGCTAAAAGCGGCCGACACACTATCCGACAATTGCTATTAAGCATGCCCATATCTTCATCGACTCATTTCCAGAAAACACAAATAAATATATGCATATTGCAAAATACGTTATTACCAGATGTCAGGGCACGATATACCTTGATATTCAATTAACTATAAATATTATATTTCCTACTTGTTTGAGTTATTCAGAATGTTTCTAAACATCAAAGAGGGACCAACAAACGGAAAATAGCAGACTGGTAATAGCAATGAGTATGCGAAAGGCCTCCCAGCCAATGTTTAATAAAAGGTACTCACGGCATTGGAAACAAATATAAACGTTTAATGGAGTGGTCTAGAACACCTAAGTAGCTATTATGGAAAATAAAGCATTGAATTTATTTTTTCAGTGCAAAACAAACAGCCGATACGAGCGGATAAGTTTTCGTTTCTGTATATCTGCTTAGTAAATAATCTAACGGTAAATATCTAATTTTTAGTCAGCTTTGTCATTATTGATTATTTATACCTAAATCATTTCCATACACTTTTACTGACATTAATCATACATAAAAGGACATTTATAGCGGGAAATTGGCATACTTAAATATTTTGTGCTATGTTAATTGAATTTAGTTGATTAAATATTGTTTTAAAATAATAAATATTTGCACAGACAGCAGTCAGGTCTGTTAACACAGGCCATTAAAATGAAGTATTCTGATTTGAGTACCTTTATCCGCCCCTTACCGTCCAACACCGCGCTGGACGTGATTGGTGATGTTCATGGCGAGTGGGAAGCTTTACAGCAGTTATTACACTTTCTTGGCTACGATGATTACGGTCGCCATCAACACGGACGTAAGCTCGTGTTTGTTGGCGATTTATGCGACCGTGGGCCAAATAGCCCTGCTGTTCTTGACTGGGTGATACAGGCCGCCGCCTCTGAAAACGCATTTACCATTATCGGTAATCATGAACTCAACTTATTAATCAACGACCCCAAAGACGGAGCTGGCTGGTATTTTGATAACCGGCCACAGGATGAAGCACGGTTCGCGCCATGGCAGCACTATCCCGCTGCCCAACGCAGGCAATTACAGGAAACCATCGCACAATGGCCATTAATTCTGCAACGGGACGATTTGCGCATCGTTCACGCTGCGTGGTTGCCAGAAAGTATTAATAAATTACTAGAATGCGGTGAAACTTCTCTGGTAAAACAATATCATTACTGGGAAAACCGCTTCTTAGATGATTTCCGAAATACACAATGGTACGAGCCATATCAGCAGGAGCAGCAGCAATTAAATAAAGATTTGGAAAATGAGCACTATCCGATGACGTTTCAAGCAGGTACAGCCCATTATGACCTGCTACGCAGCTGCCACAATCCAATACGTGCGCTCACCAGCGGCATTCAGGCCATCACACAACAGCCTTTTTACATCAACGGCCGCTGGCGCTTCACGGTACGTAAACCGTGGTGGCAGCAGTATACCGACCCTGTGGCGGTAATAATTGGCCATTATTGGCGCAGCTGGTATGGCACCGGCGTAGCCGAACACCGCAAAGAACTATTTCAGGAGCCTCCTACACATTGGCTGGGGCAGCAACGTCAGGTATTTTGCGTGGATTTTTCCATTGGTGCACGCTGGCGGGAACGCAAAAAGGCCATTGCTGTAGCAGACAGCCAGATGCATCTGGCTGCACTGCGCTGGCCCGAAAATATAATTATGCTGAATAATGGTAAATATTATCATGGAGAGCGTTACCTCTGAATTCTCATGCCAGTAACGCACACAATTTGTTATAATAAAGACTTTTGCAACAAAACCCAGTATGCAAAAAGGATAAAAATATCCGGCATACGCTATTAAACCCTAAAATAGACAATCCATTCCGGTATGTCACACCGTACCTCCGGTGCGCGCCTGAAGTTGGCCGCAAGGTAGTACAGTTCTGCTCAATTACAACATACCGGCGCATATAATTACACATTATCAGAATGACAGACGCCAATTCCTCTTCCAACCAAGTTAAACGCCATCTGAAAACCCGCCATCTGTCAATGATTGCCATTGGCGGCAGTATTGGTACAGGCTTGTTTATGGCCAGTGGCAGCGCGATTCACGATGCCGGCCCTGGTGGCGCCTTACTGGCGTATATGGCCATCGGAATTATGGTGTATTTTCTCATGACCTCACTAGGCGAAATGGCCACTTACCTGCCTACTTCCGGTTCATTCTCAACTTATGCAGCCCGCTTTGTTGATCCGTCGCTGGGTTTTGCACTGGGCTGGAATTACTGGTTTAACTGGGTGATTACCGTTGCTGCAGACATCTCCATTGCCTCATTGGTGATTACCTACTGGGAACCATTGCGCTTTATGCCGGCATGGAGCTGGAGTTTGCTGTTCTTTGCTCTGGTGTTTCTGCTCAATATACTGTCTGTACGCGCCTATGGTGAATCAGAATACTGGTTTGCTCTCATTAAAGTAGTCACAGTAATTGTGTTTCTCGGCGTTGGCGTGCTGACCATATTCGGCATTCTTGGCGGTCAATATGTCGGCCTGAGCAACTTCACCATTGGCGATGCACCGATACTCGGACATGGCTGGTCGGGTGGTTTCTTTACCGTACTCGGTGTATTCTTGATTGCCGGATTTTCATTTCAGGGCACCGAGCTCATCGGCATTACCGCCGGCGAATCAGAAAACCCGCAGGAAAGCATTCCCAAAGCCATCAAACAAGTGTTTTGGCGTATTTTGATTTTCTATATTCTAGCCATGTTAGTAATTGGCCTACTGATTCCTTATAACAGTGATGCCTTACTCGGTGCTGACGTGGATCAGGTTGCCAAATCACCGTTTACACTTGTGTTTGAGCGCGCTGGGCTGGCTTTTGCCGCTGCCGTGATGAATACCGTTATTCTCACTTCCATCCTGTCTGCCGGTAATTCTGGCCTGTATGCTTCTACTCGTATGTTGTACGCCATGGGTAAAGATGGCATGGCACACCGGCGCTTTTCAGCAGTCAACCAGCGCGGCGTGCCCGTATTGGCTTTGCTGGCTACAGCCATTGTCGTATTGGCAATTTTTTTGCTAGAAAGTGTGGACGAAGGTGCATACGAGTACATCGTAGCCGCTTCTGGTCTGACTGGTTTTATTGCTTGGCTAGGCATAGCCATCAGTCACTACCGTTTTCGCCGCGCCTTTGTGCAGCAAGGTAACGACATCAATTCACTGGTTTATCGCGCTAAATGGTTTCCATTTGGCCCCATTCTGGCGCTATTACTGTGTATTCTGGTGATTATCGGACAAGACAGCCAATTATTACTACATGGTGACTTCAAATGGCAGCGTTTTGCTATTACCTATATGGGTCTACCAGTATTTGCTGCCTTTTACCTGTATCACAAACTTCGCTACCGTACTCGCAAAGTACCACTGACACAGGTGAATCTAAGCAAACACCTTGATTAGGATTAATTTTCGCCCTAATCATCGTAGCCACAGGCAGCCTCATCTGGCTGCCTACTGCATTTTCCGCTAACATAAAGCCTTATATCACCCCTAAACAGCTGTTAATCACCTATGCTCACCTATACACCCAGCAAACCCAGCTCACAAAGCATGAATAAAAAGCGTTCATGGCTTTGGTTGTTACTGGTATTCGTGTGGCTCTGGCCGGGGGTATTGCATCATGATTTATGGACACCAGGTGAACCTTATCTGTTCACCACCGCCAGCCAGTGGCACAAAGCGCACTGGGCAGTTCCCACTATTTTTGGCGAAATAAACTGGGAAGCCTCCCCACTCTATATTTGGTTGTCTGCCCTATGCCAACATTTATTTAGCCCCAACCAAATGGACGCCTTTGAAGCCACGCGTCTAACCAATGTCATTTTGATTGTGTGTACGTTTGCCTGCATCGGCGGCTCCGGACGCCAGTTTCTTGGTCGTGGCTACGGACGCATCACCATTCTCATATTACTCGGCTGTACTGGGATTCTAATACCGGCTCATTTTATCAACGACAGCATTATCCTATTTCTTGGTTCCGCCATGTGCTGGTATGGTTTTTCCCTGTCCGATCGTCGCATCATGATGGCCTGCATGATGCTGGGCGGTGGCTGGGCCGTACTGTCTCTGACCGGCAGCCTATTGTGGCCATTACTGCTGATGCTGGTAGCATTCAGCTTACTTTTATACCCTCAGTGGCGTCGCCGGCGCTATTATCTAGTTTTACTGATATCCCTGCTCTGTGCCTTACCTCTAATGATAGTTTGGCCACTTGCTCTGCATCAGACCGCTACCAATATTTTTAATCTGTGGTGGCAGTATCATGCTTTGGCACCTTTAGGTGGTTTTCAACATCAAGAAGTACACTTCTCGCTCGGATACTATTTAAAAAATTTGCTTTGGTTTGCCTTTCCTGCATGGCCTCTGGCCATCTGGACTGCTACGCGCGGCAAGCTAAAAAAACAACGCTGGGGCGTGCTTGCTATCGTATGGCTAAGTCTATGCCTACCAGTTTTTGCCTTGCTGCCGCTGCAATATCAGGATTTATTGGTAATCGTGCTGCCACCTCTGGCCTTACTCGGAGCCGCCCAGCTGGATGCATTGCGTCGCGGAGCCATCGCCTTCCTCAACTGGTTTGGCATCATGGCTTTTGGCTTTCTGGCACTTTTCCTCTGGCTTGGCTTCATCGCCATGAATTATGGCTGGCCGGCCAAACTAGCTGCCCGTGCCGTTTATTTCAGCCCCTATTACCGCTACGATGTCAATTACTTTCCCTTGATTGTCGCTTGCGTGTTGACACCACTATGGCTATGGGCCATTACCCGCCAGCATATTCGAGGCCGACAAGCAGTAACCAACTGGGCAGCCGGAGTTTTATTAGTATGGTCACTGCTATTGACCCTGTTTTTGCCTTGGCTGGATGCGGCCAAATCGGCACGGCCAGTGGTTCAGCAGATGGAAAACAGCCTGAGCAAGCAGCAGTTACAGGCATTCAGCGACCGGCATGCCTGCATCAGCATCAATCACGACAATTTCAGTACCCGCATTGCCTGGCAGCAATATAGCTGGATACCTTTGCAGGCAGATAATCCTGAGTGTGAATACCGTTTAGTGACCCGCGACCCCAAAGCCGAACCTCCGCAACCATGGCATGAAATATGGTCAGGAGCACGCCCGCGTGAAAAAAACAATATCATTGCCTTGTGGGCTAAAACCACCGCAACCAAGGAAAAATAATCATGAATACCCCAACTCAGGAACATACTCATCTTCCGGCCGCGCCAGCCAACGTTGATGCTAGCGAAATCGACAAATTCAGCCAGCTCGCGCACAAATGGTGGGATAAAAACAGTGAATTCAAACCATTACACGACATTAATCCCTTACGTCTCGAATTTATCGACCGCTATGCTCGACTGGCAGGCAAAAAAATTCTGGATGTAGGCTGTGGAGGCGGTATTCTAAGTGAAGCCATGGCCAAAGCAGGCGCCAGCAGCGTGACTGGCATCGATTTAGCCGGTAAATCGCTCAAAATAGCCCAGTTGCACGCCATGCAGGAGCAAATCAGCAATGTAAGCTATCGTAAAGTCAGTGTAGAAGATTTAGCCGCAGAAATGCCTGCCAGCTTTGGTGCCGTTACATGTATGGAAATGCTGGAACACGTTCCTGATCCTGGCAGCGTAGTCAGAGCTTGTGCCGAACTGACGGAACCCGGCGGAGTTGTTTGTTTCTCCACCATCAATCGCAACACAAAATCCTATTTGCAAGCCATCATTGCCGCCGAACACATTTTACAACTGATGCCCCGTGGCACCCATGATCACCACAAATTCATCACACCGGCCGAGCTGGCGCGTCTGTGCCGGCAGGCTGGTCTTGAATGGCTGGGCAGCAGCGGTTTCACATATAATCCGCTAACCAAACACTATCATCTTACCGAAAACCTAGACGTCAACTACATGATAGCCTGCCGTCGTCCGGTGAACTAATCATCTACTTTAAACTATAAAGCCGGTATCGACATGATACCGGCCACAGAATTATCTTCATTACATCAAGAAAACAGACTCATTGCTTTACCAACGATTTCATCATCGGAATAGTCGACCAATCTATACTATCAAGCAAATTCTTTACAATCAGCCCAAGCTCCGTGTCACCCTCAATTTTTAACCGACGATTAAAAAACAGCGTATCCGGGTCTTCCTGCCGTAACAACATCTTCATAAAATCAGCAGTATTTGCGCTCAGACACAAATCCACGTCAGCACTAACATCTGAGACCATAAACCGCTGCTCAGAAGCAGTGAAAAATAGATTTAATCCCAAGTCAGCCACCTCAACCCGAAATAAACATCCGGCTAGCAACGACATATCAGCCAGCAAAATTTCTCTTTTTAGCAGCTGATTCAACGTCTGTACCAGCAACCATGCCGGCGGTTTAGCCGGCAACCTTTCCACCACATTTTTCAGCAATCCCGGCATTACCCTGTCAGGTATTTGCATACATCACCTCTTTACATTGATTCATTCCAGCCTTGCCCTGCCAATAGCCATTTACCAGTGCACCACTGGCATACCCTTTGAGCTCAGACAAAGCCGTTTCTGTTTCCAGTACACCAGCCATCACCTGCTGATGTAGCCGTATCGTATCCACCATATGTTGTGCTTGTGGAGAAAGCCTAAAACGGTTTACCCCAATTGCCTGCAATTGCTGATATTGTGCCAGTAAAGAATGACAACCAGCAGACATTGTCTGTATACCATTAATCGTCAAAAAAGCCTGCTGCTCACGCGTCAGCATTGGTAAACCGTCTGCATGCTCCAAGCATTTAAATTCACAACTGTCCTTTTTCAGATTGTAATGGCGCGCCGTAAAACAGCGAGAAGAATAAGCCAGCGGCATTCTCCCCCAGCCAAACACCTCACAGTTTACATCCGGTACCGCCGCAATCATCTGCTCCAGCCGACTGGCTGACAGCTCAATTGAAGCCACCCAGCGTTTAGCGCCAAGCGACTGCATTAACGCCAGCGTTTGCTCGTTATAAATATTCAATGCCTGTCCGGCGACAAAAGAAATTCCTTTAGCATGCAACAACCGTACAGCAGCAAGGTCATTAGCCTCTACACAGAAATCTTCCTGCTCCACCAACTTACGCAAACGTTTTAAATCAGACTCACTTTCCAATAGCACCTGTGAAGACAGCACCACTTCACAGCCACCAGCCGCCACATCGCGCGCCAAATCAATCCAGTCTGCTACTTTCAACTCCTGCCGGCGCGAGCATACCGTTTCACCCATATAAACTGTGGCTAGCGGTTCACCAATCAGCTGCTGATAAAATTCCACAATCTGCTGCTTGTGCCAAAAAAACAAAATCGGCCCTAGAGACAAAGCCAGCTTATCTCGTTGCATCACTCACACCCCTTCATCACTTCCACGGCCGGTTATACGCTCCAAGCGTCACCTGCTGTCCTTCAGAAACCTTAGCCAACGCCTGCTGCCACTGCGGCTGCACCGTAAACGATTCAGGACACTGTACCGCCAAATCAAGCGCCTGCCGCAATACCTTCGTTACCTGCGCCGTATATGCCGGACTGCGCTGCCGTCCCTCCACCTTAATTGCCGCCACACCCATGGCTAACAACTGCGGTAAAATCTCCAGCACATTCAGGCTTGTCGGCTCTTCCAATGCATAATAGGTTTCATCATTTACCAGAAAACGCCCTTTGCACAAAGTCGGATAACCAGCTGGCTCGTCTGCTGCATACTGATCGATTAGAATATTATTTAAGCGTGCGTTCATCCTTGCTGCCTGCTGCTCCCAGCGCACGTATTTTGCCGGTGAGCACACCCCAAACGTATTTGGAGATTCACCCGTCACATAGCTAGACAGTAAGCAGCGCCCCTCCACCATCACACACAGGCTGCCAAAGCCAAATACCTCAATTTCTACTGAAGTATGCTTAATCACCTGCTCCACCTGCGGCAGTGTCAGCACTCGCGGCAACACTACCCGCCGGATACCAAACAGCTCTTGGGCCAGATTAATTGCTTCATAATTAGTTGCCGAACCCTGCACAGACATATGCAGCGCCAGTTGTGGATGCGTCTTGTGTGCATATTTAAGCAATCCAAAGTCCGCCAGAATCACCGCATCCACGCCAATTTCGGCAGCCGTATCTACCGCCTGCTGCCATTTTCTTACTTCTCCTGCCTGTGCATAGGTATTTATCGCCATCAACACCTTACGCCCATGCCGGTGCGCATATGTAATTCCCTCTACCGCAGACTTAGAGTCAAAATTCAGACCAGCAAAATTTCGCGCATTGGTTGCATCCTTCAGCCCCATATAGACCGTATCCGCACCATGATCTATCGCCATCTTCAACGCCGGCAGATTACCAGCCGGACACACCAATTCGGGAATCTTCCTATTCATTCGCCCCCACCAACATCAAAAAACATCGATTAATCGCCTGCAAAAGCAGCATATACCGCTACCTACCACTTACAGACCCTAGAATTTGTACAAACACAAGATTAGAACAGTTAACCCAAAATGATTTATTGACACGAAACAAGCAAAAATAGAATAAAAAAAGTAATTAATATTAATTTAAAATACAAAACACAATTAAATATTAATTTTAATAATCCTAACCAGCCAAACCCAGCACTTGCCTAGCAACCTAATAAACCATCACTTCATCGCAAATCAACACTTCAGCTTTTATCTTCAAATAAAATGATGAAAAACCCATAATTCATAAAAATTATAAAAAACAAATAATTAAACAAATTGCGAGAACAACAAGACCATACCAGAATCCAAAAGTCAGTTGATTAAAGCAATCAATCAAAACTACACCCTATTAACCAAGAAACTGGCCGCTGTCCCTGAAGAAATCGCCTATCAACCACTCATGGAAGCACATGCCAAAGGGCGACGATGAATGCAGCCAATTAGTTTCTTATTTAATTGGCTGGGGGCAAATTGGTACTGATTTGTCATAAATAAGAACAACAGGGACAGGAAATTATTTTTTCCGAAGCGTGCTATAAATGGAATCAACTCAGTTTATTAGCACAGAAATTTTATCAGGACTATCAGCATATAACCGATTTCAAACAGCTATTGTGTCTACTTGAAAAAACAAACAAGAAATGATTACTTATAGAAAGCTTTATTAACGAAGCACTTTATGGGAGACCTCGATATGAAAAACATACCCATGGTCGCATGATACAGTTTAACACCGCTTCACTTTATAAAATGCTGCCGAACGTCTAAACAAATTAATCAAACAAATCGGACACAAATAATCGCTGTCATTATGAAAAATATCATTTTTATACAATTACTTTTGTAGCTGATTACACCTTATACAAGCACAGTACAAGAATACCTGTGAAAAACTTATTATGATTACGCTACCGACCTGCTTATACAGCCAGCTCTATAACTTGCAGATTGAAATCGTTTACCATCAAACTACTTCTTCACAACTTGCTCGAAATAGCTTGCACAAATAAATCGCGTATTTCTTTACCTTAATCTTTTAACATCTGTGATCCTTGATTTATCCTGCACAGTAAAGTAATCAAATTAGAATAATGTTAAATATTCAGCCTTAAATCAGCATAAACAAACCGGCACAACTCAACATTTAATTAACAGATACAAAAAACAGTACTAAAATTTGTAGCTATTATTTTTAACTAAAAATAAGTGCTTCAGAAATCGCAAAAAAATGGCCTAAAGATTAATTGATTTAAACACGCAGGTTTCAGGTTAAAAATTTTCTAAAGGTAATGAAACAATTATTTTATTTATAACCATATAATTAGCCAGACAATAATCAATTTATCTATCAGTTAATTATTACATTCAGCAACGTGATAGATCACAAAATAAACTTAGCCTTCAGCCGCACGCCAATTAATATAAAATATCAACATTTTTTAGCGTAAAACCAGCTACAATAAAAAACTTCAAACACTAAAACTGACCAAAATTTATAAACATAAGAATTAACAAATCTATTATTAATCATCAGATTATCTAATCACAGAAAGCCATTGAAAGCATAAAATTATGTCTACCGGCACATACACTTTATTCAAGCTTCAATTACAATTTTATAAAATAGTCTTAAATAACATGATAAGCACAAGGTTTATTACTTCTTCAATCGATAAAACAGTATAAATACTCAAACAATGATAATCAAAATAATACTTTGCTAAATAAAATCTTTTTTACAAAATCGTAAATTAAACCAATTCAATCTAAATAACTTAGTATTCACCAAGTGCTGGCCGATTATCAGATAATCAAACGTATATCGACAATATTTTTACACCAAATTAATATGATAATCGTTATGTTCAATAACATAACCAGTTTTGGAAGGCTGATTAGTATGACGGAATAAAATCGCTTAAAAATTTGAAACGTTTTTTCTGTACCCAAATCATTATTCAATTACAGAAAAGAATAGTGTGACAAAGGTTAAAACCTTCAATTTCTTACTATCTTTCGCTGAATTAAAAGAGGCCGTAAATGAGCACTAATATTATCTTCCAAATTGGTCTATATAACGGCGTCAGCATGCTGCTGAACAATGCCAGCCAAATCGCCATTCTGCAAAATTCTCATTTAACTAACAATAGCAAAGCCCAGCAACTAAACCAGCTACAACTCACCGAAATCCTCGACTGCTGCCTTGCCAGAGCCGTACCAGCTTTGCTATTCTCACCGAAACGCTGGGCAAAATTCTGCACGAATATAACCACCAACCCAACCATAACTGGTTGGTCACTACAGAAGAATTGCTGGAATTTAGCACCCTTCTTAATACCTTGATCGGAAGTCTCACTACCAGTATCAGCAACATCGAAACTCAGGCCAACTTCTTCATAAATCCTAAAACCGGCCTGATAAGCCGAAACTGCCTATAGCTACAGCTACAGGCAGTTTTGCAATTTCGCTATTTTTAATAAACTCAAACTAGGCCAATGATTAACAAAAAACTAAATTTAACTTATTAAAGTCATTCTTGCATAGAAAGGGATTAATTAAAATATTAATCGAACCAGCTATCAGGCCAGAACACCTATATCTAGACTCTGCGTTAATTTTAACGCCGTAAAAGGTTTCAATTTAAATAATTTATCATAAATATCCAGACATTTTGTTAAGGTATTTATATCTTCATCTTCCATGGCTTCATCATATATTCTTTGCACCACTGTTATCAAATTTGATTCATGATACCAAGGTTCTAGAATATCTTTATCCTGATATCGGCGAGAAATATTTTCTACCAAATTTAGTAATAAAGGACACAAATCAGCTAGTTTTCCAGGGTAATTTTTAATCGCCCAACTTAGCTCAAAGATACAATGTATTGCCACGCGTGATTTAACAAAAATAAAGAATAATTTGTTTAAATTGTTTTTTTTCCAATAATTTTCTTTTAATATACACACACCCACTTCTTTAGCTATCTCCAGATTATCATCATTCAACAACAACTCATAGGCATATTCAATTTTATTTATGTAATCATGATATTGATCTTTTTCCAGTACTTCAATAATAAAATCTGCATATCCTTTTCTTAAAATACTGTCTCCTTTCAGCACTTGCTCTAACTCTTTGGTAAATAAATTTTTTAAAAACCAACGTTTATATATTTGTTTAGCAGCTTCCTTTCTAACATCCTCAATATCTGAACCCAGCATGACTAACACTAATTCGGTATATTGAGGTTGATAGTTTCCGTCAAAACCTACATCGAAAAAATAATGCGCTCTACAAATTAAACTTAACCAGATATCCCGATAACAAGCTGAGATAAATTGTTCATGAGCATAATTTGCATCGTAATTAAGCATCGGCAGTAAGAGCTCAATAACCGTAACTCTCACCGCAGGATGATTATCATTTCTGGCCAAAGTAATCATTTCAATATGATTCAGAGCAAATTCTTTATTTATATAGAATCTGGATGCTATACCATGAAAAGCCACACTTCGAACATAATTTTGGGAATCCTGCCAAATTCTATTGGAATATACCAAATCATTTTCATGGATATTATTATCATTAAAGGATGATTTTTCAGGGTTATCTGAAAATTTAGCTAAATAAGTCAGCTTATCAATGTACAGTTTTGAGAAACACTCTACCCGCCTAGCAATTAGCTTAACCAAACTCAATACAGGCTTTTTATGGTAAAAATGCAAAATAACCTGCTCTAATAAATCATCTGGACACGGCTGCCATTCAGATTGGAATTTTTCGTCTACATTATTTCTGGCAGAATTTATCAAACCATTAAATAAAGCATCAATAAATTCTTCATCGATAGTTTTTGGCAAGGTTAAAGCCAAGCGAGCAAACCTTGATGGCTGATTGCGTACATTAGTTTCAAAATCATGAGCGTAATTTTTGATATTGGACTCAGTCAATTGATTTTCACTTTTCTGATTCCATTTATTAGAATTTAATCTGGCAATAGGTGTTAAAATCAATTTGCGCCAGCTATTATCTGATAAAATTTTTTCTTTTGGTAAAGGGGAACTTACCCAGCCTCCAAACTCTTTCACTATATAACCATGATTTATATTTTTGTAATTGCCGAATTTTCTTTGCAAGACAGCAATTAATTCTTTCGTTTTAATACTTTTTCTGTGCTCGTCAAGTTGTGACAACAAAATAAATTGTGCCTTACCCCAATAATGTTCATATTTGCCATGTTTTCTACTAGCCAGAATTGATTTTATATCATTAATATTCCTAGATGGCGGAAGGTAATAAATTGTTTGCTCTAACAGCTTAATTAATTCATCAGAACAATCAGGAGAAAATTTTTCAATTAGTTTTCCAGCGAGATTCCATTCAGATTCATACCAAAAATTCCCACAGCATAACCTCTTTGGTTTTATTAACAACCAATTCAACACCATATCAGCATATTCACTTGAAAGATTAAGTAGCATATTAGCCATTATATGTATCAAGATAGGATTTGAAGTATTCAAGTATGGGTTAGTCAGTACAAAAAGCTGGTAAGGCTTGCTTTGTAACTCTTTGCCAGCCACTTCAAGCAACTCAAATATCGTTCGTTGTATACTGGTTTTATGCCCAATTGGCTTCTGTAACTGATAAAACCATTTATCAACAACTTTTTTTTCAGAGTTGTCTGCAAAAATAGGATTTATATATTCCAGAAGAAATTTGGTTACAGCTTGAGGTTCAAGCTTGGCCAGTTCCATCACAAATTTTGTAGTCTGTTCAGGCCAGTTACAGTTGTTTGAGTCCAATGTATTTCTATCATAATTATCAGAATCCGTTATTGCACATAAATCAGCCCAATATATATCCAGTATCATACGGATTAACAGCAAAGCCCGTTGTGGATTTTTTTTTGCCAGTATTTTCCAGTTGACATTTTCTGGCGTATAACCTTTTTTAATCAGTTTTTTTCTAAATTCAAACAGCACATCAGCATCATTTTCTAAATCCTTTGGCAATGTTCTGCGGATTATATTGTCTAACTGCTCGGACTGACCGATTAAAGGAGTAATTTCATTAACTACTGAATTCGGTATATCCCGAACCACTGAAAACAACAGATTAATACTTAAAATAGATAGATTGTCTTCACTACTATGTAACCATTTAGCAATATATTTTTTTTCAATTAGATATTTAATAATATAACTATTACTAATGCAACCATTCAGCAAAAATTGCTCACAAAATTGTGGTTCAGCAATGATTGTGTCAACCAATTGGCGCGCTGGATATTTCAATTCTTGAATTTCCTTTATACAGCATAAAATCAGATGTTTTAAATGAAACCTGACATTTTCAGCAAATAAAATAGTTTCTACACATTTACAAAAACTCTGCTGATTGGTTTGCAGCAACAAATTCATGGCATATTTCAACTGTTCTCTTCTGGTCAGCATCTGCTCTTCCTTAGCCCCAAGGGCAACCAGTAACTTTGCAGGAGAATTCAAAGCCGTCTGAAATAAAGCATTACCTACACGATAATCCAGCAATGCCTGATGGCGAAAGCTGATCTGGTTATTCTGGCTACTGAGCAATCCAACTGATATCAATGCACTAAGCTCTCCATTGCCGGCTACAACGATATTTTCTGCTATAGATAAACAATTATTGCTTATCAGTATGTCGATGATTCTGTCTACTTGTGCTAAGGCTGCGGACACATCTACACCGCATTGTTTCACTTCCTGCATGCGGTTATCCCAGAATTTTTTCACCAGTTCCAGTTTATTATCAAATTTTGGTGCAGATTGAATGCGCTTTGCAATAGCCAGATAGAAACCAAGCCATAAAGGGATACTTAAAATTCGTTTCTTTTCTATTGTTAGCACGGAATAATTCTCATAACCTGCTATTTTTTCACTTACTGTAGCTGCACTTAATTCTGATACTTTGATTTTGGCACATTCTTTATCAATACTTTCTATCCATCCCGATAAAGCAATATCTTCATACATATCAAATGTTCTTGCGGCCAAAACCACACTGATATTGATACCTTTTTTTCTTAGTTCGATTATAGATTGAACAAACTGACGGCAAATTTCCAGAGCCTGACAAGAGTGTACGGTTGTCCAGCGTATGGCATCAAGCTGATCAAGGATAAACACAATTTGCTTACCCGCGGCAAATTTTTTCACACACACTGCCGGCGATGAGATGAAACCGAGTGCTTTGCCAAATTCAGTCAAATTATTTTCCGGCCGCCTTCTGTCTAGCCGTACGGGAATTGACACAATATTTTGTTGCTGTAAATAGTCATGCAGTTGCAATAACAACACACTTTTTCCCATTCCGGCCTCAGCAGTAAGCAAGGTGACAGCATGATGATTGACTGAAGCAATAAGCTGCTTTACTTCATCTTTCTGAATAATGGCTCCATCAATTAAAAACGGGCGTAAAGAGTTTTCAAATTCAGAGGATAGTTTAATAACTACCGTGCTGACTCGTTTATCGTCATTAAAAGTAGTTCTTTCAAACCCTGCTTTCTGTAAATCCTGATGTAAACTAAAAGAAGTTATTTGCTGGCGCAGCTTATTATTATCAGTTGTATAGTGTTTAAGAAATTCGAATAACGATTTCAAATTAAATGAATCAGCTGAGTATAAAAGAGAAATTTTTCCTAGCAGACTGTCCAGAACGTTCTCATTAAAAATGAACTGTTCAATTTTAAATTTTTTCAAGAAAACAATTGCTGTGTTGATATCTGATGGATTATTAATATCCAGATTCAAATAATCGCATAACTGTTGAAAAAATTTTTCTCGCCGTTTATTAGTATTAATCTGATAGCGCAAAAAATCATTTGCATACCCGTTACTATTAAGTGCACTGTCTCTTAGATCACTTAAGTGTTTACAGCTTAAAGGAGAAACCAGATGATATTCAGTGTTTGTTCTCTTTATCTGATATAATGCATTGGATAAAATTTCTGCATTATGCAAATGGCTTAGCGTCCAATATTCACTTTCTCCTTTACTGGATTTACACTGATGATGTTCAGTTGTTCCATCATGATTTCCAATAACTAAATCCACCCCTGGCTCATCCTGACCAATTGGTTCTACAATAACCCAAGCAATTTTTTCTTCTAGCAGCCGCACCAGCTGATAGGCAACCCAATTCGTTTCATATCGATTGCCCAATTTCTCCGCATATCCACCTCGTTCCAAAGCCATATTCTTTATCCCAAATAACAATATGGATTAATAATGCTGGTGTTGATTTAAATTTACAAGTAATACATCTAACTATATAAAAAATTTGGGAAATGGAATAACGGAAAAAATTTTTAAATTATTTCAGCTCATGAAAATTTAACAATGTAAAAATTACTTTTCATGAAACAGGAAAATTTTACCACATACAATAGCTGTAATTATCTCGATTAATTGTGGAGATTCTCCTTAGTAATTCATTTAAGTTATTTTCAAACATCTGTACTCACTAATATCTAACTAATTATGTATTAATTTATAAAATCTTTTCCTTAGATTTTTTAATATATTTATCTATTTTTTTCTATTCATTTACATAAAAAATTAATATTCAGATATCCACCATTATCATTAAGATATCCAATATTGAATATAGCTCAAACTACACATACTCGTTCTCTTACATTTTGTTTGTTATTTGCTTGCTTTTCAAGGTTTTCATTGGTAATGACTACTCTAATAGTATTAATTCTTCTATGAGTAAAACAGGTTTGGTAATATTTATCCTTACTTAAGTTTTTAGCTTAATTGTTAATATATTTATAAATATATGCCTTGATTTTGTACATTTCGTTTTCATTTTTTAGTAACATTGATTTAATAATCAACCAAATTGAAGACACTTTCTTGGCTTATCCAATAAGTGGCAAGATAATCATTTAGTAGTTAAACCCTTTTCTCTTAATCTATACAGATGATTAAAAAACTGTTGGGTAAAAGCGTTTAAAACTAATTTTTGTATTCTAAAACAATTAAACAATAATAAATTTGTTAAAACACATATTATGCTGATAAAACGCATAACTTTTCTCTACGTATTCATTATGCGTTTTATCATTTTTCTCTATTTTTCAACTAAAGTAGGTTTTACTAATATAGGTTTTGAAGGATTTATTTTATTCAAATTATGGTTTGGACCATCAATCCACTTATCATTGAAATCTTTAAAATATGGATTTTCATTTTTTCTTTCTCCTGTAAGATTACCATTTGCGTCAATATTTCTCCCTTTTTCATCTATTAGTTTTTGATTAGGTATTTCACCAAAATAACTACTATGAGAATACATAAACCACTTATCCTCTACTCCACCAGTGGGTGAATTACCTCCCATCGTAAACCAAGTGCGTAAAAATGCCAAAGGACTTCTACCAACAAAATCGCTGTAATGCACAGCTGAAGAGGCTTGACTTCCTTCAAAACCATTCAATACTAACTGATTCGCATAATCAGGAACATAGGTTGCTGTTCCAAAAAATCTTGCTTCCCTTATTGGTATTCCCGTTAAGCCGTTGCGATTAGCATTTTGTAAAGCATTACTAGCTGTTAATCCGCCTCTGCTATGACTACTTATGTCTAATAAATACCCCTTGTCTTTTACATGTTTATAGATTTCGATATTAGCTTTTTCAGAATTAGTCAACGGCAGGCGCCCGCCAAGCAAATCATTAACCTTATCATAGAAAACATATAAACCTTCTGATAAATAATTCCCAGTCATTGGATTGGAAACTACATAAATACCGTCTGCACTTGTTTTCCACTCATTTTGCTTTACAGCATTTTTTAAAGAATCATTTAATGAATTAAGTATACCCGGATTAGATATAGTAATTACATTAGAATTTTCACCAGGCTTGATATCTTTAATATCAAAGATTTGACGTTTGTCTCCTATTTCTGCGTATAAGCTATCAGCATCTATTGGCCTCTTTTTGTCATCAAAACCATTATTGGAACAATATAAACTATCTTGAATACATTTTACCTCCCATATTTGTATAGGTCTGGTTGCAGCTCTAATAGCAGGATTAGCTATTGATTCCCCATGTGTTAATACGAGAGTTGTGCTGTCACCATAGCCGTATAATGTACCTAATGCCATATCCGTATAAAAAGCGGCCTTATCCCAACTATCGGCACTATCTTCAAGTGCAAGTGATTCGTTTGTATTGTAGCCATTTTTGCCGTCTATGTAGTTTTTCTTGCGGATATCTTCTGCATTCTGGCGTTTATTATCAGCAACTGCATGCAAAATATCACGTAAGTCGTGACGGTTTTGGTCAAATTCTTGCGTCACTTCACGTTGTAAATCCAGTTCTTTCTGAACTTTGATTTTGTCAAAGTTATTGACCAGATAACCAGCATTTTTGGCATAATTTTCACTGTTGACATCAGTATGAATAGCAGCAATGGTGGCTGCTGCAGTTTTACCGGTTCTTTGTTGCTGTTCAGTGGCATTGGTAATAAGGATGTTTGCGGTATTAATGCCGCTGTATGTATCGCCGCTAGTGTGGCCGCTATCTTGACCGAAACCAAATGATTTATTTACTTCAGTAGAACCTTGGTTAGACAAATTAATTTTGTCGTTATTACTAGGTGGATTTTGTTTCAATTTTGACCCACTTAAGCCGCCATTGACGCTGATACCGAAACTACTGCCTTTGTAATCACTGTGATTGTGGATATCGCTGCTAGTGAGGCTGCCAGTAATCAAGCGGTTTTTACCTGAGGCTTCGGCCGCTCTGCTAGAAGTAATGATGGCACCCTTAAGATCAGTGTTGCCTTTGATGTTAAGCTGATATCCATCATCACCGGCGATAATGCCGCTTTGTTCGGTAACAGAGGCATAGTTTGCTTTGATTTTGCTCTGACTGTAATCAGCTGTACCGGATACCCCATAGCCGACAGTAATTTTTCCGTTGACGTTTTGCTGTTTGCTTTTGTATTTGGACTTATCCTGCAAACTTGCAATATTTAGCTCCGCCGCATCCATGCTGACACCTTTACCGGTTACCTGTGCACCTTTGATGTTGGTTGTGCCTCCGCTGCTGATGCTGGTTTGGCCGCTATTGCTGCCTATGTGGCTGTTGCGATAACTGGTTTCGTCACCCCTGCTATTTCCCTTGCCGGCGTTTGCACCGGCAGTAACGCCGAATGAGAAACCATTAGAACCATAGTTGATTGCCACGCCTGCATTCCAGCCACTAGATTTGTTACTGCTCCTTTCATTATGACTTTGTTCGGCCCCTAGCAGGTTTACGTCGTTGTCTGCTTGAAGATGGGTGCCTTTGCTGCCGCTTATATCTGAACCGAGAATGTTGATATTGGAATTTTTTCCAGCTCCGGTTGCTAACAGATTTACTGCGCCACCTGCAAATATCTGACTGGGCGAGGCTATACTGTCTCGACTGTGATTTTCACTACGGTTCTTTTGCTGGCCGACAGTAATGCTTACGCCAACATCGGCGGATTTTTGTGGATTAGTGGCAATATCAGAAATTACTTGGCCTGCCTTGTAAGTATCCATTCCGGCGTTTAATGCAGACATAGCATTAACACGTATATTTTTACTTTTGCCTACTTTCTCTATAGCATTACTGGCACTTTGTATTGAATTTATTACAGGTACATTAACAGCCAATGTTAGACCACTTTGTTTATAAGTATGAAGATTATCACTGCTATAAATATCATTTGTTGCGTTGATATCTATCTGTTTAGCTGCAATGGTGACATCGCCATTTGGTGAAGACACGCTGCTTCCAGCCTGAATATAGTGGTTGCCTGCTATAATAGTGGTGTTACCATTGAGGCTACCGATACTTGTGCCACTGTGTATAATATTACGATTAATTGTATTATCTGTTTCTTTTAAACTACCTATCGTAAAACCTAGTCCACCACTACTCATTAATCCAGACTTTTTACGTGCATGATATTCATTTTTCTGATATTGATTTACAGCTGCCTCGACATTGATATCATGTCCGGCCTGTAATAAAGTCTGATTATCCGAAATAATGTTGCTGCCACGAATATTCAAATCTTTTTCTGTACCTATATTCACGTTCTTGGCTGTAATATTACTGGCTACAGCCTCATCTTGATGCAATTGATATTTATCAATACTTTTTTTGGTTGACAGAAATTTTTTGGATTTGCTGTAATAAGACTCGTCCATATCTACTAGTTTCCTGCCTTCAGTAATATTCACGCCTTCTTTGCCATAAATGCTTATATTCCCATTATTACTGTTTATATCTGCTTGACGGACATTAACTTGGTTCCCAGCAATTATTTGAGCATCATTAGTAACCATAAACTGCGTACCTATTTCATCTGCATGATCCAGAGCAAGATGGTTTTTAGCGTTTAGAGCACCATATCCTATATGACTGGCTGTTTGTACCGTCCCAAGATTTACGTTCCCTTTACTGCTTGCTAACTGAGATAATCCATTCGTTGAAGTATTTACAATATTGGCTCCATTAACATTTAATCCTTCAATTCCGTTGACTGCCATAATGCCATTATTATTGCCTGTCACGTATAGACCAGCTACCCTATTTATCACTGTTCCCCCATTTCTCTCATCACCATGGGTAACTGTTGTAGTGTTGATATCGATGTGTTTAGCCTGTAAGCTAAGTAAATCCTGAGCCTGAACCGTTCCGCCAATAATATTAATATTATTATTAGCTTCTAAACCAACTTTCTGACCACTAATCAGACCACTATTGTCGAAATTGTTAGCACCTAAATCTACTATTTTACGTCCTGCAATTGTTCCCTGATTATTAATATCTTTATTAGTATGCAAGCGGATATTAGCTGCACTAATCAGGGCACCACTAGTATTAAGGTCGCCGTCACGAACCATCAAATATACTTGCGGTACCAAAACCGTCTGCTGGGTGCCATCAGGTAAGGTTATAGTCTGATCAACAAGCCAGACAATATCACTGGTCAGACGCGCTATCTGATCTGCAGTTAATGCTACCCCAGGCACCAATCCCAATTTTTTTGCCACACTGATACCTGAATCCATCAGTGCCTTGAATTCATCTTCGTCATCGTAATAACCATTCAAACGTCGAAATCCGGTTAATTTAGCTATTTGCTCATTAATCAGGCGCTGTTCATAATAACCATCACCCAGTCGCTTTTGCATTTTCTCTGGATCCTGACCTAATGAATTGAGCATATAATCGCTTCCCAGCCATTTTCTCATATTGGTAAAGGCTGGATCTGTTTCGACCAAATAGCCTTTATTATTCGGATCGACATGATACAAAGAGTTATTGGGCAACTGATTATTGAAACTATTTATAGTCTTAAATTTAGGTAGATCAGCTTGCTCATTACTATTATTTACCTGTTGTTGATTATTTCCCTGAATATTGTTAATACTACCAGTACTCTTATTTTCACTTAAAAGACCGTTGTCACTAGCTGTTTTCTGTTGATTATAGTTAAGTTGATTTTTACTTTCCTCTTCTGAATTTTTACTACCAGAATTATCTATTTGTCGTTTATTAAAATCAGCTGAATCAGCCTTATTTTGGTTAATACTGATATTTACATGCTGCTGAATAATACTTACCGGTTGTTCAAGATCTGTGTCGGTAATCGAATGGTTATTTATTTTACCTGTATTTTTTCTTTTATATTTTTTATGAGAATTTTTAAATCCACCTATCCAACCATCATCGATAATTGTCTGTTTACCTTTACTTTCAATATTATTTAGCTGTATATTTTCACTACCAAGTAGGTTTTCTCCTACAAGAATTTTGCTATTATTATTTTCCCAGTATTGGCCACTGATATTCAGATCACCTCCAACAATTATTTCTCCTGGTTTACTTTCTTTAACTCGTTGTTTGTATGTACTTCGCGTAAAATCTCTCCAAGTTATACTTTGTTTATTGTCTCTTATATAGTTGCCATTTTTATATATGAATATAGCATGTTTATTATGTCTTTTTCGCTCGTCGAAATGGCCGTCAATACCCTCAGTCAAAAAATCAGTCAATTTGGGAAATTTATATTGTTGAATATGCTGTTTACTGGCTAAATATTCTTCCAACGCAAAATGATTATTAAAATTGCGCAGGTCATTCACTGCAATACTGCCGTTTCCTTTTGCTTCAATGCGGGCACTGCTATTTATTAAGCTGTTTGCCATTCCTGTAGCCTGAAGCCGTGCATCCAGTTTTCCACCTATTCCAATATCACCTTCACTGGTTATTAATCCTTCTTCTTTATTAACGATATTTATTGCACCAATATCCAGCCGCTCACGAGCAGCAATAACTGCTGCTTTGGTTTCATTTCCTTTTGTCTCTTCCCTATTGAACAAATTGCTCGTACCGATGGCAACATGATTTCCATAAATGCGTCCGGTCCCAACATTATCAACAGTATTTCCAGCCTGAATCAGAGTCAGGCCATTGCTGTTTATCAGACCACGATTAACTATATTGTCTACTGCACTTAATTCAGTCTGCCGATTACTCTGAATAGAACCACCTGTTTGATTTTCTATTTGGCTCGCTTCAACAATAACACTATCACCGCCAGTAAGGCTGTGGCTATTGGTGATTTTGCCATCACTATGGAGTTTCAGGTTGGCATTGGCACTGATATCTGCATTAACATCAGAATTTTCGCTTAAATAAATAACAGCGTCATGACCTGAAGCCATTACGCCTGAATGACTCAGATTTTTTGCCTGTAAACTTAAATCATTTCCAGCGAGTATTTGTCCATTATTGGTATTATCCACACCGAGGGTATTTTTATGATTATCGTGTATATCGATATTTTCGGCACTCCTAATTTGACCATTCTGATTCAATAAGAGTTGATTAATTTGCGCACGTAGTAATTTATTGGTTCGAATGGCACCAGCCGTGTTGTTAACGCTATCAGCAATTAAATCTAGACTGTCAGTATCTATGCTGCCACTGTTATTGTCAACAGTGGCTGTGTGAATTACCGCTTGTTTACCTGCAATGATTTTGCCTTGTTCGCTGTTATTTAAGGCCAGTTTGCTTTCACCTTCCGCATTCAACAATAATTCTTCACTGCTGCCAATCAAACCGTTGCGGTTTTTCAATTCTTCTTTAATCTGTGCTTTCAGCTGTTTGTTGGTGCGTATCGCCCCTTCGCTGTTGTTTATGCGTACGGCTTTTAAATCCAAACTGTCGCTGTCTATGCTACCTTTGCTGTTGTTTAGGCTGGCCGTATTTAGCTTTGCCTGTTTACCCGCAATAATTTTACCGCCCGCACTGTTATCAACTGCCAGTAGACTTTCACCTTCACTGTTCAACAGTAGGTCTGCTCCACTTCCAAAAATTCCGTTCTGATTATTCAGATTACGGTTAATCTGAGCTTTTAATTGCTGATTTACCCGTATTGCTCCGCCTGCATTGTTAACGCTATCCGCACTCAATTCCAGACTGTCTGCATCTATGCTGCCACTGTTATTGTCAAAAGCGGCTGTGTGAATTACCGCTTGTTTACCTGCAATGATTTTGCCTTGTTCGCTGTTATCCAAGGCCAGTTTGCTTTCACCTTCCGCATTCAACAATAA
>NZ_MEIK01000041.1 GCF_002777855.1 Snodgrassella alvi
CAGACTTAGTATGATTTGTGAGGCCTCTTCTGAGGCTTTTTTGTAATTCTCTATAACCTGTTGTTGACATTCTTTGGTTTGACATGCATCGTATTTTCTTTGGTAATCATCCGCACTTTGTACCCCCGCTTTTTTCAGCTTTTCATTTATTTTTCTTTCCTGTGCATTAAGCTTGCTTTCTCCTTTGCTGTTAATTAAGGCATTATTCTCTACTGCATTTTGCCCAAGCTCTCCTGCTATCTGCGCATTACTCAGTGTTCCTCCGCTTAGTCCCCCTGCTACTGTCCCTATCGCTGACGATAGGTCTCTTATGCTTCCTTTTACGTTTTCCGGCAATCTGTTCGGGTCTATTTCTCCTGTGGCGGGATCTATTGCTTCTGGATACTGCTCTTTTGGCAGATGGTTTATTAGGTATTGGGCTGCCAATTCTGCACTGCTCGCTCCTGCCGCTCCTGCTGCTGCACTGCCTCCGTTTACACTTGCAGTTACTGCACCTAATATGGCATGCGCTACCAGCTGCGCTGCTTCGTTTTTGTTTTCTCCGTGGCCGAATTGTTTGCCTATCAGCTCTGATGCATATGGTGCTAAGGTGTTGGCCACTACCTGTATATTGGTCTGTCCGCCCAGTGCACCGGTGATGGCTGTGGTCACTGCATTCAGTGCACGGCTCTTGTTGCCGCCTATGCCCCATGCCTGTGCCTGTTCGTCTGCTTGTTTGTAACTGCTGGAATATTGTTTCAGGAATTCGGCTTTTTCGGCTTCGTTCAGGCTATTGTATTTGTTTAGTATCTCTCCGCCTTCTGTTTGCAGTTGCTCTTCTGCCGCTTTTTTCGCCTGCTGCTTTTCTTTGTCCGCTTTGTTTGCCATATCTGTGCTTAGTGTACGTACGCTTTGCATGATGGTGGCGGTGGCATCCGCTACGGCCTGCTGTTTGTCCATAATCTGCTGTAAATCCGGCAGT
>NZ_MEIK01000042.1 GCF_002777855.1 Snodgrassella alvi
AAAGTTTTATTATCATGCAAATAATCTATTTCGGTTTGTTCTTTATAGCTCATTAGCGCACCATCAGTAAGGCGATAAAACAAACCAAAGCTTTTAATGGGTAGCTGATAAGTAATAGGTGGACGTTTGTATTTTTGTGCTTTTTTGCTGGCATCAAAATCACCAGGGTCTCCAACATAACGCACCCAGTGAAGTACTACGCCGTCAGGAATACTGACTGGTTTACCGCCCAGATTACCAATGGAATCATAGCGGCCAAATCGGTCCTGATTAATGAAAGGTACCGGCTGCTGTTTGGCTTTGTCTTTATCCTTATCAGAACAGCCAGCCAGCAAAAGCAGGCCAGTTAAACAGACAGCTTTAGCATACGAAATCAATAAATTTCTCATACTGATGTCTCCTGTAGGACTAACATATAAATTAGCATAATTTTAAGATAATGCAAACAAAAATATACACAAAAATTAACTAATGTAATGAAAAATTAACTCTGAATGGATTATTATGTTTAATATATATACAAGCTACCGAATATAATTAGCGTAAAATAGCAAGCAAACCGGAATTTCTCTTAAAAAATGGCAAAATTGGCTGAATGAGGTTGTATCAGTTGTGCATCTGTTTCAATTTATATCTTGCCAGCCTGCTTTTTAATTAATTTGCCATCATTAGTCACCACCCAGCTATCTAGTATGGCAGCGATATTTTTTTCGGTTTGCCGCCATAACTTGAGATAGGTACGGTTGTAACTGATACTAACTTTTACTGGAAAATTACTAACAAAAAAATCATGATGACAAGATTGTACTTGGCCAACAATATCGCAAAGGATAAGGGTTTTAATGTTATTATTAGCATCTCGATAGATATACAGATCCCGTCCTGCAATATTATCAGTCCATGGCTGATTGGTACTGGGGTCTATACCGTTATTGGCTTGGTAATAGGTTAAGCCAAATACTTTATTAGGCTGCTTAGAATATTCAAAATCCCAGCTTTCTTTTGACGATTTTAAAATATTTTTAAACCTATGATTATAATTTTTGAATTGCTTAGGACTTACTAAATTATAAACAATCATGTGTCCCCATGGAAAGGGCTTACCTTCAGGAATTAAAGTTTTATTATCATGCAAATAATCTATTTCGGTTTGTTCTTTATAGCTCATTAGCGCACCATCAGTAAGGCGATAAAACAAACCAAAGCTTTTAATGGGTAGCTGATAAGTAATAGGTGGACGTTTGTATTTTTGTGCTTTTTTGCTGGCATCAAAATCACCAGGGTCTCCAACATAACGCACCCAGTGAAGTACTACGCCGTCAGGAATACTGACTGGTTTACCGCCCAGATTACCAATGGAATCATAGCGGCCAAATCGGTCCTGATTAATGAAAGGTACCGGCTGCTGTTTGGCTTTGTCTTTATCCTTATCAGAACAGCCAGCCAGCAAAAGCAGGCCAGTTAAACAGACAGCTTTAGCATACGAAATCAATAAATTTCTCATACTGATGTCTCCTGTAGGACTAACATATAAATTAGCATAATTTTAAGATAATGCAAACAAAAATATACACAAAAATTAACTAATGTAATGAAAAATTAACTCTGAATGGATTATTATGTTTAATATATATACAAGCTACCGAATATAATTAGCGTAAAATAGCAAGCAAACCGGAATTTCTCTTAAAAAATGGCAAAATTGGCTGAATGAGGTTGTATCAGTTGTGCATGTATTGTTCCAAAAATAATTTCTTCAATCAGTGGTGTAAGGGTATGCATCTTTTAGACTTATACCTTGCCAGCCTGCTCTTTAATTAATTTGCCATCATTAGTGACTACCCAGCTATCCAGTATGGCAGCGATATTTTTTTCGGTTTGTTGCCATAGTTTTAAATAGACACGGTTGTAAGTTATACTGACATCTATCGGAAAATTATTAACAATAAAATCATGATGACAATGTTTTATTTCTCCAACAATATCACATAGGATAAGGGTTTTAATGTTATTATTTGCATCCCGATAGATATACAGATCTTTTCCTGCAATATTATCTGTCCATGGTTGATTGGTACTGGGGTCTATACCGTTATTGGCTTGATAATAGGTTAAACCAAATACCTTATTAGGTTGTTTAGAATATTCAAAATCCCAACTTTCTTTTGATGATTCTAGAATATTATTAAACCATTGATTGAAGGTTTTAGATTGTTTAGGGCTATATATGTTATAAATAATTGTATGAGCCCATGGAAAAGGCTGACCTATACGAATCAAAGTTTTGTTATCATGCATATAATCAATATCAGTTTGTTCTTTCCTGCTCAAAACTGCACCATCGGTAAGGCGATATACAAATCCAAAACTTTCGATTGGTAGCTGATAGGTAATAGGTGGGCGCTTATATTTTCTGGCTTTTCTGCTGGCATCAAAATCTCCGGGATCACCGACGTAGCGCACCCAAGAAGATACCACACCCTCGGGAATACTGACTGGTTTACCGCCCAGATTACCAATGGAATCATAGCGGCCAAATCGGTCCTGATTAGTGAAAGGTACCGGCTGCTGTTTGGCTTTGTCATTATTATCAGAACAGCCAGACAGCAAAAGCAGGCCAGTTAAACAGACAGCTTTAGCATACGAAATCAATAAATTTCTCATACTGATGTCTCCTGTAGGACTAACATATAAATTAGCATAATTTTAAGATAATGCAAACAAAAATATACACAAAAATTAACTAATGTAATGAAAAATTAACTCTGAATGGATTATTATGTTTAATATATATACAAGCTACCGAATATAATTAGCGTAAAATAGCAAGCAAACCGGAATTTCTCTTAAAAAATGGCAAAATTGGCTGAATGAGGTTGTATCAGTTGTGCATGTATTGTTCCAAAAATAATTTCTTCAATCAGTGGTGTAAGGGTATGCATCTTTTAGACTTATACCTTGCCAGCCTGCTCTTTAATTAATTTGCCATCATTAGTGACTACCCAGCTATCCAGTATGGCAGCGATATTTTTTTCGGTTTGTTGCCATAGTTTTAAATAGACACGGTTGTAAGTTATACTGACATCTATCGGAAAATTATTAACAATAAAATCATGATGACAATGTTTTATTT